>CACHSZ010000035.1 GCA_902582755.1 uncultured Alphaproteobacteria bacterium | reverse complement strand
AAAATTAGATAAAAATATAGTACCATTAAATTATTGGAATCTTGAAATGTTAAATGAAAAAGAAGTATTTGATACTCAAAAAGGTATTGTAAGAACTATAGAAGTAAAGCAACTTGAAGATGAAAAAATTAAAATCAATGACATTGAAATATTAGCTAACAAGTATGTTTTCAATGCATCAAAAAATCCAAAAGATAAAGGGCCATTCCCTGAGTATACACTTTGGTATTTTGAAAAAGAGCTCATGAAAATGGAATTCAAAAACCCTAATGATAAAAAAAATATTATAACAATAATTCGTAATGATTGGAGTCTATAGTTGCAAACTATATGGATTACTGGTGGATCTTCAGGTATTGGTTTTGCTACAGCAAAAGAATTTATAAGTAATAATTGGCAAGTTGTAATTTCTTCAAGTAATAAAATAAAACTTGAATCTGCAAAAAAAAAATTAGAACTAAATAATAATAAAAATTTAGTTCATGCTATTGTATGTGATATTTCTTCAAAAAATAATGTTGATGAAACAATTAATTCTATAGAAAAAAATATTGGTAAAATTGATATAGCATTATTAAATGCATCTGCTTATAGTCCAAACAAAAATCAAATATTTGATATTTCAAATTACGAATTACTAGTAGATGTAAATATCAAAGGCACTTTGTATTGTGTTAACAAATTAAAAGATGTTATGAAAAATAGAAATAATACGATTGCTATTATTTCTTCACCGTTAGGATATAGAGGTTGGCCAACAGCTGGGGCGTATGGCATTTCTAAGGCAGCTCAATTAAGCTTGAGTGAAAGCTTATATTTTGATTTCAAAAAGTTGAACATTAATGTTAGAGTCATATGTCCAGGTTTTATTGATACCGAAGCAACCAAAAAAAATAGCTTTAAAATGCCTTTTTTAAAAAGTGCCGAATATGCAGGAAAAAAAATATTTGATAGATTAACTAAAGGTAAAGAATTTGAAATAATTTTTCCCTATTTGATTGTATATTTTTTTAAATTTACAAGGATATTGCCTTACAAAATATATTTTTATATATGGAAAAAATTAGGAAATTTTTAGTTTGTTTGACCAATATAAATACCAAGTCCTTCAGCTACTTTAATTAAAGGGTCATTTTTTTGAACAGTTTTTGAATATCCAGCAACTTGACTAAGCATCAAATCTTGTACTCCTCTGTCTTTCCATACAACTACTCTATTAAATTTTTTCTTTGCAATTAAATCAACAGCATAAACCCCAAAGGCACTTGCAATTAAACGATCTCTATGAGTTGGTTGAGCACCTCTTTGCACATGACCTAGAACTGTAACTCTTGTTTCAGAGTCTGTTATTTTATAGATTTCATCACCAAGATAATTTCCAATCCCTCCAAGGCGCACCTCTCCATCAACATATTTCACTGTAGCTTTTTTACCGTTTTCTTTTTTTACAGCTTCTGCAACAACAATTAATGCATGATTTCTTCCTTTAGACCTAAGTTTCTCAATATGATCAGCAATAGATTTTATAGAATATTGAATCTCAGGAATCAAAATAACATCTGCTCCTCCAGCTATTCCTGCATTCAAAGCAATGTGGCCTGCATCTCTACCCATTACTTCTAAAATCATTACTCTTCTGTGGCTAGCAGCTGTTGGTTGAAGCATATCTAATGCATTTGTTGCAACATCAACTGCAGTATCATATCCTATAGAAAGCTCATTATGCTTTACATCATTGTCTATAGTCTTTGGAATACCTACAAAATTTATATTTCCCTTTTTTGTAATACTTTGGAGTATTTTTAAACTTCCATCTCCGCCGATACCTATTAGTGCATCTATTCCTAAATTTTTAAAACCTTCTATAACTAAATCAGATGAGTCAATTTTTTTTCCATTCCTTATAATTTTTTTAAAAGGGTTGCCTTTATTATTTGATCCCAAAAAAGTTCCACCCATTCTCATTAAGCTACCCTCAAAATTTTGCGGATTTAATTTGATAACGTCCAGTGGTTCTTTCAACAAACCTAATGTTCCATCTTTTATTCCATAAACTTCCCAATTGTACTTATTATGTGCT
>CACHSZ010000034.1 GCA_902582755.1 uncultured Alphaproteobacteria bacterium | reverse complement strand
TCTCCAAAAATTTATGTATGCATATTGCAGCAATGAAACCTGAGTCTTTAGATATTGAAGATTTAGATAAAAATTTTATAGAGAATGAAAAGAAGATTCAAAAAGAGTTAATTCTAAATTCTGGAAAACCTTCAAATATTGTTGATAAAATATTAGAAGGTAAAATGAAAAAATTCTATAGTGAAGTTACATTATTAAATCAATCTTATATATTAGATCAGGATAAATCTGTTAGAGAAGTAATTAAAGAATTTAAAAATTTTGAATATGAATTAATATCATTTGAACTTATTACACTATGATATGAACAAAAGAATACTTTTAAAAATATCTGGTGAGTCTTTGATGGGATCTTCTAACTATGGTATTGACGTTTCAACTATAAATAAAATATCTAATGAAATTAAAAACGTTTATAAAAAAAAATATCAAATATGTTTAATAATTGGTGGTGGAAATATATTTAGAGGAATCAAAGGTGCTTCAGATGGTATTGATAGATCTACATCTGATTATATGGGTATGCTGGCAACTGTAATGAATGCATTATCTTTGCAAAGTAGTTTGGAAAAAATTAAAGTACCTACAAGAGTTCAATCAGCAATTACAATGTCTCAAATTGCTGAACCATATATAAGAAGAAGAGCAATAAGACATTTAGAAAGAAATAGAATTGTTATTTTTGCAGCAGGAACTGGTAACCCTTTTTTTTCCACAGACACAGCAGCTGCTTTGAGAGCTTCAGAATTAGATTGCCAATTAATTATAAAAGCAACTAAAGTTGATGGTATTTATAATAAAGATCCAATTAAATTTAAACAAGCTAAATTAATTAAAAATATTTCATATAATGATGTTATTAATAAAAGTTTAAAAGTTATGGATTTAACTGCTATTAGTTTAGCTAAAGATACTAAGATTCCTATTTATATAACTAATATTTTCAAGAAAGATTCACTTATTAATGTTTTGAATCGAAAAGGATCATATAGTAAGATAAGTTAGTATATGAATGATATTGAAAGCAAAATGAATTCTGCAATTTTACATTTTGAAAAAGAATTGAATTCATTAAGAACCTCAAGAGCAAATCCATCAATGTTGGATAATGTGTTTGCTGATGCATATGGTAATAAAACACCATTAAATCAATTAGGAAATATTAGTGTTCAAGATGCTAGCACTATAACAATTCAAATATGGGATACATCATTAATAAAATCAGTTGAAAATGCTATTTCTGATTCTAATCTTGGAATAAATCCTCAAGTTGATGGACAATTAATAAGACTTCCAATCCCAAAGCTTAGTGAGGAAAGAAGAAAAGAAATAATCAAAATTGCATCAGAATTTGCAGAAAACACTAAAGTTACTATTAGAAATATTAGAAGAGATTTTATTGAGTCTTCTAAAAATGAAAAAAAAGACTCAAATCTTTCTGAAGATGATCTTAAAAGAAATATCAATGAAATTCAAAAGTTTACAGACAACAGTGTTAATAAAATTGACAAAATATTAGAAGCTAAAAAAATTGATATTTTGAAAGTGTAAGTTTGAATAAAAACAAATTAGAACACATTGCTATAATCCTTGATGGTAACAAAAGATGGGCAAAAAAAAATAAATTAAATAATATAGATGGGTATTCTAAGGGATTTGAAAATATAGAAAATTTTGTAAAATATTCTTTAAATATTAATTTATCCAATTTAACAATTTTTACTCTTTCCTCTGAAAATTTTAAAAGATCATCAATAAATATTATTTATAAAATAATATATGATAATTTTAATAAAATATTTAACGAACTTGTTAAAAACAAAGGTGTTAAAGTAAAAATTTTTGGTTCTAGAGATAGCTTACCATCTAAAATAGTAAAAATATTTAATGAAATTGAACTGGAATCTTCAAATAATAATAAATTAAACTTAAACATAGCATTCAATTACGGCTTTAAAGAAGAAATAAAAAATATTTTTAATAAAATTAAAAATATTAATTTAGATAATAATTTTGAAAATGAAAATAATATTAGAAGTCTTTTTTACCTAGGAAATTTACCAGATCCTGACTTGTTAATAAGAACTGGGGGTTATCAAAGACTAAGTAATTTTATTATGTATA
>CACHSZ010000033.1 GCA_902582755.1 uncultured Alphaproteobacteria bacterium | reverse complement strand
CTAGTTGGGCTTACACAATCAAATGTATCGATTCCATCTGCAACAAAATCCCATATATCCCTTGGATCGCCGATACCTAGCAAATGTACTGGACGAGAATTATCTAATTTAGAAGAAGTAAAATGAACTATATCTTTCATTTCATCTTTATTTGATCCTAAACTACCACCAATAGCAATTCCAAAAGTATTGATTTTTTCTGTGTTAAATTCAATACTTTCTTCTCTTAAATCTTTGTAAATCCCACCTTGAATGATCCCATACATTTCTTGTCTACCTGCTGAGCCATTTTTAGAACTATAATTAAGTTTAGAGTTAAAGGCATTGATTGATCTTAAAGACCATCTATGACTTCTTAACATAGAATCAGATGTGTACGTTTTATCTACATTATAAGGAGTGCATTCATCAAAAACTAAGATGAAGTCTGCACCAAGATTTCTTTGAACCTCTATTGATTTTTCAGGAGATAAAATATGAGTAGAACCATCTATATAAGACTTAAATAATGCACCCTCTTCATTCAGATTTATTAGAGTTTTTTTGTTTTTTGAATTTGTTTTTCGCCCTTTTATTTCGTCAGCAACTGAGCCATGTCCAAGAGAAAAAATTTGAAATCCACCACTATCTGTTAACATAGGTCTATTCCAACCCATAAATTTATGAAGACCTCCATGTTGAGCTATTAGTTCACTACCTGGCTGAAGCATTAAATGGTATGTATTGGATAGTATAATTTGTGTATTATTTTTTTTTGCTTCAAGCGTAGTAAAAGATTTTAGTGCAGCTTTTGTTGCACAAAAAATAAATGCTGGAGTTTCAATATCACCGTGTGGTGTAGAAATTTTTCCTGTTCTTGCTTTATTATTTTTATTTGTTTTTTTAACTTTCCAAGAAAAGTTAGTCATTAGTTTTTGGGACAAAAAACTTAGCTATATAAATAAAAGGAGTATCAAGAAGAGCTATAAATATTCTAAGAAGATAAGTGCCTAAAATATAAATCATTATGACATTATACACACTTACTGGTTCAGGATTTAATAAAATCCAAGCAAATATACTAAAGACAGTGTTATCAACCAAAGAGGAGGTAATAGTAGATAAATTATTTCTTAACCAGAGAGACTTGCCTGATAAAGCTTGTTTCAAATAGTTAAAGAACCAAACATCAAAATATTGGCTTATTAAATATGCTATCATACTAGCTATGAAAAATCTTGTCATTGGAGTAAATACATTTGATAAACTCTCTTGTACCCAATCAGCATCTGATGGTTGAAAACCAATAGTAATTACCATTAATAAAGTCATAAATAAGAATGCGCTGAAACCAATTAAAATATTCATTCTAGCTTTTTCCTTGCCATAATATTCAGATAAAATATCAGTACATAAAAATGTGGAAGCAAAAAGTATAGTTCCTAAAGCTACCGGTTCGGGTGAATAAAAAAAATCTACTGTTTTTAAAACTTGAATATTTCCTGCAATTACAGCAAGTGAAGAATAGATAAAAATGCCTATATATCCAAATATCCTTAAAAAAATAAGAATAGAAAAAAAACAAAAAAGGAGCATTATGAACCACATTAGTTCAGTGCTAAGTGAATTAAGTATTGTTGTTAATTCAAAGAAGAAACCCATTACAAAAATTTAATTTGATTTTAAAAGAATAGTTCTTTTTAATTTTTTAGCCTTTAAGGGCAATTTAGAGTTTGGTGTATTGATGAGGAATTCATCTAATCCACCCTTTTTTTCTACTGTACGTATAGTACTAACTGCAACTTTAAGTTGAAATTTTTGTCCCAATACTTCACTAACAAAAGTAATGTTCTGAAGGTTTGGTTTAAAACGTCTTTTTGTTCTATTTTTGGCATGACTGACGTTGTTACCAGTTTGGAAGGATTTTCCAGTTAATTCACATCTCATTGACATAATGAGTTTGCATGTAAATATAAATATTACTTTGTCAAGTATTCTAAATACTAAATTTATCTATAATATAAGTTGGGGTTATTTGATGATTTTTAATTAAATTATTTATTTGATTTAAATCTTTATGAATACCAGATTTTACTAAAACACTATCTATTTCAAAATTATTAGCACCTTGAATGTCATGAAACAATGAGTCTCCAATAGCTACTGTTCTTTTTTTTTCTAAATTAATTTGATTAGTGGTTGCAGTGTATATGCTTACATCAGGTTTACCTTTTATAATAACATTTCCACCCATTTTTTTGTATATTTCACCAATAGCACCCATACAGAAAATATTATTGTTACTATTATTTTCAACTGTTTCAAAGTCAGGGTTTGCACAATACATTGTTATTTCTTTTTTGTAAGCTACTTCAAGTAATGGAATGTAGTCTATTGGCTGTAAATT
>CACHSZ010000032.1 GCA_902582755.1 uncultured Alphaproteobacteria bacterium | reverse complement strand
TACAGAAGTTGAATGTTTAGTTCCAGATCTTGGAGGTATAGCAAGGGGAAAAATTTTACCAACTAATAAATTTTTAAAAGGACTGGAAGATGAAAGTCACAGATTACCACAGTCAACTTTTATTCAAACGATATCAGGAGATTATGCAACTGAAGACTCTGCCGGTGCTTTACCAAGAAGTGTTTACAATCCAACTGACATTGATGTAATTTTAAAACCAGATTTTGATACAATGAGAGTAGTGCCATGGTACGACGACCCTACTGCACAAATTATCTGCGATGCAATAAATCTTAACGGAGATGATGTTATAAATTCTAGTAGGAATGCTCTAAAAAATATTCTTAAACTTTATAAAAAAGATAAATTAACTCCAATTGTTTCACCAGAATTAGAATTTTATTTAGTTAAACCTAATGCTGACTCAGATTATCCCCTTGAAGTGCCAGTTGGTCAATCAGGTAGACAAGAAACAGGTAAGCAAGCCTTAGGAATAGATGCTGTTAACGAATTTGATCATCTTTTTGAAGATGTATATAATTATTGTGAAGCACAAAATATTGAAATTGATACTATTAACCATGAATCTGGTTCAGCTCAGATGGAAATTAATTTTCAGCATGGTGATCCTTTAGATCTAGCAGACCAGGTATTTTTATTTAAACGAACTCTAAGACAGTCGGCTTTGAAACATAAACTTCATGCAACATTTATGGCAAAACCTATGGAGAACCAACCTGGTAGCGCAATGCACATACATCAATCGATATATAATGAAAAAAATAAAAATATTTTTTTTAATCAATCATCTAAAATTTCAAAAAAAATGAAAAATTATCTAGGTGGATTGGAAAAATATACTCCATTATTAATGCCAATATACGCTCCAAATATA
Source organism: uncultured Alphaproteobacteria bacterium (assembly GCA_902582755.1). Lineage (GTDB taxonomy): Bacteria > Pseudomonadota > Alphaproteobacteria > HIMB59 > CACPNW01. The sequence goes on along the minus strand of CACHSZ010000032.1, from coordinate 1,723 downwards.
AATTCATTTAGAAGATTGTTTGCAACTTGGGGTGCTCCTAAAAATGTTAAATGGGGAATAGGTAATAGAAGTTGTGGTTTTAGAATTCCATCAATTGAGGAAAGGAATATACGTATTGAAAATCGAATTCCTGGATCTGATACAAATCCATATCTAGTTTTTGCTGCTAATTTAGCGTCAGGATATTTAGGAATGAAAAACAATTTAAAACCAAATCCAGAAACCAAAGATAGTGCATTTAAAGATAAAAATTCTAACCTGCCTAAAAATATGGATGAATCATTAACTCTTTTTGAAAATGATGAAGATATAAAATCCATATTTAATGAAAAATTTGTAAGGTCGATTGCTGCAATAAGAAGAGTTGAGTATCAAGCATATTTATCAGTAATAAGTTCTTGGGAACGAGAATATTTATTACTTAATGTTTAAATTTTTTATTAAAATAAAAATAAAATAAACCAATTATAATTAAAGCAAACATTAAAATTGCTGATAATGCGTTTACTTCAGGACTCAGTCCTAATCTAACTTTAGAAAAAACTACAATTGGTAATGTGTTAGCTCCAGGCCCTGTAGTAAAGCTCGCAACAACTAGATCATCTAAAGAAATTGTAAAAGCTAATAACCAACCAGCAATAATAGAAGGCAAAATTATTGGTAAAGTTATCTTATAGAGTACCTTGGTATAATTATAGCCTAGATCCATCGCAGCTTCCTCAATATTTTTGTTAAAGTCAGTTAATCTTGCTTGAATAATAATTGCGACAAATGCAATACAAAAAGTAACGTGCGATATAAAAATAGTTAATTGTCCTCTAGATGATGGAAATCCAATTACATTATTTAAGCTTATAAAAAAAAGCAACATGGAAAGACCTAAAATTAATTCTGGTAAAACCAAAGGTGTTGAAGAAAGAAAAATATAAAATGATTTAAAAGGAATTTTTCTTATTCTTACAAGTGAATATCCAATCATAACTCCTAAAATTGTAGCGAAAGTTGCAGACAAAGCTGCAATTTTAATACTAATAATAAATGCCTCAATTATTTGTTCATTATTAAATAATTCATTGTACCATCTTAAAGAAAATCCTTTCCAAACCATTACTCTCTTATTTTCATTAAATGAGTAAAAAATTAAAACTAAAATTGGGAAATATAAAAAAAATAAACCTAAAAAAATAACTGTACTTTTGATTAAACTAGATTTCATTTTTTTGGCTCCAACGAGAATAAAGTATTTGAAAAATAACAATTGGCAAAACTAAAATAATAATTCCACTAAAAGCTAAAGCACTAGCACCTGGCCAATTTCTATTAACAAAGAATTCCTCCCATAATATTTTTCCATAATACAATCTATCACTACCACCTAACATTTCAGGTATAATAAATTCTCCAACAACAGGTATAAAAACCAATAAAGATCCAGCAACAATTCCTGGAACAGACAAAGGAAAAATAACTTTAAAAAAGGTTTTAATACGATTTAATCCCAAATCTTTTGATGCTTCAATTAAATTTAAGTCAAATTTATTTAAGTATCCATAGAGTGGTAAAATCATCAAAGGTAAATAAGTGTATACAATTCCCATGATAACAGCATATTGATTGTATAATAATTGAAGTGGTTCTGATGTTATGCCTAGGTTTAGAAGTATTACATTTAAAATTCCATTATTCTGTAAAATTATTTTCCATGCATAAACTCTTAATAAAA
>CACHSZ010000031.1 GCA_902582755.1 uncultured Alphaproteobacteria bacterium | reverse complement strand
AACCTAATACTTGTTATTTAAGCTATGACACCAAAATTGAACCTACTGTTACAATTGAAAGCAATGTTACAATAAAGGAAAAAACAATTATAAAAAAAGGCTCAATAGTTAAAAGTAATTCATACTTAGAAGAAGTTACAATAGATGAAAATTCACATATTGGTCCAAGTGCTAGATTAAGGCCAAAAACAAAAATCGGCAAAAATTCAAAGATTGGTAACTTTGTTGAGATTAAAAATTCTAAAATTGGAAATAATGTTTCTATTGCTCACCTTTCATATGTTGGAGATTCAGAAATAGGAAACAATGTAAATATAGGTGCGGGCACAATAACTTGTAACTATGATGGAAAGAAAAAACACAAAACGATAATAAAAGATAACGTATTTATAGGTTCAAACACATCACTCATTGCTCCAGTTGTAATTGAGTCTAAATCTAGAATTGGCGCAGGTAGTGTTATAACTAAAAATATTCCCAAAAATTCACTTGCTATTGAAAGATCAGCCTTAAAAATTCTAAGAAATAAAAGATCTAAATAATAAACCTTGTTTCAAGATATATTAGGGTTTATGAGCCTTTTCAAATTATGAGCGATAAATGGTCACCCAATAGTTGGAGAAATAAAGATGCTCTTCATATGCCTAACTATCAGAATGAAGATCATCTAAATAAAACTCTAAATGAAATTTCCAAATATCCACCTTTAGTCTTTGCTGGAGAAGCGCGACTATTAAAAAAGAAACTTGGGGAAGTTTCAAACGGAAATGCTTTTTTATTACAAGGTGGAGATTGTGCAGAAAGTTTTGCAGATTTTCATCCAGATAATATTAGAGATACATTTAAAGTTATTTTACAAATGGCTGTTGTTTTGACGTTTGGTGCTTCTTGTCCAATTGTTAAAGTAGGAAGAATTGCTGGACAATTTGCAAAGCCAAGATCATCTGCCACAGAAGTTATTAATGATTTAGAACTTGAGTCTTATAAAGGTGATATAATTAATGGGATTGACTTCAATCAAAAAGACAGAGATCCTAATCCAGATAGATTGATTCAAGCCTACAATCAATCTGCATCAACACTGAATCTTTTAAGAGCTTTTTCTCAAGGCGGGTTTGCCAATTTAAATAAAATACATCAATGGAACCTAAATTTTGTTAAAGGTGAGAATGCTGCTAAATTTAGAGAGATATCTTCTAGAATTGACGAATGCTTATCTTTTATGGAGGCATGTGGAATAAATGGAAATAGTGTAAGACAATTAAATGAAACAGACTTTTTTACAAGTCATGAAGCTTTACTTCTTCAATACGAGGAAGCATTAACAAGAATAGATAGTACTTCAGGTAAGTGGTACGATGTTTCAGCTCACATGTTGTGGGTAGGTGACAGAACACGACAACTGGATGGAGCCCATATTGAATTTTTAAGAGGTATTGAGAACCCTATAGGTATCAAAGTGGGTCCAAGCACAAAGACAGAAGAACTATTAAAGATATTAGATGTTTTGAATCCAAATAATGAAGCTGGAAAAATAACGCTGATATGTAGAATGGGTCATGAAAAAGTTAGTGGAATACTTCCAAAAATAATTAGGTCAGTTAATTCAGCTGGTAAAAATGTTGTTTGGACTTGTGACCCCATGCATGGAAATACTATAAAATCTAACACAGGTTTTAAAACTAGGCCATTAAAAGATATAATTTCTGAAATTCAGCAATTTTTTCAAATTCACAGAAGTGAAGGAACATATCCTGGCGGCGTCCATTTAGAAATGACTGGTCAAGATGTTACTGAATGTATGGGTGGTCTTCAAGAAATAACTGATGAAGATCTAAAAAATAGATATCACACATATTGTGATCCGAGACTAAATGCCTCGCAGTCTCTAGAATTGGCTTTTTTATTATCAGATTTTTTAAAAGAAGAAAAATTGCTTTCAAAGCAATCTTCAAATTTATAAATTTATATTTATATATTAGTTATGAATTCAAAAGATAAAATAGCATATATTTCTAATTGGATTAAAGATTACGCTATATCTATAAATAAAAATCCAACTACCTTAGTAATAGGAGTGTCAGGAGGAGTTGACTCAGCTCTTACTAGCACCTTATGTGCTCGTACTGGTTTAAAAACAATAGCTGTTTCTATGCCTATTAAGCAAAATTCATCACAACATGATTTAAGTTTAAGACATTTAGAATTTTTAGAGCAAAATTACCCAAATGTAGAAACAAAATTAATTGAGTTAGATAATGTTTTTAAAACTTTTCAAAGTACGATGCAAAATTTTGATAGTGAGTTAGCTTTTGCAAACTCAAGATCTAGGCTGAGAATGGTAACTCTATACCAAATAGCTCAAAGTAATAACGGTATAGTTGTTGGTACTGGAAATAAAGTTGAAGATTTTGGTGTGGGATTTTATACAAAATATGGTGATGGAGGCGTAGACATATCGCCAATAGCAGATTGTACTAAAACTGAGGTGTGGGAATTAGCCGAAGAAATTGGGGTTATAAAAGATATTATTAGCGCAGCACCGACAGATGGTTTATGGGATGATAGTAGAAATGATGAAAGCCAGCTTGGTCTTTCATATAAGCAATTAGAAGAAGCAATGGAAAATAAATCTAGTGAATACTACAGTAGATACGAAGAAATTA
>CACHSZ010000030.1 GCA_902582755.1 uncultured Alphaproteobacteria bacterium | reverse complement strand
TAGTTATGATTGATTCTTTTGGTAAATTAAGTGAAGTTTACAATAAATCTCACATCCCTGAAGGTCCTGGATATAATGAGAAGTATTATTTTGAAAAAGGCAACACAGGTTTTATGGTTTTTGACACCCCTCTGGCAAAAGTTGGCTGTGCAATTTGTTGGGATCAGTGGTTTCCTGAATGTGCAAGAATACTAACGTTGAAAGGTGCAGATTTAATTTTATACCCATCAGCAATTGGCTCTGAGCCGCACATGCCTGAATTAAATTCAAAGGATCATTGGATTAATACAATGGTAGGACATGCTGCTGCAAATCAAATCCCTATAATAACCTCGAATAGAATAGGGAAGGAGGTCGAAGCTGATATTGAATTAAATTTTTATGGTAATTCTTTTATACTGGATCATCTTGGAAATATAATAAATCGTATGAATGATAAGGATGAGGGAATAATAACTGCGACTTTAGATTTGTTAATTTCAAGAGAATATAGAAAATTATGGGGTAACTTTAGAGATAGAAGGCCAGATCTATATAAAAAAATTCTCGATTTTTAATTTATTTTATTTAATGTAATTTTTATTTAGGAGGGGAATAATGCTTAAGTATTTTATATCTCTATTAGTTTTAATTTCTTTTTCAGCTCAGGCTAAAGAAGAACTATTTATTTACAATTGGTCTGACTATATTGCAGAAGATACAATTGAAAATTTTGAAAATGAATTTGGCATTGATGTAACTTATGACGTTTTTGATTCAAATGAGGTTCTTGAAGCTAAACTTTTAGCTGGTGGGTCTGGCTATGATATTGTCGTGCCTTCTGGTTCTTTTTTAGAAAACCAAATCAAGGCTGGAGTTTTTCAAAAACTTGATAAATCTGAATTATCGAACTTAGGAAATTTAGATCCAGAAGTTTTATCAAAGATAGATGCACATGATCCAGGTGGTCAGTATTCAGTAAACTATATGTATGGCACAACTGGCATTGGTTACAATACTGATAAGGTTGATGAAGATGAGGTTACTAGTTGGAGTGTTTTATTTGACCCAGCTATAGCTTCTAAATATGAAGATTGTGGTATAGCAATGTTAGATGCACCATCTGAAGTAATGGAAATTGCCTTAAAATATGTAGGTAAAGATCCAAACACTGAAGACGAAAATGATTATAAGGCTGCTCTTTCAATGTTGCAGGAAATTAGACCTTTCATTAGGTATTTTGATTCTTCTCAATATATAGATGATCTTGCTAATGGTGAAATTTGTCTAGCTATGGGATGGTCAGGTGATGTTTTTATTGCAGCTTACGAAGAAATAGAACCAGTTTGGTATTCTATTCCTTCAGAGGGAACTGTAATTTGGTTTGATATGATGGCAATTCCAGCTGATGCAAAAAATGTTCTAAATGCACATAAGTTTATAAATTATATTTTGCGTCCTGAAGTTGCTGCAGATATTACAAACTATGTTTGGTATTCTAATCCAAACAAGGCAGCTAATGAGCTAGTTGATCCAGAAATTTTAGGAGATCCAGCTATTTATCCAGACGAAGCAACTTTAAGTATGCTATTTGCTGATACTGCTGACTCACCTAAAAAAGCACAATTATCAACTAAATATTTTAATAAATTTAAATCAAATTAAAAAATATACTTCATTTCAGCACTAATATATTAATATTAGTGCTGATTTAAGATGGATAATAATTTTCTTGTAATTGAAAATATTTCTAAATCCTTTGGAGATAACAAAGTTTTAGAAAATATTAATTTAAATATTTCAAAATCTGAATTTTTTGGCCTCCTAGGATCTTCGGGTTCAGGCAAAACTACCTTACTAAGAATACTAGGTGGATTTGAGAAGCCAGATACAGGACGTGTAATACTCGACGGAACGGACATAACAAACCTTGAACCTTTTGAAAGACCATTAAACTATATGTTTCAATCGTATGCTCTATTTCCTCACTTAAACGTATTTAATAATTTAGCTTTTGGAATAAAAGAAAATTTTACCAAAAAAGAAATTGAAATAAATGTAAGAAATATTGCCGAACTTTTATCTATTGAACATTTATTAAATAGAAGAATTAAGCAACTATCAGGAGGAGAGCAGCAACGAGTTGCCCTTGGAAGGTGCTTAATAAAAAAACCTAAGTTATTATTATTAGATGAGCCTCTTGCAGCACTAGATAAAAAACTAAGATCAAAAACGCAATTAGAGTTAACAACACTCCAAAAGAAACTAAAAATTACATTTGTTTTCGTCACCCATGATCAGGAAGAAGCAATGTCCTTATCTGATAGAATGGCAATAATGAAGAATGGTCTTATTTTGGAATGTTCTAGCCCTGAAGAGATTTATGAAAATCCTAAAAGTCTTTATACTGCCAATTTTATAGGAATTGCAAATATAATTGAGATTTATAAGAAAGGTGAAAATTTTTACTCTGATGATTTAGGTATAAATTTTAAATTAAACAAAGAATTAAAAAATATAAAAACTAATATTTTACTAAGACCAGAGAAAATAAAAATACAATCAATAAATAATTTGAAAACAAGTTCATTTAATTCCTTTAGCGGAGAAATTTTAGAAAAATCATATTTGGGAAGCTTTACACGTTATGAAATCAAAATTAAAAATATGATAATTTCAATTTTAGATCAGAATTTTAACTCCAACTCAAATTATAATTTCCCAAAAGGGGAGAAAGTCATTTGTAGTTGGGAAAGTGAATCAATTAAGGTTTTAGAGGATTAATTGAAAAATAAATTATTTGAAAAATATTTTGTTTTTAGTCCTTATTTTTGGCTTGTTCTATTTTTTTTTATACCATTAGCTATAATTTTTAAAATATCAATTTCGGTATCGGAATGGGGGATGCCTCCTTATCAAGATATTTTTCTTTTTGATAATGGATTTAAGATTAA
>CACHSZ010000029.1 GCA_902582755.1 uncultured Alphaproteobacteria bacterium | reverse complement strand
ATCTGGTATGGAAGTAAGTGGCTTGCCTATAAATTTTTCTAACATTTCTTTATTTGGAACGTTTTCAGGAACTTTTCTTAATCCATCCATATCGTCAGAAAATGTGATTAGTTTTGTTGGGCAATCAATTATAGAGCTAAATGCATTTTTTACCATTGATGTTCTGACAACTTCACCAAAAGTTCCAATATGAGGTAAACCAGAGGGACCATAACCAGTTTCTAGTAATACATATCCCTTTGATGGAACTTTAAATTTTTGTAAACCACCATTTTTTTTAATGATTTGTAATGCTTCTTTAAAAGGCCAAGCTTTTAAGGATTGTACTAATTCTTGATCAATCATTTAATTTTGCTCTAATTCTAATTTTTTTACCCAATAACAACTTTAATGAATTTGTGAAATTAAAAATTTCAGATCCTAATTTATTAAATAATTCATTTTCTAGCTCAATAATATTATCAATGATATTATTAATTAAATCATTCCCTGCTGTGGTTAGAATTAAACTATCAGATCTTTTATCTTGTGGTTGTTGTTTTGATATTAACTTCTTTTCTTCTAGTTTAGAAACTCGTAAACTAACAACTGACCTATCAATAGATGCATTTTTACATATATCCTGTTGAGTAATATTTATGTTTTCTTGCTGTAATAAATAAATTGTCTCGAGAATTAGATATTCATTTAATGTGATTTCACTCTCTTTTAATTTATGCCTTACTTTAGATTGCCACAAGTTTGATGTTTGCCAAATTAATAATGCTAATCTATTCTCATTAAGAGAAGTGTCTGCCATAGTTTTTATACAAACTGTTTGTAAGCAAATTAATAGTTTATGTCAATACTATTCTGGTGCAATTTCTATCTCTAACCCATCAAACTCTTCAGAAAGGTCAATTTGACAAGATAATCTGGAATTATTTTTAACATCAAAAGCTTGATCCAGCATAGATTCTTCATCATCATCCATATTTTTCAACTTATTTATCCATTTTTCATCAATATAAACATGACAGGTAGCACAAGCACAACATCCTCCACAGGAAGCTTCAATATCGTAGCCATTGTCTCTAAGGGTTTCCATTAATGTAAAATTAATATCATATTCAATTTCAGACTTTTTACCTGATCTATCTGTGATTATTAACTTTGGCATTAAACGCCTAATTTTTTCTGAAGTTCTTTGGAAGATGTTGTGTATCTAAAAATGTTTTTCTTATCAGGAAAGCAATACTTGAATACTTCTTGAGCCATTAAGGCAGACTCGTGAAATCCTGATAAAATAAGCTTTAGTTTTCCTGGATACCAATTTATGTCACCAATCGCAAAGATTGAAGTTGTAGATGTTTCAAATTTTTCAGTGTCCACTTTAATTAGGTTCTCGTGTAGATTTAGACCCCATTCAGCAATTGGGCCTAGTTCCATTTTTAAGCCAAAAAATGGTAAAAGATAATCTACTTCTATATTTAATCTTTCATCATCATTTTCGTATTCTAACATTATTTTACTATCTTGAATTTTTGAAATCTTTTTTATTTGGCCTTTTAAAAATTTAATTTTTCCTTTTGTTTCTAATTCCTGCATTTTTGAAACAGAATCAGGTGCTGCCCTAAACTCTTTTCTTCTATGTATTAAAGTAACATTGGAGTCCTTAGATAGCTCATTTGTCCAATCCAAAGCAGAGTCTCCTCCTCCTGCAATTAAGAGTTTTTTATTCTTAAATATTGATTTATCTCGAATTGCGTAAAAAACGTTTTTGTTTTCGAAACTCTCAATATTCTCAATTGGAGGTTTTCGAGGCACAAAGCTTCCTGCTCCTGCGGCTATAACTATACATTTTGCCTCAACTTTTGTTCCTATGTTGGTCTCTACAATCCAACCATATTCTGTTTTAGTAATTTTCTCAACTTGTTGGTTAAGATGAAATATAGGTTTAAACGGGTTTATTTGTTTAATTAACTCGTCAGTTAATTCTTGTCCTGTTACAACTGGTCTTGAGGGAATATCATAAATTGGTTTTTCTGGGTACAATTCAGCGCACTGACCTCCAACTTTATCTAAATTATCAACTAAATGACATTTTATATTTAAAAGTCCTAATTCAAATACAGCAAATAAACCTACCGGACCTGCACCTATAATTACTACATCAGTTTTTTCTGTCATATGTGAAAAATAACAACTTTTTTTATTATTTCTAGGGATTATATATATTATTAATGAATTACGCTAATACTTCGAAATATTATAATCCTGCAATTTATATATGGCTATTAATAATAACCGCAATGGTTTTATTGATTATAGTAATAGGAGGTCTCACAAGATTAACTGACTCTGGTCTTTCTATGACCGACTGGCGTCCAATTTTAGGTGTAATTCCTCCATTGAGTTTTGAAAGTTGGTTGGCTGTATTCGAAATGTATAAACAAACACCAGAATACAAAATAGTGAACAAAAATATGACGTTAAATGAGTTTAAATTTATTTTTTGGTGGGAGTGGTTTCATAGAATATTTGCAAGGGCCATAGGAATTGTCTTTTTAATACCCTTAATTTACTTCAGTTTAAAAAAGCAAATTCAACCGTCGCTGTATGTAAGGCTTGGTATTGTCTTTTTGTTTGGTTTGTTTCAAGCAGTTATTGGATGGTGGATGGTAAAGAGTGGTTTGACTGAAAATCCTTATGTAAGCCCTTATAGACTTACTTTTCATCTTTTAAATGCTCTTATAATTTTCTCTATACTATTATGGATAGCAATGGATTACAGGTATTCTTCTAATATAAGTTTTTTATCTAATCCAAAGACAATTGAATTTTATATTTTAGTTGCTGTAATCTTAATATTTATCACAATTGCAACAGGCGGATTTATGGCAGGAACAAACTCTGGACAATCTTTTAATACTTTTCCATTAATGAATGGAAAAATTATACCTGATGATTACATTATTGATGATTT
>CACHSZ010000028.1 GCA_902582755.1 uncultured Alphaproteobacteria bacterium | reverse complement strand
TTTAAGAGTGAAGATAATTTTGTAAAAGGATATATGAATATATCAGAGCCTCAAAATAATAATAAAATTCTAAATCCTGAATTAATTTTTGTACCTTGTTTAGCTTTTGATAATAAGGGAAATAGATTAGGTTATGGTGGAGGTTATTATGACAGGACTTTTGCTTATTTAAAACAAATTAATCATAAATTTATCTCTGTAGCCTATGCATATGAAGAACAAAAGTTAGATTACATACCTATAGACAAATTTGATTTTAAAGTTGATTATGTTATTACTGAAAAAAATTTATATAGCTTTCAATGAATATTCTTTTTATAGGCGATATTGTCGGTAAGGCGTCACGAAAAAAAATTAAAGAAATTATCCCATCACTCAAATCAAAATACAATACAGACATGATTATTGCTAATGGTGAGAATGCTACTTCTGGTTATGGACTGTCAAAAAAAGATGCAGAAGAATTATTTTCCAGCGGATTAGATCTACTTACACTTGGGAATCATGCGTGGGATCAAAGAGATATGCTTTCTTATATTGAAGAAAATCCAAAAATAATAAGAGCTTTGAATTACCCTGAAGGTGTTCCTGGAAAAGGATATTATAAGCTTGATCTTTTAAATGGAAAAAAAATTATCGTAGTACAAGTAATGCTTAGATTATTTATGAATTTATCATTAGATGATCCCTTTAAAAGTATAATTGAATTTCTTCAAAAAGAGAAATTAGGTAGCACGTGTGACGGCATAATAATTGATATGCATGGTGAGGCAACTTCTGAAAAAAAAGCATTTGGATATTATGTTGATGGACAAGTTACGGCAGTTTTAGGTACACATACCCATGTGCCAACAGCAGACAGTGTTATTTTACCTAAAGGTACAGCGTATCAAACAGATGTTGGAATGTCAGGTGATTATAATTCTATAATTGGTTTTGATATAGATAATCCAATCCATGGCTTTGTTAAGGGGTATAGGGCTGAAGGTAGATTTACACCTGCTACTGAAAACATAACTATATGTGGAGCTTTAATTGAAATTGATATTAATACTGGTTTAGCCAAAAATATCACCTCAATTCAAGAGACATAATTTACATATATTAGACACATTTATCTACTATTTTATATCTTTACTAACATCGGATAAAATATTTATAAATCTACTCGAAATGGCAGGACACTCCAAGTTTAAAAATATTATGCATCGAAAAGGTGCTCAAGATAAAAAAAGAGCAAAAGTATTTTCAAGACTAGGAAGAGAAATATCTGTGGCAGTCAAAGTCGGGGGTGAAGATATCGAAAGTAATATTAGGTTAAGATCTGCAATCGCTTCAGCCAAGTCGCTCAATATGCCAAAAGATAACATTGAGAGAGCAATTAAAAAAGGTCAAGGGAATGATCCTGATAGTAATTATGAAGAAGTAAGATATGAGGGGTATGGTCCTGAAGGTATTGCAATAATAGTTGAGGCACTTACAAATAATAAAAATAGAACAGCTGCGGAGATTAGATCATCTTTTAGTAAACATGGAGGTAATTTGGGTGAAACAGGAAGCGTTAGTTTTAGTTTTGACAGATTTGGAAATATCACTCTCGATAAAAACTTAGTAAAAGAAGATCAACTTCTAGAATTTCTTATTGAAAATAATAGTGAAGATTATGAAATTAATGACACAGAATATTCAATATACTGTGATCAAAACGATTTGCATGAACTTAATGATAAATTAATTAAACAATATGGTCAGACTAATTCTGCAAATTTAATTTGGAAAAGTAAAAATAATATAAATATTGGAAAAGATACAGCAGACAAACTATTTAAATTACTTGAAGTTTTAGAAGACAACGACGACGTTCAAGTTGTATCATCAAATTTTGAAGTTGATGATAAAATTTTATCTTCACTGACAGCCTAATGAAAGGAATATAGATGCCTGATAAAGCCTGGAAAAAAAGAGAAAGAGATGTTGCAAACTATTTCAATGGGAAAAGGACACCTCTGAGCGGAGGTAATGGTAAAGTAACAAGAGCTGATGTAATTCATGAAGATTTATTTATAGAATGTAAACTAAGAGCAAAGCATACAGCAATTAGTTTGTGGGATGATACTGCAAAACTTGCCAAAGAGGAGGGAAAGACACCAGTAATAGCATTATGTGAAAAAAATAGACCAGGGTTTTGGGTTATGGTTCATAGTAGTGATCTTGAAAAAATTAAAAAATAATCATCATGGCAGATATTAATAGTACAAATTTATCGACAGAAGCTCCAGATTTTTCAATGCTTGCTTTATTTATGCAAGCTGATCTTGTAGTTAAATCTGTAATTATAATTTTAATCTTAGCTTCTCTTTATTCTTGGAATGTAATAATTTCAAAAATTTTAAGAATTAGACAATTAAAAAAACTTGAAAAAGAATTTGAAGATATTTTTTGGTCTGGAAATTCATTCGAAGATTTATATGAAACTCTTAATTTTAATCAGACAGATCCAAAGTCAAAGTTATTTTGCGCTGCAATTTTAGAGTGGAAAAAAAGTAAATCTCAATATGAAAATGATACTTCAGATATAAATTCTTTAAAGGATAGAATGATGAGATCAATGACAGTTGTTTATAATAAAGAAAGTGAAAATGTTGAAAGAAATTTAACTTTCCTTGCAACTGCTGGATCAACTGCACCTTTTATAGGATTGTTTGGAACAGTTTGGGGCATTATGAATAGTTTTAAATCTATTGCAATTGCACAAAATACCAATTTGGCTGTTGTTGCCCCAGGAATTGCAGAGGCGCTATTTGCAACAGCATTAGGTCTTTTTGTAGCTATACCTGCTGTAGTTGCTTACAATAAAATTTCAAACGACTTATCAAAATATTTCATATCTTTGGAAACTTTCATGGATGAATTCTCAACAATTTTTTTTAGACAATTAGAGAAAAAATAAATTGATTACTTCAAATAATTTAAACAAACGTAAGAAGCAAAGGTACACCCAAATGAGTGAAATTAACGTTACGCCTTTTGTAGATGTTATGCTTGTTTTACTTATTGTTTTTATGGTTACCGCACCTCTTCTAACTGTAGGAATAAAAGTTGATTTACCAAAGGTTAAAGCTACTGCACTAACTGATATTAAGGATCCAATTGAGATAACAGTCAAGTTAGACGGAGATGTCTACATTGCAGAATCAAAAGTTGAGGTAGAAAATTTAATACCAAGATTAAATGCTATTACTGAACAAAACACAGAAGCAAGAATATATATACGTGGTGACAGGGTAGTAGCGTATGGAAGGATTATGGAAATTATGTCCATAGTAAATTCAGCAGGATATATTAAAGTTGCATTAATTACTCAAAATCTTGAGCAATAGATGGACCGTATAAGCTATAATAGTTTAAAAATAATAAATTTTTTAGAAAACTTAAATCCAAAAACATCTGGAGTTATTTTTTCAACACTAATACATTTAATTATCCTTTTATTTATGGTGGGTTTGCCAAATTTTTTTTCTCCAAAAGAAATCTACGTTCCAAATGTGATACCTATTGAAATACTAAATGTTGATGAAAGTACAAATTTAAAAAAATCTGATACTGAAAAACCAGAAAATAAAAATAAGGAAACAATAACTAAGCAAAAAAAATTTAATTCATCAGATCAATTAGAAGTAAAAAAAAATATTGAAATAAATAAAACCGAAATTGAGGAAAAAACTAATCCAAATCAACCAATTTTAGAAATGAAACAAACTCCTAATTTAGAAGTTAAGGAAACAAAAAAAGTAG
>CACHSZ010000027.1 GCA_902582755.1 uncultured Alphaproteobacteria bacterium | reverse complement strand
TTTATAATTTTCAATAGATGAAATAATTTTATTATTTGATAAAGAAGTTATTGAAAAAAGTTTTGGTATTTTATTGATATTATCTCCATGAGACATCCATACTTTGATTTTTTGTTTCTTAATTCCTTTAAATAAAAGTGATTTTTTTTTAATATTTATAATAGTGTGACCATACTCTCTATGCGTGGAACGTTTTACTACACCTTTCAAATTTTTTGTTACTAATTGCATTCCATAGCAAATTGCTAAAAGTGGTTTTTTCATTTTTAAAATTTCTTGATTTAATTTAGGAGCATTTTTGTCTAGTACTGATCTAGGTCCTCCAGATAATATAAATGCCGATGGATTGATTTCATTTAAAATTTTTTTTGTAATCTTATTAAAAGGATAGACAAGACAGAAGACTTCTAACTCTCTGATTCTTCTTGCAATTAATTGTGTATATTGTGATCCATAATCTACAATTAAAATAGTTTCTAATTTACTCTTCATACAATCTAAATCCTCTTGATATTATAAATATTTCACTTGATTCTTGTCTTGATGATTTTGGCTTAAAATACTCAACTTTATCAAAAATTTTTTTAAGTATCTTTATAATTTCCTTTTCTTCCTCTCCCTTCCAAATTTTGAATATAAATGATCCTTGTTTTTTTAATATTATTTCTAATCTGTCTATAACTTCAAATATTAATTGACATATCCTGAGATGATCTGTTGATTGATGACCAGTTGTATTAGGAGCTACATCTGATAAAACCAAATCAAATTTATTTTTTAAATTAGTAAAATTAAATTTTAAAAAATCCTCTCTATAGAAAGCTATACGTTGATTATTCATTTTCATATCTAATAAATCAAAACAGGTTATATTAGTTTTTGAATTGTAATTTAAGATGACTTGAGTCCAACCACCTGGAGAAGATCCAAGCTCTAGTATTTCTCTAGAGTGTTCAATTATTTTATATTTTTGCTCAATCTCTTCTAGTTTAAATGCAGCTCGATTTATATACCCTAACTGTTTAGCTTTCTTTACAAACTGATCATTTTTTTGTCTATTAACCCAGTTTTTTGATTTCATAAAAGATAATAAAGTTAACAAAAAATTGTTTTTTAGTAACTTTAATATATATGACATGTACGATATTTAATGAAAAGATCAATATTTATAGCCTTCATAATACTTGCCGCTGTTGTTGGATGGATTGGTTCTGGTCAATTTACAAATAATGTTGTTGCGCAAGACGAAGATACAGAAACTAGCACTGAAACAGAAACTTCTTATTCTGGAGATACAGAAAATAATGATAATGAAGAATTTACATTTTCTGTTGAAACAAAGGTATTTACTTCCAGTTTAATTGATCAATCTATTGAATTACAAGGTCAAACTATTCATAATAAAAAAATTGATGTTAAATCTGAAACATCTGGCAACATAGATAATATAGAATTTGCAAGAGGAGATAGAGTATCTCAAAATGCTGAAATGATTACAATCTCACTAGAGGATAGAAATGAAAAGCTTTCTAGTGCAAAAAAAGATTTAGAAAGACTCAATAAAGAACTAATTTTAAATGAAAAAAACAGAGATAATCTACTTAGACAAAATGTTGAAAGAATTGAATTGTATGAAATTGAATATGCATCTGCAAAACAACTTATTGATAAAGGTTTAAGTTCAAAATCAAAATTAAGTTTAGCATCTTTTAATCTTGCCAATGCTCAAGCGGATAGAGAAGATATTAAAATAAAATTTGAATCTACCTTAGCAAACCTTGAGGCTCAAATTTCAAATGTAAAATCAATTTTAAAGAACATAAAACTTGATATAGAAAAAACTACTATCAAGGCACCATTTGATGGAATTATTTCAGAAAAAATGGTTGAGGAAACTGAATTCATCTCAATAGGCACTCCCCTATTTACTATAATTGATTTAGACCCTATTAAGATTGAAGGTTATTTATCTGAATTTGATGTAAATAAAGTAAGTGTTGGTACTAAAGCTTTAATCGAAGATAGTAATGGTATTAAAAAAAATGGAATAATTTCTTTTATTTCTCCATCAGCTGAAACTAGTACTAGAACATTCGAAATTACTATTGAAGCTGATAACAAAGATCTCTCTTATAAAAGTGGCATAACAACTAAAATTGTTATCAAAGGTTCAGAACTTAAAGCTCACAAAATACCACCTTCTATATTAACTTTATTAGACGATGGGACTGTAGGTGTTAAAGCTGTAGATAATGATAATAAAGTTACTTTCTATCCAACCAAAACAATCAAGGATACGATAGATGGCATGTGGGTTTCTGGATTACCCGAGACAGTCAATTTAATTGTAAGTGGACAAGAATATATAAGTATTGGTGAAACAATAAACTAATCTAAATGAAAATTAATATTATAGACTATGCAATAAGCCATTCCCGAGTTTTCATGGGAATACTTATTTTTATTATTTTTTCAGGTGCATCTACTTACATCACAATGCCCAAAGAATCATCTCCTGATGTAAGCATACCAATAGTTTATATTTCACTAAGTCAAAATGGTATTTCTGCACAAGACTCTGAAAGGCTTTTAGTTAAACCAATTGAAGACGAAGTTAAAACTGTTGAAGGAGTAAGAGAAGTAAGATCAACAGCTTATTCAGGTGGAGGTAATGTTTTATTAGAATTTGATGCTGGATTTGATTCTGATCAAGCTATGGTTGATATTAGGGATAAAGTTGATAGAGCTAAGGGTGATTTACCTAGTGAAGCAGATGAACCAACAGTTAACGAAGTTAACATAAGTACATTTCCTATCTTATCCATTTCTTTAAGTGGAGATGTGCCTAATAGAACTCTTCAGGATTTAGCTGACATTTTGCAAGATGATATTGAAACAATTCCTAGTGTTTTAGAAGCTAAAATAGGCGGTAAAAGAAATGAACAGGTTGACATATTAATTAATCCAACGGCAGTTGATAGCTATGGTATCAATCTTGAGAGTCTTATTAATATTGTTAGAGAAAATAATAAAATGGTATCTGCTGGTGGTCAAGACACTGGTGACGGAAGTTTTGATATTAAAGTTCCAGGTTTATACGAAACTATTGAAGATGTATTAAATACTCCTGTTAAAACTAACGGAGATTCAGTTATTACTTTCAGGGATATTGCTGAAGTTAAAAGAACATTTGAAGATAGGCAATCTTATGCAAATGTAAATGGATCTAATTCAATAACTATTGATGTTTCTAAAAGAATTGGAGAAAATATTATTAATACTATTGAAGAAGTAAAAAGAATAACTGCAATTACTGCTAAAAGTTTTCCTGAAAATGTTGAAATTTCTTTTGGTAATGATCAATCAAAAGGAATTAAAACTATGTTAAATAGTCTGCAAAACAATGTCATAGCAGCTATAATCCTTGTTTTAATTATTATTTTAGGAGCATTAGGAGTTAGGTCTGGTTTATTAGTTGGTGTATCTATTCCAGGATCGTTTTTATCAGGTTTATTAGCTCTTTCTGTAATGGGTTTTACTATTAATATAGTTGTATTATTTGCTCTAATTTTATCTGTAGGACTATTAGTCGATGGAGCAATTGTTGTTGTTGAATATGCAGATAGAAAAATGAAAGAAGGACTTGGTGTAAAAGATGCTTTCGCAAATGCATCAAAAAAAATGTCACTGCCAATTATATCATCGACTGCAACTACCCTGGCAGCCTTTCTACCTTTAATATTCTGGCCTGGTATAGCTGGTGAATTTATGAAATATTTACCAATAACACTTATATGTGTTCTTATTTCTTCTTTGTTTATGGCACTACTGTTTGTCCCAGTTTTA
>CACHSZ010000026.1 GCA_902582755.1 uncultured Alphaproteobacteria bacterium | reverse complement strand
TAAGATACATCTTTATTTCCATCTAAGACAACTTCCTTTTTTATGGAATAGTTCAAGAAATTTAAATTTTAAACAGAAATATAATAATGAGTTGAGGGAGTTGCTAAGAGCAAAAATTATTCAAGTGAAATATACTGATAAAATTGAAGAAATAATTTTTGATATGGTTTTTGAATTAGTTCCTATGTCTTTAATAGAAAGTTACCAATATATAAATAATATATCAAATAAATTGTTTTTGCCCAATAAACCAAAATTTATAGCTACTTCTAATGCCTTCGATTATGATGAATTGTTCAAATTTTGGGCTAGTTTTAAAATTGAAAAACAAAATGTTAAATACATCATATTACAACATGGTGGTAATTACGGCACACATAGGTACATCAACCCATCAGTTGAGGAACTAAATGCAGACAAATTTATTACCTGGGGCTGGACAGTATCTAATAATAATAAATATATTAGAGGTTTCATTAATAGGACAAAATATTTAAATTTAAAAAAAAAATCTAATCCTTCAAAATTTGTATTAATAACAGCGGATTTACATCATAGATATTGGACATATGACTCACATTTTGAATATGCACAAAAATATCAATCTATTAAGAAATTGATAGAAAATTTTCCTGTAGCAATAAAAAATAATTTACTTTTGAGAATGCATATTGCAGATAAAAAATCTAATTATAATATGCATGATAGACTAATAAAATCTTTTCCAAATTTAAATATTGAATTTAGTACTAATAATTATTTGTCTACAATTAGTAATAGTAAACTTGTTATATTTAATTATGATACTACTGGTATCTTGGAGTTATTATCACTTAATTTTCCATTTATTGCCTTCTTTCAAAATAAACCAGATCACTTAAGAGAAAGTGCTAAGCCCTTCTATAATTTGTTAGAAAAAGAAGGGATTATTCATTATAGTGTTGAATCAGCAATTTTCAAAATTAATGAAATTTACGAAAATATAGACAAATGGTGGGAAAGTGATAATGTTCAAAAAGCAAGAGATGTTTTTTGTAAAAAATTTGCTAGAACATCAAAAAATCCTGGTTATGATATTTCAAAAATTATTAACACAATATCCTAAGTCTTCATAATATGAGTGGTAATTATAAAATATTTAAAAATAAAAATGTTTTGATTACAGGTCATTCAGGCTTTAAAGGATCATGGCTTTCAATGCTATTAAAAAGACTCGGCGCAAATGTAATTGGATATTCTAAGCCTATTGATGAGACTAACAGGCATTATAATTTATTAAATTTAGGTTCATTAGTAAAAACTATTGAAGGAGATATTAATGATACAAAAATGTTAAATAAGGTTTTTAGTGAGCATAAACCAGAAATTGTTTTTCATTTAGCAGCACAAGCCATAGTTAGCAAATCTTATGATGATCCGTATAATACTTTTCAAACAAATCTTATGGGTTCTCTAAATGTTTTAAATGCAATCTATAGATCAGACCATGTTAGGGTATTAGTATATATTACCTCGGATAAATGTTATGAGAATAAAGAGTGGGAATGGGGTTACAGAGAGAATGATCAACTAGGAGGTGCAGATCCATATAGTGCATCTAAAGCTTCAGCTGAATTATTATATTCATCTTATCAAAGATCTTTTTTCAAAAAAAAATCATATTTTAGATCAGCTTCAGCTAGGGCTGGAAATGTTATTGGAGGAGGTGATTGGGCATTAAATAGATTAATACCAGACTGTATTAGATCAATTGAAAACAATACTAATTTGGAAATTAGAAATCCCAATTCTACTAGACCTTGGCAGCATGTTTTAGAACCACTTTCAGGCTATTTAACTCTTGCCTCCAAACTTATGAATAAAGAAAAAAATATAGAAGGTTCTTTCAATTTTGGCCCTTCTACAAAAGATATTAGAGATGTTAAAACTGTGGCTGGTCAAATTTTTAGTATTATTGGAAAAGGCAATTTAATTACAAATGAAAATAATCATGAATTTGATGAAGCAAAACTTCTTCAGCTTAATTGTGATAGAGCAAAACACCACCTTTCTTGGATGCCAAAATGGGATTTTGCTAAGAGTTTATTTATGACAGCAGATTGGTATAAAAGATATTTGAATGATGAAAATGTTATCGATATAACTAATGATCATATAAATCAATATTTTGAGAATTCATTATGATAGATGGTGTTAAAATTACAAAATTAAAACAAATTTTTGATGAACGTGGCAAAGTTATGCATATGATGAGAAGTGATTCTGAAGTTTTCAAACATTTTGGTGAGATATATTTTTCAACTTCTTATCCAGGTGTAGTAAAAGCTTGGCATAGACATAAAGAGATGACATTAAACTATGCCGTGATATTTGGTGAAATCAAATTTGTCTTATTTGATGATAGAAAAAATAGTCCCACTAAAGGACAAATACAAGAATTATTTATATCACCACACAATTATGTACTAGTTTCAGTACCTCCAATGATTTGGAATGGCTTTAAATGTATCGGTATTAATGAGTCAATTGTTGCAAATTGTGCAGATGTACCTCATAAAGCTAATGAAATTGATAGAAAACATCCTACTGATAAATATATTCCTTACAATTGGAATATTGAACTAAAGTAATTTGATGGATTGAATATGAAAGTTGTAATTCTAGCAGGTGGTTATGGAACAAGATTAAGCGAATACACATCAGAAATTCCAAAACCAATGGTTCAAATAGGCAACAAACCAATACTTTGGCATATTATGAAAATATATGCAGAGTATGGATTTAAAGATTTTTATGTTGCTTTAGGTTATAAGTCCGAAATTATTAAAAACTACTTTTTAAATTATAAATCATTAAATAATGATTTCTCTATAAATTTAAAAAATGGAAATATAAGTTTTTATAATAATAGCGGTGATGATTGGAACATTAATCTCATAGATACTGGTCTCAAAACTATGACTGGTGGTAGACTAAAACGTTTACAAAAATTTTTAAAGAATGATAAATTTATGTTAACGTATGGTGATGGTTTATCTGATATTGATATTAATAAATTATTAAAATTTCATAAAAATCATAAAAAGATGATTACTGTAACTGCAGTAAGGCCCACTGCCAGATTTGGTGAGTTGGATATTAATTCAAATAATTTAGTAAAAAAATTTGAAGAAAAACCCCAATTATATGAAGGATGGATTAATGGAGGTTTTTTCATTTTTGAGCCTGGTATATTTGATTTAATAGACAATGATGCAACACTTTTAGAAAGGGAGCCATTAGAAAGAGCAGCGAAAAAAGGTGAATTAATGGCATATAAACATGACAGTTTCTGGCAATGTATGGATAATAAAAGAGATTATGAACTTCTAAACTCATACTGGGATAATGGACCTCCATGGGTAAAAAAGATTTAATGAATTTATTAATTATTGGAGGTTCAGGATTACTTGGGGGTAGACTTTACAAACACTTTAAAGAAAAACAATACAACGTTAAAATACTAGTAAGAAAAAATAAAAAAAATTACAGAAATTTTTTACCTAATGATATTTTAAAAATTGATTTTTATAATCTGAATGAACTTAAAAATGCATGTAAAGATATGGATATAATTATACATGCTGCAGGATTAAATTCTCAAAACTCAGTAAAAAATGAATTAGAAGCTTTATTTATAAAGGAAAAATTTACAAAAAATCTTATAAATATTGCTAACAAAATTAAAGTTAAAAAATTAATTTTTATATCTACTGTTCATGTTTATTCTAGTTTTCTAAATAGAGAATATTATGAAAATTCTAAAACAAATAATTTACATCCATATGCAATATCTAACTTTAAAGGTGAAAAAACATTATTAAATCACTCTGATT
>CACHSZ010000025.1 GCA_902582755.1 uncultured Alphaproteobacteria bacterium | reverse complement strand
AAAATAATTACTTGTTGATATTTAAATAAATTAGAATTACTCTCTAGATATGGAAATTAGAAAAGAATGGCTTGAACATGCAAAGGTTAATGAAGAAAAATATTCTTCAATGTATGATCATTCTCTTCAAAATAATGATGAGTTTTGGGCTGAACAAGCACAAAGAATCGATTGGATTAAAAAATTTACAAAAATAAAAAATGTGAAATATTCTAAAGACGATGTAAGTATAAAATGGTTTGAAGATGGTAATATAAATGTATCTTATAATTGTATAGATAGACATGCTAAAAACCATCCTGATAGAATTGCAATAATTTGGGAAGGGGATGATCCAAATGAAACCGAAAAAATAACATATAAAGATCTATTAACAAATGTATCAAAGGCAGCGAATGTGCTTAAAAAAATTGGTGTAAAAAAAGGTGATCGAGTAACAATATACTTAACGATGATACCTGAGTTGGCTTACATTATGTTAGCCTGCGCAAGAATTGGAGCGGTTCACTCAATAATATTTGGAGGATTTTCTGCAGAATCGATAGCAGGTAGAATTAAAGATTGTAATTCAGAATATGTGGTAACAGCAGATGAAGGAGTTAGGGGTGGTAAAACTATTCCTTTAAAATTTACAACAGATAAGGCACTAGAATCATGTCCTGATGTAAAAAAATGTTTGGTTGTTAAAAGGACTAATAAAGAAATAAATTTGAAAAAAGATAGAGATATATTCTATGATGATATTTTAAAAGAAGTTGATAGTTTTTGTGAACCAGAAATACTAAATTCTGAAGATCCTCTATTCATTTTATATACCTCAGGATCAACTGGTAAACCTAAAGGTGTTATGCATACATCAGGCGGTTATATTGTTTATGCATCAATGACACACGAATACATCTTTAATTATAAAGATGGAGATATATATTGGTGCACTGCAGACATAGGGTGGATTACTGGTCACAGTTATATAATTTATGGACCACTAGCTAATGGTGCTACAACTTTGATGTTTGAGGGTGTTCCTAATTATCCTGACTTCTCCAGATTTTGGCAAATAGTTGATAAACATAAAGTAAATATATTTTACACGGCACCAACTGCTATTAGAGCTTTAATGCGAGAAGGTGATGATTATGTTACAAAAACTAGTAGATCATCATTAAAACTTTTAGGAACTGTTGGTGAACCTATTAATCCAGAAGCATGGAAGTGGTATTTCGAAATACCAGGAAATTCAAAATGTCCAATTGTAGATACATGGTGGCAAACTGAAACAGGTGGTATATTAATATCTCCTCAAACTGGTGCTATTAAATTGAAACCCGGTTCTGCCTCTAAACCATTTTTTGGTATTGATCCTTGTATTGTTGATAAAGATGGGAATGAATTGGAAGGTGAATGCGAAGGCATGTTATGTATGAAAAGATCATGGCCAGGTCAAATGAGAACTGTGTACGGCGATCATAACAGATTCGTTGAAACTTATTTTTCACAATTTGATGGAAAATATTTTACTGGAGATGGATGTAGAAGAGATAAAGATGGTTACTATTGGATTACAGGTAGAGTAGATGATGTAATAATTGTTTCAGGGCATAATTTAGGTACCGCTGAAATAGAAAGTGCTTTCGTATCTCATAAAGATGTTGCTGAAGCAGCTGTTGTTGGATATCCTCATGATGTTAAGGGTAATGGTTTGTATTGCTATGTATCTCTTAAAGCAGGGATAGACTCATCTGAAGAATTAGTTGTTGATTTAAAAAAAACAATTAGAGAGAAAATTGGTCCTATTGCAACACCTGACTTTATACATATTACAGCAGGTTTACCAAAAACTAGGTCTGGTAAAATTATGAGAAGGATTTTAAGAAAAATTGCTTCAAATGAATTTGATAATTTAGGAGACACTTCAACTTTAGCTGATCCTTCTGTAGTTGATAATCTAATTCAAAATAGAAAAAATATATAAGTTTATCTTGGTTCCCAATGCTTTAAGCATCTAGGTTCGTAGATATTGGCAGCACCAACCTGCGTTCTTTCTCCACCCTCTGTTTTCCTATAAGTTTTTGTAGCTTCAAGACCACATACATTACAAAATCCATAAATTTTCAAAATTTTATCTGACAGACCTAATAACATTGAAGAGGTTTCCCAAGGTTTACCTCTAGAGTCTTGATCAAGACCAGAACATACAACATCTATTCCTTTGTTTAAAATAATTTCTACATTGCTGAGAGTATCATTTGTATCCATGAATTGGATTTCATCTAAAAATACCATATCTACTAATTTTTTCTCAAAAGAAAATTTTTTGAGTGTCGAGTTCCAGTCAATCATTGCATAACATTCATGACTTAAATCATTGTGAGTGATAATTTTTTCATTTGAGTACCTGTTATCTATACTTGGTTTAATAACAATTATTTTTTTATTTTGATGTTTTGCCCAAAGAATTCTTTTTAATAGTTCGCTAGTTTTACCTGCAAACATTGCACCTACAATTGTTTCTAAATTACCACGCATAACTCTTTATATTTTATTTTAAGTATCTATTATATAATTAATTTACATGAATAATAAAATATTTTAATTAATGTTAAAAGGTGAGAAGATAAGATTTGATATTCATAATATCTTATTTTCTATTTATAAATTTAATAAAACTTTAAATAATCCTTCAATAAAAAAAACTATCGAAAAGCATAGAAAAGAAGATGTGTCCTTCATAAACAATGTGACACTGAATTCAATGAGATTACATATGCACGTATTAAAAATAATAAATATTTACATAAAAAAAAAATTAAGAGATCAAGAAAAAATTTTATTGATAAGTGCAATAACTCAAATAGTCTATTTAGACTTCAAAGAGTATGCTGTTATAAACTGTACTGTTGAAATTGCAAAAAAATTAAAAGTTTATCATGGTTTAATTAATGCAAGTTTAAAAAAAATATCCAATGACAAATTAAAATTAAGAGAAATAGAGATTACATTTGACGATTTACCTGTATGGTTTAAAAATAGAACAAATTCATTAACAGATATTCAAAAAAAGAGATTTATTAATAATTTTATTCAAGAACCAAGTCTCCATCTAGTTTTTAAAAGTAAAAATAAATTAGAGAAATTTGAAGAAGAATTAATTAAGACATCTGATATTTCAGGTTTCTTGATTAATAAAAAAAATATTAATGAAATTAAATCTTTTGTAAATGGAGATTGGTGGGTTCAGGATTTTTCATCATTTTATCCATTATATAATTTGAAGATTAAAGATAAGAATAAAAAATTTTTAGATGCTTGTGCAGCTCCTGGAGGTAAATCATTTCAACTTTTATCAAGAAAAGTGAATTTGGATTTGAATGATAAAAATAAATCAAGAATACAAATAATTAAATCTAATTTTAAACGATTAAATTTTGAAACAAAAATATTTAATGACGATTTTATTAATTTTAAGGAAGACAAAAAGTATGATTATATAATTATTGATGCTCCTTGTTCAGCAATTGGTACAATAAGAAAAAATCCCGAAATTTTTTTTAAACCTAAGGGTCCAAATTTTAAAAATCTTAATATTTTACAAGAAAAAATGCTAAATAAGGCTGCTAAATTATTAAACGAAAATGGTCTGATAATCTATATGGTTTGTTCTTTCCTTGATAGTGAAACCACAATTCAAATATATAATTTTATAGCTAAGAATAAGAAATTTGAAATTTCTAGATTTATAAAAATTGATGATCAAAGGGAATATTCAAAACTATTTAATAATAGTTTTATGTTAACATTGCCTGATACAATTCTTAATTATAAAATTGACGGCTATTTTGCAGCATTTTTGAGAAAAAATAAATGATCCTGTTATTAAGAAAAATTATTTTTATTTTTATTAGTTATCACTTTATATCAAAAAAAAATTTATTATTTTTTGACTTAAACTTTAAGAAAATTGATTTTACAAACTATCATCAAATTAAAACATTTATTTTTAAAGAGAAATTTATTAATCTAAAAAATAAGAACATACATAGCTTTGATTTTTTAAACTTTTCCAATAAACTTGGTGGTAAAATT
>CACHSZ010000024.1 GCA_902582755.1 uncultured Alphaproteobacteria bacterium | reverse complement strand
AAATTAAATTTACATCTAAAGACAAAGAGTCATCAGATTTCAGAACAATCGGAGGGTTAGTTAGATTAATAAAAAAGAAAAAAAAATAATTAATTTCTTTTAATTTTACCTAATGGAGTTCTATTAAAATTTTCTACAAATTTAAACTTACTAGGTATCTGAAAAGTTTCTAAATTTTCTAAGCAGTAAAAATATATTTTATCTTCATATTTACTATTTCCTATGATTTCTGCAATTATCCTTTGTCCACTAATTTCATCATATTCTGATTTAATTATACAATCTTCTACATAATTATTCATTTTCAAAATTTTCTCTATATCTTCTGGATACACTGCAATTCCACTTACTTTTAACATATTCTTAATTCTGCCAACAAAATATATATGGTTATTTTTTATATAACCTAAGTCACCTGTTTTAAAATATCCTCTATGAAAACTATTTTCTGTTATTTTTTTCTTTTTAAAATAATGACTAAACATTAATGGTGTTTTGCATACTATTTCACCAATATTGCCATCTTTCAAAAATATTTTATTTTTTAATATTTTTACATTAGCTATATTAAGAATTTTGCCAACACTTTTAGTTTTTGAATTTTTTCTATGTTTTATATTAGCTACTGTTGAAATCTCTGCTGCTCCATAAATTTCATGAAAATTAAAATCATATTTTAAAATTTTCTTTCTAACGCTATCTTCTAGGATATCAGAGACAGATACTAGATTTTTTAAAGATACTAATTTATTTAAATTTAATTTTTGCTGTAAAATTCTTTTTATATGAGTGGAAACTAAAATAGAAAAAGTAATTTTATAATCTAAACATTTCTTAAGCCACAATCTCTCATTGAATTTTTCTGTAATTACTAAAGTCCCAGCGTGAAACAAAGACATAAACATTAATCTTTGTCCAACAGAATGATCTAATTCATATTGAAGAATAACTCTTTCTGCTTTTTTAAATTTATATAATTTTCCAGCATAATATGACCTTAAATATTTATTTTTTTGTGATAAAACAATTGGTTTTGGATCACCTGTAGATCCAGAAGATAAAATTATTAAATATGGTTTTTCAGTTATATCTTCAACATTTTTTTTTGCATATTGAAATATCTTATTTTTTTTTAAAATTACTCTAATTTTATTTTTTGTAAAAAAAAAAGTTTTAGAATGATTTTTCTTTATAATATTTCTAAAAGAAGAATTATCTCCAATAAAAATATCAAATTTATATTTTTTAGTATAGGTACGAATATTTATATTTGAAACATTTGAATTTATTGGAAATATTTTATAATTTAATTTTGAAGAAATTAAAAAAATTAGCACAGAAATATAACAATTAGGTAAAGCTATACATAACTTTCTATTATTACCAAAATTTTTTTTAAAATATTCAATTAATAAATTACAATCATTAAATAAATCAAGATATGTGTGTTGTAAGTTATTATCAATAATTGCAATTTTCTTTAAATCTATATTTTCAAAAATTTTATCAAATATTGTATTCATTTTCTATTTTTTTAACTACTTCATTATAAGTATTGATACTATATTTTATCCTCTTTAAATTTTTATTTGAAACTATTTTTTTTAAGGATTTCCACTGATTGAAAATTTCAATATTTTTCTTTTTTCTAAGATCAAACAACATACTCATTGTATGTTTTTTACTAGATAATGTTTGTTTAATTCTTCCATTAATTGTTTGAGTAATTTTAAGTTTTTTTTCTTTAAGAATATTATCAAATTCACTCATTATTGATTTAATATCAATTTTTGCTTTTTTGTTTTTAGATAATTTGAAATTATTTTCTCCATACTTTATGGCAATTAAATTAAATGCAAATGAATTGATTACTTTTAAATAAATTTCACTATCAATATTTTTTACTTTTGGAGATTTAGTTTTTTTTAAGAAAATTTTTCTTAATTCATCACAATCTTTTTTAGATTTACTTTTAATTTCTTTTAAAGGGTAACCTCTTTGTGTATGTTTAATAATAACATTATTTGAGTTCATCATACCGCTAATCCACATTGTCATCCCAATTATTTGATCTTCAGAAAATGAAAATTTTATCTTTCTATCAGAATATCTTTTTAACCACCAATTAGGTAACGTACTGCACGGAAGAACAAGTTTTGTATTTTTGTTAATTATTTTTTTAATTCTACTAAAAATAATTTCATAATTTCCAATAAGTTTAAAAGTAAAAAAAATATATTTTAATTTAATATTTCTTAATTCGCGTAATGAGCTTATAAAATTAATATTTTTTTTTAGATTAATTTTTTTAATGATCTTAGAATTATTTTTTATTGTTAAATTAATACCTTTTTTTTTATACAATTTATTTTTAGATGGATTTCGGACAAACAAATAAATTTTATTCTCATTATTATTCAATACATATGTGAGATGGCTCCCTATAGCTCCAGATCCATAAATTAGAATATTCACTTAAAATCTATCCATCTATTTTTTTGGGATGATTTTTTTAATTTAGTAATTAATTTAAATATTTTTATTTCATCGTATATTGAAACTGGATTAAAAATTTTGTTATTTTTTTTCTTATTAATCGAATTAAATATTTTATAATAGTAGTTAGCCATAGCTTCAATAAATCCATAGGGATGTCCTACCGTATATCGATTTAAATATGGCAATTTTGAAAATTCTAATTCATCATCATTTCTATCTAAGTTAAATTTTTTTCCTTTTTGATTATAATATATTAATATTTCAGGATTTTTGTGATTCCATAATAAAGATCCCTTATCTCCATAAATCTCTATATGTAAATTATTTCTATTTCCAATTTTATATTTTGAAATACTTAATTTACATATAGCATCGTTAGTAAAATTAATCCAAGAGTCTACTGTATGAACTACTTTTGATTTATTTGTTTTTTGTTCAAACGAAATTAACTTTTTAATTTTTTGTAAATCAAGAATACAATTTAAAATTGATACTACATGGACACCTAAGTCCAATTGAATTGTAGACAAATCTTTATCATGTAACCTCCAACTTTTTATTTTAGAGATTCTATTTTTTGTTAAACCTTGTTGATTCATAGATATATAAATATTTTGTAATCTTCCTATCTTATTTTTATTTATAAGATATTTGATATCATTAATAATAGGATATCCTAAATAATTATAAAAAGGAAAAAATTTTATTTTATTTTTTTCAATTTTATTTTTTATATAAAAAAGTTCTTTTAAGTTTTTACTAGAAGGTTTTTCACAAATTATAATTTTATTTAAATTAATTATTTTTTTTAAAATTTCATAATGACTCGGTGTATCTGTAATAATTAAGAAAGCATCAATATTTCTTAATTCATATTCAATCAATTCATCAATATTATTGTAAATTTGACAATTATCTAACTTATAAATATCTATAGTTTTCTTATTATCTTTTTTTGATCTAGAAAATACCCCTGCTATTATTTTATAATTACCATCTATTCTTAAGGCACTAATATGCGCTCTACCAATTGTAGAGTTAATTCCACCACCAATGATGGCTATATTAATTTTTTTGTTTTTCATTTTTCCCAACAGCAGTTATCCAGGGATTATTCTTAGCTTCTTTTAAACAAAATTTAAACAATTTATGATAATCTGAACAATAGATATTACCCTCACCTAAAGTATTTTTATAAATTATTTTGTTTAAAGCTTTATTCGCAAGTTTGTGACCATCAGCAAGAGCCCAATTTTTTTTGTAAGCAACTGGATAATGCCATTTAACATACTTTTTCTTTTTATCTTTAATTATAAATCCTTCAAAATATTTATTAAACCTATGTTCACAATTAGATAAATAGTCAACAAAGTGAATAAATGGAATATAGTTAGCTCCTACACCTAAATTAAGAATTTTTAGATTATTAATTTTTCTTAATTGATCAAAAATACAACCCTTGCCATATGATGTATTTTGTTGTTCTAATAATATGCTAGCCACTTTTCCATAACCTGTGATTGAAATCATAGGATCTTTTGATCTTAAACTATTATTTTTTTTTCTTATATATTCACCAAAAGGCCCTACCATTGAACTAGTTTTATTGACATCAAAAACATTTTTTGAAATTTCTCTAGTTTTTGAAAAAGAATAAGTAAAAGTTGGAGCAAATAATGTTCCTTTATTCCCTAAAATATCAATTAATATTTCAAAAAACACTCTTGAAATTTCATAATCATTTGAGATTTTAAAAGATGGTAAACCCAACATTCCAAAACTGGATGAAACATAAAGTGAATCACCTTTTTTTATTTCCATTTCTTTTATAGATTTGAAAATTTCTTTTTTAGAATACAACTTAACAATAAATCTGATCTAAAATTCTATCTTGTTTAATGCCAAGATTAACAATTTCAGAGTATATTTCTTCATAATATGAACTTGAAGCGATTAGAATACTATAGTTATCATTTCTAAGTGCGGGTGGAGGTTTTATTTTTATTTGACTTTTTGAGTTATTTAATTCTTTATATTTTCTATCAACATAGTATTTTATATCTAATATTTTATTTTTAATAAAATAATTATTTGATTTTATGAGTCTTCCCGTATCTCCTGCACCCCATACAACAATATCTTTTTTTGAACTTATCTTATTAGATTCAAAATAATTATTTATTAATTTATTTTTAGTAAATTCATTTATTTTAAATAGAGTATTAACCTGTTTTCTAATTTTTGGTGCAGAGTGGTAATCAAAGTAAACTAGATTTACTCCAGCATTTTTAAGTTTTATAAAAAATTCTATCATGTTTATAGTTTGACTTTTATTTAAATTTTCATTTTTAAAATCTGCACTAATTTGAAAAGAACATTTTTCTAATTTATATTCTTTAATTAATTCAATAAATGAATCAATTTCTTCTGTTGTAATATTTTGTTCTGTAACTATGTACTTAATAATAATGTTTGAGAGTTTTCCAGGTCTATAAGAATTGTCAAAATATTTTTTTAGATTTTTTAATACTTTATATATGCCTTTAACACCTCTAATTTGCTTAAACATACCTGGCGTACCTGCATCAATACTTGTAATAAGAAGCACTTTATTTTCTTTTAAAAACTTTTCAATTTGATCACTGTATTTTAAAGCATTAGAATAAACAAAGTTTTTTTGTGGTTTATATTCGTTGGTATTATTTTTAAAAATATTTTCAAAATCTTCCAAAAGTGTAGGTTCACCTCCACCCCATGAGAATTCAAAATCGCTTCCTTTAGTTTTATATTTTTTAAGATTTTGTAATACTTTATTAGTATCATAATTTGGCTTAAGCCCACCATAATACATTTCACTACAATATGTGCACTTCATACTACAAACTGAGGTACTTTCTACTGAAATATGTTTAACCTCAAAATTTTTTTGATTAATTTCATCCCAATCTCTTTTAACTAAATATGGACATCCAGTGCAATCATTCTCTATCCCATTATTTATCTTATTTAATAGATCATTTTTACTTTGAATAATTCTGTCCACATCAATATCTTCAAATTTGTCAACATTTAGTATTTTAACATCGCCTTTCATTTTTCCTTTATGAAAAAATCTTTTGCAGCAATTTCTCAACTCATTAGGAGCCAGGTAAATAGAATGATGTAAATAATCGCAGCTGTATTTAAATTTTTTCATTAATTTGCAATATATCTCTTTTAAATTGATAATAATCAAGTTTTTTTTTAATTTGCGGGAAATTGTTTAAAAAGAAAGATACGAATTTATCCTTATATGTTTTTGTATTTTGATTCTTCAAATTAAATAATAAATTAATTTGAGAATAAATAAAGTTTAGTAAAAATAAACTTTTTTCGTACGAAATATTTCTACTTATTACAAAGTTAATC
>CACHSZ010000023.1 GCA_902582755.1 uncultured Alphaproteobacteria bacterium | reverse complement strand
TAAAATTTAAAGATTCATATTCGCAACCTAGTTTTAATAATTTATCTTTTTCTTTAGAGCAAGGAGCTATTAAGTATAATTTATAATTTTTATTTATTAATTTTTTAATTAAGTTTTTACGAAAATTTATTATATTCCAAATTGAATTTGTAATTAATACTATTTTTTTTTGTTTCATTTTTTACCAATTAAGATTAAATAAATACGACTTATATGGTATCCATGCGTAGCTGTGACTAGCAAAATTTAACCATATCAACAGAACTAAAAAATAGTAAAAAATAATCAAAATTACCCATATTTTATTTTTTTTATTATATTTTCCAAAAACACCTGGAAGAAATGTAAAAACAAAAATCTGTAAAGATATTAAATAATATCCAAATCTGTCAATAATTGTAAAATTTGGATAAAAAATTAATAATAATGAAAAAATTATTGCAATTATAGATAATTGAAACCAAAACAATTTTTCATTTTTCTCAATTCTAAATCTCTTCATAAATAAAATAAAAATTAAGGCAGGTATTAAGTTCATTAAAGATCTAATAAGAGAACCATCCGAGGTCATTTCTGAAATAAAATAATTTTCAGCTTTAGCTAAGATAGAATCATAATTTATATAAAAAATAATTGTTATAAAAATTAAAATTAAAAATGTTGAAAGAATGTTTTTGTATAGAAATTGTAAAAGTATTAAAGGTATAAAAATTATTACAGAAAGATGAAAAGTAGAAGCCAATAAAGTAAAAAAAATATAAGTTTTTAATTTTCTTTTTTTTATAAAAGTTATTGCATACATAAAAATTGCAATAGCTAAGCCTTGTCTTACAAAACCCATTGAAATAACTATAATAAAATACGGTATTGCAATAACTAGACCTAACCATGGTCTTGGTAAAGTAATTATAAAATTGTAGAAAAAATAAATAAATATAATTGTACATATTATGTTAACTAATAAAATCCCTCCTGATAATAATGAACTTATATAATTGATTAATACATAACTAACTTCATTTCCAGTGTTGAAATCTAATCCATTTGCGAATTGTGCTTGATAATAATAAATACTATAACTTGGCCAATCTCCACCAACTTTATATCTAAAACCAATAAAAAGAATTAAAAGGAAAATAAATAAACTATGAAAATAATACGAACCTTTTTTTTGCTTAACAACTTTATTTTCATATTCGTAAGTTAAAGAAAAAAAAGATGCTACTAAAAACAAAAAATAGTATTCTAATGCCATGTTTGAAGCCAAGAACTAAACATAATAATATTCCATAAAGAATATTGATTATTATAACCAGCTTGATGATCTAACCATAGTTTTTCAACTTTTTTTCTATCAATGATTTCTTTATAAATTATGGAATCAGAATATATCATATCTGCTGACCATTCTTTTAATTCATTTCTTAACCAACTTCCAAGTGGTATTCCAAATCCTTGTTTAGGTCTATCAGTAAGTTTTGAAGGAATTAAACTATTTAAAATATTCCTTAATATAACTTTTCCCTTATTATTTTTAATTTTATAATCTAGTGGTAGTTCCATAGCAAATTGAATTACTCTTTTATCTAAAAATGGTATCCTTGTTTCAAGACTACTCGACATTGACGCTCTATCTACTTTTACTAAAATATCATCTGGTAAATATGTTTGCATATCTAAATTCATAATTTTTTGCTCATAATGAAGACTATTAATTTCCCAAAAATGATTATTAAAAATACTTGTGTTTTCATAAGATTTGTTAAAATTAGTAACATTATCGTCAAGTTGTGTAATTAATTTATTATAAAGATCTTTTTCATCAATTGATTGAAGTATGGAAATAATTTTAATAATCTTCATAGTTGAATTTTTGATTTGAAAAATATTTAAAAAAAGTAAGTTAATAATTTTATAAAATAAATTGATATTTGAAACTCCAATTTTTAAAAGAAGTTTGCTAAGTGGCATTCTGAGATTTAGAGGGATAAATTTAAATATAGAAAAAAATTTCTTAGCCCAAATATACCGATTATATCCTCCAAACAATTCATCGCCACCATCACCAGATAAACATACTTTAACTTTTTTACTTATTATATTAGATATTAATATAGTTGGTATTTGTGAAGAATCAGCGAATGGTTCATCATAAATATAACTTAAATTAGGGATTATTTTAATAGCGTCTTTAGACTCAAGATAAAACTCAGTATGATCTGTATTCAAATAATTTGAAATTTTTTTAGCATACTTAGCTTCATTAAAATCATTTTCTTCAAACCCAATGGTGTAGGTTTTAATTTTATTTATAGAATTATTTTGCATTATTGAAGTAATTAGGGATGAATCTATACCTCCAGATAACATAGAGCCATATGGAACATCTGAAGTCATTTGCTCTTTAACAGAAAGATCTAATAATTTTTTTAAGTCATTTTCATATTCATTTATATTTTTTGACTTTACTTTTAAATTTGCATCATAAGATTTTAAATTTCTTAAACTCCACCAATTTTTTATTTTAATATTGTTTAAGTTATTAATAATTGCAAGAGATCCGGGTTCAAGCTTATAAATATCATTGTATATTGTTTTGGGTGATGAGACATAACCTTTCGCAAGCATTTCTTGTATTGCTTGATGATTCAGTATGAATTCAAAATTTTTTATTTCTTTTATAGCTTTAAGCTCAGAAGCAAAAAAAAATTGATTGTTGTCTTTGCCAAAATAAAGAGGTTTTTCTCCAACTCTATCTCTTGCTAAAATTAATATTTTTTCTTTTTTATCCCATAATGCAAAAGCAAACATACCTCTAACAGTATTTAAAGTATTTTCTATTCCATAAATTTCTAATGAATTAATTAATACTTCTGTATCGGAATGTCCTCTCCATTTAATATCAACATTTTGATCTGATTGTATTTTTTTTTTTATTTCTAATGCATTATAAATTTCTCCATTAAAAACTATTACATATCTATCAGTAAATGATGACATAGGTTGATTTCCATTGGATGATAAATCAATTATAGATAATCTCGTATGACCAAGAGATAAAATGTCATTCTCCCAAATCTTTGTGTTGTCAGGACCTCTATGGGTAAGTGCTTTTGTCATGTTCTTAATATGAAATTCTCTTAATTCAATATTTGTAGATAGAATGCCAGCAATTCCACACATATTATTTTTTTTTGTATCCAATTGCACACCAAAATGGTGCGTGGTCATTAAATAATATATTTTCTAAACCACTTTTTTTAAGTAAATTTTGCATTTCACTTTTTGAGTATCTATGCTCAAGACTAGTACCAAATCTATCATAAGCATCAGTAAACATTACATAGAAAGAATAATTTTTGTAAAAAGATAATGGGATTAAATTTGAACTAATACCTAATTTATTTAAAATATAAGAAATTTTAGTTAGAGGAAAATAAATAAAAATCGCTACCAAAAAAGCAAAAATATATTTACCTTTTTTAGGTAAGGTTGAAGTTATAATTCGTATTACATCTGTAATTTTCCAAATAATTTTATACCATATTGGTCTATTTTCTAGATTATAATATAAATAAACTAAAAAAGGGGCTCCAGGTTTTAGCTTTCTAACACAAGATTTTATTCCTTCAAATGGATCAGGTAAATGATGAAGTACTCCTAAAGAAAAACCAAAATCCATACTATTATCTTTAACTGGCATTTCATCTACTGAAGCAACATAAAACTCACAATTTTTAAATTTACTTAGATTTTTTTTTGCAATTTTTATAGAATCTTTGCTTGCATCAATGCATATCATTTTACCAATCTTGTTAGCAATATATTTTGACCATCTTCCACTACCGCAACCTAGATCAAAACCAACTGATTTACTATTTAATTTGTTAAAAGGAAAATTATAAAAATAATTATTAAATAATTTTAATTCTTCTTTTTCTGAAATACGATCTTGCTGAAAATAAGTCCATTCTTCACCAAAGCTTTTTACAACATTTTTATCTATATTTTTAGATTTTTTAACTTTATTTATTTTATGCATTTACAATTAATTCCCTATATATATTTTCATATTGTTTTGAAATATTTAATATGTTGTAATCACTTGAAATTTTTTTTATATTTTTTTTAATAATTTTTTTTTTACTATCTTCAAAAGATTTAAGATACTTTATTGATGCCTTACATATACCTTTATAATCTCCAATCTCACAAATATAATTATTGTCTAAAATTTTTTTTACATCACCTACATTAGTTGAAATACATCCGACTCCTGATGCCATAGATTCTATCAAAACATTCGGCAATCCTTCACTTTTAGAAGTGAGTAATAAAAGATCAAAAGATAAAATCATTTTGTTGATATTATCAACATTACCTAAAAGGTAAAAATTATTTAATTGTTTATCTTCAATTTCTTTTACCAAGATCTTATTTTTATAATCTAAATTGTTCCCAATCATTATTATCTTTGAGTCTTTGAATTTTTCTTGAATACATTTTACAGACAACAAAAAGGTATTTATATCTTTTATTTTTTCGTACTTCCCAACATACCCAATAACTCTAATTCTTTCATCTATATTAAGTTTTTTTCTAATTTTTTTTCTTAAATTTAAATCAGGTTTAAATTTTGACGTATCAACACCATTATATATTATTTTATATTTCTTAGGTGAATACCCAATTAGCGTATGTGCTCTGTACCCTATATATGAATTAAATATAATAATTTTAGGAAATTTTGAAAATATTCCTAATACCTTCGTCAATAAAATATTTTTAAATGAAATAAACTCAACTTTGAGAAATGAACAGCGTATAGACCATATTAGATTTTTATGTCTAAGTAAAAAACAGCATATAAGTCCTAGCAAATCTGAGTGATGAAGCCAAGTTTGTACTATTTGAGACTTATTTTTTTTAATTATAATTGATAATGTTAATATAGAAATAAAATAACGTAATATTTTAATTAATAAAAAACTATTTTTATTTATATTTAAGCAATAAAGTTTGATATTAAGTTTTTTAATTTCTTTCCCAAGCAATCCTTCATCACTTAAGCTAACTACTGTGTGATTATAAGTAGAATTATGACTATTTTTTAATAAATTTAGTAAATTTTGTTCAGCACCACCCATATTCAAACCATTAATAACATGTAAAATTCTCATTAAAAAATTTTTACTCTAAAAATATATATCAAATAAAATAATACAGATTGTAGAATGGTAACTATTGATTTGCAGTACAGTATAAGAGGTACTTTTTTAAAAGTTAATTTACTCGCATATTTTATTGAATTTTTAAAATCAGATACATTATAATAAGATCTACTTATTGTATAATTAAAACCTGCTGAACCATCTTTGGAATATTTGTAAATTTCGTTATTATAATTTTTCAGAATTTGATTCATACTTTTTATTGTG
Source organism: uncultured Alphaproteobacteria bacterium (assembly GCA_902582755.1). Taxonomy (GTDB): domain Bacteria; phylum Pseudomonadota; class Alphaproteobacteria; order HIMB59; genus CACPNW01. The sequence goes on along the minus strand of CACHSZ010000023.1, from coordinate 547 downwards.
AGATTTAAATTGGAGGTATTACCTCCACCCTGCCAATAAAAACCTAAAGTTTTTTCAATTCTTTTAAATTTTTCAGTTTTTTTTGAAAACCTTATCCACGCATCATAATCTTCAGAAGATATAAGATTTGGATCTTCAGAAAATCCATCAATAGAGAGAAATATTTCTTTTGATAAAACTACGCTAGAATTATTTATCGCATTACCATAAATTAGAAGATCTTTAAAAATAGGACTTTTAAGTTTTCTAGTTCTTATTTTCCAAAGATTTTTAAAAATATTATTTTTTTTATAAACAGTGTAAAGATCATGGTATACTATATCATATCCTTTTAATAGATAATCCAATGAAATCTCTAGCTTATCTATCTTCCACCAATCATCAGTATCTAAAAATGCAAGATATTGGCCTGATGATTTTTTAATTCCATAATTTCTAGACTTTGCAATAATTCCATTATTATTTATTTTGTAGAAAAATATTTTAATTTTTTTTTCATATTTATTCAAAATTTCTTCTGTATTGTCAGTAGAATAATTATCAATAA
>CACHSZ010000022.1 GCA_902582755.1 uncultured Alphaproteobacteria bacterium | reverse complement strand
ATTGAATCTTTCAAATCACTTAGTTTTTTAATATCTTTTTTATAAACATTGAAAATATTTTTCATTTTTATTTTATTTTTTTGTAGAAACTTATTTAATTGAACATCACTTTCGCAAAAATTGATGAATTCTTCTATTCCGTTTTCTTTTCTTAAATAAAAATTATTAAAAAAATCTAATTTATCAAAACTAAATATACTAGATGATTTAGATAAATTTGATATTTCAAAATTTTCAATTATTTCCTCTAATTCAATAGTTTCTGATTTCTCTTGGTTATTTGACCAACCTAAAAGTATAAGATTGTTAATAATTGCTTCTTTTAAATAACCGTCTTTTTTTAAATCTAAAATATTTACCGCACCATGTCTTTTTGATAATTTTGTTCCATCTTCTCCATGAATTAGAGGAATATGAGCATATTGAGGTATATTCCAATTCATAAATTTATAAATGTAGTATTGTCTAAAAGTATTAATAAAATGATCGTCACCTCTAATAATATAATTGACTCCTAAATCATGATCATCCACTACTACAGATAACATATACGTTGGTGATTGATCTTTTCTTAGTAAAATAAAATCATCTAACTCTAAATTTGCTACTGAAACGTCTCCTTGAATAGTATCATTAATTTTTAAATTTCCTTCATCAGGCACATCTAATCTAACTACAAAATCTTTATCTTTACTTTGAATATCATTATCATTTTTACATTCAGTACATATTTTTTTAGAATAGTTTTTATTTTCTCTAATTATTTTTCTTTGGTGAGCAATTTTTTCTTCAGAACATACACATTTGAATGCTCGCTTTTTTTGAAGTAACTCTTTGGCAATTTCTTGATGCCTTAATAATCTTTTAGATTGAACTTGAATTTCCTCATCCCAATTAAGCCCAAGCCATTTTAAAGAATTAGTTATGTTATCTGTGTATTCTTGTTTTGATCTTTCATGATCTGTGTCTTCTATTCTTAAGTAAAATTTAGATGATGCTGATTTCTTACTTATAATATAATTAATTAAAGCAGTTCTAGCACCTCCAAGATGTAGATTGCCAGTAGGAGAGGGTGCAAATCGTGTTCGTAACATAGTCATCTTAATATTAAGATAAACTATTAATTATATTTTCTTATAATACCAGATAAAGTCCCTTGGACTTGGATTTCACCTGCTTCATATTCCTTTGTTTGAAAACTTTGATTAGCAGGAATTAACAAAACCTTGTTTCGATCAAATTTAATAGTTTTTAGAGTAACTTCGTTATCTTGTGTAATAACAGCTGCAATTTTTCCATTTTCAACATTATTTGTCTTTTTTATCACAGCAATATCACCATCAAATATTCCTTTATCTATCATAGATAGTCCTTTTACTTTTAATCCAAAATATTTAGCATTTGGTGATGTCATTGAGGAGGGCACTGAAACAAATTCACCAGCATTTTCAATAGCTTCTATTGCTTCACCTGCAGCTATTGCACCAATTAATGGGATATTAATGCTATTCGACAAAGAATTTTCATTATCAATATTATCTTTATTAATAATTTCCATTGCTCTTGCTTTGTGCTTTAATCTTTTAATAAAACCTCTTTCTTCTAGACTTGTTATTAATCTATGAATACCTGACTTTGATTTCAGATTAACTGCACTTTTCATTTCCTCAAAAGAAGGGGAAATTTCATTACTTGAAATGTAATTTTTTAAATAATCGTATAGCTCTTTTTGTTTTTTAGTAAGCATTATCGTTCTATATATGTTCTTTAAGATCAAAACAAGAACAAATATAAAAATCTATATTTTTCAGTTATTTAAATATTAGATTTACCACCTGTTTTTGACAATAGATGTATATTTTGTATTTTAATTTTTTTATTTAAGTACTTACACATGTCATAAATTGTAAGACAACTAATTGTAACGGCAGTTAATGCCTCCATTTCTACCCCAGTATTGGCTTTTGTTTTAACTGTACTTTTGACAATAAGACTTAATTTTTTATCATTTTTTATAACCTCAATATTTATGTGATCGATTGGAATATTATGACAAAGCGGTATCAATCTTGAAGTTTCTTTTGCTCCCATAATGCCACCAATAATTGCAGTTTTTTCAAGGTTCCCTTTTTTAGTTTCAAATGATTTTATTTTTTTATACGTTTCTTTATCAAATTTAATTTCACCTGAGGCAACTGCTAATCTTTCTGTGACATCTTTATTTGATATGTCAATTACATAAGGGTTTCCTTTTTTATTAATATGACTCATTTAAAAGTAATTCTCCAATTTTCTTTTCTTTGTTTTTAGATTTTAACAAACTTTCTCCAATTAAAAAATTATAAATTCCTGTTGAATTAAATTTTTTTATATCATCAGAAGTTTTAATTCCACTCTCTGCAATTAAAATATAATCATTTGTTAAATTTTGATTCAAATTTATTGAGTTATTTAAATTGATTTCAAGACTTTTAAGGTTTCTATTATTAATTCCGATAACAGGGTAGTCTAATTTGATTGCTCTTTTCAGTTCGTCTTCATCATGAACCTCTACAATACAATCTAATTTTAATTCATTTGCATAATTTATAAATTCTATTGCCTGATCATCTGATAATATTGATAAAATTAACAATATACAGTCTGCTTGATAAATCTTACTTTCTAAAATTTGATATTTATCAATAATAAAATCTTTTCTTAAAATAGGTAAATTTGTTTTGTTTTTAACCAGAGATAAATGATCAATATTGCCTAAAAAATATTTACTTTCTGTTAAAATCGATAATGCTCCAACACCTGATCTTTCATATAAAATACCAATATCTTCTGGTTTGTAATCTGAAATTATTTCACCTGCACTTGGACTTTGTTTTTTTACTTCACCAATTATAAAATTTCTTTTATTTTTTTGAGCTGAAAGTAATTTTTCTTTAAATTCACGTTTCTCTAATTTTGACGAAATTAATTTTTCTAATGTTTTAAAAGAACATCTTCTCTTTGTTTCTTCTAATTCTTTAGATTTATCTTCACAAATTTTTTGAAGTATATTACTCATTAATTAGTGAATTTACAAAATTTTTTGTAACTCCTTCCTCAATTGTTTTTTTTGCTAAATCAAAACTCTCTTTTAGATTATTTCTTAAATTGGATAAATATATTGCCGCTCCTGCATTTATTTCTACAATCATTTGAAATTCTCTATAATCACCATTAATCATTTTATTAAAACAATTTGCATTATATTCTGGATCTCCACCTTTTATATCTTCTAATTTAATTAAATCATAACCATAGTCTCTTGGATTAAAACTATATTCCAGAACTTTATTATCTTTCAATTCATTTATTAGAGTATTATCTGATAAACTTATTTCATCTAAACCATCCAATCCGTGAACAACCATAGCTTTTTTAGAACCTAGTTCTTTTAAGCAATTACAATGCATAGAAACTAAATCTCTTGAATAAACACCTAGAAGCTGTTTACTTGCTTTAGCAGGATTTGTAAGAGGGCCTAATAAATTAAAAATTGTTCGTGTAGCTAAATTCTTACGAACATTAATTACATTCTTCATGGCAGAATGATGGTTTTGAGCAAATAAAAAGCAAAAATTTTTATTTGATAACGAGTTTTCTAATTCTTCTACATTATTTGTAATATTATAACCTATTTTTTCTAGCATATCTGCAGAACCTGATTTTGAACTAACCGAACGGTTACCATGCTTTGCTATAGTAACGCCAGCGCTTGCAGCAACTATTGCTGCACTTGTTGATATGTTTAATGTGTCTTTCATATCTCCACCAGTACCACAAGTATCAATTGTATTTTCAGGAGAGTTTATTTTTAGAGATTTCTCTCTCATTACTTTTGCTGCACCGATAATTTCTTCTTTTGTTTCACCTTTTAACTTTAAACCAATTAGTATTGATGTAATTTTAATATCATCTAATTCTCCACTCATTATTTTATTGAATATATACATACTCTCTTCAATATTCAGATTTTGTTGTTCGAGAATTTTATTTAATATTAAAGTTTGATCCATTATTTTGCTAAGTTTAAAAAGTTTTTTAAAATAATTTTACCCATATCAGTACCTATACTTTCTGGATGAAATTGTAGTCCAAATATTGGTAATTTTTTATGTGCAATACCCATTATAATCTTATTATTTGTTTCAGCAGTAATTAAAAAATCTTTAGGCATAGTTCTTTTATCAATTATAAGAGAGTGATATCTAGTTGCTTTAAATTTTCTTTCTACATTTTTAAATATAGAGTGTCCAAAGTGATTAATTGTATCAACTTTTCCGTGCATGATTTCTTTGCATTTAATGATTTTACCTCCAAAAGCTTGACCAATAGTTTGATGCCCTAAACAAATGCCAAGTATAGGAAATTGTTTAGATAATTCTGCAACGATATTAAGACTTATTCCAGCTTCATTTGGTGTGCACGGACCAGGTGAAATAACTATTGATTTAGGTTTTAATTTACGAATTTTATTTATAGAAATTTTGTCATTTCTAAAAACAACAACCTTCTGATTTAAATCCAATAAGTAGTGTTTTACATTGTAAGTAAAACTATCATAATTATCTATCAGTAATATCATATATCGAATTTGTATGAATCCTCTGCAGCTGCCATTAAAGCACCAGCTTTATTTAAAATTTCTTGATGTTCATTTTTTGGGACTGAGTCATAAACTATTCCAGCACCAGCCTGAATGTATAATTTATTATCTTTTACAAGCCCAGTCCTCAAACTAATACAAGTATCCATGTCTCCATTAGAATCAAAATAACCCATACAACCAGCATAAAAACTTCTATTTAAATTTTCAAGTTCCTCTATGATTTCCATAGCTCTTATTTTTGGTGCACCAGAAACTGTACCTGCTGGAAACCCAGCCATTAAAGCATCCAGAGCATCTAAATTATTATCTATTTTTCCCTCAACGTTTGAAACAATATGCATTACATGAGAGTAGTATTCTACAATCATCTTTTCAGTAACATTCACTGTTCCTTTTTTTGCAACGCGACCAACATCGTTCCTTCCTAAATCTAAAAGCATTAAGTGTTCTGCGAGTTCTTTCTTATCATTCAGTAAGTCATTAGATAAATAAAGGTCTTCAGAGGCATTCTTTCCTCTTTTTCTTGTTCCAGCAATTGGTCTTATTGTAACTTTTTTGTTTCTTAATTGAACCATTAATTCTGGACTAGATGCAACAAGGCCAATTTTATTGAAGTTAAGATTTACAAGATAAGGAGATGGATTTAGTCGTCTTAATGATCTATAAAGATTGACTGCTTTTAAATTATATTTTGTTTCAAATCTCTGTGAAGGCACAACTTGGAAGATATCTCCATTTTTAATATATTCTTTTGCTTTATTTACAATTTTATAAAATTGTTCTTTCTTAAAATTTGATTTAAATTTTAATTTAGATTTTTTATTTTTCTTTTGTGCAGGTTTTAAAATACTTTTTTCTAACTTTTTAATTGTTTTATCAATAAGTAATTTATTTTTTCTATAGGCTTTTTCTGCTGAGATTTTTTTACTTGGATACGTAACTGTCATAAGGGAAATAATATCTTTAATATTATCAAAAACTGCGACAATTTTTGGTCTGATTAAAATTGCATCAGGTATTTTTATATTGTCCTTATTACTTAGTTTAATTTTTTCAATATATTGAATCATTGGATATCCTAGATATCCAACTAGTGTTGGGAAAGGAGCGTCAATTTCATTATTTTTAAATTTTGAAATTCTTACAAGTTCTTTAAGACTATGAATTGGCTTTTGATCTAGTTTATAATCAAAATTATGATCCAAATATTTTATTTTTGCCTTACCTTTCTCAACTGTCCAAATTAAATCTGGATCACAACCAAGTAATGAGTAACGTCCTCTTTTACTTCCACCCTCTACTGACTCCAATAGAAAAGAATATTTTTCCGATTTACTAATTTTTAATAATGATGAAAATGGTGTTTCAATATCAGCAATAAGATTTTTTTTTAATATCTGAGGTAAGCCTTTGTTATATTGACTTATAAAATTTTTTTTTTCTAGACTCATTTATACTGAGATAAAAGACCATTTATCAGTTCATCATTGAACGAAATTTCTTTTGTCTTAATAATCTCACTACCAAATGCTGTTTTCAAATCACCTATTAAATTAA
>CACHSZ010000021.1 GCA_902582755.1 uncultured Alphaproteobacteria bacterium | reverse complement strand
ACGGTCTTCTAAGAAAAAATGAAGCTAACGAAGTGTCAAAAATATTTTCCAAAAAATTTGGCAAAAACTTTACTAAAATAAATGCTTCTAATATTTTTTTAAAAAATTTAAAAAATGTTTCTGATCCAGAGAAAAAAAGAAAAATTATTGGCAAAACATTTATAGAAGTTTTTGATAAAGCAGCTAAAAAAATATCAAATGTAGATTATTTAGGGCAGGGGACACTTTATCCAGATATTATAGAAAGTATTCCATTTTTTGGTGGTCCAACAGCTAAAATCAAAAGTCACCATAATGTTGGGGGTTTACCAAAAAAAATGAAATTAAAAATTGTGGAGCCATTAAGAGAATTATTTAAAGATGAGGTAAGAAATGTTGGAAGGCAATTAAAAATAGATAAACATTTACTTTTAAGACATCCTTTCCCAGGTCCAGGTTTAGCAATCCGAATACCTGGGGTAATTGATAAAAAAAAGATCTTAATTCTTCAAGAGGCGGATCATATTTTTATTGAGTATCTAAAAGAGAAAAATCTTTATAATAAAATTTGGCAAGCTTTTGTTGTTCTTTTACCAGTAAAATCAGTAGGTGTTATGGGAGATGAAAGAACATACAATTACTCTGTTTCACTTAGAGCTATTACTTCAGTGGATGGAATGACAGCGGATTTTTATATGTTTACAAATAATCAATTAAAAGAAATATCATCTCGTATAATTAATAATGTTAAAGGTATTAACAGAGTATTATATGACTTTACATCTAAACCTCCTGGAACCATTGAGTGGGAATAATATAAATAATTGATTTTGTTATATTTTTAAATTTAAGATTTATGTATGCATTTTAAGAATTACTAAATTGCCTATATCGTATTATTAAAAAAACACAGTTAAACTAACCTCAGATTTAAATTAGGAGGTATAATCAAATGAAAATATTTTTAATATTTATTACTTCAGTTCTCTTATCTTTCAATAGTTTTGCAAATACTAAAATATCTTTTGCTTTAGATTGGAAATTTGAAGGACCAAGTGCACCTTATTTCTATGCAATAGATAAGGGACATTTTGGTGAAGAAAATTTAGAAGTTGAAATATCTGCGGGTAAAGGATCCTTAGATGCAATTCCAAAGGTTGCAACAGGAGCCTTTCCTATTGGCTTTGCAGATATAAACAGTTTAATCAAATTCTTAGATCAAAATCCTGGAGCGCCAGTTATGGCAGTTATGATGGTTTATGATAAACCTCCATTTGCAATTGCTGGAAGAAAAAGTCTTGGTGTTACAACTCCATCTGATTTAGAGGGAAAAATTCTTGGTGCGCCACCACCTGATGGTGCATGGGCACAATTCCCACCATTTGCTTCTGCAAATAATATCAATGTTGATAATATAACAGTGGAGCCAGTAGGTTTCCCAACAAGAGAACCGATGTTAGCTGAAAAAAACGTTGATGCTATAACAGGGTTTTCATTTTCAATGTTTTTAAATTTAGTTCGTCTTGGTGTTCCTGAGGATGATATATCAATTATGTTGATGGCAAACTATGGATTAGAATTATATGGTAATGCCATAATAGTTAACACTGATTATGCAGATGCAAATCCTGAAATAGTTAAAGGTTTTTTAAAAGCTGTATCTAAAGGATGGGCTGATGCTATGAAAAATCCTGAAGACGCGGTGAAGAGTATGGTTGAAAGAAATCCAGCTGCTGATTTAGCTTTAGAGACAAGAAGATTGATACTAGCAATAGAAGGAAATGTTAATACTGATTATGTAAAAGAAAACGGTATGGGTAATATTGACATTGCAAGAATGGAAAAAGCTTTAGGACAGTTAGCAGAAACATACGAATTCTCATCTGATCCAGAGATTTCTTCATTTTTTACCGATAAATATTTACCTTAATATTTTTTTATGGGGTAGACTATTCCTACCCCATATACTAATCATAACTTATGCATATCAATATTGAAAAGGTTTCTCATCAATATGAAACTAAACAAGGTATGCTTCCTGTTTTAAAGGATCTTTCCCTATCAATTAAAAGAAAGGGTTTTACTGCTATAGTTGGACCTTCAGGTTGTGGAAAATCTACAATAACTAGATTAGTCAGTGGATTAATTAAACCAACTCAAGGTAGTATTTTTATTTCAAATAAAAAAATTACATCCCCACTTTCTACTGTAGGAATGGCTTTTCAAAATCCAGTTTTGTTAGAATGGAGAAATGTAATTAAAAATATAATTCTTCCACTTGAGATAGTATCAAAAAATATGACTTATAATCAAAAGAGATCGAATGCATTAGATCTGCTTAAGTTAGTGGGATTAGAAGAATTTGAAAATAATTTACCATCTGAATTATCTGGTGGGATGAAACAAAGAGTTTCACTTTGTAGATCTTTAGTTCATAGTCCAGAGGTCTTAATTTTAGATGAGCCTTTTGCAGCTCTAGATGCATTTACAAAAGAAGATTTGTGGGATGTTATGCACAAATTAAAAAAAGAAAGAGACTTCACATGTATTTTAATAACTCATGATTTAAGAGAGGCTGTTTATTTAGCTGATCAAGTAATTGTTTTATCCGGAAGACCAGCTTCATTACAATACGACGTTAAAACTAATTTTAATGAAGAAAAAAAAATCTCTGATTTATATTCATCAGAAGTATCACAATTACTTGCAACACTTAGAAATCAAATCGAAATAGCTCAGAATAAAAATGATTAGAATCAATAATTTTATTATACCTTTATTTAGTCTTATAATTTTTTGTTTGTTATGGGAATTGTTGGTTTGGTATAATAATTGGCCAAATTATAAAATGGCTTCCCCTTCAGATTTATGGCCAGCATTTTGGAAATTTAAACATCTCTTTTTAATCTACGGTTGGGAAACTTTTTGGAGAACTGTTGTAGGATTAATATTGTCTGTTTTGGTAGGATTAAGTTTAGGTATTTTAATGGGGTTTTCAAAAACTATTAGAATAGGCTTATATCCTATTCTTGTTGGTTTTAATGCTATTCCTAAAGCAACAGTAGTTCCAGTAATTGCATTAATATTTGTTGGTATGCACAATATGAATACAATTATAATTGTAATTCTTATTTCATTTTTCCCCATCTGTGTTTCAATTTCGATTGGATTGTCAACTTTGGAAAGAGAATATGAAGACATACTTTTATCTTTAGGTGCTAATAAATTTGAGATTTTTTATAAAATTGCTTTACCAAAAACATTACCAGAATTTTTTGGAGCATTAAAAGTATCAACAACACTAGCGTTTATTGGAACTAATTTAATGGAAATTATTGAACCACATGGAAAAGGATTAGGACATTTGTTTGATAGTGGAAAAATAAGCGCAGATTATCCATTAATGTTTGCAGTATTAATCACATTGGCTGTTATGGGAATATTTTTATATTATATTGTAGTTTATCTTGAAAATATTTTTGCTGGTTGGGCCATTCGAAAATAAATTGTAGAAAGATAAAGTTTAACAATACAAATTGTTAAATAAAATTGTTAATATTTAATTTACTAACTTAAAAATGTTTCGATTTAAAGATGATATCAGTGCGTCTAAACTTTCAAATTTCTTGTTTTGATTTTTTGATTTTAAATTATAAAAAATTTTTCTTTTTTTCCTCTCTAGCGATTTATTTAGTATGCATTCTGGACCCGCTAGACTATGTTTAAATATATAAAAAAATGCATTATTTTTATTAAAATCAATCGCATAATCTTTCCATTCACCATTAGAAACTCCTTTAGAATAAAGATTTAGGATTTTGGCTAGTTCATCTTTGGAAAAGTAGAGATTGTGATTGTTAGTTGAAGCACTAGATGTTACTAAACCCATAAATTAAGAATATAACAAAATTCTATGCCTGTAAATGCCCCAAATGATAATTTAGATGTATTAGCACCATCATTTAATCTTAAAAATATTAATGATAAGATGGTTTCTTTAGATAATGCAAAAGGATTAAATGGTACTGTTATTGTTTTTATATGTAATCATTGTCCATATGTTAAAGCAATTGCAAGTAGATTAAAAAAAGATGCTGATGAGCTACTAGAGCACTCAATAAATACAATTGCCATTATGTCTAATGATGTAATTAATTACCCCGATGATTCATTTGATAATATGAAAATTTTCTCTGATAAATATAAATTTAATTTTCCGTATCTATATGATGAAACACAAGAAGTGGCAAAAAATTATAATGCTGTTTGCACTCCAGATTTTTTTGGTTTTGATAAAGATCTTAAATTAAAATATAGAGGTAGAATAGACTCAGGTGTAATGAATGCAAATCAAGATTCAAATATTGAAAGAGATCTTTTTAATGCGATGATTAAAATCAAAAATGAGGGAGTAGGTCCGATTAATCAAATGAATAGTATTGGCTGTTCGATAAAGTGGAAATAGTATGAGTGAAGATAACAAAAATGATAACTTGTTTAAAAGAGTGCAAAATTTTATTTTTACAAACTACAAACAAATAATAATTTCATTAGTAATTTTACTAATTTTATTTATTGGATTCCAAACATATAATTATTTTAAAATTCAAGATATAAAAAACTCTAGCATAAGTTTTTTTGATATTATCCAGGATAATCAAAATGATTTAAGTAATTTAGAAAAGTTAATTGAAGATGATAATATTTTCTCTATTTTATCAACCTTAAAATTAATTCAGAAAAATAATGAAAATAAAAATTTTAGCTACTCTAACGAATTATATAAAGAATTACTTGTTTCATCAAATTTAGATAATCTATATAAATCCTCTATAGCTGCAAACGCTTCATACACTATGATTAATGCATCATATGAAGAGAAAACTAATAATTATTTAAATGATATTTCAAATTATATAAATAATATTAGTGATGAGTTGGACGGTTATTTTTCAATTAAAAAAGAATTAGAATATTTATTAATTGTTTCAGAAATAGATCTTAATAAATCTGATTACAATAATAGTTCAAGGGCTTTGAATAAATATAATGAAATATTTAATTCAAGTTTAGTTTCTGACTCTATAAAAGAAAGAGTGAAAAAGATACATGAGTTTCAGCTTTATAAGTAAAATAGCGCTATATTTATCTTTCATATTTATTATTTCATGTCAGGATAGAATTTCATCATTTAATAATAAAATAGATACAATTGATAATAAATTCCAATTAGAAACAGAAGAATTTTTAGATTTCAGTTTATACGAAGATTATCAAGAAAATGTATTTGATGCTTATACATATAAGGCATCTGATTACAATTTTTTAGATAAAGACCAAAATAAATTAAAAATTAACAATTATGAAAGTAAATACAAAAATAATAATTCAATAAATGTTGTATATCTTGGGCAAAGTATTTATTCCATCAATATAGATGGAGAGCTTCTAAAGTTTGACTCTAATACTGGCAAATTAATTGAAAGAATTAATATCGAATTAGATCAAGTAAAAAAAATCCCCATATCCTTTTCTTTATATGAAAATGATTTTATTATTGCCTTCAAATCAGGAGAAGTGGTTAGAATTAACAAACAAGGGGAGGTTGTTTGGGTCTTTAAAAATCAAGATTTATTAAATTCTCCAGTTAAAATTTATGATGAATATATTATTATACTTTATCCAGAGAAAATAATTTTTTTATCAATTTTAAGTGGAGATATAATTTTTGAAAAAGCTTTTAAATCGAGTAACATAATTCAATCATCAGGAGGTAAAATAGAAAAATATTATAATATTGTTTTTTTTATACTTCCAAACAGTGAATTTAATTCATTAGACTCATATTTATTTGAAGAACATAATTTAAATTTTGATAAGATTGAACTCAATACGTCATTAAATAATCTTAAAGATCAAATTCACATCTATAAAAATTTTTTAGTCTATTTTGATAATGGAGATATCTTTCATACTTATGATATAAATAGTGATAAGTTTATATTAGTTGATTTTAGAATAAATAATTCATCTTCAGCACGTTTATTAAATAATTCATTAATTTCAAAAAATGAAAATTTTCTTGAATTTTATAATATTAAAAATGGCAATTTATTTTCAAGAATTAATATCAATAAAATACTAAATAAAAACTCAAAAATAATAAATGCTTTCATCATCAATCAAAATATGCATTTATTTACAGATGATGGCAAAATAATTATTTTAAATCAAAATCTTGAAATACAAGAAACCATAAATCTTAAAATTAAAAATATTAATAAAGTTTATAATTATCAAAATAAAATTTTTATAAGTACTGAAAAAGGTATTACTTACATTTATTAAAAATGAATATATTAATTTTAGGTATGCCAAATGTAGGCAAAACATCACTTTATAATTTAATTACAATTAAAAATAATAATATAATTCATGATACCATTGGCACAACAAGAGATTGGCATGTATCACCTCTTAAATCAAATATTAATATTGATGTGTATGATACACCCGGAATAATTAATCAAAAAAGTTTAGTTACAAAGAGTGTCAGTAACATAATAAGGAAAATAGATATTTTTGTTTATGTTATTGACTATAAAGATGAGAATTACTTTATAGATAAAGAATTGATCAATGAATTAAGAAAATTTAATAAGGAAATATTAGTTATAATTAATAAAGATGATAATTTTAAGCAAGATAAAAAAATTGACAGCCTTGGTATAAAGAATATTTTTTTTATTTCATGTTCACATAATATAGGTATTGATGTCTTTTTAGATTTTTTATCAAAATATGATGTTAAAGATAATAAGTTAATAAAATACGATTTTTCATTAGGTTTATTTGGTAAAACAAATGTAGGGAAAAGTACTCTTTTGAATAAATTAGTAGGATTTGAAAGATCAATTGTTAGTAATCAACCAAAAACTACAACTGATATTGTTTCTTCTTCATATAAATTCAAAGGTAATAC
>CACHSZ010000020.1:5000-8093 GCA_902582755.1 uncultured Alphaproteobacteria bacterium | reverse complement strand
TTGCTCAAATATACTTTTTATACATTTTCTAATAAGAAGCGTAGGTTTGAAAGCAGGAATTATTATTGATAATAAAGTCATAAATAAATCTATATATCAGTATATTTTTTTTAATTTGTAAAAAATTCAAACATCAAATAGTTTTTTTATGTTATAAAACAATTTTAAAGGCGGAGTAGCTCAGTTGGTCAGAGCGCACGGCTCATATTCGTGATGTCGGGGGTTCAAATCCCTCCTCCGCTACCAAAATTTTTCTATTGTATTTTCAATCCTATAGTAATAGTAATCCTATATTAATCGCGGGATGGAGCAGCCCGGTAGCTCGTCAGGCTCATAACCTGAAGGTCGTAGGTTCAAATCCTACTCCCGCAACCAATTTCCAGATAGATTCTTAAATTTAAATTAAATTATTTAAGTTATACAAAAATATCCCCAGAAATAAGCCTTTTTTTTTTATTTTTTATGATTTGACAAGGAATTTTTATACTATTATAGGCACATACTCTTTTCTTTTAGAAAAGAACAATTCTCTACAATTTTTTTTAATTAGTAGTGTTTTGTATGCTCTTTAATTTGTTAATAAGATAATAAAGAGATACGTAGACAACAATTCGTAATTTAATTTTACGAATGTTAGTGGAATACGTATCAACAAATACTTTTGTTTATACAAGAAGTATTCCGCTTTAACGGACGTTCCGTAATTTTTGACTTAGGTCAAATTTACTTAACTTAAGAGTTTGATTATGGCTCAGAACGAACGCTGGCGGCATGCCTCATACATGCAAGTCGAACGAAATCTTCGGATTTAGTGGCGCACGGGTGAGTAACATGTGGGAATCTACCTGAAGGTTCGGAATAACTGCGGGAAACTGTAGCTAATACCGGATGTGTCTGCAAAGAGAAAGATTTATCGCCTTCAGATGAGCCCGCACTAGATTAGCTAGTTGGTGAGGTAATTGCTCCACCAAGGCTACGATCTATAGCTGATTTGAGAGGATGATCAGCCACACTGGGACTGAGACACGGCCCAGACTCCTACGGGAGGCAGCAGTAGGGAATATTGGACAATGGGGGAAACCCTGATCCAGCAATGCCGCGTGAGTGAAGAAGGCCTTAGGGTTGTAAAACTCTTTCATCAACGATGATAATGACATTAATTGAAGAAGAAGCTCCGGCTAACTTCGTGCCAGCAGCCGCGGTAATACGAAGGGGGCTAGCGTTGTTCGGAATCACTGGGCGTAAAGCGTATGTAGGCGGATCAAAAAGTTAGATGTGAAATCCCTGGGCTCAACCCAGGAACTGCATTTAAAACTAGTGATCTAGAATTTGGTAAAGGTTAGTAGAATTTCCAGTGTAGAGGTGAAATTCGTAGATATTGGAAAGAATACCAGAAGCGAAGGCGACTAACTAGGCCATTTTTGACGCTGAGATACGAAAGCGTGGGTAGCAAACAGGATTAGATACCCTGGTAGTCCACGCAGTAAACGATGAGTGCTAGTCGCTGGTGCAATAGTATCAGTGTCGAAGCTAACGCATTAAGCACTCCGCCTGGGAAGTACGGTCGCAAGATTAAAACTCAAATAAATTGACGGGGGCCCGCACAAGCGGTGGAGCATGTGGTTTAATTCGAAGCAACGCGAAGAACCTTACCAGACCTTGACATGGTATGTTTGAATTAAAGAATCTTAATTCTTCAGTTCGGCTGGCATACACACAGGTGCTGCATGGCTGTCGTCAGCTCGTGTCGTGAGATGTTGGGTTAAGTCCCGCAACGAGCGCAACCCTCATTTTTAGTTGCCATCAGGTTATGCTGGGCACTCTAGAAAAACTGCCGGTGATAAGCTGGAGGAAGGCGGGGATGACGTCAAGTCCTCATGGCCCTTACGGTCTGGGCTACACACGTGCTACAATGGTGGTGACAGAGGGCAGCAATATCGCAAGATAAAGCTAATCCCAAAAAACCATCTCAGTTCGGATTGGACTCTGCAACTCGAGTCCATGAAGTTGGAATCGCTAGTAATCGTAGATCAGCGTGCTACGGTGAATACGTTCTCGGGCCTTGTACACACCGCCCGTCACGCCATGGGAGTTGGTTTTACCTTAAGCCGGTGCGCTAACCGTAAGGAAGCAGCCGTCCACGGTAGGGTCAGCGACTGGGGCGAAGTCGTAACAAGGTAACCGTAGGGGAACCTGCGGTTGGATCACCTCCTTTCTAAGGATATTGATAATTAGTTCGCTAATTATCCGGATTGTTGTCTATCTATCTCTTTAAATATTAGCTAGTACTGGGTGCTTATTTAATTATAATTGGGCTGGTAGCTCAGTTGGTTAGAGCGCGCGCTTGATAAGCGTGAGGTCGGAAGTTCAAGTCTTCCTCGGCCCACCAATAAAAGGGGGATTAGCTCAGCTGGGAGAGCGCCTGATTTGCATTCAGGAGGTCAGCGGTTCGATCCCGCTATCCTCCACCAATTCCTAATATATATCTTATTTTTTCTTTAAAACGTTAATATGTAAAATAATAACTGATCAAAATAAATTTTTATTTGATTAATATACGTACAAAATTTTTCTCTGTACGTAATTGCAATCAAGCGCAAAAGGGCATTTAGTGGATGCCTTGGCATCAAGAGTCGATGAAGGACGTGGTAGGCTGCGAAAAGTTAAGGGGAGTTGTCAACACACTTTGATCCTTAAATATCCGAATGGGGAAACCCAACTCTTATGAGTTACTTATTAGTGAATTCATAGCTAATAAGAGTCAACCTAGTGAATTGAAATATCTTAGTAGCTAGAGGAAAAGAAATATATTCTGTTAGTAGTGACGAGCGAACGCGGATCAGGCCAATAGTAAAATTATAATAACTAGAACTATCTGGAAAGTTAGACCATAGTGGGTGATAGTCCCGTATAGGTAAAAAGTAATTTTATTTTCGAGTAGGGCGGAACACGTGAAATTTTGTCTGAATATGGGAAGACCACTTCCCAAGCCTAAATACTCCTTGATGACCGATAGTGAACAAGTACCGTGAGGGAAAGGTGAAAAGAACCCCGATAGGGGGAATGAAATAGTATCTGAAACCGAATGCCTAC
>CACHSZ010000019.1 GCA_902582755.1 uncultured Alphaproteobacteria bacterium | reverse complement strand
TCCTATCAAGGGCCTTCAATTTCTGATATTTTTGTAATATTAGGTAAAAAAGATACTATTGATAGATTAAATCAATATAGAGATAATTAAATATGGCCGATTACGAAGATAAAAAAGTTAACAATAAACAGTTTACTCTATTCAACAATGAGAGTGGTAAATCGTATCAAATTCCACTTATTGAAAGTAAAGATGGTCCGAATGTTTTGGATATTCGTAAACTTTATCAAGAAACTGGACTATTTACTTTTGATCCAGGTTTTACTTCAACTGCATCATGTGAATCTGCAATAACATATATAGATGGAAACAAAGGAATACTTCGTCATAGAGGTTATGACATCCACGATTTAGCATCTAAAAGTGAATTTCTTGAAGTTTGTTATCTTTTACTTCACGGCGAATTACCATCACCAGAAGATAAGCAGAAATTTAAAGATGTAATAACTAATCATACAATGTTACATGAACAACTTGTAAATTTATATAGAGGTTTTAGAAGAGACGCACACCCTATGGCAATTATGGTTGGTGTTGTTGGTGCGCTTTCAGCCTTTTATCATGATAGTACTGATTTTTCAGATATTAATCAAAGAATGATAGCATGTCATCGTTTAATTGCAAAAATTCCAACAATAGGTGCAATGGCTTATAAATATTCTATTGGTCAACCATTTGTTTATCCAAGAAATGATCTTTCTTATGCTGAAAATTTTTTATATATGACATTTTCAGTGCCATCTGAGGATTATAAAGTTAGTCCAAAAATTGTTAGAGCTATGGATAGGTTCTTCACTTTACATGCTGATCATGAGCAAAATGCATCTACTTCAACTGTTAGATTAGCAGGATCTTCTGGCGCCAATCCATTTGCTTGTATAGCTGCTGGTATTGCTTCTTTGTGGGGGCCAGCACATGGTGGTGCAAATGAAGCAGTTATTAAAATGTTAGAAGAGATTGGTGATGTTTCAAATATACAAAAATTCATAGATAAAGCAAAAGATAAAAATGACTCATTTAGATTAATGGGTTTTGGGCACCGAGTTTATAAAAACTATGATCCAAGAGCTACAGTAATGAAAGAAAGTGCACATGAAGTTTTAGAAGAGTTAAATATGCAAGATGATCCATTGCTTAAAATTGCAATAGAATTGGAAAAAATTGCTCTTAAAGATGAATATTTTATTAATAAAAAATTATTCCCAAATGTTGATTTTTATTCTGGTATTATACTTAAAGCATTAGGTTTCCCCACAAGTATGTTTACGGTTCTATTTGCAATAGGAAGAACTGTAGGATGGATATCACAATGGAAGGAAATGATAGAAGATCCCATAAATAAGATTGGAAGACCTCGTCAACTATATACTGGATATCAAGCAAGACAGTATCAAGTCGAGTCTTCAAGAGAGAAAAAATCAATTTTTAATTGGCTTTGGAAGAAAGACTGATTAATTTATTTATCCGATCTACACTGACATCATAAGGACTAAATTCTTTTACTATTTCTTTTAAGTAAATATTAATTAGATTAATTTGATTTTCTTGATTTTTTTTATTGTTTAATAGATTTAAAAAACTATTTAATAAATTTCTTTCATTTAAATTAGAGTTTACAACTTCTGGTATAATCATTTGATTACTTATAATATTAATTATGTTAGCATATTTAACTTTAACAAAAGGTTTAAAAAGAATTTCTGTAAAATAATTAAGTTTATAAATTACTATTTGAGGTATATTTCTTTTAGCAATTTCTAGTGAAGCAGTTCCAGAACAAGTTATGCTTAAATAAACATTGTCATAATAATCATCAAATTTACTAATTTCAGTTGAAATGAGAGTCTCAGTTTTCCATTCTTTGGTAAATTCTTTTATTAAAGAAACTAGATGGGGTAAAGTTGGAATAAAAATTTTAAAATTTAACTCATTTTTATTAATATATTCATCAATATGCTTAAAGTATTTTATAAGTTTTAATACTTCATTTTGTCTACTACCAGGTAAAAAAGCAATATACTTATAATTTTCTTTTATCTTACGTTTTTTTACATGAAATATTGGATGTCCAATAAAAATTTTATTTAAATTTTGATAATTAAAATATTTTTTTTCAAAATTAAATAGAAGAAAAATTTCATCATAAATATTTGCAAATTTTCTTGCTCTATATGATCTCCAAGCCCAAACAGTAGGTGCTACTATATGTATAATTTTTTTTTTATAATTATTTTTTCTTAATTTATTTACTAAATTGTAATTAAAATCTGGAGAGTCAATTGTTACAATTAAATCATAATCATTAATAATAATATAGTTTTTTAAAAATTTTATCATTTTTAAATATTTAGAAACTGAAAGAATAATTTCAAAAAATCCAATTGATTTAAATTCAGATAAATCGTAAATTTTATTACTAATATATTTTTCTGATTGTTTTCCACAAACACCATCAATTTGAATTTTATTCAAATCTAATCTTGATAAAATATTTGCACAAATATTTTCACCTGATTGTTCAGTACAACAAACAAAGATTTTAGTTTTTCTCAATTTAATTCCACTGAAGCAATAAATAATTTATTAACATTCGCATAATCAATAATTTTTTTCTTATCTAAAATTAAGCATTTATTTTTTTGCAAAAACACACCATCATAATTATATTTTTTTAAATTTTTCATTGTATCTAATCCAATTAAAGGAATATCAATAAGATTACTCTGGTTAAATTTTGAAAATTTTAATAATATACCTTTATCACCTTTTCTTTTGTATTCTTTACATCTTTGTAATAATTCATCTGTACCCTCAATAGCTTCTAAACCTAAAACTAATTGATTTTGAATTATCATTGCTTGACCAACATCTAATTTTTTATAGATTTGATATATTGATTTTCCTTTTTTTAAATTCAAAATAGCATTTTTAGATGGCTTAACCTTAGTCAAATTTATTTCAGTCGAGAATAATTCTTTGCAATATTTTGTCCAATTAAAAAAAATAAATCCTTTAGTTTCAAAAAATTTTTTTAAACTTATTAGAAGATTATTATCTCCCTTATTTTCTAATAAAAGACTCTTAGCTAGCAAGAATGTCGGAATATCAAATCCAAGATCTTTTATCCCTGGTCTTTTTAAACTTCCAGCAAAAATAATATGTTTTATATTGTTTGATTCTAAAACTTTTATAATTTTTTTTATTGATAGAATATTAATATCTACAATCTTATAATTATTATAAAGTTTATTGTTTTTATTATTTAAAGATAAAAAAGTAACATCATATTTTTTATTTATTAGTGATTTACCAATGTAAAGTGGCAAATTGCCATCACCGGTAATTATTCCAATTTTAATCATATTCAAAAGTAGTTATACCTCTTTTGGAATTTGAATTTAAAAATTCAATAATTTCTTTTATTTCATGAATTTCACAATTTGCAATTTTATTTTTTTTAATATTATTTTCTATTGCATCATTTTTATCAAAAATTATATTTATTAAGTTTTTAATTTCATTAATTAAGTTTGCTGTTAGACCTTTTCTTTTTAGACCAATCAAATTTAAACTTTTTAAATTTTTTCTAATTCCCATATATAGACCGTATGGTATTATGTCCTTTTCAACGCCACTCATTCCACCAATCATCGCATATTTCCCAATTCTAACAAATTGATGTATTGCTGAATTTCCCCCAATAATTGCATTATTATCAATTTCTACATGGCCAGCTAAAGTTGCATTGTTTGCTAAAATTACATTTGATTTAATCTTACAATCATGAGCAATGTGAGAACCAACCATAAATAAACAATTATCACCTACTAATGTGTTTAAACCTCCACCCGATGTGCCTGGATTAATAGTGACATTTTCTCTAAATTTATTGTTACTTCCAATTTTTAAAAATGATTTTTCTTTATTATATTTTAAATCTTGTGGATCAGATCCAATTGAACAAAATGGATAAAAAGTATTATTATCATCAATGTTTGTTTCACCAGTTATAGATACATGAGAAACTAAATTATTATTTTTACCAATTTTAACCCCACTACCAATGGTACAAAAAGGGCCAATATTAGTTGTTTCGTGAATTGAAGCATTATTTGAGATTATTGCTGAAGGATGAATCATATATAAATTCTTATTAAATGATCAAAAAAGTTCATAAAATAAATAAAATGTTTCTAATTATTACTTATATGTAATCATTGCAGAAAACTCAGCTTCACTTACCTTAACGTCTTCTTTAAAACATGTACCTTCAAATTTATAAACATCCCTTACCTTGTTTAAAAATTTTACTTCAAACACAACTGTATCATTGGGTAAAATTGGTTTTCTAAATTTAGCTTTGTTTACACTCATAAATAAAACAGATTTTTCTTTAAAATTTCTGAGTTTATATGACACTACTATACCTGCTGTTTGTGCCATTGCTTCAACAATTATTACTCCAGGCACAATTGGATTGTCTGGAAAATGACCTTTAAAAAAATACTCATCATTTGAAAAAAATTTTTGAGATTTTCCGTGCTCACCTTCAATTACTATTTTACATGTATCTACAAATAAAAAAGGTGATCTGTGCGGTATTAATTTTTTAATTTCATCAAGGTTTAAATTCATTCTTTTATACTATTCTTTATAATTTCTTTTTTCCATAAGGAGATATCTTTTGCTGGAAAACCCGCAACTATTTTATTGTCTAATATATTTTTTGTGACACCACTTTTAGCAGCTATGGTCACATTATTTCCAATACTTAAATGGCCAGCTATTCCTGCTTGACCACCTATTTTTACATTTTTTCCAATATTAGTACTTCCAGCTATACCAACTTGTGCTGCAATAATAGCATAATCTCCGATAATTACATTATGAGCTATTTGTACTAAATTATCAATGTTTGAATATTCTCCAATAATAGTTGAATCAAAAACTGCTCTATCAATTGTAGTATTAGAACCTATACAAGTATTTTTTTTAATAATAACATTTCCACTATGATAAATTTTTTGTTTAGATTTTTCTTCAAATCCAAATCCTGAACCACCAATTCTAGCACCTGATTTAATCTCACAATTTTCCATAATAATTGAATTTGTTATAGAAACATTATCGTGAATAATTACATTTTTTTCAATAATAACATCTGGACCAATGTAAGTATTTGCTCCTATTGAAACATTTTCATAAATTTGTGTATTATCATCTATAGAGGTATATGGGTTTATTTGAACATTATTGTATATTTTGGAAGTTGAACTAATAGATGTATTTTTTGAGATTATTGAATTTTTTTTTGTTAATTTATTTCTAAAAATATTACTAATAATAGCTAATGCTAAATATGGATTGTCAACAATTATTGGTTTGCAGTGTTTAGGAAGATATCTAATATATTTTTTTTCTATCAAACATGCTTTTGCTTTTATATTTGTTAAATCGTCAAGATATTTTAAATTAGAAAAAAAAGTTAAATCATTCTGTGTTGAATTAATGAGGGTTTTTACAGAAAGTAATGTTTCATCATCTGGTAAATCTGAATTCACATCTATTGAATTTTGCTTCAATATATTTTTAATATCTAAATATTTAATTTTTTTCAAAGTTATCAAATTCCAATTTTAAATTTAATTTATTTAAATTTTTCTTTATTATTTCAGTTATATCTAAAGAATTAGAAGCTATCAAATAACTAGTTGAATCTAAAATTAAATCAACATTATTTTCACTAGCATATTTTTCAAGCAACACAATAATTTCCCCTAAAACTATCTCTCTTATTTTAAAAATTTGGTGCTGATAATGTGAATTAAATTCATCAACTAAATTTGAGAATTTTGATAACTCATTATTATATTTATCTATTTGTATATTAATCTCATCTTGATTAAGAATTAATTTTGAATCTTCAATTTTTTTAAGATTAATTTTAAACTCATTTTCTTTACTTTCAAATTCTTTTAAATATAAATTTTGATTATACTCTATTTCTCTTAAAGTTTTTATATAAGTAGGATTGTTGTCAATTAAGTGTTGAATATTTATGATAGCAATAGTTTGCGCAGCAAGATTGAGACTAAATAATAAAATACTTGAAAAAATAATTGCATAAATTGATTTCAATCTATATTTCCTATTGAAAATAAAAACATTCTTTTAATATCGTATTCCTCTTCCATTATAGGAAATCCCCATGTAAAGCCCATAGGCCCAATTGGCGAATAATATTTTATCCCAAATCCATATGAAGATCTTAAACTATTATCATTGTTAGTTGGAGTTGTTTTATTTTCCCATATTAAACCATAGTCATTAAAAAAATTTAAAAAAATTGGGAAATTTGAATTATTAGAAATTTCATAAGAATAATCTAATTTGGTTACTATAAGATTGTTACCACCTACGTATGATGTTCTCGAGTTTCGTGGTCCTGCGCCATAACTATCAAAACCTCTTAACCATCTGCCTCCAAGCGAAAACTTATCATCAGTCAAAATATCGTTATTATTTAATGAAGTAATATTTCCAACTTTGGTTTGTATTGAAAAAATATTACTTTCATTATGAGAGTAATATTGTCTTAGTGTAATCAGATTTCTTACAAAACCATTTCTTGAACTAGTAGGAGTCTCAATTGTATTATTAAAATTTATCAACTGACCATTTTTTGCAATAAATCCTGAATTTAAAGTCGAATATCGGAGATTATTTTTAAAAAGATAACTTATGTTTGTTCCAGATGATTCCAGAATGGAGTTAGAAACAGTAGTTTTATCAGTTATGTTATAATCTTTAAATAAATACTCCAAATCAACATTATGATACAAATTTTTATTAAGCTTATACCCTATACCAACACCAGTAGATATTGTGTCTAATTTATAAGAGCTAGCTTTTGAAAAATCTTCTTGTTTATAATTTAAGTTATAATTTATATCTGCATCATTCTCTTGTGATAATCTATCTTTTGTAATTAATTTAAATTGATTTTTATCCTCTGAGGTATTTATGAGAACATCTAAAGACCTTCCAGTTCCATAAAAATTTCTTTCTCTCAAACCTGTTACAATTGAAAAACCATCTATAGTTCCTACTGAAACACCAGCATTAAACGTTCCAGTTTGTTTTTCTTCAACTTCAATAATTATATTAACGTTATTAGTATCAATTTTTTCTTGTTTTACGTTAACATTTTCAAATAAATTTAAAGAAACTAGTTTATCTCTAATACTTTCTAACTGAGTATCGTAAAAAGCATCTCCCTCAACAATTTCTAATTCTCGTCTAATTACATAATCAAAGGTTCTTGAATTGCCAACAATGTTTATTTGGTTAGTGTATTTAGGTTCAATTGGAGAGATCCGAAATAAGATATCAACATTTGTATTCTCTTTTTTATCAAATGTAGCAACTTCAAAAAATTCCAAACCATTTTCAATAATTACTGATGTAATTTCATCCTTTAAAAGTTGAATTTTTTCAAGAGAAAATATTTGTTCTGTACTTAAAAATATTTTTATTTTAGCATCTATAACTTCTAATAATTCTGGATTAAGAATATTTTTTGTATCTTCATATTTAATTGTAGAAATAGAGTACAATTCACCTTCATTAATAATAAAATAAATATTTACTTTATTGTTCTCTAGATACTCTATCTTTGTTTGAACATTAACATCGATAAATCCTCTATTTTTATAGAGATTTGTAATAATAAATTTATCTCTTTCAAGTTGAT
Source organism: uncultured Alphaproteobacteria bacterium (assembly GCA_902582755.1). Classification (GTDB taxonomy): domain Bacteria; phylum Pseudomonadota; class Alphaproteobacteria; order HIMB59; genus CACPNW01. Next base: position 512 of record CACHSZ010000019.1, on the reverse strand, counting down.
TTGGTTTAAAATTATTATTAGCAAATAAATTTCTAATAGTTTTGGTTTTAGATTTAGCAATTTCTCTAATTTCTTGTGCAGAAACAGAATTGTTACCATTAATTAATATATTTTCAATTTTAGTGATTTCACCTTCATTAAATTCAAAATATAAATCCACAGTATTTGTATCACTATAAATTTTTTCATTAAAGCTGATTTGCACATCGTTGTACCCATAAGTCTCATATATTTTTTTTACCTCATCAATGAATAAGTTTATTGATTTATCATTAAAAGTTTTAAGTTGTAGTTCAGAAGCTAATGTAGATAATTCATCATCTTCCAACCTATCATTTTTATTAAAATAAATTTCATCGATATTTGGGTATTCTTTAACAACAATTATGTATTTATTATTTTCAAATTTAACAAAAACATCAGAAAACAAATCAGATTCAGTTAGAACTTTAATAATATCATTGCCTGATTCTTTATTAATATTTTCTGGAATTTCGTTAAGTAAAGAAAGA
>CACHSZ010000018.1 GCA_902582755.1 uncultured Alphaproteobacteria bacterium | reverse complement strand
TATGGCGGGTATCAAATTACCTTTAGAGAGTAAACCATTACAAGCACTAGTTTCAGAGCCAGTAAAACCAGTCATTGATACTGTAGTAATGTCAAATACAATTCATGCGTATGTATCTCAGTCAGATAAAGGAGAGTTAGTTATTGGTGCTGGAACAGACGGATACACTTCATATACTCAAAGAGGTGGCTTTAACATTGTTGAAGATACATTAATGGCAATAGTTGAATTGTTTCCAATATTTTCTAGAATGAAAATGCTTCGTCATTGGGGAGGAATTGTAGATATTTGTCCTGATGCAAGCCCCATTATCAGTAAAACTCACATAAACGGATTATACTTTAATTGTGGTTGGGGAACTGGTGGTTTTAAAGCAACACCAGGTTCAGGTTGGGTATTTGCTCACACTATAGCTAATGATCAAGCACATGAATTAAATGCTCCTTTTACAATAAATAGATTTTCTAGTGGTGAATTAGTTGATGAACATGGTGCAGCTGCTGTAGCACATTAGATCATGTTTTTAATAAATTGCCCATACTGTGGAGAAAGAGATCAAGCTGAATTTTCTTGTGGAGGTGAAGCGCATATTGCAAGACCAAAAAATCCTCCTGAACTCTCTGATGATCAATGGGCAGAATATTTATTCTTGCGAAAGAATAAAAAAGGTATTCATTATGAAAGATGGAATCATGAATATGGATGCAGACAATGGTTTAATTTAGCAAGAAATACAGCAACCGATGAAATTCTAGCAGTATATAAGATGGGAGAAGCTCCTCCCATATTAAAAGCAAATATTCCAGCTACTCCTTCAGGTGAGCCAAGTATTGGATCAGGGAATTTATCAACATCAAAAAAAGATAGGTTTTAAAAATAGAGATGCGATACAAAAATAATAAAAATCTCGAAAATAATAAGTCTGTTAGGTTCTATTTTGATAATAAAGAATATTTTGGATTTGAAGGTGACACCCTAGCTTCTGCACTTCTTGCAAATGATGTTCACTTAGTTGGAAGAAGTTTTAAATATCATCGACCGCGGGGTATTTATACCGCAGGTAGTGAAGAACCTAATGGAATAGTTCAGCTTGAGACCAAAGAATATACCGAACCTAATAGAAGAGTAACTGAAGTCCAGATATATGAGGGGTTAAAAGCTTTTAGTCAAAATAATTGGCCGTCAGTGAAATTTGATGCAGGCGCTATAAATGATTTACTATCACCATTTTTTCCTGCAGGATTCTATTACAAGACCTTTATGTGGCCGCCAAAGTTTTGGAAGGCATATGAGTTTTTTATAAGACATGCTGCAGGACTTGGTAAATCTCCAAAAAAAGATGATCCCCACAAATACGAACATTTTCATTATCATTGTGATGTTCTAGTTGTTGGAGCAGGAGTTAGCGGATTAATTTCAGCAGAAATTGCAGCGAATAATAATTATAAAGTATTACTTATTGAGCAAGAAGATGATCTAGGAGGTGAAATTTTATCTACAAGAAATCAAGATATTAAAATAGATAAATTGCCAATTAATGAATGGAAAAATAAAATTGTTGATAAACTTTCTAAAAATTCAAATATAAAAATAGTAAAAAATACAACATGTTTTGCTTATTTAAATTATAATTTATTATTAGCTGTCCAAGAAATTGATCCAGAAAAAGGATTATATAAAAAAAACGATATTAAAGAAAGAATTTGGAAAATTAGATCAAAGAAAGTTATTTTAGCGACAGGCACAATAGAAAGACCAATAATTTTTAACAATAATGATAGGCCCGGTATTATGCTTTCTAACAGTGCGAAAAAATACTTAAATAAGTATGGAGTTGCACCTGGAAAAAATTTAGTTTTTTTTACAAACAATGATAGTGCCTATGAAACTGCAATAGATTTTTTTGAACAAGGTATAAAAGTAGAGGCTATTGTCGATACAAGAGATGGTAGTGATGGATATTATCCTAAAAAAGCAAATAAATTAGGAATTACTATACTAAAAGGTTATGAAATTAGTGATACTGTTGGAAGATTAAAAATTAGAGAGGTTAAATTAAGAAAAATAAAAACTGAAAACAATAATGAAAAATCTCCTATTAATATTAAATGCGATCTTTTAGCAATTGCTGGTGGTTGGACACCTACTGTTCATTTATTTACTCAATCAAAAGGAAAACTCAAATATAGAGATGTAGATGGAAGTTTTATTCCTAATGAAGTTTATCAAGATACATTGTGTGTTGGCAGTTGCAATGGTGACTATAATTTAAATGAAATATTAATAAAAACTGAAGAAGATACATATAAATATTTAAATGATAATCAGCAAAATGAACTTGGTGAAGTAAATTACAAATCAGATAATGTGAAGCATGGCAAACACGAAAATGTTTGGATTACATCAAAGAACAGTATTTCAAGAACTAAAATGTTTGTAGATTTTCAAAACGATGTAACAGCAAAAGATATTAAACTAGCTTTAAAAGAGGGTTTTCAATCCATTGAACATGTCAAACGATACACAACTACAGGAATGGCAACTGATCAAGGCAAGACCAGTAATGTTAATGCACTTGGAATAATATCAGAATTAACAAATACTGAAATCTCTGAATTAGGTACAACAACATTTCGTTTACCCTATAAACCAGTAACATTTGGAGCTATTGCTGGGCGTCATGTTAAAGAATTTTTTGATTTAGAGAGAACAAGCCCAATGCATCAATGGCATATTGATAATAAAGCTTTATTTGAGGACGTAGGCCAATGGAAAAGAGCCTGGTATTATCCTCAAAAGAATGAAAGTTTTCAATCTGCTTTAAATAGAGAGGTAAAAGCAACTAGAGATAGTCTAGGAATATTAGATGCATCAACTCTTGGTAAAATAGATATTAAGGGTAGAGATGTAAGTGAATTTTTAAATAGAGTTTACACAAATTCATGGTCAAAATTAGAAATTGGAAAATGTCGATATGGTGTAATGTTAGGTGACGATGGAATGGTTATTGATGATGGTGTAACAACTAGATTAGATGAGTATCACTATCTTATGTCAACAACTACAGGAAATGCGGCATCAGTAATGTCAAAGTTAGAAGATTGGTTGCAAACAGAATGGCCAGAGTTAGAAGTATATTTAACATCCGTAACAGAAAATTATGGAACGATAAGCTTAAATGGCCCAAATTCAAAAAAATTAATCCAAAAACTAGTTCCAGATTTTGATTTTTCAAAAGAAAATTTTCCTCATATGAGTTTTAAGAATATTAATATTAACGGAATAAAATGTAGAGTCATGCGTATAAGTTTTACTGGGGAAATGTGTTATGAAATAAATGTACCATCTGGCTATGCTAAAAATCTTTGGGAACTTTGTATAGATAAAGGTAAGGAATTTAATATTACGCCATATGGTACTGAAGCTATGCATGTACTTCGTGCTGAAAAAGGATTTATTATTGTTGGTCAAGAAACAGATGGATCAGTGACGCCAGTAGATCTGGATATGGACTGGATTGTTAGTAAAAAGAAATATGATTTTATTGGTAAAAGGGCATTATATAGAAGTGATACTATTAAAAAAGATAGGAAACAATTAGTTGGATTAAGAACTAAAGATCCAAATAAGGTTCTTGAAGAAGGATCTCAATTGGTTGAAGAAATAACTGCCCTACCTATGAAAATGGTTGGTCACGTGACCTCTAGTTACTATTCACCTAATTTAAAAAGCTCTTTTGCTTTAGCTTTAATCAAAGGTGGTCTTGAAAAAAAAGGAAGTGTTTTAATTGCTCCAATGGAAAATGAAAATATTGAAGTAGAAATAACTAGTCCAATATTTATTGATCCTGAGAATAAAAGGGTTAATCAATGAATTTAACTTTCAGTAATGTTTTGAATATAAATAAAAAAAATTACAATGGAGTAACAATAGAAGAAAAAGCTCTATCAGGTAAAATAAATATACGAGGTAAAAGTTCAGATAAAGAATTTATGAAAAATATAGGCTCAGTATTAAACCTGGTTTTACCAATTGAGCCAAATGTAAGAATTTTTAATAATAATATTAGTATTATGTGGCTTGGTCCTAATGAATGGTTAGTCGAAACACCAGAAAATGAGAAAGATGAAATTATTTCTCTATTAGAATCTAAACTTAATCCAGAAAAAACAGCAATAACTGATGTTTCATTTAATAAAACTGTTTTACGACTTGAAGGGGAAAAGGTATTTATCTTACTTTCTAAATTTCTTGTTGCAAACTTAGAAAAAATTTTGGAAACTAATTTTTCTGTAGCTCAAACTATATTTATAAAAATTCCAATACTTTTTATTAGAAATAATACTGATAAAGAAGAAACTTCATTAGATTTACATTTAAACAGATCACATGCAAAATATGTATATGATTTATTAGTTGATGGTAGTAAAAATCTTAATATTTAATTTATTTTTTATCTTAATTTCATTAAGCACAGTATCATCTGGGAAAACTATATTTGGAAAAGCAAAAGTAATTGATGGTGATACTATACATATTAATAAAAATAAAATAAGACTGCACGCTATTGATGCCCCTGAGACAAATCAAACATGTAATAAAAATAGTAAAGTCTGGAATTGTGGTGTGGAATCAACAAAGTTCTTAAAGGAATTAATTGGTAATAATAAAATTGAATGCATAACGCAAGGTAAGGATCGATATAATAGATTTATTGGAATATGCTACAAAGATAATTTAGATTTAAATAGTGAAATGGTTCTGAATGGATGGGCGATAGCTTATCGCTATTATTCAAAAGATTATGTTGAAGAAGAAGAAGAAGCTAAACAAGAAAAAAAAGGTATATGGATTGGGGATTTTGAAGAGCCCTATTTATTCAGAAAGAAAAATAAATGATCAACCATGATGTTGGGAATCTTTTAAATAAATTAAATCTTCTATTTCTTTATCTTTATTTTTAATTATTTTTTTTAGCTCATTTAATTTATTTTCAAAACTACGATTTTTTTGTTCGATTTGTCTAATTTCTGATTTTAATATTGAATTTTCAATATTTACTTTTTCCATATCTTCAGTTGATGCAGAACTTTCTAATTCTATTTCTAATTTTTGAACAAGATTTTCGTATTTTGATAATTGTTTATTTAATTCAGTTATTTTATTTTCAAGTTTTTTAAGTTTCTCAATACTTTCCGAATTGTTTTCTAATGTGTTATTTTCTAGATCTGCTATATTGCTTATAGATTTTTCGTAATCATTCTTAATTGTATCGAATAATTCATTTAAATCGCTTATTTCTTTACGTAAGTTTTTTATTTGATCATCTCTAAATTTTAATCGCTGATTTTTTTGAAATATCTCAAGTTTAAGTTCTTCTATTTCAGATCGTAAACTTGATTCATCAACGACACTACTAGGAATGATTTCAATAGGTGGCTCAGTTTGATCAGTTGAAAAATCTAGAGAAGGCAAATAAAAAAAAATACCAAAGATAACAATAATTAAAATGACTAGTACGATTCTGTTTCTTCTTCTTCTTCTTGCTTGTAAACCAACAAAACCTACCATACGAACTCTATAAAACGGTAAGTGTAAAAAATAAATATTTAATTATTAAATTGTGGATCTAAAGAATATGTGGTTGACCTTAAGTACTGAGTAATTTTTTTGATATCTCCAATTTTTACAAGGTTTTCGTAAGGTATAAGTGAACCAAAGTACATATAGATATCATCACCTATCTTTCTTTTCAGTTCATACATACACAAGGAGTATCTAAATGTTTGTCCTATTTTATTAGCAATGTGGTAAAGTTGGCTATTTTGACCGTCAAAAAAAATTGGTAACACAGGGCTTTTAGTTTTAAGAACTAGTTTCGATACCCATTGTTTCCACTCACCATCATCAGCTTTTGTATTCTTTTTTAAATTTTCTTTTGTTGCTATCGTTCCAGAGGGGAAAAGAACTAGAACGCCTTCATTATGCAAAACTTTTTCAGCTTCTTTACGTGTATTAATGTTAGTTAATAGAGCTTCTTTATTTTCATTAAAATCAATTGGTAATATTTTATCTTTTACTGCCTCTGCTTGCCTTAAGACTTTATGTGTAACCATTTTATAATCTTGTCTTACTTTTGAAATTGCTGAACATATAGATACGCCATCAGCAACTCCAAAAGCATGATTTGCTATAACAATTAATTTTCCTTTTTTTGGAATGTAACTACCGTCCTGAAAATTAGTTATTAAATTAAAATTTAATTTATCTACTGCATCATCCCAAAAAAGCTCAGGAGGTCTATTTTCAGATAAATATTCATCATATAATTTTTTTAATTTTAATTTTCCTGTTAATAATTCAGTAATCTTAATAAATATTTGGCCAACAAAATTTACTTCCGCTGTTGCAAAAGTAAATACAATTTTATTTTTATTCATAATGAAAATGAATCAATTTAAATAAAATAAAGATTTTTCAAATATATTACATATTTGCATAATTTGGCCCCCCACTACCTTCAGGCACAACCCAATTTATGTTTTGTGATGGTTCTTTAATATCGCATGTTTTACAATGAATACAGTTTTGCGCATTAATTACAAATTTAGGATTTTGACTATCTGTCTTATCAATCTCATATACACCAGCAGGACAATATCTTTGAGATGGCTCATCATAAGCATTTAAAGTAAATTTTATTGGTAATTCCTTATCCTTTAATTGTAAATGAACTGGCTGATCAGCTTCATGGTTAGTTCCAGTCAAATAAACGGAACTGGTTTTATCAAAAGTAAATATTCCGTCATATTTTGGATAATCTATTTTTTTTGAATCTTTTGCTAATTGTAAAGCTTCATGATCAGCATGTTTGTGTTTTAGTGTAAAAGGAAGCTTGCCTCTAAATATTATTTGATCAATACCTGTAAATATTATTGCAGGTATTAGGCCCCAATTAAAACTAGGTTTTACATTCCTTGCTGCAAACAATTCTTTATAAAGCCATGAATGTTTAAATTTATCTTCATATGCTGCAAGAGATACAGATTTACTTAAATAATCATTAATTGTTTCAGCAGCTATAATTCCACTTTTCATTGCAGTATGTGAACCCTTAATCTTTGGCATATTTAAGGTGCCAGCATCGCATCCAACTAGTAATCCACCCGGCATATACATTGTAGGCAAACTTTGAATACCACCTTCAATAAGTGCCCTTGCTCCATAAGCGATACGTTTTCCATTAGTTAGAATTTTCTTAATTACTGGATGGGTTTTAAATTTTTGAAATTCATCATAAGGCGATAAATAAGGATTTTTATAGTCAAGACCGATTACGTATCCTAAAAATATTTGTTTATTTTCAGCATGATAACAAAAACTGCCCCCATAAGTTGCATTATCTAATGGCCATCCAGCAGTATGCATGACAAGACCTTCTTCATGCTGACTTTCATCTACTTCCCAAATTTCTTTAAACCCAATTCCGTATTGTTGTGGTGACTTATCTTTCGATAAATTATATTTTTTAATTAATTCTTTACCTAAGTGACCTCTGCAACCTTCGGCAAATACTGTTACTTTAGCGTTAATATTAATACCTGGTTCAAAACTATCTTTTTTATTACCATCTTTATCAATACCCATATCACCAGTTTGAACACCAATTACATGATCATCATCCGAATATAATATTTTTGATGCTGCAAATCCTGGAAAAATTTCTACCCCTAAACTTTCAGCCTCACTTGCAAGCCATCTACATAAATTTGCAAGACTAATGATATAATTCTTATGATTTTTTTGAACACTAGGAAGAAGCCATGTAGGCCAATTTAATGAGCCTTTCTTAGATAAGAATAAAAACTTTTCTTTTGTTACTTTAGTTTTAATCGGTGAATCTTTACTTCTCCAATCAGGTATTAATTCATCAAGTGCTCTTGTTTCAAAAACATTGCCACTTAAAATATGAGCCCCGACTTCTGATCCTTTTTCCAAAACACAAACATTAATTTCTGGGTTTAGCTGTTTTAGTTTAATTGCAGTTGAAAGGCCTGATGGACCAGCACCTACCACCACAACATCATAGTCCATTGACTCGCGATCTACTTCCATTTTATTTATTGTAATAAATTAATTTATTGTTGAATAGTATTTAATTTATCTAGTTCAGAAGATAATTGAGGCAATGCCTCGAATAAATCAGCGTTTAAACCATAATCAGCAACATTAAATATAGGCGCTTCTTCATCTTTATTAATTGCAACAATTACCTTACTTTCTTTCATACCTGCTAAATGCTGTATTGCACCAGAAATTCCGACTGCAATATATAAATCTGGGACAACTACTTTGCCAGTTTGCCCAACTTGATAATCATTAGATACATAACCAGCATCTACAGCAGCACGAGAAGCACCAACTGCTGCATTAAGCTTATCTGCTATTTCATTTAAAAGTTTAAAATTTTCAGCGCTTTGTAATCCTCTACCACCCGATATCACAACTCGAGCAGTACTTAACTCTGGTCTTTCAGATTGAGATTCTTCTCTATCTATAAATTCAACACTTTCACTATCATTATCAAAAGAAATATTTTCGACCTGTTCTTTTCCACCGCTAGTTTCTACAGGCTCAAATGATGTTGGTCTTACGGTTACTACTTTAATCTTGTCATTTGATTTAACTGTTGCAATAGCATTCCCAGCGTAAATTGGTCTCATAAAAGTATCGGAACTTATTATTTTTATTACATCACTAACTTGTGCAATATCTAGTTTAACGGCAATTCTAGGAAAAATATTTTTTCCAAATGTTGTCGCCGGTGCCATTATGTGGGAATAATTATTTGCCAAAGATACAATGATAGGCTCAATATTTTCAGCAATTGGGTTTTTAAGTTTTTCATTGTTGGCTATATATACTTTTGAAACTTTTTCACATTTAGAGATATTTTTAGCTAGCTCTTCACATTCATAGCCTGTTACCAAAACATGGATATCTTGGTCTATTTGAGATGCTGCAGATATAGTATTTAAGGTTGATGATTTAATATCTATATTATTATGTTCTGCTAATACTAATATTGTCATATAACTTTTGCCTCGTGTTTAAGTTTTTGAACCAGTTCAGCAACATCACTTACCATAATTCCTTTTTGTCTGACAGGTGGTTCTTCTACTTTTATTTGTTCAATCCTAGGTTCTATATTTATACCAAGTGAAGATGCATCTTTTGTATCAATTGGTTTTTTCTTTGCTTTCATTATATTTGGTAAAGAGGCATATCTAGGTTCATTAAGTCGAAGATCACATGATGCTACAAATGGTATAGAAACTTTTATTCTTTCTAAACCTTCATCTATTTCTCTAGTAACGATTGCATTCTGCCCCT
>CACHSZ010000017.1 GCA_902582755.1 uncultured Alphaproteobacteria bacterium | reverse complement strand
AAAATGTTTTGAAGTATCTTCAGATGTTTTTATACCAAAACCAAAAGTAAGATCTGCAGTAGTAAAATTTAAATTTAATAAAATGAACTTTGATATTGATAAAGCATTTAATTTTTCAAACTTAATTTTTAAAAATGTAAGAAAAAAAATAAATAACAATGTAAATATAAAAAATAAACACAAAATTTTAAATAAAAGAGTTAATGAGCTTACAATAAATGAATTATTGTATATTTATAATCTTTTTTAATTTTGACTGTAAAATAATATGCTGATTTGCAATTAATTCATTATATTGAATAATTTTTTTAATTTCATTTACTGTTTTTTGAACATTTTCATTAATCAATACATATTTATATTCTTTATAATGTTTCATTTCTTCAATTGCGTATGATAAACGCAAATTTATTTCTTTGTTATTGTCTCTACCTCTTTTAATTAATCGTTTTTTAAGTTCAGATTTTGAAGGAGGTAAAATAAAAAAATCAATAATATTTTCTTTTTTAAAATTACTTCTAATTTTTCTGGCACCTTTCCAGTCAATATCAAATAATATATGTTTGTTATTTTTTTTTAAATTTTTAATATTATTAAATGGGGATCCGTATAAGTTATTAAAATTTGAAGCAGTTTCTATAAAAAAATTATTTTTTTTTAATTGTTCAAATTTTTTTTTTGTTACAAAAAAATAGTCTTTACCATTAATTTCATTAAGTCTTTTATTTCTTGATGTGTAAGATATGGAAAGTTTTATATTGTGCATTTTTTTTATCAGTAATTTACAAAGAGTTGTCTTACCAGCACCAGAAGGTGAGGATATGATAATTAGTTTATTTTTTGTTTCTGTATTCACTTAATTTTTTTTTATGTTCATTATATGTTTTAGAGAATATATGTCTTTTTAAAGAATTATTATAAAAATAAAACAAAAAATCCGATTTATAATTTTCAAAAATTAAGTCTAAAGTTTTTTTTCCAACGTAAGAAATAGGTTTAGGAGGCAAACCCTTTATTAAATATGTATTATAAGGGTGTTCAATTTTTAAATCACTAAGTAACAATTTTCTTTTTAAATCATATTTTCCATTTGTAATTGCGTATAATACAGTTGCATCTATCTGTAATTTCATATTTCTATTTAATCTGTTTAATATTACAGAAGTAATTAATTTTTTATCTTCAGTATCAAAACCTTCCTTTTCAATTAATGAGCCAATAACCATAATTTCTTTTTGTGAATATTTATTTAACAATTCACTATTTTTATGACTATCAAAATATAGTTTATTAATTCTGTAAATATCTTTAATAAATGTATCAAAACTAGTGTGTTTGTCAAAATAATATGTATCAGCTATTATATTTTCATATGGTATGTGAATAGGATTTTTAAAATATTTTAAAAATTCATTTTGTAAATTATTTGATGACCAACCTTCTACGATTGTAATTTTATTTAATACATTTCCAGGTTCATAAATTAGATTTAAAAATTCAATTAGTGAATTTAAATTCTCATTATTAAATTCACCATAATGTATAAATTTTTTGTTTATTATATTGTTTATTCGATAGTATATTTTAATTAAATTTATATCTATAATAGATAAATTTTTAACATTGTTTTTTATAACTTGTTCTAATTTTTCTCCTTTTTCAATGGAAAATTGATCTTGTGTAAATAAAATATTTTTATTTAATAGAATATAAAAATAAACAAATAATATAATAAAAATAAAAATAAATAAAATACTAAATATTTTTATATAATAACGCAGTGTTTGTTCCTCCAAATCCGAATGAATTACTAAGTGCGTATGAAATATTTTTTTCAACAGGTGAATTTGGAATTAAATTTATATTTCTTGAATCAATAGGATCATTTAAGTTTAATGTGGCTGGTAATATATTTTTTTGTAATGACATTATTGAGAAAATAGATTCAACACTACCTGCTGCGCCGAGAAGATGTCCAATTGATGATTTAGTTGAACTAACAAATATATTATGACTAAATAATCTTGATATTGCATTAAGTTCAATTTCATCACCTTTAATTGTAGATGTTCCATGAGCATTTATATAATCAACATTATCTGAAGATATTTCCGCCATTTCTAAAGCACTTTTCATTGCCCTATAACCTCCATCTCCATCTTCTGAGGGAGCAGTTATATGGTAAGCATCACCTGACATTCCATACCCTACTAATTCAGCGTAAATTTTTGCATTTCTTTTTTTTGCACTTTCATACTCTTCTAGGATTATTATTCCAGCACCTTCTCCCATTACAAATCCATCTCTTTTTTTGTCCCAGGGTCTAGAAGCAAGTTCTGGATTATCATTATGAGAAGTACTTAAACTTCTAGCCGCACAGAAACCAGCTATTCCCAATTTGCACACAGCAGCTTCTGCCCCACCTGCAATCATAATATCGGCTGCACCCCTTTTAATCATTTCACTTGAATCTCCGATAGAATGCGCACCTGTTGCACATGCCGTTACAACAGAATGATTTGGTCCCTTAAAACCGTATTTTATAGAAATTTGTCCAGAAAGAAGATTAACAAGAGAAGAAGGAATAAAGAATGGAGATAGTTTTTTGGGCTCTTTATAATTAATTAATAATGAGCCATCATAAATTGTTTCTAGCCCACCAATTCCAGAACCAACAGAAACACCAACTCGAAGTTTTTCTTTATCACTTAAGTTATTTAATCCAGCATCATCTACAGCCATGCTGGCAGCAACTAAACCATATTGTATAAATCTATCATTTCTTTTAATATCTCTACTGTCTAATATGCCGGATTGATTGAAGTAATTTTTATCATCAGGATTATTATTTATATAGCCTGCAATTTTAGCTGGTAAATCTGATACATCAAATTGTTTAATTTTTTTTATACCGGATTTACAATTTAATAAATTTTCCCAAGAACTATTAACATTATTACCAATCGAGGTTAGCAAACCAATACCAGTAACAACAACCCTTCTCATATCAAAAAAATAGAATTTTATTTTTTACTTTGAATATAATCTATTGCGTTTTGAACTGTTTGAATTGTCTCTGCAGCATCATCAGGAATTTCAATGCTAAATTTTTCCTCAAATGCCATCACAAGTTCTACAGTATCTAAACTATCAGCACCTAAATCATCTATAAATTTTGCTTCTGGAACAACTTTAGTTTCATCGATACCAAGATGATCAACAACAATTTTTTTAACTTGATCTTCAATTTCACTCATATTTTTCTCCTTGATAAACCTATTAAATTATTATTTGAATACATGTCAACCAATTAAAACATTAACATTCCACCATTAATATGGAAATTTTGTCCAGTGATATATGAGGACTCATCACTAGATAAAAAATAGACCAGATTTGCAACATCTTCTGGTTCACCAAATCTATTCATTGGAATTCTTGAGAGGTATGTTTTTTTTTGCTCTTCATTTAAGTTTTCTGTCATAGCAGTAGATATAAATCCAGGTGAAACTACATTTACATTAATTTTCCTTTTTGCTACTTCTAAAGCAATCGATTTATATAAACCTACCATACCAGATTTTGATGCAACATAATTAGCTTGACCTGGATTACCAGTAGATCCAACAATGGAAGATATGCCTATAATTTTTCCATATTTTTGAGATAACATGTTTGGTAGAAGGCTTTTAATTATTTGAAAATTTGAATTTAAATTAGTTTGTATTACTTTAGACCATTGTTCATCTTTTATTCTAAATATTATATTGTCTTGTGTTATACCTGCATTATTAACAATGACTGATATATCCTTATGATTATTAGAAACTTCGTTCAGAGATTTATTTAAATTATCATAATCAGATAAATCAATTTTATAATAAAAATGATCTTTTCCATATTTTTCTTTAAGATACTCTAAATTACTATCTGATGAGGAAGTTAGAACTAAAGAAAAATTTTTTTTATTAAATTTATCACATATTGCTGAGCCAATACCACCCGACGCACCTGTTATGAAAATTTTATTTATTTTATTCATTTTATAAATCCGAGATTTGATTAATTGAAGTAATATCAAATTTTTTAGAGATTCTATTTATTAAACCACTTAAAACTTTATTTGGTCCAATTTCTATGATCTTTTTCTCTCCTAATTCTTCAAGTTTTTTAATACTTTCAGTCCAATTAACTTTATTAGCCATTTGTCTTTGTAGATTTTTTTTTATGTTTAAATTATCATTATATATATTTGCATCATAATTTGAGATAATTTTTACTTCATTTTCTGAAAAATTTAGTTTGTCAATTTCTTTACTTAATTCATCTTGAGCTTGAAGCATGTATTTACTGTGGAATGCCGCTGAAACGTTTAAATTTATAAATTTTTTAACATTATTTTTTTCAAATAAATCTTTACTATTTATGATATCTTCTTTTTTGCCAGAAATTACAATTTGCATTGGAGAATTATCATTGGCAATTTGCAAATTTAAGTTATTTTCATCAATAATATTTTGAATAGAATTTGCATCTTTGCCAATTAAAGCCGCCATACCACTTAGATTTGGCTCAACAGCATTATTCATCAATTCTCCTCTTTTTTTTAATATTAAACTACATTCTTTAAGATTTAGTTTATTAGAACAAGTTAAAGCAGTATATTCGCCGAGTGAATGTCCCATCATAATCCTTACATTGTTTTTATTAAATTTACTTTCTTGAAGAAATGTTTTGTAAATAACGTAGGAAGAAGCAAATATACAGATTTGAGTAAATTGAGTTAAATCTAATCTATTTCTTTCATTATGAAATATTATCTTCCTGATATCAATTTTAGTATAATCTTCAATTTCCTCAAATGTTAATCTCGATATATCAAAATTATCATTAAAATCCTTTGCCATACCTAAAGATTGACTGCCTTGACCTGGAAAAACTATTGTTGTCATAAAAGCTTGATTTATTTTAAAAAATTAATATATGCAAGATCAACTTCTCTTATATTACTCAATATAAGAATAACCATGGAGTTTAATGAATAAGTTTGAAGTAGTTCTGTTATTTAGCCCTGATTTAGCAACAAATTTGCTAAAAGATGAAATAGATAATTTTAAAAAAAAGTTAGAAGCCAGCTCAGCAGTTGTAGTTAATCATGAGGACTGGGGTCTAAGAGATTTAAGTTATAATATAATTAAATTTAAAAAAGCTTTTTATACTTTTTTTCAAATAGAGGCATCTGGGAATATTGTAAAAAATCTTAGCAAAGATTTAAATCAATCTGAAACACTTATAAGATATTTATTTGTTAAAGTTAAAGAGCATCAGGAATTACCAACAAAATTAAAAGATGAAAAGAAATAATAAAAAATTTAAAAAAGAAGAGAAAAATAATTCTCCTTTTGAAAACAAAAAGAAATTTTGTCCATTTAGTCAACCAGGATCACCGAAAATAGATTACAAAGATATCAGACTTCTTAGCCGTTATGTAACAGAAAAAGGAAAAATTGTTCCAAGTAGAATCACTGGTGTTTCTAGAAAAAAACAAAAAGAATTAGCAAAAGCAATAAAAAGAGCGCGCTTCCTATCATTAATGTCGTACACAAATAAATCTTATTCGTCATGAAAGTTATATTAACAACAACAATTAAAAAATTAGGTAAAATTGGAGATAAAGTTTCTGTAAAACCAGGATATGCAAGAAATTTTCTATTTCCAAATAATATGGCTTTGAGGGAAAATAAAAAAAACTCAGAACATTATGAAAATATAAAAGAAGAAATAAAAAAAATCGAAGAAAATAAATTAAATGATGCTAAAAAATTAGTTGAGGAAATTAAAAAAATAAAAATTGTTTTTAATAAAGAAGCAGACGAAAAAGATCAATTATATGGCTCAATTTCAAAAAAAGAAATAATTGATTACTTATCAGATAATAAAATTAAAGTTAAATCAGATGACATGCTTATAAAAAGCCAGATAAAATCAGTAGGTGAGCACATAATACAAATTAGTCCTTACGAAGGAATAATTCAAGATATTATTATAATTGTTAAAAAAAACTAATTTATTCACATAATTAATAATTTATTAACTATAAATTTTCTCTAATAGTTGTTGAAATTTTTTTTATAGTTTATCTGTAGTTAATGTCAGTTGAATTAATAAATTCAAACAAAGATAAATCAGAAATAGATAATAATTTTACAAATATTGAAGCTGAAATGGCTTTAATTGGTTGTATTTTATGGGACAACAGGAACTACGAGAAAGTATCAGATTTTCTTAATGAAAATCATTTTGTAGATGAAGCTAATAAAATTATTTTTTCTACGATTAAAAATTTGTTAGATAAAAATATACATGTTTCACCAATTACACTTAAAAATTATCTCCCAGATGATAATAATGATTTAAATAAAGTTAATTATTTAAATCAGCTTAAAGACAGCACACCTTCAACGCAAAATACTTATAATTATGGTAAAATAATTTACGATTTATATGTGAAAAGAAATTTAGTAGGCGTTGCACATAATATAATTCAAGAAACAAGTTCAAATAACAATCAAACTGCTGAGAATTTAATTGAAAATGCTGAAAATGATTTATACAATTTATCACAAAGCGGAAATTCAGATAGATCATTTGTAAATTTTGGAAATGCATTACAAGGGGCTGTTGAAATAATAAGTGAAGCTTATAAAAGAGAAGGGAAAATTGCAGGTGTTCCAACTGGCTTTAAAGATTTAGATAATAAACTAGGTGGACTACATAAATCAGATTTAATAATAATTGCAGGTAGACCATCAATGGGTAAAACTGCATTAGGTACTAATATAGCTTTTAATTGTGCGATAAAATACCAAGAAGAAAATGATGAGTTTGATAGTAAAAAAATTATTGATGGGGGGAAAGTAGCTTTTTTTTCTCTAGAAATGTCATCTGAACAACTTGCTACAAGAATTTTAGCTGAACAAACTAAAATATCTGGAGATAAAATGAGAAAGGCTGAACTTAACAAAAATGATTTTAATAAAATTGCTAAAACATCATCTGAATTAGAAAATTTACATCTAATAATAGATGATAATCCAGTACTTACAATTCCAACATTAAGAGCAAGAGCAAGAAGGTTAAAAAGATTACATGATATAAATTTAATAATAATTGATTATTTGCAGTTAATGTCATCAGCATCAAATAATAGAAATGATGGAAGAGTTCAGGAAATATCAGAAATAACGAGAGGGCTAAAATCTATAGCTAAAGAGTTAAATATTCCAATTATTGCTTTATCCCAACTTTCTAGACAAGTTGAGCAAAGAGAGGATAAAAGACCACAATTATCTGATCTAAGAGAAAGTGGAACTATTGAACAAGATTCAGATGTTGTAATGTTTATATATAGGGAAAGTTATTATTTAGAGAGATTAGAACCAATTAGAAAATCTGAGGAAGACGATTTGAAATATAATGAAAGAGTATCTAGATGGCAGCAATTAACAAATGATAATTATAATAAAGCTGAAATAATTATTGCAAAGCAAAGACATGGACCAATTGGGTCAATAAAAATGCATTTTGATGCTAATTATACAAAATTCAGTGACTTAACAACGAAAGATTATGATAATATTATTGAGTGATTAACGAAAGTGGTATTCTAAATATAAATACAAAAAACTTAATTTATAATTACAATTTTTTTAAAAAACTTAAAAAGAATTTAATCGTAGCTCCAACAATAAAAGCTAATGCTTACGGATTAGGAGATAAGAAAATTTATAATCTTTTATTAAATCAAGGTTGTAAACATTTTTTTGTTGCAACATTAAGTGAAGGGTTAAAATTAAATAATAAAAATAAATCAATTAAAATATATGTTCTTAATGGATTACAAAATTATAAATTGCATAAATTCACAAATTCAAATTTAATACCTGTAGTAAATACTATTGAAGAATATAACAGAATAAAGAATGCAAAAATAAATTACGCTATTCATATAGATACAGGCATAAATAGACTAGGCATTTCATCTAAAGATGTAAAAATGTTAGATTTAAAAAATCGAAATATCAAATTAGTAATTAGTCATTTATCGAGTTCTGATGAATACAAGGTAAAATACAACGTTAAACAAAAAAAACTTTTTAGTTCTTTTGTTAACAAAAATCCTAAAGGTGTTATTTTTAGCTTAGCTAATGCTCATGGCTCAATTCTAGATAAAACATATTTATACGATATGATTAGACCTGGTATTGGTATTTATGGTTGTTATGAAAATAAACAATTAGAAAATAAAATTAAAAATGTAATTAATTTTAAAGGAAAGATAATACAAATTAAAGATTTACAAAAAAATCAATACATTGGATATAATCGTACATTCAAAACAAAAACTAAAACAAAAGTGGCAATAATTGGTATTGGTTACGAAGATGGAATACCTAGATTATTAAGTAATAAAGGTTTTGTTTATTTTAAAAAAGATAGATTTAAGATTATTGGAAGAATTTCAATGGATTCATTTACAATAGACATATCAAAATGTAGTCATGATTTAAAAGTAGGAATGTACGTAGATATTATTAATGACAAACACAAAGTAGATGAATTTGCTAAAAAATGTAAAACTATATCATACGAAGTTTTGACTTCTATCGGTAATAGAGTGTATAGAAATTATGAGTAAACAATTAAAATTTATTTTATCTATTTTTTTTATTCTATCTTTATTTTTTGCCAGTTTTTATATTAAAGATTTTAGAATAGATGCTTCTTCTGATAGTTTGGTATCACAAGGCGATGAAGATTTTAAATATTTTTCTTATTATCAAGATTTATTTCCTACAAAAAATAGTCTTGTAATTGCTATAAAAAGTAATGATAAAGTAGATAAGTTATTATTAAATGAAATAGAAAAGATAAGCAAAAAATTATCAGTATTACCAGAGGTATATTCTGTTTTTAATATTAATAAAGCCCCTATTCTTCTTTTAAATGAAACTAACCTTTTAGATTTAGCAAATAATAATTATGAAACTATAATAGATACCAATTTAGCAATTAAAGATGTTTTAAATGAGTTTGCAAAAAGTCCTATCTATAGTGATCAAATTATTAATAAGAATAAAAATATAACTTCTATTGTAATTTTCCTTAATGAAAACAATAAAGCACTTGATCTTAAAGAAAACAAAAATTTATACCAATCTCAAGGAAAATATTACAGCATAAAAACAGAAATAGACAAAGAGAGAAATGAATTAATTAAAAAAATAAGAAATATTATTAATAATAGCAATAAAGATTTTACATACTATTTAGGTGGGGTAGAAATGATATCAAGCGATGTTATTTCTTATGTAAAAAATGATATTTTAACATTCAGTTTAATTGTACTTTTAATTATAATTTTAATTCTTTTTATAATTTTTAGAAGAGTAAAATGGGTATTTGCTATTTTATTTACGTCAATTAGTGCAGTTTATTTGTCAATAGGTTTAGCTGGTTTTATTAATTTTGAAATTACAGCAGTTTCAGCAAACTTCTTATCATTAATGTTTGTTTTATCTATTTCTATGAATGTTCATATAATAAATAATTATTTACAAAGGGATATAAAAATTATTGAAAATTTTAGAATGATGTTTTGGCCTTGTTTTTATACATTTCTAACTACAATTGTTGCGTTTGTATCGCTAGTAATATCAGATATTAAACCTGTAATTGATTTTGGAATTATAATGATAATAGCATTATTAATAGTTTTAATTTCATCATTTGTAATCTTACCTCTAATTGTCTCTTTCTTTTCAAAGGAAGAAAAAAGCTATTCTCTAAATCTTTTTATCCTTTTGCATATAAGAATAGTAAATATATTCTTGGATTAAATATTCTAATATTTTTCATATCTCTATATGGAATTACCAATCTGAATGTTGAAAATTCATTTATAAAATATTTTAAAAAAAATACAGAAATTTATAAAGGAATGTATCTTATAGATAATGAATTAGGCGGAACTACACCATTAGACATTATTCTAAAATTCAAAAATGATGATCAAATAATTGATACAAAAATAAATGCTGAAGAAGAAGATGATTTAGAAATTGAAGATGATTTTTTCTCAGATGATCTGTTTGGAGAAGAAAATAATATTTGGTTCTCAAATGAAAAAATTGAAACAATTAAAACTGTTCATCAATATTTAGAAGATAGAATAGAAATTGGAAAAGTTACTTCAATTTATTCACTTATAGATACTGCAAATCAAATAAACAAAAGTGATTTATCAATGTTTGAATTATCAGTATTATATAATGAAATACCTATTAATTATAAAACTGATTTAATTGATCCTTATCTAAATGTTGAAAAAAATATGATTAAAATCTCTACAAGAGTCAAAGATTCGAAAGATATTAAAAGAAATGATCTTGTTAATGACATCAATTCCTTTTTATTGAATGAATTTGATAACTTGGAAGAATTTAAAGTTAACGGTCTATTAGTATTATATAATAATATGTTAAAATCTTTATTTAGCTCACAAATAAAATCCTTAGGTTTTGTAATTTTAGCTATTTTTATAATGTTTGTAATATTGTTTAGATCTTTAAAATTAAGTATAATTGGCATAATTCCAAATATTTTTGCTTCAACTTTTATTCTTGGTTTAATTGGATTGCTTAAAATACCACTTGATATAATGACAATTACAATTGCAGCAATATCAATTGGTATAGCTGTTGATAATACAATACATTATATCTATCGTTATAAGGAAAATCTAAAGTTAGGTAGAAATCATAGTGAAATGATTGAAAAAACACATTTAACTGTAGGTAATGCAGTTTTAATTACATCTATTGCAATAACTGCAGGGTTCCTTACTCTTTGTCTATCAAACTTTGTTCCTACAGTTTATTTTGGTCTATTTACTAGTTTAGCAATGATATTTGCTATGATAGGAGTATTAATTACTTTACCATCAATATTGAGATATCAAAAATGACTTTTTTAAACTTTGAATTAATATTTTTTGATTATGTAGTATTAATTTTAACTGCAGTAATTGTTATTTTTAGTTTCTGGAAAGGATTCATTAATTCTATATTGGGGCTATTAACATGGGTTGGTTCTGTTTTTGTAACCATATATAGTTATCAATATCTTTCAGATTTTTTAAGTGA
>CACHSZ010000016.1 GCA_902582755.1 uncultured Alphaproteobacteria bacterium | reverse complement strand
TTATAAAAAGGGAGCGTAGCTCATCGGTAGAACAATACCTCGAAAAGGTATGATTCGGAGGTTCAATCCCTGTCACATCCACCATAGAAATTTTAATAAATATTCTTGAAATTTAATAATATGATATATTTATAGTATATGTTCAAATGTTTATTAGTAGCTACTCTAATTGCTTCGTTGATTTTCTTAATAATAGACGTAATTTGGTTAAGTTTTGCTACAAAATCTTTTTATAGACCACTAATTGGTAATTTATTAGCTGATAAGCCTGTAATGTGGGCTGCAGCTCTTTTTTACATATTATATGTGTTTGGTATGGCTTTGGTGGTAATTCAACCTTGTGTTGATTCTGGTAACTTAATGAAAACATTGTACACTGGCTTCATATTTGGCTTGGTTGCATACGGCACATATAACTTAACAAATATGGCAGTACTAAAAGGATGGTCACCAACTGTTACTTTCGTAGATATGTTCTGGGGTGGTTCATTGACAGCTGTATCAGCTACATCTGGATTATATTTAGCAAAAAAAATAGTACATATTTAATTTAGTCGATCCATTCCAAATTCTAGCATTTTTATTAGTATAGAGTTTTGACTTATTTTATTTTTATATTTTTTTATAAAAGTATTAATTTTATTATTACATAAATCAGTAACTTGTTTTTCACCAATTAATTTTAGTAAGGTGCTTTTGCCTTGCTTAAAATCTTTACCTGGTGTTTTTCCAATTTTCTTAAAAGTTCCAATCTCATCGATTAAGTCATCTGTAATTTGAAATATTAAACCAAATAACATTCCATAATCTTTTGCAAACTGAATATCTATTTTACTTTTATCTTTTAAGATAAAAGGTGCAGAAAAAGAGAATTCAAATAACTTGCCAGTTTTTCTAGAATACATATCTAAAATTTTATTTTTAGATAACTTTTTATTTTCATATTCCAAATCTAAAGCTTGACCAAGAGCTAGTCCTTTGTGTCCAATACATAAAGAAAGATAATTGATTAATTTTAATTTAGAAGAAACATTTTTCTTACTGATATTTCCTGAAATTAATTCAAATGCTAAATCGTGTAAAGCATCTCCTGCTAATATTGCAGTAGCTTCATTAAATTTTTTATGAGTACTTAATTTACCTCTTCTGTAATCATCATCATCCATTGATGGTAAATCATCGTGAATTAAGGAGTACGAATGTATACATTCAATACATGAGGCTATGATAAAAGCATCATTTGATGAAATTTTTGCTATTTTTGCTGACTCCATTACTAAAAATGGTCTTATTCTTTTTCCTCCATTCATAGAGCCATAAAAGATTGCATTTGATAAACTTGATTTGTCTAGCTTATTTTTTAAAAGTTTTTTAAATTTAATATCAAACTTTCTTTTATTTGCATTTATTAACGTATTTAAGTTCATAGATAACAATTTATATTTGTTTTAATTTCTAAATTATTTAATACAAATATGCGAATGTATTTATGAGAATCGAAGAAGAAATTAAACTTGACTACTCAGACGTCCTTTTTAGACCAAAGAGAAGTACTTTAAAAAGTAGGAAAGATGTCGATTTAAATAGAAAATATACTTTTAAACATTCAAGATCATCATGGAAAGGAATTCCAATAATAGCATCTAATATGGATGGTGTTGGTGAAATAGATGTTGCAAAAAAACTAACTTCTCACAAACTAATGACAGCTCTAACAAAACAGCATGATATCAATCAAATAGGAACTATTTATAAAAAAAATATTTTCTTTGATTCAATTGCTCTTAGTTGTGGTACAAGTAAAGACAGTTATAATAGGTTAAATTCAATTTTAAAAAAATATCCAAAATTTAAATTTATCTGTATTGATGTAGCAAATGGATATTCAGAAAACTTTAGTAATTTTGTTTCAGAAGTAAGAAAAAAATATCCAAAAAAAACCATTATTGCAGGTAATGTTGTTACTGCAGATATGACTCAGGAGTTAGTATTAAGTGGGGCAGATATTGTTAAAGTTGGTATCGGTCCTGGAAGTGTATGTACCACTCGAATACAAACAGGAGTAGGGTATCCACAACTTAGCGCTGTAATGGAATGTGCTGACGCAGCACATGGATTAGGTGCGCATATTATTGCTGATGGAGGATGTACTTGTCCTGGTGATGTTGCAAAAGGATTTGGTGCTGGTGCAGATTTTGTTATGCTTGGTGGAATGTTAGCAGGTCATAAGGAAGGTGGTGGTGATATAATTGAGGAAAATGGAACTAAATTTATCGAGTTTTATGGATCAAGTTCTGAAGAAGCAAATGAGAAACATTATGGTGGTCTTGCAAACTATAGATCATCCGAAGGTAAAAAAGTTAAAATACAAATGAAGAATTCACTAGATAGTACAATTAGAGATATTCTTGGAGGTGTACGAAGTAGTTGTACATACGTTGGCGCCTCATCATTGAAGCAACTTAGCAAGTGTACCACATTTGTAAGAGTAAATAATCAGTATAATGACACTTTTGGTAAAGTGTAGATTAGTAACCTATTGCCATACCATCCTTCCGTGGATCTGACCCCCCGATAAGAACTCCATTTTTTCTATCTATTTTTATACATTGACCACCACCAATGGCATTTTTATTAATTTTAATTTTATGACCAATATTTTTTAATTTTTTTACAATTTTATCATCTAATGAATTCTCAACATTTAAGATACCATTAAGAGCAAATGCTCTAGGTAAATCCAAACCTTCTTGTACTGTCATTTTATAGTCGATTAAATTTTGAATCAAATGAGACTGACCAATTGGTTGATATTGTCCTCCCATAACTCCATAAGAATACAGTGTCTCATCATTCTTATTAGTTATTAGCCCAGGGATTATTGTATGAAGTGGTCTTTTATGACTATCAATTGAGTTGGGGTGACCATCTTCTAATCTGAAATTTACACCTCTATTTTGAAAAAGAATTCCTGTTTTATTACTTGTAATTCCACTTCCAAAACCATGACATATTGAATTAATAAATGATACAGAATTCAAATCTCTATCTACAACACTTAAATATATTGTTTCAGGGTGAGAAGTTACATAGCCTTTTTTGGAAGAATAAATTTTATTTTTATTTATTCTAGAACATAAAGAGCTAATATATTCATTACTTAAATAATCTTTTATATTTATATTATTAAAATTAGGATCACCAAATATTGTTTCCTTAACCTCAAAACATATTTTTGAAATCTCAGCTTGAAGATGATATCTTTCAAAACTTGAAGGATGGTATTTTTTGATATTTAATTTCTCAGTCATTGCCATCATCATCAAAACAACTAATCCAGGACTATTTAAGGGGCATTGATGTATTTTTAAATTTCTATATGAATTTGTTATTGTTTTTGAAAATAACGTTTTTTGATTATAGAAATCTTCTTCTGTATGCAATCCTCCAAGTTTATTTAGTGTCTTAACCATGTCCTTAGTTATTTCACTTTGATAAAATCCTTTAATTTTATTTTTTGAGATGATTCTTAATGTATTTGCTAAAGGAATATTCTTAAAAACTTCACCATAAGTATAACTTAGATTTTCATTTAAAAATAATCTTTTAGAATTAGAGTTTTTTATAAGTTTTTTTTCATTCTCTTTCCATGCAATAGCTTCAACTTCATGAACAGGAAATCCTTTTCT
Organism: uncultured Alphaproteobacteria bacterium; assembly: GCA_902582755.1. Classification (GTDB taxonomy): domain Bacteria; phylum Pseudomonadota; class Alphaproteobacteria; order HIMB59; genus CACPNW01. The sequence goes on along the minus strand of CACHSZ010000016.1, from coordinate 9,696 downwards.
AGCAAAATTTTCTGCACCATTTAAAACTTCATCAAAATCAATTCTTCCAAATTTTTCATGCATAGAACACCATGCATGAACTGCTCCAGGAATAGTGACTGAATGCGGACTTGTTAAACCAATATTTTTTATTTTATTATCTTTATAAAACTGTAAATTTGCTCTTTTAGGAGCAATTCCAGACCCGTTTACAGCAATTGGTTTTTTCCCATTCATCGAAATAATTGCAAAACAATCCCCACCGATTCCTGTTGCGCTTGGACATACTACAGCTTGAACAGCTGAAGCTGCGATAGCAGCATCAACAGCATTTCCACCTTTTTGAAGTACATTAATAGCCACCATGGAACTTAATGGATTTGATGTTGCCACCATACCATTTTGAGCTAAAACATTAGATCTTCCCGGGTAAGATAACTTTCTCATATTAATTCAGACAATATATGTTTGACAAAACAAATCCCAGAATTTAAAGCGCTTTTTATGAAAGTTAAATGTTCATTAAAAACTGCCAAAACTAGAGATAAGGATTGTAAAGTTGTTCGTAGAAAAGGTAGGATTTATGTCATTAATAAGAAAAATCCAAGAATGAAAGCCAGACAGGGATAATTAATTTTCTGCTATATATTTTTCGGCCTCTAAAGCAGCCATACAGCCCATACCAGCAGCAGTTACAGCCTGCCTATAAATTTTATCTTTTACATCACCTGCAGCAAAGACTCCTTTAATACTTGTTTCAGTACTATCAGGTTTAGTAATTATATAATTTTCATCATCCATTTTTAACTTATCTATAAAAAGTGAAGTAGCGGGATCATGTCCTATAGCTATAAAAGCACCATTTACATCTATAGTTGTTTTAGTGCCATCTAACGTATTCTCTAAAATAATTTTTTTTAATGTATTTGGATCTTCTTCTCCAACGAACTCAGAAACCTTACTATTCCAAATCACTTCAATTTTTTTATTATTAAATAGTCTATCTTGTAAAATTTTTTCTGCTCGCAAACTATCTCTTCTATGGATTAACAAAACCTTTGAAGCAAATTTAGTCAAAAACATTGCTTCCTCTACTGCGCTATTACCTCCACCAATCACTGCTACTTGCTGATCTTTGAAGAAAAAACCATCACAAGTTGCACAAGCAGAAATACCAAATCCTTTAAATTTTTTTTCACTTTCCAAATTCAACCATCTAGCCTGAGCGCCTGTTGCAATAATTATCGATTTGGACACAAATTCTTTGCCTGACTCAGTTTTGGAAGTAAATGGATTTTTTTCAAAATCTACTGAAGTTACAATATCGTTGTGAAAAATAGTTCCCACTTTTACAGCTTGTTCTTTCATTTGTTCCATAAGCCAGGGACCCTGAATTACATTTTCAAATCCTGGATAGTTTTCTACATCCGTAGTGATTGTCAGCTGACCTCCTGGTTCTAAACCTGAAACTAAATGAGGTTTTAAATTTGCTCTTGCAGCATAGATTGCAGCAGTATAGCCTGCTGGTCCAGATCCAATAATTAAGACATCATTTTCTATTTTTTCAGTCATATGATTAAATTAATAATTTAGTCACTTTTTTCAACTGGCCAATCTGTATTAAAAGTAACATAATTTATTTGAATACATCTTCTCTCTTTTTGAATTTCCTTTAATTCAAGTCCATGCCAAGTATCATCACCTGAAGAAAAAAAATAACCACTATTATGAACATATTCAATTGTTTTAACTAATTTAAAATTTTTATCATATAGGTCAGTACCCAAATTTGATGCTTCATTATATGGATTCGCCCAAACCATCATAGTCATTAATTTTTCTGAGATATCTTTGTGTGGTTTTAACCAAAATCCTTTTTTATCTCCAATTACTTCTAATCTGACATATGAGTTTGATAAATCTTTATCAATTATTTTTGATATTTTATTTACCATTTCTATGCTTTGTAAAGACTGAATTAATTTTGTTAGATATGGAAAACTTTGACAGTTATTTTTTGTTATAAAAAGTCTTAATTTACCGTCAACCCCCTGTCCTGTATGGTCTGCAGCTCTTGTCCCATCGTACATTCTATCTCCTGATGGAATATCACTAAAGGAAATTTCATCTAATGCACCTTCTTCTAAGCAATTACTAAATACCCAGTGATTAAAGGGAAAATCTGTATGAGTTAAATTCTCAAGTTTCATTTTTCCTTTCTATAATTCTTTTTTTTATAATTCCAGCGATTCTTTTGCTTTCTTCTAGTTTCGTATATGTCCAATTTTCTAATTTGTCTAAAGTATTAAAATCTTTTGTTATATTCATTTTTTTAAATTCTTCATGAAATCTAATAAATCTTTTACTTTTTCTCTTCATTGGTAATTGATAAACATAAATTGGTTTACCAGAAATACTTGCTTCAGAAATCATAGAGGTTGAGTCAGAAGTAATAATAAAATAACTAGAATTATAAAGAGCAAATTCGTATGGATTTTTTTCTTCTCCTAACCATAAGGTAGATATCGAGTCCAATTCTTTTTTTAAAATATGTTTAATTTCTTGATTTGTTCTTCTTGAGGTAATAACTAAAATTTCTTTATTATTATTATAGTTCTTTATTTTTTTTATTCTGTCGCAAAGATCCAAAGTATTTTCTTTAGAGAAATTATAGTGATTATTTTCACCTCCAATAATACATGTAATCAAATTTTTTGTATTAATTTCATAATGATTTTTTAAATTATTAGTTTTTTTAAAATGATGTATTGCACCTGTTGAGTTAATTATATTTTCACCCAACAAAGCATCATGATTTGGAGCAATAACAAATGAAAAGTATTTTGAAGAAATTTTTGGGTTTTGAATATGAATATTAATTATATTAGGATATTTTTTTTTGAGATAGACTGATAAGTAAACACTTTTTCTTCCACAACTAATAACCACATCCGGTATTTCGTTTGTAGGTAACTTATTTTTAAATATCCAACTAAAAATAGGAAGTATCCCAGGTTGTAATCTATTCCAAGGAAAAATTATTTCTGTTTTAACTTCTTTTATATTTATACTTAATTCATTTGCCAGACCTTTAGTCTGACTTATCATTCCTTGTGAACCATCAGTTAACGACCAAATTTTAGGATTGTCTATATTCAAATGTATTTTACTGATAATATTGTATAACTTTTTAAACCTTTTGGACTGTTGATTTCAACATTGTCTTCTTCTGTTTTACCAATCAAGCCTCTTGCTAAAGGACTAGTAATTGAAAGTTTTTTATTTTCAATATCTGATTCATATTCACCAACAATTTGATATTTTTGTTTTTCTCCACTTTCATCATCTTCAATTTCAACTGTTGCACCAAATTTAATATCGTCACCCTCAACAGATTTAATATCTATTACCTCAGCTTTGCTAATGGCACTTTCCAAATCTATAATTCTTCCTTCAATTAAACTTTGTTGTTCTTTGGCATATTGATATTCTGCATTTTCAGATAAATCTCCATGACTTCTAGCTTCTGCTATAGCTTCAATTATTTTTGGTCTATCCTCTGAAGTTAGTTTTTTTAATTCATCTTGTAATTTCGTATACCCATCTAAAGTCATAGGAATTTTATTCATAAGATCATGATGATTTATTTATTTTTTATAGTCAATAAAATTAATTTATAGTTTGAAGACTTTTGATCGTGAATTCCTGATTATTCATATGTTCAATAGCATCTACCGCTACTTTTGCTCCAGCTATTGTTGTATAATATGGAATATTATACATTAAAGAAGTCCTTCTAATACTATAACTATCTCTTATAGATGATTGAGTTTTTGTTGTATTAATTACAAGTTGGATTTCATTATTAACTAATGAGTCAACTACATGAGGATTACCCTCTTTAACTTTATTTACTATTTTTGTCTTAATGTTATTAGAATTTAAAAATTCAGCAGTTCCTTTAGTTGCAATTAGATTAAAATCTAATTCTTTTAACTTCTGAGCTATCTCAATAATGAATTTTTTATTATCATTATCTATTGAAATAAATACTGTTCCTTCAGATGGAAGAATATTCCCACAAGCTATCTGACTTTTAATATAAGAAGATAAAAATGTCTCATCAATCCCCATAACTTCTCCAGTTGATTTCATTTCTGGACCCAAAATTAGATCAACACCATCAAATTTATTGAAAGGAAAAACTGATTCTTTAACATTAAAGTTTTTCAATTCATTAATTTTATAATCATTCATAATTGATCTAAGATTTTCACCAACCATTACTTTTGCTGCAATTTTTGCGATTGGAATACCTTTTGATTTTGCTACAAATGGAACAGTCCTACTTGCTCTTGGATTTACTTCTAAAACATATATTTTTTTATCTTTAATTGCTAATTGAGTATTCATTAATCCAATAACGTTAATTTCATTTGCAATTTTAGATACCCATTCAATAATTTTATTTTGAGTTTCTTTACTAATTGAATACGGAGGTAAGGAACAGGCACTATCTCCAGAATGAATTCCTGCTTCTTCGATGTGTTCCATAATTCCAGCTACATATATTTCTCCATTTTTATCCCTAATTAAATCTACATCTATTTCTTTTGCGTTCTCAAGATATTCATCAATTAAAATTACATTATTTGAAGAAACTTCAAGAGCTTCATTTGAAAATGATTCTAAATTATCTTTATCATAAGCTATTTGCATAGCTCTTCCTCCAAGTACATATGACGGCCTAACCAAAACAGGATATCCAATTTCTTCAGCTTTTTCTAAAGTTTGAGTTACGGTATTTGCAAAAGCATTTTTTGGTTGCGCAATTTTTAGTTTCATTAATATTTCACTGAATCTATCTCTATCTTCAGCTAAATCTATTGCTTCAGTTGAAGTACCTATAACTTTTATTCCAGCCTCTTCAATTTCTTTTGCAATTTTCAAAGGAGTCTGCCCTCCAAATTGAACTAATACACCAAGAACATTTCCATTACTTTCTTCTTTATTATAAATTTCAATAACACTTTCTGCTGAAAGTGGTTCAAAATATAATCTATCAGCAGTATCGTAGTCAGTTGAAACAGTTTCTGGATTACAATTTATCATTATTGTTTCAATACCTTTTTCTTTTAATGCATAGACAGCATGTACACAGCAATAATCAAATTCAATTCCTTGACCAATCCTATTAGGACCGCCTCCAAGAATTATTACTTTATCTTTTGATGTAGGATTAGCTTCGCAGAATTTAGTATTTTCAAAATCCCAGTCATAAGTAGAATAAAGATAGGGAGTTTTTGAGCTAAATTCACCTGCACAAGTATCCACAAGTCTGAAGACGGGATTAATATCGTTATTATTTCTAAATTCTCTTAATTCACTTTCTTTAATATTTAATATTGATGAAATTTTACTATCTGAATAGCCTATTTTCTTTGCATACAATATTATATCTTTGTTGAGGTTTTTTTCTTTTAAGATTTTTTCAAAATCAATTATTCTTTTAATTTGATATAAAAACCATTTGTCATATTTTGTAATTTTATTTATTTCATCAACCGTTAGTCCAATTCTAAGTGCTTCTCCTACAACTAACAAACGTTGAGAAGATTGTATTTTAAGTTCAGTCAAAATTGTATTTTTATCATTAGAGCTAAGTTTTGGTCTATCAAAACCAGTTAGACCATACTCAAGGGAGTTAAACCCTTTTTGGATTGATTCATTAAAAGATCTGCCTATACTCATTGCTTCCCCAACTGATTTCATGGATGTCGTTAAGTCAGAATTAGCGCCCACAAATTTTTCAAAAGTAAATCTTGGTATTTTTGTTACAACATAATCAATAGTCGGTTCAAAACTTGCAGGTGTTGTTGTGGTAATATCATTTTCAAGTTCATCTAAAGTGTAACCTACAGCTAATTTTGCGGCAATTTTTGCTATTGGAAAACCCGTTGCTTTTGATGCCAATGCAGAAGATCTACTAACTCTTGGATTCATTTCAATGACATTAATCTCTCCATCTTCAGGATTTATTGCAAATTGAACATTTGAGCCACCAGTATCGACACCTATTTTTCTAAGAACTTTAATACTAGCATTCCTTAAAATTTGATATTCTTTATCAGTTAATGTTAAGGATGGTGCTACAGTAATACTATCTCCAGTATGAACACCCATTGGATCAACATTCTCAATTGAACAAACAATGATACAATTATCTTTATTATCTCTAACAACTTCCATCTCAAACTCTTTCCAACCTGAAACAGATTTTTCAATAAGTATCTGATTTGTTGGGCTAGCATTTAAACCTCTATTACATAGATCAATAAATCCCTCATCATCATAGGCAACACCACCACCCGTTCCACCAAGCGTAAAACTTGGCCTAATAACAAGAGGTAAATTTAATTCATCTTTTACATTTTTTGATTCTTCTATAGTGTTAACTACGTAACTTTTTGGGCAACTTAAACCAATTTCTTTCATAGCATCTTTAAATTTCTGCCTATCCTCAGCCAATTCTATAGCTGTTGGATTTGCTCCAATCATTTTTACTCCGTGTTTTTCAAGTATACGATTATTAAAAAGTTCCATTGAAACGTTTAATGCAGTTTGTCCTCCCATAGTTGGGAGAAGAGCATCTGGTTTTTCTATTTCAATTATTTTTTCTACAAATTCTTTAGTTATTGGTTCAATATAAGTTTGATCAGCTAATTCCGGGTCAGTCATTATTGTTGCTGGATTTGAATTAATTAATACAACCTTGTAACCTTCATCTTTTAGAGACTTACATGCCTGAGCACCTGAGTAATCAAATTCACAAGCTTGACCAATAACTATAGGACCTGCACCTACTATTAATATTTTATTTATATCATTTCTTTTTGGCATTTTTCTCAATAAGTTTATAAAATTCTTCAAACAAATAATGACTGTCGTGTGGGCCAGGGGATGCCTCTGGATGATACTGAACACTAAATACTGGCAAATGCTTATGTCTTAAGCCTTCATTAGTCCCATCAAATAGCGAAACATGAGTTTCAATTATATCTTTACTAAAACTATCTCTATCAACTTCAAAACCATGATTTTGTGAAGTTATTTCAACAATGCCTGTAGTAAGATTTTTGACGGGATGGTTTGAACCTCTGTGACCCTGAAACATTTTTTTAGTCTTTGCATTTAATGCCAATCCTAAAATTTGATGTCCTAAACATATGCCAAATATTGGAATATTATCGTCAATTAATTTTTTAATCACATCAACTATTTTACTACCTGTCGCATAAGGATCACCGGGACCGTTTGATAAAAAAATTCCTGAGGGGTTAGTTTTTATTATTTCTTCATAACTAGAAAATAAGTTTAATACAGTTGGCTTAAGATTAAATTCATTTAGATTTCTTAAAATATTATTTTTGATTCCAAAGTCTAAACATGTAACATTATATTTATATTGGTTTTTAATTGATTTATCACTTTTCCATAATCCTTTTTTCCAGTTATAGTTCTGCTCTGTCGATACTATCTCAGCTAGATCTAAATTTTCAAGACCTTTCCACTCATTTATTTGAGTTTTAAGTTTTTCAATTTTATTTTCACCTTCTCCAAAGTGAATAATTGCAGCTTTCTTAGCTCCTTCTATAGACAATTTCTTAGTTAGGTATCTAGTATCAATTCCAAAAATACATGGAATTTTGTTTTTTATGAAATATGAATTTAAGTCATTTTCTGCTCTCCAATTTGAATATTCTGATAATGGCTGATTTATTACACAACCATCAGCGTAGATTTTTTTTGATTCTTGATCTTCTTGATTTGTCCCTACAATTCCAACATGTGGAAATGTAAACGTAATGATTTGTTTTGTATATGAAGGATCAGATAAAGCCTCTTGATAGCCTGTTTGAGAGGTATTAAAACAAAGCTCACCTACTGCAGTTTTTTTCTCTCCTAACCCATAACCCCATAATACTTCACCATTTTCTAATATAAGAGCAGCGGTTTTATTGTGTATATGTGGTTCTTTTTTTGTAACTTCCATTATATTTTGATGAAGCAAAATGATAGTTAGTAGGCATTTATAACAACGTAGTCAAGGATTAGTTGAAATTAAAAAGAACAATTATATTATCAAATTAAATTTATTAGAAAGAGAAAAAAATATGAGCTTAAAGGATAAAATTGAAAGTAACTATAACAATTCTATCAAAGAAAAAGACAGTAATTCAATAAATACTTTGCGATTAATAAAGAGCGCGATTAAAGATAAGGAAATTTCTATTAGAGGTAAACAAGATGCATTAACCGATTCTGATGTTTTAAGTTTACTTCAAAGTTTAGTAAAACAAAGAAAAGACTCAATAGTAGCTTTTGAAAAAGCGAATCGCAATGATCTTATTGAAAAAGAACTAAATGAAATCAAAGTAATAGAAAAATTTTTACCTAAACAAATGGATGAAGATGAAACAAATTTGATTATCAGGAGTATAATTTCTGAGAATAATTTTACATCACTTAAGGACATGGGCGCACTTATGAAAATAATTAAAGAAAAATATACTGGAAAAATGGATATGGGATTAGTTGGAAAAATAGCTAAATCTTCGCTAGGTAATTAATGTCATTTTCAAAAAATGATCTTGAATTAATAAAATCAAAAATTATTCTTTCACAAGAAATTGAAAAAAAAACAAAAGTCATAAAAAAAGGAAAAGATAGTTGGTGCTGTTGTCCTTTTCATGATGAAAAAACTCCATCTTGTAAAATAAATGATGATTTAGGTTCCTATTATTGTTTTGGATGTGGTGCTAAGGGTGATATATTTACCATATATACAGAACTTTATAATTTTTCATTCCCAGAAGCTGTAAATGAGTTAGCTCAAAGAGTTGGTATTAGAATAACTGACAACTTTGATGCAAATATAAATAAAAAAAATGATAAAATTTATAAAATTTTAGAAATTTCGACTAAATGGTTTCAAGATAATCTGCAGACAAATAAAGATTGCCAAAGATATTTAAACAAAAGAAATTTATCAGACGAGACTATTAAGTATTTTAAGTTAGGATTTTCTTCTAGTCCAAAGCAAACTCTATATCAATTTCTAAAGGAACAAAATTTTGAAGACAAAGAACTACTTGAGAGCAATGTAGTAAAACTAGATAAAAATAACAAGATACGAGATTTTTTTTACAATAGACTTATGTTTCCAATTACTAATGAATATGGAAAAATTGTAGGATTTGGAGGGAGAGTATTAGATAATTCAAATCCTAAATACATCAATTCACCAGAGAGTGATTTTTTTAAAAAAAGAAATATTTTGTATAATCTTTTTAACGCTAAACAAACAATAAGATCAAAAAAAAATATGTTAATTTGTGAGGGTTATATGGATGTAATAAGTTTGTATGATAAAAATATTAAAACAGCTGTAGCACCACTTGGAACCTCTTTTACTGAAAGCCATCTTTTATTATCATGGAAATATGTAAACAAACCAACATTGATGTTTGATGGAGATACATCAGGTTTAAAAGCTTCTTTTAAAAGTGCTATACTGTCATTACCATATTTAACTCCTTCAAAATTATTACAATTTATTATTTTGCCAAATGAATATGACCCGGATACCTACATAAATGAATATTCTTTAAACAATTTTGCAAAATATTTAAAAAATCCACTTTCAATCGTAGATTT
>CACHSZ010000015.1 GCA_902582755.1 uncultured Alphaproteobacteria bacterium | reverse complement strand
AATAATTTTATATCAACCATAAAGGTAAGTATTTGAATAATTTAAATAATATCAACAATCTTAGACAATTATCAAATTGTATTAGATTTTTATCAATGGATGCAGTGGAAAAAGCAAAATCTGGTCATCCTGGTATGCCTATGGGTATGGCAGACATCGCAACAATTCTTTATAAATATCATTTAAAGTTTGATCCGAATGATCCGGAGTGGATTGATAGAGATAGATTAATTATTTCAAATGGGCATGGCTCAATGCTTTTATACTCTTGTTTGTATCTAACAGGATATAAAGACATTGACATAAATCAAATTAAAAATTTTAGACAATTACATAATAAAACTGCAGGTCACCCAGAATACGGAAGTGCAGAAGGGATAGAAACAACTACTGGGCCTTTGTCTCAAGGTTTAGCAAATGCAGTTGGAATGGCGCTAGCGGAAAAAAAATTATCAAATAGTTATGGGAAAGAATTATTCGATCATTACACTTATGTTTTTGCTGGAGATGGATGCTTAATGGAAGGTTTAAGTCATGAAGCGTGTAGTCTCGCAGGACATTTAAAATTAAATAAGCTTATTATGTTTTTTGATAATAATTCTATTTCCATAGATGGATCAACAGATCTTTCAGTTTCAGACAATGTGAAAAAAAGATTTGAAGCTTATAATTGGTATATAATTGAAATAGATGGTCATAAATATGAGGAAATTGATCAAGCTATAATTCAAGCAAAAAAAAATGATGCTCCAACAATTATATCTTGTAAAACTAAAATTGGTTTTGGCTCTCCAAACAAAGAGGGTTCAGCTTCATCACATGGTTCACCTCTTGGTGAAGATGAAATTAGTTTAACAAGAAAAAAATTAGAATGGAATTATTCGCCGTTTGAAATTCCAGATGATTTATTAGGTGAGTGGAGAAGTTTCTACAAAAGAAATGAAGAATCAAGAAAATCATGGTTATCAAAAAACAAAGAATTAATTGAAAGTAAAAATTTTAAAGATAGTTTTTATCAAAAAATTGATCATCAAATTCCAGAAAAACTTAGTGAATTAAAATCTAAGCATTTTAATGATAAAACAAATTGTGCTTCAAGAAAATCGAGTGAGCTAACGCTAAATTTAATTTCAAACTATCAAAAAAATCTTATTGGTGGATCTGCTGACCTTACTGGATCAAATAACACTAAGGCAAAAGATATGAATGTAATTACATCTAATAATTTTAATGGAAATTATATTCATTACGGCATCAGAGAACATGGAATGGCTGGAGTAATGAATGGCATTGCTTTGCATAAAGGTTTAATTCCATACGGAGGAACGTTTTTGGTATTTACCGATTATTGCAGACCCTCAATTAGGTTATCAGCTATTATGAATATACCAGTTATTTATGTAATGACACATGACTCAATAGGATTAGGAGAAGATGGGCCAACCCATCAACCTGTTGAACATCTTGCATCTTTAAGATCTATACCAAATTTAACAGTCATTAGGCCTTGTGATATTATTGAAACTATAGAAGCATGGGAATGTGCAATCAACAATACTGGACCAACAATCTTAGTTTTAACAAGGCAAAATCTACCAATGTTACAAAAAGATAATCGAAAAGAAAATCTTGTAAATAAAGGTGCTTATAAAATAAGAGATTTTAAAGAGTATGATGCAACAATTTTATCTTCTGGTTCTGAAGTTGAGATTGCTTGCTCTGCATCAAATAAACTTTTTGAAAACAATAATTTAAAGATAAGAGTTGTAAGCATGTCTTCATTTGAATTGTTTGAGAAAAATGATGATGGTTATAAAAATGAAATTTTAGGAAATAAACCAATTTTTGCTATTGAGGCTGGAGTAATAAATGGTTGGGAAAAATATATTAAAAATGAAAATTTTGTTGGCATGTCAACTTTTGGTGAAAGTGGCCCATACAAAGATTTATATAAGCACTTTAAGATAACAGATGATTACTTAATTGAAAAAATAATTAAAAGTTTATAAAAAGGAGAAATATGAAAGTTGCAATAAATGGATTTGGAAGAATTGGAAAACTTGTTTTTAGAGCTTTATTAGAAAAAAATCCTAAAGATATTAATATTGTAGCTATTAATGAACTAGGAAGTGTTGAGAGCAGTGCGCACTTACTTAAATATGACAGTGTTCACGGTATTCTTAAAGATGAGATTAGCTCAATCAAAAATGGATTAAAAATTGGTAAACATAAAATTAATTTTTATTCCGAAAGAGATCCAAATAACCTTCCTTGGAAATCACTCAAGGTAGATGTTGTTCTTGAATGTAGTGGTGTTTTTACTTCAAAAGAAAAGGCGATTTCTCATTTAAATGCAGGAGCAAAAAAAGTTATTATTTCAGCACCAGCTTCAAATGTAGATGCCACAATTGTTCAAGGTGTAAATAACGATACCATTAAAAAAAATCATAATGTAATTTCAAACGGATCTTGTACTACTAACTGTCTTGCTCCTTTAGCTATGGTTCTTGACGAAAAATTAGGAATTGAAAGTGGTTTCATGACAACAATTCATAGTTACACGGGTGATCAAAGAACTGTTGATCAAACCCATTCTGACTTTAGAAGAGCAAGGGCTGCAGCTGAGTCAATGATTCCAACTTCTACAGGAGCAGCAAAGGCTTTGAGTCTAGTCTTACCAAAATTAAAAGGTAAACTAGATGGAACAGCTATTCGAGTACCTACTCCTAATGTCTCACTTATAGATCTTACATTTGTAAGTAAGAAAAAAACTAGCCCAGAAAAAATTAATTCTATAGTTCTTCAAGCTTCAAAAACTAAAAAATTAAATGGAATACTAACAACAAACTCATTACCTCTGGTTTCAATTGATTTTAATCATAATTCAAGCAGTTCTGTATTTGATATGAGTCAAACACAAGTTGTCAAAGATAAATTCTGCAGAGTTTTATCTTGGTATGATAATGAATGGGGATTCTCAAATAGAATGGTAGACACTATGGTTGATCTTAAAAAATTTATTTAGTGCCTAAAAAAATCTGTTTTGCAGTATCGACACTAATACAAATTGAAAATTTAATAGAATTTCGAAAATCAAAGTGCAAAACTTCGATCATATTTATAAAATATTTTTTAATTAAAGGTTTTGGGATAGAGTGGCTTAGAACGTTAATAAACTATATTAAAAATAAATATAAGACACACAATATTAAGTTTTTTATCGACTCAGGCTATGATCAAGGTCTTAGTATATTATTAACTCATGAAAATATTGATTATTTAAAATTAAAAAATAATAAAATCATCTTAAATAAAATTAATCAAATTGCTAAAAAAAATAAGGTTTTATTAAATCCAACTTTTGATGTAGTAGATCTTACGAAAATTAAAAATATACAAAAAAAACTTAAGATAAAACTATGAAAATAGATGGAAATGAAATTAAAGTCGGAAATATTTTAGAAATTAATAACAAACTTTGGAAAGTTTTGAAAACCCAGCATACTCAACCAGGAAAGGGTGGTGCCTACTTGCAAGCTGAACTTAAAGAAATAAGGGAAGGTACTAAAATGAATAGTAGGTTTAGATCATCAGAAACAGTGGAAAGAGCTATCCTTGATGAAAAAGAATTTCAATATCTTTATGATGATAATAATAATTTTATATTCATGGATAAACAAACTTATGAACAAATAGAACTTGGCTCAGACATATTAACTGAGGATCAATCAAAATTTTTAGTTGAGAATAGTAATGTTATTATTAATTTCTATAATGAAAAACCGGTAGGCATTGACTTGCCTGATACTGTAGAATTAACTGTTATAGAAACTGAAGGTGTTGTAAAAGGTCAAACAGCTGCTTCATCATATAAACCAGCTACTTTAGAAAAAAATATTAAAACATCTGTACCGCAATTTATTGCAGTTAATGATAAAATAGTAATAAGTACAATTGATGGTAGTTATATCGAAAAATCAAAAAATTAATGCAGCCAGCTGTAATTAATATTTTTGAAAAGGCAGTAAAAAAAGCTGGTAAAATTTTATTAAGAGATTTTGGAGAATTAGAAAATTTACAAATACAATCTAAATCAGTTGGAGATTTTGTAACAAATGCAGATATTAAAGTAGAAAAAACACTTTTAGAAAGTCTAAAATATTATTATCCAGATTATACTTACATAACTGAAGAAACTGGTGAAATAAAGGGTGATGAAAACACCATTATTATTGATCCCATTGATGGAACATCTAATTTTATTCATGGAATACCTCATGTTGGAATAATCGTTGCCAAAATGACAAATGATGAAATCACAGACGGTGTGATTTATAATCCAATTTTAAACGAATTTTTTTGGAGTTCTAAAGGTAAAGGTTCATGGTGTAATAATAGTAGACTTAGAGTGTCAAACAGGCAAATTTTTTCAGATTGCTTGATCGGCACTGGGCTTCCGTTTGGAAAAAGAATTTATAAAAACTATTTAAGTGAGATTGATGAAATCTTAAAATCATCTGCAGGAATAAGAAGACTCGGTTCTGCAGGCCTTGATCTTGCTTATGTTGCCTCTGGTAAATTAGATGGTTTTTGGGAAAAAGATCTAAATTTATGGGATGTTTCAACGGGCATTCTTTTAGTTAAAGAAGCTGGGGGGAAAATTTCTAAAATAGATGGAAATGCATGGGAAATAAATTCTCGTGATTTAGTTGCTTCAAATAATAAAATTCATAATGAATTAGTTAAAAAACTTACTTTACTTTGAAATCTTTATAAATATAAGACAGGCATGAAAAAAGATATTCATCCTAAATATCATGAAATAAACGTTGTTATGACTGATGGATCTACTTTTAAAACTAGATCTACCTGGGGTAAAGAAGGTGATACTCTTAAATTAGAAATTGATTCTAAATCTCACCCAGCATGGACCGGTGGTAAGGCTGGTCTTAATGAATCTGAAGGACAGGTAGCTAGATTCCAAAAAAGATTTAAAGGTCTTAAAATTAATAAATAATTATTTAAAAAACTTTTCAGCATTAAGTTTTAAATTTTCCTTCTTTTTTATCTCATCTTGAACTCTTAGTATTTCAGTTTGAAGTTCAGAAATATAATTTTGCAAATCCTCAACACTGAAATCATCCAAATTTAATATTTTAACCGTCTTTTGTTTTTCATCAACTTCAAAAAAATCTGTCATAGTCATATTTTGTTATATATTATTTTTTGATTATATTATATGAGCCAATTATGAAATATCCTTTAATGCCTAAAGCAACAGCGATATGGTTAGTTGAAAATACAGCTTTAACGTTTGATCAAATAGCTGAATTCTGTGGATTACATGAATTAGAGGTTCAAGGAATAGCTGATGGAGAAGTTGCTGTCGGTATGAGAGGTTATGATCCGATTGATAATAATCAATTGACAAAAGAAGAAATTGAAAGATGTGAAAAAGATAATGCAGCTCGTTTGAATCTTATCAAGTCTGGTGTAATTGAAGATTTACCACCAAGAAAAAAAGACTCTAAATATACACCTCTTTCTTTAAGACAAGAAAAGCCATACGCTATTTTGTGGCTTATAAAAAGATATCCGACTGAATTAAGTAGCTCTCAAATTGCAAAACTTACTGGCTCAACAAAAAATACAGTAGAGGCTATAAGAAATGGTACATACAGAGAAGCAGTTCTTGAAGCAAAGAGTCCAATGGATGTTGGTTTATGTACTTATAAGGATCTCGAAAGAACTTTAAATAGAACTAGAACAAAAAAAGTAGATCAAGAAAATTAATTATTTTTTATAACGTAATTTAGATAATAGAACATCAAGATCATCCAAAATAATACCATTGAAGTAATAAAAATCTGAAAGTTATATATTTTTATAACTCCGATAGGCTCGCCAAGATAATAGGTTAAAGGTCCTAAAACTCCACTTAAAATAATTCCTAAAATTTTATAACTTTTAAAAAAAGTAAGAATTTCATCAAAAAGAGTACTAAAACTAAACCATAAAACAATCATCCATAATGGCAGAGTGCCAAGTTTAGCAATAGTTTCAAAATCGTAAATTTGGAAATAAACTAATAAAGTATCAAAAAAATATCCTGGAACTGAAATCAAAAGTGAAATCTTAATAAATTTTTTTTTATTATGATTAAAATAAAAATAAGTTAGTAAGAAAATAATTCCAACCCATATGCCCAACATAGGATTAGAAAATTTAGTTTCACCAAATACACAAGCTAACCAAGTTAGTTGATAGCCAGTTAAGACTAAAAATGCTTTTAGTTTTTGCATTTCTATTTTTGAATTAAAAAATGAGAAACATCAGTAGAGTTATTTGAAAAACCTGTTTCACAATATGAAAAATAAAATTCCCACATTCTTTTAAATTTAATATCGAAGCCAAACCTTGATAAATCAGTCCAAGATTTTTGAAATTGTTTGTTCCACATTTTTAGTGTTTTTGCGTAAGAACCACCAAAACTTAATTTTTCAATACATTTTAACCCAACGTGTCTTGCTGAATATTCAAATTGTTTTTTGGTTGGAAGCATGCCCCCAGGAAAAATATATTGTTGAATAAAATCTGGTCTGTTTTGATAATCTTTAGCCTTTTGTTCATCAATTGTTATGACTTGTAGTGCAGCCATACCGCCATCGTTGAGAGAATTACGAATTGTATCAAAGTAATTATACCAGTATTTCTTGCCAACTGCTTCAAACATTTCAATTGAAACAATATTTGAATATTTTTTTTTGATATCCCTATAATCTCTGAATATAACTGATACTTTTTCAGACAAACCTTCATTTTGAATTTTTTCTGAAGCATATTCGTATTGTTCCTTAGAAATAGTTATAGCATCAACTGAACAATTGTAATTTTTCGCTACAAATGATGAAAACCCACCCCATCCACATCCAATTTCTAAAGTTTTAGAATTTGAGTCTAATGATAAAGTTTCAGCAATCTTTCTATATTTGTTAAATTGTGCATCCGATAAATTGGTATTCTTATTATCAAAAAGAGCAGAAGAATAGGTCATGGTTTTATCTAACCACTTTTCGTAAAAATTATTTCCTAAATCATAATGATATTTAATGTTTTTTTTACTTTGTGATTTTGAATTGTTATTTAAAAAATGTTTTAATTTCGCAAAAGTAGCAAAAAAAATATTAGTATTTATACTTTGTAAAAAATAACTCTCATTTTTGTGAGAAAGTAGTAATAAATTAGTTAAATCGGTGCTTGAAAAGTAACCATTCATATAGGCTTCTGCAAAACCTACAGAACCTTTTTTAAAAATTAAATTTAGAAAATTATAATTATGAATTTTAATACTTGCAGATATATCCTCTTCTTTTCCGACAAAAACTCTCTCATCGCCAGTAGGAAATTGAACTGTTAATTTTCCATATCGAATTTTAGATAAAAAGTTTACTAATAATTTTTCGACAGTTTTATCAAAATTTGTTTTAAAAAAATTCATTTAAAAATTACCTTCAAAACTCACTGTATCATTTGGCTTCTTTTTTCGTGCATAATATTTACCACCTTTGTAAATTATTTTTAAAGCCTCATAAAGAATTCCAACCATTACCTTAAAACCAAAAAGTGGATTATAATATAAAAATTTAAACATATTTTTTGAGTTAAAATCTATAAATTTACCATGCTGGGTAGCTGTTAGAACTTTTTTATTATTTTTATCATAAAGATCAATATTAATATTTATTTTATCTTTTTGCATTCGATTAAAAAATTTATAATTTGCCTCCATTTCTATGAATGGAGATACATAAAACTGTTTTGCACATTCATGAGATAATTTAAAATCTTCAAAATTTACATTTCCTTTAAAAATATAGGTATGTTGTTCATTAGTCGTATTTTTGACTTCATAGAAAATAGATATTAATTTTTTATCATCATAACAATATATAATTGATAAAGGATCAAATACATATCCCAAAATTCTTGGAAAACATAATATCATTATATTAAGATGTTTATATTTAATATTAAATTTAGAGAGGGAGTCTTTAACGAATGTCTTTATTGACCTTTTGTCTCTATATCCATGATCATTTTCATAAATAGAAAAAAGATTAAAAGAGTTTAATGAAAAAAGTTTATAGTTATTACTTAATTGATCCAGATTATCCAAATTAATAAAAAGACTTGGCACCTCATATTTCAATGTGTGTTTAAATGGAATAAATCTTTTATGTATAATGCTAGATAATAGTATTTGAGAAATCATTTAAAATTAATTTGCAATCTATTATAAAAATTTTTCTCTCTCTTCCAAGGTAAATCACAATGTAATAATTTACAAATATAAGAAGATGATTGAATGCCGTCTTCATGAAAACCATATCCAAGGTAAGCTCCACAGAAAAATGTATTATTCTTTCCTTGAATTTCCATAACATTTTTTTGAGCTAAAATAGTATCAGTAGTATATATTGGATGATTAAATGTTGTTTGGTTAATTATATTTTTAGGCTTTTTATATGGATTAACAGTTACAAAATAATTTTGTTTAGTTGGTAATTTTTGCAAGAAATTCATCCAATAAGTTAAAGTAAATTTAGAAGATGATGGCGTATTTAGAAAATTCCAACTTGACCAAGCAATTTTTGATTTAGGCATTAAAGAGTGATCGGAGTGAAGTATTGCTGAGTTAGTTGAATATTTAAATTGTGAAAATATTTTTACTTCTTCTTCTGTTGGTTTTTCCAAAATATCCAATACTTGATTTGCATGGGTTGCGAATATTACCTTATGAAATTCTAATATATTGTTTTTCTCATCTTCTATTTTAATTTTATTATTTTCTCTAATAATTTTTTTAATTTTGAAATTTGTTTCATACTCAAAAACATTTTTATTAATAACTTTTTTTATATATTCGTTACTACCCCCTTCTACATATTTCCATTGAGGTCTTTTTTTGAAATTAAATAAAGCATGATTTTTAAAAAAATTAATGAATGTTATGAGAGGAAAATTTTTTACATCACTTATATTGCTTGACCATATAGATGATATCATAGGTAAAATATGATAATTTATTAGGTATGTTGAAAAATTATTAGTTTTTAAAAAGTCATTTAAGGTTTTAGTTTGCTCTAAATCACTAACATTCAAGCTATTACATAATAAATAAAGTTTTCTTATTTCAAATAACATTTTAAAAAAATTAAAAGAAAACACATTTCTAAAATTCGCAAAAAGAGAAAAGATATTTTTGCCACTATATTCAATTTGAGGATCTTGATTTGAGACAGCAAAAGACATATCTGAATTTTTGCATTTCACATCAAGTAATTTAAAAAAATTTGTTAAATCTGGATAATTATTTTCATTGAATACAATAAACCCTGTATCGACTGGGATTGTCTTTGTTGATTCTTCAACATAGATAGTTCTTGTATGTCCGCCCAATCTATTATTTTTTTCAAATAAATAAACATCATATTTAGATGACAAAAGATAAGCTGCACTTATTCCTGAAATACCAGAACCAATAATTGCTATTTTTTCTCTCACATCAACTGATAGTTTTAAACGCTGATAGTGCTCTATTTCTTGTTTCTTTTAAATCTACAATTGGTGCTGGATATGAAGTACCAATCTTAAAATTATATTTCTTTTGATCCTCCATAGACATATCCCAAGGATTATGAATATATTTTTTTGGAATATTATTCAACTCAGGAACAAATTCTTTTACATAATCACCATCTGGATCAAATTTTTGACCCTGCAATATTGGATTAAAAATTCTAAAATATGGACTTGCATCAGCACCACAACCAGAGATCCATTGCCAACCTGCAGAATTAGACCCAACGTCAGCATCAACTAAAGTATCAAAAAACCACTCTTCTCCATTTTTCCAGTGTAACAATAAATTTTTTGTTAGAAATGAGCCTACAATCATTCTTACTCTATTATGCATCCAGCCTGTTTTATATAGTTGTCTCATTCCAGCATCAACAATTGGAATACCAGTTTTACCATTATGCCATAATGATAAATTTTTAGCATTTTTAATCCATGGAAATTTATTAAATTTACTTTGTATAGGTTTATGAGTCATATCTGGATAGTGAAATAAAAGATTATAAGAAAAATCTCTCCAGCCAAGCTCAGCAAGAAATTTTTTTTTATTTTCTGGATCAATTTTTTTTTCAATATTTACGGTATTATAAACTTCTAAAGCAGATATTTCTCCAAAATGAAGATAAGGTGATAATTTTGAAGTTAAATCTTTATCAGGTCTATCTCTTCCAACTGAATAGTTATTTGCTTTTTGCGAGATATATTTTTTTAATTGTAATTTTGCATTACTTTCACCAGGTATCCAAAATTTTTCAATTTTCTTGATCCATTGCTCTTTTTTGTTGGTTAGATTTAAATCTTGTATAGTTATTTCATTTTTAAATTTTGAATTGGCGTAGTTTATTTTTGTATTTTTAAATTTAATATCTTTTAGTTTTAGTAGTTCATCGCAATATCGCCAGTAAGGAGTAAATACTTTAAAAAAGGTTCCACTTTTATTTTTAATATTCCAAGGTTCATTTAAAAGATATCCATTGTGCGAGTCGCATTCTATTTTAGATGAAGTAACTATAGATTTAATTTTGGTATCTCTTTTAATTGAATATGGATCATATAGTCTATTCCAGGATACATATTTAACATTTGAATTCTTTAGTATTGAAGATATAATTTTCTCTGGATCACCAGCAAATATATTTAGTTTGCCATTATGTTTTTGTATTGAGTCATATAAACTAATTAAGGATTTTTCTAACCACCATTTGGATGTGGACCCAATTCTTTGATTTAAATCTAAAATATAAATTGGAATTATCTGATCAACTTTTTTTGAAAGTGATAATAAAGATGGATTTTCTCGTAATCGCAAATCTTGTCTAAACCAATGAATTCCATAAGTGGCTACCATGAGTTTAAATTATGTTAATTTAGGATAAATTAAAGAGGTAAATCTATTATTTACTATGAGGAGGCATTTTTTTCTCTACGAACCAAACGTGTTTTTTTAACACAGGATCATATTTTTTCATTCGAAGCTTTTCAGCAACTTTCAATCCTTTTGTCGGTTTTCTTACAATATACTTAGTTCCTGTTTTTGGATTTTCTTCAGGTACTAGTTGTTTAAGAGCGAATGAAGTTTTTTTTGCCATGAGGTGTCTATACAGAATAATTATATGAAATAAAGTATTATTTATTCATAATCAGAAATTGACTGCTTAATAAAACGGTTAAAATTTCCTCTTTTTTTATCAAGTTTAATTTGTTTATTTCTTTCAAGTAAGTTTTTTTTCTTTTCTTCAGATGTTTTATTAAAACAATTATGACAAGATACACCTGGTTTATAATATTTATTATAAGTATCTTTAATACTTATGGGTAACCGACAAGCATGACAAAGTTTGTAAGTTCCATCTTTTAATTCATTTTTCAAAGATACTCTTCCATCAAATACGAAACATTCACCATTCCACATTGAATCTTTTTTTGGAGTTTTTTCTAAATACTTTAGTATACCTCCATCTAACTGAGCAACATTTTTAAAACCCTTCATCATCATATATGATGAAGCCTTTTCACACCTGATTCCTCCAGTGCAAAACATTGCAATTTTTTTGTCTTTTGACTTATTTAGTTTTTTTTGAACAAAAAATTTAAAGTCAGTGAAACTTTTAGTTTTTGGATTAATTGCCCCTTCAAAAGATCCTATTTTAACCTCAAATTCATTTCTTACATCAATCACAATAGTGTCTTTGTCTTTAATTAGTTGATTCCATTCATTATATTTAACTTTTTTTCCAGATATTTTTGTAGGATCAGCAAATTTGGTTCTGAGTGTGACTATTTCATTTTTATTTCTAATTTTTAGCTTTTGAAAAGGCATATATTTATATTTTGATCGTTTAAGATTAAGTTTCTCAAAACTAAAATTTTCAAGATATAGAATGAAAGAATTTATGTTTTTATCTAATCCAGCTATTGTTCCATTAATGCCTTCATCAGCAATCAATATTGTACCTTTTATTTTATTAAATTTGCAAAAATCTTTAAGTTTAGTGATGATATCATTTTTATCTTTAATTATTTTGAATTGATAAAAAGTAATTATAGTAAAGTACTTGTTGTTCATTTATCTAATTAATATAAAAAACTTTAAAAATTTATGTCTAAAGAAACCATTAATATTGTTAAAAATTTTCTCAATAGTTATTCTATAGAAACAACTCCAAATGTTTACGAAAAATATGGAGGCTTTTCTGAATTTCTTAATAAAAATCATGACGTTTATATAACTTATTTACCAGATGAAAATTCAAAAAATGTTATTAGAACGGCAAAAAAATTAAAATTAGAAGGTTATGATGTTATACCTCATTTACCTGCGAGAACTATTGTAAATAAAAATGACTTAGAAAAATATATTGGTGAACTTGCAAATGAATCTGGGTGTTCAAAAATTTTAATCATTGGTGGTGGTGGAAATCAAGCTGGCGAAATCTCTTCCTCCATTGATGTTTTAAAAACAGATTTTCTTTCAAAATATAATTATCAATTTGTAGGTGTAGCTGGACATCCCGAAGGAAGCCCAGATATTTCAAATGAAAATTTGGATTTAGCAATTAAACAGAAGAATGATTTTGCAAAAAATGTTGATTTTAAAATGTATTTAGCAACACAATTTTTTTTTGAAGCTAAATCTTTAATCGACTGGGAAAAACACTTAGTAAAAATTGGAAATAAATTACCAATCCACGCTGGGATACCAGGTCCTGCCTCTATTAAAACATTAGTAAATTATGCAAGGTCTTGCGGTATTGGAAATTCTTTAAGATTTATTACAAAACAGGCTTTTAACTTAACTAAACTTGCAACATTGAGCACTCCTGATAAATTAATTTATGATCTTGCTGAACATAGCGAAATAAACAAAGACTCTAAACTTGAAAAAATACACTTCTATGCGTTTGGTGGTATGAAAAAAACATCAGAGTGGTTAAATCAATTTAATAATTCAGATTTTTCTTATAATAATAAACAGAAATTTGAATTAAATTAGCTTCTTCACAATTTTTTTATCTTTTAATGAAACAAAAGTTGTTTGATATTTAAGTTAATTTATAGATTAAGAATCTAATAATTAAGGAGTCTCATGTCAGATATTGAAATAGCAAGAAAAGCTAAAATGAAGCCTATTAGTGAAATTCTAAAAGGGCTTGATGTACCAGACACGCCTGAAGCCTTCAGTCCTATGGGTCGTCATATAGCAAAAATAAACTTGGAGTACATAGAGTCACTTAATAAAAATAAAGATGGTAAACTTGTTCTAGTCTCAGCAATAACTCCAACACCAGCTGGAGAAGGTAAAACAACAACTTCTGTTGGATTAAGTGATGGTCTTAATAAACTAGGAAAGAAATCAATAGTTTGTTTAAGAGAGCCGAGTCTTGGTCCATCATTCGGTATGAAAGGTGGTGCAGCTGGTGGGGGCTATGCTCAAGTAGTTCCAATGGAGCAAATTAATTTACATTTTACTGGAGATTTTCATGCAATTACATCCGCTCATAATTTACTTTCTGCACTGATTGATAATCATATCTACTGGGGAAATAAATTAAATATTGATGTTAGAAGGGTTGTTTGGAAGAGAGTAATGGATATGAATGATAGATCACTTAGATCTATTGTTGTTGATTTAGGAGGAGTTGCAAATGGATATCCTAGACAAGATGGTTTTGATATTACTGTTGCATCGGAGATAATGGCAATTTTCTGCTTAGCAAAAGATTTAAAAGATCTTGAAGAGAGAATTGGAAATATAACTATTGCTTATACACGAGACAAAAAAGCTATTTATGCAAAAGATTTAAAGGCAGAAGGTCCAATGACAGTATTATTAAAAGATGCCATTAGGCCCAACATAACACAAACATTAGAAAATAATCCTGCTATAATTCATGGTGGGCCATTTGCAAATATTGCTCATGGTTGCAATTCTGTAATTGCAACTAAAGCTAGTTTAAAATTAAGTGATTACGTTGTAACTGAAGCAGGCTTTGGAGCTGATCTAGGAGCAGAAAAATTCCTTGATATAAAATGTAGAAAATCAAATTTAAAACCTGATTGTGTGGTTTTGGTAGCTACAATTAGAGCACTAAAAATGCATGGCGATGTTTCAAAAGAAGATTTAAAAAATGAAAATGTAAATGCTCTTAAAAAAGGTTTAGTAAATCTAGAAAGACATATCAATAATATTAGAAAATTTGGATTACCAGTAACTGTTGCTATTAATCATTTTGTCACTGATTCTAAAGCTGAAGTTGATGCCGTTCTAAGTTTTTGTACAACTCAAGGAGTCAAGGCTTCTATGTGTACTCACTGGTCCGATGGTGGTGATGGTGCAACTGAATTAGCTCAAAATGTAATAGATATTTGCGAAGATAATAAGAATACATTTAAATTTTTATATGAAGATGATTTAACTCTATTCAAAAAAATAGAAAAAATTGCACAAGAGATTTATCACGCAAGTGAAGTTGTGGCAGACACGAAAGTACGTCAACAATTGAAGGATTTTGAAACTAAAGGATTTGGCAAATTACCTGTTTGCATTGCAAAGACTCAATATAGTTTTTCAACTGACCCTAATTTAAAAGGTGCCCCTACTGGCCACGTTTTACCTATTAGAGAGGTGAGATTGTCATCAGGAGCAGAATTTATAGTAGTTGTTTGCGGTGATATTATGACCATGCCGGGTCTACCAAGTGTTCCTGCGGCAAATTCGATAAAGCTAAATGATCATGGAGAAATTGAAGGTCTTTTTTAAAACTGCTATAAAGAGTTATAATGTTTAATAAAAATAAATACTCATTTCTATCTATTGCTAGAAATGCTTTAAATCATCATGAGAATTGGCAAAAGACGTGGAATAGTCCTGAGCCAAAAAAAAATTATGATGCAATAATTGTAGGTGGTGGTGGACACGGTTTAACTACTGCTTACTATTTAGCAAAAAACCATGGAATTAATAATATTGCAGTAATTGAAAAAGGTTGGATAGGCGGTGGGAATACAGGGCGAAATACCACTATAATTAGATCAAACTATTTATGGGATCAAAGTGCGGCTTTATACGAGCATGCATTAAAACTTTGGGAAGGTATGTCTCAAGAATTAAATTACAACGTAATGTTTTCTCAAAGAGGGGTTTTGAATGTTGCTCATAATCTTCATGATGTAAGAGAATTAAAAAGACGGTGGCATGCAAACAGACTAAATGATATCGATTGTGAATGGCTTGATACAAAGAAAGTTAAAGAATTTTGTCCAATAATAAATACTTCACCAAACATTAGATATCCTGTTTTAGGAGCCACGCTGCAAAGAAGAGCA
>CACHSZ010000014.1 GCA_902582755.1 uncultured Alphaproteobacteria bacterium | reverse complement strand
AATTATAAATGAAAATATTGATAAAGAACAAATTCAACCATCAAGTTTAGACTTATCATTAAGTGAAGAATGCTATGAAATTAAACATAGTTTTTTACCTAATAATTCGAAAGTTAGAGAGAAACTAAAAAAATTAACAATTAAGAAGATTGATTTAAAAAAGGAATATATTTTTAAAAAAAATAAAACTTATATCGTTAAATTAAATGAATTTTTAAACCTCAAAAGCAATGTATTTGGTCATTGTAATCCAAAAAGTAGCACAGGTAGATTAGATATTTTTTGCAGATCAATAGTTGATTATGGCGAAGAGTATGAAAAAATTCCTAATAATTACAAAGGTGAAGTTTTTTTAGAAATAACATCAAGATCATTTAATATAGCATTTAAAATGGGAAATACTTTGAATCAATTAAGGTTAGTAAATTCAAAACATAATTATTTATCTGATAAACAATTAATGAATCTGAATAAAAGAAAAAAATTCGTAAATACAGATAAAACAAAAATTGATAATGGTATAAAATTATCTGTAGATCTATCTTTATCTAAAATAATTGGATATGTTGCAAAAAAAAATACTCCTGTATTAAATTTTTCAAAAATAAAATCACATAAAATTGATAATTATTGGAAATCTATCAAAAGTACAAACAGAGAGCTTCTCATAGAAAAAAATAAATTTTATATTCTGAAATCAAAAGAGAAAGTAATAATTCCAAAAAAATTAGCTGGCGAGATGATACCCTATGATACCGGTATTGGTGATTTTAGAGTTCATTACGCTGGTTTTTTTGATCCAGGTTTTGGATATCCAAATGGATCTTACGCAGTACTTGAAGTAAAAACTAATGAAATACCATTTTTACTAGAAGATGGTCAAACTATAGCTAGAATTAAATATGAAAAGTTGAACAAAAATAGTAATATTGTATACGGAAAAGATATTAAATCAAATTATCAAAATCAAGGTTTAAAATTAAGTAAACATTTTAAATAAAATGAAAAAAATATTAATTATTAATGGCCCTAATCTCAATCTATTGGGAAATAGAGAGGATGATATATATGGAAAAGACAGTTTAGATAAGATTAAATCTGATTGTGAAAAAAAAGGCGTAGAGAAGAAATTGGAAATTATTTTTTTCCAATCTAATAATGAGGGGGAAATAATTGATAAAATTCATGAAATGAATGATAAATATGATGGCTTAATTATTAATCCAGCAGCATTCACTCATTCATCAATTGCTATTCTAGATTCATTAAGAGCAATAAATAAACCAAAGATAGAAATCCATCTCTCAAATATATACTCTAGAGAAGAATATAGAAAAAAAAGCATTACTTCAGAAGGTGTAGATGGTTTAATTTGTGGATTTGGTGGAAATAGTTATCTTCTAGGAATTGAAGCAATATGCAAATTAATTTATAATTAGGTATGACTAAAATTGATAAAACAGATTTAGAAAATATTAAGTTAATCGTTAAAGAATCAAAAATTAATAGTGTCGCCAAAATAAAAATAAAAAAAAATAATTATGAAATTGAGATTACCTCAAATGAATTCTCAGAAAACAATGTTTCTGTTCAGAAGTTTGAAAAAAATACTGAAATTAAAGAAGTTGATAATGCAAACGAAGTTGTAAATGAGGACAATATAGTTAAATCTCCAATGGTAGGAGTTGCTTATCTTTCTGCTGATCCAAATTCACAACCTTATGTTAAAGTTGGTCAGCATGTAAAAGCTGGGGATACTTTGTTGTTAATTGAAGCTATGAAGACTTTTAATGAAATTAAAGCTCCTAGATCTGGAATTATTAAAAAAATAGTTACCTTAAATAGTCAGCCCGTTGAATATGGTGATACTCTTCTAATTTTTGAATAATGTTCAAAAAAATACTTATTGCTAATAGAGGTGAAATTGCCTTACGTGTACTGAGAGCCTGCAGAGAATTAGGAATAAAAACAGTTGCCATTCACTCTGATGTTGATGAAAATGCAATGCATGTAAGAATGGCAGATGAAAGTATTTGTGTCGGACCAGCTTCTGCACAATCTAGTTATTTAAACATACCTGCAATTATAACTGCTGCAACATTAACTGATGTAGATGCAATTCATCCTGGATATGGTTTTTTAAGTGAAAATCAAAGGTTTGCCGAAATTATTGAAGAACACAATATTAAATTTATTGGGCCAAAATCTGAACACATCAAAATGATGGGTAACAAAATTGATGCAAAAAAAATAATGGATGAAACTGGGGTGCCAACAGTAAAAGGTATAAATGACTTAAGCGATAAAAATAAAATTGAAGATTTTATAAAAAAAGTAAAATACCCAATTATAGTAAAAGCAGCGAGTGGTGGTGGTGGAAAAGGAATGAGAATTGTCACAGAAGAAGATGATTTAAATAAAGCTATAAATGAAGCAAAAATTGAAGCAAAAAAATCATTTAATGATGAAAATGTTTATTTAGAAAAATTTTTAACATCTCCCAAACATATTGAAATTCAAGTTCTTTGTGATTCATTTGGAAATGTTGTTACTCTTGGAGAAAGAGATTGCTCAATTCAAAGGAAGCATCAAAAACTTATTGAAGAAAGTCCAAGTTCAGTTCTAACAAATGAAAATAGAGAAAAAATTTCTGAACTTTGTAGAAAATCTATGAAAGAAATCGGATATGAAGGAGTTGGAACATTAGAATTCTTATATGAAAATAATGAATTTTATTTTATGGAAATGAATACAAGATTACAAGTTGAACACCCAGTCACAGAAATGGTTACTGGAATAGATCTTGTTAAGGAGCAAATTCTTGTCGCTAATGGTGAAAAACTTACAATAAAACAAGAAGATATAAAATTAAAAGGAAACTCAATTGAATGTCGAATTAATGCCGAACATCCAGAGAGTTTTATACCATCACCTGGTAAGATAACACAATATCATCAACCTGGAGGATTAGGTATTCGAGTAGACTCAGCTGTTTATGATGGATACTCAATTCCATCCCACTATGATAGTATGATTGGTAAGCTAATTACCTATGGTGCTACAAGATCAGAAGCTCTAAAAAAAATGAATAGAGCACTAGAAGAATATGTCATTATGGGAATAAATACTAATATTCAACTACATCAAAAAATTATTCAAACTGATGAATTTAAAAGAGGTAGTTACAACATTAATTTTATGTCAAATTTAATTGAGTAAAATAATTGATTTAAACAGCTTAATAGAATTTTATAAAAAAGCTTACTTTCCAATGGCTGATAGTAAGTATTCTGAAGAAATAAAATTTTATAAGCCAAAACTTAGATTCATTATTCCAATTTCTAATTTTCAATATCCTAAAAAACTATTTAATGATTTTAAAAAAACAAAATATAGTTTTAAAATTGATCAAGATTTTACAAAAGTAATAGAATTATGCAAAGAAATAAAAAGAAAAGATCAAGATACATGGATTAATGAAATTATTTTAGATACATATATTGAATTACATAAAATAGGTAAATGTCACAGTGTAGAATGTTATGAAGATGATAATCTAATTGGTGGTTTATACGGTTTACATATAGGATCATGTTTTTTTGGTGAAAGTATGTTTAGTTTAAAGACCAATACAAGTAAGTTTTGTCTACTTTATTTATTGGCAATATTGAAAAAAAATAATTTTTCCATTTTAGATTCACAGTTTTTCAATCCTCATTTAGTTCAGTTTGGAGCGTATGAGATGGAAACTGAAATTTATGAAAATAAACTAAAAGATAGTTTAGAGATTGAAAGTTTTTTTAAGGAAGTTAATAATTTTCAAGAAGTCTTATCGTTACTACAATCAACTAACCAAAGATCATAAATAGGATTTTCTAACGGAGTAACATCGGGAGAAGAAGAAATCATCCAACCTTTATAAATATTAATATTTTCATTATTGATAGTATCGTAAACATCTATCAAAACATAATCTTCAGGAATTTCAGTTGGGGGAGTACTACCGCAATACAAAACCTCAATATTTAAAGTTTCCCATGATATTTTCGAATTTACCAAAATATCCTTAGTAGAAACTTTATTAGTAGTCTTGTTTAATAACTTAAAAGAGGCATACTTTTTTTCAATAGTCTCAGCAGAAACAGTTAACGGTAGGAGAAAAAAAAATGTTACTCTAATTAGGAGTCCAAGATTTATATTCTTCTTCTTTTTTTTCTGGGTCATAATTTTTTGAAAGAGGATGAGATGATGGGAAATATGCATCACTAGTACCAGTCATATTTGGTTTATGATTTTTTTGCCATTTGTATTTATGTGAATAGTCAATTGGAGGATTATCAATAGATTTGTGAAGCCAAGCATGCCAGTGCGGCGGTATATTTGATGCCTCTATTTCACCATTAAAAATTACCCATCTTTTTGCTTTTAAATCTCTAAAATCTTTGGAGCTAGAGTAATATTTATTCCCTAAATCATCACTACCAACTAAGTTTCCCTTAAGCCAAGTATAGATTTTTGTTCCTAATGACATTAATATTTCTATAAAGATTAATGGACTACTTTCCAATTAATTTTTTTATTAGCATAAAAATTCTTAACCTGAATATCGTTATAACTAGATAATTCTGACATAATCCATTCTTTTTTTTCTAATTTAATTTTTTTATCATTAATTGGAAAACTATAATGTTTTGCACCATTAATTGAACAAAATATCTCTAACTTATCAATTGCATTTTCTTGGTCAAAAATTTCTGCATATAATTCTATTGAGCAAGGAGATGAAAAAATTCCTGGCTTAGATGACATATCTGGTTTTTTTTCTTGAATTGGATGTGGAGCTGAGTCCGTACCTAAAAAAAATTTAGAATTATTGTGACACGCAGCTTTTCTTAATTCTATTAAATCTGTTTCGTTTTTAACAACTGGCATACAAAAATGGTGAGGATTAATAGAACCATCATGAAATACGTCATTTTTTGTTAAAAGCATGTGGTGAGGTGTTATTGTTCCTGCAATATTTTCATTTTCTTTCACATAATTAACTCCATATGAAGTTGATACATGTTCAAGTGTGATTTTTAAAAGGGGAAATTTTTTTCTAATAATGCTTAATTCATCATCTATAAAATATTTTTCTCTATCAAAAATATCTATATCTTCAGCTACTTTTTCACCGTGTATTAGTAATGGACTTTTTTCTTCTTCTAAAATCTCTAAAAATTTAAAGATTTTTGAAATGTCACTCACTCCATGACTTGAATTTGTAGTTGCATTTGAGGGATAAAGTTTAGACCCAAAAAAAACTTTATTTTGCATACCTTTTCTAAAATCTTCTAAATCTAAATTTTCATTCAAATAACAAGGTATAAGTGGTTCAAAATTATTACTAGATGCTTTATTTAAAAGCTTTTTATAAGCAGAAGCTTTATTAGTATCTGTTATGGGAATTTCTGTATTTGGCATTGCCACACATCTATTATTTATTCTTGAGGAGAAATTAGTAACCATTTCTAACATGTCTCCTTCTCTAAAATGTACATGCCAATCATCAGGCTGAATTATTTCAATATTTTTATTCACAATAATTATTTTTTTGTAATGTAAAATAAATCTTTTCTACGCTTATAGAGTCCATATAGGACTTTGTTTTATCAATATTTATACTTTTAAAATAGTCATAGCTTTCATTTGTTCTTATAACTTGTGAATCTTGCATAAATGGACCGTAAATCACATCATTTGTTGGGCCAAATAATACTATAGACTTTAATTTTGTGGCTGAAGCCATATGTGATAATCCTGAGTCATTTCCAATAAATAATTTTGATTTCTTCATATAAGCAGCAGTTTGAGTCAATGATGCACCAAATAAATTAATTATCTTATTACTATCAATATTTTTTGTTATTTCATTTAAATAATTTTCTTCTTCTGATTTTGAACCAACTAAAATAAATTTAATATTTTTATTTTGAGATAAAATTTTGATTAATAGTGAATTATAATTTTTAATACTCCAAATTTTTGGTTTCCAATTTCCACCTGGAAATATAACAAAATATTTAAAATCATCGGACAAATGTTCTGTAACTATTTCTTCTTCTTCTGTATTTGTCTCAATAAACAAATCTGAACAATCAAATTTAAAGTAATTAGATAATTGTTGCACATGGTTTAGATTAGATTTTTTTTTAAAAATAAATTTTTGCTTATGTTTTAAAAAATATGATAACAACGAACTTCTAAAATCAATAATTATATCCCACTTCTTTCCATAACAATTATAAATTATATCTAACCAATGCATATTGTATCTTTTTTTTGAAACAGTGATTATGGTTTCTACAGATTTAAAGTTTTTGAAAATTGATTTAGCAGATGGACCAATTACAAATGTAAATTTAGTTTTAGGATATTTTTGACTAAAATAATTTATTACTCCAGTTGATAGAATTGTATCTCCAATAAGATTTGACGAAATAACAAGAATTTTCACAGAAATATTACACTTTTAATATATTCAATATATATTTAGATAATTATGAAAGATAAATACTTTTTTCATCATCTGAATTCAAGATTTTTTGAGATTTCTGGAAAAGATAGTAAATCATTTATTCAAAATTTAATTACTAATGACATTGAAAAATGTAACGATGGATCAATTATTTATTCATGTCTATTAACACCTCAAGGTAAATTTTTAGCAGATTTTTTTATATTCAGTATAAATGAAAGCTATATTTTTGAAACTAATGATAAATTTTATAGTAATTTATTAGGACGATTAAAAATTTATAAACTTCGCTCTGATATAGAAATTAAAGAAATTAATAATCTAAATTCTTATTCATTATTTAATATAGATTATGATGGTAATTATAATGTTTATTTAAATGATCCTAGAAATATAAACTTAGGTAAAAAACTTATAATGGATAAGAAAATTTTAATTGAAAAGGAGCGATTAAAAGAAATTAATGAAACAGAATATCATGAAATTTTAATTAATCATACAACACCCTATTCACCATTTGATATTTTAGAAAATAAATCTTTATTATTAGAAAATAATTTTGATAATTTAAATGCAATTGATTGGGATAAGGGATGCTATGTGGGTCAAGAAATTACTGCAAGAATGAAATACCGTGGATTACTCAAGAAAAAACTTTACGCTTTAAAAATAAAAAGTGGAGATGTACTAGAGGGAGATGAGTTGATAGTAGATAATAAAAAAATAGGTACAATTGTATCAAAAGCAAATTCAAATATTTTTGCAGCATTAAATATTAATTTTGTTAATGAAATAAAAAATAAAGATCAAAATTTAGTAATTAATGATTCATTATCTTTTGATTTTTTAAACTGAAAATTTTTTTCTATAAAGACTTACTGGAATTATTAAAATCATAAAAATTATTAGCATTGGAACAAATATATTATTGATTCCATAGTTGTTTGCAATAAATCCTAATGAAGCTGGAGCCCCTATAAATGTTCCATAAACTGCAATTGAAATGATTGTTATCCCTACTCCACTATCAATTCCCTCAATTTTTCCAGCTAAACTATATGCGATAGGAACAATTGAGGATGCTCCGATACCTAATAATGAAAAACCAATAATAGCTGCATAAATACTGCTGAAATTAGATAAAATTATTAAACTTATAATCGTCGATAAAAATAAAAGGAAAATCAAAAGAAAAACTCCGATTTTATCTCTTACCCAATCACCACTAAATCTTCCGATAACCATAAAAATAT
Organism: uncultured Alphaproteobacteria bacterium; assembly: GCA_902582755.1. GTDB lineage: Bacteria > Pseudomonadota > Alphaproteobacteria > HIMB59 > CACPNW01. The sequence goes on along the minus strand of CACHSZ010000014.1, from coordinate 7,958 downwards.
TAAAACTTAGAGTTGCTAAGCCGATATAGAAACCATCAACTTGAATAAAATCTCTCATATAAAGAGCTCCCCATGCATCAACACTTCCTTCCGTTAAAGCGTTTGCCATTGCAATTAATGCTAATAAAAAAATAAGTAAGGGCCAAATAAAAAATATATTTTTTTTACTGGAATCTTTGGATTTTGTTTCAACTTGTGACTCTAAACAAAGTACAAAATACAAACTCAGAGGAAGAAGAATGATGACATACAAAAGTATATTAAAAATAAAAGAATAATTCCACTCTAGCAAAAAGCTTGTAATTAGAGAGCCAAATAAAACTCCAAGACTCCAAAATGCATGAAACCCTGACATCATTGATTTTTTTTCTCTAACTTCTAAATTTGATGCATAAACATTGCATGCTATTTCGAATGCACCATAACTCATACCAAAAACAAATGAGAAAACCATAAAAAGCCATAACTCTTGAATGAAAGGTACTGGCAACCACAAACAACCTTCGGCAATTAAGGTACATGTTAAAATAGATTTTGTAGAAGTTTTCAGAATAAGAGCATTTGCAAAAATCATTGCAACAATTGAACCAATTGCAAATGATAACATGATATATCCAACACCGACATAATCAGTTTGAAGTTGATCCTTTATGGTGGGTATCCTAATAGCCCATAAACCTACATAACAAGCAGTTATAAAAAAAATAATTTTTATTGCATGAATATCACTAACTTTTTTCATACAATTTTATTAATTAAAATATTTTTTGTAATATTCAGATAAATTTCCGATAGAAACTCTTTCCTGTTTCATAGTATCTCTATCCCTAACAGTAACACTTTTATCTTCTAGAGTTTCAAAATCTACAGTTAAACAAATTGGTGTACCTATTTCATCATGTCTTCTATAATTCTTGCCAATGTTTCCTGAATTTTCTAAAACAACTCTACCCAATCCCAATTTCTGTAGATTAGATTTTATTTCTTTAGATAAATTAACTAATTCTTCATTATTCTTTTTAAGGGGAATAACTGCAGCTTTAATAGGTGAAAGATGAGGTTTTATAGATAAAAGAATTCTTTTATTATCTTTATCTACATTTTCTTCACGATAAGCTTCATTTAACAAAGCAAGAACTCCTCTATCAACACCAGCTGATGGCTCAATTACGTAAGGAATATACCATTTTTTTTCTTCTAAATCTTGAACAGCTAATTTTGTAGTTGAAGAGGAGTTTTTCATAACTTCTGATGTAATTTTAAAATCGTTTTGATTTTTAGTATGAGAACCTAAGTCAAAGTCAGTTCTATTTGCTACCCCTTCTAGTTCCTCTTCACCATGAGGAAACACATAATTGATATCAACAGTTCTTTTTGAGTAGTGAGCTAGTTCATTTTTTTCTACTTCAATTTTTTTTAAATTTTCTTTTTTTATGCCTTGATTAACCCACCATTCTATTCTCTTATTTATCCAATATTCATGCCATTCATCATCAGTACCTGGTTTAACAAAAAACTCTAATTCCATTTGTTCAAACTCTCTAACTCTAAAGATAAAATTACGAGGTGTTATTTCATTTCTAAATGCTTTTCCCATTTGTGCAATACCAAAAGGAACAGTTCTAGAAGTTGAATCTAATATATTTTTAAAATTAGTAAAAATTTGCTGACACGTTTCTGGTCTTAAATATGCGAATGAGGAACCATCATCTACTGGTCCAATTGCAGTTTTAAACATTAAATTAAAAGGTCTTGGCTCAGTAAGATCTTCCGATTTACAATTTGGGCATTTATCATTTTCAAATAATTGATCTGCTCTCCACCTTGACTTACATGCTCGACAATCAACCAGAGGATCGGTAAAAGTATCTTCATGACCTGAATGTTTTAGAACTACTGGAGAACTTAAAATTGAGGCATCCAAACCTTCGGTATCATCTCGTTCATATACCATTGATTTCCACCAAGCTTGTTTAAGATTATTTTTGAACTCGACTCCCATTGGTCCATAATCATATAACCCCTTAATACCACCATAGATGTCATTTGATTGAAATAGAAAACCTCTTCTTTTACAAAGAGAAACTAACTCTTCCATTGTTTGTGCAGTCATATAACTCTTAATCTTTTGGTTTATATTCTTTAGTTCTTGGATCTTTCTCTAAATCGATTACTGAGTCATTATTTACTTTATTATTAGTGAATTTGTCTTGTTTTTTTTTCTTAAATCTTAAAAATAACAAAATAGAAGCTAAAATTACAACTAAAACTAGAAATTTCATTACAAACCAAACCTAGAAAACATAATTCGTTCTTCAATTTTATTTAAAATTTCATCAGAATTAAATATTGAAGAAGAAAATCTACGTTGTAAAAATGATTTTTTTTGACTGATTATTTTAATTTTAATTTTTTTTCCAAACTTCTCTTCTAAAATTGGTTTTATTGCACCAATACCATCTGCTAAACCTAAATCGATAGCTTTATTACCAACCCAAAATAAACCAGAAAAGATGTCATCTAATTTATTCTGATCGAGTTTTGAACCTCTTCTATCTTTCACATAATTAATAAAATTATCATGAATTTGTTCTTGAATATTTTTTAATCTATCAATGTCTTCCTGTTTTTCTTCTTTGAAAGGGTCAAGAAAACTTTTACTTTTTCCAGATGTATACACTCTTCTTTCAATTCCAACTTTTTTTAAAAGATCAACAAAACCAAAACCTGGTGAAATAACACCTATTGATCCAATAACAGAGTTTTGATCAATATATATTTCGTCAGCAACACATGCTAACCAATAACCGCCAGAAGCTGCAACATCTTCAACGAATGCTAATACTTTTTTGTTTTTTTCCTTTGCCAGATCAATGATCCTTTTTGCTATTAAAGAGGATTGTGTAGGAGAACCTCCAGGTGAATTAATGACCAAACCTACAACAGGAGATTTTTTATCAGCAAATAACTTATCAATTAACTTTTCTAAATTATTGATTGATAAACCAGAACCTGTTAAGCCTGACTGCGATGATATAATACCAGATAAACGTAAAACCGGTATTATAGTACTCTTCGAAAATAACCTTTTAAACATAATATCTAATAACAAATGTTAATCTTTTCTTAAAGCGTTATGTAGCATTTGTTTGTAATTTTAGTAATTTGAGTTTAAGTGCGTCAATTAAGTTAATGAATAAAGATAATATTCTAATAATTAAACAATATGGATAATGTTCTTCCACTTAGAAAAAAAGATTTTTCATTTGAAGATAAAATCAGAGAATTAACAGATCTATGTAAAGAAGATCTGGTATCTGTAAATACCATAATCCTTGATAAATTAGATAGTAATGTACCTTTAGTTCATGAAGTTGGAAAATACCTTATCTTATCAGGGGGAAAACGATTACGACCTCTTTTAACAGTTTCAAGTTTTCATATGACAAGAAATGAAACTAGTGAAATTGAAAATAAAATGAATCATATCGGTCTTTCTGCAGCAGTAGAATTTATTCATACAGCAACACTATTACATGATGATGTAATAGACGAAAGTAAACAAAGAAGAGGAAAACCTACAGCAAATGAGAAATGGAAAAATAAAACAAGTGTATTAGTTGGTGATTTTCTATTCAGTAGGGCTTTCCAATTAATGACAAAATATGGCAACACTGAAACATTAAAAATATTAGCTGATACTAGTGTTATAATTTCTGAAGGAGAGGTTTTAGAACTTGCTAATGATAAAAATTTAGAAATAAATGAAAATATTTATTTTGAAGTTGTAAATGCAAAGACCGCTTCTTTATTTAGTGCAGCATGTCAAGTTGGATCAATTAGTGCTCTTGGAACAGAAGCTGAGGTTAATGCATTAAAATCATTTGGAACAAACTTTGGGATGACTTTTCAATTAATTGATGATGCAATTGATTATTCCTCAAACAAAAAAATATTAGGAAAGAATACTGGAGATGATTTTAAAGAGGGTAAAATTACTCTTCCAATAATATTAGCATACGGAAGATCAAATGATAATGAGAAAAAATTTTGGGAAAGAACAATATCTGATCTTAACCAAAATGATGGTGATTTTGAAATGGCATTAGAAATAATAAATAAATATCAATGTATTGAAGATACTCTTACAAGAGCAAATCACTTTTCAAATGTAGCTGTAGACTCAGTTGATATATTTAAAGATAACATTTACAAAGAAAAATTAGTATCTCTTGTTTCAAAAAGTGTTTCGAGAATTTATTAATTAATATTCCTCATAAGATTTTACCTCCACTAATTCAGAGCCAAAGGTTTTATTTATATCATTTTTTACTTTTGCTCTTTCATCATTGGTAAAATATACACTTCTAGCTAGATCAATAAATGTTTGATCAAATAATTTTTTTCTTTCACACTCTCTAATATCGTCTTCAATATTCCAAAGTTTAGAATTAATATTTATCAAATTTTCTAAATAATTGTTTATTTCTTGTTGAACATAATTCATTAATGTTTTTTGGAGAAAATCTAATTCTTTTTTGACATGATCAAGCTTAGTTTCATCAGTTATATTTTTCTGTTTAATAATTAATATAGAAATTTTATCTACAAGTTCGCCAAGCGATATAGGAGTATTAATAAGCATTAAATTCTCTCATAAATATCTTCGTATCTTTTAATATCATTTTCATCAAGATTATCACCGTACCACATTTCTATAATAACTAAATCACGATCTTTTCTGTTAGCCATTCTATGAATTGCCCCTTTAGGAATAAAAATGTTCTCATTTTCTTTTAAATTAATTACTTTTTTGTCAATTGTGACTTCAGCTTCTCCTTCAGCTATAATCCAATGCTCTGATCTATATTCATGACTTTGAAGAGATAAAACTCCCCCTGGTTTAACAAAAATTTTTTTTACTAGGAATTTTTTACCCGACTTTAGTATCTCAAATGATCCCCAAGGTTTTTCTGTAATAGAATTCATTATGAATGTTTATTTATATATTATATATCTATTTTTAAATGATAAAAATTTCACCATCTATATTATCAGCTGATATACTCAAATTAGAAGAAGAAGTTAAACTTTTAGACAAAAATGGTGCTGATTATATTCATATAGACATCATGGATGGTCACTATGTCCCCAATATTACTTTTGGACCAAATATAGTTAAATCATTAAGAAAGGTTACCTCTAAAATTTTAGATGTACATCTTATGATTAAACCAGTAGAAAAATATATTAATGAATTTGTAGAAGCTGGCTCAGATATTATTACTTTTCATCCTGAGGCTGATGATAATCCAGAAGAAATTATTAAAATGATAAGTGATGCTGAAATTAAAGCAGGAATTGCTATTCACCCTAAGGTAAATATTACAGATATTGATCATTTTTTTAGTAAAGTGCAACAAATAATAGTTATGACAGTCATACCTGGTTTTGGTGGTCAAAAATTTATGCATGATCAAGTGCAAAAAATAAAAGATTTAGATGAAATTAGAAAAAATAATAATTATAACTATGAAATAGCTGTTGATGGCGGAGTGAATAATGAAAATGCAAAAATATGCAAAGATAATGGGGCTGATGTGTTAGCAGTAGGGTCTTATTTATTATCTCAAAATCAAAATAACTATAGTGAAATTATAAAATCTTTAAGATAATGGACTGGGACAAATTAAAATCATTTTACGAAATTGCAATCTCAAGAAGCATTTCTAAAGCAAGTGCAAAACTTAATATCAGTCAATCTGCTCTTAGTAGACAAATACAAGATCTCGAATACGATTTAAAGACGCCTTTATTTATAAGACATCAAAAAGGTGTAAGGTTAACAGAGCAAGGTGAAAATTTATTTAATACTGTAAATCAAATTAATTTTTCAATTTCTGATTTTGAAAAAAAATTATTAGATAAAAAAACTAAACCAGTAGGAAAATTAACTGTAAGCACAACTGTTGGTTTTGGATCCGCATGGCTAACGCCAAGAATAACAAAATTTGCTAATCAATATCCAGAGATAGATGTAAATTTAATAATGAGTGATGAAGAAGTTGATTTGTCTGCAAGAGTTGCTGATGTTGCAGTTAGAGTTAAAAAACCAACGCAAGCTAATTTAATTTTTAAAAAATTTGTTAATTTCCATAACCACATTTACGGTTCTTCAGATTACTTACAAAAAAGTGGAATACCAAGAAATGTCAATGATCTAGATAAACATGATTTAATTTGCTTTGGTGCTGGATTACCTTCTCCGGTATCTAATATTGATTGGATATTAAAAATTGGAAAAGAAGGAACAAAAAGACGACCTAAATTTAGAGTGAATAGTATTTACGCGATGTCACTTGCAATTGAAAAAGGTGGAGGTTTAGCATCTTTACCTGATTATATGGTTGCAGATAAACCTCAACTTGTACGCGTTCTACCTAACTTAGAAGGTCCATCATATCAAACATACTTTGTTTATTCTGAATCTTTTAAAAATGATAGAAGACTCGAAGTTTTTAGGGATTTTTTATTTAATGAAGCTAAAGATTGGCATTATTAGTCTTTGACTTAATTTTTTATTTTTGTATACCCTATCTACATTATGGGATATCCAAAAAAACATAGAGGTAGACGTAAAAGAGGTTCTAAATATAGAAGAAACAAAAAGCGTCAAAAGAAGAAATAATTAATAGTTTCAGCTTCTTTTTTAAATAATAATTCATTCTATATATAATAAATGTTTAAATTTTTTACTGAACCAAAATGGTACGTCTGGGCCTATGTAGGCTCTGTAGTCATTCTTACTTCTATATGGGTTCAAGTTCAAATCGATGTACAAATAAATGAATGGTTTGGTGAATTTTATGACATGATCCAAAAAGCACTTGGGACACCTAATGCTATAACTATGCAAGAATATATGGGTGCCTTATTTAGTTTTGCTCAACTTGCTGCAATTTCAATTGCTTTAGGACTAGCAATTTCATTCCTAACTTCGCATTTTCTTTTTAGATGGAGAACAGCAATGGTTGAGTGGTACCATAGCGTTTATGATCAAGCGAGAACTATCGAAGGTGCAAGTCAAAGGGTTCAAGAAGATACCATAAAGTTTAGTAGAATTATGGAAGGTCTTGGTACAAGCTTAATTGAGTCAGTTCTTGTACTAGTAGAGTTCTTCCCCCTCTTAATGACTTTATCAGTAGGTATACCAATTTTATGGTTTGGTGATTGGCAATACGGTTTAGTATCTGGAGCATTTATATGGGCTGTCGGTGGTACAATTTTAATGATTGTATTAGCATGGTTGCTAAGATTAGTTGGAATTGAGTATGATCTTCAAAAAAAAGAAGCTGCTTATAGAAAAATTCTAGTTATCGCTGAAGATGATGGAAGTATTAGACCTAAATCTTTAGAAGAACTTTTTCAAGGTGTTAGAGAAATACACTTCAAGAGTTATTTGTATTATCTCTATTTTAGTATTGGAAGATTAGCTTATCTACAAGCTAATGTACTTGCAGCGTATATATTTTTAGCACCAGCAATTGTTGCAGGTGTCATGACACTAGGAGTTATGCAACAAATTATAAGAGCTTTTGGAAGAGTAGAAGGTTCACTACAATATTTATTCAGAGCATGGCCTACAATTATAGAACTTGCTAGTGTCTATAAAAGATTAAGAGAATTTGAGAATAAAATAGAAAAAAACATTCAGGATGAAAAAACTGGTATAGTACGTTAGTGATTTTTCTAGCGTTTATTATTATTCCAATAATAGAAATAAGTATTTTTATAACAATTGGTTCCAATATTGGAATTTTAAATACTATAGCAATCATACTAACTACTGCTTTAGTTGGAATATTTCTTGTTCGAAGACAAGGAATAAAATTATTATTTGATGCACAACGAAATTTATCACAAGGAGTAATGCCTACTGAAGAAATAAAGGGGGGTAT
>CACHSZ010000013.1 GCA_902582755.1 uncultured Alphaproteobacteria bacterium | reverse complement strand
AATCCGTTAAGTTTTTTTTATAGAACTTAACAGCTTCTTTTGTAAAACCATGTGAAAAAAGTATATCTGCCTTTGTTTCAATTATAAAATCGTTATATTTTTTATTTTTAATTAATTTGTTTAAGTTTTCTAGCGAAAGTTTCAGATTTCCATTTCTGGAATATATTATTGAATTTGCATAAGTTTTAAAAGGTTCATCTAAATTTTCTATTATCTCATTATTATTACTATAACCTAAAAATTTGGCTCTTATAAAATTATATCTATTATTATAATCAAATTTTATATTATTTTTTTTAATATTATTAATATTATTATAATTATTAATTAATTTTACTCTTTCTTCAAAATAAGGATGAGAGCTTAATCTTTGTTTATCTTTAGAAAAACCTTTCTGCATTAACTTTTGCTCAATTGTTTCTAATAAATCAATTATAGATATTGAATTAGTATCCAATAAATTAAGAGTTCTCAAAGCATATAAATCAGCTTCTATCTCTTGTTCTTTTGTGAACGCAATATACTGATTTGATACAGCAGCATTACTCAATGAACTAGCTTGTAAAATTCCTGGATTTTGTGTTATTGCAGAACCAGCAATAACAGATAAAAACGATAGTTTCTTATATGTTCTTATATTATTAATTTTTTTTTTCCGTGAAGATATATGGTTTAAATCTATATGACCGACTTCATGTGCTAAAACAGACAATAGAGCTGCATAATCTTTTGCGTAATGAATTAAACCAGAATTAATATGTATAACATTATTTAAATCTACGAATGCATTAATTTCATTATTATTGTTTATTTTGAAATTAATTGTTTTATTTATTTTATTTACTCTTTTTATATCTACTAGGATATCAGTAATAAATTCTTCTGTTTCAAAATCTAATATTTGAGAACCAAATGATAATTTACTGTTAGAAATTAGAAAAAGGAAAATAAAAAAAATTATTTTAAGACCACCATCCAGTTTTTTCCTCAAATTCACCAATTTCACTATCAGATAATTTTTCATCTTTATTTTTTTCATTATTCTTTAATCCTACTTGTTCCTTTGATTCATTTTTTATTTCAATTTTGTCATTTTTTTTTGTTTTTATAACCTTCTTCTTTGCTTTTTTTGATGCTTTACTTTTTTTCTTTGTTGATTTGTTTTCATCTTCTAACTTTGTATAATTATTTTCATCGATTTCAATAATTGGATCATGAAGAGAGTATTGAGAATTAAAGTAAAAATTTATTTTAGACTCAAAATTTTTTTCAAGAGACAATATCTCATTTTTTTTTATGTTTAATAAATTTTCTGCTAAAACAGTATTACATTTTACGTTTATTACACAATTGTTATTATTAGATATCTTTTCTTTTATAACTTTTATAATTTGTTCTACAATCGAAGAAGAATTAAGAATTAAACCAGAACCTTTGCAATAATTGCATCTTTCAAATGATTTATCAATTAAGCTTGATCTAAGCCTTTGTCTTGATAGCTCCATAAGACCAAACATACTGATTCTACCAAATTGAACTCTAGCTCTATCTTGTACAAGTGCTGTTTTTAAAGTTTTTTCAACTTTGAAATTATTTCTATAATCATCCATATCAATAAAATCTATTACAACCAATCCCCCAAGATCTCTTAATCGAAGTTGTCTTGCTATTTCAACAGCTGCTTCTAGGTTAGTTTTTAATGCTGTATTTTCGATATTTCTCTCTGATGTATTTTTACCAGAATTAACATCTACTGCCACAAGTGCTTCTGTTGTATTTATTACTATTGATCCTCCAGATTTTAATTTAACATTTAAACTAAAAAGATCATTAATTTGTGTTTCTATATTATTTGAAGCAAAAAGTGAGTTTTCATCTGATTTATATTGTTTTATTTTTTTTACAAAAGATGGAGCTAAACTTTTTGTAATTTTTTTTACTTTGTCATAGCCATCTTTTCCTTCTACTAAAATTTTATCAATGTCTTCACTCAACATATCTCTTATTGCTCTTTTTAAAACATTACCCTCTTCGTGTATCATTTCTGGAGCCTCTGATTTAAGAGTAAGTTCGCGTATCTTATTCCATTGACTTACTAAAAAAGAAAGATCTTTAGAAATTTCTTTTTTAGTTCTTCCAATACCTGCTGTTCTTACAATTACAGACATTTTATCGGGTATTGAAACTGATGATAAAATTTGTTTTAATTTTTTTCTTTCTTCAATATCTCCAATTTTTCTGGAAATACCATCACTATTCATACTGTTTGGCATTAATACACAATATCTACCAGCAAATGATAAATAAGTTGTTAATGCCGCTCCTTTTAAGCCTCTTTCCTCTTTATTAATTTGGACTAATAAGACTTGCTTTGGTCTTATAACATCTTGAATTTTATATTTTCTAAAAAAATTAAAATATTCTTTTTTTGGACTGAGTTTTTTGGCTTTTCTTTTTTTTATAGAAATAATTTTTTCTTCATTATTATTTGAATTATCATCAAAATTATTATTTTCTTCTTCTTCAGTTTCTTCTGTTCCTTCAACTTCGTCTAAATCTTTATTGTCGTCACTGTTTTGTAATTCTCCATCATTATTTTCTTTATATATTTTATCATTAAGATTTTTAATCTTATCCTCATCAGCAGCAGGAATTTTAAAATAGTCAGGATGTATTTCTGTAAGAGGTAAAAAACCATTTCTATTTGTTCCAAAATCAACAAAGGCTGCTTGAAGAGAGGGTTCTATTCTAGTAATTTTAGCTAAATAGACATCACCTTTTACCGCATTTTTTTTATTTGTTTCAATTTCAAAATCATCGAGTCTTCCATTTTCTGTGACTGCGATTCTTGTTTCAATATTGTTAGTTGTATCAATAAGTATATTTTTTGACATGATGCCGAAACTCCGTAAAAATTTTTATGTGTTAAAATCATATATTAATTTGTATATTATTTGCCTAATGTCACATTTTTAACTATTTCACAATGTAGTTTATTAATTATGTTACGTTTTTATAATTATATAAAATTATCATTAATTTTTCTAATTTTATTAGGATTTATTGTATTTTTTACTATTTTTTATACTCTTTGGCATTATTCTCCAGAATTACCATCATATGAAAGTATAATAAAATATAAACCTAATTTATCTTCTAGAATTTATAGCTCAGATGGATTGCTTTTAAAAAGTTTTTACACACAAGAAAGAATATTCATTCCAGAAAATAGGATACCCGAAATTATTAAGTTTGCCTTTTTGTCATCTGAAGACAAAAATTTTTATGAACATTATGGTATAGATTTAATAGCTATAACTAGAGCATTTATTACTAATATTATTAATTTACAGTCTAATAGAAGAGTTGTTGGTGCATCAACAATTACCCAACAAGTAGTAAAAAATTTATTATTAAGTAATGAACTTAGTTATTCTAGAAAAATAAAAGAAATTATTTTATCAATAAGAATTGAAAATATTTTAGATAAGCACTCTATTTTAGAATTATATTTAAATGATATTTATTTAGGAAATGGTTCTTATGGAATTGGAACTGCAAGTTTAAATTATTTTAATAAATCAATTTATGATCTTGAACTTCATGAAATAGCTTATTTAGCAGCATTACCCAAAGCTCCAAACAATTATAATCCAAAGACTAATTATGATAAAGCTCTAGATAGAAGGAACTGGGTTATAGATAGAATGTATGCAAACGGATTTATTAACAAAGATGATTTAAAATATAAAAAAAAACCTCTGGAAATATATAAACGGAAAGATGTTAAATTTTCTGATGCTGATTATTTTTATGAAGAGATAAGAAAGGAGCTTTATTCTCAGCTTGGAAGAGATAAATTGTATCAGGATGGCTTAGTAATTAAAACTACTCTTGATACGTCAATTCAAAAAAGTGCTAATGAAAGTCTAATTGAGGGTTTATTAGAATATGAAAAAAAACAAGGGTGGCACGGTATCATTGAGAATACAACAATAAATAATTTCCTAAAAAATACAAAAAATTATATTAAAATTAATCCCTTCTTTCCAAAATGGAGATCTGTAATTATCGATGAGGTATATAAAGACAAAATATTTGTGTACGATCACACAAAAACCAAAATCAAAATTAATCTAAATAACGAATATAATAATTGGCTTCTTAAAGAACAATTTAAAAAAGGTGATGTTATTTATATTGAAAAGAGACAAAACTTTTATATTATAAATCAAGAACCAAAAGTTAATGGAGCAATTATTGTTTTAGATCCGTTCAGTGGAGATATTTTAGCTCTTTCCGGTGGATATAGTTTTAATAAAAGTGAATTTAACAGAGCTACCCAAGCTGAAAGACAACCTGGATCAGCATTTAAACCTATAGTATATCTAGCTGCTTTAAATGAGGGTTATTCACCTTCAACTTTAATACTAGATGCACCTTACGTTGTTGATCAGGGGCCTGGATTGCCAAAGTGGAAACCTTCAAATTACACAGATGAATTTTTTGGATTAACAACAATGAGAACAGGAATTGAAAAATCCCGAAACTTGATGACCGTAAGACTGGCAAACAGAATAGGAATGAACAAAATTTTAACCATGGCAAATAATTTTAATATTAGTAAAGGTTTGGATAATAATCTTTCAATGTCATTAGGATCTGGCCTAATTACTTTAAAGGACTTAACAAATGCATATGCAATAATTGCAAACGGGGGCAAAAAAATTCAACCTAAGCTTATAACTAGCATTTATTCAAAAAATGGTAAAAAAATTTATGATACAAGATTAAAAAAATGTATTGAATGTAAAATTAATACTATTTCCTCTGAAATTAAAATTCCAATTTTAAATGAAGATAAAAATATTATAATTGATCCAAGATTAGCTTATCAGATTACATCAATGATGGAAGGTGTAATTCAGAGAGGTACTGCAAAAAAACTAAAAGAATTAAATGTCCCTATTGCTGGAAAAACAGGAACAACAAATCAGAATAAAGATGCATGGTTTATAGGATATACTCCAGATTTAGTTATTGGTGTATATGTTGGATACGATAAACCAAAATCTTTAGGATACAAACAGACTGGCTCAAGTGTAGCAGTACCAATATTTAATAATTTTGCTAAAAAAATTAAAATTAACAAAAACAAAAAACCATTTAGAGTCCCATCAGGAATTAGTTTTGTAAGAATTGATCCAAATAGTGGAATAATATCCAACAAGAAAAGTAGTATAAGCGAACCATTTATTTTAGGCTCTGAACCATATTTGGGTAATATTAATATTATTGATGGATTAGAAAATTTTAATAATAATTCCATTTCTGGAACAGGTGGTTTATTGGAATAATATATATGGAAACTTTAGAAATAATTGAAAAAAATTTAAAACAAATAAGATCAAACTTTGATCTTATAAGGAGGGGAGTTTGACTATAACTCCCTAACAGAGAAATTAGAAGATTTAAAAATAAGAAGTTCAGATCCCAATATATGGGATAATGATAATGCCAAAAAAATTTTTCAGGATATAAAAAATATTGAAAATAAAATTAATGATTATGATAAACTAGAAAAATTACTTAAAGAGAATGAAGAAATATATGAATATGTACAAAATAGTAATGATAACTATCTTCTGGATGATTTAAGAAAAGAAGTTGAGGTAACTCTAAAATTTTCTGATAAGATCCGTTACTTAAATCTATTAAATGATGAAGCTGATCACCTTAATGCATTTATAGAAATACATGCTGGTGCTGGAGGAACTGAAAGTCAGGATTGGGCTGAAATGCTTCAAAGAATGTATCTTAGATGGACTGATACTCAAGAAAATTGTAAAGTAAGTTTATTACAAGAGTCACGCGGTGAAGAAGCAGGTATAAAATCATGCACTTTAAAAGTCAGCATGGATTATTCGTATGGATGGTTAAAAAATGAAAGTGGTATACACAGACTTGTAAGAATTTCACCTTTTGATAGCAACAAAAGAAGACATACAAGTTTTGCAAGTGTTTGGATCTATCCAGAAATAGATGACAAAATTGAAGTTGAGGTAAAAGATAGTGAATTAAGAATTGATACATACAGAGCTTCTGGAGCTGGAGGTCAGCATGTTAATAAAACTGATAGTGCTGTAAGAATTACCCATTTACCAACAAACATAGTAGTTCAATGCCAAAATGACAGATCTCAACATAAAAACAGATCCAACGCTATGAAAATGATTAAATCAAGAATTTACGAAGCTGAATTAAAAAAAAGAAAAGATAATGAAAATATTAAAAATAAAGAAAAAAAAGATATAGGTTGGGGCAATCAAATTAGATCTTATGTATTACATCCATATAAACTTATCAAAGATTTAAGAAATGGATATGAAACGTCTAATGTAAATGATGTGCTTGATGGAAAAATAAATATTTTTTTAGAAAATTCTCTAACCTTATAAAATAGTTAAGAGATTTTTAAAATTCCAATTTTCTTTTTTCCAATTGTTATTTTTATTTCATTTAATTCTGAGTATTCTTTTAAAGACAAATCATTTGATTTGTATAATTTATCATTAATCCTAACTCCATCAGATTTAATTAATCTTTTAATTTCACTTCTACTTTTAACTAAATTTAGTTTTTCAATAGCATCTAAGATTGTGAAGCTATCATTTTTCAAATTTAATTTATCTTGTTTAATATTTGGCAATCTTTCATCAATTATATTTGAGTTAAATATATTGTTTGCAATTTCCATAGCTTCATCAGCATCTTCTTTTCCTCTAACAATTTTAGTTACCTCATAAGCTAATATTTTTTTTGCTTCATTTATTTCTCTTTCTTTAAGTGAGGAGAGTTTTTTAATTTCATTTAAAGGAATTCTAGTAAATAAATGCAAAAATTTAGATACGTCTTTATCGTTTATATTTCTCCAAAATTGATAAAAATCTAGACTCGAAATTTTCATTTTATTCAGCCATACTGCCCCATCTGCTGTTTTACCCATTTTAGAACCATCGCTATTAGTTATTAAAGGTGAAGTTATGCCAAAAGCATCTTTTCGATTAATTTTTCTTATCAAATCAACACCGCTTAAAATATTTCCCCATTGATCAGAACCTCCCATTTGTAAAATACAATTATAATTTTTATTTAAATAATAAAAATCATATGCCTGAAGCAGCATATAATTAAACTCTAAAATTGTTAGTGGCTGTTCTCGATCTAATCTACTTTTGACAGATTCAAATGTAAGCATTTTATTTAAAGTAACTTTTGATCCAAATTCTCTGAGAAAATCAATGTAGTTTAAGTCAGACAGCCAATCATAATTATTTTTGATTAAAGAATTTTTATTTATATTAATGAATTTGCCGAAAATTTCTTCAATATTTTTAATATTAGTATCAATTTCATTTTTATTTAATATTTTTCTTGTTTGATCTTTACCAGATGGATCACCTATAAGTGTAGTTCCTCCACCAATTAGTGCAATCGCTTGATGACCATAAAAATCAAGCCAATGGAGAAGCATTAGTTGAATCAAACTACCCACGTGAAGGCTATCACTTGTTATATCAAATCCTATGTAACCAGTAATTTTATTTTTTGATATTATATTATCTAGTTTATCAATTTCAATATCTTGATATATAAATCCCCTCTCTTTGATCTCATTGAGAAATTCTGATTTATAATTCATTTTTAATTATTTAATTTCAATTGTTTGATTAATATACTCGTTAATTGTGTCTTCAAATTCATTTGGAAAACTCTCATAGAAGTGATCTGCTCCCTTTATGGGTTTAAATTTTATATCTACCTTTTTTTGCTGTTGAAGCTTTTCTACTAGTATCTTTGTTGAGTCAAATGAAGCAATATTATCTTTATCTCCGTGTATTATTAAACCTGAAGATGGACAAGGCGCTAAGAAACTAAAATCTCTTAAATTTGCAGGTGGTGAAACACTAACAAATCCATTTATTTCTGGCCTCCTCATTAAAAGTTGCATAGCTATCCAAGCACCAAATGAAAAACCAGCAACCCAGCATACTTTAGAATTGGTATTATACTGCTGAAGCCAATCTAAAATACAGGCTGCATCACTTAATTCTCCTTCGCCATCATCAAAAATTCCCTCACTTTTACCTACACCACGAAAATTAAATCTTATTGTAGAAAATCCGGCTTTTATAAAAATTTTGTACATTTTAAATATAATTTTAGTATGCATGGTACCACCTTTTGAGGGATCTGGATGTAATAAAATTACTATAGGGGAATCATCTCTGTTGTTATGAGAATATTTTGCCTCTATTTTACCCTCTGGCCCAGGAATTAATAAGTCTACCATTTGATAAAGCTAATATTGAAGTTATATGATTTTGTAAATATAGATATTTTAAATATATGAATTCTCTTGGTTTTAACAAGTCAGAAAAAGATACAAAAGTAGTTGTTGCTATGTCAGGAGGTGTGGATAGTTCAGTTACAGCTGTTATGCTAAAAAAACAAGGCTATGATGTAATTGGTGTTACTCTTAAATTATATAATAATTCAAATGTATCGAAGAGTAAAACATGTTGTGCAGGGACTGATATTAATGATGCTAAAAATGTAGCTCTCAAATATGATTTTAAGCACTTAGTTTTAGATTACCAAGATAAATTTTTTGATGGAGTCATTAATAATTTTGTTGATTCTTATTCAAATGGTGAAACTCCTTTGCCATGTGTAAAGTGTAACCAAACAGTAAAATTTTCAGACCTTCTTAATGAAGCAAAAAGAATTGGGGCTGATGCTCTTGCTACAGGTCATTATGCAATAAGAAAAGGATCTCTGCAGAATGCAAGTTTGCACAAAGCGAAGGATTTTTCAAAAGATCAAAGTTTTTTTCTTTTTGCAACTTTACAAGAGCAATTAGATTATGTACGGTTTCCATTAGGTGATTACAAAAAATCTGAAATTAGACAATTAGCTAAAAAATATAACTTAAGTGTTAGTGATAAACCTGATAGTCAAGATATTTGCTTTGTAACATCTGATTCTTATAGAGATCTCGTAAACAATCTAAATCCAAGAGTAAACAAAAAAGGTATAATCTATGACATTGATAATAATATTCTTGGAACTCATGAAGGTATTAGTAATTACACAATCGGTCAAAGAAAAGGTATCGGGATTAGCGGTTCAAAAGAAGCTTTATACGTAACAGATATAAATAAAGATCAAAACTCAATTACTTTAGGTCCAAAAGAAAAATTGATGAAAAATGTTATCAATTTTAGAAATATCAACTGGTTAGGAGGTAATATTCTTCCCAAAGGACTTGATTGTTCTGCAAAAATTCGATCTACCCAGGAAGATTTACCAGGAATTCTAAATATTAATAGTAATTATGGAACTTTTACATTTAATACTGAATTAGATAAAACCTCCCCAGGACAAGCTTGTGTTTTTTACAAAAATGACCAATTACTTGGAGGTGGTTGGATTACCGCCTAAATTTAAAATCAGTTCTAAATTAGGTTAATTTTTGTTGAAATAACTGGATTTTTTAAATTAATGAATTAGATGATAGTATTGTGAACTCGGAAACTCTCAATACACTAGATTCATACAGTAAAAATAAATACAAATATGGCTTTGTAACTGAAATTGATGATGAAAAGCCAAAAAAAGGATTAAACGAAAATACAATTAAATTTATTTCACAAAAAAAGAACGAGCCAGAGTGGATGCTGGACTGGAGACTAAAAGCATATTCAAAATGGAAAAAAATGCAAGAGCCTAAATGGGCAAATCTAAGTTTTCCTGAAATTGATTATCAAGATATTTATTATTATTCAGCGCCAAAAGGTTTTGAGAAGAAACCTAAAGATCTTAGTGAAGTAGATCCAAAACTTATAGAGACATATAATAAATTAGGTATTCCACTAGAGGAACAAAAAGTTTTAGCTGGTGTTGCTGTAGATGTTGTGTTTGACAGTGTTTCAGTTGCTACAACTTACAAAGGTGAATTAGAGAAGCTTGGTATAATTTTCTGTTCAATTGGTGAAGCTATTCAAAAACATCCAGATTTAATAAAAAAATATTTAGGCTCTGTTATACCTCCTGGTGATCATTCTTTTTCAGCATTAAACTCAGCTGTTTTTACTGATGGATCCTTTGTATACATTCCAGAGGGTGTACAATGTCCAATGGAACTATCAACTTATTTTAGAATTAATGCGGAAAATACTGGACAATTTGAGAGAACCTTAATTATTGCCGATAAAGGCAGTTATGTTAGCTATCTTGAAGGTTGTACCGCTCCCAAAAGAGATGATAACCAACTGCATGCTGCCAACGTAGAATTAATAGCCTTGGAAGATGCTGAAATAAAATATTCTACTGTTCAAAATTGGTATCCAGGAGATGAAGATGGAAAAGGTGGTATCTATAATTTTGTCACTAAAAGAGGTCTTTGTGCAGGTAAAAATAGCAAGATATCGTGGACACAAGTAGAAACCGGATCTGCTATTACCTGGAAATATCCTAGCTGTATTTTAAAAGGTGATAACTCAATAGGTGAATTTTATTCTGTTGCAATAACAAACAATTTTCAACAAGCTGATACTGGAACGAAAATGACTCACATTGGAAGAAATACTAAAAGCAAAATAATATCAAAAGGTATTTCACTAGGTCATTCTCAAAATACCTACAGAGGTGAAGTCTCATTTTTAAGAAAAGCTGACAAAGCTAGAAATTATACCCAGTGTGACTCATTATTAGTAGGAAATCAATGTGGAGCACATACAGTTCCCTACATTGACTCAAAAAATAATACAGCGGTTATTGAGCATGAAGCTTCCACTTCTAAAATAAATGAAGATCAACTTTATTACTGCAGACAAAGAGGTTTAAGCCATGAAGAAGCAGTTTCATTAATTGTAAATGGTTTCTGCAAACAAGTTTTGCAAGAACTTCCAATGGAGTTTGCTGTCGAAGCACAAAAACTTGTATCTATTTCTTTAGAAGGAAGTGTAGGGTAGTATGTTTTTAGAAATCAAAGATTTATCAGTAAAAATTGAAAATAAAAATATTCTTAAAAGTCTTAATTTGAATATTAATAAAGGTGAAGTTCATGCAATTATGGGTCCAAATGGATCCGGTAAAAGTACATTAGCAAACGTTCTAGCAGGTAAAGAGGATTACGAAATCCTAAATGGTAAAATTAATTTCAAAGATAATGATTTATTTGATTTAAATATAGAAGAGAGAGCTCAAGAAGGGATGTTTTTGGCATTTCAATATCCAGTTGAAATACCTGGAGTAAATATAACTCCATTTTTACATTCTGCAATTAATTCAAAAAGAAAACGTATGAATGAAGCTGAAATTGATAATTTATCATTTGCTAAGCTTTTAAAATCTAAAGCTAGTGATTTAGGTATAAATATTGATATGCTTAAACGTTCAGTTAATACAGGTTTTTCTGGTGGTGAAAAAAAACGTTACGAAATTTTACAAATGAGTATTCTTGATCCAGATTTAGCTATTCTGGATGAAACTGACTCAGGACTTGATATTGATGCTCTTAAAATTGTTACTGATGGAGTTAATAAACTTAAAACAAAAAATAATTCATTTTTAATCATTACTCATTATCAAAAACTTTTGGATTATATTAAACCAGATTATGTCCATGTTATGGTAAATGGCTCTATTGTTAAGTCAGGAGGATCCGAAATTGCTTCTGAAATAGAAAAAGATGGATTTCAAAAATTTCAGTAATGAATATTCAAGATAATTATCTAAAAAATAAAAAAAATATTTTTTTTTCACAAAACAAAGATATTCAAAATCATAGAGAAAAATTATTAAATGTTTTTGAAAATGATAGATTTGATAAAAAAAATAATGAAAGTCTTAAAAATATAAATTTAAAAAACTTTATTGATTTTGAGTATAAATATCTTATCCCCGATGAAACATCAGTCATAAACAATAATCAGGAAAATAGTTACTCAATAGTTTCAGTAAATGGTCATTGTTCGAGTTTTAAAGATGATAAAATTGAAATTACTAAAATTTTAGATGAAGATTACAATGATTTTTCTAAAAATGATACAATTGATAATAATGATCATTTTGTAAATCTAAATTCATTATTTTTAAATAGTGGTTTTAAGATTGTTATAAAAAAAAATAATAACATTAAAATTAAAATATCAAACATTATAACTGATGATAATTTGACTATTTTCCAAAAAAATAATTATATTTGTGAAGAAGGATCATCTCTAAATCTTATTGAAGAATATGAAAATAAAAATAATTCTACATCAAATATATTAAATGTAATTAAATTAGAAAAAAATTCTCAGTTAAACCATTTTTTAATACAAGATAATTCTCCCAATCATAATTTAATAATAACAAGTCATTCTTCATGTAAAAAAAATTCTATCTACACTCAAAAAGTATATAATTTTTCAGAAGGCTACGTAAGAAATTTTCATTATTCTGAATTAGTAGAAATTAATTCAGAAGCTGATTTACAAGGCATATTTTTTCTAAAAGATGATAACACTTCTAATAATAAAACGTTTGTCAAGCATTTAGCTGAGAATTGTAAAAGTAATCAAGTTTATAAAGGTATTTTGAACGATCATTCTAAAGCAACATACTTTAGTAACACTCATGTCGATCAAGTTGCACAAAAGACAGAAGGATATCAACTGAGTAAAGGGATACTTTTATCTGATAATGCATCATATTTTTCTAAACCTGAATTAAAAATACATGCTGACGACGTAAAATGTAGTCATGGTTCTACGATCGGACCAATAGATGAAAATGCTATTTTTTATCTTCGATCAAGAGGTATGAGTAAAATTGCAGCAACTAAAATATTAATATCATCATTTATTAATGAAGAATTAGGTAGTATTGATAATGAACAAATGTCTGAAATAATACAAAAAAAACTAGTAAGATACTTAAGTAAAGTAAAATGAATATTTCAAACTTAAAATCAAAATTTCCCGTATTCAAAAAAAATCCTGATCTAGTTTTTTTAGATACAGCAGCTTCAGCATTAAAAGTTGATGAAATGATTAAAGCTACTAATAATTGTTACACAAATGAATATGCAAATATACATAGAGGTAATTATGAATTAAGCTCAAAATTAACAAAAAAATTTGAAGATGCGCGAAAAAAAATTGCAGATTATTTAAATACATCTGAAAACAATATTATTTTTGTTAAAAGTGCGACTGAGGGCATAAACCTAATAGCATCCTGTATGTCTAAAAGATTTTTAGAAGATGGTGACGAAATAATTTTAAGTTATCTCGAACATCATGCTAATTTGATACCATGGCATTTAATTGAAAAAAAGGTAAAAATTATTCCTCTTGGACTAAATGAAAATAGTGAAATTAATTATGATGAATTAAATGATAAAATTAATTCAAAAACTAAATTAATTACACTAACTCACATGTCAAATGTAACAGGATCAATAACTAATTTTGATAAAGTAAAAGAAATTGCAAAAAAAGAAAATATACCTCTACTATTGGATGGTTGTCAATTTGCTCCTCATAAAAAAGTTAATCTAAAAGATTTAGATCCTGATTTTTATGTTTTTTCTGCACACAAAATGTATGGCCCTTCAGGTCTTGGTGTACTGTATATGAAAGATAAGTGGATAGATGAGTTTACTCCTTACCAAGGGGGAGGGCAAATGATACACGATGTAGATATTGACAAAAGTACATATGCAAATGGTTACGAAAAGTTTGAGGCAGGCACTCCTCCTATTGCACCAGTTATTGGATTTTCTTCTTCATTAAATTTTATGAATGAAGTTGATCCAAATGTTATTTATGATCATGAAATGAAACTTCATGACTACGCATACGAAAAACTTTCTAAATTCAATAATTTAAAAATATATGGATCAAATAAAAACAAAGGTGCGATTATTTCTTTTAATATTGCTGGGGTACATAATTCTGATCTAGGTGCGATGTTAGATAAAAAAAACATAGCAATAAGAACAGGGCATCATTGTTGCCAACCTCTGATGAAACTCTTTAATATTACTGGGACTTCTAGAATTTCATTTGGAGTATATAATACAAAAGATGATGTAGACTATTTTGTAGACAGCATTCATGAAATAACAAAAATTCTATTATAACTTATGTCAGAAAAACAACTAGAAGATTTTTTACCAGATAAAAAATCAAGTTATATAAAAAACTTTAACAATTCAAATACCTCTTCAAAAATTCACAAAGATCAAGTAATAGAATGTATTAAAACCGTCATTGATCCTGAAATACCAGTCAATCTATATGATTTAGGTTTAATATACGAAATTAAGATTAATGATAAAAACGACATTAAAATTAAAATGACCCTCACAAATCCTAACTGCCCAGTTGCTGGTACTATGCCTGAAAATGTAGGAAAATCAGTTGAAAAATTATCTAACCTGAATTCAATAGAAGTTTCTTTAGTTTGGGATCCAAAGTGGCATAAAGATTTAATGTCAGAAGAAGCAAAACTTGCTTTAGATATTTTTTAAATAATTTATAAGAAAATAATGAATAATATTTTGTCAGTAACATCAAATGCAGCTAATCAAATAAATAAGATTATCTCTAATGCTCCTACAGGAATAGATTCAGTTCTTGTTGGGATTGATAAATCAGGTTGCAGTGGATATTCTTATAAATTAGATTTTGCTAAATCAACAGATCTTCAAGGTTATGAAATTATTATTCACAATGGAGCTAAAATAATTATTGATCCTAAGGCTACGATGTTTTTATTAGGCTCAATTATGGATTACAAAACAGATAAACTTTCCTCTAGATTTGTATTTGAAAACCCAAATGAAAAATCTACTTGTGGTTGTGGTGAGTCTTTTAATATTTAAAAATTGAAAGAAAAAGTCTCAAAATTATCATCTATATAATTTTTATAATTAAACTTATTTATCACATGAAGACTTGGAAGATGAAATATTAATGTTCCACCTTTTTTAAGATAGTCTTCTTCTTGAATGATAACTTCTTTTCTGAAAGACCAAATAAATACTAATAAATATTTAGGGTTCAATTTCCTCATTTTTTCTTTTGATATAATTTTTATATTAGAACCTGGAGTAAATTTTCCATGTTTTTCACTATTTGCATCACAAATGTATTTGATTTGATTTGAATTTATACCACAATGATTTAGCACAATATTTCCTTTTGTTGATGCGCCATATCCAATTATTTCATTTTTATTTATATTATTTAATAAAATATTTAAAATATTTTTAGTATTATCTATTCTTTTTTGTAAATTGATGTACGAATTTTTATCAATATTTCTTTCTTCATTTAAATAATAATTAATTTTCTTTTTATTAATTCTTAATTTACTACCTTTCTTTATGCAGGTTATTTCAACACTTCCTCCGTTTATTTCATTAAAATCAATATCCTGAATTTTTAAATTATTTTTTTCTATAATTTTTTTAAAAGTTGAAAGTGTATAATAAGTAACATGTTCATGACAAATTTGATCATAGGTTAAATTTTTTAACAATAGAGGAAAATATGATAATTCTAATATCCATTTACCATTTTCTGATAACAAACTATTTATTGAATTACAAAATGAATTTGGATCTTCAATATCGTAAAACATAGCAAAAGATGTAATTAATTTTACTCTATTTTTAATATTGAAATTTTTAATTAATTTATTTGCAATATTTTGATTAAAAAAATCTGTAATTAAATTTATCTTTTTATTATAATATTTTTTAAATTTATCAGCTGAAGGATCTACACCAAATAAACTAATATTATTAATTTTTTCTTTGGCAAAAAAATTTAAGAAGGTTGCGTCATTTGAACCTATATCAATAATAATATCATTTTTTTTTATAATTTTTTTCTTTATAATTTTTTTATATTTTTCTTTTATATGCCCTATCATCAAATTAGATAGAGAAGTTCTGTAACCATAAGTGGTTCCATACATATCATCCAAAGGTGCTAATTTTTTAAATTGAATTAATTCACATTTTTGGCATTGATATAAATCTAAAGAGTATTTTTTTAAATTTAATTTTTTTTTTGAATAAAATACACTACTAATCGGTTGAGATCCTAAATTTAATATTCTAGTATCAAGCTTATTTTTACAGTTTCTACATTTCATATTATATTGTTTGTATAGAATTTAATTTATCAATCATATTACTTTTTTTGCAGGATATATAGATATTGCTCATAAAATTTTTAAGTCCAAATTGAATTTATTTTTGAAATATGATGCATTACAGGATTTTTACTTTTATTGTATTTGATTTTTAAATCAATATTATTTTTTTTTATATATTTTTTAATAAAATTTTCTATTGTTATTATCTCCCCAGATGCTAAATTCCATACTTGTGGATATGTTATTTTCACTCCTTTAAATTTTGAAGATTTTAAAATTTTTTTACAAACATCAATAACATCACTATAATCAATTCTTATATTAGAATTATTTATGATCATTTTTTTTCTTTTCTTTGAGTGTTCTATTAATTGAGGAATTAATCTATGAACTGGCTCATTAATACCATACACAGGAAAAAGTCTAAAATATATTAAATTTGTATCTAGATTTATAGATGTATTAAGTATTGTTTCAAAAAAAATTTTTTTTGATATTGAATAATTTGTAGTAGGTAATAAATCATCATTAACTGAAACTCTTTTATTTTTTTCTAATGTCATTCCATACTCTGAAGATGTTCCGATAACAATCCAATTGGTTAAATTATTTTTATATGCATTTAAGAAAAGTTTAAGAGATTCCAGAACATTAAATTCTATACATTGTTTTAGGTTTTGATTTTGATTTTTAACACCAGTAGCTGCAAAATGTATTAAAACATCAGATTTTTTTAAATACTTATCCCAATTATTTGATAATTTACCATTTAAATATTTAACATTTTTAATTTTATTATTATTTTTTCTTCTTGTTACTGCGTATATTTCATTATTTTTTGAGGCTAATTTTAAAAAATTTTTACCAACAAAACCCGTACCACCTGTAACAAATATTTTCATTTTATTAATTTATAAATCACAATAAATAATTTTTTAAAAAAATAATATATGCTGTAATAGTATACAGATGGATATATAAGATTTCTTAATATATCTTTTCTAAAATCTAATAAATTAACACCTATACTAGATTTAAAATAAAATAATTTAAATAATCCAGGAATAATTCTTCTACAGGCATAGTTTTTTTCAATTAAATATTTAACTAATGGAAGTCCATTTGCTCTATATAAATCTAAGATTTGTGGTATTCTGACAACTTCAAGAAATGGATACAAATTTGCCCATTCTCTTTTTCCAATTAAATTTATAGTTAAGGGATCACTTAAAGCATAAGCCTTTGATTTTCTAAAAGCTTTTGAAAAAATAATTAAATGTGGGAACGTATTATATTTATTAGTATAAAATTTTGTATCGCTAACCTTATCCACGTTAATTTCAGATTTATTTTCTTTCCACATTTTTGTTCTAAATATACTCAAAAATATTCCTAAAAAATAATCCCAACTTACTTTGTGATTTATTAAATTTAAATAATTTGATTTTAAATCATATTCAATGTTTGAAAATTTAGATATATTCTTTGGCAAATTATTTATGTCTAATGGATCTTTTGTATCTATAAAATATGAAGACTCAACTGAGTATGAATTTATAAAAAAATAATCAACATCCTTATGAATCTTAAATAATTTATCTAATACTTTAAAAGTATTTGGTAGAAGCATGTCATCATTCCCAATCATCCAACTAAATTCACCCTCTGCATTATCGACACTAAGAAAAACATTTTTACCAATTCCAATATTTTTGTTATTAATTTGGTATTTTATTTTAAAAAAATTTTGATAATTTTTAACTATTGAATACGCATTACCTTCAGGATTATTATCTGTAATACAAACTTCAAAATTGAATTCATAATTTTCATTAGCATTTTTAATTGATTTTA
>CACHSZ010000012.1 GCA_902582755.1 uncultured Alphaproteobacteria bacterium | reverse complement strand
GTAACTCAAAAATATCTTTAAAGTTATCTAAATCTAGTGATTTGTCAGATGAATATCTATTATTAAAGCTCTTCCACGAAATCCCAATATTATTTTTATTTTTATATTTTATTAATTTATTTTGAATTTCTTCATATTTTTTTTCATTTATTTTTAAATAAGGGACATTGGTAAAATTTTTTAGATTTCTGCGATAATACTTTCCTAAGCTTCCTGCATAAAGAACATAATCTATTTTTTCTAATTCTATGTCTTTATTCGAAATACTTCCAAGTTCAACGAAATTATTACTGTTTTCTGGAAAGGATCTTTTAAATAAACTTAGTAATCTTGGATCACATTCAATAGTAATATTTTCTACATTTTTTAAAAGATCACCATACATAGAACCATAAAGAATTTCATCTCCTACTCCTTGTTCTCTCACTACTAAAAAATTACTCTTTGAATTATTTAAAATTTTTTTTCTAAATAATTTGCTATTTAATTTCTCAATGTTTTCATTTTTTTTTATAAACTCATTCAATTTTAATCTTCCATCAAAGTAATTCCAACCATTTTCATAATCATGATTTTTTAGATATATAAACGATAATGTTTTTTGTATATCACCATCCTCAGGTTTTAATTCTAAGGCTTTAAAGCTATTTTGTTTTGCATCTTCATTTTTATTTAAATCAAAATAACTTTTTGATAGATTATTATAAATATATGGATTGTTTGGATTCAGTGAAATTGCTTTTAAATAGTATTCAACAGCTTTATTATTTTCTCCTTCTTCTCTATAGAATCCAGCTATATTATTAATAACATGATATGATAGTTCATCTACTCTTAAAGCTTTTAAAAAAAACTTTTCAGCTTTCTCTGCATCACGTTTCTCATGGTAAATTCTTCCTAATGAATTAAGCGCAGATAAGTTATTAGGATCAATTGATAATATATTATTAAAAACTTTTATTGAGTCGTTGTAATTCTCTTCAGCAAATAAACATTGACCCAAGATATTAAGGCAAATTATATCTTTATTATTTTTACTAAGGTAATTTTCACATATTTCTCTAGACACCCTAATATTATTTAATTTTAAACACGCAAAGGCTTTATCTTTGTGAACATTTTCAAATTCTTGTATTTCTAAAATATCGTTAATTACATTTAATGCATCATAATATTTTTCTTCTAAAAAATAAATATTATAAAGATTAATCATTGCTTTAACATTTTTTTCTACCCTAATTAAATGATTGTAGTTTAACTTTGCTTCTTTATTTAAATTAAGTTTTTGTTGTATTACTGCTAAGTTATAGCGAAGTAGATTGTTATTTTTATTTCTTTTAAAAATTTTTTTTAATTCTTTGTAACTCTCTACTTCTTTTCCAGACTCAAATTTTTTAAGAAGATTATTAATTTGTAAATTTAAATTCATTATTTTTTTCTAAAATATTGTTAATTACATTAACTGTTTCATCAATTGATTTTTCTATACCCAAAACTTTTATATTTTTATACCAAATCGAAGAACCGGTTTGTGTATTCCAATAGTAATAAGTAGATGATTTTTTAGGGCAAATAAGTATGGTTGGTATGCCTAGTGCACCAGCAAAATGCGCTGTTGAATTACTAACTGTAATAAATATATCTAAATTTTTGAGTAAACCGATGCACGATTCAATATCATTAAACAAATCTAAATCATTAAAAACTTCTAAGTGTTTATTTTGCTTTAATATATTTTTTTTATCTGAATCAATATCACCATATTGTAAATTAATAATTATTCTTTCTTCTGTAAATAGAGGTTCAAAATCCTTAATAGATAATGATTTTAAACTACCATAAATATTCACAACACTTTTCCAGGATAACCCTATTTTTAATTTATCTTTATAAGTACTCAGTATTTCTTTGTATTTATAAACAATATCTTTTCGCGCAGTTAAATAATGACTATAATTAAAATCATCCTTATTTTTTCTAAACAATTTAATTAAATTCCCTGCGTATGTAATTTTATTGAAATCAGATACTGAAGAATTTTTTGAATAATATCCATCTTCTACAAATATATTTTTTCCAAATGACCGACTAAAAATAGACACTAATCTTTTATCAGCTTCAATTTTAAGATTTTCAAATTTATCTATAATCTCAGGATATATTGAGCTAAATAAAACCTCTTCTCCTATTCCTTGTTCTCTTAAAACAAGCAAATTGTCTTTTGGATCAATTTTTAAATTATTAAATAGGTTATTTTTAACTAAATTAAAATTAATTAACTTATCTTTATTTTTCTCTATTAATAATCTTGAGTCAAAAAGTTCCCAAGACTGATCGAAATTATTTAACTTTAATTGTAATGTGCAATAAGCATACATTAATTTGTAATCATAAGGATTAACTTTTATTGCTTTATCATAAAATATTTTTGCATCTTTTTCATTACTGTCTCTACAATAGCATATAGCTAAATTAGAGAGGATTGCTTGATTATTTGGATCTAAATTTAAAGCTTCATTATAATATTTTACAGCTCCCACAATGTCATCCTGAAGGCTTAAAACATTAGCAAGATTTATCAGTGTTGAAACATTTTTTTTATCAATGTTATAGGCACCATTGAACACTTTTTTTGCTTCATCAAGTTTTTCTAATTCAAGTAAACAAGCACCTAAATTATTATAGCTATCAACATAACGATCATTTATCTTTATAGCTGTATTAAAGAGATTTTTTGCTTCATCAAAATAATTATTTTTAAGATATACCAAGCCTTTAATATTATACCCAAAGTAATCGTTATCTCTTAACTTTGATATTTTTTCAATGTGTTTTTTTGCTTCAATATAATCATTCTTTAAAAAATAAATATAAGATTTATCACGTAAGGCTTCGTAATTGTTTTTATCTATTTTAAGTAAAAAATTAATCTTTTGTAATGCTTCATCAAACAAACCTTTTTCCAAAAGTAATTTATATAATTGAGCAATATAAAAAGTATTATTATTTTCAATAAACAGAATTTTTTTTAAAGTTTTAATTGATGTATTTATATCTCCAACTTTTTTAGCTATTTGGAATAAAACATTTTGTACACTAATGTTTTTATTATATTTTTCTGATAATTTTTTTATATCCTTGTAAGCTGTATCTGTATTTGAGTTATTGAACGTATCAATAATTTTTTTAAGTTTATTTTCTAAGTTAGACATAAAAAAACCCAGTCTTTAAAAGACTGGGTATAATAAAAAGATATTTAGGTTTTAAAAGAATTATCTTCTTTGACCAAATAATTGAAGCAATAAAATGAATAGGTTGATGAAGTCCAAATACAATTTTAATGCACCCATCAATGCTTTTTTTGATCCTATTTCTTCACTATCGCCACCATAATACATATTTTTGATGTTTTGAGTATCATACGCAGTAAGTCCTACAAAAACTAGAACACCAATTACTGAGATTGCAAATTGCAAAGCTGTTGAACCAACAAAAATATTAACAACGCTTGCAATAATAATACCAATCAATCCCATAAATAGGAAACCACCAAGTTTCGTTAAATCTCTTTTTGTAGTATAGCCATATAAGCTCATTGCTCCAAAAGTACTTGCTGTAATAAAGAATACTCTAGCTATAGAAGTTTGAGTAAATTCAATAAATACTGAAGCAAGAGATAGGCCCATTATACTTGCAAATAACCAAAATGTTATTTGAGCTGCAGAAACCGACATTCTATTTATTCTAGCACTTAAATAAAATACAAATCCCAACGGGGCTAGCATAACAACCCATTTTAATGGAGATCCAAAAAGTAAAGCCCCCAATTGAGTAACTCCTACAATTTGTCCCATCTCATTTGTAACTATTGATGCTTTTCCAAAGAAGTAAGCAATAAATCCAGTAAGTAACAAGCCAATTGTCATGTAATTGTAGACTTTAAGCATATACGCTCTCAAGCCTTCATCAATTGCCGCCTGATCTACTGATTTAGTATAAGATCGTTGATTAAAGTCTAAAGCCATAATTTCTCCTTTTAATTATTGTTAATATCGCTATAAATCCGACAATTTCAAGGCATTTTGTAAAAATAGTATGAAGTATAGAAAACTAGGAACCACGGATTTAGATGTAAGTGTCATTTGTTTAGGTACAATGACTTTTGGTGAGCAAAATAGTCAACAAGATGGTTTTGATCAAATGGACTATGCTGTTGAAAGAGGAGTTAATTTTTTTGATACTGCAGAGCTATACGCTGTAATGCCTAGAAAAGAAACCTATGGTAAAACCGAAGAAATAGTTGGTAATTGGTTTCAAGAAAAGAAAAATAGAGATAAAATAATTCTAGCATCTAAAATAGCTTCAAAATCAGATGGTCTTGAATGGATTAGAGAAGGATCAAAAACTCTTGGTTTTGATAAAAAAAATATGAATGCTGCAATAGATGAAAGCCTTAAAAGATTAAAGACTGATTATATTGATCTGTATCAATTACATTGGCCTGAAAGAAAAGTGCCAAAATTTGGAATTTTAGATTTTGAATACGATGCTAGTGATAATGATTGGACCACTGTTGAAGAAGTTTTATATAATTTAGATCAACTTGTTAAAGCTGGTAAGATTAGATATGCAGGATTATCTAATGAAACACCTTGGGGTGTTATGAAGTATCTTCAATTATCTAGAGAAAAAAAATTACCACGAATGATGTCTATTCAAAATGTTTATAGTTTGGTTAACCGGGTGTTTGATATCCATAACTCAGAAGTTTCTATTAGAGAAAATTGTGGCTTGTTAGCTTACTCGCCTTTAGCTGGAGGCAGATTGAGTGGTAAATATGTAGGGGGCAAAAATCCAAAAAAAGCAAGGTATACTCTTTGGCCAAGAAGATTTTCAAGACACCATACTGAAAGAGGAGAAAATGCGATTGAAAAATACGTCAATCTTGCAAACAAGCATGGCATAGCCCCATCTACCTTTGCCAATGCTTTTGTGAATGATCGTCCTTTTGTAACAAGTAACATTATTGGTGCTACTACGATGGATCAACTCAAAGAAAATATAGATAGTATTGAAATTACTTTATCTAAAGAAGTTTTAAAAGAGATCGAAGATATTCATTTATCAGACCCAAACCCGTGTGTTTAGGCAATTAATAAATTTCCTTTTTCTTTGGCTTTTAAATTAATATTAATAGCATCATATCTATTTTTGAAACCTTTTTTCATTAAATAATATTTAACTAATAACCATATTTTATCTATATTTTGTTTGTTAATAAAATCATGATTAATATTTTTATAATTGAAAATATTACTTTCTTTAAACTCAGTTTCATTAATTATATCAGAAATCAATTTCATGGTATTTTTATCATAATTAATATTTTGTATGTTTAAGCCTTGTTTAAATTGTTGAGCATACATAGTTTTAGGAAAATAATTTTTAAAAGCTTCTCTTAATACTGATTTTGTAAATCCATTTTTCAGTTTATTAGAACCACTTAATGCTAATCCAAATAATCTTACATTATTATCCAAAAAAGGCATCCTAACTTCCACTGAATTTGACATAGATGCTCTGTCCCACTTATTTAAAAAAAACTGAAACCAACCACAATAAGACATTAAATAAGTAAAACATAATTCATAAGAAAAATTTTCTAAATCTTCTAGATCGTTATTAATTATTTGATTACTTCCATCAAAATTACCAGTATATAGATAGTTTGTAAAACCAAAATTTAAGTCTGGTGTTGCTTTGAAAGATATTGGAGCAATTTCCTGCTCACCTAAACCAAATAATCTTCTAAATTTATTTATGTTTTGAGTTTTGCCAAATTTATTTATTGTTTTAAAATTGTTAGCAATACTATTATAAATATCTACGGATAATTCCGGTATCCATTGCGGATACCCTAAAAACTCATCGGCACCATGACCATCAAGACTAACCTTAATACCTTTTTCTTTTTGTTTTTTATATAACTCAAACTGGATAAAGTATTCTTCTACCACTTCAAGAGATGAAACAAGATCCATTGTTTTATCTGCTGTCATTTTTTTAAAATTAACTATTTGATAATTTCTTTTAAATTTTTTTGATAGTTGAACCGCATCCTTCTTAGTTTTCATTTCTTCATAATCCATTATAATTGGGTTCAAATCTAAATCATCTTCAGCTAATTTTTCTTTTTTTTGTATTAAATTCAGCAATGTGAAAATAGAGGAAGAATCCAAACCTCCACTTAGTGAAGTTCCAGTTTTTACATCGCTGTTTAATCTTAATCTTGTAGATTCATAGAGAAGATTAAAATAATCATGAACATTTTCTTTAAACCCTGAATTTATTTTTGGTAAATTTTTAAGTGGATAGTCCCATCTAAATATCTTTTTTTCGAGGTTTTTTAAATTTACTTTTAAATATCTTCCTTGTGTTAGTTGATCAACATTCTTAAATATTGTTTTAGAACAATTATTTAAAGTGACTGAGTCTATTCCAAAATTATTTTCATCAAATTCTATGTTCTCATCTAAAGGAAAAAAAGCTTTTATTTCAGAGCTAAATGCAAGAAAATCTTTTGTTTCGTAAATATAACATGGTTTGTATCCTATGCCATCTCGGCATAATAATAATTTATTTTCTTTTTTATCAAGTATAGCAAAAGACCACTCTCCATTAAATTTTTCAAATGATTTTTCACCCCATTCTTTATAAGCATTTAGAACTACTTCAGTATCTGAGTTTGAATAAAACTTATAATTTTTTTGAAGAAGTTCTTCTTTTAGATCTTTGTAGTTATAAATTTCACCATTATAAATAATCCAAAATCTTCCATCTACTGACATAGGTTGAGAGCCAAGATTTGATGTATCAATTATAGATAATCTAGTATGACCAAGTAATAGATTCTTATGGTTGATGTATCCACTATCATCTGGCCCTCTATGATCTAGAAGTGCATTCATTTTTATGATTTTTACAACATCCGTTTTAGATGTTTTAAATATTATTCCATTAATTCCGCACATTATATTTTAATTCTTTCCAGTAGCTTACGTACATCTTCAATATAACTTCTATCCCATAGATAAACATTTAATAATGAATAATATAATTGGTAGACAGGTTCATATTCTAAGTAATTTTTGTCAATCTTAATGTGATCATTGTATTTATCTAAAAAATTATCATCAATAAATTTAGGGTTAAACCATCTTAAATAAGATACTTCTAACTCATTATGACCATAAAAAGACCCAGGATCAATTAGCCCAACAAACTTTTTGTTTTTAAAAAGTATATTTCCTTCCCATAAGTCACCGTGTAATAATGAAGATCTTGGATTTTTCGGAATAAAATTATCTATCTTTTTAATTAATAAATCAATTTTAGTGTTAATTGCATTATCCATAGGATTATTTTTATTAATTAAATCAAATATGTAACACAGTCTTTTATCTGTATAGAACTCTCTCCAATTTTTAGATATAGAATTAATTTGTTTTAAACCACCAATTTGTGTGTCAAAACTAAAACCATAATTTGAACTATCTATTGAGTGAATAGAAATTATTGCATTTAAAAAATCATCATTAGTTTGATTTGGCTGCTCATCATTATTATCAATGAATGACATTATTAGAAACCTCTCATTATGATTAACAATACTTGGAAAATAATCAAATTTTAGTTTATTAAAAAAAATAAGGTTATCTGTCTCAGATTTTATAGCATTAAATTTATTATTATTTTTGTAATAATATTTAACAATAAACTCTTTGTTATCATTTGTGATAATTTTTAAACAATTAATATCAAAAGAGTCTGATAATAACTTGCTATCTATAATTTTTTTATTATCTAAAAGCGTTTCAATTTCTAAAATGATACTTTGATCAGTCATAATACATGTCCAAAAAAATTAATTTCCAATTTCTAATTTCTTATTTCGGATTAATACCATATGTTTTAACTTTTTTAGATAAATACTATTTTTTAATAGTTAAGGAAGAGGATCTACTTAATTTTGTTATTTATTATAGTCTAATTATAATTGTTTTTATTGGTTCAATAAACTGGAATTTAAAAAATAATCCACCCACTCACATAGTTATATATGGTTTTTTGCCTAGCTTATTTGCTGTAATAATTATTATATTAAGTCTTCTTAATATTAATTTTATAATAATTTTTATTTTAATAATTTTACTATTGTTAACTCAGTTATTTTTCGACTATATTATTTTATTTGCAAACGAAAAAAATAAACAGGTATTTTACTATCTCAGACTACCTTTAACGGTTTTAATAATAATATTTTTATTTCTTATTTCATTGTAAGACTTATTCGACCAATATTTCTACCTGCATGATTTTGTAGCTCAAATTTTTCTTTTTTTTCAAAATTTTTTAATTCTACTTTACTCATAACTTTCAATTTTTTAAAAATATTAAGTATAGAAATAGGTATAGCTCTTTCATTTCCATCTGTAATTTTAATTACCCCACTAATTTCTTTTTGAATATCAACAAATAAAAAAACACCTTCAGCTCCACTTTTACAAAATATTTTTCCTTTTGAGGCTTTCATAACTCTAGTATCAAAACTTGCAGTTCCTCCTATAAATTCAGGATTTTCTAAAACTGAATTAATTAAAGTTTTGACTTCTTCGCTATAATCATAACAATCTTTATAACTTTTAATCAAATTATTTAATGCTCTTGATATAGATTTAATTTTAAATGAATATTGTGGTGCACTACATCCATCTAAAGAGAAATTTTTCTTTGATAATTTAGTTCCTGTAAATTTGTTGAAAACTTTTCTGATATTTTTTTGATGAGTGTGATTGTAATCTAGATAGTTATTGATACTCTGATTATTGATTAAACAGCTTGTTAACATAGCTAAGTGCTTTCCAGCACAATTATTATGTAATTCATTAAATTTTTTTCTAGAGTATATTATTTTTTCAGAAGCTTTTTTATCTAATGGTCCATGAATACCACATTTTAAATCTTTTGTTTTCAAGTTTGTTTTTGCAATCCATTTTTTTAATTCTCTTATATGAATTTTTTCTCCTTTGTGTGATGCACAGGCTAAAGCTATATGTTTATTGTTTAATTTATAATTTTTTATGGCATTTGACATTGCAAAAGGAATGGCTTGAAATATTTTAATTGATGATCTAGGGAAAAAATATTCATTATCATTATTTGTAGATAATAAAATTTTACCATTGATATTTGTCACTAATGCTTTAACTTGGTGGGTGCTTTCAACTTTTTTGCCCCTAGTAAAATCTACGTGAATTTTAGACACGTATGAAGTTATACAATAACTAGTTTATTTTTGTTTAAAAAAAGATTTGATGAATGTAAATAAATTCAGGAAGGATCCATACTTACCAAAGAATATTACATCTTTTTCAGTAATACTTAAACAGACACAGCCTGTGTCTTTTGATGCTATTGGAGTATGTTTAATTTTTTGGTCATTAATCTGAATATCTCCCTTAGAGTATTCACCATATTCATCACAGAAACTACCCTCTAAAACTAATATGTACTCTTTGCCTCCATGAGAGTGCAGTGGCACAGAAACTCCAGGGTCCATTTTTATAAGTTTTAGTTCGTCTTTATCATCAATCGATGCGGTATACTCTTTGAAGCCCTTATAAACTTGTTTCCAATTTAAATTGTTTAGATTTCCAAAGAAGCTGGTTACCGGATCCTTTAGATTTAGAGTAGATTTAGTGTTTACACCGTTAATGCAGTCCGTATACTTCAGATTCTTAGGATTGATGTTTTCATTATCCATAAGATTTTCACCCAACATATTTTCAAAGGTAATGCCAATTTTAGAGGCATTTGAGTTTAATTGTAAGTATGTTGATGCAAATATAGACTTTGCTGGACCTAATATTCCTGAAGCAAAATCAAATATTAGCTGGTTTTTTACTACTGTTCCGTTCATCTTAAAAATTCCTGCATTTTGGTTAAAATATGCCTTATTCTAGATTTAACTGTACCTAAAGGAATTTCAAGCTCATCTGCAATTTTTTTATGACTTTTATTTTCAAAAAAGTTCATTTTTATCATTATTTTTTGCTGTTCATCGAGCTCATTATTTATTCTTTCAATTTGTTTTTTTGCTTCATTTTCTTCTATGAGATTAACTTCTCTATCTTGGTATAAAAATTCTCGTACATCTTCTTCTAAAAAGTTAATTTTTGAATTTTTCCTTAAAAAGTCTATTTTTTTGTTTCTTGCAATAGTAAATATCCACGTTGAAAGAGCTGATTTTTTCGAATCATATAGGTTTGATTTTACCCAAACAGTACTTAAAACTTCCTGAGTTAACTCCTCAGAACTCTCAATTTTAATTCTATTTTGAATAAAATAAGCATTTATTTTTGGGGCAAAAAAATCAAAGATTTCCGAAAAAGCCATTTCGTCGCGGTCTCTTTGAATCCTTTTCATCAAGTTATTAAGGTTTGATTTTTCCATAATTTAAAAAGACTCTAACATTGATTAAACGCTCTTAACTAATTGCATAAGATATACTAAAAGAAGTAATTGATGAAAATTTTTCTTAAGTTATTACTAGTGCTATATGTAGCACTTCCTAGTGCTTCTAATGCTTTAGAATTAGGTAAATGGTCTTTTGAGGAGACCGATGAGTACTGTTATATTGGTAGTCTAGCAACAGAAACAGATTTACCAAGTGATAAAAAAAGAGGCGACTTCTATGTATTAGTCTATAAAAATATAGGCAATCCAGAGACCATAGTTCAAATAGAAGCTGGTTATAGTTACAAGGTTCCCTCAGATATTATTATTAGTATAGATAAGGGAGAGTATAAATTTTATACAACGGAGGATTTGCCAACTGCAGCTTGGACAGAAGAAGATGCAAAAGTAATTTTTGCTATGAAAAAAGGATTAGAGCTTAAGGTTACAGGTGAGTCTTCACGAGGCACAATTACTAATGATATTTATACTCTTAATGGATTTACTGCAGCGTATAATCAGTTAGTAAACGATTGTTAAATGCCTAAGAAAATAGTTTTAGCTTACTCAGGCGGATTAGATACAAGTGTAATTCTCAAGTGGCTCCAAAATAAATATAAATGCCCCGTAGTTACTTTCA
Organism: uncultured Alphaproteobacteria bacterium; assembly: GCA_902582755.1. Taxonomy (GTDB): domain Bacteria; phylum Pseudomonadota; class Alphaproteobacteria; order HIMB59; genus CACPNW01. The sequence continues at coordinate 9,800 of CACHSZ010000012.1, read as the reverse complement.
CAGCAGATATTGGTCAAGGAGAAGAACTTTCACCGGTTGAAACAAAAGCAAAAAGCCTAGGTGTTGAAGAAATATTTATTGAAAATTTACAAGAAGAATTTGTTAGAGATTACGTTTTCCCAATGTTTAGAGCAAACGCTCTCTACGAGGGAACATACTTATTAGGTACTGCTATAGCCAGACCCTTGATTGCAAAGAGGCAAATTGAAATTGCTAAAATTGTAGGAGCAGATGCTGTAGCACATGGAGCTACTGGTAAGGGTAATGATCAAGTTAGATTTGAACTTGGATACTATGCAAATAATCCAAAAATCGAAGTTATAGCGCCTTGGCGAGATTGGGAATTTGACTCAAGAAATGATTTATTAGATTATGCAGAAAAAAATCAAATAACAGTACCTAAAGATAAAATGGGTGAGCCTCCATTTAGTACAGATGCAAATCTTCTACATACGTCTTCAGAAGGTAAACTGCTTGAAGATCCTTGGCTTGAACCACCCGAACATATTTTTTCTAGAACAAAATCTATTGAAGATACTCCAGATGAAGCAGAGGTTATAATAATTGGATTTGAAAACGGCGACCCAGTTTCTATAAATGAAGAGAAACTAAAACCTCATAAAATTCTTGGAAGATTAAATTCTATAGCTGGAAGTCACGGAGTAGGAAGAATAGATATTGTTGAAAATAGATTTGTTGGAATGAAGTCTAGAGGGGTTTATGAAACTCCAGGTGGAACAATATTATTAAATGCTAGAAGAGCAATAGAGAGTATTACTTTAGATAAAGGAGAAGCACATCTAAAAGATGAATTGATGCCTAAATATGCTGAAGTAATTTATAATGGTTTTTGGTTTTCTCCTGAAAGAATATCAATGCAGAAATTGATAGATTCAATGTCACACAAAGTTAACGGTGATGTCAAAATTAAAGTATTTAAAGGTAATGTAATTATATTGGGTAGAAAATCAAGCAACTCTCTTTATGACAATTCATTAGTTTCTTTTGATGAAGTTGGTGAATATAATCAAAAAGATGCTGAAGGTTTTATTAAAATAAACTCAATTAGACTTCGTAAAAATAAATAATATTTTATGGGTTACGGTGATGATTTACTTGTAACTTCCTTAGCAGCTAAAATTAAAAAACAGTTTCCAGAAAGACAAATTGTTGTTGGTATCGCAGAAAAAAATCATGCAATTCATTCTCCAATTTATGAGAATAATCCAAATATAGCAGACTGTAGAAATCTAAATAATAAGAAGCCAATTCATATAATAAACTTTCATGAATTAAATAGACCTTATATAGATTATGAAAAAACTATACCAAATAATTATGTTTGGAAAAATTTTAAACCTATTCCAGGCGAACTATATTTTTCAAATCAAGAAAGAAAAGAAGCAAAAATAATTATTTCAGCAGCTAAGAAATTTTGGGAAGAAAATTATAAAAAAAAATTTAAAAATATAATTTTTATCGAAACATCATCAACTAAAATAAATGATAGACAGTTTAGTCTTAAACATCAAAATAAAGACTGGGGTATTCAGAATTGGACCAGACTGATAAATAAATTAAAAAATGACTATTTAATTATACACTCAGTACATAAAGAAACAAAAAATATTGATGGAATTTTTATACCTCCAAAAACAGATTTTAGGACTGCTTGTGCATTATTAGATGAAGTTGATTTTTTTGTTGGTCCTGAGGGAGGTTTTGGACACGTAGCAGCAGCATTAAATAAAAAAGCAGTTCTATATTTTGGTGGTTGGATATCGCCAGATGTGATTGGTTACGATTTCCATGAAAATATTTATTATAAAGATCAAAAATCACCATGTGGAGTAATGCAAAAACATTGCCCACACTGTTCTAAAGCAAGAGAAATGATAACAGTGGATCTTTTTCTAGAGCATATTTATAAGATAAGCTCATCTTAATAATTATATTTTAATTTGAATGCTGCGGTTGTGTTTCTTAAAAGGCATGCAATTGTCATTGGTCCTACTCCTCCAGGTACTGGAGAAATTGCGCTTACTTTATGTTCCACGTCACTAAACAAAACATCACCTACTAATTTAGATTTCTCTTCATTTATTTTAATTCTGTTAATACCTACGTCGATAATAATAGCACCTTCCTTAACCCAATCCTTATTTACAAACTCAGGCTTACCAATTGCTGCTATTAAAATATCGGCTTTCTTGCAAATACTTTCAATATTTATAGTTTTTGAATGAACTGTAGTAACAGTACAAGACTCTTTTAATAATAATTGTGCCATAGGTTTTCCAACTATATTTGATCTTCCGATTACGACAGCATTTTTACCAGCTAAATTAATATTAAGTTCTCTTAGAAGTAACAGACAGCCATAAGGAGTGCATGGTATCATTAGACTTTCATCATTCTTTTGACTTATTGAGAGTTTGCCAACATTTAAAGGATGAAACCCATCAGCATCTTTTTCAGGCGCTATACTATTTAAGACCACTTCTTCGTTTATAGTTTTGGGCAAAGGTAGTTGGACAAGAATACCATTAACATCATCATTATTGTTTAATTGATTAATTAAATTGATTAAATCGTTTTGATTTACGGATTCTTCTAGGTGATGATCAATTATATCAATCCCAACTTCTTTTGCAGCTTTTGTTTTAGCTTTAACATATACACTACTTGCAGCAACATTTCCTACTTGTATAACTGCAAGTCCAGGCACATGGTTGGATTTTATTTTTATGTTTTCAATCTCAGTTTTTAATCGATCTTTTAAATTTTGTGCTATTTTTTTTCCATCCAATATATGCGGCATAATTATCTAGGCCAATATTCAATTAATAAACTTTTAATAAACCACAAACCAAGATAAACAACAATCGGAGATAAATCTATTGCACCAAAAGTAGGCAAGTATCTTCTTACAAAATTTAAACTTGGCTCACATAACCGGTATAAGGCATCAAGGATGCTATAAACAAATCGATTACCAGTATTAATTACATTAAAGTTTACCAGCCATGTTAGAACAATATAAATTATTAGAACAAACTGAAATAAGTTTATAATTTGAATAATTAAATACAAAAGTGAGTTCATAATAAGTTTTTATTTAATATCTATTATGCATTATGGCTGTAATTTAATCAAAAAAAAAGCGGTCTGAAAGACCGCTTTTATTAAAATAAAATTTGATTTACATTGAGATATCTCTACCAAACCACTCTTTAGTTATTTCAGCAGTAGTTCCATCTTTAGACATTTCTGCAATTGCAGCATTCCACATCTCTAAGATATCTGTATCTTCTTTTCTAACTGCTCCACCAACACCGTCTCCGAAGACACCACCAGAAAAAGTTGGGCCAGTAAATGCAACATCAACACCACCATCAGATTCCATAAAATCAATAATTGATCCTACATCAGCTAGAACAGCATCACATCTTCCAGCAGCTAAATCTAAATTGTGATCGTCAACTGCTTGATACAGTTTAACATCAACAGCACCTGACATATGTTTCTCTAAGAAATTTTGGTGAATCGTTGAAGATTGAACACAAACAGTTTTACCATCCATTGCAGCAATTAATTGACCTATTGCAGCTTGTTCTTTTCCACCGGCATTATTAAGATTAACTTTGGCCATTCCTGCAATATTTAAATTTGCTAAACCACTATTTTTTAAAACAGCAAATCTTGCACCATCAGTCATATATCCAGTAGTAAAATTAACTTTTTCTTTTCTTTCTTCAGTAATAGACATTCCAGCAATAATAATGTCATATTTACCTTGAAGAAGAGCAGGTATTATACCATCCCAATCCTGAGTTACCCATTCGCAGGTAACTCCCATGCGCTTACAAGCTTCATTACCAAAATCTATTTCAGCACCTTCCAGCTCACCAGCAGAATTAAGATTATTCCATGGTGGGTAAGCACCTTCTGTACCAATTCTGATTGTTTGTGAATTTGCAATTGAAGCAATTCCAAAAATACCAATTGATAACAAGTATATTAAAATTTTTTTCACGTTTCCTCCTTGAAGAAGTATTTCTAAATTATAAGGAAACCATATAAGCTAAATAAAAAAAAACAAAATAAATTGTTTCAGACCTTGTTTCCTTTGCTCCTAATTAATACAAAAAATAAGCCAATTATTAGTAATATAAAAGGAAAACTCCAAAGAAATATATTATTATAGTTCATTAATGGTCTAAAAAGAATGTATTCACCATATCTTTCAACTAAAAATTTCTTAATATCTCGCTCACTTTCTCCAGCTTTCAACTTATTTTTAACTATTTTTTTAATATCATTTGAAAATTCTGCATCTGAGTCATAAATGCTTTGATTTTGACACGTCATGCATCGCAACTCTAAGGTTAATTTTTTTACTCTTTCATCAATATTTTCAACTGCAAAAATTTTAAAAGTAAAAAACACAAAACTTAAAATTATTATATGTAAAAATTTATAGAAGTGGCTCAATTTCATTTTTTAAGATATCCATTGTTATAGGACCCATAAATTTAAAGATAATCTTACCATCCTCGTTAATTAAATATGTTTCTGGTAGACCAAATACTCCAAATTCTAATGCAATTAAACCATCAGAGTCTACACCAACAAAATCGTATGGGTTTCCATCATCATTCAAATATTTTTTTGCATCAGAAGTTGGATCTTTGTGGTTAAATCCCAACAAATATAGTTCAGGATACTTTTTACGTATTTCAAAAAAAAGTGGATGCTCTATTTTACAAGGACTACACCAAGAAGCAAAAAAATTAATTAAGGTCTTTTTATTTTTTATATCTTTTGTTTTGATTATATCATTTGCATTGTACAAAGAACTACTTTCAAAAATAGGAACGTCTTTATTTAAGAGTGCACTCGGTGGTTTATTAGGATCTTTACCACTTAATAAATAAACTAGTGAAAAAATACATATGATTAAAAGTACTATTAATGGTGTTAAAACAAATATTCTGTTCATCTTCTCGAAACTGCTATTAAACCTGAATAAACCATTATTATCACTCCTAGCCATATAAAGCTAACAAATGGATTAATTAAAACTTTTACAAACCACTCATTATTTTTTTGATCTCCAAGGATAAAATATATATCCTTATTCCACTGATGTAAAATACCAGCTTCAGATGTAATCATCTTTGACACTGGATAATAATTTTTTCCAGCCTCTATTTCTTTTGATTGATTTTTTTCAATATCAAACAAAAATTTTCCTCTTAAAGATTGAAAATTAATCTCATTAGTTGTTTCTATTTTTTCAAACAAAACTGTTTTTCCATTTACATTAAACTTATCTCCCTCATTAAGGTTAAAATTTAGCTCATTTTGAAAAACACTAGAACAAGTGATACCAATTATAGCAATACCAACACCAATATGCGCTACATGAGGATTAATTATTTTGAAAAACTTAATGTTAATTTTAATTTTATACGAAGAAAATATAGCGATAATTGAAGCCAATATTATCCAAAAACCTAAAAGTAACCCAACAAAACCCCATGTATTAAAATTCAAAAAATATGATTGAAGTATAACTAAAACACTTAAGATAGTAAAAGCTAGAACATATTTTTTTGAATTATTTATCTTATTTGTTTGCCAGGACAAAATTGGTGCAATACTCATTAATAAAAAACCAGGGATCATTATAGGAATTACTGTTGAATTAAAATAAGGGCCTCCAACCGATATTCTCTTATTATACAAAACTTCAATTATAATTGGGTATATAGTTCCTAAAAGAATAGTTAAGGTAGCTATAATCATTAAAATATTATTTATTACGAGTGCTGAAACCTTATTGATAAATAACAAGTTTAAAGTATTTGATTTTTTTGGTTCTTTTAATAAAAAAACTAAAAAACCAAATCCAGTTACAATAAAAAAAATTAGTAATATAAATATGCCTCTGGATGCATCTGCTGCAAATGAATGTACGCTTGTTAAGATTCCAGATCTTACCAAAAATGTTCCAAAAACACTTAATGAAAAGCAAAGAATTGATAAAAAAACTATCCATTTTTTAATAGCTTGCTCACCTCTTACCATCATGAGTGAATGAACTAATGCAAGTCCAGCAATCCAAGGCATCAGTGAAATATTTTCAACTGGATCCCAAAACCACCAACCACCCCATCCTAATTCATAATATGCCCAATATGAACCTAGAGCTATTCCACCAGTTAAAAAAGTCCAACTAATTAATGACCATTTTTTAGCAACATATAGCCATTCATCATCTGTATTTTGAAATAAACCAGCTATTGCAATACTGAAAACTATAGAATAACCAACATAACCTGCATATAAAATTGGAGGATGAACAGCCAACCCAGGATCTTGTAAAATAGGATTTAAACCTAAACCCTCGTTTACTAATATTGAATTAACGAGAAAAGGATTAGAGGTAAAAACTATAAATAGACCAAACAAAATATGAAGAAAAGCTTGAATAATCAAAGTTAATTTTTGAAAGTTATCTTCTATATTTTTAGTAAAAGAAAAAAAGAAGCTATAGATAGATAATATACAAAGCCACAGAAGCATCGAACCTTCATGATTCCCCCAAGTACCTGAAATTTTATATATTAATGGTTTATTTGAGTGAGAGTTTTGAAAGACATTATAATTTGAGAAATCAGACACCACATAGGCATACATTAATGAAAAAAAAGATAACAAAGTTAATAAGGATGAAAAGCGGATGAATAAATTAAATTTCTGTTTTTGAAATTTAAATATGTATCTAGATAAAAATAAGTAAAAATTAATACCTATTGCAAAAACTAAGCTTAAAAAACCAACTAATGAACTCATTTATATTTTTTATTCCAATAACCTGTATCTTTCAGATCTTCTTTTATTGATGCTGGCATATAATTTTCATCATGTTTTGCAAAAACATTAGTTGCATTAAAAATATTCTTATCAACAAAAGCACCCTCTATCACTGCACCTTGCCCTTCTCTAAATAAATCAGGAAGAATGCCTTTGAAAGTAACAAGTATAGATGCTTTTTCATCAGTAATTTTAAATTTAAATGAACTTGAAGAAATTTTATTAAAACTATTATTTTCAACAAAACCGCCTATTCTTATTATTTTATTTATTTTGATATCTGATTTATCAATTTCAGATGGTGTATAAAAATACGACACATTTTCTCTTGTATTATATAAAATAAGTAGGACTGCACTTAGTATAATTACCAAAGTAAGCAATATAAATAGCAATCTTTGAAATCGTAGACTCATTTATTTTTTATTCTTCTAAGTTTTAAGTAACTAAAAAATAATAACAAAAAAATTAAAAGAAAGGCAGAGATATAAGATCCTAAAATATACCAAAAATACATAGTTTCTAATAACAAAAATACTTAGGAATGATACTTAATCCAATGGACCAAAAGTCACAAATTAACCAAGATTAGATTTTCTTGAAATTATCTCTGTTTTTATTCTCAAAATGGCTATTGCTATTCCAATCATTATAAATGCAAATGTCATAATAATTAAAGGTGTCATCATTGAAGGGTCAATACTGGGTTTTGACAATTTGCTTATTGTTGCTGGTTGATGTAGTGTATTCCACCAATCCACAGAAAATTTAACTATTGGTAGGTTTACTGATCCAACAAGAATAAATATAGCAACAACCTTTTCTCTTACAATCCTATTTTCAAAAGATAAATTCATAAAAATAATAATTAGATAAATAATAAAAAGTATTGCAACAGAAGTTAACCGTGCATCCCAAACCCACCAGGTACCCCACATTGGCTTTCCCCATAAAGATCCACTTATTATACATATTAAAGTAAAAACTGCTCCTATTGGTGCTACTGCTGTATTAAAAATAAAACCAAAGGGTATTCTAAAAGCAAGTGCCAAAATACTATAAAGAGTCATTATTGCATAAGTTAGTAAAGCTAACCACGCACTCGGAACATGTACATACATTATTCTTACAGTTGATCCTTGCTGATAATCATCTGGTGAAAGATAAAAAGAAAACAATAATCCTATTGCAAACAATATGACAGATATGATTAGTACCGGTTTAAATATATAATCAGCCATCTCATTAAATTTACTAGGATTAACCAAGAACTTCATATTAATTATTTTCTAATGAAAGTTTAAGACACAACCCACTTGCCCAGGGATTTATCGCAAAAACTATTAATAATATTCCAAATAGTATATTTATAAGGGAATTAAAGCTTTCTTCCATATTAATAATACCTACTGAAAAAATAATTACTGGAACACTAAATATCATAACTATCACACTGCCCAGTAGAAAGTTTCGTTGATTCATTAAGTTCATTGAAGATGAAATTGAACCTAAACAGGACAGAATAAGTGATCCAATGCTAAAACTAGCAAATAAGTAGAAGAGTTTATCGTTCGCAATATTTAGTAAGATACATGCAATCGGTATCGATAATAGAAAAGGTAACTGTACAAACAAAAAATGTGAAAAAGTTTTTAAAATAGCAATTAAACCAAAACTAAAACCATTTAAATGTATAATCAATAAATTACCATTCTCAAAATCTTCTTGATAAAATTTTCTTAAAGATAGTGTTGAGCTTAATAATAATAAAGTCCACAATATACCAACTCCTATTATAGAAATTGTTTGCTTATCTGGTCCAATAGAGAAAATAAAAATAAATATTGAAACGAAAAAGAAAATGATATTTGTTAAAATATCTTGAACACCACTCATATTTAATTTGTATTCTCTGTAGTAAAAGAAAATTATTTTATTTAAAAAATTCATTTTTTTATAGTTGTATTTCTTCTGTCACATAAATACCTGGATTTTGATGTGAGCTAAAAATTATAGATCCTTCTTTAGAGCAATGATCTTCAAAGGTTTGTTTCATTAGTTCAATTGAATCTTCATCTAAATTAGAAAGAGGTTCATCTAAAATCCAAACTTTTTTGTTTTCTATTATTAATCTTAAAAATTCTAATTTTTTAGTTTCTCCAAAAGATAATGTTCCAACTTTTTTATCCAAATAATTATCTAATTTTAAGGTTTTTAACGCCGTTTCAATTTGAGCATCATTAATATTAGATATAAAAAATTTTTTCCAAATATTAACATTATCTTTGATAGTTAACTTTCTTAAGCTTGATGTTGTATCAGCTATGTATGTAGCATGATTATAGAAATCATATAAATTTCTTTTCAATAATTTTCCTTTCCAAAATATTGAACCAAATGATGGTTCTATTAGATTTAAAATTGCTTTTAATAGTGTAGTTTTGCCAGAACCATTTTTACCTTTTAAGATAGTAATATTACCTGGCGTAAGTGATAAATTAATATTTTCAAATATTTTTTTATCTAGTCTCTCTATCGATAAATCCTTAACAATTAACATTACTAAGATCTATTTATTTTTTGATTTAAAACAATAAAAAAACGGGGCAGAACCCCGTTTTATCTTTTTGAAAAAGATAAGAAAAAGAAAACTTTAAATTAAAGTTTTCTTGAAAAATTGAAGTATTACTATCTTCTCTTCTTCTTCTTTTTAGCAGCTTTTTTCTTTTTCTTTTTAGGAGCTGCTTTTTTCTTTTTCTTAGGAGCAGCTTTTTTCTTTTTCTTTTTAGGAGCTGCTTTTTTCTTTTTCTTACTAGCTGCTTTTTTCTTTTTCTTTGGAGCAGCTTTCTTTTTCTTCTTAGCCATAAAATACTCCTTGTATTTTGTTACCCCGGAGGAACCTCCCTCCATTATCACCA
>CACHSZ010000011.1 GCA_902582755.1 uncultured Alphaproteobacteria bacterium | reverse complement strand
TACCTTATGCTGATTGGATGTAATTATGAATACTAAAGATAAAAAATTTAATTCTAAAGTCATTCATTCAGGTCATGGCGCTGATGAAACTACAGGTGCAGTAATGCCCCCGATTCATCTTTCATCGACTTTCAAGCAAAATTCTCCTGGTGACTTTACTTATGAATATGCAAGAACAGGCAACCCAACAAGAGATATATTAGAAAAGTTATTAGTTGAATTAGAAGATGGTAAATTTGCTTATGCTTTCAGCTCAGGTATGGCTGCAATTTCTGCATTATCAGATGCTTTGGGTAAAAATTATTCAATTATTTGTAGCGATGATGTTTATGGTGGAACAAGAAGAATATTTGATAAAATTAAAACAGTTAATCAAGATGTGGAAGTAACATATGCCGATCTTAGTAAGGAAAATAATTGGCAAGGTCACCTAAAAGAAAACACGAAAATGATTTGGGTTGAGACACCCTCTAACCCATTATTAAAAATTATAGATATAAAAAAAATTAGAGAAAGCCTTAAGGATGATAATATTATTGTTGTTTGTGATAATACTTTTGCATCACCCTACAATCAGCAACCATTAAACAATGGTGCTGATGTTATTATACATTCGTCAACTAAATATCTTGGAGGTCATTCAGATATAATTGGAGGTGCATTAATTATAAATGATAATAAAATTTTAGCTGATAAAATTAAATATATTCAAAATGCAGTTGGTGCTGTTCCCAGCCCCTTCGATTGTTATTTACTTATTCGATCAATTAAGACACTTGCTGTAAGAATGGAGAGGCACAATAATAACGCCTTAGAAATTGCTAATTATTTATTAAAACATCCTAAAATTAAAAACGTTTTTTATCCTGGATTAGAAAATAACCCAAGTTATGAAATTGCAAAAAAGCAAATGACTGGATTTGGCGGAATATTATCAATTGAATTAATAGGCGATATTAATTCAGCAAAAAAATTTCTTGAAACAATTCAAATATTTACACTAGCAGAAAGTTTGGGTGGAGTTGAAAGTTTAATTGAGCATCCAGCTATAATGACACATGCATCCATTGACAAAAAAATTAGAGATGAATTAGGAATTTCTGATACCCTAATCAGACTTTCAATTGGAATTGAAGATATTTCAGACTTAAAGAAGTCATTAGATGATGCTCTAAAAAATATTTAAATTATTTTTTTCAAATCTGGAGGTGAATAATTAGGACCCTTCATAACTTTACCAAATTCATTATAAATTGGCTTACCTTCCTCTGAAAGTTTACTCATGTTACTACGATGAACTTCATTAAAACATTTATCTAGATCTATACCAAAAGCAGCACCCGCACCGTATGTTACAACTAAAATATCAGTTAATGCATCAGCAACTTCAACAATATCATTATCATTAATTGCATCTTTTAATTCATTAAATTCTTCATCAATCAATTTTTTTCTTAATTCAACAATTTTATTTTCTGGAAATCCAGCACTATTTTTTACTTCTTGACCAAAAGTTGTCATAAATTCTTTTACTTTTTCAAAGTTTGTCATTTTATCTCCCAATAATATTTATTTATAAAAAATATCGTTGTAAGTCACAACTATAAAGAGAAAAGATATTATTGTTATCCCCACAGCCAAATAAACTCTTGTAATAAACTCAGGAAGAGAGTTTGAAAAAATTCTTCTAATAATAAAATATATTATATGACCACCATCTAAAAGAGGAATAGGAAGCAAATTAAATAAGCCTACAAATAAAGAAATTATTATAAATAAAAAAAGTACTCCCCTTACTTGATCAAGCATCATTTGATCTGCATTTTTTACAATTCCTATAGGTCCGGCTAACTGATCTCCTAGTGTATTTTCTTTATATGATTGTTGAAGAAAAGAAAAAGAAGCTACATAGTATGTAGGAATGAATAAAGAAGAATTTTTAATTGAATCAATTAAATTATATTTATCAATAATAGGATTTTGAGGTGAAGATATTCCAATAATATATCTATTTAATTCTGAATTAAATTTTAGATCAAAGTTTTTTTCAATTAACTGATTATTTCTTTCAATTAAAATATTAATACTTGGGTTGTTGCCAATTGCTTTTGGTATATCAGAAAAATCTTCAATATTAATATTGTTTATCTCAAGTATTTTATCACCTTCTCTAAGATCATTTTCAAAAGCAGGTGAATTTTCACTCACTGATCCAATAATTGGCATCAAACTAACAATTCCAAAAAAGAAAAATATGCAGAATAGAGCAAACCATGCACTAAAAATGTTAAAAATACTTCCTGCTAAAAGTACTAATATCTTTTGAAAAAGTGTAAGAGATTGAAAGGACCCCTCCTCATCATTAGATTTTGGTGAAAATATATTATCAAGTCCCTTGATTTTTACATATCCACCTAATGGAATAGGAGATAATTTCCATGTAGTACCATTTTTATCAGTATATTTTAAAAGTGGTTTGCCAAAGCCAATTGAGAAGTCAGTAACTTCAGCTTTAAAACATCTCGCAACTATATAATGTCCGTATTCATGGATTGCGACCAAGACTAAAAAAACTAAAATAAGGTTAATATAAATCATAATTGTTATTAAATTAGTGTTTTAATTTATTGATATATAGTATTTATCCGGTTTTAGCCTCTTCGTATTCATCTATTGGAGGGCAAACACAAAATAAATTTCTATCCCCATATACATTATCAATTCTACTAACTGGACTCCAGTATTTATTATTTATTAAATAAGCATGAGGGTAAGCAGCTTCTTTACGTGTATATTTATGATCCCAATTGTCAGAAGATACCTCTTCTATGGTATGTGGGGCATTTTTAATAGGATTATCTACTTTATCAAATTTACCATCTCTAATCTTATTAATTTCATTATGAATAGAAATCATTGCTTCACAAAATCTATCTAGCTCCTCTTTTGATTCACTTTCAGTGGGTTCAATCATCAATGTGCCTGGAACTGGAAAAGACATTGTGGGAGCATGAAATCCATAATCAATTAGTCTTTTAGCAATATCTTCATCTGAAATATTTAATTCTTGTTTAAAAGGCCTGATATCAATAATAAATTCATGTGCTACCATATTATTCTTACCAGTATATAAAATAGGGTAATAATTTTTTAATCTTTCTTTAATATAATTAGCATTTAATATTGCAACTTGAGTTGCTAATTTTAAACCATCGTCACCCATCATAGAAATATAAGAATATGAAATAGGTAAAATAGATGCACTGCCCCAAGGCGCTGCTGAAACTGCCTCCTGATTGGTTAAACCTATTTCATTTTTAAAAATAGGATGACCAGGCGCAAAATCTGCTAAATGTTTTTTTAATCCTATAGCCCCAACTCCAGGCCCACCTCCTCCATGAGGTATGCAGAATGTCTTATGGAGATTCATATGACATACATCAGGTCCAAATTTACCTGGTTTAGCTACTCCAACCATTGCATTATAATTAGCGCCATCTAGATAAACTTGCCCACCAGCATCATGAATTTTTTTACAAATCTCAACAATACTTTCTTCGAATACACCATGTGTTGATGGATAAGTAATCATTAAAGCAGACAGTCTATCACCTGCTTCTTCTATTTTTTTATCTAAGTGATTTAAATCTACATTACCTTTGTCATCACAGTTTACAATTAAAATATCCATACCACACATCTGTGCACTGGCTGGATTAGTTCCATGAGCACTTTTAGGAATTATACAAATATTTCTTTTAGTATCTGAATTTTTCTCATGATATTTTTGTATAGCTAATAAACCAGCAAACTCACCTTGTGCTCCTGCATTAGGTTGAAGTGAAACTGCATCAAAACCAGTAATATCTTTTAACATCGATATTAATTCACTCATCATTTCATTATATCCCACACGTTGATGGGGCTCTAAGAATGGATGTGCGTTTGAAAAACCAGGTAAAGTAATAGGAAGCATTTCTGATGCCGCATTTAATTTCATAGTACAAGATCCAAGAGGTATCATTGATCTATTTAAAGCAACGTCTTTATTTTCTAATTTTTTTAAATATCTCATCATTTCTGTTTCAGAATGATAGATATTAAATACAGGATGAGTTAATATTTTGTCTTTTCTATCTAAATCACTTTTGAAAATCGAATCTTCAATTTTACTTTCAATTTCTTCTGCGTATATTTCATTATTGTTTTCATTAAAAAATTTAATTAAATTATCTACATCTTGTAGTGATGTAGTTTCATCTAAGGAAATAGAAAAATGATCGTCATTTACAAATCTAAAATTTATACCATTGTCTATAGATTTATTTACCCAGTATTTAGATTTTGTATCTTTTATTAATAAGGTATCAAAATAATTTATAGATTTTACTTCAAAATTTAATATCTCTAATGATTTCTTTAGATATCTAGACTTATAATGAATGTCCTCAGCGATATTTTTTAATCTAATTGGACCATGATATATTGCATATGAAGCAGATATAATTGCTAATAAGGCCTGTGCAGTACATATATTACTTGTAGCTTTTTCCCTTCTAATGTGTTGCTCACGCGTTTGAAGAGCCATTCTGTAAGATCTTTTATTAGTACGATCAACTGATACACCAATTAGTCTTCCAGGTATCATTCTTTTATATTCATCTAATGTTGCAAAATATGCTGCGTGTGGACCTCCTAAACCCATTGGAACTCCAAACCTTTGAGTACTTCCAACAACTATATCAGCTCCAAAATCTTTTGGTGATTTCATAACTACCAAACTCATTATATCAGCTGCTATGATTGATAACGCATTGTGAGATTTATTTATATTTATTAAATTGTTGAGATTTGCAATTTCTCCGTACGTATCTGGATTTTGAATTAAACAACCAAATGTATCGTCATCTGGATTATCAAAAATAATTTTTATACCTAGGGGTTTAGCCCTGGTTTTTAAGACAGACAGTGTTTGTGGATGACATTTATTTTGCACACAAAAAGTAAACTTTGCACTTTTTTTAATTTTAAAAGCCATCATCATAGCCTCAGCTGCCGCAGTACTTTCATCAAGTAAAGATGCATTTGCAATATCCATTCCAGTCAAATCAATTATCATTTGTTGAAAATTCATTAACATTTCCAACCTGCCCTGACTTACTTCTGGTTGATAAGGTGTGTAAGCAGTATACCATCCCGGATTTTCAAGAATATTTCTTAAAATAACGCTTGGAGTAATAGTATTATAATAACCCATTCCAATATAAGTTTTTTTGAAATTATTTTTTAAAGATAAAAGTTGAGTATTAATTTTATTAAACTCCTCAGACATACCAGGTCTAAATTTAAGTTTATCTTTAAAAATGATATGATTAGGTACAGTTTTTTCAATTAATTCATCTAATGAAGAGCAATTTATTAATTTGAGCATTTCTCCAATATCTTCATTTCTAGGCCCTATATGTCTGCTAACAAATTTATCTATTTCAATCATCTATTGTTCCAAAAATTGTTTATACTCATCTTCTGACATAAGTTCAGAATATTGATTTGAATCAGAAATTTTCATTTTAAAAATCCATCCCTCGTTTTCTGCATCTTGATTAATAATAGCAGCGTCATTTTCTAGATTATTATTAATTTCAATTATTTCACCATCAATTGGAGCATAAATATCAGAAGCTGCTTTTACAGATTCAACGACGCATATTTCATCTTTTGCTTTAACTGAATTTCCAACTGATGGTAATTCAATAAATACGATATCGCCAAGAGATTCTTGGGCATGATTGCTAATACCAATTGTGGCAATTTCATTTTCAATTGAAACCCATTCATGATCTTTTGTGTATTTTTTTTCACTCATATACGCTCCCATTTTTTTTATAATTTTTTTTTACAAAAGGTAGATTGTTAATTTTTACTAATTCTAATTTTTTTCTAATTTCACAAAAAATTGGATTATCAGTATTAAATTCAGATTTTATGTAACCGATAGCAATAGATTTGTTAAGATTAGGAGAGAAACATCCACTTGTAATTTTGCCAATTTCATTATTATTATTATCGAATAACGTCATACCATCTCTTAGCATTGATTTATTGGTTGAAATTAAACCTATTTTTTTATTAGATAATTTATTTTTTAATTGATCAGATAAAATCTTATTTCCATTTAAATTTTTATCTTCTAATCTTTCTTTATCTAGAGCCCATGATAAACCAGCTTCAATTGGGGTAATATTTTCATTTAATTCATGACCATATAAACTTAATCCAGCCTCAAGCCTCAATGAATCTCTAGAACCTAAACCACAAAGCATTGTATTTTCATTTTTAAGTAAATCAGTAATTAAATTTTCTGCACTTTCATTTGGAATAGAAAGTTCAAAACCATCTTCACCAGTATAACCTGATCTACTTAGTATTATTTCATTGTTATCGTATTTACTTATTAAAATATCAAAAAAATTCATATTATTTGGAATATCAATAATATTTTTTAAAACATTAATAGAGTCAGGCCCCTGGATCGCGAATAAACAATTTTTGTTATAAATTTTTTCTGCATTAGGAGCACAAGAAATAAATATTTCTTCGTCTTCTTTTTTTCGAGAAGCATTATAAACAATATACAAATATGGCTTATCTTTAATATCAATATTTGAAATAATTAGATCATCAATAACACCGCCATCTTTGTTGAGCAAAAATGAATAATGCGATCTATTTTTAATTAAATTTTTTAATTGTAATGGAATATATTTTTCTAATTTATGTAAATACAATTCATTATTTTCAATTAAAATTTGCCCCATATGACTAACATCAAAAATACCAGAGTGGTTTCTGACATTTTTGTGCTCATTAATTATTCCAGTTTTATAATTAATAGGCATATTAAAACCTGCAAATGGTAATATCTTTGCACCATTATTTTGATGAAAATTTTTCAGCGGAATGTCTATTGGTAACTGGTTCAAATAAATTCTCCAAGTTACCCCTCTGTCTTTTTACCTGAGAGCTTTTCACCTTCGGTAGAGCTAAATGCTCTTTTCCAGAGTTTTTTTTTAACGGTCCATTGTGCCTGAGAGTTTCCGGGTCGTTGCTCCTTCGGCTCTGAAATTTCAGTATCTCCCGTTGATTATTTTTATACTTATTTTTATAATTTAACAATTAATTTAGAGGAATTTTATTATCAATTTTCGATTTTTGATAAATTTCTGACATTTTTTGGTACTCTTCTTTGATCTGATATATTTTATCTGATAATGAGCCCTTTATGCCTAATCTTTTAATTTCTGATAAAATTGAGAAACTCTCCCAATAATTATTATTAATATTATATTTACCATCTTTGATTTTAAATACTTCTGTCAAAATTTTAAGATCGTGTGGAATATGAAAACCTTCTTTTGTATCGGTATAGGAAAAAAAATAGTAAAAATTATCAAATCCAGCCCAGGTTATAGCTGATAAACACATAGAACAAGGCTGATGTGTACTTATGAAGTAATAATCTTTTGTATTAAATAGTTTTTTTTCAAATAAATTAAAAAGAGTTGAAATTTCACCGTGAAATAAAGGATTTTTGATTTCCTGGTTTGTACCTAGACAAACAAGACTTAGGTCAGATTTTTTAACAATAAATCCACCAAATATTTTATTTCCTTCATTAATTGAAATTTTTGTTAATGGGATTAGATCATCTAAAATAATATCTAAAATTCTTTCATAATTTGTTATCATTATGAAATGTCTGATACTTTATTTATTAGATTTGTCTATAAAACAAAAAAAAGGACCCAGCAAGCTAGGTCCCTTTTGTGTATCGTGCATTTCCTCCCGATACAATTTAATAATCGTTTCCTTTTATTAAATTGATTATTACCTTTGCGTGTAATAATTGAGAATAACTTATCTATTTGTTATTTATCAATCAATAAAAAAATGTATTTTTAAAAATAAACAATCTTTTTTTGTTGATATGTTTGTTAATAAAATGTGCAAAATTAAATTTGATTAAAATGAGTAAAAATTCAAAACTTAATGTCTTAGGAGTTATGACAGGCACATCAATGGATGGCGTTGATATCAGTTTTATTAATACAAATGGGACTGACTTTGTAAAAATTAAATGTGAAAAATCATATAAATTTGATAAAAATTATCAAAATACAATAAACAATCTAATATTAAATAAACCAAAAAATAATAATAAAATTAAAGAATATTTTTTAAAAAAAGATGATTTCGTTACAGATATTTTAGAAAAAAAAATAATTTTATTTCTGAAACAAAAAAAAATTAATAAAAAAAATATCGATTTAATATCAATTAGTGGACAGACTGTTTACCACGACCCATCGAATAAAATATCTATACAATTAGGAAATGGAAACAAAATTGCAAAAAATCTTAAAGTTAAAACTATAAGTAATTTAAGAGATAATGATATTAAAAATGGTGGTCAGGGAGCACCAATTGGATCATATTATCATAAGTTTTTAATACAAAAATTTAAGGAAAAAGCGATTATAGTAAATCTTGGAGGTATAGCAAATTTTTCAACTGTAGTTTCAAGAAGATTATTATCATCGGATATAGGGCCTGCAAATTGCTTAAGTGATGATCTTTGCAATTATTTTTTTAAAAAAAAATTTGATAATGATGGAAATTATGCAAGAAAAGGTAAGATTGATAATAAATTAATTGAAAAATTCAAAAAAGATAAATTCTTTAAGAAAAAGTTCCCAAAATCATTAGATAGAAATTATTTTAGAAATTATTTTAATAAGCTAATTAATTTGAACAAATATGATGCGCTCATGACTGCTAACTACATGACTTATATCGGATTTAAAGAATTATTAAAAAATAAAAAATTTAAGATTGAAAGAATCTTACTTACTGGAGGTGGAAGAAAAAATAAATTACTCAAAGAAATATTAATGAATAAACTAAATAAAAAAATTGAACTTATTGATAAATATAAAATAAATGGTGATTTAGTAGAAGCTCAAATGTTTGCGTATATTGGCATGAGATCATTTAAAAATTTACAAATAAGTAATAAAAATACTACAGGTGTGAAAAAAAATTTAAGTGGTGGGATTTTATATTTTCCAGATTAATTAGTTAAATCTGACCATGTTTTTTTATCAATATTTGAGCCACACAATATCACCATTGTATTTTTGCCAATAAGCTTATTATTGATTTTATATTTTAAAGCAGCAAGTCCTGCAACACATGCGGGCTCAAGAAATAACTTAAATTTTTTATAACAAAAAACCATAAATTTTTTCATTTCATCATCAGAAACGGTTACCATTTCATCAATTACTTCTTTTGCTACATCAAAAGAATATTGCATATGTAAAGGTGCTGAAAGACTGTCAGCAATACTATTTACATTAAGATTATTTAGTGGTTTGTTAGCACTTAAACTTTGATTTAAACCATTAGCATTTTCAGGTTCAACACCAATAATTTTAATCTTAGGATAAAATTGTTTTATATACGATGAAACACCACTTATTAATCCCCCTCCTCCAACTGAAATTAGTAAATTATCAATTTTAGTATTAATTAATTTTAAATATTCTACAATTTCTAATCCCAAGGTAGCACTACCTTGTAATGTCAATGGGCCGTCAAAAGGATGAATAAAATAGTAACCTTCATTTTTAGCATTTTCAGCATCAAGAAAAGCTTGTTTTGGATTTGTAAAGATAATGTTAGCACCATAATTTTTACAAGTTTGAACTCTATATTTATTTGCACTTTCGTATAAGAAAATTTTATTTTTCAATTTAAATTGATTAGCTACAAATGAAGCAGCGATCGCATGATTTCCAGCACTAACTGCTGTAATTCCTTTATTAAATTTATTCTGATCTTGAGAAATTATATTATTAATAGCACCTCTTGCCTTAAATGAACCAGATTTTTGTAAAAATTCGCATTTAAAAAATAAATTAGTAGAAAAATAATTATCAATATAATCAGGACACTTTAAAAAAGGGGTTTGATTAATAAATGGTCTAATTTTTTTATAAATTTTACTAATATTATCGACAGATAAATCTTTGGGTATCAAGAAATTCCTCTAATTTCTTTAATTTTATCATAAGCAATATTAATAGCCGCTAATTCTTTATTTGATTGTTTAATAAATTCTTTAGGCATACCTTTGGCAATTAAATTATCTGGGTGATGTTCTTTATTTAATTTTATCCATTTTTTTCTTATCTCATTATCAGTACTTGATCTATTCACACCCAATATCTTGTAAGGATCAGATTCACTATTTTTTAAATTTGATTGAAAAATTCTTTGAAAATCTTTTTCACTAAATTTAAACGATTTAGAAATTGATCTTAAAAAATCTATTTCACTAATAGATACCTTTCCATCAGATGCAGCAATATAAAATAAATTATTTAATAATTCTTCCAATAAAATTTTATTAGCTGAAAATAAATCTCCTACTTGATTTGCTATTTGTTTATAGCCATACGTATCTTTTTTTGCCTCATTGAATATTTTTGCAACTTTAGGAATTTCAGATTTTGGAACTTTAAATTTTTCTTTAAATGCTCTGATTTCATCATCTGATACAATGCCATCTGATTTAGCTAATTTTGCAGCTAGAATAATAAAACTTAATGTAAAAATTTCTTGTTTTTGATTATTATTTATTCGATTGAAGTTAAATGATGATTTTGATTTAGATCTTCTGTCAAAAGCACCACCAGCCATTACACCTAAGATAGCTCCTATAGGTCCTCCTAAAGCAAATCCTGCTGCTCCGCCTATAACTCTTCCCCAAATACTCATCTTAAAGTTTCAATTATGCCTTTTAATTCATTTATCTCATTTTGAGAAATTTTATTATCTTGATTCAGATCTATAATTTGAAAGAGTAAATTTAATGATTGTTCAATTTCTTCATAGGAAATAACTCCATCATTATTTAAATCAACAAAATTAAAGTACATTTCTTCTTCTTCATTTAATTCAGAAGAATATGCAATTGAAGAATATATAACTAAAAATAAAAAAAATATTTTTATCCAAACCATCTATACATTCCTATAATACCTGCACCAGCGTAAAAAAATTGTAAAAATAATATTCCATTGTGTTTTAATTTATAGGCCCAGATTCCAATTAACACTGCTGATAGCAATAATAATGAAAAGCCAATAAATTCTAATCCAATGTTAAATGCAACTAGTAGGGAATAAAGAATTGCTGTAGTTACGCCAATCCATTCTAAAAGTTTGTTTGAATTCAATTAAATATTATTTTTTCTTAATATTAATAGCGTTTTCTTTTCCACGGTTTTCACCGATTTCAAATTCAACTGGCATACCTTCTTCTAAAGTATCAATACCAGCAGCTTCTAAAGCTGAAACATGAAGAAAAACATCTTTTCCTCCATCATCATTTTCTATAAATCCATAACCTTTGGTCGGATTAAACCATTTAATTTTACCACTTGGCATATTGTATTCTCCTTATTTATTATTGGGGGATTAAATTTATTTAACTTATATAAATATTGTATATTGATTAATTAAATACTTTAAATAACTAATAAGAAATTAATTTCAACAATTTTTTTTATTTTTATGCTTAGCTATAAACATGGATATCATGCTGGAAATCATGCAGATGTTATGAAACACATTATAATGCTTTACTTATATAATCTTGAAAAAAAAGTAAATAATTCAATAAGTTATGTTGATACTCATTCTGGTAATGGAATTTATAAATATATATCAAAGTATATGGATAAAAATAAAGAGTATAAAGGAGGAATTAAAAAGATACAAAATTACAAAGGTAATAATATTTTAATAAGAAATTACCTTTCAACTATTTCTAAAATTACTGGAAAAAATAATTTTTATCCTGGATCACCTATATTTATTTCGTCCATAGCTAATGAAAAAGATAAATTATTTTTTTGTGAACTACACAATAATGAATATGAATTATTAAAAAAAAACTTAAACAAATATACTAATGCTAAAATTTTAAATGCTGATGGATTTAACTTTATTTTTAATAAAGTTAATAAAGAGAAGAATTATTTTGTATTTATAGATCCATCATATGAAATAAAGGATGATTTTGAAAAAGTAGAAGAGATATTAAATAATATTGATAATTTATTTTCAAATTCTAAAATCATAATATGGTATCCAGTTTTAAATATTTTGGAAAATGACTCCTTTATTCAGAATATTAGAAAAAAAGGTATAAGTAATATTATTAATGTTGAAGTTCCTATTATGAAATATGGAGACAATGTTGGAATGCAAGGAAGTGGCTTATTATTAATAAATTTTTCAAATAGATCTATAATGAAAAACCTGAAAGAGGTAATACACGAAATTCAAGATATTTTAAAACAAGAGGAAAATAGTACTAGGTTTAAATTAAGATATTTATAAATATGAAAAAAATTAATTTACTTGATGAAGATATCTATAAGTTATTTATAAAAATTGCTTTGCCTGCCTCAATTGGAACTATATTTAATAATCTCTATTCTTTAGTTGATACTATTTTTGCAGGTAGAATGATTTCTGAAACAGCTTTAGCAGCTATTGGTCAAACATTTCCTGTATATTTTATAATTATTGCACTTGGAATAGGACTGAGCATAGCTACAACAAGTAATGTTGCTAATTCTTTAGGAGAAAAAAATATTAAAAAAGCAAGTCATGCATTTTCACAATCTTTTGTTGTAACAATTTTAGTTGGCTTAGGTATAACTATTTTTGGACTTTATTTTGGGAACATAATTTTAGAATCTATAAATGATGATCCAAAAACGCTTAAACTTTCATCATTGTATATGAACGTAATTTATTTAGGATCAGTCATAATTCTTTTACTCATGGTATGTAATTCTTGTTTATCAGCTCAAGGAGATACTAAAAGTTATAGAAATGTTTTAATTTTTAGTTTTTTTCTTAATATAATTTTAAATCCAATATTAATTACAGGAAAAATAATTAATTTTGAATTATTTATGCCAATGGGTATAACTGGAATAGCAATAGCTACCATACTGTCTCAAATAATTGGTCTGTTATATTTATTATATAAAATTTATAGAACAGAGATTTTTGAAAACTTTAAAAATAATTATTTAATTCCTAAATTAAGTTTAATTAAGGAAATTTCATTTCAGGCTATTCCAGCGGCATTAGGATTGATGATGATTGCTCTCGGATCATATATATTATTATTTTTTGTCAGTCGTTTTGGTAATGATGCAATTGCAGGTTTTTCCTCAGCTGGAAGATACGAACAACTGCTTTTCTTACCCTTGTTAGGATTAAGTACAGCAGTAACCGCAATTGTGGGTCAGAATTTTGGTGCTAAAAACTATGAAAGAATTTTAGAAACTTACAACAAAGCTATGATTACTGGTGTAATAATATTAACTATAGCAGGATTAATTTTATTTATAACTGCAGAAGATTCAATGAGATTATTTACTGATGATAAAGAAGTAATTTACTATGGATCAATATATCTTAAAATATACGCACTTGGTTTTCCAGCTTTTCCATTCTTCTTTATTTCTAATGCTTCATTCCAAGGGCTAAAAAAAGCAATAATAGTAATGTATATGGCCATACTTAGGTTTGTATTAGTGCCTATAATTGTAATATTATTTGTAAATAATTTTATAGAAGAAAACTATATCTATATGTTTATTGGGTTAACTCTTGTTCATTGGATAATTGGTATCTTATATTATTTTTATTCTTCAAATAAAATTCGAAATATTCAAAGTAGCTATACTACACCTTGAAGATTTGGAACAAATAAAACATCATCATATTCTTCAGAAATAATTTTATTATTTTGTTTTATATATTTTACAAGTATTTGCTTTTTATTTTTAACAATAGGACAAACAATAACTCCTTGATTTTCAATATGAGAAAAAATTTCATTATTTATTTTTTTTGATGCTGCTGTAAATATTATTCTATCAAAAGGTATTTGTTCAATCCAACCTTTATTACCATCATCGTATTTTGAAACAATATTAGTTAATTTTAATTTCTCAAAAATATTATTAGAACCTTCATGTAAATTTTTAATTCTTTCAATCGTGTATACACGCCTTGCCAAGATTGATAATACAGCACACTGATACCCGCTACCAGTGCCTATTTCTAATACCTTGTGGTTACTTTTAACATCAAGTAATTCAGTCATCCTTGCTACAACGTAGGGCTGACTAATTGTTTGATTATTTTCAATTGGTAAAGCTATATTTTCATAGGCTTGATTTCTGTACGCTTCACTAATGAACTTTTCTCTTGGAATTTTTTCTATTGCAGAGAGAACTTCAGCATTACTAATACCTGACTCTCGTAACTCAAGTATCAATCTTATTTTCCTTACATCAAGCACTAGATAAGAGTATCAGAATTATTAAAATATTTTTTCAAAACTTCTGGAATTTTAATATTTCCATCTTTCATTTGATAATTTTCAAGAATAGCAATTAGTGTTCTTCCTACTGCTAACCCAGAACCATTAAGTGTGTGAACAAAAATATTTTTATTTTCTAATTTATATCTTGTATTCATTCTTCTAGCTTGAAAATCATTACAATTTGAGCAGCTTGAAATTTCTCTATAAGTATTTTCACCTGGAAGCCACACTTCAATATCGTATGTTTTTGATGCTGAAAAGCCCATATCACCAGTACACAAAGTCATAATCCTATAATGAATATTTAAATCTTGAAGAATACTCTCAGCGCTTTCAAGCATTCTTTCTAATTCATCTTGTGAATGCTGTGGCTCTACTATTGAAACTAATTCAACTTTAGTAAATTGATGCTGTCTTAACATACCACGAGTATCCTTACCAGCAGCACCAGCCTCTGATCTAAAACATGGGGTATAAGAAGTTACTCTCATGGGCAATTGATTTTGGTTAAGTATTTCCTCTCTAACCATGTTTGTTAAAGGAACTTCAGCAGTTGGTATCAACCAATGATCTTCCCCAGCAGTAAATAAATCTTCACCAAATTTAGGTAATTGCCCTGTTCCAAAAAGAGCAGAATCTTTAACCAAAAAAGGTAAATTATATTCAATATAACCATTATCATTCGTATGCTTATCTAACATAAAATTTGCTATTGCTCTTTCCAACTTAGAAAGTTGATTTTTTAATAAAACAAATCTAGATCCTGATAATTTAGATGCAGTTTCAAAATTCATTAAACCTAAATTTTCCCCTAATTCAAAATGAGTTTTTGGATTAAAATCAAATCCTGGTTTTTCACCCCATTCTCTATATTTTGTATTGTCTGCTTCATTGCTTCCTATAGGTACAGTCTTATCAGCTATATTTGGAAGTCTTGAAAGGATAGTTTTTAGCTCCTCGTCTTTAATAGTCTCAAGTTCCTTTAAATTATTAATTTTATTTTTAATTTCATCAACTTTATTCATTTCTGATGAAGCATCTTTATTTTCACTTTTAAGTTTACCAATATTTTTAGAAATAGAGTTTCTTTCTGCTAAAAGATTCTGTAGAACAGTCTGAGTTTCCCTTTTAACTTTATCTAGTTCTAATATTTTATTTGATATTGGATGCTCACCTCTTTGTTTCATATAATTATCAAACTCTGTTGGATTTTCTCTGATAAAATTAATATTATGCATTACTTATCTTTATTTTTTTGTATTAGTTTTGCAATATAAATTGAAACTTCGTATAAAAATATAATAGGCAGAGCTAAACTTATTTGACTAAATGGATCAGGTGGAGTTAAGAATGCTGCCGATAAAAATGCTAATACAATTGCATATTTTCTAAATTTTTTAAGTGATTCATAAGTAACCATCCCAACTCTTGCCATTAAAGATAAAACAACTGGAAGCTGAAATGCTAGACCAAAAGCAAAAATAAATCGCATCATAAGTGATAAATATTCTCCCATCTTAGCTTCTAATCGAATAGGAACTCCACTAGAGCCAAGGTTTTGATAAGATAGGAAAAAAGACCATGCCAATGGCGCAATAATATAATAAACCATTGATCCACCTGCGAAAAATAAAATTGGTGTTGCAACTAAATAGGGTAAAAAAGCTCTCTTTTCCTTTTTGTATAATCCTGGTGCAATAAATCTCCATATTTGTATTGCAATTAATGGGAATGAAAAAAATAAAGCAAAGAAAAAAGCTATTTTTAATTCTGTAAAAAAAGCTTCTTGTAAAGCTGTATAAATAAAACCTTGACCTTTATCTTTATCAAATAGTTCTACTAGAGGACTGGCTAAAAAGGCAAATAATTCATCTGCAAAGTAAAAACAGACAATGAAGATTAATAAAATATATAAAAAACTCCATAATAGTCTTTTTCGTAACTCAGTGAGATGCCCTATTAGAGACATTTCTTCAAATTTTTCTTCAGCCATTACAAAAATAATTAATTAATTTTTTTTTGAAAATTCATTCTCGGTCATTTTTACTGTTTCTTGAACTTCTTTAATCTCATTTTCAAAATTTTTTTTGATATTAATGCCGTCTTTTATTTTTTTTACTTCTTTAACTGATTTAGCTAATTCTTTAATTTCTTCCTCTTCAGCAATTTCATTTATAGATGACTTAAATTCAGAAGACATTTTTTTAATATATTTAGTAAAAGATCCAACTTGCTTAATGAATTTTGGAAGATCTTTTGGGCCAATGACAACAACAACTATTATCCCAATTAAGAAAATTTCACTCCAACCAAAAGTAAACATTATATTTACTTTTCTTCGTCGTTTTTATTCTCTAAATTTTTATCTTCTTTTTTTCTTCGTCAGACATTCCTCTCTTGAATGATTTGATTCCTTTGGCCATATCACCCATAAGTTGAGGTATTTTACCTCTACCGAAGAGAAGTAGAACAATAACGAGTACAATTAATAATTGCCAAATACTAGGTGTCATAATGGGCTTATACGGAAACTATAGGAAAAAACAAGAAGTAATAAGTTAACTAAGTATTTTGAATAAAATCATCAATATTATTTTCATCGTCCTGTTCTAATTTATCAGTACTTTCTAAATTTTCATCATTTTTGGCAAGATCGCTTATAGTTGCAATTGCTGCACGTTTATCTAAAAAACCACTTGCCTTTAGTTCCTCTTTATTAGGTAAATCGGACAAACTATTTAATCCAAAGTGTTCAACAAACAAATCTGTGGTAGACCATAAAGTAGGCTTACCTGGTATACTTTTCCTACCTGAAGGACGTATCCATCCTATTTCCATCAAATGATCGAGAGAACCTCTTCCCATTTGAACACCTCTGATGTTTTCAATTTCTGATCTTGTTATTGGTTGTTGGTAAGCAATTATAGATAATGTCTCAAGAGCTGCTCTTGATAATTTTCTTTTCTGTGTTTTAAAAATAGTCAATTCATCACTAAGATCTTCAGCAGTTCTAAAAGACCATTTGTTGCCAGTTTTAATTAAATTAATACCTCTATTTTTATAAAAATCTTTAATTTCTAGTAATAGCTTATTTATATTATTTTTTTCTTTAATTTTTTCTTTTAAATCATTTTCATCAAGTGGCTCTCCTGACGCAAATAATATTGCTTCTATAATTTTAATATCTTTATTATCCATTTTGATTAAATTTTATGTAAATATTACCAAAACTTTCATTTTGTTTTAAATCAATAAAGCCATTTTTTGATAATTCTAAAGAAGCAACAAAATTAGATGAGATAATTGATTTATTAATTGTTTTATTAGCTTTAATTAAATTTGGAATTACATTTAAAAAATTAGTCCATTCTGTAATATTTCCAAAAATACCCTTTAATCTTTTAATTGCTTGATCAACTGAATAAAGTTCTGAATACTCAATAGTTAATTGTTTTACCTGTTCATTCGATTTTAGTATTTCACTATATGATTTTAGTAAGTCATATAAATTAGAAGTATAATTTATATTATATTTAACTTTGAGACCCTCAGATGATCCTCCATAAAATATATCTCTATTAACAAGAGGTCTTGAATATATGATTTTAGAAATATTTTGAAAAGCCTCTAGTCTCTGTAATTGATATTTTAAAGCCTCTTCTAACTCATCGGCTGTATATTCATCTGTTTTTTCTTCTTTTGGCAATAGTAATCTTGATTTCAAATACGTTAGCCATGCTGCCATCACTAAATAATCTGCAGCTATTTCAATATGGATATTTCTATATTGATTAATAAAATTAATATATTGATCAGCTAACTCGGATATAGATATATCAGATAAATCAACTTTCTGTGATCTAGCCAAAACCAACAAAAGGTCTATGGGACCCTCAAAATTGTCTAATAATAGGTTAAATTGACCTTCTTTTATTTCTGTATCTTGAATATTTAACACAATTTTTTATATAAAATTATTGAGATTCTCTCAATATTATTAATTTTGTAAATTAAGTATTATGCAACTCTTAACAATAGTTAATAAATCACAAGCTTCAGAAGCATTATTCTTAGAAATGTAATTTTTATAGGTAATAAAATATTGAGTACCTATTTCAGTTTTTTTATAAAAAACAAAAATATCTTCATGATCAATAATTTCTTTTTTATTTACTAATAAATTATTCAAGTGTTTAAAAATATTTTCAAAATTATCATTGCTATATAATTGAATTGTAAAATCAAGTTCGTCTATATTTTTAAAATCAAAATCTTGAATTTCATCATTTATGTTATTTAAACTTTTTTTGTCTAAATAATCTACAACCTCACCTTCTTTATTTGTAGGAATAACAAAATATTTATCAGTAAATTTAGGTATGACAAAATACTCCCTATTATTAAAATAATAAAATGAAATAAGATAAAGAATAATAATAAATAGCAATAATAATAAAAAATATTTTAAAATGTAATTATTTTTTCTTTTAAAAATAATTCTTTTAATCATTACATTGTTTCAGGTGCGCTTATATCAATAATTGAAAATATATCTTTTAAAACAACTCTAAATGACTCCAACCAAAATATTTTTGAAATTGTGTTTTCTACATTTTTTTCATCTATAAAACGAAGTGATTCATTATCTTTACCTTTATTCCAAAGTGAATGGAAATCAGAGGATATTTCTTCTAAGTAATTGATTATTCTATGTGGCTCATTATAATATGATGATTGATATAACAAATAAGGATAACAAATTAATTTTTTGATTAATTTTATCTCCTCATCAGATAGATTTTGTATTGCAGAAAAATTATAATCATTTTTGATTTTTATACCTAATTCGTTTGCTTTATTAATTACTGATGAAGCTCTAGCGTGTGCGTATTGACAGTAAAAAACTTTATTATCTTTATTTTTTTCAACAACAGCATCTAAATCAAAGTCAATTGCTGTCTCATTTTTAGTAGAAATCATGTAGTACCTTATAGGATCTTTTCCAACCTTAGAATGAACATTAGCTAATGTTACAAAATTTCCAGATCTTTTTGACATTTTAATTTTTTGTTTATTTTGAATTAAACTTACAATCTGACAAGTTAAAATGTTTAAATAAGTTTCATCATCTTTAATAGCTTTAATTAACGAATTCATTCTTGGAATATAGCCAATATGATCAGACCCCCAAATATTTACTAATCTATCAAAATTTCTTTTACATTTATCTAAATGATATGCTGCATCATTAGCAAAATATGTCCATTCACCATTTGATTTTTTTAATGCTCTATCTTCATTGTCTAATAATTTAGAGGATTTAAATAATAATTGTTTTCTTGGCTCCCAATCAGAATCATCACCTTTTGGCTTTTCTAAAATACCTTCATATAGTAATTTTTTTTCATCTAAGATTGAAAAAAGTTCATCAATAATTTTACTTTTTTCTATTTCAGTTTCATGAGTAAATTTATCAAATCTTATATTTATTAATTCTAAATCTGATTTTATGCTTAAAAGTATATTTTTTAACGCAAAATTTTTAAAATATTGAATAGTTTCTTCTTGCTGAAAGTTTAACCACTTATCAGAATCTTCATTTTTAATTTTTTTAGCAATATCTATTAGGTATTCACCAGGATACTCATCTTCTTGTAATTCAATTTTTTTATCAAATAATTGTAAATATCGTTTCAAAAGAGAGTTTGATAATTTATCAATTTGAGAACCTGCATCATTTACATAATACTCTCTGGTAACATCAAAACCTGTTTTAGTATAAAGAGAGCTTAATACATCTCCAAATACAGCACCTCTTATATGGGCTATATGCAATGGTCCAGTTGGATTAGCTGAAACAAATTCAACATTTATTTTTTTACCTGCACCATAATTAATATAATTTAAAAAATTTTTACTATAAATTTCCTTTAAAGCTCTTAATACAAATTTATCTTTAAGAAAAAAATTTATAAAACCATTTTTTGAAACCACAAAATGATCAATAAATCCAATTGATTTAATTCTGTTATTTAATTCTTTTTCAATATTAAAGTTTTCATTAATAATTTTTCTTTTAACTATCAAATATAAGTTCGTCGCTAAATCACCTTGTTTATTATTTGAAGAATAATCGATGCTAATCTGTTTTTTGTTGATTGGAGATATCAATTTATTACTTTCTAAAAAATCTGTAAAATCAAACAAAAAATCTGAAAGGTCTTTTATAAAATTATTCACTAATCTCCTTATATAAATTAAGAGCAAATCTATCGGTCATTCCTGAAATATAATCACAAATTAATCTTTCAATTTCAATATTTTGATTTCTCCAATCTATTGGTAGTTTATTATTATTTTTTAAGAAATAAGTAAACAAAGTAGATATAACCTTTTTTGAATACTGTCTCTTATCTGATAAATGACTGTGATTATAAACTTTATCAAATAAGAAATTTTTAATTATGTCACAATTTTTCTTCATTTCATTTGAAAATGAAACAACGAAATTATTTTTTTTACGTATATCATCAATAGAATTAATATTATTTTTAATTAAATTTTTTTTTGTAGTTTCATATATATCATTTATCATATTAGATATGGAGTTTCTTAAAACTTGATACACTAGAAGTTTATTTGGAATATCTTTGTAGTGATCCTTTAAATTAATTATGATTTTTTCAAAAAAACTTAACTCTGCAATATCATCTAATGATATTAAATTTGCTCTAATAGCGTCCTCTACATCGTGATTATTATAAGCAATATCATCAGATATGCTCGCTATCTGTGATTCTAAATAAGGTTGATCAGTTAAATTTAGATTATGTAATTTTGAATAATTGTCTAAGTGATAAGGTAAGTGATCACTCAAAACTCCATTATGCTTTATTATTCCCTCTAAGCTTTCCCATGTAAGATTTAATCCATCAAATTCAGGATGTCTTTTTTCAATAAATGTTAAAACTCTCAAAGTTTGATCATTATGATTAAATCCTCCAAACTTTTTCATTGAGTTATCAAGTGAATCTTCGCCAATATGACCAAAAGGAGGATGACCTAAATCATGTGCGAGAGCAACTGTTTCACCTAGATCTTCATCTAATTCAAGTAATCTACAAATTGATCTTGATATTTGGGCAACTTCCAAAGAATGAGTTAGCCTAGTCCTAAAATAATCACTCTCACTTTCAATAAAAACTTGAGTTTTATGTTTTAATTTTCTAAATGAATTAGAGTGAATAACTCTAGCTCTATCTCTTTCAAATGGATTTCTCAAATCATCATCTAACTCATTATATAATCTTCCGTTTGAATTTTCAGGATTGGAAGCTAAATGTTTGAACATAAGAAAATTTATATTATAATTGTAAAAAAATAACTAATAACAATATTTAGATAAATGGACAATATAATTGAAGTAACTGAAAGTGCTCAGAATCATATCAACAAGATACTTGTCTCTGAAAAATCTAACTATTTCAGAATTACCGTACTAGGTGGTGGTTGTGCTGGATTTCAATATAAATTTGATTTTTCTGATAAACCCAATGATGATGATTTAATCTTTAATTATAAAAATGCTGATGTATTGATAGATAAAACTTCAATTGAATTAATAAAAGGATCTAAAATTGATTATGTTAATGAATTGATTGGATCATCATTTAAAATTTCTAATCCACTAGCGTCTTCATCATGTGGATGTGGAACTTCTTTTTCAATATAAATGAAAATTACTACCTGGAATGTAAATTCAGTTAATGCAAGAATTGAACATTTAGTAAAATTTATAAACAAAGATCAATCAGATGTATATTTAATTCAAGAATTAAAATGTACAAATGAAAGTTTTCCAAAAGAGGAATTAGAAAATATAAATTATAAGTGTTATGTAAATGGGCAAAAAGCTTGGAATGGAGTAGCTATACTCAGCAAAGAGAACATTGAAATTTCAAATTTAAATATTCCTAATTACCAAGATAAAAATTCTAGATTTATTGAAACAGAAATATCTTTAAATAATATAAAAAATAAAATTAAGTTAATAAATATTTATCTTCCAAATGGAAATCCAATTGAAACAGAAAAATTTGATTACAAAATTGATTGGATGATAAATTTTAACAAATATATCAAACAGTTAATAGATAACAATCAACCTATTATTATAGGCGGAGATTTTAATGTAATTCCAAGCGATGAAGACGTTTATTCACCAGAAAATTTTAAAAATGATGCTTGCGCTCATCCGTTAACAAGAGAAAAATTCAGATATCTTTTAAACTTAGGTTTTGTTGATACGGTTAAATACTTTGTTGATGGAAATACAAACTGGACTTTTTGGGGTTACAGAGGTGGAAGTTGGCAAAAAGGTAATGGTCTGAGAATTGATCATTTTCTTACTACACCCGAGGTAACTGATTTGATTAAATCAGTTAATGTTAATCGTGAACCAAGAGGATGGGAAAAAGCTTCTGATCACACACCAGTTACGATTGAATTAGTTAATTAATATTAAATGTCAGCGTATGTATGCGTCTCGTCTTTTGCTCCTGGTTGAGTAACAGCACCCTCGTAAGCTGGACCAACAGTTTGGGAATATTTCCATATTGATCCTGAATTATGATTAGTTTTTCTTGGCTTCCAATCTTTTTTTCTCTTTTCTATTTCTTGATCTGAAAGCGTTACGTTGATTTCACCTTTAACAGCATCAATAATAATCTCATCTCCATCTTTAAGTAAACCTATCATACCTCCTACAGCTGCTTCTGGTCCTACATGACCAATGCAAAATCCTCTTGTGCCGCCTGAAAACCGTCCGTCAGTAATCAAAGCAACAGTTTCACCTAAACCTTGCCCATATATTGCACCTGTTGTTGAAAGCATTTCACGCATACCAGGTCCTCCTTTAGGGCCTTCATATCTAATTATAACTGCATCTCCGGCTTTTATTTCATTTTTTAAAACTGCGGTTAAAGCATCTTCTTCTGAGTCAAAACATTTAGCTTTTCCTTTAAAAGTTAAATTTTTTAAACCTGCTATTTTTGATATACATCCATCTGGAGCAAGATTACCCCACAACCCAACCACTGAACTATTTTCACTAATTGGATTATCACATTTATAAACAACATCTTGATTTGTAGGAAATATTACTTCTTTATGATTTTCAGCTATTGTTTTTCCTGTAACAGTTAAGCAGTCGCCATTTATATAACCACCATCTAATAAAGATTTTATAACAACTGGCACACCTCCTACATCGTATAAATCTTTAGCAACGTACTTTCCACCAGGTTGCATATCTCCAATATAAGGAGTCGAATTATAAATTTCTACAACATCTCTTAATGTAAATTTTAAACCCGCTTCATTAGCTATCGCAGGAAGATGGAGTGCTGCATTAGTTGAACCTCCAGTAGCTGCAACTACTCTTGCAGCGTTTACTAAAGAATCAATAGTTACTATATCTCTTGGTCTTATATTCTTTTCTAATAAATTCATTATAGCTTTACCACTCTTTTCACCATAAGCTTTTCTTTCTTCAGTATTTACTGCTGGTGGCATAGCTGAATTTGTTAGAGCTAAACCAACTGCTTCAGAAATACATGCCATTGTATTTGCTGTAAACTGACCTCCACACGATCCAGCAGATGGGCAAGCAACTTGTTCAATATCTTTTAAATCTTGATCTGAGATAGTTCCAGCAGCATGTTTGCCAACTGCTTCAAAAACATCAATAACAGTAACATCTTTACCCTTGTATTTTCCTGGTAAGATTGAACCCCCATATATGAATACAGATGGTACATTTAATCTAACCATAGCCATCATTAAACCTGGCAAAGATTTATCACAGCCAGCAAGTCCAACTATTGCATCATAACAGTGACCTCTTACAGATAATTCAATGGAATCTGCAATAACCTCTCTACTAATAAGAGAGGATTTCATTGCCTCATGACCCATAGCAATTCCATCTGTTACTGTTATAGTTGTAAATTCTCTTGGTGTTCCTCCAGCATCTTTGACACCTGTCTTCACATGTTGCGCTTGATCCTGAAGAGTAATGTTGCAAGGAGCTGATTCATTCCAGGTGCTAACAACACCAACAAATGGTTGATAAATTTCATGTTCTTTCAAACCCATAGCATAATAATAAGATCTATGAGGTGCACTCTTAGGCCCTACACTAACATATCTACTAGGTAGATTAGATTTTCTATTTGAACCCTTATCTTCCATTCTATTTGATATTATTTATTATTTGATCAATTTTTTCAATAGAAGATTTATAAATATTTGCCTCATTTTTAAATTTATTAATAATTTCTTCTGAAGCTTTATTCATGAAGTTATCATTTTTTAATTTGTCATTAACTTTATTAAATTTTTCTTGCTCAACTTGCTTTTTCTTATTTAATTTTTTTAGTTCTGCTTCTGAGTCAATAATACCATCTAAAGGGATTAAAACTGATAATGATGTTAATACAATTAAAGCGGAATTCTTATTAGGTTGAATCTTATCAAAACTAATATCTTTGGTTTTTAAAAAATTACTTATTTCATTTTTATATGCAATTAGAAAATTATTAAGTTCTTCATTTTTTGCCTCTATGGAGATATTAATTAATTGTTTATAGGGGATATTTAGTTCTGATCTCAAATTTCTTATAGATGTTATGAATTCAATAAATATTTCGAAGTTTTTTTTAGAATTATTAAAAGAATTATTTGTTGAATAATTTTGAAAAACTTGGTTCATTAAATATGATTTATCGTCAACTAAAGATCTCCATAATTTTTCACTTATAAATGGCATAATGGGATGTATGATCTTTAAAACTTGAATAAATGTCCATCCAGAAACTTTTTTAATTTCATCAGTAAATTTTTCATTTTCAAAATTTTGTTTAATAATTTCTATGTACCAATCACAATAAGTATGCCATACGAAATGATAAATTTTATTGGCTATTTCATGAAACAAATACTTTTTAGTTAATTGATCTAGTTGAGTGTTCAAATCATTCAATTCTTTTATTATCCATTTGTTTGCATCAAAAATAATTGTATCAATTGAAATATCATCTATAAAAATTGAATTATTCAATTGTAAAAATTTTCCAGCATTCCAAATTTTATTTGTGAATGATTTATATCCTTTAACTCTAGCTTCAGATAATTTTACATCTCGTCCAGGATTTAATAGAGCTGTTAGTGTAAATCTTAATGTATCAGCGCCATATTTATCTAATAACTCTAAAGGATCAATTATGTTCCCTTTTGATTTAGACATTTTTTGTCCTTTTTCATCACGTATTAAAGGATGTATATAAATATCTTTAAATGGAGTTTGCTTCATAAAATAAGAACCCATCATCATCATCCGCGCAACCCAAAAAAATATGATATCAAAACCAGTAACCAAAACGTTACCAGGATAAAATTTATCTAATTCATACGTTTTATTCGGCCAATCTAAAGTAGAGAATGTCCAAAGAGCAGAAGAAAACCAAGTATCTAGAACGTCTTCATCTTGTCTAAGCTCAACATCCTTTCCATAAAATTCTTTTGCTTGATTTTGTGCCCCTTCTAGAGTTTCACTAACAAAATATTTTTTATCAGGACCATACCATGCAGGAATTTGATGTCCCCACCATAACTGTCTTGAAATACACCACGGTTGAATATTTTCCATCCAATTATAAAATGTATTTTCCCATTGTTTAGGAATAAATTTAGAACTATTATTTTTAACAGCTGATATTGGATCAACTGATAATTTTTTTGCATCACAAAACCATTGGTCAGTCAACCATGGCTCAATAACAACACCTGATCTATCACCATATGGTATGACCATTTGCTGTTTTTCCTCTTTAATTAATAAATTCATTTCATCTAATTTTTTTAAAATTAGTTCTCTTGCTTCAAATCGATCTAAATTTTGAAATTCTTCAGGCACATTTGAGTTCAGTTTAGCATTTTCATCAAAAATATTTATAAATTCTAAATCATGTCTCTTTCCTACCTCAAAATCATTAAAGTCATGTGCAGGTGTAATTTTTACAGCCCCAGAACCTTTTTCAGGATCTGCATATTCATCAGCAATGATTGGTATTTTCTTATTTGAAATTGGTAAGTTACAAAATTTACCAATTAGATTTTTATATTTTTCATCATCTGGATGAACGGCAACTGCTGTATCACCTAACATTGTCTCAGGTCTTGTTGTTGCAACAATGATATAATTATTTTGATCTATAGGATATTTAATATGCCATAAACTTCCTTCAGTATCTCTTTGTTCTACTTCCAGATCAGAAATAGCTGTTAAAAGTTTAGGGTCCCAATTCACCAATCTCTTATCTTTATAAATAATTCCATCATTAAATAAGTTAACAAAAACTCTCTTAACCGCATTAGAAAGTCCTTCATCCATAGTAAATCTTTCTCTAGACCAATCTGCAGAAGCGCCAAGTCTTCTTAATTGATTACTTATCTGACCACCCGACTCTTTTTTCCATTCCCATACTTTTTCAATAAACTTTTCTCTACCTAGAGATCGTCGATCTAGGTTTGACTCACTTAATTTTCTTTCAACCACCATTTGAGTAGCTATTCCTGCATGATCTGTCCCTGCTTGCCACAATACTTCCATACCCTTCATTCTATGGTATCTGATTAATATATCTTGAATTGTGAAGGTCAAAGCATGGCCCATATGTAAGCTGCCTGTAACATTAGGTGGTGGCATCATTATAGAATAAGGTTCACCTCCTTTTTTTGGTTTAAAACAATTTGATTGCTCCCACTGTGAATAAAGATTTTTTTCATCTTTTAAAAAATCAAAAAATTTATCAAGCTGCATCGTAACTATTTTGAATCGAAATAATTTTTTAGTAATTTTGGGATTTTCTCATCAAGTATTTTTTCAATTTTATTTTCTACAAGATAGGAAAGTTTTTGGTCTATAATATCATTAATTTCACTATTTATCTGTTCATCTTTTTGAAGTAATTTTATTGTACCATCACTGTTAACCTTTTGATTAAGTATTAAAATATTAGATGAAGAATGTTTATTTGAATCGTTTTTTTCATCTTCAAGTGCTCTTCGTATGACTTCAAGAGATTCATTGATAGAATTTTTTGTATTCATATAGGTATTATAAATGTTTAATTAAATTAATAAAACTCTAATTATAGCTAGGAAGATACTCCTCAAATAATTTAATCAGTGAACCATCTAAAGCTAGTAAATTAAAATAATTAATCAGATAGTTTTTATTTGCATTAAAATATTCAACATTTACGTTTAAAAGATTAGTTTCTGCTTCTATTAGATCAGTGATAGATTTTGTCCCAAGGTTGTATTCCTCTTGAGTACTTTCTAGAAGAGTATTTGCATACTCTATAGTTAATAAAGAGGTATTTAAATTTGATTTACTAACTAAATAGTTTTTATAATA
>CACHSZ010000010.1 GCA_902582755.1 uncultured Alphaproteobacteria bacterium | reverse complement strand
TTCAGTTGTAAATTATAATAATATTTACCTAATCTTAGGAGGCATAGCTAAAGAAAAAAATTTTGAAATTCTTCTAAAATATAAAAATAAAATTAGCTGTGTATATACTTACGGAAAATCAGGAAATTTCATTGAAAAAAAATTAAAAAAAGAATTGGTTGTAAAAAAATTGGCAAATTTAAAATCAGTTATCAAAGAAACCTTCAAGGATATTAAAAAAAATTCAAATCAATCAACTATACTATTCGCTCCTGCATGTGCCTCTTATGATCAATACAAAAATTTTGAAGAAAGAGGCATACATTTTAATAAATTAATTAAAAATTATATAAAATAACCATGGAATATTTAAAGAATTGGTGGAGTTCAATTGATAGAATTAATATTATATTAATATTATCATTGGGTTTTACGGGATTAATACTTTCATTTTCTATAGATGAAAATTTATCCATAAATAGACACTCTATTTTTTTTCTTTTTTCAATTTTCTTACTTATTGCGTTATCAGACTTAGATAGTAAAAATATAAGAAGAATTTCATTATTTTTATTTATTATTTTATTAATAATAATACTGCTAATACTTTTTTTAGATTACGAAGTTAAAGGCGCTAAGAGATGGTTTCAAATATTTAACTTTACACTTCAACCTTCAGAGATAATTAAGCCTATTTCTGTCATATTGACTGCATGGTGTATAAGTAAATCTATAGAAGATAAAAAATTTTATTTACCTTTACTGTTTGTTTTTTTCTTCTTGCTTATATCTTTAATACTTATGCAGCCTGATTTAGGAATGACAGTTTTACTGTCAGCAACTTTTTTTTGCCAGTTATTCGTTGCTGGTTTATCAATTTTTTTAGTTATAGTTGCATTTTTATTTATATTAGGAATTTCAATTTTTTCTTATTTTATTTTTGATCATGTTCAATCAAGAATTAATTCATTTCTTGGCGGATTAGGTGGGACTGATACATACCAAATAGATTTAAGTATTCAAGCTTTCAAAAATGGTGGGCTACTTGGAAAGGGTCCAGGACAAGGTATTTTAAAAGAAAAAATTCCTGATGCTAACACTGATTTTATTTTTGCTGTTGCTGGAGAAGAATTAGGATTTATTTTTTGTTTAATAATTATTTTTATAATTTTATCTATTATAATAAGAAGCTTATTAAAAGTTCTACAACTTGAAGATCCATATAAAATTATAGCAATTAGTGGTTTAATTTGCTCATTTGGATTACAATGCTCAATTAATATATTTAGCTCGCTGGGCCTTATACCAACAAAGGGTATGACACTGCCATTTGTAAGTTATGGAGGTTCTTCCATGATATCAATATCAATTTTATTTGGTTTTTTATTATCTCTTACAAACAAAAAAAATGAAGAGTTATGAAAGAAAATTTTTTATTAATTACAGGAGGAACAGGTGGACATGTTATACCAGCAAAAAATTTTGCTAATTATTTATCTAATAAAAATATAAATTGCACAATTATAACAGACAAAAGAGGCTATAAATACTTTGATAATTATAATGGAAAAATTTATATAATTAGTTCTTCAAATTTGAATGGAAACCTAATATTTAAAATTTTTGGCATATTTCAAATTTTATTAGGATTAATTCAATCATTCATTATTATATTTTTATTAAAACCATCCCATTCTATTTCTTTTGGAAGTTATGCTTCGTTTTCTCCAATGTTAACATGTATGTTATTTAAACCAATTTATAAAGTTAAACTTTATATACATGAACAAAATTCAATAATAGGAAGAACGAATAAATTTTTTTTGAATTTTTCAAATAAATTATTTTTAAATTTTGATATTAAATCTAAAATTAATTCAAAGTTTAAAGATAAAATATTTGTAGTTGGTTCTCCAGAAAATAATTTTCAAAAAAATAATAACATAAGCAATAAAAATTCTAAGAGTAATTTTACAATTTTTATTTCTGGCGGCAGTCAAGGATCAGAATTTGTATCAAATTTTGCAACAAATCTAATTAAAATTATAGATGACGAAAAAATTATAAAAGCTAAATTTATATTTCAGTGCTCTAAAAATTTGATAAAAAAATATGAAGCAGAATTACAAAATATTAAATCACCAATAATTTTGAAAGATTTTTTTATAAATGTAGATGAAATACTAGCTAATTCTAATTTAGCAATATGCAGAGCTGGAGCAGGAACAATTGTTGATTTAATTAACTTTAAACTTCCCTCGATATTAATTCCTTTACCTTCTTCAAAAGATAATCATCAATTTTTTAATGCTGAAATATTAGCTAAACATGACTTAGCCATAATTTTTGATCAAAATAATGATGATTTAGACAAAGCAAAAAGACATATTTATGAAACATATAGTAATGAAAGTAAATTAAAATCAATGAATAAAAAATTTGATATTATTAAAGTTAAAAACTCTAATACTTTAATTTATAAATTAATACTAAATGCAAATTAACAGTAAAATTCATTTTATAGGTATTTCAGGAATAGGAATGTCTGGTATTGCAGAATTGATGCTAGATAAAGGATATTCGATCCAGGGTAGTGATATATCAGTAAATGACAATACCAAAAGATTAAAGAAAAAAGGTATAAAATTTTTTTTAGGACATAATAAAAAAAATATTAAAAATGCTCATGCTATTGTTTATTCTTCAGCTATTAAAAAAAATAATCCTGAAATAAGAGAGGCATATATTAAAAAAATACCAGTTCTTTCTCGAGCTGATATGCTTTCTGAATTAATGAAAAATAAAAAATCTATTGCCATAGCTGGATCTCACGGAAAAACTACTACTACTAGTTTGGTAGGCAATATTTTCAATGAAGCAGGTTTAGATCCTACTATTGTAAATGGTGGTATTATAAATTCTTTTTCTAATAATAATCGTTATGGAAAAGGTGAATGGATGATTGTTGAAGCAGATGAGAGTGATGGTACCTTTTTAAAGCTTCCACATCAAATATCAATTATTACTAATTTAGATATTGAACACATGGATTTTTATAAATCAAAAAAAAATTTAATTAATGCATTTGAAAAATTTATAAATCTACTTCCATTTTATGGAACCACAATAATGTGTTATGATGATAAGAATCTTAAATTATTAATTAACAAAATAAAAACTAGAAATATTTTAACTTATTCAATAAAAAATAAAAAAGCAGATGTATTAATCTTTGATATTATACAAAACAAACTAAAAACTTCTTTTAAATTAAAAATTAACAATAAAATTATTCATTCTTCTAATTATAAATTTACTATCAATGCAATTGGCAATCATAATATTTTAAATGCAACTGCAAGTATTATTGCAGCCAAACTAAATGGAATTAAAAATAAAGATATTAATAATGCTTTGATTAATTATGTAGGTGTAAAAAGAAGGTTCTCATTTATTGGAAAAAAAAATAAGTCCTTTGTGTATGATGATTATGCACATCATCCAACAGAAATTGCAGCTACATTAAGTGCAGCTAAAAGTCTAAAAAATAAAGTAATAGTTGTTTTTCAGCCACATAGATACACTAGAACTAAAATACTAATTAGAGAATTTATAAAAGTTTTATCTAAAGTTGATTATTTATTTTTATTAGAAACTTATTCAGCTGGTGAAAAGATTATCAAGGGTGCAACTTCAAAAGACATACACTCTAAAATATTAAAAAAAAATAAAAATACTATATACTTAAAAAATATAGGTGATTTAAATAAATTAATGAAACCTTATACATTGCATCAAAATACAATTGTTTTTATGGGCGCGGGTTCAATATCAAGTATTGCAAAAAAATATTTGAATAACTAATGTCAAAAAAAATTATAGAATTAGCCGAAAAACTTAAAAGTAAAATTTACTCAGATTATAATGCTGGTAAACATACTTGGTTTAGAACAGGAGGTAATGCAAAAATATTTGCAATAGTTGAAGATAATTTAGAGTTAGAAATTATATTAAATGAAATAAATAATGAAAATTTTTATATAATAGGTTCAGGCTCAAATCTATTAATTAGAGATAATGGTTATAATGGAACTCTTATAAAATTAGGTAAAGGTTTTAATACTATTAAAATTAATGATAACAAACTTGAAGTTGGCGCTAGTATTTTAGATATTAATTTATCAAATTATGCATTGAGACAAAATATAGAGGGTTTTGAATTTTATAGTGGTATTCCAGGATCAATAGGTGGAGCAGTTAAAATGAATGCTGGATGTTATGGTTCGGAAACTGTAGATGTTATAAACAGCATTGAGATTTGTGATAATTTTGGTCAAAGAAAAATAATTACAAAAGATAAACTAAATCTAAAATATAGATCTTCAGAAATAAATAATACAGATATAGTTACAAAAGCTATATTTAATTTTAATTATGGAGATCAAAATTTAATAAAAGATAAGATTAATAAAATAAAGAATAAACGTTTAGAATCTCAGCCAATAAAAAATAAAACTTCTGGTAGTACTTTTAAAAATCCTGAAAATCTGCATGCTGCAAAACTAATCGAGGAAGCAGGATGTAAAGGTACCAATTTTGGAGATGCATATGTGAGTGATAAACATGCAAATTTTTTAATTAATAGGGGAAGTGCTTCAGCTACAGATATAGAAAACTTAGGTAAAAGTATTGTTGAGAAAGTATATGCCAAATTCAATGTAAAATTGGAATGGGAGATAAAAATAATAGGTGAATAATAAAAAAATTTTAATTTTAGAAGGTGGTAATAATGAAGAGCATGATGTATCTTTAGTAACTTCTAGAGAAATTCAAAAAATTCTGAATCAAAATAAATTGAAGTTTAAAATATTAAGAGTTAATCCAAAAAACTTTCATAAAAAAATAGTTAATTATAAAAATTTTTTTTGTATTAATGCTTTACATGGTCCCTTTGGTGAAGATGGACAAATTCAAAAAATTTTAAAAAAAAACAAAATTCCTTTTTCTCATTCAAATATAAAATCATCTAATCTATGTTTTAATAAATCAGCCTCTAAGGAAGAAATTATTAAAAATAAATTAATGTCTCCAAAATATTATCTTTTAAATATAAATGACTTAAATGAGAAGAAATTAATTACTATCAAAAGTAAATTAAAAAAATTTGTTATTAAGCCCAATAGAAGTGGTTCAAGTTTTGGTATAAAAATAATAAAAAATCAAAAAGAATTTGATATTTTAATTTCAAATTTAGAAGAATTTAAAAAGGAACTTAATAATCACAAAGAAATTTTAATAGAAGAGTATATATCTGGAAGGGAGCTTACAGTTTCAACTATTAAATTAGATAAAAAAATTCACGCACTCGCTGTTACAGAGATTAAATCAAAAAATAATTTCTTCGATTATAAAGCAAAATATTCAAAAGGTTACGCTAAACATATTTTGCCAGCTAAGTTAAATAAAATAAATTATGCTAAATGTCTTAAATTTGCTACTAAAGCTCATAAACTCTTAGGTTGTAATTCACTTGCAAGAACTGATTTTATTTTTGATACAAAAAAAAATAAAATTTATTTTTTAGAAACAAATACTCAACCCGGGCTTACTCCTATATCTCTATTACCTGAACAAGCTAATTACAAAGATCTATCTTTTTCAGAAATTATTTTTATTTTGATCAAAAATTTAAATTATTAGTATGAATAATATTAATAGAAGAAAATATGTCATAAGTTTCAAATCATTTACTTATTTTTGTATTTTCTTATTTTTAATTATTTTTTCTTTTTTAATATATTCTAATAAAAATAATATAATTGAGATTTCAAAAAATATAATTCAGAGTTTTTCAGAAAACTTCCAATATCAATTTACTAAGTTTGATATTTCAGGTTTAGAGAAAATTGAATCAAAATTTATAGAAGATAAACTGCAAAATTATTTAGAATCTTCAATTTTTTTGTTACCATTGGATCAAATTAATGCTTCTATAAAAGAAAATAATTGGGTCAAAGAAATATATTTAAATACAAATTATAAAGATACTTTATTTATTAGAATTGAAGAATATAAGCCAATAGGAATTTATTTTTTTAATGAAAAATACTTTGTTTTTGATGAAAATGGAAAAATTATAGATCAAATTTATATTAAAGATTTAACTAATAAGTCATTATTAATCTTTAAGGGTAACTCTTCAAACTTAAAAGCTAATTCAATAATTAATATTTTAAAAAACAATAATTTTGAAAAAAAATATCAAATAGAGAGTTTGGAATTCCTGAATAAAAGAAGATGGGATATAAATTTATACGGTGATGTGAAATTAATGCTTTCAGAAGAAGATCCAAATACATCTATTCAGAATTTTATTATGATACAAAATAAACTTAGCGAAATGGATATTAATAATATAAAAACATATGATTTAAGAAATATAAAAAAAACAATCTTAATTAATTTAAATGATTAAAGCTGGTTTAGATATTGGTAATTCAAAAATATCATTTGTTATTGCTGATTATAAAAATACTGAGAATATTAATATCTTATCAATTGTTAGTGTTCCTAATAATGATATTAAAAAAAATATTATTTTAAATTTTGAAAATTTACATGATCAGATTAAATCTTTGGTTATAGAGGCTGAAAAACAATCTCAAACCAAATTAAATTCTATTAAT
This sequence comes from uncultured Alphaproteobacteria bacterium, assembly GCA_902582755.1. Classification (GTDB taxonomy): domain Bacteria; phylum Pseudomonadota; class Alphaproteobacteria; order HIMB59; genus CACPNW01. Next base: position 24,938 of record CACHSZ010000010.1, on the reverse strand, counting down.
CTTAATTTATCTTTGCTGAATTCTCATTCTCATTATTATAGCTCAGAAATAGAATTAAAAAACGAGAGAATTTCTGAACTACATCTGAAAAAAATAATTAATCAATCTGAATATTTTAATAATCCTAGTGAAAAATTTGAAATATTTAATAATATAACTTCATATGATATCGATAATAATCTGTATTTCAAAGCTCCAATTGGAAATTATTCAGATAATATTAAAATTAATTTTTATAAAATATATATTCTAAAAAAATATTCAGATAATATTTCCAGTGTTGTCAAAAAATTAAAACTTAATATTGATAATTATATTCCTTCTCCATTATCTTCATCCTTATCATCACTTACAAAAGATGAAAAAGAACTTGGAACTATTTGCATAGATCTAGGTCATTCAACATCCTCTATATCAGTTTTTGAAAATAATAAATTTGTGTATGGAGATGCAATAGGTGTTGGGAGTAATAATGTTACATTAGATATTGCTAGAGGATTATCAACTACTATTTCAAGCGCTGAAAGGTTAAAAACTTTATATGGCTCTTTAGTTTCATCACCAAGTGATGATCATGAAATAATAGAAATCCCAGTCGTTTCAGGTGAAAAAAATACATTTAAACAGATAACAAGATCAAGTTTAAATGCAATTATTAGACCTCGTATTGAAGAAACTTTAGAAATGATTTGGCAAAAAATTAGAGACAATAATTTAAGAAGTAAAAAATTAAATAATGTAGTTTTAACAGGTGGTGGCGCAATGATGGATAATATTACAAAATATGTAGAAACAATTTTTGCAAGTGGTGTAAGAGTATCAAGTCCATTAGATCAATTAAATTTGGAAAATAATTTTAAAAAACCAAATTTTTGCGACATTATCGGATCTATATTGTATGACCGAGAATTATTTAAAATTGATTTTCTAGCAAATCAATCAAAAACCTCAAAAAAACAAGGAATTTTAAGCTTTTTTACTTGGCTTGATCAATATATTTAGATAATACTATATGTAGTAAATTATATTGACGATTTCGAATATAAATCGTTAAAACTATATAAAAACGGCGGAGATTACAATGACTATCAATATTTCAATACAAGATGTAGCACAAAACTTACATCCTAAAATAACAGTTTTAGGAGTAGGTGGATCTGGTGGTAATGCAGTTAACAACATGATTAATGCTAATTTAGAAGGCGTAGACTTTTTAATAGCTAATACAGATGCACAAGCTTTACAAATTTCAAGTTGTCCAAATAAAATTCAATTAGGATTAAATAGCACAAAAGGTTTAGGTGCTGGAATGAGGCCTGATATTGGAAGACAGGCTGCAGAAGAAGCAATTCAAGATTTAAGTGAAAAGTTTGAAGGTAGTCATATGCTTTTTATAGCTGCTGGTATGGGTGGTGGTACTGGAACAGGAGCTGCCCCAGTTATTGCTAAATTAGCAAGAGAAAAAGGAATACTTACGGTTGGTGTAGTAACTAAACCTTTTCATTTTGAGGGCTCTCAAAGGATGAAGTTAGCTGAGAAAGGGATTGAAGAACTGCAACAGTATGTTGATACTTTGTTAACAATACCTAATCAAAATTTATTTAGAATTGCTAATGAAAAAACTACTTTTTCTGATGCATTTAAAATGGCAGACGATGTACTTTATGCTGGTGTAAGAGGTGTAACTGATCTTATGGTTCAGCCTGGTATGATAAACTTAGATTTCTCAGATATTAAAACTGTAATGTCAGAGATGGGTAAAGCTATGATGGGTACAGGTGAAGCACAAGGTGAAGGTAGAGCAATAGCAGCAGCTGAGGCAGCAATTGCCAATCCATTAATAGATGATGTTTCGCTAAAAGGCGCAAAAGGGCTAATAATAAATATAACTGGCGGTAAAGATATTACACTATACGAAGTTGATGAGGCAGCAAATAGAATTAAACAAGAAATTGATGAAGAAGCAAATATTATTTATGGCACAACATGTGATGATAGACTTGAAGGTGTTGTTAGAGTGAGTATAGTTGCTACAGGAATTGATGCAATAAACAATATTGTAGCGAAACCGGAAGGTAACTTTGCTCCTATAAACATAAATAATGATATTTATAGGCAAAATATAGAAAAGTCTGAAATACCGACTGAGACTAATAAAATTCAGGCAAATATCTCACCACATGAAAATATTTTAGATAATGAAAAAACTGAGATGTTAAATGAAGAAATTTTAAATAAGTCAAATACTGATAGTGTTGAAATAGAAAATGAAATTAAAATCGAAGAGATAGAAGATGTTGATTTAGAAGAAAAGATCAATGATAAATTATATGAAAAAACCGAAGTTTCTGAAGCTGAAAATCAAATTGACAATCATAATCTGTCTAATGAATTATTGAGCTCATCTCCAGATACTGAGAAATCTGATGATACTAGTGTTAGAAGGTTAAGTTTATTTGATACTCTTTCAACAGAAAATAAATCTGAATCAAACTCATTGGAAAATAATGTTCATATAAAGACTGAACCAATTATCTCCTCCTCAGATGAACATATTGAAAACAATGTCTCTGAAGATAATAAATTAGAAATGAGTGAAAAAGAGGAATTTAGTCCAGAGGAGACTGAACCCTCTGAAATTGATGAAGAATATAATCAGGAAACAGACGAGGAACTTTTGGATATACCAACATTCCTCAGAAGACAGGCAAATTAATAATAGAGTAGATTATTTGCAATATTTTGAAACATTAGGTTAGTTGTTAAGGTCGTAAAAAATATGTAAAAAAGTGTTGTAAACAGCACTTTTTTTAAATGATTGACATATCTCAAAATTTTAACAATCAACAAACAATAGCTAAACCTCTGTATATTAAAGGAATAGGATTGCATACGGGAGTTGAGGTTTCAATGAAACTATACCCTGCTGAAGCTGACTATGGAATACAGTTTATAAGAAAAGATCTTAATGAAAATAATATAATTAAAGCCTTATGGTCAAATGTAACTAATACTAAATTAAGCACAACAATAAGTAATCAAATTGGAATAAGTGTTTCAACTATTGAGCATTTAATGAGTGCTTTATCTGGATTACATATAGATAATATTAAAATTGAGATAGATGGACCAGAAGTACCAATAATGGATGGAAGTTCTATAAAGTTTGTAAATCTTATTGATACAACTTCCATCAAAATTTTAAACAAAAAAAGAAAAATATTAAAAGTTAAAAAAAATATTAAAGTTGAAAAAGACGATACCTCTGTAGAACTAAAACCAAATAATCAGTTTTCAATTGACTTTGAAATCGATTTTCCAAGTAAATTGGTAAGTCAACAAAGTTGTCAATTACAATTAGTTAATGGTAATTACAAAACTGATATTGCATCAGCACGTACCTTTGGTTTTGAAAAAGATGTCGATATGCTTAGATCTAGAGGCCTAGCTCTTGGCGGATCTTTAGATAATGCTGTCGTTGTTGGTGAAAGAAAAATCTTAAATTCTGATGGTTTGCGTTTTAAAGATGAGTTTGTAAGACACAAAATTCTAGATTCTATTGGAGATTTGTATTTAGCTGGCGCTCCAATTCAAGGATATTTTTTAGGAAATAAATCAGGTCATCATTTAAATAATTTGTTATTAAGAAAGTTATTTGCTGATAAAAATAATTACGAGTATATTTAGTCAAATCATTTTTTTTGGATCAACTATTTTTTTAAAATCTTTTTCAGAGACTAAATTTAATTTTAAAGCTGCCTCCTTTAATGTCAAATTTTCACTAAATGCCTTTTTTGCAATTTTTGCTGCATTATCATATCCAATACTTTTATTCAAAGCAGTAACAAGCATTAAAGAATTATTTAAATGATTAGCAATTATTTCTTTATTTGCTTTTAATCCCTTAAGACAATTATTATTAAAACTTTTTATTCCATCACTAAGAAGATTTAATGATTGAATAATATTAAAGGCAATAACAGGCTTATAAGCGTTTAGTTGAAAATGGCCATTCGAACCAGCTAAATCTACTGTTGTACTATTTCCAATTACCTGAACACAAACCATTGATAACGCTTCAATTTGAGTTGGATTTACTTTACCAGGCATTATTGATGATCCAGGTTCATTAATAGGTAAAATTAACTCTCCTAAACCAGATCTAGGTCCAGATGCTAAAAATCGAATATCGTTTATAATTTTTAACAAAGATATTGATAAAGATTTTAAGGAGTTTGAAAAATTTACTAGTGAGTCATGAGATGATAAAGCTTCAAATTTATTTTGTGCAGGCTTGTAGTTATCTTTAGTAAGTTTATTCAAATATTTGCAAAATACCTTATCAAATTTATTTGGCGCATTAATTCCTGACCCTACCGCAGTTCCACCTTGAGCAAGATATTTTAATTCAGATTTAGCAATTTCAATTCTTTTTAAACAAGATTGTAATTGAGTGCAAAATGCAGAAAATTCATCACCTAAAGTAATAGGTGTAGCATCTTGAGTATGTGTTCTGCCTATTTTTATTATTTTTTGAAAACTTTTTTTCTTTTTATTAAAATTTTTTATTAACTCTTTAAGATTTGGTAATAATTTAATTGTAGACAACTCATTAATTGCTACATGCATTATTGTTGGAAAAGTATCATTAGATGATTGTGATAGATTGACATGATCATTAGGGTGAATAGGATTTTTACTTCCAATTTTCCCTCTTAATTTTTTAATTATATAATTGCTAATTACTTCATTTGCATTCATATTCGTTTGAGTACCAGATCCAGTTTGCCACACAACTAATGGAAATTCATTAATTAGGTTTAAGTTAATTATATTATTGCATGCATTTACAATTAATAATCCTAATTTCTTATCTAAAACTCCAAGCTCTATATTAGCTTGAGCAGAAGCTTTTTTTTGCTGACCTAATGCAACAATTAACTCATTTGGTATTTTTTCATTACCTATTTTAAAATTTTCTAATGATCTTTGTGTTTGTGCACCCCAAAGCTTATCGTTTTCAATTTTTTTTGAACCTAAACTATCATATTCTATTCTTTTATTATTTGTCATTATTTATTAACAAATAAACTATAACATATTATATGCGAGTTATGAATAAACTTGTTCTTCTAAGACATGGTCAAAGTCAATGGAATTTGGAAAACAAATTCACTGGCTGGAAAGATGTCCCATTAACTGAAAAAGGTATTAATGAAGCAAATAAAGCAGGGCTTTTATTAAAAAAAAACAATATTAAAATTGATAAAGTTTTTAGTAGTGTTTTAGTAAGAGCAAATAAAACAGCAGAAATAGCAATAAAGGCCTCAGAAATAGAAAATTTGTATAAAAATGGATCACTTATTTATGAAAAAGATCAAAGATTAAATGAGAGAGATTATGGAGATTTAGTTGGATTAAATAAATCAGAAACTGCTAAAAAATATGGCAAAGAACAAGTACATATATGGAGACGTTCTTATGATACACCACCTCCAAATGGTGAAAGTTTAAAAGATGTAGTGGAGCGAGTTTCACCTTATTTCACTGAAACTATTCAACCATTTATTTTAAATAACAAAAATGTTTTAATTGCAGCTCACGGTAACTCTTTAAGAGCAATAATGATTAAGGTTGATATGTACAAACCAGAAGAAATATCCTCAATAGAACTTCCCACTGGTAGTCCATTATGTTTAGATTATGATAATGGTAACTTAAAAAAACATTATTATTTAGATTAGTTTTTTTTATATTCAGAAAAATTTATTACATTACTTTTTTTCGAATTATCAACTCCTAAATTTTTTTTTAAATTATTTTGAATTTTATTTTTTTGTAAAATTAATCCAAAATTTGCAGAAGGATCAGCAAATGAAATAATTGAATTATAATCTATTTTTAAATTTGTTTTGATGTCATTAAATGAAAGTGAAATTGAAAAATTATTTTTATTTATCTCAAGATCATAAAACTCATATTGAATTACTATTGTCATTTCTTCTGGGTATTTTTGTTTTAACCAATTAGGCAATTCCACATTTTTATGATTTGTAAAAAATGTTATGTATAGCTGGTTATTATTTGATAGACCTTTATCTCTGATATTTATCAGAATTTCCTTTAGTACATTTAATATATTACTATCTAATATTTTTTGATATTCAATCATCTTTGTTTTATTTACTTTAATACAATTGTTAAATATATGTATATAAATTTATGAGTCTAAATAAAAATAATTCAGAATATAATAAAATTGCTAAATTTTTTCACTGGGGTTTTGTTATTTTATTTATTTATGGTGTTGCAAAGCAAGTTGATGATATTAATCAATTAGAGGATAAAGTTTTTTTTAGATTTGAAATAATTTTTGCACTGATTTTTTTATTTTTATTGATAGTTAGGTTTATTTATATGAAAACAACACAGAAAACATCATTACCCCACAATGCTCCTAAATTACAAAAAATATCTGCTAAAATTGTCCATAATGGGATGTATGTATTGTTAGCTAGTACTGTTCTGTCAGGATTATGTATCGGGTTTTTGTTTTGGATTGATTTCAAAGATGGGCTATTAATTAATTTTTTTATTAATATTCATGAACTAATCATTAACTTACTTTATTTCTTTATAGGTATACATATTATCGCAGCTACCTATCATAGATTGAAAAAAGATGGTGTTTGGTCTTCTATGGTACCTATTTTAAAAGAAAAAAAAAATAAATAGATTATAATTATTCCACTAATATATTAATATTATAAAACATTATAAATTTTATGGATTATAATTATAAAGAAATATGTTCTAAAATTGAGAATGAAGGCTACTGCTTAATTGATAAGTTTTGGGATGATACAACAGATGCTGAAATTGATAAATTTTATGAAAATTCACTTAAACCTCTTATTAAGAAAACATCTATAGACAAATTTGGAAACAGGAATTTTTCTGTAGCAGATGATGAAATAAAAAATAACCCTTTTAAATCAATTAAGAATTCTGAGCATTTTCAGAATCTAATTACAAATATTTTAAAAATAAATAATATTAAAATATCTAAAAAATTGGATATTCATAATATTATTGCATTTCAAAAAAATGAATTAAATAAGAATATCAATATAAGCTCAAATCTACATTTTGATGCTTTCTATTTAACAATTATAATTCCAATAAAAAAAACTAAAAATACTTTACCAGGTAGAGGAGGCTCATTAATTTTATACCCAAATATTAGAGGTTTAGCTTCTAATAGTATTTTTAACTACACTATCAAATTATTTACTCAAAATTTTATATTTAGAAAAATAATTAGAAATCAATTTTTAAAAAAGTATCTTAATTATAAAGTAGTATCATCTAAAGAAAAAAAACTATTAATTTTTTATGGCTATAAATCATTACATGGTAATGAAGCAATATTAGATAAAAACTATAAAGTACATTCCATTTTTCATATTTATAATCCTCATAAAGACTCAATTATAGACAAGTGGATTTTTAAAAGAAATGCAAATATAAGAAAAAATAAACTTATTTAATGAAAATAATATTTACTTTTTATGGGTAACGGTCTGAATTTGCAAAAGTATAAGGCTTTTTTGTCCAAGCATTAACAATTATTGCTCGTCTTTTACCATTAGAAATACTATTTACTCTATGTGGAAAAGAGGGATCAAACATAATTAATCTATTTTCAATTGGTTTTATTCTTTCTATTTTGTTTGGATCAATATTATCACGATTACGACTATTTGCTATTTCAAGATATCCTCCGTCTAAATCCTCACACATTGAATAAAAAACTAAACCTAGTGTTGGTGTGACAACTTCTTTTTTTTCCTTACTTAATTTTTCATCTTTATCGACATGCCAATTTAAACCTCCTCCAGCTTGATGAACATTGCTCCAATACTCAAAACCAGCAACTTTGTTTTCTACATTAGTAAATTGCTTCCAGACAATTTCTATAAATTGTTCACATATGTTTTTTGATTTCTTATTCCACCAACCATCCCACCAATTTGCATTAGCCATAGTATTCCAAAATTCATCATTTCTTAAACCATTCAAAAATGTATTATCTTTAATATAGTTGTCTATTACTAGCATTTATTATTTAAATTGATCATCTCTATAATTAATTTTTATAAATATTATAAACTATTTTAAGTTCTTTTAAAATATAATGATTTAATATTTTGAAGTTAAATAAATTATCTCAAATAAAGCTAAATTTAAATTTTAAAGTCATATCTATCATTCAATAGTTTTATTTATCATTGTCTTTTAACATTATTTTAGACTTTCTATAAAAGTTAAAAAATTATTAATTTCTAATAATGGAGAAATCATTAGATACGATATTTGTAATATAGAACTTCAAAAAAATATTTGTGATAATTAATTGTTATTTTTGATATTTCTATGATATGTAATTATTAAATAAGAGTTGCTATTCTGCTATAATTAACTGTATTAATGCCAAAAAAAATTAATCTTTATATTCATCCCTGTTATTCAAAAACTGGAACCACATACTTACAAGAGAATGTTTTTACCAAAATAAATTTTGTAAATCTTGGAAAACCTCACAACCATAAAAAAGAATTAATCAATGAACTAATTTCTTTACAATATAAAATTTTCCAACGAAAATCCTCATTTGAAAATTTATATCCTTTAAATTACTCATATTCAGTAAGAAATTATGTAAGTATTTTTAAAAGTATTATTGATAATACTGATAATACAAATTTTATATTATCTGATGAGTGTCTTTTTGATCAAATGAATTTTTTTGGATACTTTAATGTGTATTTGTTAAAAGAAGTTTTAGAATCCCTTAATGATTATTTTGATATAAATGTTAAATTTATTATATCTATTAGAAGTCAGCATCAATATTTAATTTCCAATTACGCTTTTAATAATTATAGAATAAAAAAATACTTTGAATCATTCGATAATTTTTTCAATAAAGTATTAAGTAATGAAGATTTATCTGAAATTTTTCAATATGATTTATTAATAAAAAAAATTAAAAAAATCTTTAATTCAGAAATATTAGTAATACCTTTAGAGGAATTAGAACAAAATTATGAAAATTATATGCTCCGGTTAATAAATTTTCTGGGTATTGAGAAGGAGTTTGGAGTAAATACATTTCATAATAAATTTATAAATAAAAATTCTAAGTTAATTAAAAACAATAAAGTTTATAATATTAAAAATTATGATTTTAGGATGTACTTCCTTAATTATTTTTCGAAAATACATATGTCATTAAAGAGATACAAATTTTATCAAAAAAACTTTCAATATTTAAGGTTTTTAAAAAAGTTAATAGTACCTGTTCCTATAACCTCTGGAAAAATTCTTTTAAATGAAAATCAAAAAAGAAAAATTCAACAACACTATAAACAATCTAATCAAAATCTAGAAAAAATTACTAATTTGAATTTAAAATTTTATGATTATTATTATTAAATAATAAAACTTATTGTGCTGAGTGTGCACACAGTGTGCGCAGATTATTTCTTCAGAGAAAAAACTGAGCAATAACAACAAGAACATGAATCTTTAGTGGGGCGTTCTGTTGCTCGGTGTGGGAACAAGTCCTCATTCAACTACGCACGATATATAATAATTTAATTAAATTATTTAGAATTTATTGTATGTTGAAATTATGTTTTTAAAATTAATAAAAAAAATCACAGTCTTCTTATTTTTTGTTAATCCTGCTCTAGCTTTTCATGATGTAGAAGTTTCTAATGAGGATATAGCTACTTTAGGAGGATTATGGGTTCAAATATTTGTTTATGAAGAAAACTGTATAGATAATCAATATTACACCCTAATAATAGAAAGATTAGAAGAAAGTCCTAGATTTGAAAGATACTCATCAGAGTTAGATCATTTAACTGAAAGCCAAGAATTGGCTTGGGAAAATGGCGCCGAAGGGGCAGCTTTAGTAATTGAATCAGGTGGCACAAGCTGTGATATTATTGCCGAAGTTATTTGGGAATGGTTTGGTGAAAATTAGAAAAAATTTTAATTTATTTACGCACATATTACGCACAAATTTAGAGCAACTAAAAAAAACATAAGAAATGAATCAAAATTTAAGAATATAGTGGGGCGTTCTGTAGAACGACCTTTATTTTATTATATACAGAAAATATAGGTTTTTGGAAACTTCTTCGTAGAAACTTCGTAGTAAGTTTTCGTTATTTGTCAGATTTCTTGTTTTGGTTCTTCGTAGTCTTTTTTATTCTTTAATTAAGGATAATAATTTCATTGCTAGTCTAGAAACTGCCTTTCTTCTATCTTTTGATAGTTTTTTAATAATTTTTATATTTTCTTTTATTGTTTTATTATCAATTTTATTGAAAGTTATTAAAGCATTCATTGATTGACATAAAACAATCCAATCACTGGAATTATTAAGATAATCAGATACAATTTTTTTTGCTTTTTTTTGCTCTTTATTTTCTAATTGATTAACTAATTCTGAAAATAATTGAGCGCAGGTCCATTGTGTGGAAGATTGTTTTATCTTTGAAATTTTGTTTAAGAAAATATGTTTAAAATCTAAAAACCATTCTGGTTTTTGTCTAAAAATTCTTTTAAAAGCATTTGATGTTCTTAACCTTACTATTTGGTCTGTGCTTGAATAACACTTAATTAATGAATTAATTCTATTTTTTTTAACAATAACATGTTCAACAACTTTTATTGTATTACCTAGTGAATTTGGATGACCACCAGTTAGTTCAGACTCATAATTCATTATCAATTAATTTGTTAAAATAGATCCAAAAATTTACATTATTTAATAATAAATTATATATTTTCCTTCGTAGAAACTTCGTAGTAAACTTCGTAGAAAGGTTTTTATAAAAAATTATTGATATTACTAGATAATATTAAAAAAGTGGGGCGTTCTGTTGCTCGGTGCCCCTGACCGCGCTCACCTAGAATCTAGGCAGCAAGTGCTAATCTATTATCGTTAGCGTTTATAAAATAGCCCGATAACGGTGGTACAATACCGGATAAAGTCTTTGTCTTTGAATTACCGTCAAACCTATTTCGTCCCCATATTGGTGGAGACGCCGGGTACCGCCCCCGGGTCCGAATAACTTATTGCACAAAGCATTTATTATCTTAGTTGCAAAGCAACATTTCCATTATACCTCAAACTAATTATACTTGAAAGTTTTGTCTTGAAACCTAGCAATTAAAAAAAAAAATTGTTACTAATTAAAACATAAAATAAAAAAAATATGATCAAAGCAATAATGGCAGTTGATGAAAAAGGAGGGATAAGTAAGGGCCAAAGTATGCCCTGGCCTAAAAATTCAATTGACTTAAAATGGTTTAAAGAAAATACTATAGATAATGTCGTTGTAATGGGGAGGAAGACCTGGGAAGATCCTTTTATGCCTACACCTCTAAAATCAAGAATAAATGTTCTAATTACTAGTAAAGATAAAGAATTAATAGAAGGGGCAGATTATTACTTTAATGGAGACATAAATGATCAAATTCTAAATCTTCAATCAGAATATATGGATAAAGACATTTTTATAATTGGTGGTTCAGAAATAATTAATTTAACTTTTAAATCCATAGAACAATTTTATCTCACTAGAATCTACGGTAATTACAATTGTGAAAAATTTATTGATGTATCCTTAATAGAAAAAAATATGAAAATGATAAAAAAAATAGATGGTGATTCTTCTTGCCATTTCGAGATTTGGGAAAAATGAAACAGTATTTAGATGCTTTAAAATATTGTTATGAAAATGGCACAGATGTTGAAAGTAGAGCGGGTGGTGTTAGAAAATCTTTTGGTTATCAAATGCATTATGATTTATCAAAAGGTTTTCCTGCTATAACGACTAAAAAACTAGCATGGAAATCTGTAGTTTCAGAGTTATTGTGGTTTATTGAAGGTTCAGACGATGAGAGAAGACTTGCTGAAATTTTATACAATGATTCAAGAGAAAATTTAAAAGATAAAAAAACTATTTGGACGCAGAATGCTCAAGCTGATTACTGGAAATCACAAGCTCGGTTTGAAGGAGATGTAGGTAAAATTTATGGAGTTCAATGGAGAAATTTTAATGGAGAGGATCAAGTCTTAAACCTAATTAAAGGACTTAAAGAAGATCCAAATGGAAGACGTCATATAATTTCTGCTTGGAACCCTCCAGAGATTAAAAATATGTCATTGCCGGCATGTCATGCATTTTCACAATTTTTTATTTCTAATAACAAATTAAGTTGCCAATTATATCAAAGGTCATGTGATATGTTTTTGGGAGTTCCATTTAATATAGCCAGTTATAGTCTTTTGACTCATATGTTAGCTAGAGAGTGTAAATTAGAAGTTGGAACTTTTATTCATTCTTTAGGAGATTTTCACATTTATAATGAACATTTTGAGCTGGTTAAAATCCAATTAGAAAGAGAGCCTAAAAAATTACCTGAGCTAAAATTTGAAACAAAAGATTTTTTTAAATACAACGTAAATGATTTTAAATTAATAAACTACCAGCATCATGAAAAAATTGATGCTTTAATGAATGTTTAATCCAAAGATTTTTTTAAATTTTTTGCAATTGATATAAATTTTTTTGAAATTTCACCATCTGGATTATCTATCAAAGCAGGTATTCCATTGTCTGACTGAATTCTTAAATTTGTATCAATAGGAATTTCTCCTAAAAAAGGTATTTTAGATTCTTCAGCTTCTTTTTTTACACCATCTTTTGAAAATATATAATGTTTCTGATTACAATTATTACATATGAAATAACTCATATTTTCAACAATACCAAGAATATCAACATTTACTTTTTTAAACATATTTATTCCTTTTCTAGCATCAGTAAGAGCTACATCTTGAGGTGTAGAAATTACAATTGATCCAGAAAGTTTTGAACTTTGAGCCAAAGTAAGCTGAGCATCTCCAGTGCCTGGTGGCAGATCTATTAAAAGGTAATCTAATTCACCCCAGTCAACTCCATTAAACATTTGCTCTAAAGCTTTCATAACCATTGGTCCTCTCCAAATTGTTGGAGCTTCAGAGTCTAGAATAAATCCAATTGACATTAATTTTATTCCATAATTTTCTAAAGGTATAAGTTTTTTGTTTTCATTCATTATAGGTTTTTTTGAAATACCCATCATTCTAGGAATGCTAGGACCATAAATATCTGCATCAAGTAAACCAATTTTAAGATCTAGCGAGCTTAATGCTGTGGCAAGATTTACCGAAAATGTTGATTTGCCAACTCCCCCCTTACCACTAGCAATTGCTACTATATTTTTTGCATCAATTTTAAATCTTCTATTATCCCTGTTATTTGTTTTAGTACTCTCTAAATCTGAGTTTATAATTACATTCACAGAAAGTATTCCAGAAATTTGTTCAACATTATTTTTAAGCAATCTTGCAATATTTAGATAAAGATCTTCTTTTTGACCTTTTACAAGTAAGGAAATGTTTACATTTCCATCTTTTACAACTGCTGAAATATTTTGATTTTTAGGATCAAAACTAAGATTTGTTTCAGGATCACTAAATTTCTTAGAAAATGTATAAATTAAAGATAAAATTTCATCAGACATACTTGATTTTTCCAGATTTACTCAAATATTAGTTATTAAATAATATAATTAGTGTTAGTAGATAGAGCCAATATTATCAATAATATATGAACTGGAATAAAAATAACAACGATAATAATCCTTGGGGATCAGGTGGAAATAATAACCCTTGGGGTTCAGGAGGTTCTGGAGACGGCCCAAATAGAAAAGATTTTGAAGATTCCATTAGAAAAGCAAAAGATAGATTTGGCAATTTTAAGTTTGGTGGCAGACGTAACCTTTCAATATTTATATTAGTAGCTATTTTACTATGGTTAGCTACTGGTTTTTATAGAGTCGAGCCTGATGAACAAGGTGTAGAGCTTTTATTTGGAAGATGGAATGGTCAAACAACTGAGCCTGGATTACATTACTTTTTTCCCACTCCAATTGGTCAAACTGTTACACCTAAAGTTGAAGTAATTAGAAAAATCAACGTTGGATTTAGAAGCGCAAGTGATCTTGGTTTCGGCTCAAATTCAAATGCAGAAAGAAAAGTTATTGAAGAAAGTTTAATGCTTACTGGTGATCAAAACATAGCAGATGTTGCATTCACTGTACTCTTCAAAATAAAAGATGCTGGAAATTTTCTATTCAAGCTCAGAAATCCAGAACTCACCGTCAAAGATATGTCTGAAAGTGTTGTACGTGAAGTTGTCGGCCAAAGAGATCTACAATTCTTACTTACAGAAGGTCGTCAAGAGGTAGAACAAGTTGTAAGAAATGAATTACAACTAGTTTTAGATTCTTATGAAAGTGGTGTTTTAATTCAATCAGTGCAGCTTCAAAGTGTTGATCCACCTGATCAGGTTATTGACGCTTTTGATGAAGTTCAAAGAGCAAGACAAGATAAAGAAAGACTAGTTAACGAAGCAAACACTTATTTAAATAGAATTGTACCTAATGCTCGTGGTGAAGCAGCCAAACTTGTTGAAGCTGCTACAGCATATAAAGAGCAGGTAGTTAAACAAGCTGAAGGTGTGGCACAAAACTTTATTGATGTTTACAATAGTTATAAAGATGCGAAAGAAGTAACTAAGAGAAGAATTTATTTAGAAACTTTAAGAGAAGTTTTAGAAGGTAAGAACAAAATAATTTTAGATGATACCGGAAATGGACAAGGTGTAGTTCCTTACCTTCCATTGAATGAACTTAAAAAATCAGGAAATAATTAAGATGAGATTTAGTGCAAGAAATTTACTTATAGTTTTAGTTTTATTCATTCTTTTTCTTACCTTCACAGGAGCGTTTTTTATTGTAAATGAAACAAAGCAAGCTTTAGTGCTTCAATTTGGTGATCCAAGAAAAGTTGTTACAAAACCTGGTCTTCAGTTTAAAATCCCATTTATTCAAGATGCAGTATTTTTAGATTCAAGATTATTAAATCTTGATCCTCAACCGGAAGAAATGATACTTTCAGATCAAAAAAGAATTATTGTTGATTCATTTGCAAGATACAACATTGTTGATCCTCTAAAGTTTTATCAGACAGTTAGAAATGAAACTACTTTTTCGGATAGATTTGGCAGAATTATAAACGCTGCAGTTAGAGGTGTAATTGCACAATACTCTTTAACATCACTACTGAGTGATGAACGTATAAATATTATGAACGAAATTGAAAAACAAATTAAGGTTAATGAGAATTCTTTTGGCGTTAAAATTGTCGACATAAGAATTGGAAGAACAGATTTAACAGAACAAGTATCTAACAACGTTTATCAAAGAATGCGTTCTGAACGTGAAAAAGAAGCAAATTTATTAAGAGCAGAAGGTGAAGAACTTTCAAAAGAAATTGTTGCATCAGCAGATAGACAACAAACAGTAATTCTAGCCGAAGCCGAAAGAACTTCCTCAATACTAAGAGGTGAAGGAGATGCTGCTAAAAATAGAATATTAGGTGATGCTTATAGTCGTGATGAGGAATTTTTTGATTTCTTAAGAACAATGCAAGCTTGTAAAGATACTTTTGGAGATACAGAAATGTCCATGGTAATTGCTCCAGGGGAAGTTTGCGAAAAATTTTTTGGTGAAATAGATATCCAAAATTAATGTTTGAAATATTACTAATAAGCATAGGTCTATTGCTGATCATTGAAGGCATACTCTATTTTTTCTTAGCGAACAATTTAAAGAAATATCTCGATATGCTTTCTCTTATTAATCCACAAACTGTAAAAAATATTAGTTTATTTTTTGCTCTTCTAGGACTTTGCCTTATTTATTTCACGTTCAAATACTATGACAATTAATATGAGAATTAAATTTTTATTTTTAATTTCTATTTTATTTTCGAAACCATTACTTGCTGTACCTGAGAGTTTTGCTGATTTAGTAGAACAATTATCACCTGCAGTAGTTAGTATTGCTTCAACTACTATTGTTGAAAATAACAACCAAAATCAAATACCACAATTTCCAGAGGGATCTCCTTTTGATGATTTTTTTAAAGAATATTTTGATCGTGATCAAAGACGATCACAACGACCAATGACAGGACTTGGTTCTGGTTTTATAATAAGTGAAGATGGTATAGTTGTTACAAATAATCATGTAATTGAAGGAGCTGATGAAATAACTGTTATTCTAAATGATGAAACAGAGTTTACAGCTGAATTACTTGGAAGAGATCCCAAAGCAGACATAGCTGTATTAAAAATTGATCCAAAAAACAAAAAACTTACATATGTTGGTTGGGGAGACTCGGATAAGATGAGAGTTGGAGATTGGTCGATTGCAATTGGAAACCCTCTTGGTTTGGGAGGAACTGTCACAGCAGGAATTATATCTGCAATCTCAAGAGATTTAGGTAGTGGGCCATATGTTAAATTTTTACAAACAGATGCATCTATTAATCGTGGTAATTCTGGTGGACCATTATTTAATTTAGATGGAGAGGTAATAGGAATTAATACTGCAATTGTTTCTCAAACAGGTGGAAGTATTGGTTTAGGATTTGCCATACCTGCAAATAGTGCCAAAAAAATAGTTCAACAATTAAAAGATTTTGGAAAAACAAAGAGAGGTTGGTTAGGTGTACAAATTCAACCTGTTACAAAGGATTTTGCAGAAAGTCTTGGATTGCCTGATCAAAAAGGTGCATTCATATCCAATGTCAATCCTAATGGCCCCTCAAAAAATGCTGGATTAGAACCAGGGGATGTAATTTTAAAATTTAATAATATAGAAATTAAAAAGATGCCTGATCTACCAAGAGTTGTGGCAGAGTCAGATGTAGGTTCTACTGCAATATTAGAAGTTTGGAGAAAAAATAAAAAGATTCGTATTGAGGTAATATTAGGGGAATTACCTGGAGAGGTAATTACGGAAAGAAAAACAACTTCAAATATTGAAAAAAATTTAAAAATTGAATCTCTAGGCATTACCATTGAAGATCATGACAGTGGAGTTAAAGTAATTTCAATTGACGATGTTGATAGTAGTTTGCAAAATGGAGATATAATTACAGAAGTTAATAGAGAGATTATTAATAATATGAATTCATTTGAAGAATTAGTAAATTCTTTGGAAAAAACAGGTAGATCCTCATTATTACTAAAAATAATTAGAGATGATGAGCAAAATTGGGTAACAATTAAATTTAAGAATAATTGAAAACTCAAATCTATTTTGTACTAGGACCCACTGCATCAGGAAAATCAAAATTTGCTTTAAGTCTAGCTAATAAACTAAATGGTGAGATTATAAATGCTGATAGTATGCAAATTTATCATGAGTTAAGTATCTTAACTGCTAGACCAACTATAAATGATCAAAAAAAAGTAAATCACCATCTCTATGGATTTGTAAAAGGTGATGTTAGATTTAATGTTCAAAAATGGTGTGAGGAAGCATCAAAAAAAATTAATTATTTGATTAATAAAAATATAACACCTATTATAGTAGGAGGAACAGGCCTTTACATAAAATCCTTAATTAATGGAATAGTTTCAATTCCATCTATTCCAGAAAAAGTAAAAATAGAGTCAGATAAAATAATTTTAAAAATTGGTAAGGAAAATTTTTTTAATTTAGTTAAAGAGCTTGACAGTGATGCAATGATTAATATTGCGCCTAACGATATTCAAAGAATAAGAAGAATATGGGAAGTAAATTTTTATACTAACAAAAAATTTAGTGACTGGAAAAAAAATAAAAATAAAAATTTTATTAATTTAAAAAATTACAAAATATTATTATTCCTTCCAGATAGAAAAGAAAACTATAAAAGAGTAGATCATAGAACACATTTAATGATGAAAGATGGTGCGATAGAGGAAGTCAAAAATTTGCTTAAATTAAATTATAATAATAGTTTACCAATAATGAAAGCTCATGGAGTTCCTGAAATTCAATCTTATCTGAATAACGAAGTATCAATTGAAGAATGTATTTCCAAAATTCAGCAAGTAACAAGAAACTATGTAAAAAGGCAACACACTTGGTGGAGATCTTCAAATCTTAATATTTTTAAAAAATTTGCTCAATTTCCAGATGAAATTGACTTAAAATCCATTAATTTAGACCAAAATTGAACTAATTTATTGATTTTATTTTATCCACAGCCTATGAGCTAAAATCAATGAATAATGAAATAACAGGTGCTGAAATTGTTTTAAAAAGCTTAGCTGAACAAGGCGTAGAAGTTGTATTTGGATATCCCGGTGGAGCAGTATTACCAATTTACGACACTTTATTTAAACAGAATTCAATTAAGCATATTTTAGTAAGACAAGAGGGAGGTGCTATACATGCAGCTGAAGGTTATGCCAGGTCCACTGGTAAAACTGGAGTAGTTCTTGTAACATCAGGGCCTGGCGCAACAAATGTTGTAACTGGTTTAACTGATGCTATGATGGATAGCGTACCTATCGTATGTATAACTGGACAAGTACCACAACATTTAATTGGTAGTGATGCTTTTCAAGAATGTGACACAACAGGTATAACGAGACCTTGTACAAAACATAATTACTTAGTTAAAGATGTTAATAAATTGTCTTCTGTTTTTCATGAAGCATTTACTATCGCTCAAAATGGAAGACCAGGACCTGTTTTAATTGATATACCAAAAGATGTTCAATTTGCTTCAGGAACTTATGAAGAAAAAAATAAAATTATTATTCCTTCTCATAGATTGTTCGAACCAAGTCCTGATTTTGAAAAAAATAAAATTGAAGAAGCAGTTGAATTAATTTCACAAGCTAAAAAACCAATTTTTTATATCGGGGGTGGTTGTATTAACTCTGGTCCAAAGGCTTCACAATTAGTTAGAGAATTTATAAATATGGTTGGATCACCAGTTACAATGACATTAATGGGTCTTGGGGTAGTAGGTTCATCAGATAAAAACTCACTTGGCATGCTTGGTATGCATGGAATGTATGAAGCCAATATGGCTATGCATGAATGTGATGTTATGATTAATATCGGAGCAAGGTTTGATGATAGGGTAACTGGAAGACTTGATGCTTTTTCACCTAACTCAAAAAAAATTCATATTGATATTGATGAAAGTAATATCAACAAAACAATAAATGTTGATATTCCAATAATAGGTGATGTTAAACAAGTTGTCGAAAAAATGATTTCGATCTGGAAAGACAAAAAATATAAAATACATACTGATTCACTGAAATTGTGGTGGGATAAAATAAATAAATGGAAAGAAGTAGATTGTTTAAACTACAATAATGAAGGCAAACAGATTAAGCCTCAGCATGCAGTTCAAAGACTTTATGAGTTAACAAAAAATACAAAAACATTTATTACTACTGAAGTAGGCCAGCACCAAATGTGGGCTGCTCAATTCTATAAATTTGAGGAACCAAACAGATGGCTTACATCAGGTGGTTTGGGAACTATGGGTTATGGATTTCCCGCTGCAATTGGAGCTCAGGTTGGACATCCAGATGCCTTGGTAGTCGATATAGCGGGAGATGCCTCTATACTCATGAACATTCAAGAGATGAGCACAGCTGTTCAATATAGATTACCTGTAAAAATATTTATTTTAAACAATGAATACATGGGAATGGTAAGACAGTGGCAAGAACTTTTACATGGTGGAAGATATTCTGAAAGTTATACTGATAGTTTACCTGATTTTGTAAAGTTAGCTGAGAGTTATAAAGCTGTTGGTTTAAGAGCAAAGACGTCTGATGAACTTGATGATGTAATAACCCAAATGATTGAAACAAAAAATACAGTTATTGCTGATATTTGGGTTACTAAAGAAGAGAATTGCTTTCCAATGATTCAAAGTGGATCTGCTCACAATGAAATGATGTTAAGTAAAGATCAAAAGCAAGATAAAAAATCAGCTGAAAAAGGAAAAATTTTAGTTTAATGAATAAATCTGTTTATGCTTCTCCTGATCAAGTATCAGAGACCAAAAGACATATATTAACTGTATTAGTTGATAACGAGCCAGGAGTCTTAGCTAGAGTAATAGGGATGTTTTCTGGAAGAGGATATAACATTGACAGTTTAAATGTAGCTGAAGTTAGTAATGATGAAAATATTTCTAGAATTACCATTGTAACGCATGGTACTTCAGAGGTTGTTAGTCAAATTGAAAAACAGTTACTTAGAATTGTTCCTGTTCATAGTGTTACAAATTTAGATCAAGAGGGCAGTTCAGTAGAAGCTGAGGTTGCTTTAGTTTACATTTATATTTCTGATACAAATAAAAAGAAAGTTTATCAGCTTTGCGATTTATATAGAGCTAGAAAAATTGAAAATGAAAATAATACCACAATTTTTGAAATTGCTGGTGCTTCAGAAAGAGTAAATAGATTTATAAAAGAAATTAATGAAATAACGAAAGTTGAAATTGTTAGAAGTGGGCCAGTTGCAATATCATCAATTCAAAAAAATGAGGAGGAATAATGAGAGTATATTACGATAGAGATGCAGACTTAAATTTAATAAAAGATAAAAAAATATCAATTGTAGGATATGGGAGTCAAGGTCATGCACATGCAATGAACTTGAGAGATTCTGGAATAGAAAATGTTTCAATTGCATTAAGAGAAGGTTCAAATTCAAGAATTAAAGCAGAACAAGCAAATTTCAAAGTAATGACCCCTGCAGAAGCTGCTAGTTGGGCTGATGTTATTATGATGTTAACACCCGATGAACTACAATCTGAAATCTACAAAAACGACATAGCTGAAAACATTAGGGAAGGAACAACAATTGCATTTGCACATGGATTAAATATTCATTTTGACTTAATTAAACCTAAGGAAGGTATAGATGTAATAATGGTTGCACCTAAAGGACCTGGTCATACAGTTAGAGCTGAATATGTAAGAGGTGCTGGAGTTCCTTGCTTGGTTGCTGTAGATAAAAACCCTTCAGGTAATGCTCTGGAAATAGGAATTGCCTATGCTTCAGCAATTGGTGGAGGACGTGCTGGAATTATTGAAACAACTTTTAAAGAAGAATGTGAAACAGATCTTTTTGGAGAACAATCTGTTTTATGTGGAGGCTTAACACATTTAATTTTAGCTGGTTATGAAACTCTTGTTGAAGCAGGATATGCACCTGAAATGGCTTATTTTGAATGTCTTCATGAAGTCAAACTAATTGTTGATCTATTATATGAAGGTGGAATGGCAAATATGAGATATTCAATATCAAACACAGCTGAATATGGAGATTATTCAAGAGGTCCAAGACTCATTACTGATGAAACAAAAAAAGAAATGAAAAAAATCCTTTCAGAAATACAATCTGGTCAATTTGCCAAGGAATGGATGCAAGAGCATCAGAGTGGTCAAACTAAGTTTAAAGTAATGAGAAAAGAACAAGCTGAACATCCAATTGAAGCAGTTGGAGAGAAGTTGCGAACTTTGATGCCATGGATTGCTGAAGGAAAAATGGTTGATAAATCGAAAAACTAGATGAAAGTTTAATAAAATTTTGATTAGTGTATAATTGAAGAAATGACTGAAAAAATCTACATTTTTGATACAACTCTTCGAGATGGAGAGCAGTCTCCAGGTGCTTCTATGAATTTAGATGAAAAACTTCAAATTGCTGAAGTACTTGACACCATGAAAGTTGACATTATTGAAGCAGGGTTTCCAATTGCTTCCAATGGAGATTTTGAAGCAGTTTCTGAAGTAAGCAAACATGTTAAAAATTCAACAATAGCTGGTTTAGCAAGAGCAAGTTTTAAAGATATTGATCGTGCTTGGGAAGCAGTACAACATGCAAAATCTCCAAGAATTCATACTTTTATTGCAACAAGCCCTTTACATATGAAATATAAATTAAAGAAAACTGAAGAAGAAGTATTAGAGGCAATTCAAAAGACTGTTTCTCACGCAAGGAATCTTTGTGATAATATTGAATGGAGTTGTGAAGATGGTGGAAGATCAGAGTTAGAATTTTTATATCAATGCATCGAGCTTGCTATCAACTCTGGTGCTTCAACTATCAATATCCCCGATACAGTTGGTTATACATTACCAGAAGAGTTTGGTAAAATTTTTAAAAATGTAAGAAATAATGTACCAAATATTGATAAAGCAATTCTTTCTACTCACACACATAATGATTTAGGTTTAGCGACAGCAAATAATGTTGCCGCTATTAAAGAAGGTGCAAGACAAGTTGAGTGTACTATTAATGGTATGGGTGAAAGAGCTGGAAATTCATCATTAGAAGAAATTGTTATGACTTTAAAAGTAAAAAAAGATCTAATGCCTTTTCATACTGATATAAAAACAGAGTCTATTATGAAAGCTTCTAGATTAGTATCATCAATAACAGGCTTTCCAGTTCAGCCAAATAAAGCGATAGTTGGAGCCAATGCTTTTGCACATGAAGCTGGGATACATCAGGATGGTATGCTTAAACATGCTGGTACTTATGAAATCATGACTCCCGAGTCAATTGGGCTTAACAAATCTTCGCTAGTCCTTGGTAAACATTCAGGCAAACATGCTTTTTCAGAAAAGTTAAAAGAACTTGGTTATGAAGTAGGTGATAATGCATTAATGGAATTATTTGGAAGATTTAAAGATTTAGCTGATAAGAAAAAAGAAATATTTGAAGAAGATTTAATTGCGTTAGCAGAAGATAGAACATCGTCATACGATGAACACATTAAATTTGTATCACTTGAAGTAAATGCTGGATCTGTAGAAAAAGCTGAGGCAAAATTAAAAATTGAAATTAATGATAAAGTGGAAAATACAAAAATTAATGGTAATGGTCCTGTTGATGCCACATTTAATGCTATAAAAAATCTTACTAATACTGAATTTAAACTTAAACTTTACCAAGTAAATGCAATCACAGCAGGTACTGATGCTCAAGGAGAGGTTACCGTCAGACTTGAAGATGATAATCTATCATCACAAGCAAAAGGAAGTGATCCTGATATTATTGTTGCGTCTGCAAAAGCTTACATTAATGCATTAAACAGATTGATCTTTAAAAAAACTAAATCTATTAAAGAAAATACAGCAAGTTTAAAAATAGAAGGGGTTTAATTAATGGTAATCGATCGTTTTTTCAGTTTATTTTCTAAAGATATGGCTATTGATTTGGGTACAGCAAACACACTAGTGTATGTAAAAGGGGAAGGTGTAATTCTTAATGAACCTTCAGTTGTAGCAACAATTGAAAATGATGGGAGAACTCAAGTCTTAGCTGTTGGAAATGAGGCAAAGCAGATGCTTGGAAGAACTCCAGGTAAAATTAAAGCCATTCGACCAATGAAAGATGGTGTAATAGCTGATTTTGATGTTGCTGAGCAAATGATTAAAAGTTTTATAAAAAAAGTTCATAAAGGTAGATCTATTTCAAATCCACAAATTGTAATTTGTGTTCCTTCTGGCGCAACTAATGTTGAAAGAAGAGCTATAAGAGAATCAGCTGATGCCGCTGGAGCTAGAAGAGTATATTTAATAGAAGAACCTGTTGCAGCAGCGATAGGAGCAGGTTTACCAGTTGCGGAACCAACAGGTTCTATGATTGTAGATATCGGAGGAGGAACATCTGAGGTAGCAGTTTTATCTCTTGGAGGTGTAGTTAATTCAACTTCAGTTAAAGCTGCGGGAGACCGATTTGATGAGGCAATAATGGAATATATGAGAACAACTCATAAACTTGCTATTGGCGAGACTACAGCCGAAAGAATGAAAAAGGATATTGGTTCTGCCTGTCCACCAGACGATGGTGATGGAAGATCAATGAGCGTTAAAGGAAGAGATTTAATTACTGGCTTACCAAAAGAAATAAGTATTTCCCAAAGACAAATAGCTGAAGCTCTTGCTGAGCCTGTAGCTCAAATAATAGATACAATAAAAAGAGCTTTAGAACAAACACCTGCAGAATTATCTGCTGATATTGTAGAAAGAGGAATAATGTTAACTGGTGGTGGATCACTTTTACATAATCTTGATAAAGTACTTAGAAGATCGACAAGTTTACCAATTTCAATAGCTGAAGATCCTCTTTTGTGTGTTGTTATGGGTACTGGCCAGGCACTCGAAGAAAAATCTCGATTGAGTGATGTATTTGCTTCTGATTAAAAAATTAAAATGGCACCTAAGTTTCGAATAAAAGTTTTTCAAATTTCAACTTTTGTAAAAAATTTGACAATAATATCCATTGTTACACTTTCTTTTCTTTTAGTCTTTTTTTCAAAATCTGATTTGTATGTTATTAATGGGATAAAGAGTATATCTACATCAGTAATTATTCCAATTACTAGAGTAATTTCGGCACCAATAAATGTATTTTCAAATTTTATTGATGAATATAATCAATTTAGAAGTTTAAAATTTGATAATAAACTCCTTCAGGAAGAAATAATACGTTTAAAAAAATGGCAAACATTAGCAATACAAAATTCAAGAGAGAATAAAGTCCTAAAAAAATTATTAAATGCAACTGATAATAATTTAACTTTAGTAAAGACTGCGTCTTTAATTAATAGAAATGATACAATTTATAGTAAATTAATAAATTTAAATGCAGGCTCTGAAGATAAAATTGAAAAAAATATGTCAGCTATAAATGAGCGAGGATTATTAGGTAAGGTAATTGATACAACTGCAAATAATTCTAGAGTAATTCTTTTGACTGATCCTAATTTATCTATTTCAGTAAAATCTATATCTGATGGTATTTTTTCTTTACTTGCCGGCAATGGAGATGGAAAATATTTAGTAAGTTCATTTGTTAAAGAAAATAAAATGCCAAGATTAGGAGATATTGTGGTTACAAGTGGTACAGCACAAATATTT
>CACHSZ010000009.1 GCA_902582755.1 uncultured Alphaproteobacteria bacterium | reverse complement strand
TATGTTGTTGATAGCCTCTAAATTATTGAATAATGATCAAATTGAATTCTTAAATTTTATAAATAATTCAGAGTTTTTTCAGGCTGATATAGATAATATTGATACAAGTAAATTTCCTAAAAAAATATCTGAAATTTACCAAAATACTAAGGATAACAGTATTTTTCAACTTTTCCCTTATGTTAGCTCAGATTATAATCCTGAAGAAGCTATAAAAGAAATTAAAGAATCCATTAATAATCTGAAGACAAGACTTTCAAATTTGAAAAAAATAAATAAAAGCCTAGATGATATACAGAGTGACTCATCTTCAATGTCATGGGATGAGTTAAAAAATATCACTTTTGATCTTCACAATAGTGAAGAACTACAAGAATAAAGCTATGGCAAAAAAAAAGAAAAAAACTGTTAAGAAAAAAATAACCAATTCTAAAAAGAAGTCCTCTATTAAAAAAAAATCAGCTAAGAAAAAACCAGTTTCTAAGTCTTCTAAATCATCAAAATCAAAGATAATAAAAAAAACTACAAAAACTATTGCAAAAAAAGTATCTAAGAAGACTTTAACTAAACCTATAAAGGAAGATAAGCCAAAAAAAATACCTAAATCTATCTCAGGCTTTGAAGAAAAGATTAAAGAGATTTTTGCAAAATTGATAAATAAACACAAAGTTGATGGAATATATACTCAAAAAATCATTGAAAAAGCTATTCCAAAAAAATTCAGATTAGAAGAAAATATTAATAAATTTAAAGATTTAATCATTTCAAATAATATTAAAATTTATTCTGATGAAGAGGCAAAAGAATTAATTTCTTTAGCTAAAGAACAAACTGCTAAATCTGAAGAAGGGACTGAAGATCAAGAAAAAAAACAAACAGGGAAAACAGATGATCCCGTAAGATTATATTTGAGAGATATGGGAGCAGTGGAACTTTTAAGTAGAGAAGGAGAAATTGCTATTGCAAAGAGAATTGAGGCTGGAAGAGAAAAAATGATTGGAGCAATTAGTGAAAGTCCAATGACAATTAGATCAATAATTAATTGGAAAGATGCAATTAAAGATGGAACAATGCTTTTGAGAGATATTGTGGATTTAGAAGCTACATATGACATGTCAGATATTTCAGATACTAAACTTGAAGACACTCTAAAATTAATTGAAAGTGGTGATGATAGTTCAAGTCAAAATAAAAATAAAAATAAAGAAAACAATGATCAAGAAAATAAAGATGAGGATCAACAACAACAAGAAGAAGATGATGATGATGATGATAGTCTTAACGTTTCTCTTGCTGCTATGGAGGAGAAACTAAAACCAAAAGTTCTAAATGATTTTAATGATATAACAAAACTTTTTAAGAAACTTCAAAAACATAGTCTAGAATTAATTAATTCAGATAAAAAAAATGAAAAGAATTATACTTTTTTAGAAAAAAAATATCTAAAAATTCAAAAAGAAATGGTTGCAGCTATGAAAGCAGTTCATTTCAATTCCACCACAATTGAAGCTCTTATGGAGGCTTTATATGAGTTAAATAAAAAACTTCTCTTACGAGAAGGTAAGATGTTACGTATGGCATTAACTGCTGGAATTAAAAGAGAAGATTTCATATCACAATATTTAAATTTCAATTTTGAAAAAAATTGGATTCAAAGTCTTTTAGCAACAAAAGATAAAAAATGGGAAAAATTCATTAATAGGTTTCATATCGAAATAAATAAAAATATTGAGGAAATTAAAGAAATTCAAACTGCTTCAGAATTACCATTATCTGAGTTTAGAAGAATAGTTGGAACAGTCCAACAAGGCGAAAGATCTGCAAATAGAGCTAAAAAAGAGATGATAGAATCAAACTTACGATTAGTAATCTCAATTGCAAAAAAATATACTAATAGAGGGCTTCAATTTTTAGATCTCATCCAAGAGGGCAATATTGGTCTCATGAAAGCTGTCGATAAATTTGAATACAGAAGAGGTTATAAATTCTCGACTTATGCAACATGGTGGATTAGACAAGCTATAACAAGATCAATCGCAGATCAAGCTAGAACCATTAGAATACCTGTTCATATGATAGAGACAATTAATAAGATTGTAAGAACTACAAGACAAATAATGTCTGAAATTGGTAGAGAACCAACACCAAACGAGTTGGCAGATAGATTGCATATGCCACTGGATAAAGTTAAAAAAGTATTAAAGATTGCTAAAGAACCAATAAGTCTTGAAACTCCTGTTGGTGATGAGGAAGACAGTTCACTTGGTGATTTTATTGAAGATAAAAATGCTCTTATTCCTATAGATGCAGCGGTAAAAAGTTCTCTTCGTGATACTACTACTAGAATACTTTCATCTTTGACACCTAGGGAAGAAAGAGTTTTAAGAATGAGATTTGGCATTGGAATGAACAGTGATCATACTCTTGAAGAAGTTGGGCAACAATTTAGTGTTACCAGAGAGAGAATTAGACAAATAGAGGCAAAAGCTCTAAGAAAATTAAAACACCCAACAAGAGCAAGGAAATTAAAAACATTTCTAGATGAATAATGAAGCTAACGCTTCTAGGAACAGGTTGCCCTTCAGTAGATTTTAAAAGATGCGGTTCATCAAATTTAATATCTACAAAATCAACAAAAATTCTAGTCGACTGTGGATCTGGAGTTACACAAAGATTAGATCAAAGTAAAAACTCTTCAGCAGATATTGACGCACTTTTACTGACTCATTTACATACTGATCATGTTATAGATTTATATCAGCTCATAATTTCTTCATGGCATTCAGACAGAACTTCCCAATGGAAAATTTACGGACCAAAAGGTACAAAGAAATTTGTAGATAAAATTTTCTTAGCTTGGAAAAGTGAACGTAAATTGAGGATTGCTTATGAAAAAAGAAAATCTTCCAAAGCATTAAATTACAAGGTTTATGAGTTCGAAAAAGAAGGATTTATAAATATTAATGATATTAAAATAAAATATTTTGAAGTTGATCATAAGCCAGTTTCTTACGCATATGGTTTTTCTTTTTTTAATAAGAATAAAAAACTTACTATAAGTGGTGACACGAGACCGTGTGAAAGTTTGATGCTTAATGCTCAGAATGCTGATGTCCTTTTACATGAAGTTTTCATTGAGTATGAGATTAATCAAACTTCAGGACTCAGATCAAAAAATACATTACATAATGTTAAAGAATATCATACCCCTAGTAATTTAGTAGGTAAGGTTGCAAAGTTATCTAATTGTAAAAAACTTGTATTAACTCACTTTGTTCCTACTAGATTTAATATTTCAAAGTTAAAAAAGATAGTCAGAAAAGATTTTGGTAAAGATCCAATAATTGGAAACGATTTATTGACGATAAATATTTAATTAATTTTATTTAAAAACTTTTCAAATTCTTCATCCTTAATTTCAACAATATTAGAAGGTCTAGGAAATTTTTTTTCTTTCACATCATTAATGAATTCTTTTAAACCTTCTATGGTATCATCTAAGAGTTTTTCATAAGATTTATTTGTGTCTTTAAATACTTTAGCATGGCGAGGTACTCTTTCTGTATTTGTCCCAATAACATCTTGAATAAATAAAAATTCAACATCACATTTTGGTCCACTTCCCATTGACAATGTAAGTAAATTAACTTTCTTAGTAATTATTTCAGCTACACGGTCTGGTACACATTCTACTTCAAGTCCTATAGCACCAGCATTATCGTAAGCAATTGCATCTTGATAAACTTTTAATGCAGACACAGCATCTTTGCCAACAGCTTTAAACCCACCGGTCCATGTACTCTTATAAGGTATTAATCCAATATGACTGACTGCTGGCAAACCTTCATTGCGAAGAGCCTCTATATATTTTGGGCTATTTCCACAGTATACAGCATCTGCCCCATTGTCTCTTGCTATTAGTGCAGCATCGATAGCTTTGTCAGGTGATGACACTTGACCAAGTCCATATATCATAAAAGTATTTGGTGCAGCTTCTCGAATATCCTTTATGTGGGCATCTCTAAACCATCTATTTGTTGGTACTCCAGTTCTAAGAGTTTCTTTTTTAAAAGATACAATTTGGATATCTACTCCTGCTTTTTCAGCAGCATAAGCCTCAAGAGCATTTGTTACATATAATTCAGTTAACTTAACTTTTCCTTTTTTATCAAATAAATCTTTAACAGTAAGTTTAGTCATTAATTATATTGAGGTAAATAATTGCTATGCGCTTCAATCATTTTATCAGTCATATCATATATTTCATCTATTGTTAAATTTGCACCTGTTAATGGATCAAGCATTGCTGCATGATAAATATGTTCTCTTTTTTTTGTTAGTGCAGCTTCTGCAGTCAGTATTTGAACGTTTATGTTTGTTCTCATTAGAGCAGTCAATTGCTCTGGTAATTTTCCAATTTTTTGTGGTGTAAATCCATTTGAATTAATAATGCAAGGAACTTCCACACAGCAATTAGAAGGTAAATTTTCTATATATCCTTCATTCATTATGTTTGCATTTATTGTGATCTCATTACCATTTACAACCCCATCAACAATATAAGATGCGTATTCATTACTTCTGCTAAGTGGCTGATCATAAATTGGAGACATATCTTTTTCTAAATCATTCCATAATTTAATATTATTTTCGCATCTATCTATGTACTCTTCTATAGGAATTTTATATTTTTCAATTACATCATTTCTATTTTTTTTGATAAACCATGGTACGTATTCGGCAAAGTGTTCACTTGATTCAGTAACAAAATATCCAAATCTTTTTAAAATTTCGTATCGTACTTTTTCATAGAGAATTTTATTAGACTCATTATCAACAATATTGCTTCTAGAAGATTCTTCTTCATTATTTATAATTTTGTCAGCTAATAATTTTAATTTTGGATATAAGTCCTCATTAGCTTTTCCTTCTATTTTTTTTTCAAATTTTTTATAGAAAGCCATATGATTTATACCAGCACATAGATATTCGATATTGTTGATATCTTCATTTAAATCTTTTGCTAACATTTCAGCAGTGCCTTGTACCGAGTGACATAATCCCATTACTTTGAGTTCAGGAAATGCTTTATTGATTGCAATCATATTTGAGCACATAGGGTTAACGTATTGTAACCAAATAGCTTTTGGACAAATCTCTGTTATGTCTTTAGCAATATCCAGCAACACAGGAATTGTTCTAAGCCCCCTCATTATGCCACCGATTCCCAAAGTGTCTGCTATAGTTTGTTTCAAACCAAACTCATTTGGAATTTTAAAATCAATAATTGTAGATGGATTATAACCACCAACTTGAATTGTGGTTTGCACAAAATCTGAACCTTTTAAAGATTCTTTTCTATTTGTGTGAGATGTTATTTTAGGAGTAGCGTCTAATTTTTTTGAAATTATATTTAATAAATCATGTGATGCTTTTAGTCTGACAGGATCTATATCATGAAGAGCTATCTCCATTTTCTTAAAATGATCAATTGATAAAATATCCGTTACTATATTTTTTGTAAATACTGCGCTTCCTGCACCAATAATAGTTAGTTTAGTCATTAAATTTATGTATAATTAAAAAAACCATATTACTAAATTTTTTTTTTGTATATAAGGCTTTTTTAGGGCTCTTAGCTCAGTTGGTTAGAGCGCCCCGCTCATAACGGGGTGGTCCGGGGTTCAAGTCCCTGAGGGCCCACCAAATTTCCGTGTTTAGTTTAAATTAAGTATTTTAAAAATACCCCGATATGTTACTAAAACTTATTAATTTTCGGGAGGAAAAATGAAAAAATTATTAACTTTAGTAATTTTATTTACCTCAACTATAGCATCAGCTGGTACGTTAGTTATTAACTCTAACCAATCAGGTGAATCTTCGATGGCAGGTTTCAATTCATATGTTGAAGCATTTAAAGCTGCTCATCCGGAAGTAACAGTTGTTGTAAATGAATTTGAACACGAAGCTTATAAAACAGCAATAAGAAACTTTCTTACTGCTGAGTCCCCAGACGTAGCAATTTGGTTTGCTGGAAACAGAATGAAATTTTTTGTTGATCAAAATTTATTCATGGATGTTAGTGATGTTTGGGATGATGCAGGATTAAATGATTTAATGGCATCAACAAAAGGTTCTTTAACTGTAGACGGAAAACAATATGGTGTTCCTTGGGGTTACTACCAATGGGGTGTGTACTACAGAAAAGATCTTTTTGACCAACTTGGTTTAAATGTTCCTAGAGATTGGGATGAATTTAAATGGGTTTGCGCAATGCTTAAAAAGAATGGCATTACTCCAATTACTATTGGTACAAAATTCCTTTGGACTGCAGGTGGTTGGTTTGATTACCTAAATTTAAGAATTAATGGTTATCAGTTCCATATGGATTTAACTGCTGGTAAAGTAAGTTATGAAGATCCAAGATTAGATGCAGTATTTGATCATTGGAGAGAATTAATTGATCCGGGATACTTCCTTGAAGATCATGCTTCTTTCTCATGGCAAGATGCACAAGCACCACAAATCAATGGTGAAGCTGCTATGTACTTAATTGGTAACTTTTATGTACCAACATTTGAAGCTGCTGGTATAGGTGATCAAATGGACTTTTTCCAATTCCCTACAATCTACGAGGGTGTGGGAGTAGCTGAAGATGCGCCAACTGATACTATGCATATTCCTGCAGGTGCAAAAAATGTTGAGGATGCAAAAAAATTCTTAGCATTCATGTCAAATGCAGGTGCAGCTGGTGAATGGGCAAAAATTGCAGGCATGTTAAGTCCTAACAAAAATGCTCCAAAACCTGAAAATAGATTTTCAATAATGGGTGCAAAAATGCTTGCAGCTGCTGATGATATTGCTCAATTCTGGGATAGAGATTCAAATCCAGATATGGCAAGTGCAGCAATGGAAGGTTTCCAAGAGTTTATGGTTAAACCTGACCGTGAAGATAAAATTAGAGCTCGACTAGAAAAAGAAAGAGCTAGAATTCACGGAGCATTATAAAATAAATATTAAATAGAGGTGTAACCTTACACCTCTATTTTTCTACTATTTAAATTTAATATTATAAAATTAATAGAAAGAGATATTACAATTAAATGACATTCTGGGAACGTAATCAGTTAAAATTAGCCCCCTTTCTTTTTCTTGCACCAGCAATTTTTATTTTTTTAGTTTATGTAATTTATCCTATTTTTGATTCTATATGGGTTAGTTTTCATGAGTGGAATGGAATGGATAAGGATGGAGTAAGAGGTACGGGAAAACCTAACTGGGAGTTTGTTGGTTTTAAAAATTATATAACTTTATTCACTGATGATGATGAATTTTACGTATCTCTTTTTAATAATATAAAATGGTTAGTTTTTAGTTTACTAGCAATTCCAATTGGTTTGGCATTAGCTCTATTTGTTAATCAAAAAATTTTAGGTATAAGATATATTAAATCATTATTTTATTTTCCCTTCGTAATAAATGCTGTTGTTATAGGAGTTATATTTACTTGGTTTTATAACCCTAAGTATGGAGCTCTAGCATATGTCTTAAGTTTTTTTGGTTTAGACCCAATACCTTTTTTGGCAGATGAAAATCTAGCAACTTATGGAATAATTATAGCATCATTTTTTCCAGGTATAGCTTACACAATGATTTTGTATATTACTGGTTTGACTGGTGTAAGTCGTGAAATGATTGAAGCTGGAAGAATAGATGGAGCGTCTGGATTTACAATGTTATGGCACGTGGTATTACCTCAATTAAGAGCAGCAACTCTAATTGCTATCGTTGTAACATTAGTTGGTGCACTTAGAGCATTTGATTTAATAGCTGTAATGACAGCTGGAGGTCCTTGGGGTAGTTCAGAAGTTTTAGCATATAAGATGTATCAAGAGGCATTATTTAATTACAGAATGGGATACGGTGCAGCTATAGCAACTATCCTTTTTTTAATAATGGATATTTATATTGCTTGGTTCTTGTATCGTTTATTTAAAAACGAAAGGTCAGAAAAATAATGTTTCCAACACCAATTCAAAATTATTCTTTAAAAATTAATATTGGATACAGAGTTATACTTGTAATCACTCTTTTAATTTGGTTATTACCACTAATCGCTGTTATGCTTACTTCGATTAGAACTTTTGAAGATGTTCTTGCAGGTAATTACTGGACTTTCCCAAAAGAAACAGCATTTCTTTCTAATTATGCTGAAGTATTTGCAGATGGAAAAATGGCAGGTTTTTTCCTTAATAGTCTTATTATTACAATCCCAACTGTAATAGGAACATTATTCTTGAGTTCTCTTGCAGGTTATTCGCTCGCTATGCATCGGTTCAAATTAAACTTATTAGTATTTGCAATGTTTATTGCAGGAAATTTTGTTCCATATCAAATACTCATGATACCCGTTAGAAATATATCTATAGAATTAGGTATGTATAATAGTCATATGGGTCTAATTATTTTCCATATTGCTTTTCAAACAGGTTTTTGTACTTTTTTTTTAAGAAACTTTATTAAAGAACTACCGTTTGAACTTATTGAAGCTGCTAGAGCTGATGGAGCTACAGAGTGGACAATTTATAGAAAAATAATTATTCCTTTAACAATACCTGCACTTGCAGCATTAGGCGTATTAGAATTTACTTTTATTTGGAATGATTATTTTTGGGCTTTAATTTTAACGCAGGGTGATACAGTTAAACCTATAACTGTTGGCTTAGATGTATTAAGAGGTCAGTGGACAACTGCTTGGAATTTAGTTTCAGCAGGATCCGTTGTTGCAGCATTACCTCCCGTAATCATGTTCTTTATTTTGCAAAGACAATTTATCCAAGGACTAACATTTGGAGCAGTTAAAGGATAATTAGTTGCAATTAAATTCTTAAAATATAAAAGAACTCAATGTCTTTAATTTCTCTTAGACAACTTTTAGATCACGCTGCTGAAAATAATTATGGTGTACCTGCATTCAATGTAAATAATTTAGAAGCAATTAGAGCAATAATGGAAGGGGCTAAAGAATTAAATAGTCCCGTAATACTTCAAGCTTCAGGTGCTGCACGTAAATATGCCGGACCAATCTTTGTGAAAAAACTAGTTGAAGCAGCAATGGATGAATTTTCAGAAATTCCAACAGTTTTGCACCAAGACCATGGTGGTTCTCCAAAAGATTGTAAAAACTGCATAGAACTTGGTTTTACATCTGTGATGATGGATGGTTCACTATTAGATGACCAAAAAACTCCTTCAGATTTTGAATATAATGTAAGAGTTACAAAAGAAACAACTGATATGGCTCATGCATTAGGAGTTTCAGTTGAAGGGGAGATAGGCTGTTTAGGCTCTTTAGAGACTGGAACAGGTGAAAAAGAAGATGGAGTTGGTGCTGAAGGTAAACTTGATCATGATCAACTATTAACTGATCCTGATGAAGCTTCAGATTTCGTTAAAGCTACAAATGTTGATGCATTAGCTATTGCAATTGGTACAAGCCACGGTGCTTATAAATTTTCTAGACCACCAACTGGAGATATTTTAGCAATAGATAGAATAAAAGAAATACATTCAAGACTTCCAAACACACATTTAGTTATGCATGGCTCATCTTCGGTT
The DNA here is from genome assembly GCA_902582755.1 of uncultured Alphaproteobacteria bacterium. GTDB lineage: Bacteria > Pseudomonadota > Alphaproteobacteria > HIMB59 > CACPNW01. The sequence continues at coordinate 25,408 of CACHSZ010000009.1, read as the reverse complement.
CCACAAGATTTAATAAAAACTATTAATGAATATGGTGGAAAAATTAAAGAGACATATGGTGTACCAGTTTCTGAAATTCAAGAAGGCATAAAACATGGCGTAAGAAAAGTTAACGTTGATACTGATTTAAGATTAGCTGCTACTGCTGCAGTAAGAAAATACTTCCATGAGAATCCTTCACAATTCGATCCTCGTAAATATTTATTACTCTCTAAGGATGCTATGAAAGAAGTTGTTAAAAGTAGATTGCAAGAATTTGGAACTGCAGGAAATGCTTCTTCGATTAATTCAATTTCTCTTGGAGCAATGGCTACAAAATATAAATCTGGAGAATTTACAGCAGTCATAAATTAATATTTTTTATTGAAAAAATAAATTTTTTATTTCACAATACTTTAATGAAAAAAATTTCAAAACTTGATGAATATCTTTTTGATTTAAATGGATACCTTATTATAAATAATGCATTAAATAAAAAAGAACTAAAAGATCTCAATAATATTCTTGATAAGTTAAAAAATATCAAAAACGATGAATGGGCAGGCTATGTTCATGGTCATAATTATGGTGGAAAAGAGGGTTTAAATCTTCAGCAAATTTATGAAGCTGGAAAACCATTTGAAAAATTAATTGATCATCCATCATGGATAAATCATATGTTACATTTTGTTGGAGGAAAGGGTACCTTTGATCATCTTCATGGACCTCTTTTTATTGATGAAAACTTCGCCAATATTCGTGGACCTGGTGAAGCTATTGGTATTCATTCCGGTAATCCTGAGGGTTTGCAAAGAAATCATTATAGATATCAAAATGGAAAATTTCATTGTTCACAAGTAAATATTCTTCTTGCACTAACAAATATTGGTCCAGGTGATGGTGGAACTGTTATAATTCCATCTTCACATAAATCAAATATTGTACATCCTGAATTTAAAGATAATAAAATGTTAAAAGGAGGCAAAGTATCTTCAGCAGAAGGAATGACAGGAGCTAAAGAAGTTTATATGAAAGCTGGAGATGCTCTTTTATTTGTTGATTCACTCTGTCATGGATCAGCAAAAAGAATAAATAAAGGTGAAAGAAGAATAGTTGTTTATAGATATGGACCTTCTTGGGGTTTCTTTAGGCATCCATACAGACCATCTAAAGACCTTTTATCAAGACTATCAAAATTTCAAAAAAAAATAGTTATGCCTCATCAAAATGTGTTAACACCTAATAATAAATAAAATGGAAAAAATTAAATGGGGTATCATTGGCCCTGGAAATATTGCAAATAATTTTGCTGATGGATTAAAAGGTTCCTATTCTGGACAATTAGTTAGCATAGCGAGTAAAAGTGAAGATCGCAGGAAAAATTTCGGGGACAAATATGATATTCATCCTGATTTTAGATTTGATTCTTATGAAGATATAATAAATTCAGAACACATAGACGCTATATATATTTCCACCCCTCATACTCTACATGCTGAATGGACAATAAAAGCTGCTGGTAAAGGCAAGCACATTCTTTGTGAGAAACCTGGAGCTATAAATTTTAATGAAGGAAAGAAAATTATTGATGCGGTAAGAGAAGCTGGTGTTTTTTATATGGAAGGTTTTATGTATCGTTGCCATCCACAAATTCCAAAACTAGTTGATATAATTAAAAACAAAATAATAGGAGATGTAATATCTGTTGAAGCCTCTTTTGGTTTTGATATGGGTAAGACTATACCTGATCACAGGTTATTTAATAAAAATTTAGCAGGCGGTGGTATACTTGATGTTGGGCTATATCCAATTTCTTTTTCTAGACTAATAGCAGGAGTAGCAACACGAGATAAATTTTCAGAACCAAAATTTTTAGATGCTGAAGCAAAAATAGGAGAAACAGGTGTCGATGAAATTGCTCATGCAAATTTAGAATTTAAAAATGGTATAAAAGCTAAAGTATCTACGGCCATTAGAGAAACAATGAAAAATAATGCTGTTATTATTGGTTCAAAGGGTAAAATTGAATTACCAGACCCTTGGATGCCTGGTAGAGATGGCGGTCCATACCATGCAAAAATTATTATAAATAAAAATGAAAATGAAGAAATAGTTGATGTTAAAGGACCTGAACATCTCTTTTTCTTTGAGGGAGAACTTGCGAGTCAATGTATTGCAAAAGAAAAAACTGAACCTCCTTATCCAGCAATGACTTGGGAAGATACATTAGGAAATCTTAAAGCTCTTGATACTTGGAGAGAGAAAGTAAATTATAAACTACCACAGGATGAAATATGAAATACGATAGAATAGAAGGAATAGACAAAGACATATCTAAACTTGTAATGGGATGTGATAACCAAGATGATATTAATGAAGCTTCAAAGTTATGGGATCATTGGCTTGAAGTTGGCGGCAATATGTTTGATACAGCATTTATTTATGGCGGCGGCAATCATGAAAAAGTTTTAGGGCAATGGCTTACAAATAACAATAGAGAGGATATTCTAATATTAGGTAAAGGCGCTCATACACCTGACTGTAACCCTGAAGCTATCTCAAAACAGTTAACTATTTCTCTCGAAAGAATGAAAACAGATTATGTGGACATTTATATTATGCATCGAGATAATAATGATTATCCAGTTGATGAGTTTATTGATGTTTTAAATGAAGAAAAAGAAAAAGGGAGAATCAAAATATTTGGAGGTTCTAATTGGACAATTGAAAGATTCAAAAAGGGAAATGAATGGGCGCAAAAAAATAATAAACAAGAAATGTCTATTTTAAATAATAATTTAGCTCTTGCTAAGATGATTAATCCACTTTGGAATGGATGCTTATCATCAAATGATAATGAAATTTTAGATTATCTTAATACCACTCAAAAATCTCATATGTCATGGTCAAGCCAAGCAAGAGGTTATTTTTTAGATGATAAAATAACAAATGAAATAGAAAAAAAAATTACAGAAGCTGAGTCATCTTGGAGAAAACCTGGCGAAAATTCTAGTGGACCTATTAGTTGTTATGATAGCGACGATAATAGGGAGAGAAAAAAAAGAGCTATTGAATTAGCAGAAAAAAAAGGATGCTCTGCAAATAATATTGCAGCAAGCTGGACATTAAACCAATCTTTTCCATCTTTTGCCTTAATAGGACCTAGAACAATTAATGAGCTTGATACTACATTACCTTGTTTAGATATTATTTTAACAAAAGAAGAAATGAATTGGTTAAATTTATCTTAACTTAGATTTTTTAATTTTATCACTTGTGCCCTCATTCAATATAGGCTCAATTAAAGTTGATACTTTGTTTACAGATAAATTTTGATCAAGATCTTGCAATATCTTAACTGATTGTTTACCCATTTCCATTAAGGGATGAGAAATATATGTAAGGTTTTGTGAACTCAAATAACTATCTTGATCATTAAAACCTACAACAGATATATCTTTTCCAACCTCTAGTTTCAATTCCTGACATCTTAAAAGGCACCCCGTAAAAAAACGGAGATGAGAACAAATTATTGCAGTAGGAGGATTTCTTAGACTTAATAAATAACCTGTCATTGCTGATCCTGATTCAACAGTTTCAATTAAACTATCTTGGTAATATTCTTTAGAAGATTTTAGTTTTAATTTATGTATTAAACTCTCGTATGCTCTTTTCCTCTGAGCTCCATAATTATAACTATGATGTACATTTATAAATGCAATTCTTTTATGCCCATTAGTTGAAAGTTTGTTCATTAGAATCTCTATGCTTTTACGATTATCTAGATCAATCCAAGCATGTTCTGATTGTTTATTCGTCCTGCCCCATGTGACAAATTTAATACCTCTTTGATTTAAATAATTCACTCTTTCATCATTTTTTTTTATTCTATAAAAAATAAATTTATCTGCTTGACCTGTGGAAATAAGGTTTTTAAAATAATTCATTTCCTCTTTCTCATTTAAACAAAATTTTGTAATTAATTCAGTGTTGGTTTTTTTGATTCCAAGAGTTATTCCTGCAAGAAACTGCAATACAACATGATCTGGCGCATCAGGATCTATTGCAGATATAAAAGCAATTGTATCATTTTTTTTTGAAGCTAATCTTTTTGCATTTAAATCTGGAAAGTAATTATATTTTTTTGCAGTTCTAAAGATTTTATCCTTCGTGCTCTGTGATATATTGTCATAACCATTTAATGCTCTCGAAACAGAACTTACGGATAAACCAAGTTTTTGAGCTAGACCAACAATATTTATTCTCTTATTTTTATTCATTTGAAACAAAATTAAATTGTCGAATAAATAACATTATTTGGCTTGACAAGTAAAACGTTTTACTAAATTGTCAATTTATTTAAAAAAAGGGAGGAAAATAATGAAAAAATTTTTTTCAATATTATTAACTGTTTTTGTACCCCTATCTTTTACTAATGCTTCTAAGGCTGGTAGCCATATGGAAGCTGAAGTTATTCACTGGTGGACTTCTGGTGGAGAACAAGCTGCAATTTCAGAATTTGCGAAAGCTTGGGAAGATATGGGTAATACTTGGATTGATACTGCAATTACTGGTGGAGATAATGCACGAGGAACAACTGTAAACAGAATTATTGGTGGAAACCCGCCAACTGCAGCACAGTTTAATGTATCAAAACAATTTGTAGACTTAGTTGAACAAGGTTTACTTCAATCGCTTGAAGAAGTTGCTTCTGCTGAGGGTTGGAGAGATTTTATATATCCACCTGAATTAATTGAAACTTGTGAATTTGAGGGTGAATTTTATTGTGTACCTGTAAATATTCACAGCTGGCAATGGATGTGGATAAACAATGATGTTTACAAACAAGTTGGTTTACCAGTGCCTCAAACTTTTGAGGAATTTTTAGCTGGAGCTCCAAAAATTCAAGAAGCTGGAATCATTCCATTGGCACTAGGTGGTCAGGGATGGCAAGAGTCTGGTATGTTTGATGTTGTTGCATCTTCAATAATGGGCTTTCCTTTAATGCAATCAATTTATAGAGATAAGGATCTAGATGCATTTAGAGATGGTAGATTTGAGTCAGTTCTTAATACTTACAGAGAATTAAATCAATTCACAGATGAAGGTTCTCCTGGAAGATTATGGAATGATACTACAGCTATGGTTATCGAAGGAAAAGCTGCTATGCAAGTTATGGGAGACTGGGCAAGAGGTGAATTTGCTGTTGCTGGACAAGAAGCAATGGTTGATTATTCTTGTGTAATTCCTGGTAAAGAAAAATATGTTGCTCTTGGCGGTGATGTATTTGTTTTTCCTAAAAATGATGATCCAAAAGTTAAAGATGCTCAGCTAGCAATGGCAAGTATGATGGTTAATCCAACTGTACAAGCTAAATTTAACAATGCTAAAGGTTCTCTTCCTATGAGACTTGACGTTGATACCTCTGCAGCTGATGCTTGTATGCAAATGGGTTTAGATTTAATTCAAAATCCAGATGCAATTATGAGAGAAAGTGATGATTGGAATACTCCTGCATTCACTGCAGCATGGGGTGATATTATTTCTGAATTTAGAAATGATCCTAATTACACTGTTGCTCAGGTAATGGACGACTTAGAAGGCGTTTTAACAAGCGGACTTTAAACATATACGAAATGGCAGGATTAATTTATCCTGCCATTTAACATTTTATGCCCTTTTATAGAAATATAGCTGCAAAAATAGCACTGTTACCAATGATAGTTATATCTTTAACTGTCTTTGTTGGATGCATAATTTATTCTTTTGTTTATTCTCTAACAAATTCAAAATTAGTCCCAGTAATGAACTATGTTGGTTTTGATCAATACGAAAGATTATTTAAACAAAGAAAATGGGATGTAGCTGTAGAAAATATTTTTATTTATGGTTTTGTATTTACAATTGGGTGTCTGATCATTGGTTTTCTATTAGCAGTTTTAATTGATCAAAAAATAAGAGGTGAGAGTTTATTTAGAACAATTTTTTTATACCCTTATGCTATGTCTTTCGTTGTTACTGGTTTAGTCTGGAAATGGGTTTTAAACCCAACATTTGGTCTCGAGAATTCAATGCATATGTGGGGTATGACATGGTTTGAATTAGACTGGTTAGTAAATAGAGATCTTGCAATCTATGCTGTGTGTATTGCGGCTGTTTGGCAAGGTGCAGGTTTTGTAATGGTGTTAATGTTAGCAGGGCTTAGAGGAATTGATGAAGATATTTGGAAATCACTTAGCATTGAAGGTGTAGCTAAATGGAAATCTTATATTTTTGTTATTCTGCCGATGTTAAGACCAATGGTAGTAACTGCCATTGTCTTGATTGCAGCAGGTGTAGTTAAAGTTTATGATTTAATTTTAGCCCTAACATCTGGTGGACCAGGATATGCTACTACAACACCAGCAATGTATGTAATGGAGAATTTTTTTAGTCGAGCAAATTTAGGACAAGCTTTTGCAGCTTCAATAATAATGTTTATTTCAGTTGTATGTATCCTTGCTCCTTGGGCTTTTTATGAATTTTATCTAAGAAATAAATACGCAAATAACTAATGTCTACTATACCTAAAGGCCCTCGACCAAAACACCTTACAGTTGGAAGAATAGGTTTGTATTGTTTTATAATTATGTGCGCATTATTTTTTTTAATGCCTCTTTATGTAATGATCATTACTTCTCTTAAAGATATGGATGAAATAAGAGCTGCTAATATTTTAAACCTACCTAAAGAACTTAGTTTTTATGCTTGGCCAAAAGCTTGGTCTCAAGCGTGTACAGGATTTGTATGTGAGGGTTTGAAGCCAGGTTTTTTTAATTCTATAAAGATAACTGTACCCAGTGTAATTGTATCCGTAGCTTTAAGTGCATTAAATGGATACGCATTAGCTTTTTGGCGTTTTAAGGGAGCATATTTCTTTTTTGGGCTATGCATGTTTGGTGCATTCATTCCCTATCAAGTAATGGTGTACCCACTTTTAAAAATAGAAGATTTCTTAGGTATTTATTCTTCATTACCAGGTATTATTCTTGTGCACACTATTTTTGGTATGCCAATTCTAACACTTATCTTCAGAAATTTTTACGCAAGTCTTCCAATAGATCTATTTAAGGCTGCCAGAATAGATGGTGGTAATTTTATAAAAATATTTTTCTACGTAATTATTCCAATGTCTACTCCTATAACTATCGTAGCTGTCATTCTTCAAGTTACTGGAATTTGGAATGATTTTCTTCTAGGGTTAGTTTTTGCAGGAAGAGACAACCAACCAATGACAGTTCAATTAAATAATATTGTGCAAGTAGATTATGGTGTTGCTGAGTACAACGTAGATATGTCAGCAACAATTTTAACTTCTCTAGTTCCTCTTTTTGTATACTTTATTTCTGGAAGATGGTTTGTGCGTGGGATAGCAGCTGGGGCAATAAAAGGGTGAGTATGAAAAATAGTGTTGAAGTAAAAAATATATCCTTCAGTTATGGAAAAACTGAAATATTAAATGATTTAAGTCTTGATATTAAAGAAGGAGAATTCATGGTTTTACTTGGTCCTTCAGGTTGTGGAAAGACTACCTTATTGAACTGTATAGCCGGTCTTTTGGATTTAACAGATGGACAGATTTGGATTGAAGATGATAACGTCACATGGAAAGAACCAAAAGATAGACATATAGGAATGGTATTCCAATCTTACGCATTGTACCCAAGTATGACTGTTGAGAAAAATTTATCATTTGGTTTAAGAATGATGGGTACTGCAAAAGATTTAATTAATCAAAAAATTAAAAAAGCTGCAAATCTTCTACAAATAAATGAATTACTTAAAAGAAAACCCTCTCAACTCTCAGGAGGTCAAAGACAGCGTGTAGCTATTGGTAGAGCTTTGGTAAGAGATGCAAAAGTTTTTTTATTTGATGAGCCTTTAAGTAACCTTGATGCAAAACTAAGAGCTGAACTACGCTATGAAATTAAAAAACTTCATAGAGATTTATCAAATACTATGATTTATGTTACTCATGATCAAATAGAAGCTATGACACTTGCAGACCGTATATCTGTTATGAAAGATGGATTAATACAGCAATTAGATACACCTAAACAAATTTACAACAAACCAGCTAATTTATTTGTGGCTGGTTTTATTGGATCTCCAAGCATGAATTTTTTAAATGCCAAATTTGAAAAATCAAATCAAAATATAATTGTTGGTAATAAACAAATTGATATTTCTAAATATGAAAACATAAATAAATTGATTAATGATCAAGAGGTTGTTTTTGGAATAAGACCTGAAAATATAAACATAGAAAAAAATGAAAATTCTATTCAATGTAAAGTTGAATTAGTGGAACCTATGGGTGCAGATACTCTTGTGTGGACTAGTGTTGAAGGTAACCCAATATCTATTAGGCTAGAAGGAAGTTCAAATTTTAATTTAAATGATGAAATAAACATTTCATTTGATATAAATAAATCTTCAATATTTGACACTAAATCTGAGGAGAGAATTTAATGAACAGAAATCAAGTAACAATGCAGTTGTACACAACAAGAAAATTTCAACCTTACGAGCCAATATTTAAATTCCTATCTGAGTCTGGAATTAAAAATATTGAATTATTTGATTTAGATAAAATTGATTTAGATAATTTTAAATCAATGATGGAAGAAAATAGTATTTCTATAAAATCTTCTCACATAAGTTTTCAAGCAGTTACAAATACAGAAGAAACAATTAGTAGGATGAAATATCTAAATATTAAGCATGCGATAGTACCTTCTGTGCCTGAAAAATTTAGTAAAGATTTTGCTTCAAATTTTGATCTTGATGAAGACACTTGGAATAACTTTGGTAAAGATCTCTCATCATATGTACAAACGTATGAAGATAATGGTCTAACTCTTGGTTATCATAATCATTCATTTGAATTTAGACCTCTTCCTAGTGGTAAGCTTCCAATAGAATGTATGATGGATCACAATGAAAATCTAAAAATGGAACTTGATCTTGGATGGGCAGTTGCTGGAAAAGCAGATCCACTTGATTGGATAGAAAAATATAAAAATAAAATTATTGGCTGTCACTTGAAAGATTTTTTTGATGAAACAAAAAATCTTTTAGATCATAGTGAACAATCTGCTGTAGGAGAAGGTTTCATAGATTGGCCAAAGCTTCTTGCAGAAGTTAAAAAAACACCATGTGAAGTTTTTGTCTTGGAACACGATGATCCAAAAGATTATAAAGAATACACAACAAAGTCTTTAGAATATTTAGAGACAATTTAATGAATATTGGAATTATTGGTTGTGGTAATATTTCTGAGACTTATTTTGAATGTCAAAAAATATTCAATAATTTCAAAATAGTTGCTTGTGCTGATATTAATAAGGAAGCTGCTTCTAATGCTGCATCTAAATATAATGTTAAATCTCTATCAGTTGATGAAATTTTAGAAAGTAATGAAATTGATTTAATTATTAATTTAACTATTCCTGCAGCACACAAAGAAATTATTACAAAATCACTTTATAACGGAAAACATTGTTTTAGTGAAAAACCATTAGCAATGAACTTTAAAGAAGGTATGGAAATACAAAAATTAGCTACAGAAAAGAGTTTATATGTAGGTTGTGCACCAGATACATTTCTTGGAGCCGCTGGTCAAAGAGCTAGGAAAATAATCGATGAAAATAAAATAGGTAAAGTTGTTCTTGGCACATTTAATTTAATGTCTCACGGAATGGAAGATTGGCATCCCAATCCAGATTTTTTCTTTAAGCCTGGTGCTGGACCAGTTTTTGATGTGGGTGTTTATTATATTACTCAATTAGTTAACCTAATTGGATCAGTTAAACAAATAAATGCAATCAGCGGAACTGCTACAAATGAGAGAACAATAACTAGCCAACCAAGATACGGAGACAAAATTAAAGTTGAAACTCCAACAACTCTAATGGGATCATTGGAGTTTACAAATAATGCCAAAGTTCAATTTTTTTGCTCTTGGGATGTTTGGAAAAATAATCATTCAACAATTGAGCTGTATGGGTTGGATGGTTCAATGATTGTTCCAGACCCTAATTTTTTTAGCGGGGATTTACTAATATCAAATAAAGATAGTGATTGGGAAGTAATTAGCAATGATAGAATGTTATTAGGCATACCTAATATGAGAGATAATGATGGTAATTTGCAAGCTAATTATAGAGGAATAGGTCTCTCAGAAATGATTGACTCTATATCCAATAACCGAAAATCTAGATGCTCTCTTGAATTATCTCTTCATGTGCTAGAGATTATGGATGGTATTATAAAATCAGCTGAAGAAAATATGATTTACCAATTATCTACGAATCCTGATAAACCTGAAATTTTAACAGAAGAAGATATAAAAAATTTAAAGTTATAGCAATTAAGAAAGTTTTTATTTTTATTCAGTAATTTTTTTATAACTTAATTGATTTTGATCAAATAAAACTTCATTAAATTTTGAAAGATCATAATCAACTTTTTTTAACATTGAATTAAACTCTGACCTTTTTGTTACAACTAAAGAAATATCAGCAACAATTAAATCAATAACATAAAGTCGATCTTTTGATTCTTTTACTCGCCATGTTACAACAACTGATCCAGTATCTGAAAAAATCTCCATATCAATCAAAGTGACTTGATTTTTGTTGTCATATTTTGATTTCGTTAATTCATAGGTTTGATCTGAATATCCTTGCATCATCGATGCTATATTTAGAGCTAAATGTCGTTTAAAATTATCGATGTAGATTTTTTTTGTGTTTTTATCTGATTTTTTCCAAGCTTCTCCTGCAACAAATTTGGCAATACCAGTGCCAGCAAAATTATTATTTATTGTTTTTTCAATTAATAGAAATCTGTTTTCATTTGAGAGATTTTGATTTTTATAAGCCTCTAAAATAATGTCTATTTCTCTTTTTAGCCATTCTGAAGTTTCATCAGAATATAAATTTTTTGAAACAAAGATTATAAAAAAAATTACAATTAACTTAAACTTCATTATTCAAATTCAATGCTAATAAGGGGCAGGGGCGTTAATTCCGAATCATCCACATTGTTTATTGCTGCCTTTCGATTTTGATAATAAGAACTTCTTACTGCAGCATAATAATCTACCGAATTATCTCTTAATGCGTTAACTTCATCAATTATTTGTGATCTTGTATCAACAGCATTAACCGCAGTTCTCATTGGCACTAGCCAAGCTTCTCCCTCACTTACAGCATATGCATTAATTGGATCTGTTAACATTGTTAATACCATGCCTGATGTGTCTCTTAGATTTGAAGGTCCAAATAATGGAAGTACTATATAAAAACCATCTCCAACTCCCCAAGTTGCAAGTGTTTGTCCATAATCTTCTTCTTTTTCTTCAAGTCCAATCTTTTCAGCAACATCAAATAATCCAAATACACCTACGCTACTATTAACAATAAATCTTCCTGAAGATTGAAAAGCATTTTCAACCTGACCTTGTAATAATTGATTTACAACAACTAATGGAGCTCTTAAATTACTTAAAAAATTATTTAATCCACTTTGTATTGGAGAAGGTAATTTTTTATAGCCTTTTGCAATTGGTTCTAAAACAATTCTATCGGCTATATTATTAAAACTAAATATAGCTCTATTTACAGGTTCAAAAGGATCATATATTTCATCTTCTATCGTGGTTGTTTCAAAGTCCTCAGAATCAGTATTTACCTGATCAGCTTCACTAGCAATTGCTTTATGGGATAGTATGCTGAAAAATAGAAAAAATAGAATTATAATTTTTTTACTCATACACTAATCACTAATATCTAAACTATTATTTAATATAGTTTATAAATTACATTATATATACTTCTATTATAGCAAAAAAATGACAGAAAATTTGCAAAATTATCTTGATTTACTGAATAAAGAGCAAAGAAGTGCTGTACAACAAACTAATGGATCTCTTCTTGTTTTAGCTGGCGCTGGTAGTGGAAAAACCAGAGTATTAACCTTCAGAATCTTAAATATATTAATTAAAAAACTGGCCACTCCTAGTCAAATATTGGCTGTAACTTTTACAAACAAAGCTGCAAGCGAAATGAAGTCACGAATCGGAGATGCATTAAATTTTCCTATAGATAATATGTGGATAGGAACATTTCACTCTTTATCACTACGAATACTAAGACAACATTATGAGGTAGTAGGATTAAGAAAAAATTTTTTAATTATTGATGTAGATGATCAATTAAAATTAATAAAAAATATTTGTGAAATTGAAAAAATAGATACAAAAGAAACCTCACCTAAATATTATTTGTCAGCTATAGATAATTTAAAAAATAAAGGAATAAGCCCTAATGAATTGAGTGAAAATAAATATCGAAAAAATGATAAAGAAATTCGAAAAATATACAGTATTTATCAGTCTGAACTTCTTCGATTAAACAGTGTTGATTTTGGTGATTTAATTTTATTTTGTATAAAGATTTTTCAAAATAATAATAGTATATTATCAAAATATCAAAATATTTTTAAATATATTCATGTAGATGAATACCAAGATATTAACCCTATACAACAACAGTGGATTCAATTCTTATATAAAGGAAACAAAAATATATGTTGTGTTGGTGATGATGATCAATCAATATATTCTTGGAGAGGAGCAGATGTAACAAATCTATTGAATTTTGAAAAAAACTTTGAGAATGTAAAAATCGTAAGACTAGAACAAAATTATCGATCGACAAGAAATATATTAAGCTGTGCATCAACTCTTATTGCAAAAAATAAAGGAAGATATGGAAAAGAATTATGGAGTAAAAATCAAATTGGTGAAAAAATTACAATTAATGGATTTTGGGAAACAAAAGAAGAATCCGTTTTTGTAACAGACAAAATAGAAAATATAATAAAAGATAAAATAAATTTGAGTGAGATCTCAATTTTATTCCGTGTTGCTGCTCATACAAGATCGTTTGAAGAAAGATTAATCAACCTTGGACTTCCTTATAAAATAATCGGAGGATTACGATTTTATGAAAGAAAAGAAATCAAAGACATTATTGCTTATTTAAGATTAACAAATAATCTATCTGATGACTTAGCTTTTGAAAGAATAATAAATGTTCCTAAAAGAGGAATAGGAAAATCAACTATTAGTAAAATTAGTAGCTATGCAAGAATGAATAAAATTTCTCTTTTTGAGGCAGCTCAACAATTGACATTTAAGAGTAATTCTAAAGCTAAGGGAGAGTTATATAATTTTACCAACAACATTTTAAAATGGCAAAAGGTTAAGAAGAAGTTTGATCATATTGAATTAGCCAAAGTAATTATAGAAGACTCTGGTTATTTAGATTACTTAAAAAAAGAGGAGGAGAACTCAAATAAACCTGACAGTCTATCAAGAATAGACAATTTAAATGAATTTATAGAAAGCTTAAAAGAATTTGAAAATATAGAAGGTTTTTTGGAACATGTATCGTTGGTTATGGAAAACATAACAAATACTTCTGAAGAAACATTAACTCTTATGACTATGCATGCTGCTAAAGGATTAGAGTTTGATTATGTATTTCTAGCTGGTTGGGAGGAGGGTGTTTTTCCAAGTCAAAGATCAATAGAAGAATCAGGTAATCAGGGATTAGAAGAAGAAAGAAGGCTGGCTTATGTCGCTTTAACTCGAGCTAGAAAAAAAATTTATATTACCTACGTAAATCAAAATAGATATTCTTTTGCATCACATGATTATAACTTGCCTTCGAGATTTATAAGTGAACTTCCAGAAGATAAAGTAGAGATTAACGACTCCAAATATATTCAAGATAATAATTTTTTAGATAATTTTTTAGAAACTGACTCATTTAGTGAAGAAATTATCACACCTGGAAGAAGAAGATTGTTAGAAAATTCAAAAAAAAATAATATTGATTGGGATTTTAATCAAGATTTTGAATTTGAAAATAATATATCTAAGGGGAAAAATGTTTATCATCAAAAATTTGGTAATGGAAAAATTATCAAATTGGATGGTGATAAAGCTTTAATTGACTTTGAGAACTTTTCTTCAAAAAAAATATATTTAAAGTTCTTGAAAATTATAGATTAATTTTTTTTAGGAATTCTTTTTCATTTAAAATTTTAATTCCTAATTGTGATGCTTTATCTATTTTTGAACCTGCTTTTTCTCCAGCTATTAGAAAATCTGTTTTTTTACTAATACTAGATAATATTTTTGCTCCCTTAGTTTTTGCTAAATACTTAGCTTCATCTCTTGATAATTCAGATAAAGTACCAGTAAAAACTAAATGTTTATTTGAAAAAAAATTATCTAATGATTTATTTTCTATAAATGAAATAGATAAATGATTTTTTAAATTTTTAATAGTTTCCTTATTTATATCTTTTGAAAAAAAATCTATTATTGAATGAATTGCTTTTGGTCCTAAACCATCAATATTTTCTAACATACTTACTTTATTAGATGCAGAAATCAAAACATCTAGCTGTTTAAATTCATTTGCTAATATTTCAGCATTAACCTCTCCTATAAATCTAATTCCAAGAGAATATATAAATTTATCAAATGATATTTTTTTTGAATTATTGATTGAATTAATTAAATTAGAAAAAGATAATTCACCCCACCCGTCTAACTCAATAATTTCTGATCTAAAATTTTCAAGATTAAATATATCTTCTACTTTATTAATATATTTTAGCTTAAATAATTCCTTAACCTGCTTCTCACCAAATCCATCAATATTTAAACTTTTTTTACTTACGAAGTGAATTATCCTCCCTATTTTTTGTGAACTACAACCGTACGTATTTGAACATCTCAGAATTGCTTCATCTTTTTCTTTTAAAATATTGCTTTTACAGATAGGACAATTTCTAGGAGGTTTTATTTTAGTATTTAACTTATTATTTTTTTTAACTAATCTTGTAACATAAGGAATAACATCACCTGCTCTTTCTATCTCAACAAGATCTAAAACATTTATATTTTTTTTATTTATTTCATCAAAATTGTGTAATGAGGCATTGGATATGATAACACCGCCTAAATTAACTGGTTGCAATCTAGCTACAGGGGTAATTGCGCCAGTTCTACCAACTTGAAAATCAACAGATTTAATTATAGTATTAGCTTTTTCAGCAGAAAACTTTATAGCAATTGCCCATCTTGGATTTTTTCCTACATAACCTAATCTTTCTTGAAGTTTAAAACTATTTATTTTTACAACTAATCCATCAATATCATAATCAATCCCTGATCTTTTTTGATCTATTTGATTATAAAATTTGATAATTTCATCAACTGAGTCACATTTTTTACTTAGATTATTTGGTGTAATGTTCCAAATCTTTAGTTGATTATAATAATTCTCAATTTTATCAAAATTTTTGGAACATTTACCAATACCGTGAGGTATAAATTTTAATGGTCTACTATGGCTAATAGAAATATCAAGTTGTCTTAGGCTACCAGCTGCAGCATTCCTTGGATTTGCAAATTTAGATTTATTTTCCAACTTGGCATTAAGTTTTTCAAAATCACTTTTATTTAAAAACACTTCTCCTCTGATTTCTATGAAATCTGGAAAGTTTTTTGTTAACTTTGATGGAATATTTTTGATATTTAAAATATTTTCAGTAACATCTTCTCCTGTAAATCCATCCCCTCTTGTACCTGCTGAAACCAAATTTCCATTTTTGTAAACAAGATTTAAAGATAATCCATCAATTTTTGGTTCACAGATATATTGAAGATCATCATCATTGTCTAAATTCAAAAATTTAACTGAACGTTTTATAAATTCTTTAATATCATTATTATTAAAAGCATTAGCAAGTGAATACATTTGTGAGTCATGCTTTATTTTTTGAAAATTTTCTTTAATTTTTCCTCCATACATTTTGTTAGGACTATTTCTTAATACTAAATTTGGATATTTTTTTTCTAAAATATCATTTTCCTGAACTAATTTATCAAATTCTCTATCTGATATTTTTGGTTTATCTAATGTATGATAATTGAAATTATGTTTTTTTATTAATTCCGAAAGTTCTCTTAATCTTTTTACAATTTTTTCGTTATTATCCATCAAAAAAATTTCTTATTTTTTTTAAGACAGTTTCTTCATTATCAATTTGTTTAACTAAATTATAACTATTTTTATACCATTTTGAATTAGGATAATTATACCCTAATAATGCCGTTGTTTTATAACTATCTTCGTATAATCCCATTTCGTAATATGCCTCAACCATCCTATATAATGCCTCGGGTGTAAATTTAGTGATTTCAAAATCATTAACAACAATTTTAAACCTATTCAATGCTGCTATATAGTTACGATTGTTTAAATAAAATCTTCCAATTTCCATATGTTTTGCAGCTATGTTTGAATTAATTAAAATTATTTTTTGTCTACTATCTTTAGCATATTTACTTTCTGGAAATCTTACAATCACTTGATTAAAAGAATTTAATGCTTTTTGATTATAAATTCCATCTAATGTCTCATTTTGCAGTTGTTCATAATTACACATTGCTATCATATAATAGAAGTAATCTAGATCTTTATGCGATGGATATTTATTTATTATTCTTTGATAGTTAAGTATGGATTTTTCGTAATCCATTTTGACATAATCAATAAAAGCTATCATTATTTCTGATTGTATTGCCTCATTTGACAGAGGAAATAGTTTCATTATTTCTAAAAACTGATCTCTTGCAAGGTCAATATTCTCATTATCAAAACTAATAATTGCTATTTTATAGAGATTTTCAGGCTCAATTAAAACTTTATTATTATCATTATTATTTATATTATTACTGGATGAACAGTTTATTAAAATACCTAAAAATATTAAGCAAATTAGTTTTTTTATCATTTTTTATTTATATATCTTAATTTTAAAATTTAAATGAAATATATAACTAAATACAGATCTCCAAATTATAACTCACGAAACAACTCTAAAATAAAACTTATAATAATCCATTACACTGCATTAAAAGATTATAAATATGCAATCTCGTATTTATGTAGTAAAGAAAAAAAGGTAAGTGCCCATTATTTAATTTCTCAAGATGGTCTAGTTTATGCTTTGGTTGAAGATAAATTTAGAGCGTGGCATGCAGGCCAGGCATATTGGCAAGGTATCACAGACATTAATTCTATTTCGATAGGTATTGAACTTGATTACAACCCGTACGGAAAAAATAATAGGTTTACATATAAAATGTTATCTTCACTCAAAATACTTTTATTAAAAATAAAAAAAAAATATAAAATTAATAAAAATAATATTTTAGCACATTCTGATGTGGCACCTTTTAGAAAAAAAGATCCAGGTGAGCACTTTCCTTGGACATCACTTTCTTCTTCAAAATTAATTTTGAATTTTAAAAAAATAAAAAAAAATGAAATAATAGTTTTAGAAAAATGGTTTAAAAATTATAAAATTAAATCAAAAAAAAATATTATTATAATTTCGTTATCATTATTAGGATATGATACTAGACAAATTCATAAAAATATCAAACTTTATAACAAACTTATTAGAGCTTACAGAATCAGATATATAAATAAAATTGATTATGCAAAAAAAAATATAATTTATGAAACAGTTTTAAAACATTTATTTAAAAAATTGTTGACGAAAAATTAAATAAATTTAATACATAATTTAGATGGTGCGATGATCGCTTGAGAAATCAAGAGGAAAGTCCGGGCTCCACTGGAAAAAAAACCAGGTAATTCCTGGCAAGTGAAAGCTTAGGGAAAGTGCAGCAGAAAATATACCGCCTGAAAAGGTAAGGGTGAAATGGTGAGGTAAGAGCTTACCGCTTTTTTGGTAACAAAAGAGGCAATGCAAACCCTTTTTGGAGCAAGGTCAAATAGGAATAACAATCAGTTCCAGCTGAGTTATTTGGGTAGACTGCTTGAAGCAAATGGCGACATTTGTTCTAGATTAATGATCATCAATTTTTAACTAAATTACAGAACCCGGCTTATGCATCATCTATGTATGAATAGAACATACAAAGAACATTTGTAATAATTTAACATACCCATTGACGCCCATATAATCCCATGATAACCCATTTTAAATGGATTTATTTGTATCTAAATATCTTAATAAAATTGATAAAAAAGGTAGAGTTTCTCTACCTTCTAGCTTTAGAAATGTACTTCCAAAAGCTAATAGAAATGAAATTATTTTATACAAATCTATAAAAACACCTTCTATTGAGGGTTGTGGTGTTGGAAGATTAAAAGAAATTGCAAAAAGAATTAATAATTTAGATTTTTTTTCTGAAGATTATGATGATTTTTCAACATCAATATTTTCAGAAATAATTACAACTAATATTGATAAAGAAGGAAGATTTTTAATACCCGAAGAACTAAAATTATATGCTGGTATAAAAACTGAAGCTGCTTTTTTTGGTCAAGGCCATTACTTTCAAATTTGGGAGCCAAAAAAAGGTCTTAAAAATACCGAAGATTCAAGAAGACGTCTTTTAAAAGAAAAAAAATCATTACGAATGATGTTAACTCAACAAAAATAATATGGAAAATTTACATAAGTCAGTAATGATTAAAGAAATATTATCATTTCTGCCATTAACAAAATCAATAAATGTAATAGATGCAACTTTTGGTGGCGGCGGCTATTCAAAAACTATCCTTGAAAAATTTAATGTAAATCAATTGTTAGCAATAGATAGGGATCCAATTTCAAAAATATTTGCAAAAGAAATTGAGTCCAAATTTTCAAATTTTTCTCTAATAAATGATAAATTTAGTAAAATTGAAGAAATAGTAAATAATACAAAGTTTAAAGATAAAAAATTTGACATAATTCTTTTCGATATAGGTACAAGCTCAAATCAAATAGATAATGCGCAAAGAGGTTTTTCATTTAACAAATCTGGGCCACTTGATATGCGGATGGGTTCTTCAGATAAAAATGCTTATGATATAATTAATAAGTATGAAGAAAAAAATTTAGCTGACATAATTTATCAATATGGAGAAGAACGTTATTCAAGAGTTATTGCAAAAGAAATAGTAAAAAATAGAAAAATAAAATTTATAAGTGACACGATAGAATTATCAAATATTATTAAAAAATGTTTACCAAAAAAGAATCAATTAAAAAACAAGATTCATCCAGCTACAAAAACATTTCAGGCAATTAGAATTTATGTAAACGATGAGTTAAGTGAACTAAAGACGAGTCTAGAAAAAACTTTAAAAATTTTAAATAAAGATGGTTTAATTTTAGTAGTTTCTTTCCAAAGTCTAGAAGATAGAATTGTGAAAGATTTTTTTAACCACAATAGTGGTAAACGATGGCGTTCCTCCCGCCACTACCCGGAGTTACCTGATAAACTGGCAACTCAACTTAAAATAATCACCAAAAAACCAATATTGCCATCAGCTTCTGAGATTTTAGAAAATCCCAGATCCAGATCAGCAAAACTTCGGGTAGCTCAGAAAATTTAATAATGAAATATACTAAATCAATTATATTCTTTTTAATTCTTAATTTAGTATTAGTTTTTTCAATGATTTTTATTGCCAACAATACAAGAGAAATCGAAAAAAATAATCTTAACTTGAAAATAAAAATTTTTAAGATTTCAGAAAACTTAAAAATTAATAAGATTGAACTAGCTGCTCATAAAAATAACTCATATTTAAAAACATTATATGAATTGTATTTTTATAA
Source organism: uncultured Alphaproteobacteria bacterium (assembly GCA_902582755.1). Taxonomy (GTDB): domain Bacteria; phylum Pseudomonadota; class Alphaproteobacteria; order HIMB59; genus CACPNW01. The sequence continues at coordinate 5,656 of CACHSZ010000009.1, read as the reverse complement.
AACTCATAACAATAATGTTCCTCATATTGTAAAAATGAAAGAACTTTCAAATCAAGATAAAAATATAAAGCTTGTCAGTTCAAACAATTAATTAATGTTAAGTAAACTAAAATTATTTGATAGTGACTCTTTAAAATTACTTCATAGAAGAGTTTTTTTTTCAATTACAATTTTTATCTTTGTCTATTTTATTTCTATTTATAGAATCTCTTCAATTATGCTCTTTCCAGATCTGATTGATGATACTACTAATTATGTAAAAAAAGATATTAGGGGTAGTATTTATGATAGGAATGGAAATATAATTGCTACCTCAATTGAAAGTATCTCTTTATCAATTAATCCTAATAAGATAAAAAATAAAAAAGAACTTGCCAATAAATTGGGATTAATTCTTGATTTAGATATTAAAAACATAGAAAAAAAATTATTATCAACAAGTAAATTTGTTTGGATAAAAAGAAATATATCTCCAATTGAATATCAAGAAATAATTAATCTTGGTGAAATAAATATCAAAGCTCATAAGGAATTTAAAAGAATATATCCCTATAAGAATGCGTTGTCACATATTCTTGGATATGTTGATATTGATCAAATTGGACAGAGTGGAATTGAGAGGTATTTTGAAAATGATCTTTCAAAATCTCAAGATATAATCATTAGTATTGATACTAATTTACAGCAATTAGTTAGAGAAAATCTCTTAAAAACAATAAATAACTACAAAGCTGAATCCGGTTTAGCTATAGTTATGGATATTCCTAGCGGCCAAATCTTATCATCAGTAAGCTTCCCTGATTATAATCCTGAGGACAAATCCACCTATAATAACAATAATTTAATGAATAGAGTTTTTCAATCTAATTATGAAATGGGATCAACTTTTAAACCAATAACTGCAACTATTGGATTTGATTTAGATATTTTAGATCCTCAAATGACTTTTGATGTTACAAAAAAATATTTAAATATTAGTGATCATGATAAATACAAAGATAACGGTATTTATGATGTAGAAAAAATAATTGTTGAGTCATCAAATATTGGAACTGCTCAGATTGCTACTCTGATTGGAAAAAAAAATCAAAAAGATTTTTTTGAAAAAATAGGTTTCAACAAAAAAATAAATATAGAAAATAAAGAAAGTTCAGCTCCTTTAGGAAACAAAAATAATTGGGGTAAGTTAGAAACAGCAACTATAGGATTTGGTCATGGATTTGCAATTACACCACTTCATTTAGTTAAAGCTTATGCTTCATTAGCGAATAATGGTAATGAGGTTTTTCCTACACTTCAATTAAACAAAAAATTTGAACAAAAACAAATTTTTAATAATAAAGAATCATCAAAATTCTTTATAAATTTATTAAACTCTGTTGTTCTCAAAACTGAATACACTGGTCCTAGAGTAAAAGTAGATGGTTATTCTGTAGGAGGTAAAACGGGAACATCAGAATTACTAAATCCAAATGGTGGATATTATAAGGATAGAAACTTAACGTCCTTTATTGGAATATTCCCAACAAATAATCCAAAATATGTAGTTTACACTGCTATTGAGTATCCAAAAAAGGAAACAGGCACTAAACAAAGAATGACTGGAGCAAGAGTAAATGCACCCTTGGTAAAAGATATTATTATTAATATTATAAGCCTCTTTAATATTTCAAAAGATAAAAATGATGATCTTCTAAAAGTAGACACAAATTTTTTATATAGAAAATTAAATGCTACTGTCTAATTTATCAAAAGTTATAAGAGTAAATAAAACGTACAATTTTAATAAAAATAAATATTTTTCTGCAATTACCTCTAACTCAAAGTTTACTAATAACAAAACGTTGTTTATTTATGACAAAAATACAAAGGTAAAAAAGATTTATTTAGATGAAGTACTTAAGAATAAAACTCCTGCTATAATTTCAAATAAATATATTAAAAACTTAAAAATTCCTCAATTTGTTGTATCCAATATTAATTTTGAGATACATTATTTATTAACTAAGCTTCATAGCAATCTTCCCTTTAAAACAATAGCAGTTACAGGTACCAATGGAAAGACATCAGTTGTTTGGTATATTTCAAAAATCCTTAATTCACTAAAATTTAATAATATAATGGTTGGTACTTTAGGACATTTTGTAAACGGAAAAAAAATAAATGATATAAATTTAACAACACCTGCCTATGAAGAATTATTTAGATATGGATCTTCGAATAAAAAAGAAAAAAATATTTTCATTTTTGAAGCTTCAAGTCACGCTCTAGAACAAAACAGGTTAAGAAATTATCCAATAAATATTGCAGCTATTACAAACATTTCAAAAGATCATCTTGATTACCATAAAACATTCTCAAATTATAAAAAATCTAAAATTAAACTTTTCTCTAATCATTTAGTAAATTCTGGATTTGCTATAATTAATTCAAGATTAAACATCTTATCTGAATTAAAAAAAACATTGATAAAAAAAAACGTAAAATTTAAATATTTCGGAAATAAAAATATAAAATTAATAAAAATCAATGATTTTATATATTTGAATATTAACAATACAAAATATAAACTAGAAAATCTAAAACTTAAAACAAATATAGAATTGGAAAATTTAGAATGTGCGATTACTTGTTGCTTAGCACTTAATATTAGTCAAAGTAAAATTATAAGAGTATTATCAAAAGTTACAAATCCATCAGGTCGTTTGCAAACAATTGAGTATAAGAAAAAAAAATCAAAAATTATTATTGATTATGCACATACACCAGATGCTTTAAAAAAAATACTACTTGCTTATAAAATCAAAAAAATGAAACCAGCAATTTTATTTGGTTGTGGGGGCGATAGAGATAAAAGTAAGCGAAAATCCATGGCATTAATTGCAAATAAATATGCTGGTAAAATTTATATAACGGATGATAATCCAAGAAATGAAGATCCATCTAAAATAAGGAAAAATATTCTAAAGTATTGTTCTAGAGCTATGGAAGTATCTGATAGAAGAAAAGCAATTAAATTAGCTATTAAAGAATTAGAAATGAATGAAATTTTAATAGTAGCAGGTAAAGGGCACGAAAAATTTCAAATTTTAAAAAATAAAACAATTAAGTTTGATGATTTTACAGTTGTAAAACAATTATTAAATTAATGAGCGAATTAAATAAATTAGAGAAATATATAATATCTAAAAAAGATAAAATTCAAATATCAAGTAAAGATATTAAAAGTGGCGATATATTTCTTGCTTTAAAAGGTAAAAGGTTTCATGGAAACAAGTTTTTAAATCAAGCAATAGATAAAGGTGCAAAATTTTGTGTAACTGATAATAAAAATTTCAAAAAAAATAAAAAAATTTTATATGTAAATAATATTTATAAGCATCTTTCAAAAATAGCAAAAACGAAACGAGATTTATACAAAGGTAAAGTAATAGGCATTACTGGCAGTGCTGGTAAAACTACTTTAAAAGAAACTTTAGCATTTTTCTTAAAAAAAGATCATACCATTTCTTACTCAAAGAAAAGTTATAATAATCAGTTAGGTGTATTAATTTCTTTACTAAATTTAAATTTAAAATCAAATTATGCAATTTTTGAAATTGGAACAAATAATTTTGGTGAGATAAAATTTCTTAGTAATTTAGTCAAACCATCAGAGGTATTTATTACAAATATACAATCTACTCACCTTGAAAATTTCCAAACTAAAAATAATATTGCCAGAGAAAAAGCTGATATATTTATTTCTAAATATAATAATAATAGGAAAAAGCTATATCTCAATGTTTCTTCTAAATCTGAAAATATTTTAATCACAAAAGCAAAAAAAGAAAAAAATCTTAAAATAATTCGTATTGATAATTCTTCAAAAAAATATTTTATTAAAAAAATATCTCCCTATAAAAAATTGCATAAAGTAACTTTATCAATTAATAAAAAAAAGTTTAACATTGTTACTGATGCAATAGTAATGCATAGATTAAATAACTTATTATTTTGTCTTGCATTTTATAATGAAAATTCTCTGAACATTAAATCAGTTCTAAATCGTTTTAAGTTTTTAAAACCAGTGGAAGGTAGGGGATTAGTTCATAAAATTTCTTTAAATAAAAAAAAAATAAATATTATTGATGAATCTTATAATGCTAATCCTGATACAATGTTGCAAAGCATAAAAAACTTAGAAAATATCAAAGTAAAAAATAATAAAAAAATAATAATTCTAGGGACAATGAATGAATTAGGAAATAATTCTTATAAAATTCATTACAAATTACTACAACAATTAGATGTCACTATTTTTAAATTTGTAATTTTATGTGGCGAATTCTTTGAATTATCTGTAAAAAATTTAAATCCAAATAATGAATTTATCCATTTTAAAAATACAGATAAAATTATGCAATTTTTAAAAGAGAAAGTGCATAATAATGACATTATTTTAATTAAATGTTCTAATTCGACAAAAATAAATAAGTTTGCAAAAATATTATTAAAACAGGTATCGATTTGATTAAATATTTGGCCTTTGAATACCAATCTTTATTTAGTTTTCTAAATATTTTTAGCTATATAACATTTAGAGCTGGCGCCTCTATTCTTACTGGATTATTTTTTTCTCTCATATTTGGAAATTATATTATTAACAAATTATCAAATGTTCAGCCAACTGGCCAGCCAATAAGAGATGATGGTCCAGAGTCACATATAATTGCAAAAAAAGGTACTCCAACAATGGGTGGCCTGTTGATTATTTTAAGTGTTTTTGTTTCAACAATTATTTGGGCTGATTTACGAAATATTTTTATATGGATTTTACTTTTAAATATTTTAATTTTTGGATCTATTGGTTTTGCAGATGACTACAGTAAAATCAAATCAAATACCAGTAAGGGTATTTCATCAAAAATAAGAATTATATTTCAAATCATTTTTTCTTTTTTTATTACATATTTTATTCTTATCAATTTAGATCCAAGTATAAGCAACTCTATGACATTTCCTTTCTTTAAAAATTTAATTATAGATTTTGGAATATTTTATTTTCTAATTTCCATATTTATAATTATTGGATCGGCTAATGCAGTAAACCTAACTGATGGACTTGATGGTTTAGCAATTGTCCCTGTAATGATAGTTGCTATGTCTTTTGCTTTCATAGCTTATGTTTCAGGTAATATAGTTTTTTCAAATTATTTACTTATCCAATATATTCCTGGAACCGGTGAATTAGCAGTTTTTTGTGGTTCTTTAATTGGAGCCGCTTTAGGTTTTCTTTGGTTTAACGCACCACCTGCTAAAGTTTTTATGGGTGATACAGGATCTTTAGCATTAGGCGGCTCTTTAGGCTCAATAGCAATAATATGTAAACATGAAATTCTTCTTGCAATAATAGGAGGTTTATTTGTTCTAGAAACCTTGTCTGTAGTAATCCAAGTATTCATTTTTAAAATGACAGGAAAAAGGGTTTTTTTAATGGCTCCACTACATCATCATTTTGAAAAAAAGGGATGGCCTGAGTCAACAATAGTTATTCGTTTTTGGATAATTACTATTGTATTAGCTTTGATAGGTCTTGCAACTTTAAGAATAAGATAATGTATTTAATTTATGGAATTCAAAAATCAGGACTTTCTATAGTAAATTATTTTGAAAA
>CACHSZ010000008.1 GCA_902582755.1 uncultured Alphaproteobacteria bacterium | reverse complement strand
TATATTAACCAATGTCTATGGTCTGTTTTACCATTGTCTATAAATCCTTGTTCTCCTGGACAAGGAGCTCTAGCGATTGAAACAAGAATTAAAGATAATAAACTTAACGAAATTTTAAATGATATTAATTTTTCCAAAGATTATTCAAATGTTATTCAAGAAAGAAATATTTTAAAAAATTATGGAGGAGGATGTCACCAAAAAATAGGAGTATCTTACATCTCACATAAATTAGGATTAGTTGTATCTAAAAGAGGTGAAGATGAAAATGGCAATCATTTTGAGAACTGGGATTTTATTGATACAAAAGATATAAGTTTTTCTAGTAATACAACAGATGAAATTTATCCTGAAAATTTAAAAAATTATAAAATATTTTCTAGAAAACAATTAATTTACAAAATAAATGTATTTATGTTTCACGAATTAGCTCAATCCCAGATAAGTCAAAAATCCAATCAAATAATGTTATTTGGACAAGTGGTTTAAGAACATGGAAAAATTTATCTGAAAGAGGTATTTGGGTTAATGGAACTTCAGATGGTTTGGGTGAGGATTTTGATAAAGATATTAATTCACTTACAAATAATCCTTGGGTTAAGTTAACTCATTCTCAATCTCCTGAAAGTTCCATAAAAAATAAAATTGAAACGTATCAATTGGAGTCTATTGATTTTGAAATAGATATAGAAAAGAAAAAGTACTTTTATTGGATGAGCAGTTCAGCTTTTAAGGCGAGTATTGATAAATATCCTAAAATTATAGAAAAATATCATTTTTGTGGCCCAGGAAATACTTACAATGAGATTAGTAAAATATTAGGTAATGATAAAAATCTTTTTGTTGAGCTATCTTATGATAGTTGGAAGAAAAAATTACTAAAAGCCTAAAAATGACAAATATTTTATTCGAAAATGCTATCAAAAGAAATATTCAAAAAACACCACCCATTTGGTTCATGAGACAGGCTGGGAGGTACCATTCGCATTATCGCAAGCTAAAAGAAAAATATACTTTTGAAGAACTTTGTAAAACTCCAGATCTAGCCGCAGAAGTCGCTTTTGGTCCAATACAAGAGTTTGATTACGATATTGCAATTTTATTTAGTGATATTTTATTTATCTTGGAGGGACTTGGTTTAGAATTAAAGTTTGACCCAGGACCTAAATTTAATTCTTATATAAATTCAGAAAACATTAATAATTATAGTAATATTGATCGTGGCATTGAGCATATGCAGTTTCAATTTGAAGCTATAAAAATAACAAAAGAGAAATTGCCTAATAATAAAAGTTTAATTGGATTTGTTGGTGGACCTTGGACATTATCAAAATATGCATTTGGAAATAATAACTCTGATTTAATCGACACTAAAATGAATTTAGAATTTATTTCAAAAATTCTCTTACCCCTTCTTAAGAAAAATATTCAATTACAATTAGATGCAGGTGTTGAACTTGTCATGATTTTTGATAGCTCCTTGTATGATTTAGATAAAATAAATTTTCATGAAATTTATTCAAAATTTTTGGAAGAGATTGCAATTTCTTTTCCAAATAAACTTGGCTATTATTCAAGAGGTAAGAGTTTAACAGATCTTAATTCTATCATCAGTTTTCCCTTTGCTGGTTTTGGCTATGATCACACAATAGATCTTAAATTTATGTTTGAAAATCAAAAACATGGATTTATTCAAGGAAATTTTAATGAACAATTAATGTTAAGCGAAACAGATATATTTCTTAATGATTTAAAAGATTTTATTAAAAAAATGAAATCAATTGAAAATCTTAGTGGCTGGATTTGTGGCCTTGGACATGGAATTAACAAAAATACTCCAGAAAAAAATGTTCATTTATTTATAGAAAATATCAGAAAAGAATTTAGCTAATAGATATGGTTAAATATATAGGTGAAAAAAATTATGAGCACGGGAGTAAAGAAAAAATTGGTGTTTTAATTACTAACCTAGGCACTCCAGATGCTCCAAATAAAAAAGAACTAAAAGTTTATCTTAATCAATTTTTGTCAGACCCTAGAGTAATCGAATTACCTAAAATCTTATGGCAAATTATATTGAAGCTAGTAATTTTACAAATAAGACCATCAAAGTCAGCAGAAGCATATAAACAAATTTGGACTGATAAGGGTTCTCCACTTTTAGATATCGCAAACAGACAACTAAATAAAATCCAATCATCTTTTTCTTCAAAAAATGAAAATATAGTTTTTGAAGTTGGGATGCGTTATGGCAATCCATCTATTCCAGATGCTTTGTTAAAACTTCAAAAAAAACAAGTAAGAAGATTATTAGTTCTACCTATGTATCCACAATATTGTGCTGCAACAACAGGTAGTACATTTGATGAAGTAACAAATGTATTGCAAAAATGGCGTTGGATACCTGAAATGCGTTTTATCAATCAGTACTTTGAAGAAAAAAATTATATTGAAGCATTGTCAAATTCAATAAAGTCATTTTGGAAAAAAACTTCAAAACCACAAAAAATTATTTTTAGTTATCATGGTATACCAAAACGGTATTTGACTAATGGTGATCCGTATCATTGCTTTTGTCTTAAAACCACAAGACTTGTTAAAGAACATATGGGATTATCCGATGATGAGATAATGACTACTTTCCAAAGTAGATTTGGAAGAGAGGAATGGTTGAAGCCATATACAAGTGAAACATTAAAAGAATTACCAAAACAAGGGATTAAAAATATACATATAATATCTCCTGGTTTCAGTAGTGATTGTCTTGAAACACTTGAAGAACTTGAAGAAGAAAATAAAGAATATTTTATGGAGTCAGGTGGAGAAAATTATCATTATATACCTTGCTTGAATGATCACGATGATCACATAGATGTTTTTGTAAATCTGATAAAAAAACATACTCAAGGTTGGCCATTATGATTGCTGATCCCAAATTTAATACTGCAAAAGAATGGTTTGAAAAATTACGAGATAACTTAGTTGAAACTATTCAAAACATTGATGAAAATCAATTTGAAATAAGTAATTGGGATCATAAAGGTGATGGTGGTGGTAAAATGAGTAAAATTAAGGGTAATATTATTGAAAAAGGTGGAGTAAATATTTCTACCGTCTCTGGGACATTTAACGAAAATATGAGAGATGCTATTCCGGGTGCTAAAGAAGATCCAAATTATAATGCAACCGGCATCAGTGTTGTATTACATCCTGTTTCACCTAAAATTCCTTCTATGCATTTTAATACAAGGTTTATTAAAACCACTCAGGAATGGTTTGGTGGAGGCATGGATATTACACCTTGTGTAATATTTGAGGATGAGAAAAAATATCATCGTGGTTTAGAAGTTTTGTGTAATAAGTATGATAAATCATATTATCCTAAATTTAAAAAATGGTGTGATGACTATTTTTTTCTTAAACATAGAAACGAACCAAGAGGTGTTGGAGGAATATTTTTTGATTACCTTCAAACTGGCGATTGGGGAAAAGATTTTGAATTTGTCCAAGGCGTAGGTACTTATTTTCATCAGTTTATAAAAAATACTTTAATTGCACTTAAGGATGAAGAGTGGAATGAAGAGGAAAAAAAGATACAATTAGTTAAGCGTAGTCGTTATGCTGAATTTAACTTATTATATGATAGAGGTACAAAATTTGGTCTAGAGACTGGTGGGAATGTTGATGCTATATTAATGTCAATGCCTCCTCATGCAGTATGGGAATAAATAATGTTATTTAATACGCTGAAAGTTATTCATATTTTTAGTATCATAGCTTGGATGGCTGGACTTTTATATCTGCCACGTTTGTTTGTAAATCATGCTAATCCTGAAATTACAAAAGAAACATCAGAAACATTCAAACTAATGGAAGGAAAATTGTACAGAATAATAATGTTTCCAGCTTTTATAGTGACGTGGATATCAGGTTTTACACTTACACATTATGTGGGTATTGATACTTGGCTGCTTTTAAAAATTTTATTTGTAATTTTATTATCTGGTTATCATTTTTTTTGTTTAAAATGTCTTAATGATTTTAAAAATAATAAAAATAAATACTCTACTAAGTTTTTTAGAATTACAAACGAAGCACCTGCAGTAATATTGATTTTTATACTTATACTTGTTGTATTTCAGCCTTTTTAATTACTACTTTTTTGTTTTAATAGGTGTTTTTCTCTTTGGATTACAAACCTTGCATATTTCACACTCCAAACCATAACAACTTCTTGCCTGACAAAATTCTCTTCCATAAAATATTATTTGTAAATGAAGTTTGTTCCAAGATTTTTTTGGAAAAAGATATTTTAAATCTTTTTCTGTTTGGACAACATTTTTACCATTTGTTAAACCCCAACGTTGAGCTAAACGATGAATGTGCGTATCAACTGGAAATGCTGGATGACCAAATCCTTGAGACATAACAACACTGGCTGTTTTGTGACCAACACCTGGTAATTTTTCTAATTCCTCAAAACTTTCTGGAACATTGCCTTTAAATTTTTTTACAAGAATTCTTGATAGTTCAAAAATTGCTTTTGATTTTTGAGGTGCCAAACCACAAGGACGAATAATATTATAAATTGTTTTTTTTGGCACTTTTGTCATTTTTATAGCTGTGTTTGCTTTTTTAAATAGTATTGGTGTAACTTGATTAACTCTTTCATCTGTACATTGAGCACTAAGAAGTACAGCTACAATTAATTCAAATTTATTTTTGTGTTTAAGAGGAATAGGTACTTTTCTGTATATACGATTTAGTATTCTAGAGATCTCTTGTGCCTTCTCTATTTTTTTCACTATATCAAGCCTCCTCCAAGGTTTATGTCTAAATTAATACTAATAATTATGACAAAATATAGCACTTATTAATACTAATAATATTGAATATTTCCATTGAAGTAGTATGGGTCTACCATCAAATTTCTATGGAGGAAATAATATGAAAAAGACTTTAAGCATTGTTTTGTCTTTGCTTTTCATGGGTATTTTCTCACCAGCATTTGCAAACACTATTAAATGGTCAATGCCTGGTGACTCTTTAACTCTTGATCCGCATGCACAAAACGAAGGACCAACTCACATGGTTTCACGTCAAGTATATGAAGGTTTAGTAACTCCAGGTATTAATATGGAAATACTTCCTCAGCTTGCTGAATCATGGAAAACAACTGCTGATGACACTTGGATATTTACAATTCGTAAGGGTGTAAAATTTCATGATGGATCAGATTTAACAGCTAGTGATATTGCTTTTAGTATCAATAGAGCAAAAACTGCTCCTTCTGATATGGTAGATTTAATTAAAAGTATTAAATCAGCATCAGCATTAACTGATCACACAGTTCAAATTGTAACAGATGGACCAAATCCAATTCTTTTAAATCAATTAACTCAGATATTTGTTATGTCTGAAGATTGGGCAAAAGCAAATGGTTGTGAAGTTTCATACAACTGGGATGCAGGTGAAACATCTTACTGTGCTTCTAATGCAAACGGAACTGGACCTTTCAAAATTACTTTTAGAGAACAGGACGTAAGAACTGTTTTTGAAAAAAATAATGATTGGTGGGGCGATGATAGTACTTTCAATGTAGATACTATTGAACTACTTCCAATTGCAAATGATGCAACAAGAGTTGCAGCACTTCTTTCTGGAGAAATTGACTACACAAACGTTGTTCCAGTTCAAGATATTGAGAGAATCAAATCTTCTGCTGGACATGGTGTAAAAATGACTCCTCAAAATAGAACAATATTTTTTGGAATGGATCAAGGTTCTGCTGAATTAAATTCATCTAATATCAAAGGTAAAAATCCTTTTGCAGATAAAAGAGTTCGTTTAGCTATGTACCATGCTTTAGATATGGAAGCTATTAAGGATAAGGTAATGAGAGGACAAAGTGTTCCTGCAGGAATTATCACTGCTCCTGGTGTAAATGGTCATACAGCTGCACGTGATGAAAGATTACCTTATGATCCAGAGCTATCAAAAAAACTATTAGCAGAAGCTGGTTATCCAGATGGATTTGAGGTTACACTAGATTGTCCAAATGATCGTTATATTAATGATGAAGCAATCTGTGTTGCGGCAATTGGTATGTTTGCTAAAATTGGAGTTGATGTAACTCTTGATGCAAAAACTAAAAGTCAACACTTCTCAGAAGTTAAAGAAGGTGACGCAAACGGTATGACAAGTGATATGTACATGTTAGGTTGGGGTGTTCCAACTTTTGATAGTCATTACGTATACTCGTACTTATTTGATAGCGCTGGTAGCTGGAATAAAGTTAATTTCAGTAATGCTAGAGTTGATGAGTTAGTAGCGGCAATGGGTGTTGAAACAGATCAAGATAAAAGAAATGCTATGATTGCTGAAGCTTGGGATATTACCCAAGATGATGTAACATATCTTCCTTTACATCACCAAGTTGTCAACCAAGCATCAAAAAGTAATGTCGATGTTCCAATTAGAATGAACAACGAGCCATTATTTAGATTTGCAAACGTAAACTAATAATTTTTATATTTTCTGGCCAGTAATCTGGCCAGAAATTAAACCATGTTTAGCTATTTCTTTAAAAGACTCTTTCAATCTATTCTTGTAATGATTGTTGTAGCTTTTGTTTCATTTTCCTTATTTAATTTTGTTGGTGATCCAGTAAATAGTATGACTGGAGAAGATGCTTCAGATGAAAGACGTGCTGAGGTTAGAGAAGTATTGGGTTTAAATGATCCTGTTTACATTCAATTTTCACGTTTTATAGGAAATGTAATTCAAGGTGATTTTGGAATATCATACCAATTAAAAAGAGAAGTTTCAGACTTAATTGCAGAAAGAATGCCTGCAACTTTAGAATTAGTTTTTGTCTCCGCTTTAATTGCAATCATCAGCGGTATTATCTTGGGTGTATATACTGGTATTCACAGAGACAGTTTTATTTCTAATTTTATTCTTGTGATTTCTCTAGCTGGGGTTTCTTTACCAACTTTCATTATAGGAATAATGTTAATTTATTTGTTTTCAGTAATTTTAGGAGTTCTTCCATCCTTTGGAAGAGGTGAAGTCACACAATTAGGTTTTTGGACTACAGGATTTTTAACTACTTCTGGTTTAAAAGCACTGATACTCCCATCTGTTACGTTAAGTTTATTTCAAATGACTTATGTGATTAGATTAGTTCGAGCTGAAATGATGGAAATTTTACAAACAGATTATATTAAATTTGCAAAAGCAAGAGGTATAAAAAGGAGTGTTATTAATTATAAGCACGCGCTCAAAAATGGATTAATTCCAGTTATTACTATTACAGGTATCAACATTGGAACATTAATTGCTTTTTCAATTATTACAGAAACAGTTTTTCAATGGCCAGGCATGGGGTCATTATTTATTAAAGCAGTATACTTTGTCGATATTCCTATAATGTCAGCATATATGATCATGGTAGCCTTTATATTTGTTATGATAAATTTTATTGTAGACATCACATACTATTTTATTGATCCTAGAATTAGGCTTAAGGAAGAGGGTAGTTAAAATGCTACTTAAAACGTACAATAAATTATATGATACTGATATTGGATACAGTTTCTTTAATTCTAAATTAGCAATAATTTCTTCAACAATATTTTTTATTATACTTTTTTGTTCTGTATTTGCTGGGATCGTTGCACCTTATAATCCTTTTGACCCAGCATCAGTTTCTTTAATGGATGCCTTTACCCCACCAGTATGGTCGGAGGGAGGAAGTTTTAGCTTCATATTAGGAACTGATCAGCAGGGAAGAGATATGTTTTCAACAATGATTTATGGTTCAAGAATTTCACTTATCGTTGGTTTTGCATCTATAATTTTTGCAATGATACTTGGAGTTTTTCTTGGAGTAACAGCTGGATATATTGGTGGTAGGTATGAGATTATTGTAATGCGTCTTACTGATGTGCAGTTAACTATTCCAAGTATTTTAATGGCTTTACTTGTTGATGGAATTGCAAGGGCAATTATCTCACAATCAATGCATGACGAAATGGCAATTTATGTTTTGATTTTCGCCATTGGTATTTCAGAATGGCCTCAGTTTGCAAGAGTATCGAGAGCATCAACCTTAGTCGAAAAAAATAAAGAATATGTCTCAGCTTCAAGAATTATTGGATTATCAAATATATTAATTATGTTTAAGCATATTTTACCAAATATACTTCGGCCTATCTTAGTAATTGCTACAATCGGATTAGCACTTGCAATTATTACTGAGTCTACCTTAAGTTTTTTAGGTGTTGGTGTTCCACCAACAACACCTTCTCTTGGGACACTAATAAGGTTTGGAAATAATTTTTTATTTTCAGGTGAGTGGTGGATTACTTTTTTTCCAGCAATTTTCTTAATTGTTTTAGCATTATCAATTAATTTATTAGGGGATTGGATGAGAGATGCTTTAAATCCAAAATTAAAAAAGAGATGAGTTTTTTAGAAGTTAAAAATTTAAACATAAGTTATCCAACACGAAAGGAAATTATTGTTGCAAGCAAAAATGTAGAATTTTCTTTAGAAAGAGGTGAAATATTAGGAATTGTCGGTGAGTCTGGATCTGGAAAATCTACAATTGCAAATGCGATAATTAACTTGATTGACTCTCCAGGTGAAATCACAGATGGTTCAATAAAAATAGACAATATTGAATTAAGAAGTAATGAAGAAATAATTCAAAATATTAGAGGAAAAAAAATAGGATTTGTCTTTCAAGACCCTCAAACTTCATTAAACCCTCTATTTAAAATAAAAGATCAATTAATTGAAACAATTCAGGCTCATTTAAATTTAAGTTATCAAGATTCACTTAAAAAATCAATTCAACTACTTAAAGAGGTTGGAATAGAAAACGCTGAAAAAAGAATAGAGGACTATCCACACCAATTTAGTGGCGGTATGCGTCAAAGAGTTGTGATAGCTTTAGCGATAAGTTGTGAACCTGACTTAATAATTGCAGACGAACCAACAACAGCTTTAGATGTAAGTATTCAATATCAAATATTAGAACTCCTCAAAGATCTTACAAAGAAAAGAAATCTTGGTGTTATAATTATCACCCATGATATGGGAGTCATAGCAGAGACGACTGATAAAGTTATTGTTATGAGATATGGACATATTGTTGAACAAGGTGAGACTAAAGAATTATTAACAAATCCAAAATCAACAGAAGCAAGAAGCTTAGTAATTTCAGTGCCACCAACAAATAAGAAAATTGATAGATTTAAATTGATTAGCCCCGATGGTAATGAAATAACATCTAGTTCCAAGGATTTGACTAAAAATATCATTAAAACATGGGGAATAAGAGAAAATAAAAATCAAAAATTATTAAAACTTGAGGAAGTAACAAAAGTTTTTGATGATAATTCCTTAGGTAATGGTTTTTCATTTGTTTCTAATAAAAGTTCGAATGATAAAATAGTAAAAGCTGTCGACCATGTATCTTTTGAATTATTCGAAGGTGAGACACTTGGATTAGTTGGAGAGTCTGGTTCAGGTAAATCAACTATTGCAAAGATTATTACTGGATTAATTGCTCCTAACAAAGGTGATTTAATTTATAATAATGAACATCTATATAATTCAAATAAAAAATATCAAATTCATAATAGTAGAGGTCAAATTCAAATGATTTTTCAAGATCCTTACTCTTCTCTAAATCCTCGTTTCAAAGTTAAGGATATTATTGCAGAACCAATTAAATTTTTTCAAAAAAATATTAGTAATAATGAACTTTTACAAAATGTTTACGACCTAATAGATATTGTTGGAATGACCAGACAATCTCTAGATCGATACCCACATGAATTCTCAGGAGGGCAAAGGCAGAGAATATCTATTGCTCGCGCCTTGGCAACAAGACCAAGATTATTAATATGTGATGAACCAACTTCTGCATTGGATGTCAGTATACAAGCACAAATATTGAATTTATTAAAAGATATACAAGATGAACTTCATCTCACTATGCTATTTATTAGCCATGACCTACCTGTAATTCGTCAAATGTGTGACCGAATAATTGTACTTAAAAATGGTGCTGTTTGTGAAACAAAAGATACAGAGGAATTATTTAATAATCCTAAGCATGAATATACGAAGGAATTAATTAGACTTATGCCTAAAATTGAATCAATAATTTAACTAATTAATAATAGGTAAATTTTCAGGAGTTCTAGTACTTAAAAGTTTATAGGAGTCTTTGGTTATTAATAAATTTTCCTCATGTACTAATATTTTATTTTCGTCCATTTCAATTGATGGTTCAAGAGTTATAATCATATTTTTCTCTAGTAACGTTTTATCATTTTTCATAATACTTGGCGGCTCAGTTAGTTGTAAACCTAAACCATGACCCATTCTTCCAATTGATACGTTGTTAGTTATTAAACTTTGAGATAATTTAGAATATATTTCTGAACAACTAGTTCCAGGTTTTATAATTTCTAAAGTTCTCTCAGTTGCTTCCCACAATTTATTATATGCATCTAGAACTTGCTTGTGAATTTTTCCAAAACCAAAATTTCTATCAAAATCTGAAAAATAACCATTTAAAGTTGCACCGGTATCAATAATTAGAATATCACCATCTTTAGTTACTCTTTCTGTTGGGTTACAGATAATCTGATTATAACCATTAAATCCTGAAGCACACGCCATGTATTGAATATAATCTGCGCCACTTTCAATTAATTCTTTTTTAAATATTGATGCAATTTCTTTTTCACTCATTCCTAAACTAATTTTTTGAGGAAAATCATCAAATACCTTACTTGTAATAGAACAAATTTCTTTAATATTATTGATCTCTATTTCAGATTTTATTTTTCTTATACCCCAAAGTATTTTACTAGCATCAACAAAATTATATTCTGATAAATTTTTTATAATATCCTGATAATCGTTAATACTCATTCGCAAAAAAGTTTCATTTCCTAATTCAAATCCAATATTTGAACTTTTAGGAAAACTTCTAATATTTTTTTTCAATAAAGATATTCCTTCATCTTTTGGATTTGGAGACTCCCAAGTTTCGATATCATTGACTAATGTTTCTTGCATAGCTGTAATACCAATAGATGGTATTATAGCTTTTATTGGATTTTTTTTTGAAATAATTAAAAACCACGGTCTTGTAGGACTTTCCCAAAAATTACTATCAAGTCCGGTAAAATATCTAAAATTTGATGGTGAAGTTATAATAACAGCATCAATATTTTCTTTTTCAATATGTATTTGTATTTTTTCAATTCTGGAAATAAATTCTTCTTTTGGAAAATCGCTCATAAATTGATAAGTAACATAACATTAACATAAATTAACAATAAGAAATACTTTGATCTATTCATCATTATTTATTTTTTGTTTGTCTTTAGGTACTTTTTTTCCTTTTGCTTCAGAGACATATTTATCAGCACTATTATTATCTAATAAGTATAATCCATTTTTATTATTATTTTTTGCTTCAGTAGGTAATATTTTAGGATCTCTACTCAGTTGGATATGTGGTTACTTTGTAAATTTTCTTATTAAGAAACCTTGGTTTCCTGTAAATAAATATTTATTACAGAAAGCTACAGATATTTTCAAAAAGTATGGAAAATGGTCATTATTATTTTCATGGGTACCTATTATTGGAGATCCAATCGCATTTGCAGCAGGTACAGTAAAATATAATATTACTTTTTTTTTAATATTTGTATCTATTGGGAAAATTGCTAGATATTTGATAATATATTTATATCTTATCTAAATAGTGATGTTTGAAAATCTTATATTTGTTTTCATTATTGGTTTTTTATCTGGAGTTGGTTTTTTATCAATTTTATTTTTTCTTCGCAAAACAAAAAGTTCTGAAATAAAAGATGATACTGATCTTACTTCCTTAAAAAATCACATGCAATCAATTCAGCAATCTTTGCAAAATTTTAATTTAGCTCAAGATAGAATTGAGAATACATTAATTAGAGGTGGTGCACTTCAACAAGGTCCTTGGGGAGAATTTGTACTTAAAAATATTTTAGATAGTGTTGGTTTAAGAGAAGGAGAAGAGTACGCAACTCAAAAAACTTTTAGAGATGAAGATGGCAATTTACAAAAACCCGATGTAATTGTTCATATGCCTGGTAATAGACACATAATTATAGATTCAAAAGTGTCCTTAGATTCTTGGCATGATTATTCTAATACAAATGACAATCAACAAAAGAAGATATTTTTGAAAAAATTTTTGGATTCAACAAAAACTTCGATTAGAAGTCTGAGTAAAGATAATTATTCAAAAATATATGGAATCAATACAATTGATAATGTTTTAATGTTTGTTCCAATAGAACCAGCATTACTTACTTTATATAATGAGGCAAATAAACTTATAGAAGATTCATGGAACAATAAAATAATTATTGTTGGACCATCAACTTTGCCCTTTTTACTTAAAGCTGTAGAAAATATGTGGCGGGTTGATAAACAATCTAAAACAATAAAAGATATAGCATCAGCTGCATCAGATATTTATGATAAAACAGTCAGTGTATATGAGTCGTTTGTAAAAGCTAATCAGTCAATAGATTTAGCTAAATCAAAAATGGACGAAGCTAAACAAAGATTGCAAGATGGTTCAGGAAGTTTGACTAAAAAAGTAGAAAAGATGAAAAAATTAGGAAGATTAAGCACTAAAAAACAGTTGCCAGATATAAATGACGATGTAATAAACTAAATAAATGCCTAGTTTTGATATTGTAAACAGATTAGATCATCAAGAAATTGATAATGCACTAGGAAATGCTACAAGAGAAATTACTACTAGGTATGATTTTAAAGGATCAGATACTTCAATTGAAAAAAAAGAAAATACTATAGTTGTTATTACTGATGATGAAATGAAAGCTGGTCAAGTAAATGACATGCTCGTTACTCATTTTGTTAGACGAAAAGTTGATCCTTTATGTTTAAAAAAAAATGATATGGAAAAAGCTGGGGGAAATAAAATTCGTCAGACGTATGAATTGGTAGAAGGAATTGAGCAATCACTGTGTAAAAAAATTACTTCTGATGTCAAAAGTTCTAAATTAAAAGTTCAAGTAAAGATCAATGGGAATGAGCTTCGTGTTGAAGGAAAGAAAAAAGATGATTTACAAAGTGTAATGAAGCTTATTGAGGATGCTAAGATAGGTATACCTGTCCAATTTGTAAATTTTAGAGATTAAAAAATGATTACATGGGAATTAATAGCTGCCTTAGCAGTGTATAATTTTATTATGTACGTAACTCCAGGTCCAAACAATAGTATTTTAACTGCATCAGGTATTAAATTTGGATTTATAAGATCTATACCTAATATTTTTGGCATTCCTTCTGGTCATGGTTTGCAATTAGCACTTGTATGCTTAGGTCTTGGATCTTTGTTTATTACTTATCCTGTACTCTATGATATTTTAAGATATGTTGGAGCAGGCTACATTCTTTATTTAGCATATAAAATGTTTGGGTCTTTAAATATCTCAAAGACAGAAGATAGATCAAGACCATTAAAATATCATGAAGCAATTTTGTTTCAATTTGTAAATCCAAAAGCTTGGGTAATCTGTTCAACTGCAGTAACATTATATTATCCAAAAGATGAAAATATAATAATTGGAACAATATTTATGGTTATTATGTCTACAGTAGTTAATATTCCTTCCATTAGTATATGGGCATATGGAGGAAGTGTTATCAGACAATATCTTAATAATGAAAAATTAAAAAAAATTGTTGAATGGTTTTTAGCAATCCTTTTAATTATAACAGCAGGTTCAGTATTATTTTACAACACTTAAGGTTTAGGGATTTCATAAGATTCGCCTACAGAATTATATCCTTTAATAACTGCGGGTCTTATTGATATTTGTTTATACCATCTCAACACATTTGGATAATCATGCAAATTTATTTGATGTCTTTCATAACGAGCTGTCCAAGGCCAAATTGAAATATCAGCTATTGAATAGGTATCCGAAAAATATTCTTGTTTAGAAAGTCTTTTATCCAAAATTGAATATATATGTTTTGCATAGCCTTTTGTTTTATCTTCTGCAAATTTGCTTTTACCAGGATGATAAAATAAATATTGATGAGCCTGGCCTAGCATTGGTCCAACGTAAGCCATTTGAAAAAAAACCCATTGTATTATTTCCCAATACTTATCTTTATTTAGAAATTTATCATATTTTTTTGCCAGATAAAGAAGGATAGCCCCGGATTCGAATACTGTTTGGTTGTTATCATTATCTACAATTACAGGAATTTTATTTGTAGGAGATATTTTTGAAAATTCTTCACTAAACTGCTCTTTTTTATCTAAATTTATTAAAATAGGATTAAAATCTACACCTAATTCTTCAAGCATAATGCTAATTTTTCGACCATTAGGGGTAGGTGATGAATACAAATCAATCATTTTTTTTAGAATTTAATTAATAGAGAACTATATTCATAATATGCAGGAGAATATAGATAATATTATTAAATTAGCCTGGTGCGATAAAACCTCTTTTGAAAAAATAAAAAGAATTCACGGTGTAACCGAATCAGAGGTTATAAAAATAATGAGAACAAATCTTAAACCTAGATCATTTAAAATATGGAGAACTAGAGTAACAGGGAGAACGAGAAAGCATGAAAAGAAAAGAAATCTATCTGAAAAATCATTTAAATATGAGAGTTATCTTTAAAATATTAATTGTCTGTATAAGTATTTTGTTTGCTAGTAAGATAGCATTAGCAGATCAAAATGATCCACGGCTAAATAATTTGTTTAAAAAATTAAATGAGACTGAAAATCAGGATGAGATAAGAGATTTAATATCTGACATTTGGAATATATGGTATGAAATTGATGATCCAAAAGTAATTGAATATTTTGAAAAGGGTATTCAAGCTATGAATTTAAGAAATTATCCACTAGCAATTAGATTTTTTAATAATTTAATTGAAGAAGATCCTAATTTTGCTGAAGGTTGGAATAAAAGAGCTACAGTTCACTTTATGATGGGTAATTTTGATCAATCTATGCAAGACATCATTAAAACTCTTGAATTAGAACCAAGACATTTTGGTGCACTTGATGGAATGGGTTTAATTTTTATTCATCAGGGCCAGTTTCAACAGGCAATTGATGTATATGACAAGATGTTAGAGATTTTTCCATTTAGTGTTAAAACTATGGATAAAAAAGAGAGAATACAATCGTTTATTTCTCAATCTACGTAATATCAAAAAATACTAATAATAAAGATAGTGTAAAAAAACTAACAAACGTACTTAATACTACATTTGAAGAAACTACAGCTTTTAATGAGTTATATCTGTATGCAAAATAATATGACTGAGACCCACTTGGTAAAGCTGCGGCCATAGTAACAATAATTACCAAGAGATTATCAAGCTCTAGTATAAAATTCGCTAAACAAAATGCAATTATAGGGTGAATAAAATTTTTTAAGATAGTTAATAGTATTGCGCCATAAATATTTTCTCTAATTTTAAAATTTCCTAATGCAAGACCTAAAGAAATGAGAACCATTGGAAGAGCAAGGTTCACAAAAATATCTAAGGGCTCTTTCATAATAGATGGAACAATAAGATTAGAGTAATTAAGAATGATACCAATTATCATTCCAAAAAGTACAATATTTTTAATTATACCTAATAATATTTGATAAAAAATTTCGACAATGCTTTTTTGTCTATTTCTATAAACTTCTATTATAATAACAGTATAGCTAAAATGAACAATACCATGAAAAAAAACTAATATCATATAAGGGATTGTATTTATTGGACCCAAAACTGCATACATAAGAGGTATTCCCATTGCTACTGTGTTACCAAAACAAGCAGCTAATCCAAAAAGTGCAGAGTCATCTGTTTTAAAATTTAAAAATTGTTTGCTAATTAAAAATCCAGTCATGGATATAAAAATTCCTGAAGCAAAAAATGAGATGATCAGGCCAATAGAATTAATTTGAGGAAATGAGACTTGCCAAAAATATATAATTAAAGCTAAAGGTAAAAGAATGTTAAAACCAGTAAAATCAAAATAATCAATATATTTTTTTGGAAGTATTTGTAATTTATTTACAAAAAATCCAAAAAGGATATATCCAAACACACTGCTAACTATATTTAATAAGTCAATCATTGAAATCAAAAAAATTATTTAAAAATTGAATGACACTTTCTTCAATTATATTATTTTCATTTGAGTTTGAATTTTGAAAAAATTTTGAATTTTTATCAAAACTTATATTAGGATTATTTAAGTTTCCTTTTATCAAAGTAGTTAAATATATTTCATTATTTTGAGATAATTTTAAAATAATATCTATAAAATTATTACTGTAATTGTATTCACCTTTTATAAGAATTCTGTTATTTTTATTGCTAATTGCAATTTTGCTAGTTTCTAAAATATTTTTATTTTTATTTATTGCGCCTTTAAAATTAGAACTTTCATTACCAAAAGCATTTATAAGTTCAGAAAATGCAAATTTTTGATTTTTTTGATTTTCTAATTTTTCAAAGAATAATTTTAAAAATGAAATAAGAAATTTTTCTTCATTAGTTGTTTCTAATGTTATTTTTCCATTAATATTATAAATTGAGTCAAATAAATTTTCTAAATTATCACTATCTTTAAGATAATTTTCAATATAACTGACTTTTCCATTAATATTTACTTCACTGAAATTAATATTATTAATATTCAAATTATCAATTACAATATTTAGATTTCCTGAAACTTGAAATACGGGCTGAGAAATATCAATTCTAATATTATCAAAGTATAAATTATTTTTGTAATCTTTAATTTCTAAATTTGTGTTAAGCCTCACAATTGGAAAAATATCTATTTTAGTTTTATTTTTTTCATTAATTTTAATTTCAAATTTTTTCTCAATATCACTAATTATTTTTTCTTTTTCAAAATTATTTAGAAAAATATAAATAAAGATAGATAAAATTATTAATATAATTACTACTATAGAAAAAAATAATCTAATTGTTTTCATATATTAGATCGTCAAAAACTATATTTTTGTAAAATTATTTTCAGGATCATGCAATGGATTAAATTGAACAGACATAACATATTTATTTTTAGCAACCTCAACTTCAAAATTACTTCCATTTAATTTTTTTAAATCTATTTCTGAATCTATATATCCAAAAACCATATTTTTATTATAACAAAATGAATAATTGCTAGAAGTTGTTTCTCCCACAATTTTATTTTTATAATAAATAGGCTCATCATGTAATAAGAGAGGGTTTCCCGGCGTAGATTTTTCTAAAACAAAATTTGTTAGTTGTTTCTTTTTAATTCTATTCTTTATTTTTAAAGCTTCTTTACCTATAAAATCTGTTTTTTTATTTAATTTAACAGTTAATTCTAATCCAGCTTCAAAAGGGTTTTCAGCTGGAGAAATATCATGACCCCAATGTAAATATCCCTTTTCCATTCTCATGATATCTAGTGCATGAGCACCAGCATGTGAAAGGTTATATTTTTCTCCAACTTTAACTAACTCTAAATAAATTTCTCTAGATATATTTATAGGAACATAAATTTCCCAACCAAGTTCACCAACAAAAGATAATCTTTGGAAGATTAATTTATTATTTTTCAATGATATTTCTTTAGCAGTTCCAAATTTAAACTTGTCGTTTGAAAAATGTTCTCCAAATATTTCTGTTAGAATTTCTCTACTTTTAGGACCAAAAATACCAAAGCAAGCTAAACTTTCAGTGATATCAATTAAAGTTGTGCTTTTACTTAAATTTTCTGAAATATGTTTTTTATCATGTTCTCTCACAGATGAACCCGTTACAATACGAAAAGAATTAGTATCAATACAAGTAACTGTTAAATCGGCAACAATGCCACCATTTGAATTAAGCATTTGCGTGTAAGTTGTATTACCGGGATAATTTTTAATATTATTACAGCATAATCGTTGAAGATCGTTGAAGGCATTGTCTCCCTTAATTTCAAATTTTGCAAAGGCACTTAAGTCAAATAAACCAGCGTTTTTTCTTGTGTTTATTGTTTCATACTTTGCTGCATCATACCAATTTTGATAGCCATAACTATACTCATATTCTGGTTTCTTACCATTTAGAGCAAACCACATTGGTCTTTCAAAACCGGCCACTTGACCAAAGCATGCTCCTTCTTTTTTCAAATCATTATGAAAAGGAAGTAGTTTAATATTTCTCGAAGATTTATGTTGTTTATAAGGCCAATGCATTGCATATAAATCTCCTAATGACTCAGTAACTCTTTCAGTTATAAATTTTGTCTCAGAGTGAAATTTTTCAAATCTTGAAATATCTAAGGAGTAAAGATCATCATTAACCTCACCGTTCATCATCCATTCTGCAGTTACCTTACCTGCACCACCAGCACTCTGAATACCAATACTATTAAATCCACAACAAACATAAAAGTTTTTTATTTCTGGTGTTTCTCCTAAAAGATAATTTGTATCTGGAGTAAAAGCTTCAGGACCGTTAAAGAATTTTCTTATACCTACATTTTCAAGGGCTGGTATTCTTTTCATAGCATTTTTTAAATGCGGTTCAAAATGATCAAAATCTTCAGGTAGTTCTCCAAAAGAAAAATCATTGGGCACTTTATACGTATCAGTAAATGCAGGTTTTGCTTTAGGCTCAAAAATTCCTACTAAAATTTTTCCAGCATCCTCTTTTAGATATAAGCAATTATTATAATCTCTAAGAACTGGAAGCGATTTAGAAATTTCTTTTAATGGCTCACTTAATATATAGAAGTGTTCATTTGGATATAGTGGTATACTAACGTTAATATCATTTGCTATCTGCCTGGACCACATTCCAGATGCTAGAACAATATACTCACATTTAATTTTTCCATGTTTTGTATCTACACCTTCTATAGATCCATTTTTAGTAAGGATTTTATTTACTGAACAATGTTCAAATATTTGAGCACCATACATTTTTGCCGATTTAGCAAGAACATTTGTTATACCAACAGGATCTGCTTGACCATCTTTTGGAATAAATATTCCACCAACTACATCATCAGTGTTTATAAGAGAATAAATATCCTTAATCTGATTTTTTTCTAATTCATTAACTTCTATATTAAATCTTTGAGCAAAAGTAGCTTGCCTTTTTAATTCTTCTAATCGATCATTAGTTGTTGCAATAGTTAAAGAGCCGTTTTGCTTTAAACCTGTTGCTAATCCTGTTTCTTTTTCCAGGTCTTTATATAAATTTAACGAATAATTTCTAAGTTTTGTAATGGTTGCTGATGCACCAATCTGACCAATCAGTCCTGCTGCATGCCAAGTAGTTCCAGAAGTTAATTGATCTCTTTCTAGCAAGATCACATCTTTCCATCCAAATTTTGCTAAATGATAAGCTACAGAACATCCAGCTATACCACCGCCTATTACAACTACTTTTGCAGAAGTAGGAATTTTATTACTCATTTGTAATATTATAGATAAAGATTTTCAGTATGAGTTTCAAAATAAAAATCTAGATCTTCTATATTTATTTCATCTATTTTTGATGGTTCCCAATTAGGATTATGATCTTTTGAAATTAGCACAGAATTTACACCATTATCAAAGTCACTACGGTATACTATTTTTTGACTTAATTGAAATTCAGTTTCTAAACATTCTTTTAACGGTTTACTTTTTGCATCATCTATAAGTTTAGTGCTTATCGCAAGACTCATTGGACATTTAACTAAAAGAATATCTAAAATTTTTTTTGAAAACTCTGAGTTATGATTTTTTAAATTTGATATGATTGTTTGAATATTTCCATTAAATAGTTCATTTATTAAATTCATATTTTTAATTAGATATGTATCATTCTTTACTTCAAAATTATCGTGTGAAATTTCTCCTCTTGTAATAAATTTTTCTTTAACATCTTCTATTTTATTACTTTTAAAATAGTGAGTTGCTAATCCGAAAAAAATTAATTCATTTAACCCTAAAACCTCACCCGTTAAACCAATAAACTTACCAATGTTACCTGGAAGATTTGATAAAAAATAACTTCCACCAACATCCGGAAAAAAACCGATGGCAGTTTCTGGCATTGCAAATTTTGAATTGTCGGTTGCCAATCTATGATCACCATAGATTGATAAACCAACCCCGCCTCCCATCACTACACCATTCCAAACTGAAAGAAATTCTTTACTAAATTGGCTTATTAAATAATTAAGTTTATACTCAATTTTAAAAAAATCATGTTTTAAAGAGTTTTCTTTTCCAGCAAGAACAAGAGATTTTACATCACCTCCTGCACAAAAATGTTTACCTTCTCCAACTAACAATACTCTTAAGATATTATCTTTTTCTTCCCATTCTAATAATTTGTCATGGAATTTTTTTGCCATTTCTAAATTGAGAGCATTTAAAGCTTTAGGACGATTTAGTTTAATGACTCCAGTTTGGTTAGTTTCTGAAAATACAATATCCATTAATTCTTTTTAAACTGCAAAACTTTATTAGAAAGACCCACTTCTTTTGCCTTTAATCTATTAATTTCATCTCGTAATCTTGCTGCTTCTTCAAATTCAAGTTTTGAAGCAAATTCATTCATTTTTTTCTCTAAATTTTTAATATGTTTATCAAGATCCTTACCAACTAATTCTTTAGCATTATCAATTTCAACTGTAACATGATCTTGTTCAGCCGTGTTCTCAATTATTTCTTGAATATTCTTTTTAATACTGATTGGCGTAATTTTATTTATTTTATTATATTCTAGTTGTTTTGATCGTCTTCTATCTGTCTCTTCGATTGCTTCTTTCATACTAGTGGTAATGTTATCAGCATACATTAAGACTTTACTTTCAACATTTCTTGCAGCTCTACCAATAGTCTGAATTAAACTAGTTCTTGAACGAAGGTAACCTTCCTTATCAGCATCTAATATAGCCATTAAAGCACATTCAGGAATATCTAAACCTTCTCTAAGAAGGTTTATTCCAACTAAAATATTAAAAACCCCTAATCTTAGATCTCTAATAATTTCTATTCTTTCTAATGTATCAATATCAGAGTGAAGATACCTTACTTTCAATCCTTCTTCATTAATATATTCAGTAAGATCTTCGGCCATTTTTTTTGTAAGTGTTGTGATCAGAACACGATGACCTTTATCTATAGTTTTTTTACATTCATCAATTAAGTTATCAATTTGATGTTTAGTGGGCCTTATCTCAATAGGTGGATCAATTAAACCTGTTGGTCTAATTACTTGTTCAACAAAGGTACCACCTGTCTTTTCAAGTTCATAATCTCCTGGTGTTGCACTTACAAATATAGTTTGTGGACGCATTGCATCCCATTCTTCTCTTTTTAAAGGTCTGTTATCTACACAACTTGGTAGTCTAAAACCATATTGAGCTAAAGTTGATTTTCTAGAAAAATCACCTTTGTACATTCCTGCTATTTGACCACATGTCTGGTGGCTTTCATCTATAAACAATAAAGAGTCTTCTGGAATGTATTCATAAAGTGTAGGAGGAGGCTCTCCCGGCTGTCTTCCTGACAAATATCTAGAATAATTTTCAATACCACTACAACTTCCAGTAGTTTCCATCATTTCTAAGTCAAATGTAGTTCTCTCATCCAACCTTTGTCTTTCTAAGTATTTTTTTTCTTTTTCAAAAATCTCTAATTGTTTTTTTAGATCATTTTTAATCATCGTAATTGCTTTTTTTATTGTTGGCTTTGGGGTTACATAATGAGAGTTTGCAAAGATTCTTATTTGTTCAAGTTCTCCGAGCCTCTCTCCAGTAAGTGGGTCCACTTGTGTTATACTCTCTATATCATCTCCAAACATAGATATTTTCCAAGAAATATCTTCATAGTGAGAAGGGAAAATTTCTAAAATATCTCCCTTAGCCCTAAAGCTACCTCTTCTAAAGTCCATGTCACGACGTTTGTATAAAAGTTCTACCAACTTTCTGATAATTATCTCTCTACTTATTGATTGATTTTTATCTAAAGTAAAAGACATTGAAGAATAAGCATCAACTGATCCAATACCATAAATACAAGAAACTGATGCTACTATGATTGTATCTCTTCTTTCCACTAAAGATCTAGTAGCTGAATGTCTTAGACGATCAATTTGTTCGTTTATTGAAGATTCTTTTTCAATATATGTATCAGTTCTTGGTACATATGCTTCTGGTGTGTAATAATCATAATAACTGACAAAATATTCAACAGCATTATTTGGAAACAAATTTTTCATTTCTCCATAAAGTTGTGCTGCTAATGTTTTGTTTGGTGCCATTATTAAAGTCGGTTTCTGTACTTTTTCAATTACTTTAGCCATTGTAAAGGTCTTACCTGATCCAGTGACACCTAAAAGAACTTGTTCTTGTTCTCCTTCATTTAGACTTTTAACAATACTTTTAATTGCTTCAGGCTGATCACCACTTGGATTAAAATCACTTACAATTTTAAAAGGTGTTGTGATTTCGGAAGAGAGATGATGTTTTTTTTCTGCTTTATTCATTGATTCTAATATAATCATTTAGATAATTGTACTTTTCTAAAAAACTACCATCTGCTGTTATTGTTCCATTTAATATTCTTCCATCATCTTCTTTTAATAAAAAAGGAAGAACTTCTTTGATAATACCTTCACTAAATTCTGTACTTGAATCACGTGGTAATTCAGATGGTAAATTATCAACTGCCATAACAGCAATTCCATCATTATTTTCATCTATTTCTTTTAAAGTATATCTTTCAATCCAATAATTTGGCTCCTCAATTGTTGTTGATCGTATTGTAGTTGGAACAGAGCCATTAATATCACAAGTAATATCGCCAACAATTTTTAGATTTTGTAAAACTTTTAAGTCTTCATTCTCAAATATTTTTGGAGAAGATGGGTCCCAGTAATGTGCACTTATAAGTATATCAGTTTCTTTTAAATATTGTAATGCAGAACTAGAATAACCTTGAGGATTATCAATAAAATGTTCAAGGTTAAAGTTGGTGGAAGAATTATTTGTAACATAATCTTTAGTTTCTAAATTACAAAAAATAGGTTGATCAAATTTTTTTTCCAAAAAGTCTTTTTTTGATACTGCTTTAATGTTTGTTAGATTTAAAAGTTCAATTACTCCTTTTGCAACTCTACCATCACCAGTAACTAGAATTTTAGTTTTAGGAAAATATAAATTTTTTAAATTTAATACTAATCTTTCATAATCATTAATTTTATAGGCACTAGCAAGAGATTGTTTTCCAAGCACTTTAAGCAATAAATTTAAAGTATTATAACAACCAATAATACCTGCAAATCTTCCAAAACCTAAACATCTTGTACCATTTTTACCTCTGATATTTTCATAATCAATCAATGTAATTTTTTTATTTAAAATTGATAAGAGTAGGTCTTTCTTATGTTTTTCAATATTTTTTTGTTGTTTATTAATTTTAAAAGTGTGAGAAAAAAAAAGATATGTCCTATTATTAATTAAAAAATTTGGATCAATTTCTTTAACTCCGAATATGATTGAGCATTCATTTAAATTTTCATTAATTTTAGCACCACATAATTCATATTCTTCATCAGAAAAACATCTACTATTTGATGGCTGAATAATGAAATTAATATTTGGATTGCTATCTTTGTATTTTTTAATATGTTCTGGGACTAGAGGAGTTCTATTTTCATCTTTTCTAGACTCTCTAACAATACCAATATTGGTTAATTGCTTATCCATTCTCTTGTTGGATATTAATTTTATAATCTTTTAAAATTTTAAAAAAATACATTATGTCTTCTGTTTTATGTGGTGCAGTTTTAACACCAGTCTCAATTTTATTATCCAAAATTAGATCAATCGCAGCTGATAAAGTAATCGATACAAGTTTGCCCATTGCAGTATTTTCACCACTTCCTTTTTCATCCAAAAAATAAGAACTATCAAAAATTTTATTATGATTTTCAAAAGCTTTAAGTTTTACAGAAAGTACAACGCGATCTTCTTCCTCAGGTAAATATTTATTATCTTTTAATAATTCTTCACTTTTTTCATTGATTTCAGCTTCTATATTATCCGATCTATTTTCAAGCATTGAAAAAATATCTTGCCATGCTTCTTTCCAACCATCAAGTCGCAAAGTTCCTCTTACGAACTCTTTGACTTTCCATTTCTCATCAAACAAGTATTCACTTACATATGGAGTTGAATCTCTGTTTGGATAAGCTTCAAAATTTTCATCAGATATTGAATAAGAACTAATAGATTTGTAAGGAGTTACAGTATTTATTTTTCCTTTTGTTATATATTTTGCATCATTGTTTAAGGCTTTGATTACTCCAGCTGGAGACCAACTAAATTTATATTTGAAATCATTTGGAATTGCTGGAAAACCCCCACAATATGATTCATAAACCACTTCTGTTTTTTCAGTCGAGATTTTTTTAAGATCACTGACAAGTAAATGGGAAAAAAAATGATCGATACCTGGGTCTAAACCGACCTCATTAATAAATACTAAATTTTCTTTTTTTACATCTGGATTTAGCATATTTATTTCTGGATTAAGGTAACTAGAAGATGCAAAATGACATTTATGTTTTAAACAAAGTTTAGCTATTTCTAAATGTTTGTTTGCTGGCAGTTGAGAAATAACAATATCACCTGGATCAGTTTCGTTAAATAATAAATCAACATCAAACTGTTTTGCGTTCACATTGTTTTTATCTACATGGTCAATACTCTTTATAGCCTTATCTAATGTTCTATTCCATACTGTAAAATTATCTAAATTTTTAGCTAATCTTCTAATTCCTGGAATAGAAGATAGTCCAGTTCCTATCCAATGTACATGTTTCATAGTCTTATTTACTTTTATATTAAATTGTTTACTACATTAATGAAACTTAAAATACGGAAATTTATTTGACTTCAATAGTATTTATTTTTTTATTAACAGGTCTAGTCTCTGGTTTTATTGCAGGATTATTAGGAGTTGGAGGTGGAATAATAATTGTACCTGTAACTTACTTTATTTTACTTAATCTTGGTTACAGCTCTGAAATTGTCATGCATGTTGCTGTAGCATCTTCTCTTGGTGTTATTTGTTTTACTTCAATTTCTTCTATAAGATCTCATGTTAAGCTTAAAAATACAAATTTGATAATTGTAAAAAAATGGGCAATAGGAATAATAATAGGATCAATTGTAGGTTCACTTGCAGCAAGTGCTATTTCAGGACAGAGTTTAGTTATTCTTTTTGTAATTCTGGCATTTTTGATTTCATTAAATATGCTGTTTCAACAAAGCCCAATTGTTGTAAGCAATGATATACCATCGTCTAATATAATTAATTTTTTAATAAGCTCTTCTATTGGTTTTTTATCTGCAACAATTGGTATAGGTGGTGGTAGTTTTAGTGTTCCAACTTTAACAATGTTTTCAAAAAAGATTCATGAAGCAGTTGGAACCTCTGCTGTTTTTGGGTTTTTAATTGCTTTTCCAGGAACACTTACATTTATATATACTGGGTCAAATATAAATGAACTTCCCATTTATTCTCTTGGTTACGTAAATATTATAATAGTTTTTTTTATATCGATAACTAGTATATTTACTGCTGGAATTGGTGCAAAAGTTTCATCAAATATAGATAAGTTAGTATTAAGAAAGATTTTTGCTATTTTTTTGTTGTTAACTTGTGCTAGTCTAATTATTGAACATTTTATAATTTAAATGAATTTTGTTGCAGATAGACTAAGTAAAATAAAACCTTCAATGACTGTAGGTATAAATGTCAAAGCCAAAGCTTTGAAGGACGAGGGTAAAGATGTAATTGTTCTTGCAGCTGGTGAGCCAGATTTTAACACACCAAAAAATATAAGAGATGCTGCTAATAAAGCGATGGAAGAGGGTAAAACTAAATATGTACCAGGTAAAGGCACACCAGAATTACAAAAAGCAATTCAGAAAAAATTTAGAGAAGATAATAATATTGATTATCAATTAGATGAAATCATATGTGGTGTTGGAGGCAAACACATTATCTATAATGCTATGATGGCAACAATTAATCCAGGAGATGAGGTCATTATAACAGCTCCTTTTTGGGTTAGTTATCCAGATATTGTTTTATTAGCAGAAGGGAAGCCAGTGATAGTAAAGTGTCCTCAATCACAAAATTTTAAGATTACACCAGAACAACTAGAAAAAAATATAAACACTAAAACAAAATGGTTAATGTTAAATAGTCCTAGTAATCCAACTGGCTCAGTTTATTCAAAAAAAGAGTTAGAAGACTTAGCACTTATCTTAAAAAAATATCCTAATGTTCTTATAATGTGTGATGATATATATGAAAAAATTGTTTATGATAGAATAGAATTTCATACTCTTGCTTCTATTGAACCTTCACTGAAAGACAGATGTTTGACACTAAATGGTGTTTCAAAATCATATTGCATGACAGGATGGAGACTTGGGTATTGTGGAGCACCAAAAGAGATTATTGCTGCTATGAACAAAATACAATCACAAAGCACAACATCAACTTCTTCAATTACAATGGCTGCTGCAGTTGAAGCAATAAGTGGTCCGCAGGATTTTATAAACGACCATAATAAAAAATTTTTGAAACGCAGAGATTTAGTATTGAGTAAATTAAATGCTATTGATGGAATTACTTGTCAAAAACCAGAAGGAGCTTTTTACGTTTATCCAAATTGCGAGGGTATAATTGGAAAAAAAACACCAAATGAAAAATATATCTCCAATGATGAAGATTTTATGACATACCTTTTAGAGGATCAAGGTGTAGCAGGAGTTCATGGTGCAGCATTTGGGTTATCCCCTTATTTTAGATTATCTTATGCAACTAGTGATGCAATTTTGGAAGATGCCTGCAACAGAATAAAAGAAGCTTGTAATAAACTTACTTAAGATCTTTATCGGCAATTATTTCAGCTAATCTAAGTAGATTAGTAGTTCCAGCACTTCCAAACGGAACACCAGCCGAAATAACCACATTATCTCCTGGCTCTACTAATTTTTTATTTTTTGCAATCGAACAAGCGATATTAACCATATCTTGAGCATTTTGAGCATCTTCTTGTGTATGACATGAGTTTACCCCCCAATATAATTGCATTTTTCTTGTAGTGTTAATATTAGGAGATAAACCGACAATTTGAACTGGCGCTCTTTCCCTAGCCATTCTAGTCGTTGTTCTACCACTAACAGAAAATGTGATAATTGCTTTTGCATCTGATTTTTTTGCAATTGAATAAGCTGCTAAAGTTATTGCATCTGTATTATCAACATCATCAATATTTTCTTTAGTAATTTGTAAATCATAATTATTTTTATCATTTTCAACATTTTCTATTATTTTATTCATAGTTCTTACTACTTGAATTGGATGTGCTCCAATAGCAGACTCGCCAGATAACATTACAGCATCTGTTCCATCGTAAATAGCGTTAGCAACATCAGATGCTTCAGCTCTCGTTGGAACAAGATTTTCAATCATACTTTCAAGCATTTGTGTAGCAACAACTACTGGTTTACCAAAGTGCCTACATCTTTTAATAATATTTTTTTGCACTATTGGAACTTGTTCTGTTGGCATTTCAACACCTAAATCACCTCTAGCTATCATAATACCATCTGCAGCATTAATAATATCATCAATATTCTTTACTGCTGAAGGCTTTTCAATTTTAGCCATCACGAGTGCTTTGTTGTTAATTATTTTTTTTAGTTTGTGTATATCCTCTGCTTGTTGCACGAAAGAAAGTGCAACCCAATCAACTCCCATATCTAATGCCTTCATAAGATCAGATTTATCTTTTTTGGTAAGAGCATCTATTGGAAGAATAACATCTGGAATATTTACACCTTTGTTATTTGAGATTTCAGCATCATTTAAAACTTCTGTTATTAAACTATCTTTTTTTTGTTCAACAACTTGTAATCTAATCCTTCCATCATTTACTAATAAAATAGAATTAGGTGTTAAAAAATCATATATTTCTTCATGGGGAAAGTTAACCCTATTATTATCTCCAGGTTCAGTTGAAAGATCTAGTATAAAATTTTGACCTTTAACTAAATTTTCTTTTGTATTCTTAAATGTACCCACTCTTAACTTGGGCCCTTGTAAGTCAGCTAATATGCATGACGAATGATTATGTTTTTCTTCAAGAGATCTAATAGTTACATAATTTTTTCTATGAGTTTCTAAATCACCATGTGAAAAATTTAATCTAAAAACATCACATCCAGCCACAAATAAATCTTCTATTATTTTTTTATCTGATGATGCAGGTCCTAAGGTAGCTAAAATTTTAGCTTTTCTGTTACGTTTCATTAATTATTATATATATATCACAAAAAAAGATTTATATAATTTATTTACGTAATATGACCAAAAACTTTGATAGAGATTTACTTGCTGATGTTGCAGAAAGATTGATTCATCATCTAAAAAATAGAACAGATGTTCAAAATATTGATTTAATGAATTTGTCAGGTTTTTGCAGAAACTGTCTTTCAAAATGGTATGTTAGTGCTGCAGAGAAGAAAAATATTTCTATTTCATACGATGAGGCACGAGAAATGATCTATGGTATGCCATATTCAGAGTGGAAAACAAAATTTCAAAAAGAAATAACTCCTGAACAAAAAGAAAAGTTTGATGAAGGAAAAGCTTAATATAGTTTCTCTAAATTTTCTCCATACATTTCTTTTACTTTAAACCTTCTTACTTTCATGGAAGGAGTCATCATATTGTTTTCAATTGTAAACTCATGATCAATGAGAATAAATTTTCTTATTTGTTCAATACTAGAAAGGCTTTTATTGACTTTATCTACAACTTCTTTCATTTTTTTATTAAATGAAGAATCTTGAATTATTTTATTTAAATCACCCTTAACATTATTTTCTTTTGCCCATTCTAGAGCTAAATCTTTATTAGGCACCAGGATTGCAACTAGGTAATTTTTGAAATCTCCATATAACATTGATTGAGCAATTTCAGGTTCAATATCTAGTTTTGCCTCTATTCTTGAAGGAGAAATATTATCTCCACCAGCATTTACAATAATATCTTTTTTCCTATCCGTTATCTTTAAATAATCTTCTTCATCAAATTCACCAATATCGCCTGTATGAACCCACCCATCAATTATAGTTTTATTAGTTGATTCAGGATCATTCCAATAGCCATTCATAATTAGTTCACCACGAGCTAAAATTTCTCCATCTTCAGAAATTTTCACTTCATTTCCTTGAAGAACTTTTCCAACAGTATCTAATTTAATTTTTTCAGGAGGGTTTGCAGAAATAACAGGAGCCGTTTCAGTTTGTCCATATCCCTGAAGTAGTGGAAGGCCAAGGGCGCTTAGGTATAATCCAACTTCAAAATTTAGTGCTGCGCCTCCTGATATCAATGCTCTGAGACTTCCACCAAATCTTTTCTTAACTTTTTTTCTTACTATCCTATCCATCAATCCATTCATAAATCTTTCAGAGAAGCTCATCTGCTCACCAAAATATTTTTTCTTTCCTAGATTTAAAGTAATTGCAAAGAAGCGTTGACTTAATTTACTTTGGTTTTTTAAACCTTGTGAAATTCTTGTATGTAAAGAGTCATAAAACCTTGGAACAGCTGTCATAAAATGCGGTGCTGCCTCAGCCATATTTACTAATAATTTATCTATACTTTCAGCATAATAGATTTGTGCGCCTTGCCCCATTTCTAAAAATTGTAAAGTATGTTCATATGAATGAGATAAAGGCAACCATGATAAATATCTAATTTCTTTTGTTAAATCACTGGTAAGACTCTCAAGTAATTTATCGCAGGAAGCACAGTTTCTTAGCATTGCTCCATGACTTAACATCACTCCCTTAGGATTGCCTCCAGTACCTGATGTATAAATTATACATGCTGTATCTTTTCTTTTAAAATTTTTTGATAACTCTTCTATTTCATTAGAATTTTTGCTTTTTTCTAAATTGTCATTTATAATTTTATTGTATGATAAAATATTTACAACTTCGGTATAAGTTTCATTATCATCATTAATTTTTATTACGTTTTGACAATGTGAAATTTTTTCTATTGCAGGTAGAACTTTTTTCATTAACTCGTGTGATGATACGATGGCACATCTAGCACCAGAATGCTCAATAATATATTTATAGTCATTGGTTGTGCTCGTTGTATAAGCAGGCACTGAAATTGCTCCTATCGACATTATTGCTAAATCAGTGATTTGCCATTCAGGCCTATTTTCAGATAAAATTAATACTCTATCCCCTTCTAAAATTCCTAGATCTTTTAAGTATGTTGCTAAACTTTCGACTTGTTCTTTTACTTTTAACCAGCTTAAAGAAACATATTTATCATTCTCTTTCTTCCATAAGTATGGCTGATCTTTTAGATCATTTGCTTGATGATAAAATATACCCGGTATGCTATTAAATTCGTCAAAATTAACAATCATGCTTTCTATCCTCCCTACAAAGCTTTGATATTAGACCTATATCGAAATAATAAAATATGAAACAAAAAAATTATCAAAATTCAACAAAAAATACCCTTGGTAAACTACCAATTTGGAATTTAAAGGATTTGTATGAAACGCCAAAAGCCAAGAAGCTGAATAATGATTTAAATAAGCTCAGAATATCGACTAAAAAATTTGAGAAAAAATACTCATCCAAAATCACCAAGATTAGCTCTAATCAACTCTTAAAAGCCATTATTGAATTAGAGGATATTGATACAAAAATAGATAAAATCATGTCTTATGCACATTTATTAGTTGCAGAGGATGGTAACAATGAAAAGAATAAAATTTTTTATCAACAAATGCAGGAGCAAATTACAAATATTGCCTCCTCTATTGTCTTCTTTAATCTTGAGATAAATGAAATTTCAGAAAAAAATTTAAAAAAAATTTATGCTGATAAAAAACTAAAGAATTATAAAAACTGGATAAAAAATATTCGCAAATTTAAACCTTATCAATTAGATGTTAAGACAGAAAAATTACTTCAAGAAAAAAGTATTACTTCTAGATCAGCCTGGATTAGACTTTTTGATGATACAATTGCATCATTAAAATTTCCCTTTAAGGGAAAAAATTTATCTAGTGCTGAAATTTTTAATTATCTTTCTGATAAAAAAGAATCAAATCGTAAAAAATCAGCTGAGGTAGTATCTGCTGTTTTAAAAGATAACATTAGTTTATTTACATCTATTACTAATAATCTTGCAAAAGACAAATCAATCAATGATAGATGGAGAGGATTACCAAATCCAGTCAGTTCAAGAAATTTATCTAATGTTGTTGAAGATGAGGTTGTAGAAGCCTTAACTGAAACAATAAAAGAAAATTATCCAAAAATTGCTCATCGTTATTATAAAATAAAATCTAAATGGCTAAAAAAGAAATCTTTAATGTATTGGGATAGAAATGCACCTCTTCCTTTTCAATCACAGAGTATTTATTCCTGGAAAGATGCAAGACAAATTGTATCTGATGCGTATTCAAATTTTGATAAGAGAGCAGGAAATATTGTAAATAAATTTTTTGATAATTCATGGATACACGCTCCAGTAATCCCAGGAAAATCTCCTGGTGCGTTCGCTGCTTCAACTGTTCCATCGGTTCATCCATTTATACTTGTTAATTATCAGGGTAAAGCAAGAGATATAGCAACTCTTGCTCATGAACTAGGACACGGAATTCATCAATATTTAGCAGGACAAAAACAAACTTATTTTAACTCTTCAACACCGTTAACCCTTGCTGAAACTGCAAGTGTTTTTGGGGAAATGTTAACTTTTAAATCTCTTTTATCTATTACAACAAAAGAAAATGAACGTAAGGGACTTTTAGCAAATAAAGTCGAAGATATGCTAAACACTGTTGTGAGACAGATTGCATTTTTTGAATTTGAAAAACGTATTCATCAGCAAAGAAAAATCAAAGAATTAAGTGTTGATGAGATTTGTGAAATTTGGATTGATGTTCAAAAGAAAAGTTTAGGACCATCAATAAAATTTAATGATGATTACAAATATTTCTGGAGTTACATACCCCATTTTATCCATTCTCCATTTTATGTTTATGCTTATGCTTTTGGTGATTGTCTTGTTAATTCTCTTTTTAATGTTTACGAAAGCAAGCTACCTAAATTTGAAGACAAATATATTACTTTATTAGAGAGTGGTGGTAGTGATACATATGATAAACTATTGAAGCCTTTTGGTTTAAATCCGAAGAAAAAAGATTTCTGGCAAAAAGGAGTTAATGTAATTGAGAATTTGATTGACCAATTAGAAGAATAAAATTGATGAAAGATAAAGAAGCAAAATCTCTAACAAAACAACTTACCAGGTATGCTAAAGTTGGCGGTGTTGTTGGAAAATTAGCCACAAAACTTGCAAGTCAAAGATATTTAGGTGTTAAGTTAGATAAAGAAAAACATGCTTCAGAAATAAGGGCTGCTCTTGGAAGTATTAAAGGACCCTTAATGAAAGTGGCACAATTATCAGCAACTATACCTGACTTACTTCCTGATGAGTATGCTCAAGAGCTTATGCATTTACAGTCTAATGCGCCACCAATGGGATGGTTGTTTGTTAAAAGAAGAATGGCTGCAGAATTAAATCAGGATTGGCAAAAAAATTTTATAGACTTTGATAAAGAAGCAACAAGAGCTGCTTCTCTTGGACAAGTTCATAAAGCTAAAATAAAAAATGATGATATAGTTGCTTGTAAACTTCAATACCCAGACATGGCTTCAGCAGTTAGTGCTGATCTTTCACAATTAAAAATGATTTTTTCAATTTATCAGTCCTATAATAAAGCGATCAAAACTGATGAAGTATACAAAGAAATTACTGAGAGACTTAAAGAAGAGTTAGATTACGAAAGAGAAAAAAAATTAATGGCTGTATTTAGAAATATATTTTCAAATATAAATTTTGTTCATGTTCCAAAAACCTATGATAAATTATCTACAAAGAGATTGCTAACTATGAGTTGGCTAGATGGTGAACCTATTTTGAATTTTAAAAAATCTGCTAAAGAAACAAGAAATACATTAGCGGCAAATATGTATAAAGCTTGGTATAAACCATTCTTTGAATACGGAGTGCTTCACGGAGATCCACATTTAGGAAACTACTCTGTACAAAAAAAAGACCTCAGTATTAATATATATGACTTTGGCTGTATGAGAATTTTTAATGGTAATTTCATTCAAGGTGTAATAGACTTATATCTTGCTCTTCAAGAAAAAGACAATTCAAAGGCAGTTCATGCATATGAGCAATGGGGATTTACAGACATTACTAAAGATAAATTAAAAGTATTAAATAAATGGGCAGGATTTTTATATTCACCTTTGATGGAAGATAAAGTTCAAAAAATACAAGAAAGTGATAGTGGTATATATGGAGCACAAATTGCATCTGAAGTTCATCAAGAACTTAAGAAACTAGGTGGTGTTAAACCTCCAAAAGAATTTGTGTTCATGGATAGAGCAGCTGTAGGACTAGGTTCAGTGTTTATGCATTTAAAAGCTGAAGTTAATTGGTACAGAATATTCCATGAGCTCATTGAAGATTTTAACTCAAAAAAATTAATGAAAAACCAACAAAAAGCTTTAAATTTAGCAAACCTATCAATATAAGAACTCATGCTCTTATCTGCTATTAAAGAAAATGATAACAATGAGACAAGAGTCTCTATGTCCCCTGAATCTGTAAAGCTTTTTTCTAGACTAGGTTTTGAGGTTATAATTGAAAATGGAGCAGGGGAAACTTCAGGATATCAAAATTCAAATTATGAAGAAGCTGGAGCAAAAATTGTTACTAGATCTGAATGCTTGAAAGCTGATGTCTGTTTATGTGTTAGAATGCCAAGCACTGATGACATAAATAACTTAAAAAGTAATTCACTACTTATTGGAATTTTAAACCCATATGAAAATAAATCTGAATTTTCTAATTTAAATAAAAACAAAATATCATCATGTTGTATGGAATTAATTCCTAGAATAAGTAGAGCACAAAGTATGGATGTTCTATCATCCCAAGCTAACTTAGCTGGGTATAGAAGTGTAATTGATGCAGCGGAGCAATTTGGAAAAGCTTTTCCAATGATGATGACTGCTGCAGGAAGAGTAAATCCGGCAAAAGTTATGATACTTGGTGTAGGAGTTGCTGGTTTACAAGCTATAGCAACAGCAAAAAGACTTGGAGCAGTAGTGTCAGCCACTGATGTAAGAGCAGCAACTAAGGAACAAGTTGAAAGTCTTGGTGGAAAATTCATAATGGTTGAAGATGATGAAGCTGAAAATGCTGAAACCGCAGGTGGTTATGCAAAGGAAATGAGTGAGGATTATAAGAAAAAACAAGCTCAATTGATAGCTGAAACAGTTTCAAAACAAGACATAGTAATTTGTACAGCTCTTATTCCTGGGAAAAAAGCTCCAGTTTTAATCACAGAAGAAATGGTTTCTTCGATGATACCAGGTTCAGTAGTAATTGATCTGGCTGTCGAAGCTGGTGGTAATTGCCCTTTAAGTAAAATGAATGAAATAGTAGTGCATAATGGAGTAAAAATAGTTGGTTATGGAAATGTTCCTGGAAGAGTGGCTAAAGATGCTTCAGCACTGTATGCTAAAAATATTTTTAACTTCTTAAGTTTATTAATAGATAAAGAAAATAAAAAAATAAATTTTGATTTTGATGATGAAATAATTAATTCTGTTTTGCTAACACATGACGGGGATGTAAGATTGGAGCAATTTAAGTAATATGGAAGCACATTCTTCAGAAGTTTTTGTTATCGGACTAACAGTATTTTTTCTAGCTTGTATTATTGGCTATTATGTAGTTTGGTCAGTTACTCCTGCTTTACATAGTCCATTGATGGGTGTCACAAATGCAATATCAAGTGTAATTATAGTTGGTGCAATATTGGCAGCCGGTCCTCAAGGTTTTGATACTTCAAAAATTTTCGGATTAATTGGCGTTGTATTAGCTTCAGTTAATATTTTTGGAGGTTTCTTAGTAACATATCGAATGCTCTCGATGTTTAAGAAAAAAACAAAAAAAACAAAGGAAAAAGAATAATGTCTTCTAACATGGTTGCGATATTATATTTAATTTCTGCGTTATTATTTATCTTCGCTCTAAGAGGTTTATCTCACCCTGAATCTTCAAGAATGGGAAACATTTTTGGCGTTATTGGAATGGTTATAGCAGTGTTCACAACACTAATGTTTAAATCTGTTCTTAGCTATTACGAAATTGGTGCCGCGATACTTATTGGCGGTGCTATCGGTTCGTTTATAGCTCTCAGAATTGAGATGACAGCATTACCTCAATTAGTAGCGGCTTTTCATAGCTTAGTAGGTTTAGCTGCTGTATTTGTTGCTGCTGCTGCATTCTATGATCCCGTAGCTTTTAGCATTGGAAAAGTTGGGTCGATTAAAACTGCTAGTTTAGTTGAAATGAGCATTGGAACATTTATTGGTGCTATCACTTTCTCTGGTTCAGTTTTAGCTTTTGGAAAATTACAAGGTACAATCTCAGGAAAGCCAATAGTATTTAAGTTCCAGCATCTTATAAATGCACTAATTTTCCTTTTAATTATTTTCTTAATTGTATTATTTGTAATTAATCAATCACCAACAATCTTTTGGACAATAGTTATTGTTTCAATATTACTAGGATTTCTTGTTGTAATTCCTATTGGTGGAGCTGACATGCCTGTTGTCGTTTCTATGTTAAACTCTTATTCAGGTTGGGCAGCTTGTGGCATAGGATTTACCCTAAGCAATAATCTCTTAATCATAACTGGTGCTCTTGTTGGAGCGTCTGGTGCAATATTGAGTTATATAATGAGTAAAGGGATGAACAGATCCATCATTAATGTTGTTCTAGGAGGCTTTGGTGGTGAGCAAGACACTAGTGCTATTAAGGATAACTCAGACAAAATTGTTAAACAAGGTAATGCAGAGGATGCGGCATATATAATGAAAAACGCAGACTCTGTAATTATAGTACCAGGATATGGAATGGCTGTAGCACAAGCTCAACATGCTTTAAGAGAAATGGGTGACATATTAAAAAAAGAAGGAATAGAGGTAAGATATGCAATACATCCAGTTGCCGGAAGAATGCCAGGTCATATGAATGTTTTACTAGCTGAAGCTAATGTCCCTTATGAAGAAGTCTTGGAGCTAGATGAAATTAATCATGATTTTCCTATGACAGAGGTTTCTTTTGTTATTGGAGCAAATGATGTAACAAATCCAGCTGCAAAAACGGATGAGTCCTCTCCTATTTTTGGTATGCCTATTTTAGATGTAGAAAAATCTCAGAGCGTTCTATTTGTAAAACGTTCTATGGCAACTGGTTATTCTGGTGTTGATAATGAATTGTTTTATAGAGATAATACAACTATGCTATTTGGAGATGCTAAAAAAATGTGTGAGGATATAGTGAAAAGTCTTTCAGCTTAATCGTTATTTCTTTTTGCAGACTTTCTAGCTCTTCTAATATTTTCTTCTTTTTCCCTAGCACGTTTCAAGCAAGGTTTTTCATAATGTTTACGTAGTTTCATTTCTTTATACAAACCTTCACGCTGCATTTTCTTTTTAAGCGTTCTAATTGCTTGCTCAACGTTATTATCTTTTACATTTACAAAAAGTGTCATTTGGTCGGGCTAGTAACACAAACTCATATTATTTGCAAACGGATATATTGAATTAATCTATTGGTATATTAGAAAAAATACTTATATTTATTATGTGTCTATTCTCAAAATATCAAAAATCGGTCATCCCATCTTGCTAAAAGAATGTTCTGAGATAAAAGAATTCTCTTCAGCTTCTTTAAAAAAAATAGTTTATGATATGTCTGAAACAATGCTTGACTATAACGGTATAGGTTTAGCTGCACCTCAAGTACATATTTCAAAGAAAATAATAGTATTTCGTAATCCTGATAATGACGAGAAAGATAAAATTGAGATAACACCATTAATAAATCCTATTTTTACACCCATTGGAAAAGAAACTGAGGATGATTGGGAAGGTTGTTTATCAATTCCTGGCATGCAGGGTTTAGTTAGAAGATTTAAAAAAATTAAATATTCTGGATTTGATCTTGATGGTAAAGTAATTGAAAATGAAGTTGAAGGCTTACATGCAAGGGTAGTACAACATGAGATAGATCATTTAAACGGCATTTTGTATACATCACGCTTAGCACATAAAAATGCTTTTGGTTTT
>CACHSZ010000007.1 GCA_902582755.1 uncultured Alphaproteobacteria bacterium | reverse complement strand
CATAAGTTATTGCTCCTCCTTCAATGACTAAGTCAGAAGTTATTGTTGGGATATTTAAATAGCTTGAAATAAATTTTGATATTTTATTATCATTTAAATAATCTGGATACTTTCCATAACCATTAAATTCAAAACTAATTGATTTTAATTTTTCATCCTCATTATAAAAAATTGGTGCAATATCTCGCATCCAAGAATCATCTAATTTACATTCTATGATATCTATATTTTTATGATCAGTTTTATTTTGAATTTCATTTATGTCTTCTTTATTTGACAAGACAATAACATGCTCAGTTTTTG
Organism: uncultured Alphaproteobacteria bacterium; assembly: GCA_902582755.1. Lineage (GTDB taxonomy): Bacteria > Pseudomonadota > Alphaproteobacteria > HIMB59 > CACPNW01. The sequence continues at coordinate 39,676 of CACHSZ010000007.1, read as the reverse complement.
CAATTTCATTAATTACATTTGCAACTTCATCTCTGGCCTTATTAATAAATTTACCATAAAGATCTTTATTACACGGCCAAGCAATCAAACAATATTGGTGTTCATACCATTCAGGAATTAGTTTCATAAAATTTAAAAATATGTATAATTATTTCATGTCTAAAGATGAAGTAAAATTCACTGAAATGAAACATGGTGATAAAGAGGATTATGAACTTCTTGCTAATTTTGAAGATAAATTTATTGAAGGTACAGCTGATAGAATAGTAAGAGTACTAGAAAGTTTAGACAACTCTCTAGGTGGCTATAAGGTATCTAGATTAGAGCACTCTCTTCAAACTGCATCAAGAGCGTTACGTGAACAAGCTTCTGAAGAAATGGTGGTAGCTTCCTTATTGCATGATATAGGTGATGAAATTGCACCTCTTAATCATTCTGAACTTGCAGCTGCGGTATTAAAACCTTTTGTTTCTGAAAAAACAAGATGGATAGTAGAACAACACGGTTTGTTTCAAGCCTACTACTATAATCATTATTATGGAAAAGATAGAAATCTAAGAGATAAATTCAAAGGTCATGAATTCTTTAAAGACACTATAGATTTTTGTGAAAGATGGGATCAAGCATCATTTGATCCAAATTATGATACAATTCCTTTAAAAGAATTTGTTCCAATGGTTCAAAGAATATTTAATAGAACACCTTATAGAAATTTATAATTATTTTTTTAACTTGTTGATTAGTGTAAGGTTACCTGGATCAAAGTTATTTTTATTTTCTTGAATAAATTTGTCTATATCTTTTTGCTTTTCTAATTCTAATTCAGAAACTTTTCTAATATTTAAATCAACATACAAAGAACAAACTTCTGTTGTTGCTGCTCTGTATCCTTCAAGCTTATGTGTCATTTCTAATTTATAAATTAATCTTTTTTTATCCCTATCAAGAAATAACAAATTAATATCTACTTCATCACCCTCTTTCACTTCTTTGTCATAAGTTGTGTGTGACTCTACGGCAAAAGTAGTTTTCTTATCTGTTTTTGCAGAAGTTTCACCCATATTAAATTTTTGTAAAAGAACTTCCCATCCAGCATCAAAAAGATGAATATAAAATGCCAAATTCATATGACCATTGTAATCAGTCCATTCTTTTTTAACTCTTCCTGAATTTAAATATATCTTCATTGTTTTTCTTTATTAATTCATAAAATATAGTAGTTTAAAATAATGAATAATGAAGTAATAATTTCGTGTGCTGTAACTGGATCAGGAGATACGGCAGGCAAACATCCTGAATTACCTATAACACCAAAACAAATTGCTGATGCTTCAATTGAAGCTGCCAAAGCGGGTGCAGCAATAGCTCATGTACATGTAAGGGAACCTGATGGTAAACCTTCTAGAAATTTAAGTTATTATAAAGAGGTGGCAGATAGAATTCGCTCTTCTGATACTGATGTAGTTTTAAATTTTACAACAGGTATGGGTGGTGATTTTGAAGTTGGAACAGGTAAAGATCCTTTAAATCCCGTGGGAGCAAATACAGATATGATCGATGCATTAAGCAGATTAGAACATGTTGAAGAGTTATTGCCTGAAATTTGTACTTTAGACTGCGGATCACTAAATTTTGGTGACTCAAACATGACATTTATTCATACACCGATACAACTAAGAACTGCAGCAAAAAAAATGCAGGAGCTTGGAGTGAAACCAGAAATGGAAGCTTTTGAAATGGGTCATTTATGGTTTGCTAACCAACTTTATAAAGAAGGTTTGATTGATGGCCCTCCTTTTTATCAAATATGCCTTGGTATACCTTGGGGTTCACCTGCAACAACGAGCGCAATGAAAGCAATGGCAGAAATGGTACCTGCTGAAGGTATTTGGTCTGGATTTGGAATTGGAAGATCTCAAATGCCTATGGCTGCACAAGCAGTTATTTTAGGAGGCAATGTTCGAGTAGGACTGGAAGACAATCTTTATTTAAAGAAAGGAGTTTTTGCATCAAATGCACAGTTGGTTGAAAAGGCAAGATGTATTGTTGAAGATATGGGAGCGTCTATTTTATCCCCGCAACAAACAAGAGAGAAATTAAAACTAAAAAAACATTTTTAATTTGAAAAATATTACTGTCATTGGAACTGGTGTAATTGGTACTGGCTGGATACTTAGATTTCTCGCTAATGGTATAAAAGTCAAAGCATTTGATAAAAATTATCAGCAATTAAATTTTCTAAAAGATGAAATAGCAAGAACAAACTTAATTATAAAGAAATTATATAATACAAAAATCAATTTCAAAAATTTGGAAATCGTGGACAATATTGAGGAAGCAGTGAAGAATGCAGATTTAATTCAGGAAAATGTACCTGAACGACTTTCTTTAAAAAAAGATGTTATAAAAAATATAAGTAAATATTCTCCCTCAAATTCAATAATTGCTTCAAGTTCATCTGGTTTACTTCCATCAGATTTACAATCAAAATGTATTAACCCAAAAAGATTAATAATAGCTCATCCCTTTAACCCTGTATATATTCTCCCTTTGGTTGAAATTGTAAAAGGTAAAAAAACTACAAATTTATATCTTAATAAAGCAAAAAAATTTTATCAAAAAATTAAAATGAAAACATTATTGGTAGAAAAAGAATTACCAGGCTTTTTATCTGATAGATTGCAAGAAGCTTTGTGGAGAGAGGGTTTACATATTATAAATGATGGATATGCTTCAACAAAAGATTTAGATGAAGCAATAACTTATGGTCCTGGTATGAGATGGGCTCTAATGGGAACTTTTTTGACATTTCACTTAGCGGGAGGAGAAATGGGTATGAAACATATGCTAGATCAGTTTGGACCAGCATTGAAGCTTCCATGGACTAAACTCAAATCTCCAAAACTAACAAAAAAACTTAAAGAAAAAATCATTAATGGCACAAAAAAACAATCAAAGAATCATTCTATAAAAGATTTAAGTAACATAAGAGATAATTTCTTAATAGATTTGCTAGAATTAAAGAAAAAATATAAATTATAATTATGACAATAATCTCAAAATATGTAGCTTTAAAAAATTATATACCAACGGGGCTACCTAAAGAAGAAGATTTTGAAATTAAATCTAAAACTTTAGAATTAGATGAAACAAATAATATTCATGTTCTTAATTCATGGATATCTGTTGATCCGTATATGAGAGCAAGGATGACAGAACGTAAAAATTATAAACCACCTTTTTTACTAGGCGAGGAAATGGAAGGTTATGCAATTGGGTCAGTCCAAAAATCAAAAGATTCACAATTTAAAGAAGGAGATGTTGTTTTCAGTAATTTTGGAATGAGAGATAACTTCGTTTGCAAAGGTGGTAATTTAAAAAAAATAAAAAATTCCAATCTTCCATTGCAAACTTATCTAGGGCCTTTAGGAATGACAGGGCAAACTGCATATATTGGTCTTTTTAATCATGGGAATATACAAAAAGGACAAAGTATTCTTGTATCTTCAGCAGGTGGAAGTGTTGGTTCAACAGTTTGTCAAATTGCAAAAAATTTAGGATGCAAAGTATATGCTAGTACAGGATCAGATGAAAAAGTTGATTGGTTAAAAAATGAATTAAATGTTGATGTAGCATTTAATTATAAAAAAATTGATAACCTTGTTCTTCACTTAAAAGAAATTTGTCCTGAAGGATTCGACTTATACTTCGATAATGTTGGAGGTGATTTTTTAGAGTCTGCAATTTTTCGAATGAAAAATTTTGGAAGAATTATTATTTGTGGAAGAATATCTCAGATGAATTCAACCTCTGCTCCTGCTGGACTAAAAAATATGGCTCACGTATTAGTAAAAAGATTAACAATAAAAGGTTTTTTAATTTTTGATCATGAAAATGATAATGAGCCTTTTGAAACTGATATGCGAAATTGGATTTCAGAAGGAAAAATAAAATTTAAAGAAACAATTTATGAAAATATAGAAAATGCTCCTAAAGCATTTATAGATCTACTAAATGGTAAAAATTTAGGTAAAATGTTGGTTAAAATTTAACTAAATTGTAACGTAGGGAGACGTCCCTCGATATTTTATATCTAATTTAAGTTCTTTATCAATTGGAGGAAAAGCTCTTTGCTGACATTCCACTCTAGGGCATATCCTACACGAAACTCCAATTGGCATTTGTAATTTTTTATTATTTAAATCAATTCCTTCAGAATAAATTAGATCTTTAGCATATTTCATATCACAACCTAAACCAATCGAAACAAAACTTTTAGGCATTCCATGTTTTTCAATTCCTTTCTCGAAAGCTCTTGCGATACAAAAATATACTCTTCCATCAGGCATTTTAGATATTTGAGGATGAATTTTTCCAGGATTTAAAAATGCAGTATACACATTCCATCTAGGACAAGAACCTCCATGTCTTGGTATATGAATACCAGATAAAGAAAATCGCTTTGACACATTTCCAGCAATATCTGTTTTTAAAAAATGAAATGGCACTCCTTCGTTTCCAGGTCTTTGAAGATTTGTTAATCTATGTGTAACTTGTTCAAAACTACAAGCATAATGATGCATCAAGATTTCCACATCATATTTATGTAACTTAGCACTCTTTAAAAAATCACTATAAGGCATCATAAAAGCAGCAGCATAATAATTTAGTAAAGATAGTTTAAGCAAAGGTTCTACTTCTTCTGACTCAACATTATTATCTTTAATAACTTTATTAATAACATCATTAGCCTCTAAATAAGCAACTTGTGATGCTAAATGAAAATTTCTTGATGTGTAAGTTAACATTTCAGAGAGATAAAAAATCTTGGATTTTTCATCAAATCTTTTAACTATTTTTTCATCTTCGTTTATTGTTACTATTTTAACTTCAATTCCATGTTTTTCTTTGAGATAAAGTGATAATTTAGATCCAGAACCAATGTTAGGTCCAGTTTCAAGACCTATTTCTTTTCTTAGATTTTCAGAACTAATTTCTAAATCATGAAAGTAATTTTTATTTTCTTGAAGAATATCTGAAACAATTTCTACAGGTAGTCTTGTTGGTTTTTCTATTTGATTTGCATTCACATCCATCGTTTCAAGTCGATTTTGCATATCTTCTTTAAAACTTTTAAAAGAATCATTAATTGTCAGTAATGCTTTAGCTATGTTAGGATTTGAACCAATGAAGTCACTTGTGTCATGATTGGTTATCTTTAAATCATCAAAAATTTCATTACTTAAAACATCCATTACGTCTGAAAGAAGTCGTTTGCTAGATTCTGTTGAGAAGTCTTTGATTGATATATCTAATCTTTCAGCTGCTTTAATTAGTAGAGAAAGCGGTATTTTTCTTTTTCCACTTTCAATTAAATTTAAATAACTAGCAGATATTCCAATAGTTTTTGATAATTCAGCTTGTGAAAAACCTTTACTTATCCTTTGTTTTTTTAACCTTGGGCCAAAATTTATATCAGATTCAATATTCATTTACAAAATTTACAAAAATAATAAATTCAAAGTAATTTTCTTTACATTAAAACTAAGAAAAACTCTAGTTTTTTTTTATATTATTATGTATTTGTAAAATTTGTAAATATGAACAGTAAATTAACAGAAAATATTAATAACCAAAAAGAAGGCCTAGAGCAGAGCTCTATTGAGAAGAAGGTTCTTGAAGGATCTATAGACTCAAATTACGACCTTAATCTTGCTGATGGTATCGAAGCATACTACAGCGAAAGATACGGTTGGACTCTTAGAAGAAAAACTATCTAATTATATTAGATTTAGTTCTCTAACTAACGGTACTCTTTATTTGGTCGTAAGCCTTTTCAGCAATCATAATAGTTGTTGCATTTAAATTAGCACTAACAATGTCTGGCATTACAGAAGCATCAATAACTCTTAAATTTTGAATTCCATGAACCCTTAGGTTTTGGTCTACAACTGAAGTTTTATCCTCACCCATTTTATTTGTGCATGACGGATGATACGCAGATTCAGATGTATTTTTAATAACTTCATCTAACTCATTTTGATTAAATATATTTTTTCCAGGCCTAATTTCTGTGCCAACATATTCTTTTAGTGCTTTTTGAGACAAAATTTTTTTAGCAATTACTACACCTTCTCTCATTTGTTTTAAATCGTCTTCATGCTTAAGATAATTAAATTGTATTTTAGGATCATCTTTATAGTTATTTGTTTTAATTTTGACAAACCCCCTACTTTTTGGTCTATTTGGACAAACATGAAATTGAAAAGCTTCAAAATTAGGATTTTCTAAACCATGATTAATAACTAAGTATGGAAAAAAATGAAATTGTAAGTTTGGATGATTATATGATTTATCAGACTTAACAAAACCTCCTAACTCTAAATGTGAGTTTGCCAACCTACCTTTTTTAAATAAAAACCATTTTGATCCTTCAATTGCTTGATAGAGAAAATTTGTTGCTAAAGTATGTAAAGTTTCATTTTTTTTAGATTTATATTGAATATACATCTCTAAATGATCTTGTAAATTTTCTCCTACACCAACTAAATTATTAATTACTTCTATTCCCAAGTTTTTAAGATGTTTTTGATTACCTATTCCAGATAATTGAAGAATTTTGGGAGAATTAATTGAACCTGCACAAAGTATAACTTCTTTATTTGCTAAATATTTATTTGTTATGTTTTTTTTAATTGTTTCAACACCAATTGCAGTTTTATTTTTAAAAAGAATTTTTTTCACATCAATATTATTTATTATTGTAAGATTTTTTCTATTTTGTATTGGTTCTAAATATGCCTTAGCAACACTTTGTCTGACACCGTTGTTTATTGTTACATCAAAAGTTCCAAAACCTTCATTATCAGTATTATTAGAGTCATTAAATATTTTATATCCAGCTTCTTGTGCAGCATCTAAAACTTTTTTAAATAAAGGATATTTTTTATCTATGTTTGATTTATTTACTTTTAATGGCCCCTCTTTACCTCTTTCATTACTATCATGAGACCAAGTTTCTAATTTTTTAAAAAAAGGTAAAACTTTTTCGTATGACCAATCAGTTAAACCACTTGAAGACCATCTATCAAAATCCTCTTTATGACCTCTAGCAAAAACCATGCCGTTATGTGATGAACATCCTCCAATCATTTTACCTCTTGGACAATATAAAGATCTATTATTTAGAAATGGTTCAGGCTCTGTATAATATTTCCAATTATACTTTGGATCATGCATTGCATATAGAAGTGCGCTTGGCATATCAACTTTCCAAGTTTTACTCGATGGACCAGCTTCTAATAAAATTACGGAATTCTTTGATTGTGAAGACAATCTGTTAGCTAAAACACAACCTGCTGATCCTGCACCAACAATGATGTAATCAGCGTTGTTATCCACTAATTCATTCTTTCAGTATTTCCATCAACAGTCATGATTTGACCAGATACATTTTCTGAGGCATCGCTCAATAAAAATAAAGCCATTGATGCAATATCTTCCTTTTCTACAAATGTATTCAATGAAACCATTGACTCTAATTCTTTTCTCACTTTTTTGCTTGTTGATTTAATTAATTTAGCTTTTGCATTTATTACTCTGTCCATTCTATCACCATTCACTGCACCTGGACAAATTGCATTTACTCGTATTTTAAATTTTCCAAGCTCAACGGCTAGTGTTTTAGTTAATCCAATTATTGCCCATTTACTTGATGTATATGGTGAACGTTGTGCATAACCAAATAAACCAGCAGTTGAAGATAAATTAATTATTGATGCCCTTTTAGTTTTTTTTAAAAAAGGAATAGCAAATTTAGTATAATAAAAATGTGAACTTAGATTAGTTTTAATTGTGTTATCCCATTCATCAATAGAAATATTCTGGAGATACTTTGTAGGTCCTGCAATTCCTATATTATTTATTAGTCCATCAATTTTTTTTAAGTTTTTTAGGGAATTAAAATATGCCTTAATATCTTTTGGATTAGTGCAGTCTAAATGTTGAGCAAATATTTTATTATAATATTTTTTATTTGAATTTATTTTATCAATTTTTGATTTATTTATATCAGATAAATATACTTTACCACCTGAATTGATTATTTTATTTGCTATTGCAAAACCTAAACCATCTGCACCAGCAGAAATTACATAATTTTTTTTACTCAGATTTATTTTCATTTATAGGTATTATTTATCTCTTTTTTAGAAATATATCCAATAATTTTACCTTTATTATCAGTAACTACTATTGTTAAGTTGTCTTCAAGAATTTTATTTTTAAAATTTTTTAGTTTTATATTTTGATTTACCTTGTAAATAGAACCTAGTGTCAGGTTATCTTTATTAAAATTGTTCTCACTTATCATTATATTTTTTGCTTCTAGATTATCTATTCTATTTTCTTTGCTAGAAAAAAAATTAAGTATAAATTTAAATATATTCATTATTTAAAATATAGATTTATTAGGAAGATCTTTTATTCAGAAGATTAGTTAACCAATCAGGATCCATTTCTGGGACTGAAGACAATAACAGTTCTGTATAATCAGGGTGTGGGGGATTTAAGATTTTACTTTTTAATCCTTGTTCAACTACTTCACCTTGATACATAACTACTATTTCATCGGAAATAGCTTTAACAGTAGCAATATCGTGAGTAATAAAAATGTAAGTCACTCCAAGATCTTTTTGAAGTTTTTGTAAGAGTTTTAAAATTCCTTCTTGAACAATTTGATCCAATGCTGAAGTAACCTCGTCACAAATAATTAGATCTGGATTAGCAGCTAGAGCTCTAGCAATACAAATTCTTTGTTTTTGACCTCCTGATAATTCAGATGGCAGTCTATCTAAAAAAGATTCATCTAATTCAATCATTTTTAACAATTCAATTACTTTAGCCTCACGCTCTTTTCCTTTTACTCCATGGTAAAATTCAATTGGTCTTCCAATTATTTCATCAACAGTTTGTTTAGGATTCATTGCTGTATCAGGCATTTGAAAAATTATTTGAATTCTTCTTAATTCTTCTTTTGATCTTTGCTCAAGTTTTGGAGATAATTTTTTTCCATCAAATATAATTTCTCCTTTGGTTTGAGGCAGTAAGCCTGTTATCACTCTAGCAGTTGTTGATTTTCCTGATCCACTTTCTCCAACTATTGCTACAGTTTTACCCCTAGGAATATTAACAGAAACATTATGCAGAACTTTTGATGAGCCATAAGCTGCATCAATATTTTTAATGGACAGCATATAATCTTCATTCGTTTCTTCAGGCTTGATAAGTGATCTTACTGACCATAGTGATTTGGTATATTCTTCTTTAGGGTTTGATAGCATCTCTCTCGTTTCAGACTCTTCAACTTCTTCTCCATATCTAAGAACTTTAATTCTATCAGCCATTTGAGCAACTACAGCTAAATCATGAGTAATATAAATTGCTGCAGTATTAAATTTATCTACTATTGATCTCATAGCAGACAAAACTTCAACTTGAGTAGTTACATCAAGAGCAGTTGTTGGTTCATCAAAAATTATTAGTTCTGGTCTTGGTGACATAGCCATAGCAGTCATAATTCTTTGTAGTTGACCCCCAGAGACTTGATGGGGATATCTCTCACCAATATTTTCCGCATCTGGTAGTTGCAGTGACTCATAAAGTTGCACTGCATCTTTTCTTAAAACTTCAGTAGGATTTATCTTTGCTCTATTAGCTGCACTAATGGTTTGATCCATTAATCTATGAGCAGGATTAAAAGATGCTGCAGCTGATTGTGCAACATATGAAATTTTCGTACCCCATATTTTTCTTTTTTCAAATTCCGTTAATTTTGCAAGATCTGTGCCATTAAAGAGTATTTCACCTTTAATAATTTTGCAACCTGGTTGAGTGTAACCCATTGCTGCTTTTCCCATAGTCGATTTTCCAGCACCACTTTCTCCAATTAATCCTAAAATCTCACCTCTGTATAAATTTAGATCAACACCTTTTAGTATTTTATGCCATCTCTCATCTGAAAAACCATCAATATGAATATTCTTCATTTCTAAAAGAAGTTCTTTTTTATTATTTGATGTCATCTTTTAATCCGCTTGTTATGTATAAATACCAATCAATCACAAAATTAATTGCAAGAGCTAATAAAGCAATTATTGCAGCAGGTATTAGTGGTGTTAATCCAGCAGTAATATCATATTGGGCATATTGAATTAAAATTGCATTTTCTCTTACCATTGCAGCCCAATCAGCAGCTGGCGGTTGAATTCCTAAGCCTAAAAAACTTAAACTTGAAACTGTGAAAATAATAAAAATAAATCTCACTCCAAATTCTACAATTAGTGGAGATGCTATATTTGGTAAAATTTCTCTAAAAATTATATAAGAAAGTTTTTCTCCTCTTAATTTAGCTACCTCAACATATTCTAATACAACTTGACCAACAGCTACAGATCTTGAAATTCTAAAAAACCTCGTTGATTCTAATACCCCTAGAATTAAAATTAAGTTTAAGTTACTTGGTCCAAAAACAGATAAAAGTATAAAAGTAAAAATCATTACGGGAATTGCCATTAAAGTATCAATAGATCTACTTAAAATTTGATCAATATAACTTCTATCTATTGCAGCAATTATTCCAAATATTGTTCCTATAAATAAAGCAATGGTACAGGCTAAAAAACAAATTCCTAGTGTATTTCTTGAAGCAAATATTAATCTAGAAAGAATATCTCTTCCAATTTGATCTGTTCCTAATAAGTGTTCTCCACCCCAAGGCGCATATGCTACAGGGAAAACTTCAGCCTCACCATGTGGCGCAATAAAAGGAGCAAAGAATGCAGCAATAAGATAGATAGATAGAACAATCATTCCAAACCAAGCAGATAAAGGAGCTTTAGAAAATGCTATTTTAATTCTTTCAAATCTAGTTCTTCTTTTAGTTATATTACTAACTTCACCTTTTGCTGAATATGATTTTGTATTTTCACTCATTTTGGATACAAAAGTCTAGGGTTTGAAATTATGCCAATTAAATCAGCTAATAAATTTAATATAACGTAAGTTGATGCAAATATTAAAGCGCAAGCCTGAACAACAGGAATATCTCTATTATAAACGGATCCAACCATTAATCTTCCTATGCCTTGATAATTAAATACAAACTCGACAACAACTGAACCAATTAACATGTAGGCAAGATTTATAGTTATTACTTGAGCAATTGGAGCCCAAGCATTAGGCAAAGCATGTTTCACAATTACTTCATATCTGGTAGCACCAGATAATTTTGCCATTTCGATATATTCACTTGATAAAATATTGATTATTGCAGATCGAGTCATTCTCATCATGTGACCCATTGTTACAAGCGTTAAAGTAAAAACAGGTAAGGCAGTTAAATAAAACCTATCAATTAAGGATGTGTCTTCATTGACATTTGCTATAGTAGGAAAAACTGGAAACAAGGTAGCTAATAAAAGAATAAAAATATAACCAGTAAAAAACTCGGGAGAAGAAACAGTAACTAAACTAAAACCAGTTGCCGATCTATCGTAAACACTATTTCTGTATAAGGCAGCTGAAATACCTAGAAGTAATGCCAGTGGAATAGCTACAAGAGCACTTACTCCGGTTAAAAAAAGTGTATTTTTCAGTCTGGGAATAATTAGTTCCACAACAAGTCTTGATCTATCACCTTGATCACCTTGTACTTTTGATCTACCTGAGAAAGAACTTCCAAAATCTCCCTGAAATACATTGGACAACCATTCAAAATATCTTGGGATTGGATGTTTATCTAAACCTAATTCTGATCTAAGAGCCTCAACTGAGGATTTTGTAGCTGATTGTCCTAGAATCTCAGTTGCAAAATCTCCTGGCAAAAAAGAAAAACAACTAAAAATAATTACTGAAAAAGCAAATACAGTAATTAATCCAAGGCCAATTCTTAAAAAAATTGTTCTAAATATTGGGTGAATTTGGCTAATATTGTCCTCCTAAATATTTTAATTTTGTTATTACTTAATTAAACCATTATGCAACCTAAATTTCATAAATTATCCGTTGAATTTAAATAATTTATATGTTTGTATGTTAATTAACTTAAGTTTGTTTTTTGTTAAATTTCTAGAAATAATGAACAAAAATAAAGGTTTTTGTTCAATAAAAGGGAGGACAAATGAAAGATAAGAAAATAGACAAATATATTAAAGAGCAGTCTTCAAAGCTCACTAAAGGGCTAATTGACAGAAGACAGTTCATGATGTCTGTTCTTGCAACTGGTGTAACTTTACCAATAGCACTATCACTCGCTGATAAAGCTGTTGCTGCTACTCCAAAAAAAGGCGGACATTTAAGATGGGGTAATGGTGCGGCTGATACTACAGATACACTTGATCCTGCAACTTATCAAAGTTCATTCATGCAAGCTACAGCTTGGTCATATCAAAACTGTTTAACGGTTGTTGACTCAGACCATACTATTGTTGGAGAGCTTGCTGAGTCAATTGAATCTGATGATGCTCAAACTTGGGTATATAATCTTCGTAAAGGAGTTGAATTCCATAATGGAAAATCAATGACTGCAGAAGACGTTGTACTTAACTATCAGTATCACATGAATCCAGACACCGCTTCAGCAGCAGGTGGGTTGTTATCTCAAATTGAAACAATTTCTGCTGATGGAAATGACAGGGTTATTTTCAAGCTAAAAGGTGCAAACGCTGACTGGCCTGCAATAACTACTGACTATCACATTATGATTAAACCAACAAAAGATGGAGTTGTTGATGCTCAATCTACTGTTGGAACTGGTCCTTACATTATGGATGAATTTAATCCAGGTGTTGGAGCAAAATTTGGAAAAAGAAATCCAAATTATTTCAAAGGTGATAGTGTTGCACACTTTGATTCAGTTGAAGTTATCGGAATTAATGATCCTGCTACTAGACAAGCGGCATTATTAAATGGTGAAATAGACTGGATGAACGGTGTTGACTTAAGAACTGCAAATTTACTAACAAGAGATCCAAATGTTGAAATTACTGCAGCATCTGGATATGCACATTATACAGCTCCAATGAGATTAAATGTGCCGCCATTTGATAATTTTGATGTTCGTATGGCAATGAAGTTTGCAATCAAAAGACAAGAAATTGTTGATAAGATAATGCTAGGATATGGAACAGTTGGTAATGATCACCCGATCTCAACTGCTCACCCATACCACAACAATGCTTTAGAGCAGAGAGAGTTCGATGCTGATAAAGCTGCTTATCACTGGAAAAAATCTGGAGTAAGTGGACCAATTGAAATTAGTACTTCTGAGGTTCCTTATGCAGGATGTACAGATGCAACTAACTTGATAGCAGCATCTGCTCAAGAATGTGGTATCGATCTTCGAGTTAAAAAAGAACCTGAAGATGGTTACTGGAGTAACGTATGGAACACTAAAGGTTTCAGTATGAGTTCTTGGGGTGGAAGACCTACAGAAGATATGATGTGGTCTGCTGCATTCACAGATGATACTGAGTGGAATGAAGCTGCTTGGGGTAATCTAGTTCAAACTGATTCAACTGTTCGTTTCAATGAACTTGTTAGAGCTGCTAGATCAGAACTTGATGCAGAAAAAAGAAAATCAATGTACTGGGAAGCACAAGCTCTTTGTAACTACGATGGTGGTGCAATTGTTTATGCATTTAACCAATATGTTGGTGCTGGTTCTAAAAAACTTGCTCACGGTGAAGATGTTGCTGGTAACTGGGAAAGTGATGGTAACAAACTTTCTGAACGTTGGTGGTTTGCATAAAATATTAATTTTCTTTGTGGCGCATTTAAATGCGCCACACTTTTTCTTCTAATCTTCCAAAAAAATGTTTTTAAAAAATAAGAAATATCTCTTTGATGGAGGTTCAGGTCAAACTTTAATGGAAATGGGTTTAGAAACAAAAGGTGATCTTTGGTCTGCACAAGCTTTATTAAATGAAAATAATCACCAAATGGTTGTAGATATGCATAAGAATTTTATAAATGCAGGATCACAATTAATCGTTACTTCAAATTTTAGTGTTAGAAGAAGACTGTTAAAAAATTACAATTTACTTGATAAATTTGAATTTGGAATACGATCTGCTGGAGCACTTGCATTAAAAGCAAAAAATGAAAGTGATAAAAAAGTTATTGTTGCAGGCTCATTGCCAAATCAAGGTGTTACATATTCCCCAATACATTTTGAAACTGATGAAACCATGTTTAACTATTTTTATGAAATTGCAAAGATATTAAAAGATTACGTCGATATATTTTACTTAGATGTTTTGTGTTCCATCAAAGAAATAAAAATTGCTTTAGAAGCTTCAAAAGAATTTAATAAACAAGTTCTTGTAGGTGTTCATTTACGTTATGACGGAAAATTACCATCTGGAGAAAGTCTTGATGAACTTTTTGAAACTATTCAAAAATTTAATTGTTGTGGCATAGTATCAGCCTGCGTATCACCTGAAATCATTAATTTGAGTATTCCTATGTTTAATAAACAAAAGCTTCCTTTTGGTTATAAAATGAATTTATTTAAAGAACTGCCTACTAGTAATGAAGAAAAATTTAATTCAGAAGGTTTTGAAGAAAATTATGATTATGTTGATCCCGTTGAGTTACTTGGAACTCGAAATGAAGAATTTGGAGAAGAAAAATATAAAAAGTTTGTTTTAAATTCTTTAAATGAAGGCGTTACTCTAGTTGGTGGATGTTGTGAAGTAAAGCCACGACATATTGAAGCTATTAAGGATTTATTTTAAAATTTTTTTTTCATTATTTTGTGATAAGTTGAATAAATTTTATGGGAGATTTAGTTAGTAATTACAGATTTGTTGTAAAACCAGTTGTTAAAGAAACTGGTAGATCTCTAGATTTGGCTAGACCCATGAAAATACATCCTCTTACTTATCAAGAGTTACCACTTAACCCCGAATATACTAACTACGCTGATGGTAGATTTACACTTGAAAAATTATCTCATGCTACAGCAGATGAAATGTATTGGAAAGCTAGACAAGAAATAATTTTACGTCATACAGGTGAGCATCCATACGAAATATCTGGTCCGGATGCTGAAAATTTACTTCAACAAATATTTCCTAGAGATATTTCAAAAGTTAAAATTGGAAGATGCTCCTATCAATTTGCTTGTTACCATGATGGAGGAATGATTTCAGATGGATTATTATTAAGATTAGAAAAAAATAAATTTTGGTTTGCCCAAGGTGATGGACATTTATACAGTTGGTACAAAGCTCATTCAAAAAATTTAGATGTTGAAATTAAAGATCCAAACGTTTGGGTTAGTCAAATACAAGGCCCTAAATCTCTAAAACTTTTAGAAAAACTAGTTGATCAACCATTAAAAAATAATTTTAATTATTTTGATTGGGTTGAAACTTCAATTGCTTCAGAAAAAGTAATTATAAGCAGAACAGGTTTTACAAATGAACTTGGCTGGGAGATTTATTTAAGGCCAGAAAATGATTCAAAAAAAATTGGAGACTTAATACTCAGTAAGGGTGAAGAAATGGGAATGATCCTTACAGCCTCTCCAGGATTTAGATGTAGAAGAATTGAAGCAGGTCTCTTGTCTGCAGGGAGAGATTTTACAAGAGACAGATCTCCATTTGCTGTTGGATTAGGAAAATTTATAGATTTTAATAAAGGTGATTTTATTGGAAGAGATTATTTACTAAATGCAAGCAAAGATTGCTTAACATGGGGTATGAGAGTGGAAAATAGCTTTGCGTTGGTTGATTCTGAAATTTCTATTAATAATAAAAAAGTTGGAATTGTAACTTCAAGTACATGGTCACCATTTCAAGTTTGTGGTGTTGCTATAGTTCATATGGATAATGCAGAATTTGGACCAGACACAATAGTAGATGTTAGTTGTGATGATGGTAGTGTGCAAAAAGGTGAAATTTGTACTTTACCAATGTATGATGAGAAAGGTGAAATACAAAGAGGTTTAAAAGAGGATATTCCATCTAGTCCAATACCTTGGAAGGGTATTTCAAAAAACTAGTATATTTTATAATAGAATTATAAATTATATTAGAATACAAATATTAAAATGAATGAACTCATTAAACCTAGCAATAAAATCCACACAATAGATGATGCAATAAGGTTATCAAAAAAGAGATTACCAAAATTGGTCTTTGATTTCATTGATGGAGCATCAGGAGATGATAAACTTGCTGAAATTAATAGTAAAGCATTAGATCAAATTAGACTTGAACCTAAGGTTTTCAGAAATGTCGAGAATAGAAAATTAAGTAAAAAAATATTTGATTTTCATTTTGATTATCCATTTGGATTTGCACCAATGGGAATGACAAATCTTTCATGGCCTGAAGCAGATAAAATGATAGCAAAAGAAAGTGCGTATAATAATATTCCAACATGTGTTTCAATGGCTTCTAGTACTACGCTTGAAGATATGTTTACTTTTTCAGAAGGTCATTCGTGGATGCAAATATATATTTTTCAAAGTGAAGAATTTATTATGGAATTATTAAAAAGAGCAGAAGGCATAGGGTATGAGGTTTTAATTCTCACTGTTGATGTTCCTATTCTTTCAAGAAGGGCCAGAGATGATAGAAATGGATTTGGTTATCCATTTAAAATTGGCCCAAAACAATTTTTAGATTTTGCACTACATCCTCAATGGAGTTTAACAACTTTGTTTAAAGGTGCTCCACAACCAATGAATTATGTTACCTCCAAAAGTGGTGATCAAGTTTTTAGACGAAAAGAAAGTAGAGGGGCAACTGATTGGCATACTCTAAAAAGGGTTCGTGACTCTTGGAAAGGAAAATTAATAATCAAAGGAGTAATGAATTCTGAAGATGCTTTGAAAATTAAAGAGGCTGGTGCTGATGCAATTCAAGTATCAAATCATGGTGGAAGGCAATTAGATAGTGCTACTGCTTCTATTAATGCTTTACCATTAATACGAAAAGCTTTGGGAGACGATTTTCCAATACTTTTTGATAGTGGAATTAGAAGTGGTAGTGATATTTTACGCGCGTTAGCTCTGGGAGCTGACTTTGTTATGTTTGGCAGACCTCTAATGTATGCCATCGGTGCGGATGGCGCAAAAGGTCTTAGAAGAATCATTAACCTTATTAAAGAAGAGTTAAGTACAAATCTTGGCTTAGTGGGATTAACCGATATAAATGAAGTTGATAAAAAAATTATAGCAGAGAAATTTTTTAAGGATATAAAGTATTAAAATGGGAGATAAAAAGATTAGAGGTGGGGCATTAGTTGCAAGAGCTCTTAGAGACAAAGGTATTGATAATGTATTTACACTTTCTGGAGGTTTTTGTAATCCAGCACTTGAAGGATTTATGGAGTGTCAAATTAATGTAATTAATTGTCCTCATGAACAAATTGCTGGTCATTTAGCTGATGGTCATACTAGAATATCAAGAAAACCGTCCGTTTGTATTGTCGGGCCAGAAGGTTTTGCAAATGCAGTGCCTTCAATGATGGAAGCATGGGGTGAAAGATCACCTGTTATTTTTATAACTGGATCAAGTAGCTTAAAAAGACAAGGAGCAGGTGGTTTTAAGGAAATAGATGATGTATCTATAGCAGCGCCGTTAACAAAATACAGTGCAAGTATAACAGATGGCAATAGAATAAGAGAGTTCGTAGATAAAGCATATAGAATTGCAACAAATGGCTATCCTGGTGCAGTACATTTAAGTGTACCAGTAGATATAATGTTTTCATCATTTGCAGATGATGCAGGTCTAGAAGAAAGACCTTTTACTCATCAAAAGAAACCTCTCGCAAAAGCTTGGCCCAATCCTGAGAGTTTAAATGAAATATTTGATCTAGCAATTAATGCACAAAACCCTGTTTTTATTGGAGGACATGGTGTTTGGTGGTCTAGTGCAGAAAAAAAATTAGAGCAAGCAGGCTTTGAATTAAACATTCCAATATTTAATATACCATATCATCAGAAGCTTTTAGGGGAAGAGGTAGATTCATACATGGGTCTGGCAGATATTCATCAATATCCTCCATCAAAAATGGCTCTTCATGAATCAGATTTGGTTCTTATGATTGGTGCACGTCTTGATAATCAAATGAATTTTGGAAATCCTCCACTTTTTCCAAAAAGTACTAAGCTTGTTTGTATTAATGGATCGCATGAAGAAATAGAATTAAATAGAGCTGCAGATATTAACTTACTTTGTGACCCTGGAGTTTTTTTGGATAAACTCATAGAGTTAAAGAAAAACAGTAAATGGAAATTAAACAATGAATGGTTTAATAAGAATAAAAAAGAGAAAAAAAATTGGATCAATAAAACATTAGATGACTTAAATAAAGAAACTGAAGAGACTAAAAAAAATGGTGGAAAAATTCATCCTCTTCAATTAGCTTTAGATGTTCAAGAAGTGTTAACTGAAAATGATTGGTTAGTTATTGATGGCGGTAATACGCATTTCTGGTCCGAGATTGCAATTAATATTGCTGGATCAAAAGGTAAAAAACTCGGAGGAATATTACATCCAGGCACTTTCAGCATGTTAGGTGTTGGAGTTCCTTTTGCAGTATCAGCAAAAAACCTTAATCCTAAATCTAATGTTGTTTTAATAAGTGGAGATGGTGCATTTTTATCTGGTGGATTATCAATTGAAGCTGCATTTCAAGAAAAAAAACCTATTGTTGTTGTTATAGATAATAATGGAGGTCTTGACTGTATTTCTCAACAACAAGAAAGGTTATTTGAAAGTGGGAAACACTTTGCAACTGATTTTAGAGATATTCCATTTCATTCAATTTTTGAAGGTTTTGGAGGGCATGGAGAATTAGTTACTAAAAGAGAAGATTTAGGCCCTGCTTTAAAAAGAGCTTTAGAAAGTGGTAAAACTGCATGTGTAAATGTTAAGGCTAAAGGTGTTATAAGTCCTATAGTTGCTGCAGTTAGTGATAAAAGAGATAAAGCATCTATAGAGTAGGTTATGGCAATTTTTTCTACACATTTACTAAACTCAATAGATGGTACGCATGCAAGTGATGTAGAAATTGTTATTTATAAAGTAAATAATAATAACAAAGTTGTATTTCTAGAAGATAAAACAGATAGTTCTGGAAGAATGCTTAAAGAATTTGAATTAACGAAAGAAGATTGTGAAAGTGATTATGAAATGATAATTAATTCTGGTAAATATTTTAGAAATACTAGTGAAATAATTAATTCAATAAGTGTTAAATTTAAAATGAAAGATCCTCTTAAAAAATACCACATACCTTTAATTGTTTCTCCAAATGGATACTCAATATGGTGGTCTAAATAAAATGAGTAATTCAGGATTAAACATGTCTAGACGTATTAGGAGGACTCCCTATACAGAGAAAGTAATTGAGGCTGGTGTAAGTGGTTTTACTGTAGTTAATCATATGCTTCTTCCAAAATCATATAAAGCAACAGTAGAAGAAGATTATTGGCACTTATCTAAAAATACTCAAATTTGGGATGTTTCATGTCAACGACAGGTTCAAATATTAGGAGAAGATGCTACAGAATTAATACAAATCATGTCTCCAAGATCAATAAAAGATATGCCTATTGGTAAATGTTACTATTATCCAATGATTGATGAAAATGCAGGGATGATAAATGATCCTGTACTTTTAAAATTAAGTGAAAATAAATATTGGCTATCAGTTGCAGATTCAGATGTTCTTCTTTGGGCAAAAGGATTGGCTGTAGGAAGAAATTTTAAAGTTGATATTATAGAGCCAGATATTTACCCTCTAGCAATTCAGGGGCCAAAATCTGAAGAATTAATGTCATCAATATTTGGAGAAAAAATTAAAAAATTAAAATTCTTTCATTTTTCTTTTTTTGAATTTGAAGGAACAAAACAGATAATTGCAAGATCAGGATATAGTAAACAAGATGGTTTTGAGATTTATCTTAAAGGTTTTAGTTTAGGAAAAAAACTTTGGGAAACTATTTGGGAAGCAGGAAAAGATTTAAATATTTCACCTGGATGTCCAAATTTAATTGATAGAATAGAAGGTGGTTTATTATCCTATGGTAATGAATTTACTTTAGAAAATAATCCAATTGAATGTGGATTTGATAATTATTGTAACAATTTATCTCATGATTTCATTGGAAAAAATGCACTAAAAGAAATATTAAAAAATGGAATAGAAAAAAAAATAAAAGGAATTACTTTTGATGGGTCCCCGACTCCTCCCTGCACAATACCTTTTCCTGTATACTCAAAAAATAGATTTCAAATTGGTAATATCACCTCTGGTATTTATTCACCATTTTTAAAAACCAATATTGGATTATCAATGGTTGATAGAGATTATTGGAATGATGGGCAGAATGTTATCGTATTAACACCAGATAATATTGAGAGAAAAGGTAAAGTGTGCTCATTACCTTTTAATTATTCTTAAAATGAGTCATTCAATCAAATTAGAGTGGGAATTAGGAGATCAAAAACTCGAATTTGGAAAATACTTAACTGATCACACAGTAATGCTTAACGAAAATGTCTCTATTGATGCGGGATCATCTCCAGATTATGGAGGAAGCGAAACTAATATTAATCCAGAACAAAAACTAGCTGCAGCTGTAAGTAGTTGTTTTATGATGACGTTTTTAGCTTTAGCTGCAAAAATGAAATGGCCAGTTATTAATTACAAAGATAAAGCAATTTCGTATTTAGGAAAAAATGCAGAGGGAAGAATGTACGTTAACAAAATAGAGCTAAATCCAGCCATAGTATTTGAAGATAATTTTACTATTACTGATGAAGAAATGAAAAAGATGAAAGAGAGATCGCATAAGTATTGTTTTATCGCTAATTCACTATCTAAAGATGTTGAAATTCAAATCAATTAAATGAATTTTAATCTAATTTTAACAGAAAAAAATAATAATATTTTTAATATTATTCTTAATGATCAGAAAAACCAAAACACTTTAAGTGAAAACATGATCAATGAATTAACATCAGCGCTAGACATTGCTGATGAAGATAATGAAGTAAAAGTAATTATTTTATCATCAAAAGGTAATATTTTTTGTGCAGGACATAATTTAAAAGATTTAAATTCACAAAGATTGCAAAATGACAAAGGTGAAAGCTATTTTAAAAAAATATTTCAAATGTGCTCTCAGCTTATGCTGAAAATTAATAAAAATAATAAACCAGTTATAGCTATGGTTGATGGTATTGCTACTGCAGCAGGCTGTCAGTTAATTTCTAGCTGTGATTTAGCTTACTCAAGTAGTAGAGCAAAATATGCAACCCCGGGTGTTAACATAGGATTATTTTGTTCTACGCCAATGGTTCCATTATCAAGAACTGTAGGTAAAAAACAAGCAATGGAAATGCTTCTCACAGGAGATCTTATAGATGCAAATAAAGCATTAAGGATTGGTTTAATAAATGATGTCTTTGAAGAAGATAGTTTAAAAGAAAATGTATTTCAAATTGCTAAAAAAATATCATCTAAATCTTCTAATACTATTAAAATTGGTAAAGAAGCTTTTTACAAACAAAAAGATATGAATTTAGAAGACGCCTATACTTTTACTTCAAAGGTAATGACGGAAAATATGTTACATGATGATTCTAAGGAAGGCATTGATGCTTTTTTAGAAAAGAGAGAACCAAATTGGAAAGAATAATTTCTCATTTTTTTGTACCATCATTAAAAGTTCCAAAAAATCTATCCCAAGGCATTTCTATAGTTCCATAATTACAATTAAAGTATCGGTGGTGAAGTTGGTGAAAGAAATCACCTGCTTTTAATCTTTTTTTATCTTTGATCACAATACTATCAAAGCCTGAATGACTAAAAGCTGGATTTAATCCTTGTTGATAGAAATGAAAAAGTACATGTATTGGACTTGACGGAACAACAAAATGTATAACTACTGTTGAAAAGTATAAAATATGTTCGATAGGATGCATAGATATACCACTCCAAGGTCCTGGACTTATATTTCTATGATGTAAATTGTGAACAGTTTTATAGAGAAAAGTAAAATGTAATAATCGATGAATAATATAAAAGTGCGCACTTGACCAAATAGGAATTAAAATAAAAAATATTCCATACCAAAAAGGGTTATCTTGCCAAAACATGATAGGAACGATATCATTACTTGCTGCCCAAAAATAAAAACTTTCAAATATTGTCCATATAGTAACACCACTTATAATTGTCCAAAAAATATTATCAAAAAGTTGATTATTGAAAGTAAATTTTTTTACTTTTTCATCTATAAATTTTTTTTCAAATTTAAGTTTTTTACTTTGTCCTTTTAAGTAAAAAAACCAAAAATGTAGAGAACCAGCAACAAGAGTGATTAAAATACAATTTCTAATCCATAACTGTACAATCCACGAAAAAGAAAAATTTTTCATTTCTTCAGTAGATGGGTGAAACAAATAGAATATAAATATAGCAAGTAGAACTTCAATTATAATAGAACTAATGTGAAGCCAATAAGAAGCTAGCCATTTGAAAAGCAATAAAAAATTTGGTGGCCAATCTAATATTGGCGATAATTTAATTGGTAAAGTTGGTTGCCAATTCCATTCATGGCGATTTTTTAAACTCATTTTAAAATGGATCTGGTTGGGAGGGATTGGTTGCTAACCATGTAGATTTGGTCTGCATGTAACTTTGCATTCCCTCCCATCCATTTTCACGACCGTATCCTGATTGCTTGAAGCCTCCGACTGGTGATTGGGTAGAAGCATTAAAATAATTATTTATATAAACAGTTCCAGCTTCTATCTTATCTGCTAAACGTATAGCTTTATTAGTATCATTAGTCCAAATACCTGCTGCAAGCCCATAAATAGTATCATTTGCAATTTTAATTACTTCATCTTCATTATCCCAATATTGTATTGAGGCGACAGGTCCAAATACTTCATTTTGAGCTAAATCATCTTCATTTGGAACATTGTCAAAAATAGTTGGTCCAATATAGTATCCTTCAGACTTTTGTTCTTTTCTTCCATCAATTAATAATTTTAAACCTCTTTTTTCAGCTGCTTCTATCTTAGATAAAATAAATTCATATTGCTCTTTATTTGCTATAGGTCCTATTTGTGTTGCAACATCATTTGGGTGACCAACTTTAGCCTTTTTAACAACTTCTAATAAATTATGAGTAAATTTATCTTTTATATCTTTATGTACTAATATTCTTGAACCTGAAATACAGCTATGACCTGAAACTGGAAAGATTCCTGATACAACTCCATTAACTGATAAAGTTAAATCAGCATCTTTAAATATAATTTGTGGTGATTTTCCTCCTAGCTCCATAATAATAGGTTTAACATTTTTGGATGCACTTAAACTTGCTGCACTCCCCCCTTTTGTTCCGCCTGTAAAACTTATCATTCTAACATCTTGATGTTCAATAAGAGGTGCACCGGTGGTAGGACCAAAACCAGTAACAACATTGATCAAACCTTCTGGAAGATCGGCTTCTTCTAGAATTTTCATTAACTCTAATGTAGAGCACGATGCTCTTTCTGATGGTTTAATTACAACTGTATTGCCTGCAGCTATTGCCGGCGCTAATTTCCAGATCAATGTGCCAATTGGTGAGTTCCAAGGAAGAATAAGTGCAACAACTCCAAATGGTTCCCATTTTAAATAATTATGCATATTTGGAACCTCTGAAGGTATCAATCTACCTTCATACTTGTCACACATGCCTGCATAATAATAAAAACTCTCAGTCTGCCAGCCGGTTAAAGAAGGAGTGATATTTTTTGGAAGTTTGCCGTTGTCTTTAGTTTCTATTTGCCCAATGCGTTCTGCATTTTTAGCAATAATATCTCCAATTCTATTTAATGTTCTCGCTCTTTCTGCTGGATGCATTTTACCATAAGGACCATCATAATAAGCATGTTTAGCAGATGATACTGCAAGATTAATATCTTTTACATTACAGTCAGGGACCCTTGCCCATACTTTACCTATAGATGGATCCTCACTTTCAAAATATTTTTCAGAAGAAGGGTTATGCCATTTATTTCCTGCATAAAATTTGTAGGTTTGAATTTCAGACATAATTTATTTAAACTTAAATATTTTCATTGGTCAACTTATTTGTGATTAATTAATTTTTTAATATCATATCTGATGCTTTTTCTGCTAACATAATTACAGATGCATTTATATTTCCACTTATCATATCTGGAAAAGAAGAAGCATCTACTACTCTCAGATTGTCTATTCCTCTAACTTTAAGCTGATTATCAAGTACAGCCATTTTGTTATCACTGGAACCCATTGCGCAAGTAGATGCAGGATGATGACCAGTTTGTACATGATTTCGTACTGACTCTTTTAAATCTTGATCACTTTTGATTTTTTTTCCTGGAAGTAATTCTTCCGAAACAATTTTAGCTAAACTGGGTTTTGACAATACTTCTCTTGTATGCTTCATCCCTTCTATCATATCTTCCATATCAGATGGATCGATGAACCAATTTGGATTTATATTAAGTTCATCATTTGGATTTGAGCTTTTAAGTTTTACACTTCCTGTACTTTTTGGTCTTAGTAAATTAATTTGAAAGTGCATTCCTGGAAAAGCTTTTTTACCTCTAGAAAAAAATAATGAACCAAAATTTAATAAATTGTCTAAACTCATAGACCAATTATCTTTTTCTTCTTTGAAACACATAGGTGTCATAAATACTTGTATTTCAGGCATGTCTTTTTCTCTTATTGCATGGAATAGATTTGTTGACCAAAAAGGAGCTGCAGCTAATCCTTGTTTAAATAAAATATATTTTAATCCCACAATAATAGCTCTATCAATCCTTTGATATTTAGAGAAACTTAAATTGTTGTTTTGAAAAGCCCAATTCATTGGCATAACAGGATGATCGTGAAGGTTTTCACCCACTCCAGGTAAATTAATTAATAAATCTATGTTTTTTTCTTTTAAATGTTCTTCTGGTCCGATTCCTGATAACATTAAGCATTTAGGACTACCGAATGCTCCTAAAGATAATATTACCTCTGATGATGCATAAACTTCACCATTTGATAAAAGTAATCCTTTAGCTTTATTTTTCTCAATTAAAATTTTTATTACAGATGTATTTTTATAAATTGTTAAATTGCTAGGTTTAAATTTTAAATAAGCTTCTGCGGATGATTGTCTTCTTCCATTCCATACCTTAACATCATATCGACCTACTCCATTTAAATTGCCATTATAAAAATCATTATTAATTTCTGCCCCTGCTTCAACACATGCATCAATAAATGCTTGATCGATAGAATTGTAATTTCCAGCTGGTGTAAGTTTTAAAGGACCTGAATGTGAGTGATATTCATTTTTTTCTCTATGAAAAGCGGAGGCAGATCTTTTGAAATATGGTAATACATCATTATATGACCAACCCTCTAAACCCTTTTGTCTCCACCGATTAAAATCACCTGGAGCGCCTCTCATGTAAATCATACCGTTTAAAAGAGAAGATCCTCCTAGTCCTTTACCTCTAGGGTATAAAATTTTTCTATTATTTAAACAAGGTTGGGGTATCGACTCAAAACCCCAATCAAATTTAGGGTTTCCAAAAATGTATCCATTACCACCGGGCATTTGAGTGAATAAACTTTTTCCTGACCCCCCTGCTTCTATTAGTAATACTTTTATATCTTTATTTTCAGATAATCTTGAGGCTAATGTACAGCCAGCAGAACCTCCTCCTGCTATTATATAGTCAAATGTTTTTTTCATTTTTTAAAAATATAAATTATACTAATAATTAATTTATAAGTAAACTGGAGTAAATTAAATATGAATAATTTTAAAGATTGGATTGGAAAGAAAATTTCAAGAAGTGATATTATTACTCCTCGATTAGTTGATCATTTAAAAAAAACAATTGATCAAAACTGTTTAAGTGATCAAACTGTGCCTGAGGGAATTTTTTTATGTTTATGCCTAGATGTAGTTTCAATAAATGATCTAGACAAAGATGGAAATACAAAATTAGGAATTTTCTTACCTGAGTTACCTTATAAAATTAGAATGTGGGCTGGTGGTAAAATAAAAATATTTGATGAATTTGAAATTGGATCTGAAATTAAAAAAAATTCAACAATTTCAAGTATTGAGTTTAAAGAAGGTAGATCAGGCAATCTATGTTTTGTTAATATTAATCATGAATATTTAAATAAAAATAAATTAATAATATCAGAAGATCAAACTGCTGTTTATAAAGAAAAAATAAATAAAAACTCCATTACTCCTAAATTAAAAGATGAATTAAAATTAATTGATAAAGTAGAAATTTTTAGTTCATCAACTCTGCTATTTAGATATTCTGCTTTAACTTTTAATGGACATAAGATTCATTATGATAATGATTATACAAAAAATTATGAGGGTCATATGGGATTATTAGTCCATGCACCTCTTCAAGCAACTTATCTTTTAAATCTTGCTAGAAAAAATGAGATTGAGTTCAATTCTTTTGAATATAAAGCTGTAGTACCTCTTGTATATAATAATAATTTCTTTGTAGAAATTGGTGAAAATCGAGATGATGAAATTATTGGAAGAATTCTTAATGAAAAACAAGAAATTACAATGATTGCAAAATATAAAAAATGAGTTTTCATAAAAAATTTTGTAATTGGGCATCACAAAAAAAAATTAATATCAATAAGGTAACCTATAAAAGAGCAGAAAATGCATTCATAGATACCCTGGCTTGTATATTATCAGGTGTTAAAGAAAAACAATCAAAGGTTGCCTTAAAATACTGTTTAGAAAATAATAATTCAAAAAACATTAAGATATTTGGAGGAGGAAAAAAATTATCTCTTTCTGCAGCATGTTTTTTACATGGAGTCAGATCAGCGTCTATAGACTTTGATGATTACGAATATATTGCAGGATCTCATCCTAGTGCGCCAATTTTTTCAGCTCTTATATCTATTGCTCAAATGAAAAACATCTCAATTGAGGAAACGTACGAAGGATGGGTAGTAGGATATGAATTAATAATAAAAATAGGACAAGCACTTAGTTATGATCATTATTATAAAGGATGGCATTCGGCAAATACAATAGGCGTGGTTGGAACAGCTGCAGCAGTATCTAAAGTGTTAGAATTAAATGCAGATCAAATGGCAAATGCAATTTCTATTGCAACAAGTTTTTCATCTGGTTTAAAACAGCAATTTGGCAAAGATACAAAAGCTTTTCATATTGGTTTTGCTGCCCAAGCAGGGGTGCAATCAGCCTTACTTGCAAAAAATGGAGGGACAGCTAATCAAGATATTTGGAATATTGAGAGAGGATTTATTGAATTGTATGGTAGTAAATTTTCTAGAAAATTAAATAATAATTTTAAAAAATCAGATTTAGGAAATGCTATAATTAAATTTCCAAATTTCATTAAGTTTTGGCCAGTTTGTAGTTATTCACAAAGAGTAATACAAGGAGGATTAATTTTAAATAAAAAAATTTTTATAAAAAAAAATATTAAATCTATTACAATTGAGTTTCCAGAACCTTGGTTTAGAGTATCAAAATTTCATATACCTAAAAATTCTACTGAAGCTAGATTTTCATTGAGTTATTGTTTAGCAACTGCTCTTATTAATGGTAAATTTGATTTAAGTAGTTTAAATATTTCTAAAAATAAAAAAAGTTTAAACATGACTAGAAAGATTAAACTAGTCACTTACAAAGTGCCAAATAATTTTGAAGACTATGATCCTAGATATCCTGATATAATTAAAGTAATAATGAATGATGGAAGTATATTGATTGAAAAAATATCACATATTAAAGGAGGAAAAAACAACCCTTTAAAAAACGAAGATATTGATGATAAATTTTTAATGTGTGGAGGTAAAAAAAATATTTTAAATAAAATAAGAAATCAAAAATATAAGAAGAAAAATTTAAAAGAAATAATTTTTTAATTTAGCCATTTTTTCTTTCTCTGTAAGCTATAAATATTCCAGTACTAATAATTATTATTCCCCCTAAATAAATACTCAAAGTTGGAACCTCAGAATAAATTAAATATCCCATTATTCCTACAAATATAAAAGATGAGTATTCAAAGGGTGAAGTAATTGCAACATCTGCGTATTTAGCTGCTTGAGACATAAATAAATGTCCTAGTGATCCCATCACACCTAAACTCATAGCTAAAATTATTTGAATTCCATTTGGCATAATAAAATTATCAGGGAAAAATATTATTGACGTAATTAATAATGCAAAAGAGTAATAAAAAACAATTGCAACACTAGAATCAGTACTCATTACTGATCTAGTTGATAAATAAACAGAAGCCATAAAAGCTGCAGATATTAGAGGATAGAGTGTTTCTAGTTTGAACAAGTCAGTACCTGGCTTAACAATAATTAATACACCGATGAAACCAATTAATATTGCAGTTGTTCTAAAAATCCCAATTCTCTCACCAAGTATTGGTACAGCAAGAAAAGCAGCAATAATGGGAGCAGAATGTGCAATAGCAATATTTTCAGATAACATTAAATGATTAATTCCGTAAATATAGAATACAACACAAGCAGAAGCAGAAAGAGCTCGGATAGCATGTCCAACTGGTTTTTTAGTTTTTAACTTATCAAATCCAAAATACATTGCTAAAAAAGTTGCAATAATACTTCCACTTAGTGCTCTGAAGAATATTGATTCCCATACGGGAAAATGAAAGCTTAAATATTTATACGTGATATCATTTATACTTAAACAAAACATTGACAATAACATGAAAGAAATTCCCAAGAGATTATTATTTTTCGATTTCATTAATATGTTAAATATACTAAGATAATTTATTCAGATATAAATATTTCAAAATGAGTAACAAATATCATGTAAAAAAATTAGAAAAAAAGAATGACCATTTAAGTATTTTGTGGAGAGATAATTTTGAAAGTAAATTCCATTTTATGTGGTTAAGAGATAATTGTCCAACAGCGATACATCCAACTGCAAATATGCGAGTCTTTAATATTTTAACTGTCAGTAAAAAAATATTTCCTAAAAAGTATAAAATTGAAAAAAATAAACTCAATATTGATTGGAGTGAAGGTGATCATAGTAGCAAATTTAATTTAAAATGGTTAAGGGATCATTGTTATACCGAAATAAATAATCGAAAATATAAATCACCTTATGTTTTTTGGGATGGTAAATTAAAAAAAAATTTAAAGAAAATTATTGTTGATCATAATAGTGTAATAAAAAATGACAAACATTTAAGTAAATGGCTAAATTTACTTCATACTTATGGTTTTGCATTAATCAAAAATGCACCAACTAGCAAAAAATCAGCATTCAAAATATTAAATAGGATAAGTCATCATAGAGAAACATTTTTTGGTACACCATTTGAAGTAATTAACATTCCAAAACCAAATAACACTGCTTATACGGCAGATGCATTAAGAAATCATACTGACTTACCTTATTTTGAATATGCTCCAGGCTACCAGTTTCTTCATTGTTTAGTTAATGAAGCTAATGGAGGATTATCATCGGTTGTAGATGGTTTTGCAGTTGCAAATTATTTAAAAAATAATGAAAAAGATGTTTTTAATATTTTAACAAAAACTCACGTGAAATTCAAAGATACTGATTATACTCAAAAAGCTGTCAGAATTCTTCATTCACCAATAATAACACTTACAAAAGATAATGATTTCAATGATATTAGATTTAGTATGGCTGCAATGGGAGCAGTTGATGTTGATCCAAAAAAAATGAAAAAATTTTATGATGCGTATCAATATTTTGCATCACTGCTTCAAAACAAAAAATTTAAAATTGATTTTAGATTAGAAGCAGGTGATATATTTTGTTTTAACAATAGAAGAGTATTACATGGAAGGACTGAATTTGATCCAAACTCTGGAAATAGACATCTTCAAGGATATTATATTGAAAGAGACGAAATAATAGGAAGATTAAATTATTTTAATAATATTAAAGTTTAGATCATTCCCATCCGCAGATAGTTTTAATTTCTAAATATTCTTCTAGACCCCAATCACCCCCCTCTCTTCCATTACCAGATTGTCTATAACCACCAAAGGGAGTTCCTGGATCAGCGCTATTTCCATTTATATAAACACCTCCTGATCTAAATTTTCTTGCAACTCTTTTCGCTTTTTCTTTATCTTGAGTTTGAACATAGTTTCCTAGACCATAGGAAGTATCGTTAACAATTGATATAGCTTCATCTTCATCTTCAAATGGAATTATAGATAATACTGGTCCAAAAATCTCTTCTTTTGCAATTCTCATATTATTGGTTACATCTGTGAAAATTGTTGGCTTAACAAAATAACCCTTTTCTAGACCATCTGGTTTTTCAGGACCTCCAGCCACGAGTGTAGCGCCCTCATTTATACCACTATTAATGAGATCAATAATTTTATCATATTGTGTTTTAGAAATAACTGGACCGATATGATTTCCATTCTTAAAAGCAATATCAACTTTGATTTTATTTGCTTCATCAGCCGCCTCCTCTACTGCTCTTTTATAGATTGATTTTTCAACTAGCATTCTTGTTGGTGCATCACAAGATTGACCAGAATTACTCATAATATTCCTAACACCTTCTCTTACTGCTTCTGGATGTGAATCACTAAAAACAATATTACCCCCCTTACCTCCTAATTCTAAACAAACTCTTTTAATTGTATCTGCTGCATTTTTAGAAATAAGTTTTCCTGCTCTTGTTGATCCAGTAAAAGATATCATATCAATATCTTTATGAGATGATAAATCTGTGCCTACACCATCTCCATCCCCATTCACTAAATTAAAAACACCAGGAGGGAAACCTGCTTCATGAATAATTTCCGCAAAAATTATCCCTGACATGGGTGCAATTTCTGAAGGTTTTAATATCATAGTGCAGCCAGTTGCTAAGGCAGGTATTACTTTTAATGTGATCTGATTAATAGGCCAATTCCATGGTGTTATAAGACCGCATACTCCAATCGGTTCATAAACAATATAATTATTAGAATTTTTATTAAATCTTCTTTCAAATTCAAAATTTTTTAATCTTAAAATGAAATCATTTATATGGTCTGCACCTGATGAAGTTTGTGCTGATGAAGACCAATCTAATGGTGCTCCCATTTCTTCAGACATTGTTTGCGTTATTTCATCCCATCTACTTTTATAAATATTAAGTAAATTTTCTAGTAAACTAATCTTTTGTTTTTTATCAACCTGACTCCAAGTAATGAATGCTTTTTTTGCTACATTGACTGCTAGATCTACATCTTCTTTAGAACCTAAGGAAATAAAAGCGTATGGTTGTTCATTAGAGGGATTAATAACCTCTAAATCATTCTTTATAATTGGATTAATCCAAGTACCATTTATATAAAATTTACGTTTATCAATCATTATGAAATATATTTAAAACAATTATACATTTATTATTTTCTATATTAGAATAAAAGATTACACAAAAAGAGGAAAAATTGACACTAGAAAATATTAAACTTGATATAGATTTTGTAAGATCGCAGTTTCCAGCATTCAAAGATCCTCTTTCTAAAGACTGGTCTTTTTTTGAAAATGCAGGAGGAAGTTATGTTCCAAAGAATGTGATTGATAAATTAACTGAATTTATGACATCTACAAAAGTACAGCCTTATGCTGAATATCCAATGTCAAAAATTGCCGGTGAAAATATGGATAAGGCAACCCACTTATTTGCAAACATGATAAATGCAAAAAGTAATGAAATTCTTATTGGAGGATCAACTTCAATAAACTTATATGTACTATCTAATGCTTTAAAAAATATTATTAATCCTGGTGACGAGGTAATCGTTACAAATCAGGATCATGAAGCAAATATAAGCCCTTGGAGAAGATTAAAAGAGTATGGTGCAAATATTGTTGAATGGAAATTTAATTCTGATGACCATGAATTAAAAATATCTGATTTAGATAAATTAATCAATCCAAAAACTAAAATCTTAGCAGTTACACATTGTTCAAATATTGTTGGATCAGTAAATAATTTAAAAGATATTTCAGACTTAGCTCACAAAAACAATATAATTGTTATTGGTGACGGTGTTTCATATGCACCACACGGATTTCCTAATGTTAAAGAATTAGACGTAGATTTTTATACGTTTAGTTTATACAAAACATATGGTCCTCATTTAGCATTATTATATGGGAAGGAAGAGATTCTAAAAAAATTACCAAATCAAAATCATGAATTTTTAAAAGGACAATATCCATACACAATTAATCCTGGCGGTCCAAATCATGAAGAATTAGTTTCATTAATTGGAATATATGAATATTTCGAAAATTTATATAATCATCATTTTAAAAACAGAAATTTAAGTACTTTAGAGAAGATCAATAAAATTAATAATCTTATATCCTTACATGAAGAAAATATTGCTAATCCAATCTTAAAATATTTATATGAAAGAAAGGATTTGAATTTAATTGGTAAAAATAAGATTGAAAATAAAGATAGAGCTCCAACAATATCATTTTATTCAAATAAAAAAACATCTAAAGAAATATCAAATACATTACATAAATATAAAATTGCTACTAGAAATGATAATTTTTATGCATGGAGGTGCTTAGAGTATTTAGGTATTGATACTGAAGATGGTGTAGTAAGATTAAGTATGACACATTATAACAATTATAATGATACTGAAAACGTACTTAAAGCCTTAGAAAAAATTTAATTTATTTTGTAATAATCTTTATACCACTCAATAAATTTCTCTATTCCAATTTTAATATTAGTTTTAGGTCTATAACCAGTATATTTTCTTAATTTATTTATATTAGAATGAGTTTTTACAACATCCCCAACTTGTAATGGTAATCTTTTAGTTTTAGATTTTTTATTCAGACTTTTTTCAATATATTTTAAATAATCTAATAGTTTTTTAGGTGTTCCATTCCCAATATTGAAAATTTCATAGGGTATGGTTTTTTTTGACTGTTTGTTAATTAATGAATAAATGCCATCGACTATATCATCAACATATGTGAAATCTCTTAAATGTTTCCCATTATTAAACAATTCTATTGAATGATTATTTATAATATTTTTTGTAAATTTAAATAATGCCATATCAGGACGTCCAAAAGGTCCATAAACTGTAAAAAACCTTACTCCTGTACAAGGTAGTTTATAAATATGTGAATACGAATGAGCCATAACTTCATTTGATTTTTTTGTAGCAGCATAAAATGATAGAGGTTGATCTGTTCTATCATTTTCATTTAATGGAAATTTTTTTGAATCTCCATAGACAGAACTTGTAGAAGCATAAATGAGATGTTTGACTTTATTATCTTTAGATATTTCAAGTATGTTGAAAAAACCCTCTAGATTACTTTTGAAGTAAGTTCGAGGATATTTTATTGAATATCTTACTCCTGCTTGAGCTGCTAAATGTATTATAATATTAATTTTATTTTTTTTTACAATATCATTTAGTTTTTTGTAATTAGACAAATCAATTTTAAAAAAAGAAAAATTTTTATATTTTTTTAAATTATTAATTCTATCTTTTTTTAAATTTGTATCGTAGTAGCTATTGATATTATCTATTCCAATAACTTTTTTATTTTTATTTAAAATTTTCTTTATTAAATGATAACCAATAAAACCAGCAGCTCCAGTAACTAAAATTTTCATTAACTAGTTTGTAGGCATCTTAAATTCTGGACCTTTTGCTATGCTTTTAGGCCATCTTGAAGTAACAGTTTTTAACTTTGTAAAAAATCTAACACCTTCTACTCCATGCATAGAATGATCACCAAATAAAGATTGTTTCCAACCTCCAAAGCTATGAAAAGCCATAGGAACAGGAATAGGCACATTAACACCTACCATTCCAATTTTACAATTGGTTGTAAAATGTCTCGATAGTTCTCCATCAGAAGTATAAATACTAGTTCCATTACCAAATGCATGATCGTTAACTAATTTTAATGCCTCATCATAATTATTAGCTCTTACTACAGATAAAACTGGCCCAAAAATTTCTTCTTTATAAATTTTCATACCCTTAGTAACTTTATCAAATAATGTTGGGCCAACAAAATAACCATTTTCATATCCTTGAATTTTTAAATTTCTACCATCAAGAACTAGCTTAGCACCTTCTTTTACTCCCAAGTCAATATAGTTTTCTATTTTTTCTTTATGTTCTTTTGATATTACAGGTCCCATTTGTGCAGATGAGTCAGTCCATGGTGCTACTTTAAGACTTTCTGCCTTGTTACTTATATTTTCTATCATTTTATCGGCAATTTCACCAACAGCGACAGCAACAGAAACTGCCATACATCTTTCACCTGCAGATCCATAGGCAGCTCCCATGATTCCATCAACAGCTTGATCTAAGTTAGCATCAGGCATAACAACTAGATGATTTTTAGCCCCTCCTAATGCCTGAACTCTTTTTCCATTTTTTGCAGCAGTTTCATAAATATATTTTGCTACTGGAGTTGAGCCAACAAAACTTATTGAATGTATTCTTTTGTCGGATAGTATCAAATTAACTGAATTTTTATCACCATTAAGAACATTGAAAACACCATCAGGAAGACCGGCTTCAGAAAATAACTCAGCTAATCTTAAACTACATGAAGGATCTTTCTCAGAAGGTTTTAGTATAAATGAGTTTCCACATGCAATTGATATAGGATACATCCACATAGGAACCATTGCGGGAAAATTAAAAGGTGTAATTCCAGCAGTTACACCTAAAGGTTGTCTTACTGACCAGGAATCAATGTCAGTACCTACGTTTTGAGAAAATTCACCCTTTAATAAGTGAGGAATACCACAAGCAAATTCAACAACCTCTAAACCTCTAGTCACCGACCCTTTTGCGTCATCTAGTGTTTTTCCATGTTCCAATGAAACTAATTTAGCTAAGCTCTCTATATCTTTTTCAATTAATTCTTTATATTTTGAAATAATTCTTGATCTTTTTAATGGTGTAACTTGCGACCAATTTTCAAAAGCTTTCACTGAAGAAGTAACTGTATTTTCAAAATCTTTGGTATCAGATTGTATTACTTCAGAAATAATTTCACCTGTGGCAGGGTTATGAACAGGAATATAGTTTGATGAGCTACCTTTTACAATTTTTCCATCTGTGTAATTATCAATTTTTTTCATCAGTATTCCTATAAATCAAAATTAAATTTCTTAAATATATAAATATTCCAAATGATTGACCTAATATTATCACAGGATCTTTTCTTGAAATAGCATAAATTAAAAGACCAATACCACCCATTATACTTAAGTACCAAAACACAACTGGTATGGTACTTTTTCCCTCTTTCTCTGAATAAATCCATTGAACAATAAATCTTGAGGCAAACAATCCTTGACCTAGGAAACCTATAATTAAAAAAATTAGCTCATATAAAGTTAAATTTAAAAAATAATTAAACATAATTTATTTATTATTTTTAATTAATTTTTTAACTTTGATCATATCTCTAATTCCGAAAACTAGTCTAGAAACAGTTCCATATTTTGATTTTCCAAATTTTCTGTATCTATGATTAACATTTATAAAACAACAATTTTTGTTCAACCCTTTATATATTGCAGGTAAAAATCTATGTATACCATTAAAAAAGGGGAAATTAATAATAACATCTCTCTCGAATAACTTTAATGCACAGCCAGTATCAATACAATCATCATTTAAATAAAATTTTCTTATCAAATTAGCTATTTTAGAGGTAATTTTTTTTATAAAATTATCTTTTCTGTTGTGCCTTATACCAGCTATAAGATTGTAAGATCGATTATTTAAATAACAATTTATTAGTTTAGATATATCCTTGGGATCATTTTGACCATCTCCATCAATTGTTAAGACATATTTGGTATTTGCCTCAAGAATTGCTGAAAATATACTCCTGCTTTGTCCTAAATTTTGCTCATTTTTGATTATTTTAACTAATTGATTATTTTTAGATATTTCATTTAATACTTTTAAACTTTTATCTTCACTGGCATCATCAACAAATATAATCTTACTTATATATTTTTTAGCCTCAGAATTTATTATTTCTTCGTATAAAGTATAAATGTTTTTTTCTTCATTATAAATTGGAATAATGAGTGTAAAATTATTCATAATTGTTTATTATATATTCTACTATATTAACTTACTATGGATTCATATATTTTTGCAAATACAGCTCTATTTGTAATCATTGCTTCCAGTTTAATATTTATCTTAATTAAACCATTTTACTTTGGGAATTTGATTAAAATATTAGATAAACCAGAGGATAATTCTCTTAAAATTCATAAAAAATCTACTCCAAAAAATGGAGGATTTATAATAATTTTATTTCTTTTATTGTATCTCATTTTAAATCAATTTTATAATTTTGACTATTTCAATACTAGTATATTTATATTTGTATTATCTTTTTTTATTGTTGGATTAATTGATGATTATTTAAATATTAAACCAATAATAAGAATTTTACTATTTGCTTTATCAACTTATTTTTTTTTAATACTAAATAGTGATTTTATAATTGAAATTTTTTATATTGAAAATATTAATAACTTTTTTTCTTTAAATTATTTTGCAATTTTTTTTACAATTTTTTGTTTTATATTTTTACAGAATTCTCTTAATATGCTTGATGGTATTAATGGATCCTTATTGAGTTACTCAATTTTAATAACTGCTGTAATATCAATAATGAATCCAGAAATATTTAGTTTTGTATTTTTATTTGCTTTAATAATAGTATTTATACAAAATATAAATAACAATATTTTTTTAGGAAATAATGGTTCTTCTGCAATAAGTTTTATAATTTCATTTTTGTTAATTAGAACTCATTCATATAACCCAAAAGATTTTAGCTCTGAAGTAATAGTCTTGTTATGTTTTTTACCTGCAATTGATATGACTAGATTATTTGTTGAAAGAATATATAAGAAAAAAAATCCATTTATTGGTGATTTAAATCATTTTCATCATATTGTTTTTCTTAAAAGAAAAAAAAGTGAGTGGATTTTTTATCTAGTAATTACATATATTTTTCTAGCTTATGTCGGTCTTAATTTAAATGTAAATTTAGCTTTATTACTTTCATTATTTACATATTCTTTTTTTATTTGGAAATTTAGATGAATATTTCATTTTCTAAATATCTTGAAAATTCTATGATATTATTAATATTAGCTTTTCCTGTAGCATTAATCGTTGGGCCCTTATTTGTTAATATGATTACATCTATCATTGCAATCTATACATTAATTTTATTTCCGTTTTCAAAATCAGTTAAAAAAATTTTTTTGAACAAAATATCAATTTTTATAATAATTTTTTCAATTTACTTAATAATTAATTCATTAATTAGTACTAATCCTTTATTCTCATTAGGCTCATCATTATTTTATGTACGGTTTTTATTATTTGCAATTGGATTAGCGTATTTTTTAGGAAAAAAATCAAAATTAATTAATTGGTTTGGTTATTCTTTGTGGATTTGTTTTATAGTATTAGTAATAGATGGTTACTTTCAATATATATTTGGCTATAACATTTTTGGTTGGGAAAAATATGATCCAATAAGAATAAGTAGTTTTTTTAGAGATGAGTTAATTCTAGGATCATACTTATCTAGACTACTACCATTATGTTTTTTTTTAATCCTTTTTTTAAATAAAGATAATATCAAAAAAATTATTTTTATTTTTTTCTGTTTTCTTTTAATCGTCATTGATATTTTAATTTATTTGACGGGTGAAAGAACAGCTTTTCTTTTTTTACTTTTAATTACAGTAGGTATTATATTAACTGTACCCTACTTCAGATTACTAAGAATTATTACTTTTGGAATCAGTTTATTAGCTATTTTTGTTATTTCAATTAGTAACAATTCAATTAAAGAGAGAATGATTGATTTTACTCTTCAACAATCCGGGGTTATTAATAGTGAAAATTATGAACCCGAAGAATTTAATAATAAATTTGTTGCTTTTTCTCCAGCACACCAACTCCATTATGACAGTGCATATCTTATATTTTTAGATTCTCCATTACTTGGACAAGGTCCAAAAATGTTTAGAAAATTATGTAAGGCAGAAAAATATGATATTTTTTTTATTAATCCAAGTAAACAATGTGATGTAACAGGATGTGCATGTAGCACCCATCCACATCATACTTATGTGCAACTGTTAGCAGAAACAGGTTTAATTGGAGCTGTACCTGTTTTAATTATTTTTTTAATAATTTCGTATCAACTATTTAAGCAATTTATTTATGTTAATTTTAAAAAAAAGAATTTCATGGATCCAAGATTAGCATTGTTACTGATATCTTTTTTTATAACTTTATGGCCTATTGCTCCTTCTGGAAACTTTTTTGGAAGTTGGTTAAATTCTGTGTATTATCTACCATTAGGCTTCTATTTGTTTTTGAGTACTAACTCTCGATTTCTTCTATACCCAGATAAAATCAACAATATTATTGAAGAAATACAAAAACCAAATAATGAAAATACATAATAATTTTCAAGTATTGATTTAGTATCTCTTATTTCAATTAGAGATAAATCATATTGTATCGTGTTAAAACTATCTGTAGACAATCCGGAATTTTCAATTGATTTATCAACTATTTCAATAAAATTATAGTTATTTAAATAGTTTAGTTCAGATCTCAAATTTGATAATTCTGTTGTTTGAATTAAATTATCTTCAATAATGCTATTGTTATAAATTTTATTAATATCAATATTTGTCAAATTTTTTTTATTTAAGTAAATTTCATTAAGATAATTAATAAATATACTTAAATTTTTATCTTTTAGTAATGCTATCAATTCATTGTTAACATCAATATTAAGATTATTTCTAAGATAAACAAGATAAATAAATTCCTGTAGTTTAGATTTAATATTAATTTTATGATTTTTTATATTTTCCTTAATTTCTAATAACAAGAGATTTTTTCTTATTGATTCTGTAAACGAAATTGAGTTTTTAAAATTATTTATTTCATCAATAATATTTAACTTTACTTGAGTATTAAGATCTTTAATTAAATTAATAAGAAAATTTTTATCATAATTGTAGTTTTGTTCATCTGTATATACAGTAAAATAATAACTTTTTCTATTACCACCTTCGATTTCTCTAATTAATTTATATTTATTTAATTTTAAAATAATATCTTCCTCAGAAATTGAATTATTATTTTCTTTAATAGAAGCACGAAGAATATTGAAATTATAAAATTCTTTGTAAAACTCTTCAATTAAATGAGATGAAGTCAAATTAAGTATATTCTCTTTGACAGAATAGATCGGCTTTTCAAGAACGCCTACTTCATAATTAAATGATGCCCTATAATCTAAGTCTAAAAGATTTATACTAGAAAGCTTACTTTGTTGACTTTTTGAAATTTCATTAATAGGTAATGTCATTTCTAATTTACCTGCCTTATCATAATTATAAAAGTAGCCTAAAGCCGTAAAAATAACTGTAAAAAATATTATCAAATATTT
>CACHSZ010000006.1 GCA_902582755.1 uncultured Alphaproteobacteria bacterium | reverse complement strand
ATCTGGTTTTTTATATTCAGGGATTATTATTATGGTTGGTTTGGATATTGTAACTTTAGGTGATTGATAGGGTGTTGATTTAATACCTCTAGAAACAATTATTCTTAAATGAACATCTGTTTTCATTTTATTTATTTTAATAGTTTTTATAAGTGCTTCTGAAAGTTTTTTACGTGTCAAATGTATTTTTAAGTCAATAAGCTTTGCATCTTTATATAACCTATCTAGATGTTCTTTTAGAAAAATGAAATTATTATTATGATATCTTAACGAATCCCAGATACCATCCCCAAGCATTGTTGAGGAATCAAAAACTGATATTTTGGCATCTTTTCTTTTATAAAATTTTCCGTTGATATAAATTTTAATATTTTTATTTCTTTTATCATCTACGAAATCATGACTTGAAACCATAATTATTTTTATCTTAATAGCAAATATTGTCTACTTAATAATTTTATTAACTTTTATTGCAAATCAAAGAGTGACATGTGATCAAATTAATATAACCAATTAGAAATTAATTTGTTTAATGTATAATAAAAATTTTATTGTAATTTGTATTTCTTCTACAATTGCTACTTTTCCACCTATGGCTGTAGTTTTATTAGGTGGAATTATTACATCCCAGATAATGATGAAAGATTCATTAGCAACAGTTCCAATGACATTAATGATTATAGGCATAGCAGTAGGTGCACCTATTGCATCAAGATTTATGAGTATTTGGGGAAGACAGAAGGGATTTTTATTTTCATCTTTACTCAGTTGTCTAGCACTAATTTTTTGTTCAATTGCAATTTTTTTAGAAAATTTTTATGTTTTTGCATTAGGTAATTTTTTAATAGGGAGCTCCCAAGCTTTTATTCATCAGTATAGATTTGCTGCATCTGAGTCAGTTACAAAAGAATTTATTCCAAGATCTATTTCAATTATTTTATTATTAGGTATAGTCTCTGCATTACTTTCATCAAATTTTGCTGAATATTTTAAAGATTTTTTTCCAAATAATTTATTTCTTGGTAGTTATATTTTCTTATCGTTTACAGCAATAATTCCTTTCTTCGTTCTTCTTTTTTATGAGGAAACAAAAACTTCTAATAATCAAAGTAAATTTCAAATCGAAACTATTTTCAAGCTTTTAAAAAATATTAAAATTATACAATCAATTGTAAGTGCTGGTCTTGGTTATTTTACAATGGCTATAATTATGACAGCTACTCCTTTACATATGCATCTTGTTAACAAATTTACTTTATTTGAAACCAGTATTGTAATTCAACTTCATGTTATAGGAATGTTTTTACCATCTTTGTTTTCTGGAGATTTAATTAAAAGGTTTGGAAATACGAATATTATATATGCAGGAGTAGTTATTTTATTTTTAAGTATTTTAACTAATACATTTTTTGAATTTTATTATTCTTATATGCTAGGTCTAATTCTACTTGGTATTGGCTGGAATTTTTTATTTGTTTCAGGTTCGAGTTTGTTAGTTGTTTCTTATAAGGAAAAGGATAAATTTACTGCACAAGGTTTAAATGATTTTATTGTTTTTTCTACTCAAGGCATAGGA
This sequence comes from uncultured Alphaproteobacteria bacterium, assembly GCA_902582755.1. Lineage (GTDB taxonomy): Bacteria > Pseudomonadota > Alphaproteobacteria > HIMB59 > CACPNW01. The sequence continues at coordinate 41,608 of CACHSZ010000006.1, read as the reverse complement.
TCATTATCTGCTGGTTTCCTATTATATTTTTCAAATTGGACGGTTATAAATCTTTTATGTGTTCCTCTTTTGATTATTGTTTTAGTAGTTTCTTTTATTTCATCTAGAAATAATTAAATTTGATAATTAACTTTCAAATAATAATTTTTTCACTATAGTTATTATTATGAGTAATGTAGGATTTATAGGTGTTGGCTATATGGGTTATGGTATGGCTAAAAATTTATTAAAAAAACATAATGTATATATTTTTGCTCATAAGAATAGAAAACCTGTTAATAAATTAATAAAAATTGGAGCAAAAGAATTAAAAAATTATAGTGAAATAAAAAATATCAAAATTGATTGTTTGATGATGTGCGTAACTAATACGCCTATTGCAATAAATGTAGCAAATAAAATCAAAAATTACCTTAATAGTAATACACTTCTAATTGATTTAACAACACATGATAAGAATGGTACCTTAAAAATGAATAAAATTTTTCAATCAAAAAAAATCAGTTATAATTTTTGTGGAGTAATGGGTGGTCCTGTTCAAAGTGAGCAGGGTATATTAGGTGGAATTTATGGTGGTAAGAAAAATGATTTTCCAAAATGTAAAAAATATCTTAATTCTTTTTGTAAGTCAGTTTTTAATTTTGGTGATGTGTCAAAAGCATCTTCGGCAAAATTATTGTCTAATTTTTTATCATTAATGACTACTACTTCAGTTATCGAATTTTTTAAATCTGCTAAAAAACTAGGTATCAACATAAAACTTCTCTGTGATGTAGCTAGATTGGGTTCTGGAAATTCTGGAGCTTTGGATAGAATTGCTAATAAAGCTATTAAGGGTAATTATAAAGGATATGTGTTTTCAGTAGATAACACTTATAAAGATTTAAATTATATAAATGATCTTGTTTCTGATTTACCAAATGCAAATAAACTATCTAAATTGGCAAAGTCATTTTATAAAGAAGCTTCAAAAAAAGGATTTGGCAACTTTCTTGTTAGTGAATTAATTGATAAAGAAAAATACTAAATGGATAAATTAGTTCCAATTATATACATGATTGGAGTTCTTTTGTTAGTACTTCCTTCTTTTTTAAGTTCTAATAGTAGTTTAAAAACTTTTTTTACAAACTTGTCTATTTGGATAGCAATTATACTAGTAGTATTTACTTTTTACTTTGCCCATCATTATTTTATTTGAATCATTAAAGAGATTTAACTTAATTAAATGTAGACTAAACTCTAACAAATATCTATACGAGAATTTCATGTCTAATCAATATATTGCTAAATCAAGAAGATTAAGAAGTACTATATATTCCTCTCGAATTGAAAATCAGGGAGTCACTTCTTATACTATATACAATCATATGCTTCTTCCAGCCGGTTTTGAAGGAAGCCTTGAAGAAACCTATGAGCATTTAAAAAATCATGTTCAGGTCTGGGATGTTGCAGCTGAAAGGCAAATAGAAATTAAAGGTAAGGACGCGTATCAATTAGTTCAGTTAATGACATGTAGAGATTTAAGTAATGCCAAAGATGGTAAATGTTATTATTGTCCAATTATTGATGAAAATGGAGGCATGATAAATGATCCAGTTGTACTAAAATTTAGCGATGAAAAATGGTGGATTTCAATTGCTGACTCTGATGTTATGTTATTTGCTAAAGGTCTAGCTATAGGAAAAAAATTAGAAGTTTCAATTTCTGAACCTGATGTAAATATTATGGCAGTTCAAGGACCTAAGGCTTTTAATTTATTGGAAAAAATATTTGGTAAAGAGATTTTAGATTTAAAATTTTATAATTTTAAATATTTTAATTTTCAATCTACTCAACATTTGATTGCTAGATCTGGATGGTCAAAGCAGGGCGGTGTAGAAATATATGTAGAAAATTCTAAATCTGGATTAGAATTATACGATTTATTATTTGAACAAGGTAAAGAGTTTAATGTTAAGCCAGGATGCCCTCATCTAATTGAAAGAATTGAAGGTGCTTTACTTTCTTACGGAAATGATATGGATATAAATGATAATCCTTTAGAGTGTGGTTTAGAGAAATTTGTAAATTTAGACACAAATATAGAATTTCTTGGAAAAGATAATTTAATTAAAATCAAAAACAGTGGGATAGAAAAAAAATTAATGGGTGTTAAAATTAATCTAGATAAAATAAACTTAAGATCAGCTATTAATTTAACTATAGATGATAAAATCATTGGTGAAATTAGATCAGCAGTTTTTTCACCAACTTTCAATAAAGTAATTGGCATAGCAATGATAAAAAAACCATACTTTACTAATAAAGGTAATTTCGACATACTGATTGATTCTAAGAAATATGTCGGAGAAATTTGCGATATTCCATTTGTTTAAGTTATGACAGATAATGTTAAGGCTATCGTCTTAGCACTAATTGCTTCTTTTTCTGGTGTAGTAATGAATGTTTTTTTAAAAATTTCTTTGGAAGATATTAATGTATTTACTTCTGGTTTTTTAAGATTTTTTTTTGGGTTGATTTTAATACTACCTTTCATTTTTTATAGTAAATTTCAAAATTATAAAACACCAAATTTTAAAATTCATTTAACAAGAGGTATTTTAAATATTCCAATGATGCTTCTCAGTTTTTCTGCGTTGCAATTTATACCTTTAGAACAAATCAAAGCTATTTCGTTTGTTACTCCAATAATTGTAGTAATATTGAGTGTAATTTTTTTAAAAGAGAAAATTTATTTAATACGTATTAGCGCGTTATTTATTGGCTTGATTGGAGTGTTTGTAATTTTAAGACCTGGATTTGTTAGCATTAATGTCGGTGCATACATGGTTTTATGTGCCTGTCTAATTTGGTCAGTTGTAGTAATAATAACTAAATTTGCTGCAAAGGAAGATAGTGCTTTTACAATTTTATCATATCAATACACTTTTGTTACAATATTATCATTTCCTATCGCATTATATTTTTGGGATACTCCATCTTCGCAAACAATAATTTATCTAATCTTTGCTGGAATTGCTGGCACTATAGTACATCTATGTATAAATACAGCTTACAAGCTTACTGAGCTATCTGTTTTACAACCTGTTAATTTTTCACGTCTTTTAATAGCATCTTTTTTTGGTTTCTTTATTTTTGATGAAATTCCTGATATTTGGACAATAATTGGTGGATTAATTATTTTTTCATCCATATTGATTATTACTTACAGAGAAAACTATCTTAAAAAAGATATTGCAAAGAAATCAATTCAATTAAACCTAAATAGCTAATGAATAATAATATAAAAGCAATTTTATTAACTGTGTCAGGATCTTTTTTTGCAGTTTTAATGGAGTCATTAATTAGAAGTGCGCAATATGATTCTAATGTTTATACAATCGGTTTTCTACGATTCTTTTTTGGTCTTATAATAATTTTTCCATATTTAATTAAAAAAAAATTCATTCCATATAAAACAAAAAATTTTAAATTTTATTTTATTCGTGGATTGTTTAATCTTCCAATGATGATACTTGGATTTGGTGCTCTAGTATATGTTCCCTTTGAACAATTTAAAGCCCTACATTTCTTGAGTCCTATAATTGTTGTTTTACTTAGTTTTATAATTTTTAGAGAGAAAGTTTATATGTATCGTATTTTGGCATTAGTGATTGGTTTCATAGGAATGCTTATTATTGTTAGACCCGGAATTGTAGATTTTAATATTGGAACAATTATGATTCTAATTTCATTAACTTTTTGGTCTTTAATTATTATCGTATCTAAATTTGTTTCTAAAGATGATTCTCCTATAACAATGGTTACATATCAATATACTCTTATGACATTTTTTGCTTTACCTCTTGCTATATATTTTTGGCAAATGCCTTCATTACAATCTTTAATTTTTGTTTTTATAGGTGCGATATCAGGTACAATTCTCCATCTATCTTTAGCTTTGTCATATAAATATGCTGAGTTATCAGTAACGCAACCAGTATGGTTTAGTGGATTAATATTTGGTTCTGCTTTTGGTTTTTTTGTCTTTAATGAAACTCCAGATCTATGGACATGGATTGGGGGGATAGTTGTATTTTCATCAGTATTGCTTATAACTTATAATGAAAGAAGCAAAGATTTTAAAAATACTAAAAATATTGTTATTAATGGAAATTAATATTTAATTAAAAATTATATGAGTACTAAATATAAATATTATGGAATGTGGCCTGTAGCCCCAACACCCTTTCACGATAATGGTGAAGTAGATTATGAAGGTATGGAAAGAGTTTTGGATTGTATTGTTGATCAAAAAGTTCAAGGCATATGTATTCTTGCTAATTATTCCGAACAATTTTTACTTTCAGATGATGAAAGGGAAAAATTAACAAAACTTTGCATGAAAAAAATTGATGGAAGAGTAAAGACTATTGTTACAGTTAGTCACTTTGCAACAAATATTGTGCGTCCAAGAGCAGAGTTAGCAAAATCACTTGGAGCTGATATTATTATGATGATGCCGCCTTATCACGGTGCATTACTTAAAGGCAATGCAGATCAAATTTTTGAACAATTTAATGAAATTTCTAAGGTTGGGATACCCATAATGATACAAGACGCACCATTATCTGGAATTGAACTTTCAGTACCTCTTCTTACAAAAATGATCAATGAAATTGAACAACTAACATGTTTTAAAATTGAAAGTGCTAACGCAGCATCAAAAATAAGAGCTCTGATTAAAAATTGCAGTTCTAGATTAGATGCACCTTTTGATGGTGAAGAAAGTATTACTTTATATGCTGACTTAGAAGCTGGAATTTCTGGAAGTATGAGTTCAGCATTGCTTCCAGAAAAAATAGCTCCAGTAATTGATCATTTTTGGAATAATGAAAAAGATAAATCTGAAGAAATTTATAATAATATTCTGCCTTTAATAAATTTTGAAAATAGACAATGTGGTTTCAGAGCTACAAAAACAGTAATGAAAGAAGGCGGGGTAATTAAATCAGATTTCTGCAGGGATCCAATTAAACCTTTAGATCAAGATACAAAAAATTTATTATTAAATTTTGCTAAAAGATACGATTTACTTACGTATAAATGGGGTAAGTAGTAAAATTTAATTGACAAATATTATTTAAAAATTACTTATATTGAATGCGTAGATTGTTTGAAGGACTTCTTGAAAGAGCAATGTTTTCAAGCAGATGGGCTTTAGCTCCTGTTTACGTTGCGCTATGTCTTACTCTACTAGTTATTACATACAAAGTTATTGCATTATTCATTTATGAAATTACACACTTAAGTGAATTAACCTTAAATGAACTTCTTGTATTTGTGTTGCATATTGTTGACTTAGCTCTTGTTGGAAATTTAGTTTTAATGGTAATTTTTGCCGGATACGAGAATTTCGTGTCTAAAATAGATATCGCAAATCAATCTGAAGATAAACCAGAGTGGATGGGTAAGCTTGATTTTTCAGGTTTAAAATTAAAGCTTATTGCCTCAATAGTAGCTATTTCAAGTATTGGCTTGCTAGAAGCTTTTATTGATGTAGGTTCGAAAACATCAGAAGAAATATACTTAATGATATTCATTCATGCTGTATTTATTTTATCAGGCTTAGTTATAGCAATCATGGATTATATTAGCGGAATTACTAAACATCACCCATAATAAAATTATAAATGAAACTGGATAAGTTTTTCGATGAAAAAACTGTCATAGATTTAAGTTTTTTTAATTTCTCTAATGCTGTCACAGCTGCTTATTTTGCCAATCGAAATTTAGAAGTTCTGCGAGTAAATAAAAATTTTAAAAAATTTTTTCCAATTCTTAAAACAGTCAATAATATTCCCTTTACTAGTATTCTAGAACAACTTGGAGTTGCAGATGAATATATTAAAAATTTTAAACAAAAATTAGAAAAAAATGGTTTTGTTATTATCCCTAAAATAGAAATAAAAATTGATAATGAAATTAAGGTTTATTCCTTACTATCTGCATATACTGAAAACAAAGATTTTCCTTTTCTAAATGGTATTCAAGGACAATTTGTTGATAGAACAGATGAGTATAATCTACGAAGGGAAAAAGAAGAATTACTTGATCAAAAATTAAAAGATAGAGAGTTGATTGAGGAAAAAAATAAAAGATTAGAAAATATTGCTAATAGGTTATCAAAATATCTTTCACCACAAGTATATAAGTCTATTTTTGATGAGGAAGAGTCAGCAAAAAAAACAAAAGAGAGTTATGTCAGGAAAAATTTAACAATATTTTTCTCTGATATAGTAAATTTCACTGATTTATCTGATTCATTAGAAGCAGAAAAACTTGCTCTTATCTTAAATAATTATCTTAGTGAAATGAGTTTAATTGCAATAAATTCAAATGCGACGATTGATAAATTTATAGGTGATGCAATACTTTCTTTTCATGGCGCTCCTGAAACACTAGGAGATGAGAATGATGCCATTAATTGTATAAACATGGCTTTGGAAATGAAAGAACGAGTTAATGAACTGCAATCTTTCTGGATTAGACAGGGTGTTAAAGATGGATTGAAGGTCAGGTATGGCATTTCTTCAGGTTTTGCGAATGTTGGTGATTTTGGATCTAGTGTAATGAGTGATTATACAGCTATAGGTTCCTCTGTAAATCTAGCGTCTAGATTACAATCCATTGCTCCTGAAAATGAAATTATTATTTCTGATACAACGTATAATTTAGTTAAAAATCAAATTAATTGTGAAGAGTACAAAGAAATAACACCTAAAGGTTTTGTAAGACCTGTTAAAACTCACAAGGTAATTAGTTTTAAGAATAAAAGTAATAGTAAAACAAAAAAATTATATTCGAAAAGAGGGAACCACGTAGATATTCAAATATTTGATAGTTCTGATATGAATGCTGCAATGAAAGAATTAAAAAAACTACAAGAAGATTTTAGTAAAGAAATTGACGAAGAGTAGGGGATTTATTCTATTTTAAAAAATTTATTATTGCATTCTTAATATCATTAACAAGATTTTTATTTTCATCTTTAGTTAATTGACTTTCATTTTTTTTCTTATCAAGTTTTAACTTTCTTTGAGCTAAAATATTTGCAACATAATCATACACATTAGGATTTTTAGAAAATATATCTTTTATTATATCTTTGCTAACTTTTATTACTATACAAGGAGTTTCAGCTATAACATTAGCAGATCTAGGTTCACCGGTAAGAAGACTTCCTTCACCAACAAAGTCACCAACACCAAGTTTGGCTAAAAATACTTTATCTTTATTTTCATTATCTAAGTAAACTGATACTACTCCGTCATTTATAACGTAAAGAGAATCTCCAGAATCATTTTGTTTAATAATGTAATCATCTTTTTCAAAATGAAGTCTCGCTGCATTTTCAGCAATTTCATCTAAATCTTCAGAATTTAAAGACATAAAAATAGGAATTTTTTGAAGTAGGACCTTATTTTTTACTGACTCATTATAAGGATTAAATTCACTAACCTTCCTTTTTTCAAAATCCTCTCGACTTCTATGTGTGTCAAGAGCATGCAGTCCTGTATCTTCTTCAAGTTTTCCATAAAGTTTTCCAGCAGACATTTGAACTCCTGCATGTCTTAAAGTTTTATGTATTTCCATCATAACACTATCTTGCATCGAATTTTTTAAAATTCTCTTTGTGCAATCAAAAGCAACAACAAATTCCAATCCAAATTCATTAGCTCCAATAAAACGAACCCATTGTAAATTTAATTGCTCTCTACCATCAACAGGTTTTGCTTTTTTAAGAGCATTATAAAGTAATTTTGAAATATTTTCTGGGTCATGAGATGGGTGAAAATATAATTTATTAAAAATGTGGAACCCTTCACTCATTTTTTCTTTATCTTGTTTGCTCCAATTAGTTAAAATTGAATCTGCAACAATTTCATTTGGAATGATTACTTCAGTATTCTGAAATGTTCTTATCCTTGTACTTCTCCAGGTAATATTTTCTACATAACCTGTTTTATCATCAACAGTAATCCAGTCGTTTATTGCAAATGGTCTTTCAATATTTACAAAAATTCCTTTAATTAAATCTGATAAACTTGACTGCAGGGAAAGAGCAATGGCAGCAAAAACTATACCACCTGCAGCAAGAATACTTGTAAGTTCTAAATTAAAAACAAACGATAAAACTAAAAATGATGGTATTGCAAATAATAAGAACTGAAAAAGAAATGTTATTATCTCAGGTATTGTTGTGCCTGATTTGTCGTTTAATGACAATACTTCATATTTATAAAACATCATTATGAATATTGATGGAATAAAATATAAAGTTATCAGTAAGATTTTATCTATAAGGTTGCTTATAAATTGATTAATAAAAAAAAATTCCTTTTGAATAACTAAACCATAAGAAAAATTTACTATTAGATATGATAAAATTGGCAATATAATTATAGCAAATAATACACGAGTAAACTTCTTTAACTTGTTCAATTGTATTACTGAGCCAATAATAAAGAAAGAAATGAGTATATATAAAGTATTTAAAGTAACTTCATTATTGTAAGATAGTAGAATAGATAAGATACATAACAATGAAATTAAAATTATGCTAATTTTAGAAAGTAGATAAAAAATGTTAATTTTCATTTTGTAATTTTTACTATAAAGAATTTATATAAAAATGAATTCATTTTCAAAGTATTTATTCGAACACTTACATTTTGGTCTTGAAGAGAAGGATTTTACATTAATTGAAAAAATTATATTCTTTCTCATTATACTGAACTGTGTTTTTGTTGTTATTGAGTCAGAAAAACTGATTTATGAGCAATATTCTCAACTCTTTGACTCTGCAAAAATTATTTTTGGTATAGTATTCTTAATTGAATATATTTGCAGATTGATTGCTGTTGATCAAATAGATAAATTTAAAGGACTAAGTGGAAAAATAAAATATATTTTTACTATTCCTGCCTTAATTGATGCTATTGCTCTTATTCCATTATTTTTAATAGGAATTAACGAAGGTTTCTTAGTAAGATTATTAAGAGCAATAAGAATTTTTAGTATTCTACGTTTTGGACGTTTTAGTGAGTCTGTAGACTTCATACTTCATGCAATATACGACAGAAGACATGAATTAATTTTTTCACTATTGATAACATTAAGTTTAATGCTGTTATCAGCGACTTTACTTTACGTTGTAGAAGGAGATTTACAACCTGAGGCTTTTGGCTCTATTCCAAGATCTCTATGGGTTAGTTCAGCTGCACTTTTATCAACTGGTTACGGTGATTACACTCCAATCACTTTTTTAGGTAGATTAGCAGCAGTGTGCACTGCATTATTTGGAATTGGTGCAGTCGCATTACCTGCAGGAATTTTAGCGAGTGCGTTTACAGAAAGAAAAAAAAAATAGTTTAATTAATTGTTATTTTTAGTTGTTTGATAAATATATATTGTAACAGATCCAAGTAGTAAGATACCTCCTAAAATAGTATTAAGAGGAGGTGTTTCACTTATAACAAACCATACCCAAGCAGTACCTAACACACTTTCTAATAGAAATATTAGAGCAACTTCGTGTGCAGGAGCAAATTTAGGAGAAATTGTTAAAATCATAAATGGTATTGGCAGTATTATCAAACACATAATAAAAAGAATAATAAATTGATTATTACTTAAATTGAAGTTTATTCCAAACGGAAGAGCATATAGTGCTGATATAAAACATCCCAATAAACATGCTGGAACCAAATCTTTATTTTTAAACAATCTAACAAGCACCATACTAAAACCCATTCCCATTGCTACAATTATAGCCATAAGATCTCCATATAGTCCTGTAGTTGTAAAACTCCCTATTCCAATTATAATCATAGCAATCATTGAAATTAAAATTACCATCCATGTAAAAAAACTTGGTATTTCTTTAAGTATAAATACTGAAAATAAAGCAGCAAAGATGGGGGCTGACGCTATGAGAACTAATGTATTAGCTACAGCAGTATTTTGAATTGAGTATACAAAGCAAATATGAGTTATGGCATAAAGAATAGCATAGATTATCCCTGGCACCCCAATTAGGTAAAATGAATTAAGGAAAGATTTTTGGTATGTGTAAATTAGAAAAATTAATATTGTAATAATTGGTAATGCGCTTCTATAGAATATTAAACTAAAATCATCTAAATCTACTAATCTAATTAATAAACTATCAGGACTAAGTATTAAAACTCCAATAAATGATAATATAAGGCCTTTATTTCTTGTTTTCATAAATATTTGAAAATAAATAGATAATTAATGTATCTATCAGTATCATAACTTAAATCACACTTGTTTTTATGAAAAAATTCCTTTTTTTTTGTTTAATTTTTTTATCAATAAAAACTCACGCCTTAGATTCAAGTAAATTAATAAATCTTGACGACTTAAACATTCTTTTCGATCTTCAAAAAAAAGATTGGAATGAAAATGTTCTTTTTCTGATAAAAAAGAATTCGTTTGCTAAAATAGATAATGATTCAGACACTTTTTATTTAAAATCAGTATTTAATGATGGAGAAATAATTACAATGCCAATATTCTCTAATAATGTTATTGAAAAAATTAAATTTGAATATATTTTTTTTAACCATAATAAAAAATATTTAAAAATTATCCAAAATCATTTTAATTTTTTTAAAAAATTTTGTTTTGAATATCTCTACAATGATAAATCTATAGAAGTAGGTATTTCTAAATGTGATTAATTAAATATCATTGATGTAGCTTTAAAAATTAAACTATGTCTTTTAGCTAATTCTAATTTATCATTTGAATATCCACCACCTATTACTGTCGCAATAGGAATTGATTTATTTTTAAAAAATTCTAACACTGTAATATCTCTTTTTAGTAATCCTTCTGTTGTTATTTTTAAATTTCCTAATTTATCATTTTCATGAATATCAACTCCCGTATCAAAAATTACTAAATCGGGTTTAAATTTTTTTAAACAATTATTAAGAGTTTGATGTAATATTTTCAAATATTCATAATCTTCTAAATTATCATCTAATTCAACATCCATGTCACTTATTGATTTTCTAAAAGGAAAATTGTTTTTACAATGAATTGAACATGTAAAAATTTTATCATTATCTTTAAGTATTGAAGCTGTTCCATCTCCTTGATGTACATCAGTGTCAAAAATTAATATTTTTTTTACAAGGTCCGCTCTTATCAAGTGTAATGAGGCATAAGCCATATCGTTAAAAACACAATATCCAGAACCAAAATCCCTATGACTATGATGTGTGCCACCAGCTAAATGATTAGCTATTCCATTCTTAAGTGCTTCTTTGCATGTTAATAGTGTTCCATTAACAGCTAAAAAGGAACGATTAGAAAGTGTTTCTGTCCATTTAAAACCCAATCTTCTTATTTCCTTATCTGATAAACTGCCATTCTTTATTTTTAGTACGTAATCTAAATCATGACATATTGAAACTTCATCAACACTTGCTTTATGAGGATTTAAAATATTTGCCCGATCATAAAAATCTGAATTTTTTAATTCATTATACAAATCAGAAAACTTACTAGCTGTAAATTTGTGATTTTCAGGTAGTGGGATGTCATAATCTTTATGTGTTACCCAACTGATTTTTTTCATAAATTTGCCTCTTTTTAACTCAATTTATGCCTAAATTAATATGTACATAGGTTATGTGGCACTAATCTACCAATATATATTTAGTGAGTAAATGTATTCTATCCATAAAGTATTAGTGTCACAACCATATGGAATTTATTTTAATATTTGATCTATTAATTATTTGTTTAGTTGGTTTTTTTATTGTTAATTTTTATTGAATAAATAACCAATTTTAATAATATTTAAAGAATGAAAGATTTTTATGACCGGAATGGTTATTTCTCACCATTGAAAATTTACAACGCAAAAGAAGCAAATTTTTTTAGAAGCAAATTAGAAGATACAGAAAAAAAACTAGGTAAACTTCATTATATTGTAAAAACTTATACAATAATGAAATGGGTGTATGAAATAGCTACTAATAAAATTTTACTTGATTTTGTTGAAGAAATAATTGGTAAAAATATATTATTATATAATGCAACTTTTATAATAAAAGAACCAAATACAAAAACACACGTAAGTTGGCATCAAGATCTTACGTATTGGGGTTTTGATAATAATGAAAAACAAGTTAGTGCATGGCTTGCTTTATCAAATGCTAATGATCAAAGTGGGTGTATGCAAATGATACCAGGTTCTCATAAAAATGGTTTTTTTGAACATCATTCAACTGAAGATAGAAATAATGTTTTACTCAGAGGTCAAACTGTAAAAGATATTGATATAAATAATGCAGTATCATGCCCACTGGAACCTGGTGAAGTTTCTTTTCATCATGGTCTAACATTACACGCATCTCAACCCAATTCTAGTAATGACAGAAGAATAGGTTTAAATTTTCAATTTATTTCAACAGATATGAAACAGTTAAAAAGTAAAAATGATAGTGCTATTTGTGTAAGGGGAAAAGATCTGTACAATAATTTTAAAACAGATCAAGTAGCAAAAAATGACTTTGACCATGAAGCTTATCAATATCTTATTGATCTGAATAATCATTATAATGAAACAATAAGACAAAATTAATATTTATTTATTAGAATCTGAAATAAGAGATCTAAAAATTAACTTCTATTTAATTAAATCATATGAATGTTTTATCTGGAATTAGTATAGGATTTATTGGTTACACAATATTTGTAATTTTAGATACAATAATTAAAAAATACTTAGTTAATGAATATTCTGTTTTTCAAATAAATTTTTATATTTGTCTTTTTAGTTTTATACCAACATTATTAACTCTTTATTTTTTAAACAAATGGAGTTCACTAAAAAACGATATAATTCATATACAGCTTCTCAGGGGATTATTTGGTTTAATTTCAGGAGCTTTAGTCGTTTATTCATTTAGAAAGCATGCATTTAGTGAAATTTACCCAATTTTATTTAGCGCACCATTAATGATAACAATGATGTCCCATTTTTTTTTAGATGAAAAAGTTGGTATTAGAAGATGGTCAGCGGTAACAGTTGGATTTATTGGCGTATTAATAGTTAGTAGACCTGGCACTATTCATTTTTCATTAAGTCTATTTGGTTTATTTTTTTCTGCATTACTAATGGCGATAAATATTACTTTAGTTAGAAAGTATTCAAATAATCAATCATCGATTGCATTTACTTTTTATGCTTTTTTATCTGCAACTATTTTAAATGGATTACTTTGTTTTAATAGTCACATTGCATTATCTTATAATGATTTAATGATACTTGTTTTTTGCGGTATTATTTGTGGAATAGGTGGTAATTGTTTAACAATCGCCTCAAAATTTTTAGAGTCTAGTGTTTTTGCTCCTATCCAATATACGCAATTAATTTCTGGAGCAATTTTAGGTTATTTATTTTTTGCTGATATTCCAGATATTTATGAAATTATAGGATCATTAATTATTGTTGGAAGTGGAATTTATATAATAATTAGAGAGACAAAAATAGGGGTTAGACCATATATTAAAGAAGACTCAAGATTTCGTGACCAATTTAATAGAGGTCACTAAATTAATAATTATAAATCAAAACTTTGTGATAATATTTTAATAGCATAAAATTATTATGAAAAATTTATTAATTAATAAAAATCCAATAACTTTACTAATTTTATCATCAATAGCCATGCCTATCGCTTTTAGTACTTGGATGGTTTTATTAAATAATTTCTCAGTTGAAAGAGCAAGTTTTACTGGTGTTGAAATTGGAATACTTCAAAGTATCAGAGAGATACCTGGCTTCCTAGCATTTACTATTATTTTTTTATTATTCTATTTTAAAGAACAATATTTTGCTATTTTTTCTTTAGCCTTAACTGGTTTAGGTGTTGCAATTACAGGTTTCTTACCAACTGTTTATGGTTTGTATTTTACAACAATTATTATGAGTACTGGCTTTCATTATTGTGAAACAGCCAAAAATTCTTTGAGTTTACAATGGCTTTCAAAAGAAGAAGCTCCACCAGTTCTAGGAAAATTAATAGCTATTAGCTCAATTACGTCTTTATTTTTGTATTGTATTATTTGGAGTTTATTAGAAATCTTTAATTTAGATTATAAGTTTATATTTTTAATTGCAGGATTAATTTGTATTCTTATTTCCATACACCTTTTTATATCCTTTCCTTTTTTTGAAATCAAAAATAAACAACATAAAAAAATAATTCTAAAAAAAGAATATTCTCTTTACTATATCTTAATTTTTTTATCAGGTGCTAGAAGACAAATTTTTGTAGTTTTTGCAGCTTTTTTAATGGTAGAAAAATTTGGATATTCAGCATCGCAAGTTACTTTACTATTTTTGGTTAATTATATTTTTAATTGGTTTTTTGCAGAACGTATTGGAAAGTTAATAAATATATTTGGTGAGAAAAAATGTCTTATATTTGAATATATTGGACTCATTATAGTTTTTACATCTTATGCATTCGTGACTAATGCTTATGTTGCAGCAGGTTTATATATTATTGATCATATGTTTTTTGCATTAGCTATTGCAATTAATACATATTTTCAAAAAATTGCTGATCCAAAAGATATTGCAAGTACTGCAGGTGTTTCATTTACTATCAATCATATAGCTGCAGTATTTATTCCAGTACTTTTAGGATTTGTTTGGATTAATTCTCATTCAATAGTTTTTTTAATTGGTTCTTTGTTTGCTCTACTATCTTTAATCGCTTCATTTTTTTTACCTAATAATTTATCAAAGATTATTTTAGATGAAAGTAATTTAAATAAAGTAAGAGTATAATTTACTCACCTATATAACTAAGAATTATTTTTCTTTTGTATTTACTGTACCTGTGTTCAATTAGATATATTCCTTGCCATATACCTAATTGCATTTCTTTATTATTTATAGGAATTGTTAATGAAGTTTGGGTAAGCATAGATTTTATGTGTGCAGGCATATCATCATCTCCTTCATAACCGTGTTTATATAATGAAGAATCTTCAGGAACTATTTTTTTAAAAAAAGAATTAATATCCTCCAAAACATCAGGGCTAGCATTTTCCATTATTGTTAATGAAGCAGAAGTGTGTTGTATAAATAAATTTAACTGACCTTTATTAATATTATTTTTTACAATCCAATCATGAACATTATTTGTAATTTCATACATTCCTTGTCCATTATTAGAAATTATCAATTCATCTTGTAAATTTAACATTTTCTAATCTTAAAATGAAGTTGTGGCACCTACAAGGAGAATTATAATAAAAATTAATGTTATGAAAAAAAGAACTATTCTTTTGATAAGTGCCACAATTTTTAAAATATAATCTAATTTTGTTTTAATAGAGATATAAATAAGGAAAAATTGTGTTATGATTACTTTAATTATTTTTTAGTTAGGAATATTATTTGTTAAGCAATAATCAATTCGCAATTTTTTTAATTATTATATCAATTATTTTTGGTACGTTAATGGGTACATTTATAAAATTAGCTCAAGAAGAATTAAATGTATTTACGACTGGTTTTTTACGATTTTTCTTTGGTTTTTTAATCATTACCCCGTACATTCTAAAAACAAAGTTTGAAGTATTTAGTACAAAAAATTTAAAAATTCATATTTTACGGTCAGCACTAAACTTACCTGCAATGCTACTCGGTTTTGCAGCTTTAGCTATGCTGCCATTAGAGAAAATGACAGCTATTCATTTTATAGTTCCTATCATTGTTACAATCTTAGCTGTGATATTTTTGAAGGAAAAAATCTATTTATATAGGTCAATTGCATTAGTAATGGGTTTTTTAGGAATGTTAATAATTTTGAGACCCGGTATTGTAGATATTTCTATTGGAATATATATGGCACTCATTTCATCGTTAATTTGGTCCGTTGTTATAATCTTAACTAAAAAAGTATCGAATGATGATAGTGCTATAACAATATTATCGCATCAGTATGTTTATATGAGTCTCTTTTCATTTCCATTAGTTATGTATTTTTGGGATCAACCAAGCTTACAAACAATTATTTTTATATTATGTGCTGCTATGTCAGGAACGATCTTACATATTGCCTTAAATCATGCATATAAATTAGTTGATGTAACGATGACTCAACCTTATTCATTTTTAGGTTTAGTAGTTTCATCAATAATTGGGTTTTTTATCTTTAGTGATAAACCTGATTTTTATACTTGGTTAGGTGCTTCTGTAATTTTTTGTGGTGTGCTTTTAATTTCTTACAGGGAACTTCAATTAAATAAAGAAATTACAAGAAAGAGATTAAATATTAATTCGTAATATAAATATTTAACATGATTAGATTATGTGTATTATTAGTTAATGCAAAATAATTATTTTTATAAATGGGTAGATAGCAATAAAGATCATGAAATAAATAGTTTTAAAGAATGTATTGATTCATATATTTATTTTAAGAAAGATGCTTTTTATAAAACAAATAAATTAATAAAAAAAAATCCAGAATTTAATGCTCCAAAATTATTAAAAATAGTTTTATTGCTTTTCTCTAGAGATATACAAAAAATTTCATTAGCTAAAGATACATTAAAATCAATTTCTACTGATCAAGTAAATGATTATTTTCATCAATATTTAGACATAGTCAATCTCTGGATTAAAAATGATTTAAAAAACTTATTAAATAAATTGGAATTAATTATAAAAGATAATCCCAAAGATATATTTGCTATCAGATTATTTCATTTTAATAATATTTTTTTAGGCATTGATGGTAAATTTTTAAATAAACATAAAGAAATACTAAGTAAGTGGTCTGAAAATGATCAACATTACAATTTACTATTAGGGATGACTAGCTATGCTTTTGAAGAAAATAATATTATTGATAAAGCTAAGCTTTTAGCCTTAAATTCACTAAAACAATCATCAAATGATTTGTGGAGTTGGCATGCCCTTTTGCATGTACACGATAATGAGAATAACGACTCAATTAACAACAATGATAATTTTAATAAAATTAATTGGTCAATTTACGGGCCAATAAAAAGACATATATGGTGGCACCAATCATTAATATTATTCTACAATAAAGAATATGAGAAAAGTTTAAAACTATTTGATAATTATTTCTCTTCTTCAGAAATTTTTTATTTAGATTTTTGTAATGCTTGTTCTTTTTTATTAAGACTTCATTACAAGGGAGTGGATGTTAAAGAAAGAATGAATAAATTAAAAGATTATGCTGAATATTTTAAAAATCAACACATACTTCCATTCATTGATTATCATCTTATTTTTTATTACTTATACTATAATGATAAAGATTATTTTCAGCAACTTGAAGAGAGAATGGAAGAAAATTATTTAGAAAATTCTTTTAAAGAAAATTATATTAATTACTTAAAGCCAATCATTCACACTATGAAAACAAATGAATTATTAAACGAAAATATAATTAAATCACAATTTAAATACCTTGGAGGTAGTTTTGCTCAACGAGAACTTATTTTTTTAAGTTTAATCCAAAATACAAAATATGAAAAAAATAAATCAGATTTAATATCAGAATATAATGATTATAAATCAGTATCAAAATTATATGTATAACTCTAAATTATTAGAAGAAAAATTTATAAAAATATCAAATAATAATTTTACATTATTAAAAGATAATCTTTTTTTTCGAAATATAACTTTTCAAAACTTTCAAATTTTAAAGATGATATCATTCTTGGTAAGAGACAAAAATTGGAATAACTATGATCCTAAAATTCTAAATTATGAAGAGAACTTTGATACATCCTTAGAATATATATTCGATTTAGAATATGGTATAAATGAAATTTTTAAAACAAGAAATACTATATTATTTTCTGAAAATTCTATCACTCTATCTTCTGAAGGAGAATTTTTAACTGATTTTTGGACTAATAGAATAGGTTTTAATTTATTAATTCCATTACAAAATCATGTTGGTTCAAACATCATTGTAACAAAAGAGGGTAATGTAAAAGAGGAAAAAAAATTTCCAGAATATATTAAGCCAGACCAACCATTCTTTAAATTTAAAAACCTTGCTTACACTTTAGATGATAGTTTGTTGGTTAATATTAATTTTGAGGGTATTTTATTTGAAATGGAGGATCAAAGAAACTGGGGTGATGCTTCTTACAAAATATATAGTGGTTCCTTACTAGATCCTTTTCCGTACGTTGAAAAGGAGGGGAGTAATTTCTCTCAAACTGTTAAAATAGATGTGGAAAATAAAAAACAAAGATCATTTCCATCTAAGAATATCATAAAAATTGATGATACTGTTTCTTACAAATTTCCTAAAATTGGTATAAAAATTGATTCTCTAATTCTTCCTGATGATAATCTAATAAATACTTTTGATTATTATTACTATCTTATTGATTTTACTGAAGATTTTAAAAGTCTAGCTTCAAAATCTCAAAACAAGGTGTTTCTTGTAGCCTTGGTTGACCATATTAATGATCCTGAAAAAGAGTTAACTAAAATTCATAATTTTATCACTGAAAATACTATTAACTTAGATAAAATTTTAATTTGTCCAAAAATATATTTGAATAGTTTTCAACCTGCTGGTGAATGGCCTAAAGTTCCAGAATTAAATGTATACTATAAAATTGCGAAAAAGATGTTTTCTGATAGTCAAATTGTTTCAGGAATGGTCACTAATTTTACAGAATTAAATAGAAAGAGACCAAAAATGTTTTATGACTTGGTTAGTTTTTCCTTCTCTCCAATTGTGCATGATTCTAGTGATTTTGGTGTGTTGAATACACCTGAAACTATACCTTATATCCTTAAAACTCTAAAAAATTTTTCTAATAGCTCAGATGTACATATTGGCCCAATTTCTATTGGAATGTATTTCAATCCTTATGGTGAAAGTCTTGTAGATAATAAAAAGAAGATAAGATTAGAAATGGCTGATAGCGATCCAAGACATGATCAATTATTTTCACTGACTTGGACACTGGCAATTTTTATTCAGTCAATAAATAAAGAGTCAAAATTTTTTACTTTTAATTCTATTTATGGCCATCATGGAATATTAAATAAAGATAATACCAAAAGACCATTGTATCATTTAAATAATTTTCTTATTTCATTATCAAATTCAAAAATTTTTAAATTTAATTCAATTAATGAAGTGTATGGATTAAAAATTGTACTAAATGATAAAAAGTATTATTTATTTGTTAATTCTTCAAAACAAAAAAAGGAAATTAATATTCCTGATTTAAATTTTAGTCATCAATATAAGCTTAATTTAAAAAATTATACTGATATTTTTAACAATGATTTTTCTTTTTTTAACTTTAAAAAAGATACAAATCCATATGCGTTTGAGCCGTTAGAAATTAAATTTATAGAACATAAATGAAAAAATTAAAAGGAGCATTAATTGGTTGTGGTTTTTTTGCTGAAAATCATATTTTAGCTTGGAAAGAATTAAGAAATATAGAAATAATATGTGTTTGTGATTTAGATATAAAAAAAGCTAATAAATTTAAATCTAAATTTAATATTTTGCATTCTTATTCATCTATAGAATTGATGTTAAAAAAACATAAAATTGACTTTGTTGACGTTGTAACAACAATGGAGACACACTTAGATATTGGTAAAATTTTATCTAAATATAAAATTCCAACTTCTATACAAAAGCCATTTGCTGAAAATTTATCGAATGCGAAAAAAATTGTTTCTTTATATAAAAAAAACAAAACTCCACTTATGGTTCATGAAAATTTTAGATGGCAAAGTCCTCTATTAAAATTAAAAGAAATTATAAATAAAGAGAAATTAACTAAACCACATTATGCCAAGATATCTTTTAGACATGCAAATCCTGTTGGATATACCAATCAAACATATTTATACGATCTAAAAGAGTATTTAACCTTAGATGTAGGAATTCATTTATTTGATTTAAGTAGATTTTTTATGGGAGAAGCTATAAGTATTTATACCGTAAATCAAAATACAAATAATAAATTTAAAGGTGAAACTGATTTTATATCACTTATACGAAATAAAAATAAAAGTATTACTATTGTTGATGCTTCTATTTCTTCGATTAAAAAACCTGATAGATTTGCTCAAACATTAGTTAATTTAGAATTCTCTAATGGCTCAATAGACTTAGACTATAATTATAAAATTACATTACACAAAAATAAAAAGAAGAAGATTTATGATGGAAAACCAAAAAAATATAATTGGATTTCAAAGCCTTGGGATCAAATTCAAGAAAGTGTAATTAATACACACAAGCATTTCATTGATTCATTAATTAATAGAATTGAACATGACACTAGTGGTGAAGATAACATAAAGAGTTTATCATTAGTCTTTAATTCATACAAATCTAATAAACTAAGAAAAGAAATTAAAATTTAATTTTATTTAAAGTTTAAATTATAAATTTTGATATTTCATCTCTTATTAACTTACTTAAGAGACTGTAACCAAGTACATTCATGTGTAAAGGATCTTCTGAATAAAATTTTTCAAACCCAGCATCGAGCATAGGAGAACAAAGATCAATATAGCGCCATTGACTAAAATTTTCAATTTTGTTTTTAATCCGTTCATTTGCATCTAGAATTGTATTTAAATAATTATTCCTGAATACACTTGGTTTAATGGATACAAAAAAACATAATGTGTGCGGTAATTTTTCATTAACCTCAGAAGCAAATAATAAAAATTCATTTTCTAAATCTTCAGCACTCATTCCACTACCTATATCATTATCTCCAGCGTAAAAAATCATCTTATCAGGGTTGTTAGGGACTACTATTCTGTTAAAATATGTACGGCATGATACTAATGTGGAACCTCCAAATCCTAAATTTAACAAACTATCAAATGACAAATCAGTTTTTGCATTTTCCCAATCTTTAAAAGTTGAGCTTCCAAATAGGACTATTTTGTTATTTTTATATTGATCTGAATGTAATTTAATTTCTAATTCTCTCACATCTGCTTCAAATTCTTCTTCAATAGGGCTAACTAAATTTAAGTTACTTACTACATCTTCATTATTAATTTTATTTTTTGATGCTGATTTTGCTAATTCAACTGCTTCTTCAACATAGGATCTAAATGTTTTTCTATATTTAGATAGGAAATTTTCTAACTCTTTTTTATTTTTCATATCATTTACAAAATCTTTTATTTTGATTGGTTTTTTAATAACTGCAGAATAAATAGTATCAGAAATTGAATAATCAAAATTGGCTAATGCTATTGGAACAAGTAGTGGTTCAGGTTTTAATTGGTCTGCTAATAAAAATGCTCCTGGTTTTAATGGACCTGGAGAATTTGGAGTTAAATTATCTTCAGTTTCTGATGTTCCCTCTGGCGCTATAACTAAAGGTCTGTTTTGATCAAAAATATTTTGAGTTTCGATAAATAATTTACTTTTTCTTTTCTTTTTTTGTTCTTGAGTTTCATTTAAATAGTCTGACTCTGGTGTATGAACAAAAATATAATCTAAATTCTCATAATAATTATATCTCCAAAATTCTGTATTTCTAGAATATCGAGCTATTCTTTGACCACCATCTCCATATTTTGGAAACAAAATTTTTGCACTAATAAAATGACTATCTATACTAAATTGATGTCCATTAGCTAAACCATTTTCTTCAATACTTGCAAGATGATTATAAAAAAATATGTTTGTAGGCTCATCAGGTAAATTTTCCATACCTTTAATAACATAAGGTACTTGATCAAATGCTTTTATAAAATCTGAATTTGTTAATTTTTGTAAAGCTTGTTTATTTATTGAATCATACGAAGTTGCTACTCTGTTGTATATTTTATTTAATTGTTTGAAAAATCTATTTTTTCTTTCTATACCACTCAATGTATCAATCATTAAACTAGCTATAGATTTTTCATCATCGTTACCTGTAATTATTAAATCATAAATTGTATCGAATGCTAAAGAATGAGTTAAATGATTTTCTAATAAATGAGGTATTGTATAAAGTTTTGAATTACTAGGTATTGTTGCAGAATTATCATCTAATAAATATTGAAAAAAATCTTTTTCATTTTTAGCTGGATACGTTGTTAAGCCTGTTGAGCTTTGAATATAGCGACCTAATTGCCATAATTGTCTTTTAAAAAATTTAATTGCCAATTCTGAATTAGTTTTAATTAAATTATCAATAAACTCATTTGAAAATTTTAAAATTGTTGTATCCCTCGTTGATCTCAATGAATAAGGTGACTCAATATCATGCAAACCAGCAGATAAGGATAATGCTACTCCTGGTCTAGCTATTGATCTTGAGTTATTTTCTATCTGATCATCTTTTAAATTTGTAAAAGAAGCTTCAACTTTACCTTTTAACAAAACATTTATTCCATCTGATTTAGTGCCTTCTAGCGTTATATATTCACCCGCAGAGAATAGCCTAACGTTTGCATAGTTTATTAATTCATCTAAATCGTTATCATCAAGAAATGCTAAAAATGCAGAATTTTTAATTCTTTTTGTATTTACAATATCTCCACCAGTTTTAACACCATCTGCTAAATTAATATTTTTTTGTTCAATGGGTTTTTCCAAATTGCGTGATGACCAAATTAAATTAATAGATTCAAATAATAAATAAGAATAAAAAAAACTTGCATAGTCGGGATCTATCTCTTCTAATTCTTTTAATTTTTCTATTTTAAAAGAGATATACTCTGAATTACCTTTAATAAATATATCTGACATATATCTACCTGGCGCATTTAAGCCAGAAACGCCAAGAGGTGATCCACAATTTTTTAGTGTTGCTAGATTATAAAAAACATTATTATGATACTTTACGAATTCTGCCTCACCTTTCAAAAGAATAAATATTTGATCTGCAATACCATGTTGTTCAGCTATTTTGATGTCTTCATTGCTTTTATGTAATTCTGCACCTGAATTGATTAAATCTTCGGTGTTCTTTTTTGGAGATAAAGAAAAACCTTTATCTACTAGTATTAAAGATATTTTTTCACTTAAATTCATTTATTATCTAACTTAATAAATTTCCTATTTTATTTAAAGAGAAAAATATTATCTTCTTATAATTGACTTAAATATATTAATAAAAGATAACAATATTATTTTTAATCTAAATATACTTACAATGGATTGAGCTAAATATGTCAATGCAGCAGCTCTTAAAACAGATTTACATTGGTACATATTCTCTTTAGGAACATATCTTTTAAGTATAGGTAAGGCTCTCTTAAAACTTGCATCAAATTCTACAGGAAGAGTAATCAAATGGATTAACACATTTGTAGATAAACATCCCATTATTATTATTGCCGCAATAAGAGTAATAAATGGACTTTTAGTAAAGGCAAATATTGATGGCAGTCCAATAATTAATAAAAATGATCCAATTCTCTGAAAGATCATTGTTTTTTCAATTAATGATTGTCTAAGGATTAGTGGCTTATATTTTTCTTTATCTTGAATTGCATGACCAATTTCATGAGCAACAACGGCAATGCTTGTTATACTTTTTTTATCAAGTTTATCTGTGGCAATATGTATTTTTTTTTCTTTAGGATTGTAATGATCTAATTGCTGAATTGGATTAATTGACACATTAGTAATTTCTTCTTCTTCAAGTATTTTTTTTCCAAGTTCTCTCCCAGTGAATGGCATATCAGGTAAAATTTTATTATATTTTTTTAAAATATAATTTACCCATAAACTTGGTAGAAAGAGCACAATAAATGGTAAAAAATAGTAAAATAATTTAATCACAATATAAAAATAGGAATAATATTATTAAAAATCAATTTCATTTAAACTGGTATTATTAACAATAATTAATTATTGCTTAAAAAGTGAAATCTAAATTTGAAAGAATTAATAGACTACCCCCATATATATTTGGGGAGATAAATTCATTAAAAATGAAACTAAGATCAGAAGGCAGGGATATTATTGATTTTGGCATGGGCAACCCCGATATGCCAACACCTCTTCATATAAGACAGAAATTAAAAGAAGTTATAGATAAGCCAGGTGTTGGACGTTATTCAGTTTCTAAAGGTATTAATGGATTAAGAAAAGCTCAAGCAAAATATTATAAAAAACGATTTAATGTTAATTTAAATCCATCAAGTGAAATTATAGTAACAATTGGTTCAAAAGAAGGTTTAGCAAATTTAGCACAAGCTATAACTTCAAGAGGAGATAGGATATTATGTCCTGATCCATCATATCCTGTTCATCCATATGGTTTTATGATTGCCGGAGCTAAATTAACTTCTTTACAAACATTTTTTAATGGACAGTTCGATAAAAATAAATTTATATTAAATATAGTTAATAATTTAAAAAAATATTCTTCAATTAAAGTTATTATCGTTTCTTTTCCATCAAATCCAACAGCGCAGATAGTTGATTTAGATTTTTATAAAGAATTAGTGAAAATTGCAAAAAAATATCAAGTTTATATTCTATCCGATTTAGCTTATTCTGAAATTTACTTTGGTAATAATCCACCTCCATCAATATTAGAAGTTAATGGAGCAAAGAGCATAGCAGTTGAGTTTACAACCTTATCCAAAACTTATGCTATGGCTGGATGGAGAATAGGTTTTGCGGTTGGAAACAAAACTTTAATTGAAGCATTAACAAAAATTAAATCATATGTTGACTATGGTGCTTTTACACCTGTTCAAGTAGCAGCTACTGCTGCTCTAAATGGATCTCAAAAATGTGTAGAAGAAATAAGGGAGACTTATAAAAAAAGAAGAGATGTTTTAATAGAATCTTTTGAAAGGGCTGGTTGGGATAAAATTCCAGAGCCTGAGGCATCAATGTTTGTATGGGCTCCTTTACCTAAAAAATATAAAAAAATGGGTTCTATGAAGTTTGCCAAAAATTTAATGATAAACGCCGATGTTGCAGTAGCTCCTGGTTTGGCTTTTGGAAAAGGAGGGGAAGGTTTTGTTCGTATTGGTCTAGTAGAAAATACTCAAAGAATAAGACAAGCAGCTAAAAATATTAAAAGATATTTTAATACTTAATATTAAACTGATAAAATCTTAATATAATGTGATAATTTTTCACCTGCATCCCAGGCATCGCTTAGACTTTTTCCTAAAACCCAGTCTCCACTTAAAAATATTTTATTATCCTTAGAATTAATCCAATTTTTTTTTGAAATAGTATTATAACTCAATTTTGTTTGCGCATATAACCACCTGTGTGATTTAATAAAACTTATTTCATTCTTTATATCAAATGTTTCTTCAAATATTGATTGGGCATATTTTTCTAGTTCAGTTTTGTCTATATCAATATTATTTTTTGTATATTCAGAACTCATATTTAATACCCAACAATCATTGGATAATTCATTAAATTTTATATTTTGATTCATAAAGAAACTAATATCTTTATGAAGATTTAATCCAGCTTTAATTTTAATATTATTATTATCTTTATAGCTTAACATTACAGTATGTATTGGGTCATAAGATGGCTCGCTAACAATCTGAGTAAAATCAATTAACTCTTTCGCTAGTTCTTTTGATTGTAAATAAGGTATACAAAATAAAACATAATCAAATTCTTTAAATTCTTCCGTTTCAGAAAATAATGAGAATAGATAATTACTATTTTTTGAAATTTTAATTATTTTTGAATTTAAATAACTTTTTACTTTAATATTATCAAAAATAGACTTTGGAATAGAATTCATTCCATTTTGACCAATAATAATTTTTTTTCTAGTCTTTTTATTTTTTAAATAATCTTTTGCAAAATCTATTTCTATTTCTTGTCCCAAGTTATATCTACTTATTACTTCATTTAATTGATTTACAGAATGATTTGTTGATAGATAATGTGCACCATGATCAAAAAGATAATCACCATGCTTTCTAGTAGAGACTCTTCCTCCTGGCCTCCATGATTTATCAAAAATTGTAATATTATGTTCTTGAAGATTATAAGCAAGAGACAAACCAGTCATCCCAGCTCCAATTATTGCAATATTTTTCACATTAAATAATATTAATTATTTGAAAATTTTTTTTGCCTGAAGATTTAATTTTTTTTAAACCAAATTTACTGCATAGATTTTTGTATCTCTGTTTTGCTGGTAAGTTAATTGTTTTAAAATGTATATTATCGTGACCAAACATCATTTTCTGACCATTAATTTCATATAATTTTTTATAAATACTAGATTTTCTCCTGATAACCATAATTTAATAGAAAAAATATATAGTTAAATTTAAAGCAGCAAAGATAAATACTATCGCAATAGCTGCGTATAAATTTCTTTTGTTCATATCTATTTATAATTAAAATTATACTTAAAAGTCAAGATACTAAATTAATTTAACATTAATGATTTTAGGAAATCTAAGTTTTCAATTAATCGTCTTAATTCTTCTGGATCTAGTCCTTTTAAATTTTCTTTAAATAAATTTTGATAGTCCAATGTATCAATACGATCCGTATAAATTTCTTTTAAAGAAATTGTATTTGAATTATCATAATCATAATTTCCAATTAATATTTTTGATAATGCAGGAAATATTAGTGATGTAGTTGTATAAGTTGCAAATCCTATTTCTCTGTCTTCGTCTTGTCTTTTGTCAATAAAGGTAAAATAAATAGCTATTCTTGCTGCACGTGTTAATTCTGCTACAGATAATTCATCATCTTGTGATACATCTAAAAATGAAAAAGTTTCATTAATACAATTTGCGGGATTGCTATCATTATTACATGTTTCAATTAATTGAGAATTCATTAGGTTAATAATTTCTCCATAAATAATTTGAAAAACACCAGGGATTGATTCACATTTTTCATAAACAGAATACTCTGATGAATTTAAAAAAGAATAATCTATACCATCCCAACCATCAGGAGCAGTAACTTCAAGTAAATTATCACCATCTTTTTTTAAAAAATAATAATAACTTCCATCTAATTCTCCCCATTTATAAGCTGACCAATCTTGTACCTTTGATGTTTTGGATACATTAAAGCCAACATATGTCTCGTCAATCCACATACTTGTATTGTTTGATATTATAAATACTTGATATTCTGCGTCACAATCATCACTCCAAATACCTTGCATATCTTTTGGAAAATTATCTTCAAATATTAATTCTGCATTCAGATGAAATGGTAATAATAAAAAAATACTATAAATTAATTTTACTAAATTATTCTTCATAAGGCATAACTCTTATTACATCTCCGTAAATAATTACAACTCTTTGCCCATTCGGAAGGGCATTATTATCTCCTTGTACAAAAGCCTTTTCTTGATCATTATGGCAATTAGAAGTGTTATTACCACATTCATCAATATTCACTATATATTGGAAGCCATCATGATTACCAATTTTAGCTTGAATCACTGAGCCCATAGCGGCTCCTCCAATAGTTCCATATACTATAGCAATATCTTGACACTTAGTTCCTAATATTTCTTCTTCTCCACATATTTGAGAAGCTAAAAGACCTCCTATCATTGCTCCAGCAGTTGCTCCAATCCAATCACTTTCACCTTCAATTTTTACTGGAAGAGAGGTTTTAATTGTTCCATATTCAATATTAGTTACTTTTTGTGCATCAGATTTTTTTACCTTATTTGGAGATGTTGTATTACAAGAGATTAGTGCAAAACTAATTATCAGGGGAATTACCAATAATTTTACTAATTTGGTCATTAATTTATAAATTATTATAGCTAAAAATTGTCTAAAATAAGCAATTAATTTTAATAAATCATATAAATTTTCTAATAACTTACTATTTAAATATTGATGAAAAGTGTATTTTTAATTCTTGGAAATCAATTATTCCCACATAAACACCTAAGAAAATATAAAGACTCAACTATTTTTATGTGTGAAAGTTTTGATCTTTGTACTTTTCAAAAACATCATAAATTAAAACTCATTCTTTTTCTGTCCTCAATGAGATCTTATGCTGATGAACTTAAAAAAAATAAATTTAAAGTTAATTATATTGATTTAAAAAAGGATTTTAAAATATCCTACGAAAAAAAATTAGAAAATTTTATAAAAAAAAATAAATTCGAAGAATTAATTTCTTTTGAAATTGAAGATAAATTTTTTGAAAAAAAAATAAGCACCTTATGTAAAAAAAATAAGATTAAATTAACTTTTATACAATCACCCATGTTTTTAAATTCAAGAGATGAATTTAAAAATTATTTAAGTAAAACAAAAAAACCTTTTATGGCAAATTTTTACAAAATTGCCCGTGCTAAAATAGATATTTTGATGGAAAATAATAAGCCCAAGGGTGGAAAATGGAGCTTTGATGAAGATAATAGAAAAAAACTCCCTAAAGATATTAAAATACCAGAAATGATTACTGCAAAAGAAACAAAGCATACAAAAGCCTTAAAACAACAAATAAAAACAATTTTTAAAAATCACCCAGGCCAAGTTGATAATTTTTGGCTACCTACAACTTATGATGATGCAGTTAAATGGTTAGATTATTTTATTATTAAAAAATTTAATTTATTTGGTGATTACGAAGATGCAGTTGATACTAATAATAACTTTTTATTTCATAGTGTTCTAAGCCCCATGATTAATTTAGGTTTATTGACTCCAGATCTAATAATTGAGAGAGTAAGAAAAGTTGAAAATAAAATTAAAATAAATTCTTATGAAGGTTATATTAGGCAAATTATTGGATGGAGAGAATTCATTAGAGGAATTTACCAAAATTATGATCAACAATTAGAAGAAAATAATTTCTTTCAACATAAAAATTCTCTTACTAAAAAATGGTATGACGGTACAACCGGATTAGATCCTTTAGATCACTCAATTAAAAATGCTCAAAAATATGGGTACACTCATCATATTGAGAGACTAATGGTTTTATGTAACATTATGAACTTATGTGAAATTAAACCTAATGAAGTTTATAATTGGTTTATGGAAATGTTTGTAGATAGCTCTGATTGGGTAATGTCACCTAATGTTTATGGTATGGGATTGTTTAGTGATGGAGGTATATTTAGTACCAAACCTTATATTTGTGGTTCAAGTTATTTTATGAAAATGATGAATTTTAAAAAAGGTAATTGGAATGATATTATGGACGGATTGTATTGGCGTTTTATTAATAAAAATAGAAAATTTTTTCAATCTAATCCTCGTTTAAATATGATGGTTAATATCTATGATAAAATGAATACTGAGAGGAAAAATCATATAATAAAGAAAGCAAATCAGTTTATTCGTGATAATACCAATTAATGGATAAATTCGATGTTGTTGCAGCAATAATAATAAAAGATGATAAATATTTTATTGCACAAAGAAATAGAAATAAACATATGGGATTAAGTTGGGAATTTCCAGGTGGAAAAGTGGAAGAAGGGGAATCTTTTGAAATTGCACTTAAAAGAGAAATAGAAGAAGAACTTAATATAGAAATAAATATTAAAAATAAATTAGGTGAAGAAAATTATCAAGATGACAAAATAAATGTGAAATTACATTATTTTATATGCTCTCAAGCTAATGGTGAAATTGTTTTGAGTGAACACGAAGACTCGGCTTGGGTTACAAAAAATGAATTTAAAAATTATAATTTTGCTGAAGGAGATAGTGATATTATAAACTTATTATAAGTCTAATTTTAAAATCGTTTAAAACCTTAATTTTTCTACTATTTTTTTCAAAAATTTTATTTTCTTTTATTTTAATGATAAAGACCAACATCATTTATGAAAGTTGATAAAGATCAAATTTCCGCATGGGGTGTGCATGCCTTCACTGGTTCTGGAGCTATACTTGGGTTTCTTGCCTTAGTATCAATATTAAATAATGATCAAGTTGGTAGTTTTTTATGGCTTGGTATGGCCTTACTTGTAGATGGAGTTGATGGAACATTAGCTAGAAAGGTTGGAGTTGAAGAAAAAGCACCAAATCTAGATGGGATTATTTTAGATTCCATTATTGATTATCTAAATTACGTTATTAACCCAGCTTTAATGATTTACTGGTTTCAGATGGTACCATCAGGTTTTGAAATGATTATGCCTGCTCTTATATTTGGAGTTTCTTTGTACACTTTTATCAACGTTAATATGAAAACGGATGATTATTATTTCCAAGGCTTTCCTGCAGTCTGGAATGTTGTGGTTTTATATTTCTTTATATTAAATACGAATGAATGGATAAACCTAATTGTGATAATTGTACTATCAGTATTGACATTCGTTCCATGGAAGTTTGTTCATCCACTAAGAGTAAAATCATTTAGAAATTTAACGATTTTTTTTACTGTTGTTTGGGCAGCAACAACACTGCGATTAGTAACAAAATCAGAAATAAACTTAATTATAAATGATACAATTGTTCTTTTAATATGGTTAATTTGTACGGGCTATTTTATTTATATTTGTTTTCTTAGATCGATAAAAGACTATTAAAAACTTAAGTAATTCAATATTATTTTGTATATGCAAAAAATGCATATCAAATAAGTATGAAATTCATTTTTAAAAATAAATAAATTTTATTATTAAAATTTCATCGTTCATTTTGAATAATTCAAAACGGAAGTAAACGAAAGTTGAAGGAACGCATGCAAGTTATTAAATCGTTCAATCTGTATTAACAGATCGGAAGTAGGTTAAAGCTGAAGGAACGCGGATCTTATTATTAATTTCCATAGCTAAGCATGAATTATAACGGATAAGAAAGGTTTGTTATAACTATGGTTAAAAAGTTAGATAATAAAAAGATTATCTATTCAAATCTCAAGAGGTTTACTCCCTGATGTTTAATGAAATGTATCAATCTGAATCAGTTATAAGAAATCATTATAACAATATTAATGATTGGTTAGATCAAATGACTTCAAAAGTTATTCTTGAAAAGAATGCTGAAGCTGAAACTCATTTTAGAAATATTGGAATTACATTTTCTACAAATAACGAAACTGCAAGAGAAAGAATTATTCCGTTTGATTTAATTCCAAGGATATTTACCTATACTGAATGGTTAAGATTAGAAAGAGGAGTAATCCAAAGAGCTAAAGCACTTAATGCGTTTCTTGCTGATATTTATAATCAAGGTGAAATAATAAAAGCTAATATAATTCCTAAAGAAATTATTTACAAAAAAAAATCTTTTGAACCTTCAATGTTTGGCTTTTCTCCTCCTAGAGATATCTATAGTCCTATAATTGGTATTGATTTAGTAAGAACAGGTCCAAATGATTATTTTGTTTTAGAAGATAATTGTCGAACACCAAGTGGTGTTTCTTACATGCTAGAAAATAGAGAAATAATGATGCGAATGTTTCCTGATTTATTTCACAACAACAGAGTAACACCAATAGATGACTACCCAACAAGACTTTTGCAAACCTTGATGAGTTTAGCTCCTATTAAATGTGAAAATCCAGAACCAGTATGTGTGTTACTTACACCTGGTCCTTTAAATAGCGCTTATTACGAACATAGTTTTTTATCAGATCAAATGGGTATTGAAATGGTTGAATCAACAGATTTATTTGTTGAAGGAAAATATCTTTATATGAAAACAGTTGATGGTCCAAAAAGAGTGGATGTTGTTTACAGAAGAATAGATGACGATTTTTTAGATCCTCTATGTTTTAATCCTCAATCTGTAATTGGTATTCCAGGAATTATGGATGTTTATAGAACAGGTGGTGTCAATATCTGTTCAGCTCCCGGAGCAGGAATAGCTGATGACAAAGCAATTTATATTTATGTACCTGAGATGATCAAATTTTATTTAGGCGAACAACCAATCTTAGATAATGTTGAAACATGGAATTGCGAAAAGGAACAAGAATTAAAATATGTTTTAGATAATATAAATGAACTTGTCGTAAAAGAGGTTGATGGATCTGGAGGTTATGGGATGTTAATAGGTCCAAAATCTTCTAAATCCTCTATAGATGAATTTAAAACAAAACTCTCAACAAATCCAAAAGGATATATAGCTCAACCTTTACTTGATCTTTCATTTTCACCAACACTAATCAAAAATCAAGTTGAGGGAAGAAGGGTAGATTTACGTCCATTTTGTTTAATTGGAGAGCAAGCTCAATTAAGTTCTGGTGGTTTAACTAGAGTTGCAATGAATGAAGGTTCGTTTGTTGTAAATTCTAGCCAAGGAGGCGGTGTGAAAGACACATGGGTTTTGGCTGAATGAGGAATAAAAATGTTAAGTAGAACTGCTGAATATCTATATTGGATCAGTCGTTATATGGAAAGAGCTGAAACTACAGCCAGGCTTTTGGATGTTGGTTATAGAATGTCTCTTTTTCCAAATCCAAGTGGTTATAATAATGAATGGGAATCAGTTTTGTCTGCTGCTGGAGCAATTGAGGGATATAAAAATAAATATGATACAATTGAACAGAAAAATGTGGAAGATTATTTATTTTTTGATGAAAGTAATCCTTCATCTGTTTACAATTGTATTCTTAATGCACGAAATAATGCATTAGTAGTTAGAACTTCCTTTACCCCTGAGTCTTGGTTAGCAATTAATAAAACTTATCAAGAGATACAAAAATTAAAAGAAAAAAAATTTACAAAATCTGATTTACCTGATTTGACTGAGTGGACAATAGAACAAGTTAACTTATTTAGAGGATCATTAAGTTCTTTGCTTAGAAATGATGGTTATAATTTTCTTTTTCTTGGTTTATTTATTGAGAGGGCTGATAATTCTGCCAGATTATTAGATGTAAAGTATTTTGTTTTATTACCTAAGCCTCAATATGTAGGTGGTAATATCGATAATATGCAATGGAGTATATTGCTTCGCTCTTTATCTTCTTTTAGAGCTTTTAGATGGGCATACGATGGTAATATTACCGCAACTAAAATTGCTGACTTTTTAGTTTTAAATAATAATTGTCCTAGATCTTTAAGTTTTTGTATTCAGAATATTGTTAAACATTTAACTAACCTAACATGCAGCCCAGAAAAAGTTGGAAGAATTTATAATAATCTAAAAGATCTAAATACTAAAATTCAAGAAGAAAAAATAGAAACTATTGTTGAATATGGACTTCATCAATTTGTAACACAATTTATTAGAAAAATATCTAGTGTTGATAACGAAATACATAAGGAGTTTTTTAATTAATATGGAACTAATAATCGAACACACAACTAAGTATGAATATAAAAATCCAGTTGCGGGATTAATTCAAACCACTAAACTGCATCCTTCAGAATATAATGGTCTTAAAATTTTAGAGTGGAATGTCCATAACGACTCAGCAAAAAAATCAAAAATTTATCAGGATGGTGAGGCTAATAATATTCAAAGTTTTACAAATACAAACAAGGTGAAAAAAATACAATTTACAGTTCTTGGAAAAGTTGAAACATTTGATACAAAAGGAATTTACCAGAGTGCTTCTGATAAAATAGACCCATTAGTTTACTTAAGAGAATCAAATTTAACAAAAGCAAATGCGGATATAAAAAATTTAGCTATCGAAGCTAAAAATGGTTTTAATGAAAATGAAAATCTAGAAACATCTCATAATCTGATGAATCTAGTAGCTGAAAAAATTGAATACAAACCTTTAACGACAAATAATCAAACAACAGCCATTGAAGCATTTAATCAGAAAAAGGGAGTCTGTCAGGATCAAGCACATATAATGATTGCTGCAGCAAAAACTTTAGGAATACCTGCTAGATACGTAAATGGTTATATGCATAACAATTCCCATTCTTCAGAATTTCAATCCACACATGCCTGGGCAGAATTTTATATAAATGACTTAGGTTGGGTGGGATTTGATCCTACAAATAAGTGCAGTCCAGATGAAAGATACGTACGTGTTTCTTGTGGACTTGATGCAAGTTACGCATCACCTATTAAAGGTGTTTTTTATGGAAATATTAATAATGATGCTGTGATAGAAAACTTAGATATTCATGTACAAACATTAGAAAATAATTCTCAACAATAATTTATTTGAAAGATTTTGTTAACTAATTAGTATTATTACAAAAAAGGAGAAAATATGTTTCAAAATAAAAAACAACTTCAGTATTTATGGATTTTTAAACCTGAACTTATAGATATCGCAAATAGAATTGCAGAAGATCATACAAAATGGATGAATGAAACACATACAAAGGAGGGTGATAAAGCACTTCTAATGCTGAATTGGTCTATAGGTCCCGAATTCAAGGATGGAAATAAAACAGGTAATATGTCTCTAATCTTAACAGAGGTTTATGAAAATCAAGCTGGAATAGATGATCATTTTGAGCAAGCACAAAAAAATGGTGCAACTTTTAGAGATGATTTCAGTGATTTTGAAAGTAAATGTGAAAATTTAGTAAAAATTAATAGTTCAGATATTATCCATTCAATGTGGTAAATATAATTTTTAATATCTAATTTATTTTTAAATAGATTTTAATAATCTTATTGTAATATTTAAACTACATATCTAAGTTAAATACCATATTTATTTGAATTTATATCTATTATGGAAATTGAAAAGATTTTTAAAAATTTAATTCTAGCAGATTTTATCGTTATAATTTTAATGGTTATATCATCTATGTATCAACCATCGGAAATTTCTAATCTTTATGAAAATTTAAATGATGGATTATTATCTAATTTTGAAAATTTTTCTCGAATAGTATCTATTAGTTTATTCTTTTTATATCTATTTACTTTAAATTTACTTTATAGATTTATCTCTTACGGCAAACCATTGTATTTATTTTTAGTAGTAGCCGGTATAGTTCTAAATTATTTTAGTGGTTCTGTTATCTATACTGCTTTTAGTGGTATGCTTGATCAAATTGGTGGATTAATAAGTGGCGCAATTTTGATTCTTTTATATTTTTCTCCAATTAAAGATAATTTTAGATAAGAAATAACTTAGTTTTCTGCAATCAAATCAAAATTTATGTATTTTTTATTAAAATTTAGTTAAAATAAATAAATAGGTTGGTCAAAACCCTAGTAAAAAAAAGGCCATAAATTGATTATGGTAAAAACTTTAGCTAAAATTATCATTGGTTTATTAAGCTTATGGGCAATAGTATTTATAATTGCAGAGATTATGGGTGTAACTATCTATTTTCCATTCACTATTGTTGAGAAAAAAGAAATACCATATCATAGAATTACTTCAGTCAGATTAGCTGTTTTTCTAACTTTTGCTTACTTTGGTTTTAGATATCTTTTTTTTCAATCAGAAAAACTTTATCCTATACAGTTTTTAGAAATTTATATTAAATCATTTACAATTTGTTGTTTATTTGTTTTTTACTCCAGTCAAGTTGAATTTAGAGAATATTATTTTGTTTTATTTTTATTTATAGTTTCTTTAATTTTACATTTTGCATCAAGAAATAGGATAAGAAGTTATTTTAACTAAAACAAGCGGTTATAAAACCGCTTGTAATTTATTAGTAACCTTCAAATAATGTTCTAAGAATTATTAAAACAAGTCCAACTAGTGGAAACATAACACCTCTTATATTTGGTGTGATTCCATAATTATTTACAAGATTAAAATATCTAACCACTGAACTAATTAAAGCTATAGCAAAAAGCATAAACAAAAATGAATACCAGAATTTATATTGCACTACATTTTCTTCATAAGTATTTCCAGTAACATCAAAAGTTAACAAAATTGACATTAACAGCATTGTTAAGAAAACTGCACCTAATGGACCTCTGAAAACCAATTTAGGTTCCTCATTTGAAAATCCTAATTCATTAAAAAATTTATCGTTGAAATAAAATTGATAGATAATAAATAAATTAAAAAGCATAAATAAAACATGGAATGTGAATGCCATTGTTCCTCCTGCTTCTAAGATATATTCGGCCATAAAATCTCCTTTAAAGTATAATAATCAAAAAATTGATGATTCTTTATAAAAAAGTTATTAAAATAAGTTAGAATGAAAAATATTTTAGTTACTGGAGGATCAGGTAAAGCTGGTAGAGCAACAATAAAACTATTATTAAAAAAAAATTATAATGTCTTCAATATAGATTTAGTCAATCATCCAGAGTTAGAAGTTCCTTTTATTAAAGTCGATTTAGAAAATTTTGGAGAAGCTATGGAGTCTGTATCTGAAATAGATGATCGTATTGATGGAATCGACGCAGTTATACATCAAGCTGCAATTCCAGCTTCTGGTTTAACAGCTAATCATAAAACATTTAGAGCCAATACTTTGAGCACTTACAATATTTTTCAAGCATCAAAGGTGATGAAAATTAATAATATAATTTGGGCATCAAGTGAAACAGTTCTAGGTTTACCTTTTGAGACTTATCCACCTTATGTGCCTGTTGAT
This sequence comes from uncultured Alphaproteobacteria bacterium, assembly GCA_902582755.1. Lineage (GTDB taxonomy): Bacteria > Pseudomonadota > Alphaproteobacteria > HIMB59 > CACPNW01. Next base: position 5,110 of record CACHSZ010000006.1, on the reverse strand, counting down.
GAAGAATATGACCCACGACCGGAGTCAAGTTATTCACTTTCTAAAGTAATGGGTGAAGAAATGGCAAAACAATTTTGTAGGATAAATCCTGAAATGAAAATCATTGGTCTCCGTTATTCTAACATTATGGAAGAACATGATTACAAACAATTTAAATCATTTCAAAATGATCCATTTTTAAGAAAATGGAATTTTTGGGGATATATTGATGCTAGAGATGTTGCACAAGCTTGTCTATTAGCTATGGAAAGCAAATTAAAGGGAGCGGATAATTTTATCATAGCAGCGGATGATACTGTTATGGAACAAGATAATAAATCACTAATAGATAAAGTATTTCCAAAAATAAATATTAAGGGAGAAATTGGAAAAAATAAAACACTATTGAGTAATGAGAAAGCAAAAAATATTTTAGGTTTTAAACCTGAGTATTCTTGGAAAAATTATATCTAAATATTTAAACTCATTATTCCATCAGAATCAAAGGATAAAGGTATGGGGTCAGAAATCTAACCTATGAAATTTCCATCTTTATCATTATTTGCCAACAAAAAATCCCAAACCCATTTATCTTTTATTTTTAACAAAAATTATTTTAAAATTACTTGAGCAAAGGATGCTGTATCTTCTAAAAATAAATATAATTCATTGTTATACTTAATCATATCTCTAATTCTCTCACCTATTTCTATTCTATTCATGTTTATTATTTCTTTACTCTCCTTAAGTTCAAAAAAATAAAGTGAACTATCTTTTAATGAAGCAACAACATAATGGTTTTTTTTATCTAAACCTAAAATCTGTGAAATACCAATTGAAGGAACAAAATATTTAATTGGCTCAATAAAACCATAATCAGAATGAGATTTGTAAAGTGGATATTTTTTATATGTTTTCTGATTGTATGACGCTTTTGCACCACCGTAATGTTCACCATAGCTAGAAATAGCCCATCCATAATTTGGGATTTCTTTTTGATTTAGTTTAATTATATTTATTTCATCTCCACCTTGAGGCCCATGTTCAGCTTCTATTAAAAAATTTTTCTCTTTATTATAATATAAACCTTGAGGGTTTCTATGACCCATACTAATTACTTTATAATTTTTAGAAATTTTATCAATCTCAATAACTTTACCAAATACACTATTCACATTTTGAGTTCGATGCCGGCTTCTAAAATCACCAGTAGAAAAATATACTTTATCATTTTCTAAACTTATTACTCTACCGCCTGATTGATGAGCATTAAATTCTTCATCAATATTATCATAGAAATGTACGCACTCTTCAGAAGTAAAAAAATGATCAAATTCTATAAATTGATAATTCATTTTTCCATAAATTAAGCTTGTATTCCAACAATTATTAGAAACTTCTCTTGTATAAGAGACATAAATTTCATCATTGTAAATTTCAATGTCTTTAATGGAAAACCATCCTCCTTCAAGCCAATCAAAATCATGAATTCGGGATTTTTTAAATTGTTCCAGACCAATAAATTCGCTGATATTTGTTTTAATTTGTTGAAAAAAAAGATCATTCTTAATATTATTTATTTTAACATTCGAAAATCCTAAAATCCCACTTGCTGAAATAATAATTAAATTATTATTATGAGTTTCTAAATACCCGCTGCCTGGATATTGATTTGCTATGCCATACATAAATACATTTAAAGTTGGTTCAAAAACATTTACATCAATGGCATCATTTGAAAAACTATGTTCTGAATTATAACTATATTCAAGATCACTTAAATTATCCCTCAAACTAATGTCAAATTCATAGGGATCAAATTGTGTTAATAATTTTTCTAGTAAAAGACTGTCATATTCAAGATAGGGTTTATCTTCCATCAAATCTTTAAATGTTCTCTGATATAAAATTATTCTTTTATCAATTTGGTTACGATCTTTTCTTAACTCTTTAATTTCCTTTTCCAATATAACAGTATGTTTATGAGGAAGAATATAATTATAAACAAAATTTTTTATTTGATCATTCGTTTGAATATTCGTTAATTTGAAGTCAAAAATAAAATTAATTACTAGAAATAAAAATAATATTCCAAGAATATAAAAACTAAGATATCTCATGTTTTAAATTTATTTATAATTTTTATATTTACAATATTATTTTTTAATAGTTACTTTATTTTTAACTTTTGAATATTTGATAAAACTATATAAATTATCACGACTCATAATAGCCATTTTCAATCTTGTCTCTATAGTTCCACTAGCATTATGAGGAGATAGAATTACATTTTTTAATTTAAGAAATTTTTTGTTAATGTTTGGCTCTCCATCAAAAACATCAAGAGCCGCTCCAGTTATTGCTTTTTTATTTAATGCATGAAGTAAATATTCTTCATCAATAACCGAACCTCTTGAAACATTAATTATTAGAGAAGATTTTTTTAATGATGAAATTATTTCTTTATTAATTATATTTTTAGTCGATTTACCACCAATACAAGTTATAACCATAATATCTATTGCTTTTGCCATTTGTTTTAAATTTTTATAATATTTATATTTGATTTTTTTTTTATTTGGACCATGATAAACAATATTCATTAGAAGTCTTTCTGCTCTTTTTGAAAAAGCTTTACCAATCGCTCCCATACCAACAATTCCTATTGTCTTATTTGTTAAACTTTGTGATAAATTAAATGGTTTTTGAATCCATTTTTTCTGATAAATATATTCATGTCCTGAAACAATTTTTCTCGATAATGTAATCATTAAACCCAAAGCTAAGTCAGCGACATCGTCTGTTAGGACATTTGGTGTATTAGTAACAATAATATTATTATTCTTACAATATTCAATGTCTACACCATCATATCCAACACCAAATACTGAGACAATTTTTAAATTTTTAAAATTTGATAAAAATCTTTTATTAGTTTTAAAACCTCCCGTAACAACTATACCTGTGTATTTATTGAAATTTATGTTGCTTTTAATTTTCCACAAACAATCAATACTAAATTTTTCTTTAAAAATATTTGTGTAATCATTAAGTAGTTTATCAGTAATTAAAATATTTGATTTCATTAAAATAATTAATCTTTGCTAGATTTAGCCCAAAGATTAATTTTTTCTTCCTTTGCATATTTATTTATTTCTTTTATTTCAGAATTACTAAAAACTAGATTATTTTGACTATCTAAACACTCATCTAATTGCTTAACTGTTCTTGCACCAATTAAAGCGGATGTCATGTTAGGATGACGAAGTACCCACGAAAGAGCCATTTGAGGTAAAGATTGTCCTCTTCTATTTGCAATTTTTGTTAACTCTTTAATTTTAAATAAATAACTTTTTGTAATCATTTTTTTATCAAGTGATGAATTATCTGAAATTCTTGATACTTTAGGTATTTTTTTTAAATATTTTCCCGATAACATTCCTTGAGCAAGAGGAGAGAATGCAATACAACCTATACCTAATTTTTTTAATGTAGATAATAAATCTTTTTCCACCCATCTATTAATCATAGAGTATGATGGTTGATGAATTAAACAACTAACACCTCTATCTTTTAATAATTTGTTCATTTTAATTGTTTGTTTTGAGCTATATGATGAAATTCCTACGTATAAAGCCTTACCACTTATAATTGATTGAGCTAGTGCATCTGCTGTCTCTTCTAAAGGTGTTAATGGATCAAAACGATGAGAATAAAATATATCTACATATTCTAGCTTCATTCTTTTTAAACTTTGATCAAGACTTGCAGTTAAGTATTTTTTTGAGCCCCATTCACCATATGGGCCATCCCACATATGATAGCCTGCCTTACTTGAAATTATCATTTCGTCTCTATATTTTTTAAAATCAGAGTTCATCACTTTACCAAAATTTTCTTCTGCAGATCCTGCTGGTGGACCATAATTATTTGCTAAATCAAAATGAGTTACACCTCGATCAAATGCTCTAAAAAGCATTTTCTTTGCTTCTTTTGACATAGATTTTTTACCACCAAAGTTATGCCAAAGACCAAGCGTAATGGGGGGTAAAAGTAAACCACTGTTTCCACATCTTCTATAATTTAATTTTTGATATCTTTTTGTGCTAGCTTTGTATGGCATACTTAAAAATAATTATAAAATTATATATAATAATATATAAAATAAATAAATGACTGACTTACAATGGTATGCTTATTTAGGAGGATTTGTAGCTTTTGCAATTGGATGTTACTTATATTATCTCTCTAGAAATAAAGAGCTAAATAATCAACAGATTAAAAATAGAAAAAGAGTTATGAATTTTTTTTTAATTATAGCTTTAGTTTGTGTTGGCTACTCGTGGTTGTAAATATAAGAGATAACTTTTGAAATATTATATTGCAATTGATGCTGGGACTTCAGTAATAAAGACTGTAATTTTTAATACAAATTTCAAACACATAAATTCTTATAGTGTTAAAAACCCAGTAATAACAGATAAGTTTGGTAAATCTGAAATTGAAATGGAAAAATTTTGGTTGCTTACTGCAAAATGTATTAAACTTTTAATAAAAAAATCTAAAATTCAGTCACAATCAATTGTTGGTTTAGGCATAACTGGAAATATGGTTGGGTTTTGGTCTATTAATAATAAAAATAAACCAGTAAGAAATGCAATTTTGTGGAATGACACAAGAAGCCATAAAGTTTTCACTAATAAAAAAATATTTGATCAAATTTATAAAATTACAGGCTCTATCACACAATATGGCTGTACTATACCTATCCTTAAGTGGATGACTAAATTTGAAAGTGAAAATTTAAAGAAAATTAAATACATCCTAACCTGTAAAGATTGGTTAAGATTTAAATTAACAGGGAACATAAATAATGATGAAACAGAAGTTTCAGTATACCCAGGAGATATAAAAAATAAAAAATTATCAAAAAAAATCTTCAAAATTTTTAACCTAAGTACTAAATATTTTAAACTTTTCCCAGAAATAAAAAAATCAAATGAATTAGGAGGATACGTTACTAATAGTGCATCAAAATTAACAAGTTTAATAGTTGGTACTCCAGTCATTATAGGATGCGGTGATGTAATAGCTTCAATTCTAGGAGCTGGTGGAATTAATCATAACAAAA
>CACHSZ010000005.1 GCA_902582755.1 uncultured Alphaproteobacteria bacterium | reverse complement strand
CTGTTATATCTAGGGTAGGTCTATTAGAACCTTTTTCTTTTGAGAGATCAAGTTCTTTAATTTTAATATTATTTTGAGCAATTAAAATATTAAAATTATTCTTATAAACTTCAGAAAGTATATTATCAAAATTCAAATCTTCTTCTATATTTACATAATCTTCTAAATTAATAGCTTCTTTACCAACAATTGATTTAAATGTTTTTAAACTGACTTTGTAGTTTTGTTCGGCTGAAAAAAGATTTGTTTCAGCAATTGAAAAAGCACTCTCAGCATTTTTCAATTCAGTTATGGTTGCTGATCCCAATTCATATTTTAATTTTACTTCTTCTAAAAATCTTGAAACAGAATCAAAATTTTTTTCGGAAGCCTCTAATGATTTTTCATAATTTATTACGGTTAAATAACCTTCTACAGCTGTTAGCGATAAATCTTGAACTGTTTTGTAAAAGTTTATAACTGCATTTTCGTAAATAATTTTTGATCTTTCTATTTCTAAATTTTTTTCACCGCCATCATACAAATTTTGAGTAATACTAATTTTATACTTATCTGTAAAAGTTTCTGGCGTTGTAGTTATACCAGCTGCTGACTTTGTATCGTTATTATTATATGTACCAGAAATTGTACCGGTAACTATTGGAAGTTTTTTACCTATAGCTACTTCAATAGTTTCTTTGCTTTCATTAAGTTCTTCAAAAGCAATCTTAACTTTTAAATTATTAGCAATGGTACTTTTTACAGAATCATTAATGGATAGGCCAAATGAATATTTAGAAAAAATAAATATTAACAATAAAATAAACAGTCTCATTTAAAATTTAAAATCCCCTTGTTGTTCTTGAATTTGATAACTACTCATTACATCAAATAAATACTCAGATGAATACAAATTTTCATTTCTTATAATTTTATAAGCTTTACCCAGATTATCATAGATTTTCTTAATATATATTAACCTTCCACCGTTGGTAACTAATTGCTTTTTTAAGTGATCAGTAATTTCAAACATAGGACCATCAATAATAATTAGATTAAATGGAGCTTTATCATTTAGACCATCTAACAAGTTTTTGTTAAATAAATGAATATTTGTAACATCAATATTGTTAATATTTTGTTCCAACAATTTAAAAAGTTTTTTATTTTCTTCTACAACATGTAGTTCTTCACATAGTGAACTAATAAGAGTAGAAAAGTAACCTGTCAAACCACCAATATGCAATACCTTATCACTAGTTAAAATATTCGAATATTTTATAATTTGAGCTAGGTGTAAATTTTTAAGATATCCTCTTTTATCAGTTATATCTAAATTATTATCTAGGTAACAATTCTTTCCTAAACTAATATCCAAATAATTCTCTTTAGGTGTATTTTCAAATATTTTTAAGATATTTTCTTCATTAATTTTGTTTGGTCTTAACTGATTAACAACCATATTTTTTCTTGCAATTTCAAATGTTTCACTCATTTCTTAAAAGATGCTTTATATAAACCTATTATTTAATCAATTATTTAAATTATATTATCAATCATTAGAATTTTTTTTCATTAATTGACTAGAAATAATATAGTGATATTTGTGAATTTTTTTAGGCTCGGTGGCAGAGTGGTTATGTAGGGGCCTGCAAAGCCTTGCACAGCGGTTCGATTCCGCTCCGAGCCTCCAATTTTTTCTTGTTTTTTAATTTTTTTTTATTATCAACACATTTGTGTTCCTCGGTAGCTCAGTGGTAGAGCAATCGGCTGTTAACCGATCGGTCGCTGGTTCGAGCCCGGCCCGGGGAGCCATTTTTCATTTTACATAATTTCTGATAAAAATAAGTGCACAAATAGCCCAAACAATTGGCAGCAAATACATATTAAAAGTCATTCCTAGATATTTTGCTGACACTCCAACCAGACCAGGGCCAATCATTAATCCAGAAAAAGCCAATGTCATCAAATTAGCTATAGTTGTTGGAATGTTTTCAGTAGTTGATTTAATTGCCTGCCTAATTACAATAGGATTTGTATTTCCAGTTGCAAACCCAAAAATAAATGAAGCAAAAGCTACTATATAATAATTCATTGTAATTATAGATAATAGCAATGATAAACATCCCAGCAGAACTAAGTGAAAACCAATTTTTATTTCTCCAAAATAATTAATTAATTGTGATCCAAAAAGTCTCGATGGAATTTCACCTGAATGAAAAGAAATTAAAATTAATGCTCCTAAGAATAATGGTGATCCTAAATCCTGTGTCAACCATAGAGGTGACCATTCCATTATTATGCCTACTGTCCCAAATTCGAAAAAAAGAATCAAACCAAAAATTAGAACTTTTTTATCAGGCAAAGAAAATTTTTCTGCTTTTCCGAAATAATCTTTATCTCTAGGTAATCCAAAATAAAAAACTATACATGCTATAATCAAGCCTATTAAAAATATGATTGGGAAAGATGTTGAAATTAAAAAATTTAAACTTAATAAATAAATTGATAAAAAAGCCCCTATTACTGCACCCAAACTCATAAATGCCCAGAAAACAGGTTGTAAAATTTCTTTTGTTTGTTCTTCAATTAATGACAAATGTGAATTTGTGGAAGGCATTATTAACCCTAAAGATATTCCAAATAAACAAGCTATAATTAAAAATGAAATATAATTTGTTATATAAATAATAATTAAAAAACTTATTGATAGAAGTAGTATTCCCATAAACATCATTATTTTTGTTCCAAACCTTGGAGTAATTAATCTGGAGCATACTTGACCAGTAAGAATTTGTATCAATCCAAAAATTAACAGAAAAATACCCCAGCTTGTTTCAGATAATTCAAGTTTCTTGTAAATAATTGGTATATGTCCTAGCATAAATACCCACATTATCATTGGGAATGAAATTCCAACCAAACAAGCAACTTTGGCTTTTGAATATATGTTCATCTTTATATTCTTATTTTATATATTGAAGTTTCTTAACAATTTTTTTTTAACAAAAATATTATCAATTTATAATAATATTTTATTTAGTTTTAATTAGCCTCTTTAACATTTGACCTGAACTAAATCATCAAACCTTGTTGTATAGCACGGAGAAACGTTTTCTCTTTTCATCTTCCATATTTTTTCTATACCTTCAGAAGCTATCTTTAACGTTGAACTTCCATATCTAGAATTAATATTATCGATAGTATTCATTATTCTATCTGATATATCACGATCGTAATCAAGTAATCCTCTAGTTACATTGTGCCTACTAAGACCATATAATATAATTCCAGCTTTTTTATAACGAAATCCTGGTCGGTATATTTTTCTAATTCCTTCAAGAGCTCTTTTAACAATTTTCATGCTATTATTTGTTGGAAAAGGTAAGTGTAGTTTTATTGAATTCGAATATTGTTTCTCTCTTCTATTAAAATGATTTGTCAAAACAAAAACACTCATGGACTCAGCCACTAACCCCTCTTCCCTTATCTTCTCTGATACTCTTGATCCATAAGTTGATATTGACTCTTCTAAATCAAATAATTTTTCTATTGGCTGACTAAACGATCTTGAGACACAACAACTTTGTTTATCACTTGGAACCAAATCAAGGTCTAGACACGATACACTATTTAATTCTAGGTATGTCTTCTCTCCTACTACGCCCATATTTTTTCTTATCCATCCTCTGTCCATTTGTGAAAATTGATAAGCATTATGAATATTATATTTTTTTAGAAAAAGAGATAATCTTTTTCCAATACCCCATACTTCTTCAATAGCTGTTAATTCTAATGCTTTCTTTATTTCTATTTTATTTTTTAGTATGCACACACCTTTATAGTCTGATTGTTTTTTTGCTAGATGATTAGCTATTTTGGACAGTGTTTTTGTTGGTCCTACTCCAATACTAACTGGAATGCCAACCCACTTCTTAATTGTTTGCCTAATGTATCTGCAATAAGTGCTTAACTCATAGTTCTCAAAACCATTTAAACCAAGAAATGCTTCATCTATGGAGTAGATTTCTACCTCTGAGGAGAAACTTGATAAAGTTTCCATTACTCTTTGAGAAATATCACCATATAAAGAATAATTAGATGAAAAAACTTTAACATCATTTTTTTCAATAATATTTTTTGCTTTAAAATAAGGTTCACCCATTTTTATCCCTAATTTTTTTGCTTCTTTTGATCGCGCAATGATACAACCATCATTATTGGAAAGTACAACAATTGGTTTTCCTATAAGTTTTGGATTAAATATTCTTTCACATGACGCATAAAAATTGTTGCAATCTATCAATGCTATAGATTGATTTACTGAGCTATGATTTCTATTAAGTAGTTTTGTGTATGACATATGTCACTACTCCCCATATAAAACACTCCATTTCTTCTTTAACTTGAATACTAGGATACTCACTATTGGCAGAAATTAAGAATAATGACTGGTCTTTCTTTTTTAGTTTTTTGACTGTTAGGTCACCAAAGATGGAGGCTATAACAATATTGTCGTTGCGAGGTGCAATACTTCTATCAACAATAAGTAGATCACCTGATAATATGCCTGCATCGGTCATAGAAGGGCCATTAGCTTTAACGATATAGGTTGCTGTTGGACGTTGAACCAAATATTCATTAAGATCAAGTTTGTTTTCCATATAATCAGTAGCTGGAGATGGAAAACCTGCAGATACTGTATCAAGAAAATAAGGTGTTATTTGATCTCCTTTAGATTCAGCTTTAAATATTAAGTTTTCTATTTTTTTAGACATAATATTAGAAAAAATATTTAAATAATTGATAAATAATAATTATATTATTTATAAAATTATTTGTTCTACTTTTGTTCTAATTTATTCAGAATGAGAAAAAAGTCAATATAATATTTTTAAAATACTGTTAAAAAACGCTATGACAAAATTATTCGAAGATGATGCATACCTTAGAGAATTTAAAGCAAAAATTATAGGTATTGTGAAAGAAGAAAATCGTATTGAGTTAGATAAGACAGCATTTTATGCAAAAAGTGGTGGTCAACCTGGGGACACAGGTGCAATAGAAGCTGAAAGTACAAAAATACAAGTTTTAGATACTATTAAAGAAAATAATAAAATAATAAATATTGTAGATGATCTCAAAGATCTTGAAGAGAATGCTGACATAATTGGAAAAATAAATTGGGATTTACGATACAAGCATATGAGAATGCATACTGCACTGCACTTGTTGTGTTCTATAGTCCCTTTAGGAGTAACTGGCGGTCAAATTGGTTATGAAAAAAGTCGATTAGATTTTAATGATCCAGATAAACAAATAAATAAAGAAGAATTAGAAGAAAAAATAAATTTGTTGGTTGAAGATAATCATACCGTTACTAGTGAAGTAATTGAAAGTAGTATATTGGAAGAAAAACCTGAGCTTGTAAGAACTATGTCAGTAAAACCTCCGCAAGTAGATGGTAAAATAAGATTAATTAGAATTGGTGATATTGATTTACAACCTTGTGGTGGTACGCATGTGAAATCAACTAATGAGATTGGTAAAATTCAAATCGGCAAAATAGAAAACAAAGGTAAAATGAATAGAAGAGTTAATTTATTGTTATCTTCTTAAATTACTGATGAAGAATTTGACTTAAGAATAACTTTGTACGATCACTCTCTGGATTATTGAAAAACTTATCTGGACTAGCTTCCTCAACAATTTTACCTTCATCCATAAACACCATTCTATCAGCAACTGTTTTAGCAAAACCCATTTCGTGAGTAACAACAATCATAGTCATTCCACCGTTTGCCAAATCAACCATAACATCTAAAACTTCTTTAATCATTTCAGGATCTAGAGCTGAAGTTGGTTCATCAAAAAGCATGATGTTAGGATTCATTGCAAGCGATCTAGCAATTGCTACTCTTTGTTGTTGACCACCAGATAATTGACCAGGATACTTGTTGGCTTGTTCAGGAATTTTTACTATTTCTAACTGTCTCATAGCCAGTTCCTCTGCTTCCGCCTTTGGCATTTTTTTAACCCAAATTGGCGCTAACGTTATATTTTCTTTTACAGATAAATGAGGGAATAAATTAAATTGCTGGAATACCATTCCAACTTCTTTTCTAACATTATCAATATTTTTTAAATTTCCTGTTAACTCAATTCCATCAACAACAATTGAACCTTCTTGATGCTCTTCCAATCTATTAATACATCTGATCATTGTGGATTTACCAGAACCAGAAGGACCACAAACTACGATTCTTTCTTTCTTCTTCACTTCAAGATTTACATCTTGTAACACATGAAAATCTCCAAACCACTTGTTAACATTTTTTAATGAAATTATAGATTCTTCACTCATTTTAATCAGCCCCCATATTAATACCTGTTTTTAATTTCTTTTCCAAATACAAACTGTATCTAGACATTCCAAATGTGAATATAAAAAATACCAAACTTACAAAAAAGTAAATTTCATAAGATAAACCTAACCAATTGGTATCCGCTAAAGTACCTCTTCCAATTCCTAATAAATCCAATATTCCTACAATAATGACTAAAGTTGTATCCTTAAATAAACCTATAGATGTGTTGACAATTGGTGGTATAGAAATTCTAATAGCTTGAGGAAGTATTATTAATAAATTCATTCTCCAATAAGACATCCCAAGTGATTTAGCAGCTTCATATTGACCAGGAGGTATTGCCTGTAGTCCTCCTCTTATAACTTCTGCCATATAAGCGGATTGAAATAAAGTAACTGCAACAAGAACTCTTACCAAACCATCCATATCTATTCCTTCTGGTAAAAAAAGAGGAAGCATTACCATTCCAAAGAATAATAAAGTTATAAGAGGAACACCTCTAATAAACTCAATAAACAATGTACACATCATGCTTATAACTGGTAATTTAGATCTTCGGCCTAAAGCCAACATAATTCCAATAGGAAAAGCTAATGCGATTCCAGTACAGCCTAGGACAAGTGTTACAAGAAGACCACCCCATTTGTTAGTAGAGACTTCAGTAAATCCCAAGCCACCATTAAGTAAAAAATAAGCAATAACAGGAAAAATGTATGTAAAATATAAAAAGTACTTTCTATATGGAAGTTTTGCATACAAAAGAGGTAGAAGCGCAAAAGCTAACATAACATACGCTAAATTAACTCTCCAAACTTCAACCTTTGGATAAAATCCATAAATAAATTGATAAAATCTTACATATATAACTGCCCAACAAGCTCCACCATTTTCAGGATCTAAATTTCGTGAACACATTTCTTGGTTAGTAATTTGTTCACCAAGATAATTATATTTAAAATCAGCTGAAAATATTGTCCAATCTAAAATCCAAGGAATAAACTGATACAAACAATAAATAACAAATAAAGTTATTAATGAGTTTGTCCAATTGAAGAATAAATTAATTCGTAACCAACCAATAATACCTGTTGTTGCTACTGGTGGTTTTCTAACTTCATTCATTTCGTTCATTACTTTTCCTTAAATTGTATACTTCTATTATAAATGTTCATAAAGAAAGATATTGTCAGACTAATTGACAAATAAGTTGCCATAACAATTGCCATACATTCAATAGCTTGACCAGTTTGATTTAAACTTATTCCTCCAAAACCGTGAACAAGGTCAGCATATCCGACAGCAATTCCTAAAGAAGAATTTTTAGTTAAGTTTAGATACTGACTTGTTAGCGGAGGTACAATCACTCTGAGAGCTTGAGGAATAATGATTAGTCTCATTATCCATGTTTGTTTTAAACCTATAGCAGCTGAAGCCTCTCTTTGTCCTTTTGAAACAGACATTATACCTGCTCTAACAATTTCAGAAATGAAAGCTGCAGTGTAAATTGATAAAGCTAAAAACATTGCTATAAATTCAGGTCTAATAACTAAACCGCCTTTAAAATTAAAACCTTTTAATTCTGGATGCTCAAAAGACAAAGGTGAACCAAGAATAAAAAATAAAATTAATGGAACAATAAAAATTAATCCAATTGAACTTGAGAATACTGGAAATTGTTGACCTGTCTTATCTTGTCTTTTTTTTGCCCATCTATTTATTAAGAAACTTGAAATTAAAGCCAATAGAATTGCAATGGATACATATGAAAATCCACTTTCAAATATTGGTCTTGGAGAATATAATCCTCTATTTGAAATATAAAATACATCAAGAACTTGAAGTGATTGCTTTACACGAGGTAGTTGAATTAAAATGCTATACCATAAAATTATTTGAAGAAGTAAAGGAACATTTCTTGAAAATTCAACGTAAATATAAACTAGTCGACTTAACAACCAATTTGAAGATAGTCTTACTATACCCAATATAAAACCTAAAATTGTTGCAGCTATACATCCTGTAACAGAAACTAAAAGAGTATTTAAAACACCAACAAAATAAACTTTTAAGTGAGTATCAGTGGATTTAAATTCTAAAAAAGGTGAAAAACTTATATCAAAGCCAGCTGGATTTTGTAGAAAACTCCAACCAGTTGCAATATTTCTTTTTTCTAAGTTGTAAGAAGTTGTACTAATTACAAAGAATAAACCTAGGGCAAATAAACCTACAACTAAAGTTTGAAAAAAGATGGATCTAAATTTTTCATCAGAAAAGAAACCTAGGTTAGATCGCATCGCTAGTATATACAAAAAAAACGGGGGGTTTTAAACCCCCCGTTTGAAATTTAATTACGATTTATCTGAATGGAGGTGCGTATAAAATACCACCTTGAGTCCATAGAGCATTTAAACCTCTTGCAATTTCTAGAGGTGTGTCTGGACCTACGTTTGCTTCGTAAGATTCAGAGTAGTTACCAATTTGTTTAATAATTTGGTAAGCCCAATCATTACTTAGCTCAAGCATTTCTCCATAGTTACCTTCAACACCAAGAAGTCTTAGTACTTCAGGAACATTAGAGCTCATTTGAGCATCAACGTTTTCAGATGTAATACCTAGTTCTTCAGCAATAATCATTGCATTTAAAGACCAACGAACTACGTCACCCCACTGGTGATCACCATGTCTTACAAGTGGACCAAGTGGTTCTTTTGAAATAATTTCTGGTAATACAACCCATTTATCTGGATTAGAAGCAGCAGCTCTTGTTGAAGAAAGACCTGAAGCGTCAGTTGTGTATACGTCACATCTTCCAGCAAATAAGTTTTCTTTACCTTCATCATTAGTTTCAATTGGAAGTGCTTCGTAGCTAATTCCATTTAATCTAAAGAAGTCAGCAAGGTTTAACTCTGTAGTAGTACCAGTTTGGATACATACAGTAGCACCATCAAGCTCAGTTGCACTTGATACACCAAGAGCAGATGGAACCATGAAACCTTGTCCATCGTAGAAGTTTACACCTACGAACTCAAAACCAAGATTAACATCACGGCTAATTGTCCAAGTTGTATTTCTCGCTAACATATCAACTTCACCAGAAGCTAATGTTGGGAAACGAGATTTACCTGTAGTAGTAATAAATTCTACTTTTGAACGGTCTCCAAAAACAGCTACTGCAACTGCACGACACATATCAGCATCTAGACCAGCCCATTCACCGCTATCATCTGGAGCAGCAAAACCAGCAAGACCAGTTGTTACTCCACATTTTAGAAAACCTCTATTTTTAACATCATCAAGAGTTCCAGCATGTGCTGAAAAAGCAAACGCTACAACCGCAAAGATAGATAATAGTTTTTTCATATTATTTTCTCCGTTTAAATAATTATTTAAATATCTTTTTTCAAAGATTGCTTCCCTATAACAAATTAATAAGTTAATCCCAATAATAGATTTGTTAAGCTTAAAATTGCCTACTATAATTTGTGTATAAAGATTTTGGCTTATACAATATTTAGTTGTTTATGAAAATAAAAACAAAATTAACTAAAATAGGTAGAAATCCTCTTAAACAAAAAGGATTTATCAACCCTGGTACCTATAAGGGTTCTACAATGATCTTTAATACATTTAAAGATTACTTAAACGATATTAAAAATTTTGACGATAGAACAACATTTTATGGAATAAATAAAAATCCATTTCATAAGCAGTTAGAAGACAGTATTTCTTTTTTATATAACTGCAATGATACAGTGCTATCACCGTCAGGATTGGCCTCTATAGTAATTCCTTTTTTTACCTTTTTAAAATCTGGTGATGAAGTTTTAATAAATGATAGTGTTTATAGTCCTACTAGAACTTTTTGTGAAAACATTCTTAAACAATATAATGTTAAAATAAAATATTTTCATCCAACAAAAAATATTAATAATTTTCAGAAATTAATTAACAGTAAAACAAAGTTAATTTACTTAGAATCACCAGGAACAGCAACTTTTGATATTATTGATATACCTTTCATTACAAAAATTGCTAAAAAAAATAAAATACCAACTGTTATGGATAATACTTGGGCCTCACCTTTATTTTGTAATCCAATTAAACTAGGTATTGATATTATTATAGATGCAGGAACCAAATATATAAACGGACACTCGGATGTATTAATTGGTTTCGTTTCGTCTAATAAAAAATATTCCAAAAAAATAAGAGCATCTTCAAAAACTTTAGGAATATGTCCTGGTTCGGAAGAAGTTTATTTAGCAATTAGAGGATTGCCAACACTTGAAATTCGAATGAGAGAAATTGAAAAAAATGCATTGTTAATGGCAAAATATTTATTAGAACATGATCTTGTATCTGATGTTTTCCATCCAGCATTACCGCATACAAAAAATCATAAAATATGGAAAAGAGATTTCTCTGGTAGCACAGGCTTATTTTCATTTATGATGAAAAAGAAATACTCAAACAATCAAATTGAAAAATTTTTTAATAAACTTAAAATATTCAAATTGGGATACAGTTGGGGTGGGTTTGATAGCCTTATTACCTTTCCTCCATTAGATAAGAGAGAGTTTAAAAATAGAAATACTGGAACTTTAATTAGATTATATTGTGGATTGGAAGACATTGATGATCAAATAAAAGATATTAAAAATGCATTAAAAATTTTAAATTAAATGGATTTATATTTTTATATTTTTGCATCATTGGGAGTTTTTGTATTTGGTTTATCTAAAGGTGGTGTTCCAGGACCTATCGCGATGCTAGCAGTGCCTGTTATGTCGTTTGCAATGAGTCCTTTGCAAGCTGCAGGAATATTGTTGCCACTTTTAATAATAATGGATTTTTCGGCAATCTATTTGTATTGGAAAAAATGGATAAACAGTATTTTAAAAATTGTAATCCCAGCATCTATAATTGGTATTTTATTTGGAACTTTAACTTTTGAGTTTACAAACGAAGATCAGATAAGAATAATGGTTGGTGTTATATCAATTATTTTTGTTCTAGTTTCATTTATTCAGAAAAATAATTATTTACTTAAACCAACAAAACTTAAAGGATACTTTTGGTCATCAGTAGCTGGATATACAAGTTTTTTAATTCATGCAGGAAATCCACCAATTAATTTTTATATGCTGCCTTTAAAACTAGATAAAATTTCATTTATTGGCACAATGACATTGGCATTTATGGTTATAAATCTTGCTAAATTAGTTCCATATTATTTTGTGGGATTATTAGCGCCTTCTAATCTCATGATTTCTCTCTATTTACTGCCACTAGCTTTTATTAGTGTTTTACTTGGGTACTTTCTACAAAGAAGGATTCCAGAAAAATTATTTTTTAATATTGTTTATGTTTTACTTTTTTTGAGTGGATGTAAGTTAATATATGATGGAATAATTTAATTTTTAAATAATTATATTTTTGTTTTATAATCAGCTCTTTTAGTTTTTCTAAAACCAAAAGGTCCAGAAATAAATAATGTCATTGTGTTTGTATTAGGTTTTAAGTCAACTCTGTGCAGATGATCAGCAGACCTAAAACCAATGTATCCAGGGGGTCTCCAAAATTTTCCTTTTTTTGTTGTTTCCCAATAACCACCTTTTAAAATAATTGTTATATAAGGACAAAGATGATTATGAACTCCTTCACCGTGATCATCATCTAACATTTTGTGAATCAGAATATTAAACGGAAACCATTTTGGTCTTTTTCTGAATAATAGGTAGTATCTTTCCATCCATGGTTTTGCTTTATCAAATTCAGGATGGGAAGGTCCTCTATCTAGAACAATTTTCTTTCTTCCAAGCTTTTCTAAAAATTTTAATAACACCTATCTTAAGCTAGCTTCAATATTACCACCATCAACAGTAATAATATTCCCAGTTGTTTTTTCAAAAGATAATTGTGCAAAAAATGCTTCAGCAACATCTTCTGCAGTTACTTGTTTTTGAAGTAAATTATTATTTAAATATTCAGTTGAAGACATATTTCTAGCTTTTGCTCTTTCTTTAATAAATTGATCAGTTAATAAACCACTTTTTATACGATCAGCATTAATTCCATTAACTCGAATGTTATATTTTCCAAATTCTAAAGCATATTGTTTCATAGAAAATAACGAGCTAGCTTTAGCAATACCGTATGGTCCAAAATCCTTACCAGGATTTATAGATTGTTTTGACAAATTAAGAGAAATTGAACCTCCAAAACCTTGTGATACCATAATATTTGCAATTTTTTGGACAATGTTATGATGACTATAAAAATTAACCTCTAAACTTTTTTCTAAAGTATCTTTTTTTACATTTAGCATACTACCTTGAAATGCCGCACCAGAGTTTGCTATTAGAATATCTATACCACCAAATAATTTTAATGTCTTATTTAATGCTTTATTAATTTGAGAATTATTAGTTAAATCACATTCAATACATAGACATTTTTTTTTGATATTTATATCAAGATTTTTAAAATTTTTATCTAAAAGTATAACTTCAATATTTTCATTTATAAATTTATTTGCAACCGCGCTTCCAATTTTACCACCCCCACCTGTAATTACTGCAACATTTCCATTAAATTTTTTTGTATTTTGATTATTCAATTTTGCTCTTTCTAATGGCCAGTATTCCATTTTAAAAATATCTGAGTTGTTAATTGATTTAAATTTTGAAACGAAATTTGCATTAATTATAACTTTTTTCATTGCATCAAATATATCGTAGGAAACTTGCATTTCTTTTTTATTAAGGCCTATTGATAGAAAACCAATGCCTTCTAAAATAATAATTCTTGGTAAAGGATCAGCAATTTTGGAATTAATAATATTTTTTTTATATTTTTTAAAATAATTTTTATATTTTTTAATATATGTATCAATATGATTAGATATCATTTTGCTCGATGATAAATGTTTATTAGGTATAATTAAAGGCTCTGATTTTATTCTAATAACATGATCAGGTGTAACAGGTCCTTTGTTGAATAAATTAAATAAATCTTTTCGATTTGTAAATTTTATATCTTCAACCTTATTATTAAATTTTATTATCCATCTTTTATTTGTAAAGGAATGGTATAAACTTCTAATACATAATTGAACATCATTTATATTTATTTTTTTGTTATTAATATTATATTTTATTAATGTTTTTTTCTTGTTTAAAAAATTTTCAGCTAATGTTACAAGCTTAATCATTCTATCATAACTTTGTTTTGCTGAACTTCCAAAAGTGAAAATGCCATGATTTAAAAGCATTAATCCTTCAACTTTATGATTTTTTGAAATTACCATATGACATAATTTAGCAAGCTCAAACCCTGGCATTACGTAAGGAACTATTGCAATTTTATCTTTATAAATTTTATTTAATATTTCTTTTGAATTATCTAGATTGACTAAACTTAAAATCGCATTTGAATGTGTATGATCTACATACTTAAATGGTAAATAAGCATGTAATAGAGTTTCAATTGAAGGATTAGGAGAACTTGAGTCAAGTAAGTTTGATCTCAAATAATTAACCATTTTTTCATCACTCATTTTTTTTAAGGATAGAGTTTTAAGTAAGGGATCAAGATACAGACCTGGCAATCCCCTTTCATTTAAATTTGACATATCCCATCCACTTCCTTTTACAAAAAGTACATCATTCTCTTTTCCAAATAAATTTTTTTTAATTGATTTTACAGATGTATTGCCTCCACCATGTAAAACAAGTTCAGGATTATTACCTAATAAATGCGTTGAATATATTCTTAATGCTAAATCTTTGCTGACTTTCTTTAACTGATAATCTTTGATATATTTTTTAGCTATACTTTCTTTCCATTCATTTTTCATATTAATTTTTTAATCCACCTATAGTTTCTTCATTACTATCTATAACTCCTTTTTCTGTAATCAATTTAGTAATATATTTTGCTGGAGTTATATCAAAGGCATAGTTTTTACAATTTGAACCTTCGGGTATAATTTTAATTTTCTTTCTATTATTATTTTCGTCAACACCCTCAATTATGGATACTTCGGTTGGATCTCTTTCTTCTATAGGTATTTCTTTTACTCCATTTTTTATATTAAAATCTATACTAGAAATTGGTGCTGCAACGTAAAAGGGAATATCATTATCTTTTGCAGCTAGAGCTTTTAAATATGTGCCAATTTTATTACAAACATCACCATTTAAAGAGGTTCTGTCTGTTCCAGTTATACAAAGATCTATCATACCATTTTGCATCAAATGACCACCAACGTTATCTACGATTAGTGAATTTTCTATCTTTTCATGCATTAATTCCCAAGCTGTAAGACTGAAACCTTGATTTCTAGGTCTGGTTTCGTCAATCCAAACATGTATTGGGATTTTTTTTTGATTTGCAATAAATATTGGTGCTAAAGCGGTTCCCCAATCAACAGCAGCTAACCATCCAGCATTACAGTGAGTCAAAACATTTACTTTTTTTTGCGTTTTTTTGTAAATATTTTCAATAAGTTTAGATCCATTTTCACCTATAGCTTTGCAATTAATTATATCTTGATCTCTGATATCATTAGCTATTGAAAGAATTATTTCCTGTAAATTGGATTTTTCCATATCTTTAATCTCAGTGATAATTTTATCTACTGCCCAGGATAAATTAACTGCTGTAGGTCTTGTTGACTTAAGACTGTCACCTGCTTTTTCTAATTCTGAAAAATTTTTAGTAGTTTTAGATGCTACATACATTCCATATGCTGCAGTGACACCTATTAAGGGAGCGCCTCTAACTTGCATTTCTTTAATAGCAAAACAAAATTCTTCTAGTGTTTTTAATTCTACAATTTTTAAATCAAATGGTAGAAATCTTTGATCTATTATTTTTACTACGTCTTTAGTATTATCATACCAAATAGTTGTTAAATGTTTATCATTTACCAACATTAGAATTTTCCTTATATCTTTTTAATATATTAGTTAATTTATTTTCTAAATCTTTATCCCAAAATTCTTTTTTTGTAATAATAGATGTATCTAAAATATTTGATGTTTTATCATTTTCAAAAGATGTACCTTCATAATATTTTGAGCTAAAATTTTTAATAAAATTTTTTGAATTATCAACATTATCATTTAAGGTTTTTATAATCATACTTAAATCTACTTTATCATGATCGGGATGCCAACAATCATAATCTGTAACCATGGAAATAGAACAATATCTAATTTCCGCTTCTCTTGCTAATTTTGCTTCTGGCATATTTGTCATTCCTATAACATCACAACCCCAATCAATATAAAGATTTGATTCAGCATAAGTTGAAAACTGAGGTCCTTCCATTGCAAGATATGTACCACCAAATGAATAATTGATTTTAATATTTTCACATGTATCTTTTGATAAATTCATTAAAACGTCGCATGTTGGATGAGCCATAGGAACATGGGCAACTATTCCTTTATCAAAAAAACTTTTTTTTCTATTTATTGTTCTGTCTATAAATTGATCAACAATAACAAATGTACCTGGTTTTAAATTATCTTTTAAAGAACCTACTGCAGAAAGAGATATCAAATCGGTTACACCAACTTTTTTTAAACAATCAATATTAGCACAATAGTTAATTGAAGATGGTGACAAAGTATGACCCTCTCCATGCCGTGATAAAAAATATACAGTGTTATTATCTATTTTACCTTCAATAATTGGACCTGAGGGATCACCAAATGAAGATTTAATTTTATGTTCTTTTATATCAGTCAAAAATTCTAATTTATAAATTCCACTTCCGCCAATAAAGCCTAAGATGTTCATTTTACTGGTCCAATATTTTTTATTACTTTTTTTGTATGTTTTTTTAATTCTATTATTGAGGGTTTTATGATTTCTATTTTATCAAAACTTGATTTTTTTTTATTATAACTTTTTCTTAAACTTTTACATGCAGTAATTCTTAACTCAGTACCTATGTTAAATTTAGCTACTTTCGTATTTCTTGCAATTTTTTTTCTCATCTTAGAATTTATACCACTACTACCATGTAAAACTAAAGGTAGTTTAGATATTTTTTCAATTTTTAAGATTTTATTATAATCTATTTTTGCTATCTTTGATTGTTGCAAGTGTGTGTTACCAACTGATATTGCCATAGCATCTACTCCACTCTCTAAACTATATTTTTTTGCTTCTTCAATATCTGTTCCAAAAGATGTATTGCCATTATGATAGCCTACTATACCTACTTCACCTTCAACTGAAATATTATGTTTATGAGCAATATTTGATATTTTTGAACTAATTTTGATATTTTTATTTAATGGAAGTTTTGATCCATCAAACATTACTGATGTAAAACCAGATTCTATTCCTTCGATACATTCATCATATGAAAATCCATGATCTAAATGACAACAAATAGGTGTTTTAGTTTGTTCAGCAAGATGTCTAAACATTTTTCCCAAAATAGAAACAGGGGTATATTGTCTACAAGAAGGTCCTGCTTGTAAAATAATTGGAATTTTTGTTTCATGTGCTGCCTCTGTATAAGCAATAGCATCTTCCCAACTAATTACGACTAATCCAGCTACAGAATAATTATTACGATTAGCTTTAGTTAGCAAAGTTTTTAAATTTACTGCTGTCATTTATATTTAGCAATCATATCTTTAATACCAGGAATAGTTTCAACTTGATATGCATGTTCAGGTTGAAAAAATTGCACAAGAGATCTTTGAGATAGCCCCCCAAGAATTGTGAAATAATACATCTCATACCCAGGTGCCACAACACAAGGATGATAGCCCGTTCTTATCATGATGGTTGAGCCATCAATTATATGCTCAGCTTTTCCAACTTTATCATCAACTTGCTGAAACATTTGAAAACCAAATCCATTATTAGGTTTAAATCTGTAATTATACGTTTCATCATGTCTAGTTTCATCAGGTAGACGATCTGTATCATGCTTATGAGGTGGAAACCCTGACCAACCTCCCTGCCCAACGGTATAAAGTTCATTACAAAGCAATCTTCCAACTTTATCATGATGTTTAGCACCTAAAATATGTTTAATTTTTCTATGAGTTTTTGTATCATCAGAGCCGTACTGAACTAAATCAATTTCATTTGCTCGAACAGCAAATGGTTCAAGAGTTTTATGATACTTTGCACCAGCAATAAAAATTTCTGAATTATCTACTAAAGAAGTAAATTTAGCTTTTGTATTAGAGGGAACATAAACACCTTCTGGCTCGCCATCCCACACATCAAGTGTTCTAGTGCCTAATGACTCAACTTTTATTCCTTCAATTTCTACGTTAATTGTTCCAGTAGCAGGTACTATACATGTTTCATAACCAGGGGTTTGATACTCAAAAGATTGATCTTTATTTAATTTTACTATGTTAAAATAATTTAAAGGGACTCTACTGTCCTCAATATCTACAATTGGCTTATTCTTATTATCAAATGGTGGAATATGCATATTATTCTCCTTCATTAATTTTATTATATTTCATAAATTCTAAAATTTCATTTAAATTTGGCATTGCTGGCGCACAACCAACTTTTGTTACTACAATAGCTGCTGCAGCTGAACCTATTTCTATAGATTTTTCTAAATCATTAGTCTTTAAAATTGATCCAATTAATGCCCCCATAAATGCGTCACCAGCTCCAGTAGGTTTCAAGGGCTTAACAGGAAATATTCCCTTTTTAATTTCTTTGTTCATTGCAAAAGTAATAGATCCTTTTTCACCTTTTTTATAAATAATTAAGCTTACATTTTTAGCTAATTGTCTAGCATGATCCAAACCATTGCTGTAATCACCAGCTAATATTCCAAACTCATCATCATTTCCAATTACACCACTACATTTACTTGCTGCTAAATTATAAACTTCTTTTGCTTTTCTTGATGACTCCCAAGTATATGGTCTATAATCAATGTCCATAATTACAGGAATATTATTTTTATTTGCTATATCTAAAGCATATAAAGTAGCACTTCTCGAAGGCTCAGCTGCTAAAGAAGTTCCAGTAATTAATAAACAATCAAAATTTTGTATATTAGCATTTTCAACATCATCTTTATTTAAAAATAAATCAGAAGCTTTATGTCTATAAATAATTGATTGATGATCTTTAACTGTGGTTTCAACAATAGCAAAAGAAATTCTTGATTCATTTTTTTCAAATTCTACTAATTTGTTTTTAACTCCATAATGATTTAGTTGATTAATAGCTAGTTTACCTAAAGCATCATCAGATACTCTCGTTAGTAAATTACAATTACCTCCGAATAGAGTTAATTGGACACCCATATTTGCGGAAGATCCTCCAAGATGAGTGACAAAGGATTTGGCGTTTTCAGTTTTAGTACCCGGAGGATCAGGATAAATATCAATCCCAGCTCTACCT
Source organism: uncultured Alphaproteobacteria bacterium (assembly GCA_902582755.1). GTDB lineage: Bacteria > Pseudomonadota > Alphaproteobacteria > HIMB59 > CACPNW01. The sequence continues at coordinate 94,450 of CACHSZ010000005.1, read as the reverse complement.
ATGAGTAAAAAATTATTTTTTTGAATTTTCGAAACTAAAAATTCAAACGACATAAAATTATTTATTTTTCATATCAATAAAGTCAGCATCATATTTAAAAGGATCAATTGAATCTATACATCCAATATTTATCGCTGCTCCATTTGGATCACTTCTCCTATGATGATGAGTATAGATGCCACAAATCTTACAAAAAAAATGTTCAGCAATCATTGTATTAAATTTATAAGAAGTTAAATTTTCTTTTCCTTTTAAAATATTTATTGCTTCTTTAGGGACCATACACATTTTAGCATTTTTTCTTATACAAATTGAGCAATTACACTGTTTTATAGTTTTTAAGTCTGTTGAGACTTCTATTTGCACTGCTCCACAATGACAATTTAAATTATATTTCATTTTTTTTAACTATATTATAATATTTCACATAATTAAAGATAATAAAATATGAAACAAAATACTATTCAAGGTCAAATTATACGACCATTCTCACCAGCGATTGGCAAATATAAATTGTCAGAAGAAACAATAAATATATTAAACAATCATATTGATGAAATTTTGAAAGATGAAAACAAAATTGATCAATTATATCACGGTAAACAATTAGCCGGAGAAATTAAGTATGAAATTAGACTAACTAAAGAATTTCTTGATCAACATTTAAAAGATATCATTCATAAATTTGTCTTTAATTTTGTTAAATCAACATTACAAAAGGAAATTAAGAATTTTGACTTAAAATCTAGTTGGGCTGTTTGTCAATTTGAGAGTGATTATAATCCAATTCATTGGCATGATGGTCATTTGTCGGGAGTAATGTATACAAAAATGCCAAATGATTTAGGCTCATCGTACAAAGATCAAAATAAGAATGGAAAAATTGCATTTATACACGGATCAACACAGCTTTTAGTTTCCTCCGTATATGATGTTAAACCTGAAGTTGGAGATTTATTTATCTTTCCTAGTTATATGATGCATACGGTCTATCCTTTCTTTTCTGATGAGGAAAGGAGATCAGTTTCTTTCAATGCATTTATAGATGAGGAAGCAGCAAAATTTTAATATTTGGCGCGCCCGAAATGATTCGAACATTTGACCTACCGCTTAGAAGGCGGTTGCTCTATCCACTGAGCTACGGGCGCTTAACTTGCATTTATCATAGTCTAAAAAATAAAGAAAGAAATTATACTTAATGTGTCCAAGGCTCTTTTCTATTTGTATCAAAATTTGAAGCATAACTTTTTGGTTTAATTTTTCTTTGCTTTGGTTCTTCAACAAAATATTGATAATTATTTTTTTTTGCCCATTCAATAGCTTGTTCTTTCGTATCAAAAAAAAGTTTAATCTGAGATTTGGTGTCTAATGAACTATTCCACCCCATTAAAGAATCTTTTACTTTTTCTACTTCAGAAATATATTCAGCTAACCATAATTTAGTTTTTTTAAAACCCGATTGCATGGAAGTTTTTGAAGGTTTATAAATTTTTACAGTCATTAGATTGCCGTTTCAAAATATTTATCATTATAATCATTATAGTATTTTCCACCAGATCTTATATTTTGACAAAGAACTTGTGTTTCACCTAATAATTTAGTTAAAAAGAAGTTACCAGTTTCAATTTTTGATTTATAAAAACTTTCATCATGCTTTTCTAGTTTTGCTAATGAAATTTCTATATAGTGCAACCAAATATAACCTAGAGAAATCAAAGATGATAAGTTTAAAAATTCTACAGCATGAGAATTAATCTCATTTTCGTCATTTAACGATTTAATATATTCAAAAATACTTTTGTAAGAATCATATGAAGGCATAAATAAATCAATATATTTTTTCATATCTTGATTTTTAGAAATTTTAACTTGATAATTATCAATCATAGTAAAAAATTCATTAAATAATGCACCATTATCAGTTTGTAATTTTCTTCCTATCAAATCTAGAGCTTGAATTCCGTTCGTTCCTTCATAGATTGTTGTGATTCTAGCATCTCTAACTAATTGTTCCATTCCATGGTCAGTAATAAAACCATGACCACCATAGATTTGCATAGCTCGATTAGTATTTTCTACAGATTTATCTGAAGCATACGATTTAATAATTGGCGTCATGAGTGCTATAAAATTTTCAGATAATTTCTTTTCTTTATCATCTGAAGAATTTTCAATATTATCAAAGTGATTTCCAGCCAATAAAGTTAAACCTCTAACTGCTTCATTAATAGATTTTATATACAATAAGTTTTTTCTTATTTCAGGATGAACAATTATAGGATCAGCTACTTGATTACTGGAAGATAATTTTCCTTGTAAACGCTCTTTTGAATAATAAAGTGCTGATTGATAAGCAGTTTCTGATAAACCTAAACCTTGTATGCCTACAAACAAACGAGCTCCATTCATCATTATAAACATCGCTCTCATTCCTTTATTAATATCGCCTACTAGCCAGCCCTTAGCTTCATTGTAATGCATTACACAGGTTGGGCTAGCATGAATACCCATTTTCTTTTCTATTGATCCGCATTCAACTTTATTTCTATCAACAAAATCACCACTTTCATTTGGTAAAAATTTAGGAACCAAGAATAAACTTATACCTTTTATACCAGGAGGCGCATTAGGTGTTCTTGCTAGCACTAAATGAATAATGTTATCACTTAGATCATGCTCTCCACAGGTAATAAAAATTTTGGTACCAGTAATACTAAAACTTCCATCATCTAATGGTGTTGCCATTGTTTTACTTAATCCAAGATCTGTTCCACATTGAGGTTCAGTTAAATTCATTGTTCCTGTCCACTTACCACTAGTTAAATTTGGCAAATAAGTATTTTTCAAATCTTCATTAGCACTCTTTTCAATTGCATCGATTGCATTTGCTGTAAGACCTGGATAAAGACCAAATGACATATTAGTAGAGCTTATCATTTCATCTAAAATCATATTCATAATATAAGGTAGGTTTTGACCACCAAATTCTTCTTTTACTTTGAGTCCCTGCCAGCCATTTTCAGAAAAAGTCTTGTAAGCTTCTTTAAATCCTTTTGGTGCAGTAACAACTCCATTATTAAATGAACATCCTTCGCTATCTCCACTTTGATTAAGTGGGAGTAAGGTTTCTTCACATAGTTTTGCTGCTTCCTCAATAATAAGCATTAGATCGTTTGTTTCTAAATCTAGTTTTTTTAATGTTTCACTTTCCTTAAGATTTAAAAAATCTTCAATTAGAAATTTAAACTCACGTAACGGTGTTTTATAAATTTGCATAATATTTAATTAATATTTTCTAACACAGTTGCAATACCTTGACCTAAACCTATACATTGTGTCGCTAATCCATACTTTTTATTATTATTTTGCAATAAAGTTGCAACTTTACCTGTAATCCTTGCTCCTGTAGCACCTAAAGGGTGGCCTAATGCTATTGCTCCACCATGTATATTTACTTTACTTATGTCCATCTTTAATTCTTTAATACATGCTAAAGATTGAGAAGCAAATGCCTCATTTAGTTCAACAATATCAATATCGGAAATAGATAAATTAGCTCTCTTTAGAGCTTTTTTGGATGCATTAATTGGGCCGAGACCCATTAATTCTGGAGGACAACCGACTACGGCTGTAGATTTGATACGAGCTAAAATATTTAGATTATTTTTTTTTGCGTATTCTTCCTCACACACAATTACTGCAGATGCTCCATCTGTTAATGGCGATGCTGTACCAGCTGTAACTGTTCCATTTTCATCAAAAGCAAGTTTTAATCCATCTAAAATTTCATGTGAGGTATTAGGTCGAATTCCACCATCTTGATTAATTTTCTCATCATTATTTGTAATCGAAACTATTTCATTATCGAATAAATTTGACTCTCTAGCTAAATTAGCTTTAGAATGGCTGCTAATAGCAAAATCTTGTTGTTCTTTTCGAGAAATATTAAATTTTTTTGCAACATTTTCAGCTGTAATACCCATAGACATATATACATTTGGGTTATCTTTACTTAATTGAGGATGAGGATCGTATGTTAATCCATTCATGGGTATAAATGTCATACTTTCTACACCACAACATAAAAAAACATCTCCAGAGTTAATTGCAATCGCGCCAGTTGCATCATGTATAGCTTGCATTGAAGAACCACACCATCTGTTAACTGTCATACCTGCTACATGTTCTGGCATATCTGTCATGAAAGAAACAATTTTAGCAATATTATTTCCTTGTGCTCCTTCAGGATAAGCACAACCAGTAATAATGTCCTCTATGTCATTTTTATTAATTTGTATTTCATTAAGTAATTGATTTATTGTTTGTGATAGAATGTCCTCTGGTCTAATATTGGCCATTTCACCTTTACGAGCAAAAGTGAATGGTGATCTTTTGTAACCTACAATAACAGCATTTCTCATTTAAAACTCCATTAAAGAATGTACATTAATTCCTTTTTCAATTAATTTTTTATCACCATTTAATTCAGGTAAATTTATTATAAAACCTGCTCCAACAATATTTTTATCCTTGAACTTATTTATTAATTCTGCTGCCGCAAGTGCAGTTCCGCCTGTTGCTAAAAGATCATCAATAATTAGTAAGTCTTTATGAGCATCTAAAGCATCTGTATGAATATGCATTTCAGTTGATCCATATTCTAAATCGTATGAGACTTTGAAAGTATCAAATGGAAGTTTATGAGGCTTTCTCAACGGAACAAATGCTGCATTTAAAAAATAAGCTATTGCCCCCGCCATAATGAATCCACGGGATTCTATACTTAAAACTGCATCTATTTTTTTATTTTGCCATGGTTTTACCATGTCATCAATGACTTGTTTAAAGTGTCCTGCATTTTGCAACAATGTTGTAATATCTCTAAATTGAATTCCTTCGACAGGATAATCAGCAATTGTTCGAACATATTCTTTCATTAGTTTTTCTCAATGTCTTTTATATCAAATAAAGTAACAGGTGCAAAATTTGAAGAACAATCGTACGTTTTAGTATAAGGGAATTTTAAAAATGAGTTTGAGATTTGATTGCTAACATCTAATTTCTTTTCAAAGTGATTTATCAATAACTTATTTGGGTTTGCATGGGGTGCAATATTCCGAATATACTTAATTGTATTTTCAATATTAGTTTTGTTTTCTCTACATAGCAAATAGGTAGCTGTTGCCATTGATCTTGAGACACCACACCAACAATGAATAACAATATCTTCATCATAAGCATAATTAGAAGTAAAATTAGCTATTGAATTTACATGCTCTTCCGCAGGTAGAATTTGTGGTATTTCATCAGTATTCAATCGAAATATTTTATTATTGCTACTAATTTCAATAATATCATCAAATCCTAACTTTAAATGATTTTTTACACCTTTGGGTGTTTCTGGTGCATATCCTGGATCAATTACTGATACAAGATATTTGGGCTGTATGCTTTCACACACATTAGGTAAATCATTAAGAGAACAAACAATTATCATAAAAAAAGGGTGGTATAAACCACCCTTAACAAAAGTAAAATAATTAAACTACTCTGCAGTTGCATCAGCTAATATTGCATTAGCATCTTCATTTAATTGATTTAATGTAGAAATGATATCATCACCATTAATGATTGCTGCATAAGCTTTTTCAACCTCACCTCTAACTGAATAATAACCAGGAACTGATGGTTCACCTTTTCCGTATTGAACCATTGTTAATGATTTATCATATTGAGGTAATTCAGCTCTTTTTTCAGCAATTAATGGATGATCTGCAGAAGAACTTCTAACAAAACCATATCCACTTTCAGTTGACCAAACTGCTGAGTTCTCAGTATTAGAAATATATTTCATCCACTGATATGCTGCTACCATTCTATTAGCATCGCCTGAATTTCCCATAATTAAACCACCGCCATATAAATTAAGCACTGGTTCACTAGTGGTGTATGATAATGGAGCTACATCCCAATTACCATTGTAACCCTCTTCAATGGCTTTCTGGAAATAAGTGATACCAGAAGTAGATCCTGCAGCAAATAAGACAGAACCTTGTCCCAAGTATTGCTGGTCAGTGTATTTACCTCTTGCAACTATTGCACATCCTTTATTAGCCATTCCTTGAATGAATTCCATAGCTTCAATGGCTTTAGGTCCATTGTAAATATATTGACCATTATCATAGTCAAATACATCACCTCCATGAGCAAATACCCATGCTGCAAAGTTACTTGCATCAGTATCTATTTCGTATCCATAACTTGGAACGTCTTCACCCATCTTACCACTGTAATCTTGATTAGTCGCAGCACATGCTGCTTTCGCAAAATCAGCAGGAGTTTTAGGAGCGTCTAAACCTAGTTCCTTTAACCAATCTGCATTGTAGTAAAGGATCTCTATTGATTTTCCAACTTCATGTAAAAGTTTTGGATTTCCATCAAAATATGGTGAAAAGCCAACAGTCCAGTTTGCACCCCAATCTGCTATATCATCTTGTGAAACACCCCATTTTTTACTATTTGCTAAAATATTTTGATCAATTGAAGCGCCAATTAAGTACATATCTGCAGCAGCGTTACCATAACCTCTTGCAACATCTGCTATATCTTTTGTTCCAGCAGCAGACATCATTGCGGATTGAACTTTTCCGTAATGACCTTTGTGAACAACATTAACTTTTATTCCTGTTTCAGCTTCAAATCTTTCAGCTCTTGCCATCATTGCATCTAATCTTTCATCTGAATATTGAACCCAGAATTCAACAGTTTGACCTGAAGGATCTGCATTTTCAATATCTTGTGCAGTAATTGCGAATGATTGCGAGGAGATAAAAAATAAAGAAGCTAAGAAGAAATTTAAAATATATTTATAAAATTTCATAATCACCCCGTAAAAATATTAATTAATATAGAGGTAAAATTAAAGTTTTGTTACAAAAAATTTACTGATTTATTCTTTTAATCCAAAGTTTGATATACTTTCTATGAATAACTTCTGAGTAAAAAAGTATAATACTAAAATCGGGAAAATTGCAATTAAGCAAGCAGCCATCAATAAATTAAAATTAGGTCCCACTTCTCTCACAAAGCTATAGATAGAAACTGTTACAGGATACCAATCATCTCTAGTTAATATAAGTAAAGGCCAAGCAAAACTATTCCACGCTATAATAAAAGTAAATAAAGAGACTGTCACTATAATAGGTTTACTCATTGGGATTACTACTTTGAGTAAAAAATTTAAATGAGAAGATCCATCTAGTCTTGCAGCATCCCATAATTCGTTTGGTATCTTTTTAAAATATTGCCTTAATAAGAAAATTACAAAAATATTTCCCATAAATGGAACCGTTAAACCTTGAAGACTATTCATCCAAGAAGGTCCAAATGGCAATGGAATAATTTCCCCTCTAATAATTAATAAATGAGGTAATAATGTAATGATTTCTGGAATCATCAATGAAAGTAATAGCATATAGAATATGATATTTTTAAATGGGAATTCTATTTTAGCAAAAGAGTATGCTGCTGGAATACTAGTTAATAAAACACCAATTACAATTATTGAACTTATTATTAAACTATTAAATGTATAACGTTGGAATCTATTAGATGTCCAAACTTCATAATAATTTTCAAACATCAATTTTTTTGGAAATAAATATTGATTTGATGCTTCTCCCGCTGTCATCAATGATGTTGATATCATGTAAAAAAATGGGTAAATTGAAATAATAAAAACTATTAATAAAATTAAATAAGGTATCCTTGTTTCAGCATTAATAATTCTAGTCATAACTTAACCTTTTTCTAAAAATTACATATTGCGATATTGCTAAAATATTTAGAAGTATAAATAAAATTACTCCTTCAGCTGCAGCATAACCATATTTCACCCTACCCCAAAAATGATCAAAAATTTCTATTGTAACAACATCCATTGTATCTCCAGCAGAAGAAGTCTGCATAACAAAAATACTATTGAAAGCTTGAAAGGTATTTATAAAACCAGTCAACATTAGAAAAAATATAATGGGCATTAATAGTGGTATGGTAATCTTAATAAATGTTTGCCATCTACTAGCTCCCTCTGCTTTTGCAGCCTCATATAAATCAGAGGGGATAATTGATAAACCAGCAAGTAAAATTATTGCATAGTAGCCAGTATAAGACCATATACCATATATAATTGATGACATTAGAGCTAAACTTGGTCCAGCTAGTAGACCTTCTACTTTGATACCAAATAAAACTTCGGTAATAGGTCTTTTATCAAATAACCACATTTGAGGCTCAAAACCAAATACTCCTATTAGCTGATTTAAAAAAGAATTTTCAGCTTTACCAAATATTAAAAAAAAGACTGCAGCACCCATTACAGCTGGCGTAATGTAAGGAAATAGTAAAATCATTTGAAAGAATTGTTTACCAGCTAGTTTTTGATACAACGCAAATGCTATTATTAACCCTAATCCAACCTCAAAAATTATAGTGAAAAACGAATAATAAAAAGTATAAATAAGAGAGTAAAGATAGTCTTCATCACCTGTTAAAATCATTTTTTCCCAGTTGATATTAATTAATATTATTCCAATAATTAATATTGCTATAGATAAAAATGCTAAATAGATTTTATTTTTTACTTTATTTTTAAATTCACTCCACAATCCATAACTCAATATCAATAATAATAATCCTAAAACAAATAACCAAAAGGCAGGTATATCTCCAAGTATTCTTTGGTAATTCTCAAATCCTAAAAATCTCCCTTTAAAAACTTTCCACTTGTGTACACTCATGTACATTCCAAAAAAAACAGGAAAAATTCCAAATAGACTGATTATTAAAACAGCAGGAAGAATTAATAGATATCCTGTAAATTTTTCTGAATGTTTTAATAATAATTTATTCATTAATTTTTATAAGATCACCTTTATTTATTTTACCATCATTTAAAGGATCTAAATATATTCCTAAATTTATATGGTTGTATATTTTTTTTAGGCTTAAAGGAATATTAAGATTTATATCAGAAGATTTGGGCTTAATATTAGTTGCTGAACATCTTGGAATTTCTTTAATAATTTTAAATTTTATTTCATTGATTGATATAACTTTACCTACCAGCTTCCTTTCTTCCCATTTATCTAAATCTTCTACATATATATTTCCTCTAAAACGCTCATGTTCAACTTGATGATTAGATAGGTTTTCAAAGTCTTTAATACTGTTTAAATTTATTAATGATATTGATTTATTTGGCATTGTATCAAAAAAAGGATTCACTCTATCTTTTAATAAATTAATTTTATTTATATTCGGTAAAATATCCTCAAGTTTACTACATAAGATTTTTACTTCATTCTGATTATCAATATCTGTTTTTAAAATTATTTTATTTTCAAATTCTAGTATTAAAAAATTATCTTCTAATAAAAAATTATATTGATTTAATTCAGGATATTTTTTTAATGATAAAAATTTGTATATTTCTCGTTTTAAAGGATTATTTTTTATTAATTCTATATCTTTAAGATTAAGATTATTAGTGAAAGCAAATATTCGATCATTTTTTATACCAATATTTTTAATTATCTCTAAGTTATCTACATTATTGAAAGAAAGAGATTTTACAGGTGAAAAATATAGGTTTTTAATTTTCACTTATATTAGCATTTAAGTTTTTTTTAAAAAATACTGATCTAAAAATGAATCTAACCAATATGATATATTTTTATTATATTTGTAACGATAATAAAGTTGAACAAATATATTTTGAGCACCTTTGACGAATAATTTTTTAGGATTTTTTAATAACACTAAATACAGCCATCTCATATGAAGTTTAAAATTTACTTCTGGATGAAATTGGAGCGCATAACAATTTTGATATTTAAAAGCTTGATTATTAAAAATATCACCCCTTGCTAATAACTCACAGCCTGTGGGAAGAGAAAATCCTTCAGAGTGGAATTGAAAGAAAATCTTTTGGGAATTAAAAAGATTTTTTGCATTTTCAGTTGGTTCAATTTTATAAAAACCGATTTCTGAAAGACCATCTTTATTTGTTGTAATTTCTGAACCTAGACATTTAGCTAATAATTGTGCGCCAAAACAAATTCCAAGAAAGGGAACATCAGTTTTTATAACTTTGTTTATCCATTCTAATTCTTTATTTATATATTCATCTTCATCGTTAATGCTTCCTGGCGAACCAAATACAACTATAGCTGAGTATTGTTTAATATTTAGAGGAAGTTCTTCACCTAAAGGTGGTCTACATATTTCAGCAACATATCCCCTATCTCTAAATTTATTACCTACATCACCTGGAACTGAAGTTTTTTGATGTAATACAAACAAAACTTTATTCATACTAAATTATTAATAATAAATATTTTATTATTATGAAAATATTATTTCATAAAAATTGTAAATATTTTGTATATTAATTTATAATGATACTTATGTGACAAAATAATCAACATCTAAAATCTTAATGTAAAACATAAGAGTAAAATAACCAAAATTCATCATTACAACAAAACTGATAAGCATATTGATCGATTTAGGGAGTGAATTTCCTAAAAAATCATCCCAAAAAACTTTTTCTAAATATAGAGCTAATTCAAAATATATAAGCGTAATGATTGCAGCATTAAAGATTATTAAAGAAGTTAATCCATTTAGACTCAACCAATAATTAATTAGAATTAAAATTAAAGAAGAAAAAGAATAAATAGAAAGATTTAACAAGATTTTTTTATTTTTTGAAAATTTTTTGAAAAAAATAATGTATCTTGTATTTAAAAATAATGAAATTAATATAGAGCTAAAAAAAGAAATAATTAATATTTTAGTTATTTGATATTCCATTTATATGTATTTTTTATATAACTAAAAAATATATAAGAAAAATAATAAAATGAAATTTGATAATGAAACTAGTATTATTCAACAAAAAATAGCGAACGGTTACGCTGGAGTTTCACGAAGACTAGCTATTGTAAATGCCTTAAATTTAGAGACTAATGAAACTGTTATCGATATTGGTTGTGGTGGTGGTCATTTAGTCCAAGAAATTTCATTATCTATTGGAGAACAAGGCAAAGTAATAGGAATTGATCCCAGTCAAGATCAGTTAGATGTTGCAAGAGATAAATGTAAAGATCAAAATAATGTTGAACTAATTTGTAATACAGCTGATGATATCAATATGGATGATGCATCATGTGATAAAATTACAGCTACACAAACATTAGAATATATTGAAGATATAGATAAATCTTTAAGAGAAATAAAAAGAATTTCTAAAAATAATTCTAAATTTGTTAATGTCTCAATTCTTTGGGACTATTTTAGATTTTATGGACCAGAAAAAGAAATTAATGATCTCATCCATGAGGCGTTTAGAGCCCATTGTTTTCACCAAATGCTTCCACTTGATTTGAATGGTAAATTAAAAAAACTTGGATATAAAAATATAAGTTCCCAAAATTTATCGTATTTAATTACAAATAGAGATAATAATTCACCAGCAATTTTTTATGAAACTATGTTAAGTAAGTTTGCTTTAAGCCAAGGTGTTTCAGAAGACAAAGTAGATGATTGGAAAAAACAATTAAATAAATCTGAAAAAATAGGTAATTTTGGATTTACAAGTTTTCCAGTTTTAACTGCGGCATACTTAGATTAATTTACAAAATGAAATTAAAAGTTTATTTATCTGGTGAAATTCATACTAATTGGCGAGATGAGATTATAGATAAATGTAAATCTAAGAATTTAGAAATAGAATTTTCAAGCCCGACTACCAATCATGAATTATCAGATGATGTTGGTGTAAAAATACTTGGTGAAGAAGAAAAAAAATTTTGGCATGATAACAAAGGAGCCAAAATAAATGCTATACGAACTAGAAATTCGATTGAAAAAGCAGATATAGTTGTAGTGCGTTTTGGTGAGAAATATAAACAATGGAATGCTGCTTTTGATGCAGGATATGCATCAGCCTTAAATAAATCTCTCATAATCATGCATAGTGATGAACATCAACATGCTTTAAAAGAAGTAGATGCAGCAGCACTTGCTGTTACAAAAAACGTTGATGAGATTGTAAATATTTTACAGTATTCTGTTGAAGGATCATTAGAGTTTTAGTTATTTACCAAAAATTCCTAATTTAACACCGTAATCAACTGCAATTCCATAATCAGGGTCATCATCACTATCAACTATCAATTGACCTGTTTTTCTTAAAAGGCTGTGGCAGTCCTTCGTAAGATGTCTTAACTTTACTTGTTTGCCTAATTTGAAATATCTTTCTGCAATATCTTCAATTGCTTTTAAAGCAGATTGATCAATAACTTTTGAATTTGCAAAATCTATTATTACTAAATTAGGATCTTCGGAAGGTTTAAAAATTTCTAAAAAACTATTAGTGGAACTAAAAAAAAGAGGTCCTTCAATTTCATATACCTTAGCACCTTTTTCTGTTCTTGATTGTCTCTCAATTGCTCTAATTCTTGAAGCAGATTTCCAAGCAAATACTAATGCATTAATAATAACTCCAGCAACTACAGCAACAGCTAAATCTTCTAATACAGTTATTAAAGTAACTAAAACAATTACCAATGCATCCGATCGAGGGACAACAAATAATAATTTTAGTGAATTCCACGCAAATGTTCCAATTACGACCATAAACATAACCCCTACTAATGATGCTATAGGAATAAGTTCAATTAAATTCGAAGTATAAAGAATAAAAATTAGTAAAAAAATTGCTGCTGATATACCAGCAATTCTTGTTCTGCCTCCAGATTTTACATTTATCATTGATTGTCCAATCATAGCACAACCACCCATACCTCCAAAAAAGCCAGTGATACCGTTAGCGACACCTTGAGCTAAACATTCTTGTCTAGTTCCACCTTTTTTGTTCGTAATTTCTCCTACAAGATTAAGAGTTAACAAGCTTTCAATTAGTCCAATAGCAGCCAAGATAATTGCGTAAGGAAAGATAATGAAAAAAGTATCTAAATTAAGTGGAACTGTTGGAATAGAAAAATTTGGAAGTCCTCCTGCTACACTTGCTAAATCCCCTACTCTTGGAACGGGTAAATCTAAAAGTAAAACTAGAAAAGTAACTAGAAGAATTGCAGCTAATGTAGATGGAATAAATTTAGTAACCCTTGGTAAGTACCATATGATTAACATGGTTAAGAAAACTAATACTAAAGAATATGTAAGCACCTCTCCTGACATCCATGTAAATGTTCCATCAAAATTATATATTTGAAATTGATGCAATTGAGATAAACCGATTACGATAGCTAAACCGTTTACAAAACCTAACATTACAGGTTGAGGAACCATGCGCATAAATTTTCCTAATTTAAAAATACCTGCAAGAAATTGTAAAATTCCCATCAGGATTACAGTGGCAAATAAGTATTGGACTCCATGTTCCGATACTAATGACACCATAACCACAGCTAATGCTCCTGTTGCTCCAGAAATCATTCCAGGCCTTCCACCAAAAATTGCAGTTACTAATCCTACAATGAAAGCAGCATATAATCCTGAAAGTGGAGTTACACCTGCTACAAATGCGAAAGCAATTGCTTCTGGAACAAGTGCTATTGCAACGGTTAATCCAGATAGAATTTCAATTTTAAAAAGTGAAAAGGAAGCTTTTCCCTTTGGAATATATTCGTCCTTATTTAATCCAAGAGAATTTGCAAATTGATTAACTGTTGATTTTATCATTAAGATCTATGTTAATTAAATAGGTAAATTAATTTATAAGTAAACAAAATCTACCAAACAGATTTGTATATATTATAGGCATCAGATTCTTCAATTTTCCGAGGATTATTAACTAATAATCTGGTTTGTTTCATTGCTTCACTAGCCATCAACTTGCAAGCTTCCTCAGGAATTTCTAAATCTCTAAGCCTATAAGGTAAATTAAGTTCCTTACACAATCTTTCTAAACCATCTATAAAATTGTTACACAAAAACTCATCATTTTTACTATTATCAAAATTTTTAAATACATATGGTGCAAGATGAGCATAATTTTTTTTTGTTTCTTCATTTTTGGAGTTGAATTTCATAACACTTGTAAGAACTAAAGAATTTGATAACCCATGAGAGATATTAAATAAACCTCCGATAGGATATGCTAATGCATGAACTGCTGCTACTGGAGAATTTGCAAAAGCTTTACCTGCTAGCATTGATCCAAGTAGCATATTTGATCTTGCATTTATATTATGTCCATCAAATACAGCAGTTTTAATTGATGAACCAAGAAGCTTAAGTGCTTCTATAGATAACATTTTTGAAACAGGATTGTTGTTTGAATTTATAGATGTAAAAGCTTCAATTGCATGAACCATTGCATCTACTCCGGTTGATGCAGTTATATTAGCGGGTAAATTAGTTGTTAACAATGGATCTAAAATTGCAAGATCAGGTAATATAAATTTAGAAGAAACTCCTTTTTTTTCTTTATCATCCATCGTAATTATTGAAATTGGTGTAACTTCTGATCCAGTTCCTGCTGTTGTAGGAATAAGTACAAGTGGTACCCTTGGGCCTTTTGCATTATTAACACCCCATATTGTTTCGATTTGCTGATTTGATCCAAGAAGTAAAGATACAAGCTTTGCAACATCCATAGATGACCCCCACCAAAACCTAAAACTCCAGTAGATTCAAATTCTCTTGCATCACTAAATGCATTTAATAATGTTTTTTTTGATGGATCAGACTCAACATCATTAAATATATTAATATTACAATTTTTTTTAAGTTTTTTAATTGTTGGCTCAATCAAGCCTAATTCAGTCAGACCTCTATCAGATACTACAAATATATTTTTACCCAATGTATCAATAATCTGACTACAAGAATTAAGAGAAGTTTCATTACCAAAAATTAATCCTGCAGTAGAGTAAAAATTAAACATTAAAAATCAAAATAAATTAATACTTTTTATTTGGGTTTAAACCTGTAGGAATTTTTTTTCCATTAATAAGAAAATGAGGTGATTTTCCTAGTTCTACCAATTCTGGTCTACCATCTAAATAATTTTTAATATTATTAAGTTTTTCAAAATTATTGATAAATTTTTTTAAATTTGGAAAATTTGAGAAAATATTTTTATCTAATATTAAGCACATTGAAAAATGATGATAAGCATTAAAATCACAGTAAAATGGATCATTGCCTATAAAAAAATTACCTGAACTATTTTGTAAAAGTTTTTCAAAATTATTTAAAGAATTTGGCAAAATATCTTCTAAAAGTTTCTTTTTATTAGAATTATATTTTTCACCAAAAGTCATATTTATAGTTGGATTCAAAGGAGAAAACATTTCATGAGTTGATTCAAAAACTGCATCACAGTACGCTAATTGAAATTCATCGGAAGGTTTTGTTTTTGTTAAATTAGAGAGATATCGAATAATTGTATTGCTTTGCCAAATATATTTATTTTCATTAATTATTAAAATTGGTAATCTATTAAAAATAATATCCTTTTTAACTTCTGCCCAGCTACTTCCGTAATGATCCCATACCATTTTGTATTCATAGGGAATATCTGCATAATGTAGCATCATCTGGGGAGCTTCACAAAGAGCCCTCATGTTGCCATATATAAGTTTCAAATCCATTTAATTTTTACTAAAGCAAATATGATAATTTTAAAGAAGAAAATGAAATAATGGTCGGGGAGAAAGGATTCGAACCTTCGACCCCCTGGTCCCAAACCAGGTGCGCTACCAGGCTGCGCTACTCCCCGAAAAAATTTGTTATATTCATAAATAACCTAAAAACAATCTTTTATGTTTGTTTTCTAAAATAATATTTATTATAATTAAATTAGGGGTGCTTAAATGCTGAGATTTATACCCTTTTAACCTGATCTGGATAATGCCAGCGGAGGAAACATGAAAACTATAATAATTTTTTTAACTACCTTATTTATTTCTTTCTCAATCTATGCAGAGAAACTAACCATTTATACATACGACTCTTTTGTATCAGAATGGGGTCCAGGACCCATAATTGAAAAAATATTTGAAGAAAAACATAATGCGGATATAGAATTTGTTGCAGTAGACAGTGCAGCAACATTATTGAATAAAGTTATTTTAGAAGGTGATACTTCCAAGGCAGACATAGTTTTAGGTCTTGATATGAATTTATTTGATTTGGCCGAACAATCTGAGCTTTTTACAACTCATAATATAAATGACATAAACAACTTAATTAATTTACCATTAAAATGGGAGAGTAATAAATTTGTTCCATATAATTATGGATACTTTTCTTTTGTGTATAATGAAGCAAATTTAGCAACACCTCCAAAATCAATGGATGAGTTGATTAATTCTACTAATGCTAGAATTGTAATTCAAGACCCGAGAACTTCTACCCCTGGTTTAGGATTATTAACTTGGATGAAAGCATTATATGGAGATAAAGCTGGGGATGAATGGAAAAAATTAAATAAAAAAATTATTTCTGTTACCAAAGGATGGACAGATGCTTATTATAATTTTTTTATGGCTGGAGAAGCTGACATGGTATTAAGTTATACTACATCTCCAGCAGCACATATAATGTTTGAAGAAAGGTATGATATTCTTGCTACAACTTTTGAAGAGGGAAATTATATAACAATTGAATTTGCAGGTATTTTAAATAATTCACAAAATAAAGATTTAGCAAATAAATTTCTTAACTTTATGTTATCAAAAGAATTTCAATCAGTCATACCATCAACAAATATTATGTACCCTGTTATAAATATAAAAGATTTACCAGAGGCATTTGATAAACTAGATGTTCCTAACTTTATTCAAATGGATCCAAAAGAAATTAATAAGAATAAAGAAAAATGGATTGATGAGTGGCTTAATGCCTCGTAAATAAATTGTATTATAAATATAATTATTCAGTATTGTTTATTTTTGGATTAATTATCCTATTACCTTTCATAGGTATTTTTTCAAAAATTAACTTTGATTTAGACAATATTTATAATTTTTTTCAAAATTCATATACGCATCGTTTAATCTATTTTTCATTATATCAAGCTTTTCTTTCAGCATTATTAAGTTGTTTTTTAGCTATTCCATTCGCATTAGCATTAAATAGACATAAGAATTTAAAAATTATTAAATTTATCATTTCTCTTTGTGGTTTTTGCTTTGTCATACCAACAATCTTAATTGTGTTTGCAGTTATTAAACTCTTTGGAAATAATGGTTTTTATAACTCATATTTTAATTTGTACGAGAATTTTTCAATAGAGACAATTTTTGGAATAAAAGCAATTTTAATTGCCCATATACTTCTAAATACACCATTTGCGACTCGATTATTTTTTCAATCGTTAAATAGTATTCCTTTAAAATATTATGAAATATCTAACTCTCTAAATATTACTTTTTTTGGCAATCTTCTAAAATTAGAGATGCCTTATATAAGACAAAATTTTTTTACTGTGTTCTCAATAATATTTTCTCTTTGTTTCTTAAGTTTTGCAATAGTAATGGCGTTAGGTGGTGGACCTATGTATTCTACAATTGAGGTGGCAATTTATCAATATGCACTTTTTGAACTAAATTTTAATAAAGCAATATTACTAAGTTTTTTACAAATTTTTATCTGTTTATTTTTTTTATTTATTGGTTTTTACAAATTAAAAGGTTCAAATTTTTTTGAAATAGATCAAATTAATTTTATTCATCCTCATAAAGAATACAAAGCTATAAAAATTATAGATTTTTTAACAATTGTATTTTTTTCGATATTTCTTTTTTCTCCAATACTTTCTGTAATTTATCATTTTATAAATAATGGTATTTATTTATCTTTAATTAATGAAAAATTTTTAGGATCTTTTTTTAACTCTATTATTATTTCAGTTACTACAGGAATAATTGTTTGTTTATCTGGGTTTATAATTTCATCTATACTTGTAATAAATTATAAAAATATGATTTTTCAGCAATCAATTTTTTTAATAAGCTCTTCAATAATAATTATTTCTCCGATTATTTTTAGTCTTGGTTATTTTATTATATTAGGTGAATTAAGATATGTGCAATTTTTTAAATATTTTGTGATAGTTTTGATAAATTGTCTATTCTTATTACCTTTTTCTATATTAATACTTTTTAATAACCTGAAAAATATTTTTTTAAATTTTGAAAATTTTCAGCAAACTTTCAGAATAAGCATAAGAAATTATTTTATTATTTTACTCCCAATGATTAAGAAAAATATAATTTTTGTTTTTGCATTTTCGACAGTTATTACTTTTGGTGATTTTACAATAATATCATTTTTTAAAGATCAAAACTTTGATACCTTACCATCTTACTTATATAAATTGATTAGTGTCTATAAATTTAACGAAGCTTCTTTTGTTGCTGGTGTAATTTTAATACTAAGTATGATTATTTTTTTATTAATTGATAATTTAAATTACCAAGGCAAGTCAGCCATTAAAACGTGAAGATAAATACTTGCTACATAACCAATAAATATAACTGGAGTCCATTTTAAATGTCCAAAAAACGTGTAATATCCTCTTGCTTGTCCCATAAGTGCTACACCTGCAGCTGAACCAATTGACAATAGGCTACCACCCACTCCTGTTGTTAATGTAACTAGTAACCACTGATCAATTGACATTTCCGGTCTCATAGTAATTACAGCAAACATCACTGGTATATTATCTACGATAGCTGACAGAACACCTACTATAGAATTTGCCATTGTTGGGCCAAGACCAATATATAAGAATTCTGAAACAACAGTTAAGTAACCTATAAATCCTAAACCACCTACACTTAAAATAACTCCAAAGAAGAATAATAAAGTGTCCCATTCAGCTCTTGAAACTTTTCTAAAGAAATCAAATTTTTCATCTTCAACGGATGGATCATGTGTAATTTGTAAATAAAAAGAATATAACCCAAGAAGACCAAGACCAAACATCATGCCAAGCATTGGAGGCAAGTGTAGAATATTATGGAAGTTTACAGCACTAAAAATTGTAAGCAAACCTAAAAAGATAATTACTCGTCCGCCTCTTTTCATATATTCTCTATCAGAACTAATTTGTGGTTTTTCATTTGGAATAAAGAAATACATAACTGCTGCAGGAATTATGTAATTAACCACAGAAGGAAAAAATATTTTAAAAAATGTAAAAAATTCGACAATACCAGCCTGCCATACCATTAAGGTAGTTATATCTCCAAATGGACTAAAAGCACCACCTGCATTTGCTGCAACAACTATATTAATACAACCAATCGATATAAATTTTGTATTGCCTTTACCACAGGCCATTACTACAGAGCACATGACTAGTGCAGTTGTTAAGTTATCAGCTATAGGAGATAAGAAAAAAGTAATTATACCTGTGAATATAAATAATTGTCTAAAGCTAAATCCCCTTGATGTTAATTGGTATCTGACTACATCAAAAACTTTTCTTTCTTCTAAAGCATTGATGTAAGTCATAGCAACGAGAAGAAATAGGAAAAGTTCTGCAAATTCTAAGATATTATGCTCTAAAGCATACTCAATTTCTTTGGCATATTGCTTATCAGAAGAAAAATGGAAAGCTATAATACCCCATATCACAGCAGCTGAAATAATGACTGGTTTAGATTTTCTTAAATGGCTAAATTCTTCGGCCATTACAACAGCATATGCAAGAACAAATACAATAAGGCTTAAAATGCCTACATATGATGTTGTAAGATCTATTTCCATAGTTTTAAATTAAAGCCAATTACGTCTTTTTCAATCCCGAAATCATATAGATTATTGTGTATTGCTTCGTCAATAAAAACACTCTTTTTTATTACTTTTGCTTTATCATAAAGCCTAATACTGTGTTCATGCGGTACAATTTCATCCTTTTTTCCACTAATGATGAGTAATGGCGAAGTTATTTTATCAATTTTACTGAAGTTATCGAATTTATCTTTAACTAAATATTTTGTTGGAAATATTTTATATCTTTTTTTTGCAATATCATTGATAGATGTAAATGGCGCTTCTAAAACAATAGATAAAAATTCGTACTTTGTGCCCATTTCAACTGCAGCACCAGATCCGAGTGATTCTCCATAAATAACTAATTCTTTGAATTTAAATTCAGTATTATTTTTAATCCACTTTAATACTGCTTCTGCATCTTTATATAAATTTTTTTCTGTTGGATTTCCTTCGTTACCTCCAAAACCCCTCCAGGAAACTAAAAGTACGCTCCAATTCTTTTCGATATACCTCTGGATTCTGTAAGCTCTATCTCCGATATGGAAAGAATTACCATGAAAATAAACTAGTAAAGGGAGTGAATTATTACCTTTATGATACCATGATAACAGTTTTAAGTTATCCTCAGTTTTAATATAAATTTCTTCTGTATTATCCAAGTTATAATCCTTTGGTGCGCCTGGATGTCCTGATTTATTAAAAACAATGCGTCTTTGAAAGATATACAAGAGAAAACCTAAAAAAAAATATAGAAAAATTGCAGAAAAAATGTAATTCATTACTTATTATAATATTATGAGAATAGAAAACAAAGTAATTGATCCTCTGAGTCCATATAGCCGTGCACTGAAAAAAATAGAGGAAAGTGGTATAAGACCGACAAAACAAAGAAGAATTTTAGCTAAATTAATTTTTGAAAAAGGTGACAGGCATATTTCTGCTGAAAATCTTTTTGATGAAGTAAAAAAAGAAGATAGAAAAATTTCTATGGCTACAATTTATAACACCTTAAAACAATTTACCTCATTAGGATTAATAAGAGAAATAGTTGTTGATCAAAATAAATCACTCTATTGTAATAATAATAAATCTCATTATCATTTGTATATTGAAGATGAAGGTAAGATTCATGATATACCTACAAAAAATATTAATCTTGATATACCTTCTATTCCTGCTTGTCTCTCATTACATAATATTGATGTTATTGTCAGAGTTAGATCTCTTAAAGAAGACCAAAAAAAGAATTAAATTGTTATGCACAACATAAAGTTGTGGTCTCCAAATAATAAAAAAACAAACCTCCATAAGTTTATTAATCAACTAGATAAAAGTTTAAACATAAAAAATTATGCTGATTTACATAATTGGAGCATAAAAAATAAAAATGAATTTTGGAGCAACGTATGGGACTTCACAAATTTCGTTGGTGAAAAAAAAGGTAAAATTTTTAAGTCAGCACCTGAATTCACTAAAAATAAATTTTTTGATGAATGTAAAATAAATTATGCAGAAAATTGTTTAACAAGAGAAGATGATGATGATTCAATAATATTTTACTCTGAAAAAAAAAATAAAAGAAAATACTCTTGGAGAGAGCTTAGAAGTGCAGTTTTTAAATTTGCAAGTTATTTAAAAAATAACAACATTCAAAAAAATGATAGGATAGCTGCTATACTTCCAAATATACCTGAAACCGTAATTTCATTTTTATCTACAGCTCAATTAGGTGCTATTTGGTCATCATGTTCATCAGATTTTGGTAAAAAAGCAATTATAGATAGATTTAAACAAATTGAACCAAAAGTATTATTGTTTTCAGATTATTATTTTTACAACAATAAAAAAGTTGATACGACAAAAATTATAAAAGATGTTGTATATAATATCCCAAGTATAGAGAAAATTATTTTAATACCATATGAATTTGATGAAAAAGATTATCAATTAGATTTTGAATACGATAATTTGTATAAGATTTTACAACAAGAAATTGAGTATAGTAAATTTGAAAAGTTTAATTTTAATCACCCACTGTATATTCTTTATTCAAGTGGAACTACTGGAGTACCAAAATGTATTGTTCACAGTTCTGGTGGAGCGCTAATTCAACACAAAAAAGAACATGTACTTCATTGTGATATTAATGAAAAAGATAGAGTTTTTTATTTTACTACTTGTGGGTGGATGATGTGGAA
Source organism: uncultured Alphaproteobacteria bacterium (assembly GCA_902582755.1). GTDB lineage: Bacteria > Pseudomonadota > Alphaproteobacteria > HIMB59 > CACPNW01. The sequence continues at coordinate 72,431 of CACHSZ010000005.1, read as the reverse complement.
TTGGTTAGTTTCTGCTTTGGCATCAAAAGCAACAATAATTTTATATGATGGATCACCTTTTATTCCTGATAATAAACATCTTTTTGAAATAGTAGAAGAAGAAGGTATTAATTTTTTTGGCACTGGCGCAAAATTTTTAGATACCTTAAAAAATAATAAAATTAAAATTAAAGAAAGTTTTAAATTAAATAGTTTAAATACATTAGCCTCTACAGGATCTCCTTTAGTTAATGAATCTTTTGAATATGTTTATGAAAACATCAAATCAAATATTCATCTTGAATCTATAAGTGGTGGTACTGATTTAGTTTCGTGTTTTGTTACCGGCAATCCATTAATGGATGTCTATAGTGGAGAAATTCAATGTAAAGCTCTTGGAATGGATGTTGATGTATTTGATGAAAAAGGAAATTCAATTGAAAATCAAAAAGGAGAACTTGTTTGTAAGTCATCTTTTCCATCAATGCCATTATATTTTTGGAACGATCCTGATAATAAAAAATATTTTAACTCTTATTTTAGTAAATATAAAAACATTTGGTATCATGGAGATTATATTGAAAAAACCATAAATGGCGGTTATGTTATTTATGGTCGATCAGATGCAACTCTAAATTCTGGAGGAGTAAGAATAGGTACTGCAGAAATTTATAGAGTAATTGAAAATATTACAGAAGTTCAGGAAGCTGTTGCTGTGGAATATAAATTAAAAAATGATACACAAATTATATTATTTGTTGTCTTGAATAAAAATTTTGAATTTAATGAAAATTTAAGATCTAAAATAATAAATGAAATAAAAATTAATCTATCTTACAAGCATATTCCCTCACAAATATATGCTATAAATGAAATACCAAGGACTAGAAGCGGTAAAATAGTTGAAATTTTAATTAAAAAATTAATTAATGGTGAAAGTATTGAAAATGAAGAATCATTGGCTAATCCAGAATGTTTAAAAGAATTTGAATTAGTATATAAAAACTTAAAGAATAATTATGCCGAATAGAGTTGTAGTCAGTAAACTAGGTGGTCCAGAAGTTTTAAAATATGAAAACTATGACTTACCTAAAAATGTTGAAGAAAATATGATCAGAATTAACCAAACTTCAATTGGTATTAACTACATAGATACGTATCATAGAACAGGAATATATCCGTTACCCGTAGAAATCCCTTTTTGTTTAGGAGTAGAAGCAGCAGGAGATGTTATAGAAATTGGAAATAATGTATCGAACTTAAAAGTTGGTGATAGAGTTGCGTATTCCTTTAGTCCTCCAATTGGTGCTTATTGTGAAGTTAGAGATTTTGATGCTCGAAGAGTTGTTAAATTACCAGAATATATTTCAAATGATGAAGCTGCTTCAATATTATTGCAGGGAATGACCGTCGAATACCTTTTTGAAAGATTGTATAATTTACAAAAAGATGAAGTTTTTTTATTTCATGCAGCTGCAGGGGGTGTTGGATTAATTGCTAGTCAATGGGCAAAATCCATAGGAGCTAAAATGATAGGTACTGTTAGTACTGATGAAAAAGCATCATTAGCAAAAAAAAATGGATGTGAATTCACAATTAATTATAAACAAGAGGATGTTCATAGTAATGTTTTAAAATTAACAAACAATGAAGGAGTGAATGTTGTTTATGATGGAGTAGGTAAAGATACGTTTGATATATCTTTAAAATGCTTAAAATTTAGAGGACTAATGGTATCTTTTGGACAATCTTCTGGAATGGTAAATGATGTAAATCTTCACAGTACATTTAATCCTAAAAGTTTATATTATACTAGACCAACATTAATGCATTATATTCGTAATTCAGAAGAGCTAGAAAAATGCAGTAACAAATTATTTTCAAAAATAAAAAATAAAGAAATTAAGCCAAATATATTCAAAAAACTTAAATTATCCGAAGCTAGTGAGGCTCATGAGTTAATTCAGTCAAGGAATTCAGTAGGGTCAATAATTCTTTGCCCCTAGATAAGTGGCATCCCCTAGGAGAGTCGAACTCCTCTTTTCAGGATGAAAACCTGATGTCCTAACCGATAGACGAAGGGGACACGTTTTTGGTATATAGTAGATATTTTGATTTTTTTCAAATTATTTAATTTATAACTTTCACATCATGGATCAGTATTTGGGGCATCTGACTACTTGAGAAGTTATCTTTTTTAATAGAACACAAAATATGAAATTTAAATTTATTAAACTTCAGAAGATAATCACCAATAAGGGTATTCATACTGTTGAATGATATACCTTTTAAATTTTCACCTACATCATTTTTAAAAAAAATTAAAATATGTTTATTTTTTATATTTTTAACCTGATCAATTACTATATCTTTGATTAAAAATTGAGGTTCTTCATTACCTTTGCCGTGAGGTTCTAATAATTCTAAATTATCTAAAAAATCTTTGTTTATTTGATTCACAGAAATTTCACTGTCATAAAATATTTTTTTTTCGAAAAAATTATCGTTATATGAATCAAATTTTTTAACTAAATATTTATCTATTTTATCTAATTTTTTTTTATCTATTTTTAAACCTACTGCCATTTTATGACCACCCCCATCTTCTATTAAATCATTAGCCTTAAGCTCAAGGACAATACTTCCAATATCAATTTGATCTATAGATCTGCCTGAGCCAGATCCAATATTATTAATAAAAGAAAATACAAATGTTGGCTTGTTATAAAGAGCTACTATTTTACTGGCAACTATACCTAGAACACCTTGATGCCAATTTTCTTTATAAACAATAATAAATTTTTTATTTTCTTGATCTTTAATTTGTTCAATTGCTTCATTGAATATATTTTGTTCAATTAATTTTCTTTTTTCATTAATTAAAAATAGTTTTCTAGAAATAGTTTCTATTTCAGAATCATCATTTGATATCAGAAATTTGGAAGATAAAGAAGAATCATCAATTCTACTCGCAGCATTAATTTGCGGTCCTAAGATAAAACCAATATCTTTAGCTAAAGGTTCATGATTGATATTAGAGTTATCTAATAATTTAGTTATTGATTTATTTTTTCGACTTCTAATGAGCTCCAAACCTTTACTGACAATTGATCTATTGTAATTATTAATATTAACAATATCGCAAATTGTTCCAACAGCAACTAAGTCTAAATATGACATCAAATTTGGCTCTTTTATATTTGGAAATAATTTTAATTCTCTAATTTGCTTTCTTAAACCCATTAAAAAAAGAAAGGTTACTGCTACTGCAGCAAAATCTTTATAATCATTGTTTTCATCAAATCTATTTGGATTAATTAAGGAGTGAACTTTTGGCAGTTTAAATTCACTTAAATGATGATCTATAACTATAACTTCAATATCTTTGTAACTTGGCAAATCAATCGAGTTAAATGCTGATGTACCACAATCCAGTGTAAACAATAGTGTAATTTTTTCATTAAGCATTTCATTCATAAGCCTAACATTTGGACCATAACCCTCCGATAATCTATGCGGAATTTTACAAACAATATTATTGGTAAAATTATTTAAAAATTTATATAAGATTGAAGCAGAAGTAGATCCATCAACATCATAATCAGCTATTATTCCAATCTTTTCATTGTTTTTTAAAGCTTCAATACATCTTTCAATTCCTTTTTTCATATCTTTAAGTTCAAAAGGATCTGGAAGATTATTTAAAAGATTTGGATTTATATAGTTATCATAATTATCTTCGAAGACACCTCTTGAAATTAGAAGTCTTGAAAAAATTTCAGATATTGATTTGTTTTGTGAAAGAGCTTGTATGTGCTTAATGTCTATTTGCTTTTCTTCCCAAAATTTATCGGATAATGATTTTTCAATATTCACATTAATTAATTATCATGAATAGCAAGAACAGTAATTTTTTCTTTTACAAATTCTAAACCTTCAATTTTATTAATTACATTACTTAATTTTTCTTTCTGAATATTATGAGTAGTTATTATAATAGGTATAGGTTTATCTGCTTCAGAACTCTCAGGAAGTTGAAGTATTTTTTTAACAGATATATCAAAATCACTAAAATAATTAGTAATTGATGAGAGAACGCCAGGTTTGTCTTCTGTCATTATTCTTAGGTAATAGCTATTAATTATATTTTCTGCTGAATATTTTTCAAAGCTTTTTAACTTATCAATTTTAAAACCTAAATTATCAAATTTTTCATTCTGAGATATATCATATAAATCAGACAAGACAGAGCTGGCAGTTGGTTTTCCCCCTGCTCCTTCACCCTCTAAAAATAAATTTTCTAGATGTATAGTTTCAATATTAATCGCATTAAGAGCATTATCAACATTCGCTAAGGGATTATCCATTGAAACTAATTTTGGTGAAGTAAAATTTGAAATCTTTCCATCAATTATGCAAGCTTCAGATATTAATTTTATCTTATAGCCTAATTTTTCAGCAAAATTAATATCTTCAATTTTAATATTTGAAATTCCTTCAATATAATTTTGATTAAAGTTTAAATTTGATTTAAAACATAGAGTTGATAATATTGTTAACTTATGCGCTGCATCATATCCGCCAATATCTAGTTTTGATTCCTGATCAGAAGTAAATCCTTTATCTTTAGCAACTTTAAGAACTGCATCAAAGGACAAATTATCTTGTTGCATTTTTGTTAAAATGTAATTTGTAGTCCCATTTAAAATTCCAGAAATTTTATTAATTCTATCTAAACTAATAGAATTTTTTATTGTTTTTATTATTGGTATACCACCTGCAACAGCAGCTTCATATGATAAAGCTAGTGAATGTGTATTAGCTAATTTAAATAATTCTTTTCCATGATTAGCTATTAAAGCTTTATTTCCTGTTACAACATGTTTTTTATTTTTTAATGCTGTTTCAATAATTTCGTAGCTAATTCCTTTTTCTTCACCAATTAATTCAACAATTACGTTACAATTATCATCTTTAGACATTTCTCTTGGATCATCATACCAAGTATAATTTGATATATTAAAATTTCTTTTCTTATTTTTTGTTCTTGCAGATATTCCAACAATGTTCAGTTCTATATCTGTTTTATCAAAAAAATAATTTTTATTTTCTTCAATTGTTTCAACTAATGCTGATCCAACATTTCCCAATCCCGCTATACCAATATTAAGTTTACTCATAACTAAATTTAACTTTTATAATCATTAATACATTTATCTATATCTTTTTTATCTGTATTAGAAATACTACAATAATCTAATAATTCTTCATCAGTTAATTTGGCGTCTTTAAAATCAGGTACATTATCAATATCAGGATATCCGCAAGAAACAATAAAAAGAGGAAGGAGGAAAACTATAAAATATTTAATCATACTAAAGATACTGTTTCTTGAATATTTTCTATTATATTAAAGCATTGTACTGCTTGACCAGCAGCACCTTTAATTAGGTTATCTATTGCGCTAACAATGATAATTTTATCCTCACTATGATGATTAAAAATTTTAATTTTACAATAATTAGAATTTTGAACAGAAAAAAAATCAAGGGTTTCTTCATTATCGATATATTTTATAAAAGGATTTATTTTTTGTAAGTCTTTGAATATATTTATGACATCAGTTTTTTTTATACTATTATTTAGATCGCAATAAATTGTAGAAATCATACCTCTAAAATTAGGAAGAATATGAGGATTAAATGAAAAGTTTACTTCATTTTCTAAACTATGTTTATTTAGTTCTTGTTTAATTTCTGCAATATGTCTGTGATTATTTGTATTATAATTGTAAAAATTATAATCATTTTTTGATTTCAATTTATTGAAATCAAATTTCTTTCCTGCTCCACTATAACCTGATTTAGAATCAATAATTATATTCTTGGTATCAATTAATTTATTTTTAATCAAAGGTATTAATGGTAATAAAATAGAAGTTGGATAACATCCAGGTACCGCTATATTTTTTGAATTTTCTATTTTATCTCTATTTATTTCAGCGAGACCGTAGATAAAATTGTTTAAATGCTCTTTGCACTCATGTTCATTGCCATAGTTTTCTTTATATACATCAAAATTATCTAGTCTAAAGTCAGCTGATAAATCTATAATGTTAATTTTATTAAAATATTTTTTTACATATTTATTAGATACCGCATGAGGTAAAGCTAAAAAAACATAATCACTATCTTCAGTATTAAAACTATTATTTGGTCTTAAAAGAGGAAGTTGATTATATTCTTGTGTATTATCAATATTATTTAGATAACAGTCATGAATAGTCTCTGATCCTAGAAAATTTATATCTACGTAAGAATGATTTGATAGGATTTTTACTAACTCCATTCCAACATAGCCTGTTGAGCCTAAAACGGCTGCTCTAATCTTTTTTTTCATGAAAATTTATCTTTTAGAGAATTGGTAACTTCGTCTGGCTTTAGCTAAACCAGCTTTTTTTCTTTCAACAACTCTTGGATCTCTAGTAAGAAAACCAACTTTTTTGAGAGGTGGTCTATTTGATTGATCGTATAAACTTAATGCTTTGCTAATACCATGTCTTATAGCACCAGCTTGACCTGAAAGGCCGCCGCCTTTTACTGAAGCCATAATCTCATATGAATTATCAGCTTTGACGACATCTAAAGGCTGGTTAACTATCATTTGTAGTACAGGTCTTAAAAAGTATTTATCTAGAGGTTTGCCATTAATTTTAATTTCACCACTACCTCTTTTTAACCAAACTCTTGCAATAGAATTTTTTCTTTTTCCAGTAGCATAAGCTCTTTCTTTATTATCTAGTATATTTTCAGTTTGATTTTCTTGATTTTCCATAATTAAATTTTATTTTTAGTATTCATTGAAACTATATCAATTATTTGAGGATTTTGAGCTTCATGTTTATGATTTTCATCTCTGTAAATTTTGCAATTAGATAATTGTTGCCTACCTAATGGGCCTCTAGGGATCATTCTTTTTATTGCAAGTTTGATTATTTCATCAGATTTGTTTTTTTCTTTCATTTTATTAGGAGTTGTCTCTTTTATTCCTCCTGGATATCCAGTGTGTCTATAATATATTTTATTCTCAGCTTTTTTGCCTTTTAGATGAATTTTATCAGAATTGATTATAATCAAATTATCACCACAGTCTTGGTTCGGAGTATATTCAGGCTTATTTTTACCTCTGAGGATATTTGCAGAAATAACTGCAAGTCTTCCTAAAACTGCATCTTTAGCATCAATTAAGACCCACTTTTTTTTAATATCACTTTTTTTTAAAGAGAATGTTTTCATCGCGTGCCCAAATACATATATTGAAAAATTAAGTCAATAATTTAATAAAAAAAACCCTCTAATTAGAGGGTTTTTTAAAGTTTTATAAGTATTTAATTATGCAGTAGCTGAGTCTTTAGCAGCAGCATTCCAAATAATTAAACCGAATAAGATTTTATTAATAAAATCAGCAAGGTTGTAGATCCAGTTAAGAGTATCAGCATCAACTGAACCCATCATTAAACCAAATACATATCCAAGAGGATAAATTGCCCAACCTACTAATACAATTAGTCTCATTGCATTAAATGCAGAGGTTACTGATTCTTTAGTTGTAGCAGCTTGACTTGCTTCACCTCGGAAAATTTCCCAAATGATTACAGCCCAACCGATCATACCAATGATGAAACCAAGTAATACCGAAATATGACCTGCTTCTCCAAGATATCCACCAACTATCATAACAAGTGTACCAATGAGCAATCTGTAGAAAGCACCACTAGATACAGCTGCGCCGGCAGCAACTAGGATTAAAAAGAATTCAACCATTTGAAGTGGAACAGTTAAAATCCAATCAATATATCTATATACTGTTGGAGATTCACCTGTAGCAACCCAAAAGTCTCTCATATACATATAATGCACAGCGGCTATAAAAGTAATTAGCCCTGCAACAACCATTGAAGTTCTCCATTTAGAAGAAACTCTCATACCTTCATAAAAGAAGAAAATAGTAGATGCCCACATTCCAATTGAAACAATCCAAAATGTAATACCTACAAAATCACCTTCACCTAGGAAAGTATCGGCAGCAAATGCTGGTACAGCAATAAAAGCTATAGTAGCAGCAATGATACCTAATAGACTAGTCTTATTTAACATAAAAACTCCTTATAGTTTGTTTCCTTACTAATAAGATGAGGTTCATATATTTTAATTGACGAACAAATAAAACATTAAAAATAATTTTTTTTTTATATTTTTTTATTAAAATAATTGATTTAAATTACTGAAAAATATACATATTTTTTTTTTAAATTATGAATTATCATTACTTTTCAACAATAATCTCATTTTATTAAGAATCTGTTCAATTTTTTTATCAAAATCTAAATATCTATTATGTGATTTTATTTGATCGTTTTGTAGAGCAAATTTTTTGTTTGAAGATAAAATTTTATCAGCCAATTTTATTGAATAGTTATGTTTATTTCCATCATACAATATACTTTTTAATTTTTGTAATTTTTTAATATTTTCCTTATTAAAGTATCTTGTACCACCTTTACTCTTAGTAGAAATTCCATCAACTCTCAATTTATTGGTTTTAAGATCAATTGAGTCCCAATATCGTATGGTGTGCTCTTCAATTTGAACAAGCTTAGAGACCTCTGATATGTTCAAATATTTTTTATTAATCATTTAGTCATTAGTTTTACTATTAATATATTTTAATAATATTTTACTAGCCTTAAAAGTAATAACATTTCTGCTAGCAATATTATATTCTTCTTTTGTTTTGGGATTTCTACCAATTCTACTATTTTTTTTATTAAGTTTAAATGTTCCAAAATTATGAATTTTAACTTTTTTGTCTGATTGAAGTCCCTCTATTATTATATCTACGACGTCATTTACAATATCTAAACATAATTTTTTATTAAAACCAAATTCACTTTGAATTGCTCCAGCAATCTCATCCCTAGATATATTTTGTTTTTGACTCATAAATTTTGAATAGATTTAATAATTTGTTTATTTAAATTATTAGTAATAAAATTATGACATTGTTTCAATGCATAACTAAAAGCAATCGGGTTTGCGTTACCATGGCTTTTAACAGAAATGCCATTTAAGCCAATTAAAGTAGCTCCATTATAGATGTCAGGATTTACTTGGTTTTTTAATATACTTAGATCTTTTTCAATAAGTTTGTATGAAATTTTATTAATTAATGATTTGTTAAAAATATCTTTTAGATTTGAAGTTATAAAATTTGATATTCCCTCTGCAGATTTAAGCATAATATTTCCTGTATAACCATCAGAAATAATTATATCACAATTACCAGAGGTTATTTTGTTTGGCTCTATAAATCCAATAAAGTAATCTTTTAAAAAACTTGAAAGAATCATATCTGCAGCTTCTTGTAAAAATTCTAAACCTTTATTATTTTCTGTACCAATATTTAATATACCTATTTTTGGTTTTGTTTTTTTATTAATTATAGAATAGTAACAAAAACCCATAAGGGCAAACTGAAATAAATTTGAGCCACTAACAATTACATTTGCTCCCAAATCTAACATTATTGAATAATTTTTTTTATTTGGAACTAAAGAACATATTGCCGGTCTATCTATTCCTTCAATCATTCCCATATGTAGTCTAGAAAGAACCATAATTGCAGCAGTGCTTCCGGAAGAAACAAAACCTGAATTTGAATTATTTTTAGAATACTCTAATCCTTTAAATATACTGCTGTTTTTTTTTGATCTAAGAATTGTATTTACATTATCTTCATCTGAAATGGAGTCATCAGCATTAACTACTTCAAAATTAAAAATGTCTAATTTATTTTTTTCTATTGTATCATTAATTAATTTTTCTACCCCAAAGAATATTACTTTAGTTTTTTTTTCATTCTTAAGGAATATTTCTGTGCCTTTTAAAACTTTATATGGGCTATTTTCACCACCCATAGCATCTATGGCAATCTCTACTTGCCGTTCAGACATTGCTTAACTATTTTCTTCTGTTTTCTTTTTTAGAATTTGACGACCCTTATACATACCAGTTGATATATCAATTTTATGAGATAATCTTGGCTCACCAGAATCTTTGTCTAAAATAATATTAATTTTTTTCAATGAATCATGAGATCTTCTCATATTTCTTTTTGAAACACTTGTTTTTCTTTTAGGAACTGCCATTTTGTCCAAATATTTGTTTTTAAGATTAATTCAAGATAAATTTACATAAATTGTATAAAAATTAATTAAAATTAATTTGTAGAATTTATAAAATAACTGAATTTATCATTAAATATTCTTGAAACATTCACATAATCTTCGTTTTTAATTAAATCTATAATTTTTAGATATTCTATAAAAGATGCATTTTTATAAAGATTATTGTCATTTGGGAATTTGCTCATTCTAAAATAAAATTTTTTAACATAAGATTTAACATATTTTCCAATAGACATATCACCAATACCTTTCTCTCTCAAAGATTCATCAAGGTCTGAAATAAATAAAGATACTAATTTTTCATTAACTTTAAGAAATTGCTCTCTTTTATCTTCTAATAAATTTTTACGAATAAACATAATTAAAAATATAGATACAATTTCGAAAGATGTTTTATAATCTTTTATTTTAAAAAAATTATTTTCAGATAGAAATGCATTACTTTCAAGTAAGATTCTTTTATATTGTTCTGTTGCAATTATTTGGTCTTTATTTTCTTTTTTTTTAAAGTATTGTAATATCATTAATGTCTAAATATATTTTTTATATATGTGTTTTTTTTATTTTGGCAAATTGTTCTGATAAAACAATCTATTCTGGAAAGATTATAAATCAAGAGCAGTTAAAAGATATTAACTTTGAAAATAGAGAAAAATTAATCACTAAATTAGGAAAGCCAAGTTATATCGATCCAATTGAGAATAAATACTTTTATTTTTCAGAAAAAAGTAAAAAAAAATCAATTCTTAAGAAAGAAATTAAATATAGCTATGTATTTGTTTTCAAAATAAATCAAGATGATCAAATAATTGAAACTAAAGTTTTTGATACCAAAGATATTGAAAATATTAAATTCTCAAATGATAAGACATCAAATGAAATTGTTAAGAGAGGTTTGTTAGAAAAGATTTTTGGAGGAGTTGGTACACAGCAAGAATTACCAACTACTCCATAATTTTTTTTATAAAGATATTGCAGCTAAAAGTAGAAGAGCTACAATATTTGTAATCTTTATCATTGGATTTACTGCAGGACCTGCAGTATCCTTGTAAGGATCTCCAACGGTATCCCCGGTTACAGCTGCTTTATGAGCTTCACTACCTTTACCTCCATGGTTACCATCCTCAATATATTTTTTTGCATTATCCCAAGCACCACCGCCAGCAGTCATGCTTATAGCAACAAATAAACCAGTTATTATTACACCTAAAAGTAAAGCTCCTAAACATGATAAGGCTGCTGATTGACCTGCTATAAATAAAATAACAAAATATACGACTATTGGTGATAAAACAGGCAACATAGATGGAATAATCATTTCTTTAATTGCTGATTTGGTAAGAATATCTACACAAGTTCCATATTCTGGTTTTCCTTTACCCTCCATTATTCCAGGAATTTCTTTAAATTGTCTTCTAACCTCTAATACAACAGAACCAGCTGCTCTACCAACTGCAGTCATACTTAAGGCCCCAAATAAAAAAGGTAATAATCCACCTAATAATAATCCTACTACTACATAAGGATTAGATAGATCAAAAGAAACTTCAATTCCGTATAATGGACTGTTTGTGTCTTTAGCAAAATGATCAAGATCTTCTGTATAAGCTGCGAATAAAACAAGTGCACCTAACCCAGCTGATCCAATTGCATAACCTTTTGTAACAGCTTTTGTAGTATTGCCAACTGCATCGAGAGCATCAGTTGTCTTTCTAACATTTTCATCAAGGTTTGACATTTCAGCAATACCGCCTGCATTATCTGTTACTGGTCCATATGCATCTAAAGCAACAACCATACCTGCTAGAGCTAGCATTGTCGTTACTGCGATAGCAATACCAAAAAGACCTGCAAGAGAATAAGTTGAAATAATTCCTGCAACAATAATCAAAGCTGGAAGCGCAGTTGCTTCTAAACTAATTGCAAGACCTTGTATTACATTAGTTCCATGACCAGTTGTAGATGATTGAGCAATACTCTGAACAGGTCTATAGTTAGTTCCAGTATAGTATTCAGTTACCCATATTATTAAGCCCGTAATTATTAATCCTAATAAACCACAAATAAAAAGTGACATTCCAGTAAATTGAGTAGATGAGCCTTCAACAACTAAAACATTATTTAAACCAACAATATAATCAGTAACAAAGTATAATAATATAGCAGACAAAATAGCTGATACAGCAAATCCTCTATAAAGAGCAGCCATAATATTATTATTTTTACCAAGCCTAACAAAGTATGTACCAATTATACTAGTTAATGCACAGACACCTGCAATAGCCAATGGAAATATCATCATTGTATAAGAATTTTCAATAAAAAATATAGATGCTAGAACCATTGTTGCTACAACTGTTACAACATAAGTCTCAAAAAGATCTGCAGCCATTCCTGCACAGTCACCAACGTTGTCTCCAACATTATCTGCAATCACTGCAGGATTTCTTGGATCATCTTCTGGAATACCGGCTTCAACCTTTCCTACTAAATCAGCTCCAACATCAGCACCTTTTGTGAAAATACCTCCACCTAATCTTGCAAAAATTGAAATTAATGATGCTCCAAAGCCAAGAGAGACTAACGGAGCGACAATTTCTCTTCCAGGAAAGGAGCCAGAATTGTGCAAAACAAAATAGAAAACTGCGATAGAAAGAAGTGCAAATCCTGCAACTAGCATACCAGTTACGGCACCAGCTTTAAAAGATACTGATAAGCCTTCTGCTAAACTTTTGCTAGCAGCATGAGTTGTTCTGACATTAGATCTAACAGAAATGTTCATTCCAACATAACCAGCAGCTCCAGAAAAAAATGCACCAATTAAAAAACCAATTCCAGATGCTAAATCAAATACTATCCATATTAAAGCAAAAATAACAACACCTACAATAGCGATAGTCATATACTGTCTGTTTAAATAAGCCCTAGCACCTTCTTGAATAGCGCTCGCAATTTCTTGCATTTTATCATTACCAGAACCAAGTGATAAAATTTGTCTAGATGTTACTAGACCATATAGTACGGCTGCCAGACCGCATAAAACAATTAATACCTGCAGTGTTGTCATTGAAAACTCCTTAAATTTTGGGTGATATGTCAGAAACTATAGAAAAAATCAAGTTTTTAGGAGAAATGATCAAATTTCTTGATATTCTTCATATCTAAATGTGAATCGAAATGAATTCCTTTTTCACTAATTATTTTTCCTATTAAAGAAACTTTTATATTATTTTTTTTAGCGATATTAAAAATTTTATTTCTATTTTTTTGACTAGATATGATTATCAATTCATAATCATCACCAGCATTTAAAAGGTTTTCAATTCTAAAATTATTTTTCATATTAAGAATTTTTTTTGTATTCACATTTAATGGAATTTTATTTAGGTTAATTAATGCACCATATTTACCATTTAACATATCATTTAAATCTCCAATTAAACCATCAGAAATGTCTTTCATCGAATTAACATAATTTGCAATTAATGGTCCAAGTTTGCAAGGTATAGGATATAGATATTTTTTAATAAAAAATTGTTTCAAGTTTATATTTGAAGAAATTTTTTTTTTTAAAATTTCTAAACCAATCTTTGATTCACCAATATTTCCAGTTATTATAATATCATCGTATAAATTAAATTTATTCTGAAATATCTCTAATTTTTTTTTTATAAATCCAAAAAAAGTTGAAGAGACAATAAGCTTATTTGATTTTGATAAATCACCGCCCAAAAGATAAAATCCATATTTATACTGTATTTTCTTTAATTGATTTGAAAATGAATTTAACCAATTTTCATTAATATGATTTGGTAAATGTAAATTCAAAAGATAAGAATGAGGTAAAGCTCCCATTGCAAAAATGTCAGATAAATTAACAGTTGTAATTTTTTGAGCTATAGACTTAGGATCATCATTAGAGAAAAAATCTATATTCTCAGAAATATTATCAGTCGTAACAGTCAGTTTATAATTTTTATTCTTTAAATCTAAATATGCTCCATCATTATCGAAATCAAATGTTCCTTTATTTTTAAAATTTAATTTTTTTAAATATTTATTTATGATTAATTTTTCAGATAATTTATTTTTTATAAATTTCATTTTTATCAATATATTTTTGAATTATAGCATTAATTAATTTAGTTTCTTTTTGAGAAACAAGACTTTTACTAATATTAAGGTAATCATTAAAAACAATTTTAAATTTATTTTTTTTAGTAATTAATAATTCTGCAATTATTGCAAATATTATTGATTTTAAAATATTATCCCATTTTTCAAATTTTCGATTAATATCAATAAAACTATTTAAATCCTGAACAATATTTTTTTTATCAATATTGTTTTTAAGACTAGAGAATAGTCTATTTAAATAATTTTTATTAAATTTCAGTTTAAATTCTTTCTTCTCATCAATTATTGCAATATCGATATCATAAAAATGCTTTTGAAAATCTTCAATACTTTCTGAAGAATCTGTATTTAAGAATTCATTCTGAAAAATATATTGAACAAATGCAAGTCTTGTCTGGGACTTGATATAGTTTTGCATTTTTTATTTCAATAACTCTATGCAAGCTAATGCAGCTTCTTGACCTTTATTTTTTTGATTAATATCGCTTCTTATGATTGCTTGTTCTAAATCATAACATGTTAAAATACCAAATCCAATTGGAACATTAAACTCAACAGTTAGATCCATAATTTTTCTAGAAGTTTCATTAGCAATAACTTCAAAATGATATGTGTCACCCTTAATAATACATCCTAAAGAAATAAATCCTCTAAAATTATTAATATTTTTTTTAATTAAATAGGGAATTTCAAAACAACCCGGTGCATTAATGACTTCATATTCATAATTATTTTCTTTAAGGGTATTGATTGCGCCCAACTCAAGATTTTTTGATATTTCTTTATAATAATTTGCTGACACTATAAGAATTTTATTATTCATATTTTTTTCTGATCGACTATTTCAATATTAAATCCATCCAAGGCAATAATTCTTTTCTTACTGTTTGTTAATAATATAATTTTATTTATTTGAAGTAATGATAAAATCTGAGCTCCTACACCATATTCTCTTAGTTCTAATTTATTTTTTGATCTTTTTCTTTTATTGAAAGTTTTAAGTATATTTGGTGACATATCACTATTTATTAAAACTATAGCACCAGATCCATTCTTTTCAATGAGTTGAAAAGCAGACTTAATTTCACTTCCAAAAATATTTTTTTCTTCAAATATATCCTTAGTAACATTCAATCTGTGCATTCTAACAAACACAGGTTGGTTTACATCATTAATATTTTTTACTAGAGCGTAATGCTTTTCCCCAGAAATAGTATTTTGAAAGACTTTTAAAGTAAATTCCGACCCCATCTCACTTTCGAATGGTCTTTCGGAAATTTGTTTAACAATTTTAGTTTTTTTAAGCTTAAATTTAATTAAATCGCTAACAGTTCCAACTTTCAAATTATGTAATTTTGCAAAGTTGATAATTTCTGGCAACCTAGCCATAGATCCATCTTCGCTCATTATTTCACAAATAACTCCAGAGGGATTTAAATCTGCTAGTTTTGAAATATCAACTGCTGCTTCTGTATGGCCCGCACGTACCAATACTCCCCCATCCCAAGCCATAAGAGGAAAAACATGTCCAGGATAAACAAGATCGTTTTTGTTTTTATTATTATTTACAGCAACTGATATTGTATGAGCTCTATCAGCTGCAGAAATCCCAGTTGTTACACCTTCTTTTGCCTCGATAGAAACGGTAAAAGCAGTTAAATCATTTTTTATATTACTTGGGTTCATTAAGGGAAGTTCCAATCCCTCTATTCTTTCCTTAGTTAAAGCCAGACAGATTAAACCTCTTCCATGTTTTGCCATAAAATTAATTGACTGAGGGTTAGCGTATTGAGCAGGAATAATGAGATCGCCTTCATTTTCTCTGTCAGGATCATCAACAAGAATATACATTTTACCATTCCTTGCATCTTCTATAATTTCTTCAATAGAAGATAGATTGTCTTTGATTTTATCTTTATTCATTGTTAAAAATAAAACGTGCAAGATAATCAAATTCAATATTTACTTGATCACTTTTATTTAAAAATTTTAAATTAGTATGATTAAATGTATGATCTATTACAGAAATCATAAATGTGTCATCTTCTACTTTTGCTACTGTTAAAGAAATACCATTGATTGAAATTGATCCCTTTTCCACAATAAATCTATTATTTTTATTAAATTTTTTTTCAAAATGATATTCCCAGCTATTTTCAAGTTCTAAAATTTCACTGACGATAGTTGTGGTATCGACGTGACCATAAACAAAGTGACCACTTATTTCATCACCTATCTGAAGAGATTTTTCTAGATTAATATTCTCATTTTTTAAAATAGAATTAGCTAAATTTGTTCTTTTCAAGGTTTCTTCTCCTATGTTCACATCAAAACTAAATGAATTGTTGTTTGATTGAGTTATATTTTTTGCTGTAAGACAAACTCCGTTACAAGAAATTGAAGAACCTTCCTTACATTTACTCAAATCTAGATTTGTAGATATTTGGTAAAGTCCCTCATCTTTGTTTTTTATTGTTCCTATATCTTGAATAATACCTGTAAACATTAATTCACCTGATAATTTTTATATATGTCGTCTTTGAATTTTTTTCTTTCATTTAATGATAAATTTAGTTGACTAAGTTTTTTTCCAACAATCGCTGGTTTACCATGTTTTCCTATAATAATTTTAGATTTAAATAAATGAATTTCATCTACTAACTTATTATTTAACAATTCTGTAAAAAAAATACCACCTGCTTCAACTAATAAATCAGATATTTTTAATGAGTATATTTTACTAAAAACATTTTTTAAATTTAGTTTTTTGTTTTTATTTAATTTACAAAAAATAATTTCACATCCTAATTTAATTAAATTTTCAGATTTTTTATTTTTTTTAGAAGTAAAAATAATAATTCTTTTTTTAGATATATCTTTTAATATTTTTGATTTCATTGGTATTTTTAGATTATTATCAATTATTATAATTGGAATATGTCGCACTAAATTTTTTTTTAATCTTATAGTTAATCTTGGATCATCTTTTATAACAGTTTTTGAAGTTGTTAAAATAGCTTGACTCATTGATCTTAACTTATGAGCATATTCTCTACTTGATTTGTTAGATATCCATTTACTTTTATAATCGTGCCATGCAATTTTTTCATCTGTGGAAGTTGCAATTTTGACTTTTGTAAATGGTTTTTTCTTTAAAACACTTTTAAAAAAAAATTTATTTAAATTGTATGTTCTATTCTTTTCTAAACCTACATTTACAATTACATTATTTTTTTTTAATTTTTTAATACTTTTGTAATTAGTTCTAACATCTGGATCAGCCGCAGATATAAATATTTCTTTAATTCCTGATCTTAATATTTGATCGGTGCATGATCCATCTTTTGAACTATGAAAACATGGTTCTAAAGTAACATACATTGAAGCTCCTTTAGCTTTATGGCCAGCTTTAGCTAGAGCTATTTCTTCAGCGTGAGGCCTTCCAGATTGATTCGTTACAGCTTTAGAAATTATTTTTGAATTTTTTGCAATTATACAGCCCACTGTGGGATTGGGGAAAGTTCTTCCAAATTTTTTTTTAGCAATATCATGTGCTAAATTAATCATCTTTACATTTTGTTGAGACACTAAAAATTATTTATCTTCTAAATTACCTAAGAAATCTTCAAAATCTTTTGCTTCTCTAAAATTTTTGTAAACAGATGCAAATCTGACATAAGCTACCTGATCTAAATGCATTAAAGCTTCCATGATGTACTGACCGATAATATTTGATTTTATATCAGTTTCACCTGAATTCTCTAATTTTCTTACAATAGCATTAACAATTTTTTCAATTTTTTCATTATCAACATTTCTTTTTCTTAAAGCTAAAGAAAGAGATCTATACATTTTATCTCTATCAAAATTTTCTTTTTGTCCGTTACTTTTCATTACGACCAAATCTCTTAGCTGAATTCTTTCAAAAGTTGTAAATCTAGAGCCACATGCATCGCAAACTCTTCTTCTTCTTATAGCTGTATTATCTTCTGTAGGTCTTGAGTCTTTTACTTGTGTATCTTCATTACTACAGAAGGGGCATCTCATTTAAAATGCCTCACTATAAATTGGATATTTTTTGCAAAGTTCAATTACATCTTTTCTTGTTTTATTAAAAACTTTACTTCTTTCATTTTCTTCAAGTAAAAGACTATCCAAAATATCAGCAATCATATTTCCAACCTGTTCAAAGTCTTTCTGATTAAAACCTCTGGTCGTAGCAGCGGCAGTTCCAAATCTAAGTCCACTAGTTATTTTTGGTGGATTAGGGTCATAAGGAATTGCATTTTTATTACATGCCAATCCAACTTCTTCTAAAATTTTTTCAGCTTTATCGCCAGTTAAACCTTTTGGTGTCAAGTCTAACCAAACTATATGTGAATCTGTGCCTCCTGTAACAATTCTAAATCCTCTATCAACTAAAGTTTTTGCCATAACTTTAGCACTAGCAATTACATTTTTAATATATTCTTCGAATTCAGGTTTAAGTGCTTCACCAAAGCAAACAGCTCTAGCCGCAATTACATGCATTAGTGGACCACCTTGTAATCCGGGGAAAACAGCAGAATTAATTTTTTTATATAAATCTTCATGATTAGTTAAAATCATTGCACTTCTTGCACCTCTTAAAGTTTTGTGAGTTGTTGAAGTTACTACATGGGCATGCTCAATCGGATTTGGATATTGTTTACCAGCCACCAAACCGGAGTAGTGAGCCATATCAACTAAAAAATATGCGCCTACTTTATCAGCTATTTCCCTAAATTTTTTCCAATCTATTGTTCTAGGATAAGCGGAAGCTCCCGCTATTATCATTTTTGGTTTATGCTCTAAAGCTAAAGCTTCAACTTCATCATAATCAATTAAATCTTTATCATTACCATCTTTTTTTACACCGTATTGAACAGCATTAAACCATTTACCAGATAGATTAGGTTTTGCTCCATGAGTTAGGTGACCACCTGATGCAAGAGACATACCTAAAATAGTATCATGTGGTTGAAGTAAAGCTAGAAAAACTGCTTGGTTTGCCTGTGCTCCACTATGCGGTTGTAGATTTGCAAATTTACAATTAAAAAGTTTTTTAACTCTTTCTAAAGCAATCTCTTCAGCTTGATCTACGAATTCACATCCTCCATAATATCGTTTACCAGGATACCCTTCTGCATATTTATTGGTCATAACAGAACCTTGAGCATTTAAAATTGATCTTGAAGCAATATTTTCAGATGCTATCAACTCTATTTGGTTTTGTTGTCTTTCTAATTCACGGCTTAGTGTTCCATAAACCTCTGGGTCTGCTTCTTTAATTCCTTTAGTAAACAAATCTGAAATCATAATTTTTTAATCCTTCTTTTATGTCGTCCTGACTCAAACTTTGTAGAAAGAAAAGCCTGAACACTTTTTTTTGCCTCGCTAGTATTTATAAATCTACCTGGTAAAACAAGTACATTAGCATCATTGTGCTTTCTTATCAATCTTGCTATTTTTGAATTATTAGCAAGACCAGCCCTAATTCCTTTTTTTCTATTAGCTGCAATACTCATACCAACACCAGTTCCACAGATTAGAATACCAACGTTTTTCTTATTCTTAAGAACCTCTTTAGTTAATTTGTGTGCAAAATCAGGATAATCAACACTCTCATCTGTCTTTGTTCCTAAATCATTAATTTTTGGAAAATTCTTTAACAATTTAGTTTTGAGGTCAAATCCAGCATGGTCTGAGGCAATGTATATATTCTTATTTTGCATAATAATTTTTGTGGTTATTTACATCAAAATGATGATATTGCCTAATATTGTATGAAAGAAAATAATTGGTTTGATCCATTTTATATTCAAAGTCATTTAAATGAAGAAGAGAGTAATATTCAGAAAAATGTAAGAGATTTTTGTAATAATGAACTTAAACCTACAGTAGTTGAAAGAAACAGAAAAAATGAATTTGATCAAACCCTCTATCCAAAATTTGGATCACTTGGAGTTTTAGGACAAACAGTTAATACACATGGTGGGTCCGGTACATCAAATTTAGCGTATGGACTTGTAGCATATGAATTTGAAAAAATTGATAGCAGCTATAGATCTTCAATATCTGTTCAATCTTCTCTTGTGATACATCCAATTAATGAATTTGGATCTCAGGAACAAAAAGATAAATACCTTCCTTCATTAATTAAAGGAGAAAAAATTGGTTGCTTTGGTTTGACAGAAAGCGAAGCTGGCTCTGATCCTACTTCAATGAAAACTTCATTTAAAAAAACCAAAGATGGATATATTATAAATGGATCTAAAAACTGGATTACGAATGCTCCAATTGCTGACATATTTATTATTTGGGCTATTGAAGAAAACAAAGATCATAAAAGTATAAAAGGTTTTATAATTGAAAAAAATACTGAAGGATTAAAAACTTCAACAATAGAAAATAAGACAAGCTTAAAAATTAGTCCAACTGGTCAAATAATTTTAAACAATGTTTTTGTTCCAAATAATTTGTGTTTGGAAAATACCGAAGGATGGAAATCAGTTTTTAGTTGTCTCAATAAAGCAAGATTTGGAATTAGCTGGGGTGTATTAGGTTCAGCATCCGAATGTTGGTTAATTGCAAAAGACTACGTAGAAAATAGAATTATGTTTAAAAAAACTTTAGCATCAAATCAATTAATTCAAAAAAAATTATCTGAGATGCAAATAGAAATAAATCTAGGACTAGCATCATGTCTTTTAAGTTCTAAAGCTCTAGATGAAGGAAAAGATATCATTAATGCAATTAGTATTTTAAAAAAAAATAACTGTAAAAAATCTCTAGATATAATTAGAAATGCCCGTGACATGCTTGGTGCAAATGGCCTATTAGAAGAATATCATATCATGAGACATTTGGTTAATTTAGAAACTGTTAAAACTTACGAGGGTGCGGAGGATATTCATTCACTCATTTTAGGCAAAAATCAGACAGGAATTTCTAGTTTTTAATAATTTTCTTATTATTTATATGATTTGAAATTGATAGATTTTCTATTTTTGTATAATTCTATTAATAAATTAATTAATTTATTCATATAATCTCGGGAGGACATATGAAAAAAAACTTTAAAAGACGTGACTTCCTTAAAAAGGCAGGAATTGGTGCAGCAGCTGCAACAGCCGCTTCATCTTTCCCAGCTCCAGCTATTGCAGCTGATAGAATAGAAGTCAACTGCGTTGCTACTTGGGGTAGAGGCTATCCTGGATTAGGTACAGGAGCTGAAGCTGTTTCTCAAAGAATATCAGACTTAAGTGATGGTCGTATTGTTGTAAATCACTTTGCTGGTGGAGAAAGAGTAGGACCATTAGATGTATTCACAGAAGTTACATCTGGAAATGCCCAAATGTATAATAGTGCTGACTACTATTGGATTGGACAACATCCAGGTTGGGGTTTCTTTGCAGCAGTTCCTTTTGGAATGATAGCAACTGAAATCAACGGATGGATACGACATGGTGGCGGACAAGAACTTTGGGATGAACTTGGTGATGAATTTGGTTTGAAAAACTTTATGGCTGGAAACTCTGGTGTTCAGATGGGTGGATGGTTTAATAAAGAAATTAATTCTCCAGATGATTTTAAAGGTCTTAAAATGAGAATTCCTGGATTAGGTGGAATGATGATGTCTAAACTTGGTTTATCTGTTGTAGGTGTGCCAGGTGGACAAATATATGAAAACTTAATCAATGGAACCATCGATGCAACAGAATGGGTAGGACCATGGAATGATGAGAGATCAAGATTCTATGAAGCCGCAAAGTATTATTACTGGCCTGGATGTCATGAACCAGGAACATTAATAACACTAGGTTGTAATAAATCTTGGTTAACAAGTTTAAGCAAAACAGATCAAATGATTATTGAGCATGCTTCAACAGTTCAAAATGAAAGAATGTTGACAGAATATAATGCAAATAACGGAGCTGCATTGCAGAGACTTGTTAATGATCATGGTGTAGAGCTAAGAGAATTCAACGAAGATGTTATCGACGCAATGGGTGAAGCAGCAGAACAACTGTATGAAGAACTTGCTGAAGGTAATGAACTAACTGGAAGAATTCTTGCAAGCTTTAGAAAATCAAGAAATGAAATAAGTGGTTGGCTAGAAAAAGCTGACTCAGCTTTCTTTACTCAGAGAAATAGAGTACTTGAAGGTTAAATTTTAAATCATGTGGGGAGTTTACTCCCCACTTTTTTTTATGAATATCTCAAATATTTCTAAATTTTTTTCAATTTGTTTAATCCTAATAGTATTTGCATTTATAGTTAATAACTATTTAACTTTCGCAGGTGATTGGCCTGGAGCGTTTACAATATATAATTCAGCAAATATATATTCATCGTTTCAATTTTTTCTTTATGTATCAGCAATTATTTTTCCATTAATATTTATTTATTATAATCAAAAACTTGATAATTTGACTCTTGCCAATAACCTTGAAAGAGTTAATGATTTTATAATTAGATTTGGTTTTTGGTCAGTATTAATAATAGGAATAATTGACGCCATAATTTCTTTTTTAATAATTGAGGGTATCCTTGAACAAATGATTGGAAAAAGTTGGAACATAAAATTTTCAAATAATTCTTTTCGAGCCCCATATGTTCATTTCCCTCTATTATTTGTATCATTAATTTTTGCATATTACTTCAGAGCTCTCAATTTCTACTGGTTAGCATTTCTTGTTGTAATAGCAGAATTTCAAATTGTCATTTTAAGATTTGTTTTTTCATATGAACAAACTTTAATGAGCGATCTTGTGAGATTCTGGTATGGAAGCTTATTTTTATTTGGAAGTTACTATACTTTAATTAAAGATGGCCATGTAAGAGTTGATGTTTTGTATACTAATTTTAGTGAAAAAAATAAAGCGAGAGTTAATCTTTTTGGAAGTTTATTACTGGGTATTCCACTTTGCTTAACTGTATTCTTTCTTGGGATGTACTGTAAACAATGTGTTTTAAATCAACCAATAATGAATTTTGAAACATCTCAAAGTACTCAAGGAATGAATATCAAATATTTAATGGCGGGTTTTTTAATAATATTTGCTCTTACAATGCTGATACAGTTTATAATTTATTCATTAAGAAGTTTAGAAGTAATTAGAAAGAATTAATAATGGAATTATTTTTTCTTTTTTTATTAATATTTTTAATGGCATTTGCACTTGCTTCTGGATATCCATTAGCTTTTGCTCTTCCTGGTTCAGCTATTATATCAATATTTTTAGCTGGTTTAGCAGGATATTTAATTGAGGGTAATCCAAACGAATATTTTATATCTGATGGTCCTTTTCAATGGCTTAATGCAGGAATAACAAATTTCCGAGGAGTATATTGGGAGGTAGAAAGAGATACATTGATTGCAATACCTCTGTTTATTTTTATGGGAATAATGCTAGAAAAATCAAAAATTGCAGAAGACCTATTAATAAGTATGGGGCAATTATTTGGACCTATTCCAGGGGGATTAGGAATTTCTGTAATTTTTGTTGGCGCATTATTAGCTGCTACGACAGGCATTGTAGGGGCTACGGTAGTTGCGATGGGTTTAATTTCTTTACCAGCAATGATGAAAAATAATTATAATAAATCACTTGCGTCTGGAATTGTTTGTTCTTCTGGTACACTTGGTCAAATAATTCCACCTTCAATTGTCCTTATTATTTTGTCAGATCAATTAGCATCTGCTTCAGATGCAGCAGATAATATGAGAATTGAAAATTATAAAAACGTAACTGGTTCTACAAATATACCAAGTCAATTTAGTGTAGACTCAGTCAGTGCTGGAAATATGTTTTTAGGAGCTTTCTTACCTGGTTTAGTTCTTGTTGGTCTATACATGTTATATGTTTTGCTTATTGGAATATTTAAAAAAGAAGCAGTGCCTCCAGTAGAATATGAAGGAAATTATGACAGAGATTTCTTTAGAAGAGTTTTTCTATCGCTTGTCCCGCCATTAGCATTAATTTTTGTAGTTTTAGGTTCAATATTACTTGGTATAGCAACAGTAAATCAAGCAGGTGCTATTGGTGCTGTGGGTGCAGGTGTGATGGGAGGTTATAGATTGTATGATAAAAAAAACAAATATACACCAGCTTTAATAACTATAATTTCATTAATAGTAATAACCTTTATTGTAATAAATTTTCAACTTAATGTTAAAAATATTTCATCAACATCAGAAGTGGTAGCTTTAGTAATTGCAATATTTGCAGTTATATTTTTACTTGTTGGTGTTGTTTGGAGTTTTTGGAGAACATTTAAAATAAATAATGTTTTAAAAAACGTAATGATTGAAACAAGCTTAACTACTTCAATGGTTTTTATAATTCTGATTGGGGCTGCAATGTTAACAGCAGCGTTTAGAGGTTTTGGAGGTGAAGAAATAGTTAAGGATTTTCTCACTAGTCTTCCTGGAGGTTTTTGGACACAATTTATAGTTGTAATGGCAGTTATATTTGTACTAGGTTTTTTTTTAGATTTCATAGAAATTGCTATTGTTGTTGTTCCTATAGTTGCACCAATACTATTAGCTGAAACATCAGCAAATGTTACTGCAGTTTGGCTGGGTGTAATGATTGGTGTAAATATGCAAACTTCATTTTTAACTCCACCATTTGGATTTTCACTATTTTATCTAAGAGGGGTAGCACCAAAATCAATAAAAACAACTGAAATTTGGAAAGGTGCAAGTGTATTTATTGTACTTCAATTAGTTGGTTTAGGTGTAGTTGGATATTTTCCACAATTAGTAAATTATTTACCTCTTAGATCTTATTATTCATCAGAAGTTTCTCCTCCTCCAATTAATCCTAAACTTCAAGAATGTTTAATAGATTATTCTTATAACAAATATGAAGAAAATTTTTCTGAATCAATATTAATTACAAATGACCTAATGTCTTCTAATATTGATTTTTTACCAGAGAAACAAAATAAAAATTTTTCTAATATGATTAATAACATCAATGATTCAAAGAATTTGATAGAAGAAGTAAAATTATCACGTAAAAATTTTAACGATTACTCTATTAATTATAAGCCACTTCATACAGAAGTAAGGAATATTGAAAAAAATATTTATAAAAAATTATCAAAGATAGAAAAAATTAAAAAAGAAATTAGACTTGAAACTAAACTTAATGAAATTCAGAAGTTTGAAGAGGAAATTTTTGAATTAGAAAATGAAATTGAGATTATAAAAATGACAATTCCTCCAAATTGGAAAGAGGAAAATAATAATTTCAAAACAATATTAGATAATTTTAAGAAAAAGAAACTTAGTTATAATAAATCAGTAGATAACGCATTTAATGATTTACAAAAATTTATCAAAATTTTTCAAAATGCTGAAGAATTTTCAAAATTAGAAATTAATTTTAATGAGTTATTAAATAATGTTAATGAAGAGAGAGATGGAATTGAAGAAATAATTAAAAATTTTGAGAGATTATTTAATTCTTTCACTGACACTTCAAACATTACAAAACCAATCAAAAAAGCAAGAAAATTGTTGAAAAAAAATTACAATAAGAAAACAGAAGCATTAGCTTTAATTAATGAAGCAAAAAAAATATACAAGTTGGAAAAAAATTGGAGATTGGATGGTAATAAAATTATCTTAAGTGATTTAATTAAATTATCTGAAACTGGTAAAGAGACTTTTGGATTAAGAAAACAAGAGAGACTTAATAAAGAGCAAGCTATTTATTTAGCTTCATGTAAATCTGTTCATGAAGATATTTCTTTATATTTTTAGTTAATTTTTTTTTCTATATCCATTACTATATGAATATAATCCATTGCATGACCTGATGGATTTTCTGTTACTTCCTCAAGATAAGCATTATAAAATTGATCGACAATTTGATTTATCTCATTAGGATTTCTTTTTTCTAATGCTGTTTTAAATACAGTTTCTGACCAACTTCTCATTGTTGGTATTAATGTTTCAGCATATTCTCTTGATGACATAGTAGATTTATTTTTATTATAATAAACTTTAAAGGGGCAATCGGTAAACATAGTTTCGCATCTTTTAAGAATCAACCCAGATTTTGATATTTCTGAATTAGGATCATCAAAAGGTTTTCTAAATTCTTCAACAGTTCTATAATGTTGAGTAAAAGTAGCATTAACAAATTCTTCATTTGTAATAATCCCTTTTTGCTCTAAATTTTTCCAATGTTTAGTAAAATTATTAAACATGTTATGACCGCCAGTATTACCTAAATATCGACCCTTTTCATCTATTCCAAAATTTATACAAATAAACCTTCCGCCTGGAACTAATTCATTTGATCTATTTAATAAAATTGTTTCCCAATCTTTTAGAGCTTGGTTTTTAAATTGTTTTTTTTCTTCTTCATTTGAGCCTACCATATGAACATGGTTATTTATCAAACATGGTCTTTCTGAAACATAGTGCATTGCAGTCGCAGAGAATCCCAAGGATAAACTATTATTAGACATCAATTGTTCATGAAAACCTGTACCACATCCGTGCACGAAAACATTTTCAAATTTATTCTGGTAAGCAAAATTATCATTACCTTGCATTCCTTGCATCATTCTAAATAAAACTGAAAAGTCATTAGATGCTAAATCAGTATACAACATTTCAATTTCTCTATTATCTCCAGATTTTTTAATTTTTTCAATAATATTAAACCACATTTCTTGACTTGTACCGCCATCAGCACTGCCAAAATCAGCTATTCTAAGTTTGTCAACTTTAGGAATATTTTTAAAAGCTTCTTCAATTAATACTTCCATTTTATCTATAGCATTTTTTGCCCCAACAGTTTTCTGAGAGTAATAACCCTCACCTTTCATCGATAAAACAGATTGTGTATTTAGATTAGGTTTGTTCATATAATAATTTTAAACCTATTGAATTATAATAAAAGTATTTATTAATCAAATTTAAGATTTTTATTAAAATATTTAGGGACTTTTTTTCCCGCCTGAGCTCTTTTTCCTATCCAAAACTCAACATCTTCTAACTTTCTATTTTTAGAACCAGTGCTCCATTCTAATCCATCTTCGATAGTCAACTGAGTAACATCGGATAAAAAATCATCTTTCTTAATTTTAATTAATTGAACTCCTCCACCCTTTTGTAATTTTGGCAAAGCATCAATTTCAAAAATTAACATTTTTTGTAACTTTGTAACGCATGCTATGTGTTTTTTTGAAAGATTTAATACTTTAATAACCACATCATTATTTTTTAAATTAAATAATTGCTTACCTTTCTTTTGGTTTGTTACTAGAGTTTCAGTATTACTAATAAATCCTTTGCCATTTTTGGATACAATTAAGAGTTCTTGATCGATTGATGAAAGTAATCCAACAATTTTATCTTTAGGCATACTATCAACAAAATAAATAAATGATTTAGGATTACTATTTCCACCTGGTAAATTATTTGGATCTATCGTGTAAACTTTACCAGAAGAAACAAACAAAAGTATTTTTTGGTTTGAATTTAAATTAATTGAAAATAGATTTTCTTTTTTTATTTTTTCAATTTCCTTTTCATCAGTTATCTCTTTAATTCTCTTAAGCTGAAAATCTTTATTAATGATAACGGTAAATTTTTCAATTTCTTTAAATTCATCAATACTAATATCAATATCATTATTTTGTTCTGATGAAATTAAAGATTTTCTATCCTTTATATCACTATCTAAATCATTTTTTATAAGATCTAATTCACTTACTATAAATTTATCTAATGTTTTTTTATCTTTTATTAATTTGTTAAGGTATTTTAATTCTTCATTTAATTTTTGGATTTCATCTTTAATATTTTTTTCATCAATTTTTCTAAGAGATCCTAAACGCATACTTAAAATTGAATCACATTGTAAATCAGATAATTTATATTTTTTAATTAATTCTTTTTTGGGATTATCTTTTGTTCTTATTATTTTAATTATAGAATTTAAATTTTTAAAAACGATTTGATAACCTTTAAGAATTTCTAGTCTCTTTTTAATTTTTTCTATATTAAATTTTGATTTTCTTTTAATTGTAACTTTTCGATATTCTAAAAAATTAGAAAGTATTTCAATAATTCCAATTTGTTTAGGTTCTATACCATCAATTAAAACATTAAAATTACAAGAATACTTAATTGATAAGTCAGTTAATTTAAAACATAAGCTTATTAATTTTTCAGCATCAATATTTCTGGTCTTTGGTTTTAAGACAATTCTAATATTTTCATCTGACTCATCAACTACATCATCCAATGGTAATTTTTTGTTATTGATGTTATTAGCCAGTTGTTCGATTATCTTAACTTTATTAACTTGATATGGAATTTCAGTAATAATGATTTGATACAAACCATTTTTTAATTCTTCTATTTGATATTTAGCATTAATATTAAATGAGCCCTTGCCATTCTTATAAATTTGCTTTTTTTCATTACTATCTAAAATTATTTCACCACCTGTGGGAAGATCTGGTCCATCTATAATTTTTAAAATTTCAGTTAGTGAAGCTTTATCTTTTTTTAATATAAATTTTAATGCATCAATTAATTCAACAATATTATGAGGAGGAATATTTGTGGCCATACCCACAGCTATACCCATCGCTCCATTAATTAAAATATTAGGGAGTTGAGATGGCAGAACGACTGGTTCTAAATTTTGACCATCGTAATTATCTTTAAAATCTACTGAGTTTTCTTCGATACCATCGAAAAAATAATTTGTATAATCTTGTAATCTTGCCTCGGTGTACCGCATTGCTGCAGGATTATCACCATCTATATTTCCAAAATTACCCTGACCATCTACCAATGTAATTCTTGTAGAAAAATCCTGAGCCATCCTTACCAAACTATCATAAATAGCTTGATCTCCATGAGGATGAAATTTACCCATTACATCGCCAACAATTCTAGCACATTTTTTATAACTTGAACTTTTGAAAAGTTTTAGCTGATACATTGAATAAATTATTCTGCGGTGAACAGGTTTTAATCCATCCCTCACATCAGGCAACGACCTAGAAACAATAGTTGATATTGCATACGAAAGATATTTTTCACTAAGAATGGTATCTAAATTGGATTCAATTATTTTGTTCATTTTTTTCTAAAAAACTGATTATATTTTTCTTAAATAAAATATACTGATTTGGCAATTTATGATTTAAATTCGATAAATGATTTTTAATAAAAATTATTTCAAAAATTTTAAAAAAATTATTCAAAGAGTTATAATCGAATTTAACATTTGAATTATCCACAAAAAGATGATGAGGAAAATCAATAGTATAATTTGAGTAATTTTCTTTAAATTCTAAAGTATCTGTATCAAAATATTTAAATCTATTATTGTTAACATAATCTAATTCATATCCAATATATTTAAGTAAATCAAATAAGTAGATACAATAAAAATTTAACCATTTTTTTTTATTAATCATAATTTCTAAAAATTCTTTAGAAATTTTATATATTTGGTTTATTTTTTGTCCTTCAATTACTGAGGCATTAATTAAAGACACAACAGAAAGTAAGCAGCTAAGTTTATATTTATCATTAATAACACTTGATAAATAAGGTTTTGATAATTCAGCTTTTATTGATGGTGGACGGTTCCCAATATATGCCACATCCAAATTTAAAAAAAAACCAAGTTGCATTATATTTTTCTTATTCTTTGAAAGTCCCCCGTAAACAATTCCTGAGAATATCTCATCCGTATCTGATAAAAATTTAATTAATAGATCATTATCTTTGAAAACTTTTGAATGTATAAGTATACCTTTAAATTTTTTTTGCATCTGATAAAATAATATTAATATAAAGATGAGTTTTTACATTTAAAATATTAGAAATTTCTTTTTGACTTTTTACTCTAATATCTTTTATTTTAGATCCTTTTCTACCCAATAATATTTTTTTGTATCTATCATTTTTAATAATAATATCTTGCTTTATTTTTAGCTGTCCATTTTTCAAATATTTAAAAGTTTTATTAGTTACTTCTATATTATATGGAATTTCTTTATGAACTAATGAAAGTATCTCATTTCTTGTGCATTCATTGGTGATAAAAATATCATCTTTGTCAGTGATTTCATCATTTTTATATAGCCACATTCCATATTTTGATTTGTGTAAAAGAAAATCAATTAAATTTTCAAAACCTAATTTTTTTTTAGCTGATATATTAAAAAATTTTTCAATTTTATATTTTTCTGTAATTAATTTTATATGCTTAAGTAAATTTTCTGCTTTAATCAAATCGGTTTTATTAAAAATAATTGAAATATTTTTTTTTAATTCATAAAGTTTAGGAAAATCATTTTTTAAATCATTTAATTCAATTCTTTTTGAATCAATTAAATACAAAATAATATCTGATTGATTTAAGCCTTCCCATAAATTTTTCTTTAATTTAGTTTTTTGAGATTTATTATCTCTAAGAAAGCTAATACCAGGTGTATCATAAAAGACTAGTTGAGTATTTTTAATATTAACAATACCAATTACAAAGTCTTCAGTGGTATTAATTTTTTTATTTATAATCGAAATTTTTTCTCCAACAAGATTATTTAATAAAGTTGACTTACCTGCATTAGTCTTACCTACAAGACTAATTTTTAATATTTTTCTTTTCATTAATTTTTTTTAATGCAATTTCTGCAGCATTTCTCTCTGCCTCTCTTATTGAAGAACCTTTTGAATTTATCTTATTTAAATTTACCACTTTAACTGAAACAGTGAATGTGGGTGAATGAGGCGGTCCTTCTTTTTTGATTAATTTATATTCAGGAAGTTTCTTATAAAGTTGTTGTGATATTTCTTGTAATAATGTTTTTGGGTCTAAAGTTTTAGAAACTTCAATATCTAGAGATTTTGACCAAAATTTAGTTATAAAATCAAATGAAGGATTGTATCCTCCATCTACAAATATTGCTCCAATTAATGATTCAACTGAATCTGAAAAAATTGAATTTAACATTTTATTATTCTTTTTCTTAAAATTGTATTGAAGTACATCTTCTATTTTCAATTCTTGTGAAATTTTAAACAAAAATTTTTTTTGAACTAAATATGAATATTTTTTAGATAAATCACCCTCATTAAACTTTTTATATTTTGAAAATAATAAATTTGCTATTATTAATCCCAGTACTCGATCACCTAAAAATTCAAATCTTTCAAATTCATTGATATTTATTTTTTTTTCTTTTTCTAAATAAAAACTTGGATGTGTTAGAGATTGAATTAACAATTTACTATTTTTAAACTTATAATTTATTTTTTTTTCAAATAGTTTAAGCTTTTTACTATCTATCATTGAATTTTTTGAAAAATTCTTTCATATCTAATTGAGTTTGGCCATTTCCATATCTGAAGAAACCTTGCATTTTCTAAAGAAAAGAAAATAAACTGAGCTTTGCCGACTAAATTTTCGAAAGGAATGAAACCAACAGTACTTATAAATCTACTATCTTGTGAATTATCTCTATTATCACCCATTACAAAGAAATGATTTTTTGGTACGTTAAATAACTGAGTATTATCCACTATACCATTATCTGTTATATCAAGAATATTGATCTCTTTTTTAAAAAAAAATTCATTGTACATTCGAACTCTTTTATTACTCGTTTTATTATCTGTATCTATAAAATCATTTAATTTTTTTCTTAGGATTTCTGATCCATTAATAAAAATAATACCATTTTTAATTTTTATTTTATCACCAGGCAGACCTATTACTCTTTTAATATAATCAGTTCTATTATTTTCAGGGGTTTTAAAAACTACTACATCGCCTCTTTCAGGAGTGTTTGAAAATATTTTTCCAGGTATCAAAGGTATTGAAAAAGGAAGAGAATGTTTTGAAAAGCCATATGAATATTTTGAAACAAAAATAAAATCTCCCACAAGGAGATTAGGCTTCATTGATCCTGAAGGTATATTGAATGGCTCAAATATAAATGATCTAATTAGTAAGGCTATAAAGATTGCTATAAATATTGATTTTAAATTACCAAAAAAACTATTTTTTTTTGCTTTAGTCATAGATTATCACATTTGCAATTGCATATTTTTTTTCATCAGAGAGAGATACTTCGATATTTGTATTAGAAGTTTTATTAAAATTTTTAAAAATTTCTTTTGCTTTACCATGAAGTTTTATAAAAGGTTTTCCATATTGGTTATTTTCAACTTCAATATCTTTCCAAAATACACCTCTGGCCAAACCTGTACCTAAAGCTTTAGCGCAAGCTTCTTTAGCAGCATATCTTTTTGCATATGACTCTGCTGAATTTAATCTTTTCTCTGATCTTTCAATCTCAGAAACACTGAAACATCTTTTTTTAAACTTATTTCCATACTTATCTATAACTAGCTTTATTCTATTAATATCGATAATATCAATACCATTACCATAAATCATTTTTACCCCTTTAATCTTTCTAATGATGAAACTTCATTTTCCATTCTTAGTGCTGCAATAATATTTTGTAAATGATTAGCATCTCTAACTTCAATATCTATTATAATCTCAAAAAAATCAGGTTTTCTTACAGAAAAAAGAATATTTGATATATTACCATTATTTTTTGCAATTACTGTTGTAACCTTTCCAAGACTGCCAGGTTTATTAAATAATACCACCTGAATCCTTGCATTTGACACTGTATCTAAATTATTTTGATTATCCCATGAAATATTTAACCATCGATCCGGAGTATCTTGATAAGAAGATAAAGTATCACAATCCAGAGTATGGACTGCGACTCCTATTCCCGCAGTTACTATTCCAACTATACTATCGCCTTTCAAAGGAGAGCAACAGCCTGCAAGATGGTAAGACATTCCAGCTGTCAATCCTTTCAACTTTATTGGATTCTGATTATTTTCATTAAATTTTGATACAGGTACATAATTATACTCAGGATATATTTTTTTAATTACTGAAAGAGCAGTAATTTCTCCTGAACCAATTAAAGCATAAACTTCATCTATTTTTTTATATTTAAAATTATCAAGGATTTTTTCTTCAATATTAACATTAAAATCATAATTTTCTTTTTGAAAATAATTAACTAATATTTCTCTTCCAAAAATTATATGCTCTTCTCTCTTTTTAAATTTAAAAAATCTTCTCAATTGTGATTTAACTTTTGCAGTTACAGCAAATCTTTGCCATAGTGGAGATGGTTGTGATGTTTCAGAAGTAATAATTTCTATTTGATCTCCATTATTTAGAATTGTTTTTAATGGTTGTAGTTTATCATTTATTTTAGCAGCTACACATTTATCACCTATTTGACTGTGTATTGCATAAGCAAAATCTACAGGAGTAGCATTTTTCGGTAATTCAATCAGATCTCCTTTTGGAGTAAAAACAAAAATATCATTTTGAAATACTTTCAATTTTGAATTTTGAATTAATTCATCTTGAGAAGCAGAGGAATTCATTGAATCCACTAGATCATGAACCCATTTATATTCTTTAGCATCTTTTTCTTTTATTTTTTTTGGATCTTTATATTTCCAATGAGAAGCAACACCAAAATCAGCAATTTGATCCATTATATTGGATCTAAATTGAATTTCTATTTTTTTGTTTTTAGGACCCATAACAGATGTATGAAGAGCTCTATATCCATTTAATTTAGGTGCTGATATAAAATCCTTAAATCTTCCTTGAATATATGGGTATCGTCTATGAATTATTCCTAAACACCTATAACATTCTCTTGTTGAGTTGGTAATAATTCTAAATGCCATGATATCTGAAAGTTGTTCAAATGAAATATTTTTACTTTTTATTTTATTCCATATCGAATATGGAGATTTAATTCTTCCCTCTATTTTGCAAAATATATCTTCTTGAAAAAAAATATTTTTAAGTTCATATCTAATTTCATCAACTATATTATCATCTTTTGATTTTAAATATTCTAATCTTTCTATTATTGTTTTTTTTGCGTCAGGATTAATAATTTCAAAAGAAATATCCTCTAGTTCATCTTGCCATTCTTTCATACCTAATCTTTGAGCAAGAGGAGCAAAAACTTCTAAAGTTTCTAAAGCAATTTTAGTTTTTTTGTTTTCTTCTTTAATAAATTCAATAGTTCTCATATTATGCAATCGATCTGCAAGTTTAACTAGAATTACTCTCAAGTCTTTTGTTGTTGCTAAAATTAATTTTTTATAATTTTCACCAAATTTCTGATTTTTAACTTTTAATGAATATTTATTTATTTTAGTAAGTCCATCTACAAGTTCTACAATTTGATTTCCAAAATTTTTGTTAATTATATCTATATTTAATTTAGTATCTTCTAAAGTATCATGAAGTAAACCTGCTACTATAGAATCAGCGTCTAACTTTATTGATGTCAAAATTTTAGCAACTTCTAATGGATGAGTTATAAAAGGATCACCTGAATTTCTAAGCTGGTTACTATGAGCTTCTTCACTTAATTTAAGTGCTAGACTTACCTTATCTTTTTCTTCTTTGTTAAGATAGGAAGTAATTAAATCTAATTCTTTAAAAATTTCTTTGACCATAAATAATTTTAGAATTATTTACTTAAATTATAAATTTTTTATTATAAATTTTATTACTATTTATCTTCATGTGATAAATTTTCTTGATTATCTTGTGAGGTTTTAATATTTGTTTCCTCTGAAGTTTGTTCAAGATTTTCATCATCTTGTGATTTTTCATCAGAATTAACTTCGCTTTCTTCTGATTGATTTTCATCACTGTTATCCTCTAGTTCATTTATTTCTTCATCTTCACTAAAGGTATTAACTTGATATTCTTCAATTAAATCATTTTTTAATTTCTCAGATGTGAGAGTTTCTTCAGCTATCTCCCTTAAAGCAATAACAGTGTTTTTATCATTATCGATTTCAACCGTTGGACTTTCTCCTGAATAAAGTTTTCTAGCTCTATTAGAAGCAACCAAAACTAATTCAAATCTACTTGGAAATTTATCAATGCAATCTTCAACTGTAATTCTAGCCATATGAGGCTTATAGTGATCAAATATTAAAAGTAAATAGTTAATTATTTTTCAATAATCTTTGCTTCTTTATGTTCCAATCTCTTTGTTTTATAGACTCTCTTTTATCTATCTTTTTCTTACCTTTTGCTATACCACAACTTAATTTCGCAAAACCTTTATCAGAGAAATATAAAGATATGGGGACTATAGTAAAACCACCTTGTCTGATTGATCCAGATACTTTGTTTAATTCTTTCTTTGTTACTAATAATTTTCTATTTCTACTTGGATCATAATTTTTATCATTAGAATTTTTATATTTTTTTATATAAGAATTAAGAAGCCATAATTCACCATTTTGTTCAATTATATATGAGCCGCGAATTGATCCTGTATTTATTCTTAAGGATTTAACCTCAGAGCCTGTTAATACAATACCTGCTTCTATTTTATTTGATATAGCAAAATTATAATTAGCTCTGTTATTAGCAGCTATTATTTTCATCTATATAAGATTTAATTCTTTAAGTGTGCTTTTGATTGTATTTTTTGTATTTTCTGTAATTTCAGATAATGGGAGTCTTGTGTCTTCTCTACATAAATTTAATAAAGAGGCAGCATATTTTACTGGTCCTGGACTAGATTCAATAAATAAGGCATTATGAAGTAAAGATAATTTAAGATTAATATCTTGTGCTTTAGTAATATTATTATCATGCCATGCACGATGCATTTCAGAACATAATTCGGGAGCTACATTTGCAGTTACTGATATACAACCATGACCACCTTGCGCAAGATATGCTAACGCAGTTCCATCTTCACCAGAAAGATAGCAAAAATTACTTTGCATTTTTCTTTTTGTAAGTAAGGGTCTAAACAAATCGTTTGTCGCATCTTTTACCCCAATAATATTTTTTATCTTTGATAATTCAATCATAGTTTCTATTGACATATCAACTATCGATCTACCAGGAATGTTGTAAATAATTATTGGTATGTTTGTTTTTTCTGCAATAGCTTTATAATGCTCAAATAATCCAGTTTGAGTTGGTTTGTTATAGTAAGGAGTAACAACTAAAGCCGCATCAGCACCTGTTCTTTCAGCATGATCAGTGTATTCAATCGCTTCTAGAGTATTGTTAGAACCAGTTCCTGCAATCACAGGAATTCTTTTATCTGTTATTCTTATTGTCTCCTCTATTATTTTTTTATGTTCATCATGGGATAAAGTGGGAGATTCTCCTGTTGTTCCGCATGGCACTAATCCATGCGATCCCTTTTCAATTAGAAAATTTAATATTTTATATAAACTATCATAATCAACTTCATTTTGATGAAATGGCGTAATAACAGCAGGGATACTTCCTTTAAACATTATTTATATGGCGGAGAGAGAGGGATTCGAACCCTCGGAAGGAATTACTTCCTTCGCAGGTTTAGCAAACCTGTGGTTTAAGCCACTCACCCATCTCTCCAGAAAATGTTTCATTATTAAACTTTATATTTAAAGAAAAAAAAATCAAGATTAATGCTAATATTGTAAGTTATAAAAAATAAGACAAATTATAAAAATTTGTCTTATTTTATTAAATTAAAAATTAGCTGTAATACCTATAGAGGTTAAGGAACCGGCACTATCTAAACTTCCATCATCTGAAAATCCCATATTATCATATGAAATATTAAGAGCTATACTTTCAGTAATACCTGCATTTATTCCTATGCCAAAATACATATCTATGCCATCATTATAAAATCTAGAGGCAAAAGATTTACTAGCTTCCTCAATCAGCGTTGTGCTACCTGATCTGTCCCAGTTGTGCATTCCTAATTTTACAAATCCAGAAAAAGTTCCCAATCCTGTTGTAGTTTCTGATTCAGCAAAAATACCCACTCCATATCCAGTAGTCTCATTTTTAACTGTTCCTGCAGTAGTAAAAACATACCCTGCATTATCTACTTTTATTTTATCACCAACTGAACCTTTAATAGATGTTTCACCGAGATCATAATACATAACCTCTAATCCGAAATTGCCATAAAGTTTTGTACCAGCACTGATCATAAAGCCTTCGTCATCATCATCAATTGTGGCTCCAGTTCCATTTAACTTAACAGCACTATCATTTGATGTTAATCCATAATTCAATTTCAAATAATCTGCTTTGGCTATTGAAGATAATGAAAATATCAGAATGACAATAGATGAAATATTTAATAATTTTTTCATAAAAATTTCCTGATTTAATTAATAAATCACTATTATAATAAATAGACGATATTTCAATATATTAAATAACTCAATACTAGAAAAGTGTTAAAATAATATCTATTAAGAAAAATAACAGAAAAAATGAGACATATTTATAAGAACTTTTTTTCAGACAATATTAAAAATTAACTGCATATCTTATATTATTTTAAAAATTGTAATGATTTTTTAAAAAATTCTAATAATTAAATATATATTTTTAAAAATATAATTGTGAGGATTACTATAAAGATTGAAAAGAATTATTTAAAAAAGATTTATTCTTTCAAAAAACCAGTACAAACCAATACTGGATATTAATATGGATGATGGAACTTGAAAAAACATACTGTAATTTTTATTTTTTGCAAAATTTAAAGCAATCAATATATATAAAACCAACACTATAGATATTTGTGCTACTTCTATACCAATATTAAAAGAAAAAAGATTTATAAATAAATCTGTACTCCTATAACCTATGTCACTCAATACTAATGCAAATCCTAAACCATGAAGTAATCCAAAAAATAAAATTACAATATACCTGAAATATTCTTTTATATAATTTTTAAAAATATTTTCTAAACCTACATAAACTATAGTAAGGGCAATGATAGGCTCAACTATTTGAGGATTTATTTTCATAACAGATAATGACACAAAAATAAGAGTAATTGAATGGGCAATAGTAAAAATCGTTATTTGTGTAATTAATTTTTTTAAAGATGATGAAAATAAAAAAAGGCCAAAAATAAATAAAATATGATCTAAACCCTTTGGAATTATATGCTGCACTCCAAGTATAAAAAATTTAATGAAACTATCTAATTTTTTTTCAAAATTATTTTCATTAAAAGAAAATTGATTTGATACTTTTCCTGATTGCAAATATTCTGTAAACAATTCATCTTCTAGTTTATTATTATTATTCTCTCTCAGTATAATTGGGCCATATTTTTTAATCCAACTAAATGTAAATTGTTCAGAATTTTTATCTAATAAAACTCTAAAATATACATGACTATCTCTACTAATTTCAAAATTTTGAATATCTTCAACTTCAATTTTTATTAAGTTAGTTTGTTTTGAGACATTATTAATTTTAATTTCAATATTAGAACTTATTTGATTCCAAGAGTTCAGAAAAATTTGTTCCAGGTCTTTATTATTTAAAATTCTAAATTCATCATATATTTCACTTAATGAGGAAGAGTCTGTGTTAGAAACGTTAGAAGCATCAATATCAGATAATATTAATTCAGCATTTAATCTTATTTTAAAATTCAAATAATTTTCATCATAAAAAAAATCCGCAATAGATGGCTTTATTTCATGACTAATAGAAGACTTAGAAAATATATTTAAAAAAACTATTAGAATTAAAAATAGATATAATTTTATAATTTTCATATAATAGAACATGATGAAATATTTTATTAAAAAGCTAATATTTATTATTATAATAACTTCAATATCAAAAATCTCCTCAAGTCACGAATTTTGGATTGATCCAAAAAATTATCACTTAAAAAATAATGAAAAAGCCATAGCAAATATATTTATTGGAGAGAATTTTGAAGGATCACCTATACCATTTACGAAAGAATATTTTAAAATTTCATTTCTACATTCTAAGGATAGTAAATCAAAAATTAAAGGTAGATTAGGAGATATTCCTGCCCTTAATATTAAAAAAATGTCTAAAGGATTAAATGTAATACAGATTGAGTCAGTTACAAAATATGTTGAATATGAAGAATTAGTTAAATTTGAAATATTTACAAGACAAAAAGGATATCCGAATTTAGCTCAAAAACATAAAGAAAATAATTATCCAGATAATTTCTTTGAAAGTTACAAGAGATATGCGAAATCATTAATTAGTTTAGATCATTTTGATGGAAATGATGTCGATACAAATATGGAGTTTGAATTAATTTTTTTGGATAATCCACTTAAAAATTTAAATGAAAGTAAGAGAATTCTGTTAGAATATAAAAATAAAATACTTCCTAATAATAAAGTTTCTATTATGAGTCTAAATAATGGCTATTTTAAAAAAGAATATATTAGAACAAATAAGGCTGGATATTTTGATTTCACCTTTAAAAAAGATACAAAATATTTAAT
The DNA here is from genome assembly GCA_902582755.1 of uncultured Alphaproteobacteria bacterium. GTDB lineage: Bacteria > Pseudomonadota > Alphaproteobacteria > HIMB59 > CACPNW01. Next base: position 32,634 of record CACHSZ010000005.1, on the reverse strand, counting down.
TGAAAGTGTGATTATAACTGAAGGTAGTAATAAGAAAAAAGATTATTATGCAAAATGGCATTCTTTATGGACTTCTTATACATTAAAAACTCCAAATTAATGATTTAAATTATTTAATGACTTTTAAAATTTTATGAACAATTATAATAAAAAAAAATAAAATGACTATTACAAATATTATAAAAGATTTTTTTGAAGGAAAAGTAAAGCTGTGGAAATCCTATTGGTTAGTAGGCGAACTATTAAATGGTATTGTTTTGCTGATTATTTTTAATCTTGAAATTTATTTTTTTAATACAAATAGTTCTGTTTCCCAAATACCTTTTTTAGACTTTACTAATCTTACTTTGATCTCAAAAATTTTTATTTTTATTTGGACAATATTTATATCTATCGGAATTTGGAGAGCAGCAGAAAATTATAAGGGAAGTATTATTTGGATAGTTATAACTTTTATAATTGTTGCTTATAGATGCTATACTTTACGTTTAATTTTTTTTAATTAATTTTTGCTTTAAAATATCATTTAATATTTTAGGATTAGCTTTTCCTTTAGTTAATTTCATTGCTTGACCAACAAAGAAGCCTAATAACTTATCTTTACCAGCAAGATACTGTTCGACCATTTTTGAATTTTCAGCAATGACTTCATCAATAACTTTTTCTATTTCTCCCTGATCTGTAACTTGTTGTAAGCCCTTTTCATCTACGATTTGTCTAGCTGTTTTTCCTGAAGAAAACATATCTTCCAATACATCTTTTGCAATTTTACCAGAAATTTCATTTGTAGAAATTAACTTTATAAGTTGTCCTAAGTTTTCAGGTGATACTGGAGAGTTAATTAAATCTAAATTATTTTTGTTTAATAATGAAAACAATTCAGAAGTAATCCAATTTACAACTATTTTTGCATGATCTTTTAATTCTGAATCTGAATTAATTGTTTCATTAAAATAATCAGATGTTTGTTTCTCTGCAGTTAATACTGAGGCATCATAATTAGACAAATTATAAGTCTCAATAAATTTATTCTTAAGTTCATCTGGAAGCTCTGGTATTGATGATTTAATTTTTCCTATTTCCTCTTGAGAAATTTCTAGAGGTAATAAATCTGGATCAGGAAAGTATCTATAATCATGAGCTTCTTCTTTATTTCTCATAGGTCTAGTTTTACCAGTAGATGTATTAAAGAGCATTGTATTTTGTTCAATAGACCCCCCAGACTCCAATATTTCTATTTGTCGTTTTGCTTCATAATTAATAGCTTGTTTAATAAATTTTATAGAATTTAAGTTTTTAATTTCACAACGAGTTCCATATTCATCACCAGGTTTTCTTACTGAAATATTTACATCAGCTCTTAACGAGCCCTCTTGCATATTTCCATCACATGTATCTAAATACATTAAAATTGATCTGATTTTGGATATATACATTCCAGCTTCATCAGGCGTTCTAATGTCAGGCTCACTAACAATTTCCATTAAAGCAACACCAGATCTATTAAGATCTACATATGTTTTTGAAGGATTTTGATCGTGTAAACTTTTACCAGCATCTTGTTCTAAATGTAATCTTACAATTCTAATATCTTTTGATGTTCCGTCTTTAAAATCAATTGTAACTTTTCCTTCTCCAACAATTGGATATTTATACTGACTAATTTGATATCCTTGTGGAAGATCGGCATAAAAGTAATTTTTTCTATCAAAGACAGAATAATTATTAATTTTAGCATTTAAACCGACTCCAGTTTTTACTGCCTGCTCCACGCAATATTTATTAATAACAGGCAACATTCCTGGCATAGCAGCATCGACTAAAGACACTTGACTATTTGGTGATGATCCAAATTTTGTTGATGATGAAGAAAATAATTTAGAATTTGATTTTACTTGAGCATGTATTTCAAGACCGATTACCATCTCCCAATCATACTTTTCACCTTTTATTAAATTATTCATATGATCTTTCTAGAGATACAGCAGTATTAAAAACTTGTTGTTCATCAAAGTGTTTTCCTAATATTTGAATACCCAGTGGTAAATTATTTTTATTTTTCCCAAAGGGAATGGAAATACCTGGAAGACCGGCTAAAGAAGCAGGGACCGTAAACACATCATTTAAATACATTTTGATAGGGTCATTTTGTTTTTCATTTAAAGGGAATGCAGCACTTGGTGCAGTAGGAGTAACTATAAAATCACACTCTTTAAAAGCTTTATTAAAATCATCGGCTATTAATTTTCTTACTTTTTGTGCCTTCAGATAATATGCATCATAATATCCTGCAGATAATACGTATGTTCCTATTAAAATTCTTCTTTTTACTTCTCTTCCAAAACCTTGAGCTCTTGTATTTTCATACATTTCATCAAGAGAATCAATTTCTTCCGATCTAAAACCATATTTTACTCCATCATAACGAGCTAAATTTGAGGAAGCTTCAGCAGGAGCAATTATATAATAAGTAGGAAGTGCATATTTAGTATGAGGAAGTGAAATATTTTTAATTTTAACACCTTTTTTTTCTAAAACCTTGATAGCATCTTCCCATATCTGACTTATTTCCATTGGTGTACCATCAATAGAATACTCCTTTGGTATACCAACAGTTTTCCCATTTAAATCATCATCTAAATTTTCAAAATAATTTGGAATATCTACTTTAGCACTTGTACTATCTCTTTGATCAAACCCAGCTATTGATTGTAATAATATTGATGCATCTTCAACATTATGAGAAAAAATTCCTGCTTGATCCAAACTAGATGCAAATGCCGCTATACCCCATCGTGAACATAAACCATATGTTGGTTTGATACCAACAACACCACAAAAGCTAGCTGGCTGTCTTATTGATCCGCCTGTATCTGTTCCAGTTGCCCCTAAACATAAATCTGCAGCAACTGCGGCTGCGGAACCACCAGAAGATCCACCAGGAGCTAAAGGCTCATTCTCTTTTGATAGGGGATTAATTGTATTTCCAAAAAAACTTGTATTAGTAGCTGAGCCCATAGCAAACTCATCTAAATTTGTTTTACCAACAAAAATAGATCCTTCATCTAATAATTTTTGAGTAACAAATGATTCGTAAGTTGGATTAAAATTTTCTAAAATCTTTGAAGCTGCGGTTGTAGGCATACTTTTAGTACAAAATAGATCCTTGATTGCAATTGGAATACCTTTTAATTTTTTTGCTGAATTATCATTCTCTAAGTTATCTATCTGCTTTAAAACATTCTCTTCACTAAAATGAATAAAAACATTTAAGTTTTCATTTTCCTTAATTCTTTTTAAATAATCCTGATTTAATTCTCTTATTGATATTTTTTTTGTATCGAGATCTTTTAACGTTTGTTTCAAAGATGATTTAGACATTATTCTACCACCTTTGGTACTGCAAAAAAACCTTCGAGTTTATCAGGAGCGTTTTCAAGAATTTCCTCACTAGAATTAGTATCATTAGATACATCTTCTCTTTTAGGTAAAATTGATGATGATATGTTACTTAACGGTTCTACATTTTCAGTATTAACTTCATTTAACTGCTCTACCCAGTCTAAAATGGAATTAAGATCCTTAATATAATCTTCAGATTCTTTATCATCTAACTTTATTCTAGATAGACGAGCAATTTTATTTATTGTATTTTTATCAATCTTCAATTTATGAGCTCCATTATATGAATGATCAAAATAATTTAATCGATGGCCTTAATACATCACAAATACTTGTAGGTCTAGACCTAGGAACTAAAACGATCGGTGTTGCAGTAAGCGATAGATCAAAAATTATCGCTACACCTCTTTCAATTATCCAAAGAAAAGGAACTAATAAAGATTTAATTATCATGAAAGATATTTTGAAAGAGTATGAAATTGGAGGATTTATTCTTGGTCTGCCGATTAGCCTGGATAATAGTGAAAACAAACAAAGCCAATTAGTAAGAGATTTTAATATTAATCTTCAAACCTTTTTTAAGAAACCTACAGCTCTTTGGGATGAAAGATTTTCATCAGATGTAATCTTTAAAGAAATGAGAAAAGCTGATTTGAGTAAAACAAAGATAAAAAGTAAACTTGATCAACAATCGGCTGCTTATATTTTACAGGGATATTTAGATAGATATAGAAATAATTAATAAATTAGTTTACACATACTTACACATTATTGACACATATGAATTCAAAGCTACTTAAATCAGGACACATAAAATTATATAAAAGAGAAAATTCAAAATTTTGGCAGATGAAAGTGAAAATGCCAAAATTAAAGGCAATCAGATCATCTACAGGTTCAAAAATTCTTAAAGATGCAGAAAAAATAGCTTTAAAATATTATTCATCAATTTCTTCAAAAACAAATATCAAATTAAAAAGAAGTAAAAATATTTTTAAAAAAATTCATTTAGTAGAAACAGCTGATTTAACCAAGAAAGAAATTGAGCACATCTTAGATGAATCTAAAAAATATATAACTTTTAATAAAAGGAAAATTAAAAAAATTAATGTTTTAGAAGGAAGAACAATATTTAATCTTTTTTTTGAAGATTCAACAAGAACAAGAACAAGTTTTGAAGTTGCTGCTAAAAGGTTAGGAGCAGATCTCATTAATGTAGTGGTAAAAGATAGTTCTATTAATAAAGGTGAGACCTTACTCGATACTATGACTACTATTAATTCAATGAATCCTGACGTTTTAATTGTCAGACATCCAGAGGAAGGAATTAGTAAAAAAATTTCAGAAACAGTAGATGCTTCTGTAATTAACGCTGGTGATGGTAGTCATGAGCATCCCACACAAGCGTTATTAGATGCACTTACTATAAAAAATAAATTTGAAAATTTTGCAAAATTAAAAATTGCCATATGCGGGGATATTTTACATAGCCGTGTTGCTCGATCAAACATAATCATACTATCAAAGTTAGGTGCAAAAATAAATGTTATTGGGCCTAAAGAATGGTTACCAAAAAGTTTAAATAAACTACCTGTGAACGTTTATACAGAAATGAAAAAGGGATTACAGAATTGTGATATTGTTATGATGCTACGTATTCAAAAAGAAAGAATAGTTGGGAAAATAATGCCAAATCAAAAGACTTATTTTAAAAAGTATGGTTTAGATTACAATAAACTTAAATATGCAAAAAAAAATGCTTTCGTTATGCATCCAGGTCCAATGAACCGTGGTGTAGAAATAGACTCCAAACTTGCCGATGACGTCACGAGGAGCTTAATACAAGAACAGGTCGCCATGGGTGTTGCAGTGCGAATGGCATGCTTAGACTTAATTATTAAAAACAGAGATGACTTTAGTAAGTAGTTTATCATTAATCATATTGTTTTATGTAATAGGATCATTACCCTTTGCATTGATTTTTACAAAATTATTTGGCTTGGGAGATATTAGAAAGGTTGGTTCTGGAAATGTAGGTGCAACAAATGTTTTAAGAACAGGAAATAAATTTTTAGCATTCATTGTTCTTTGTTTTGATATTTTTAAAGGCTTTCTTCCGTTCCTCATTTTACAAATGTATTTTCAAGATATTTCTTTATTGAATAAAATACTTCTCTGTCACTTTGCCATATTAGGTCACATCTATCCTGTCTGGTTGAAATTTAAAGGTGGAAAAGGTGTTGCAACGTATATTGGTTTCTTATTTGGTCTTAATCCTTATATTGCAATTTTATTTTTATTAGTATGGCTTGTTACTGCTTTTGTAAGTAAATACTCTTCTCTTGGATCTTTAATTGGAATTTTAGTAGCTCCAGCTTACTATATTTTTATTAATTTTAATTTTTATATTCTAATTTTCTTTATTTATTTAACTTTAATTATTTATCTTAAACACACAGAAAACATTAAAAGACTCATAAACAAAACTGAAAGTAAAATTAAATTATCCAAGTAAAAATATACTTTTTTTTAAAATTTCTTGACGAATTATCTTTAAACTGAAATTTGGGGCCAAAATTTATGAATGTATTAATTGTTGAATCACCATCAAAGGCAAAGTCTATTAATAAATATTTAGGCTCTGACTTCAAAGTTCTCGCAAGTGTGGGACATGTTCGAGATTTATCAGCAAAAAATGATGCGATAGATACTGAAAATGATTTCCAAATGAAATGGGAAACCAGTGATCGTGGAAAAAAAGTGATAAAAGAAATAACAGATGCAGCAAAAAAATCTGAAAATTTATATCTAGCCACTGACCCCGACCGTGAAGGTGAAGCCATAGCTTGGCATGTAGAAAAACTACTTAGAGATAATTCATCACTTTCAAAATTAAATATTCACCGTGTTACATTTAATGAAATTACAAAAAATGCAGTTCTTGATAGTCTTAAAGAGCCAAGAGAAATAGATGAAAATTTAGTAAATGCCTATCTTGCAAGAAGAGCGTTAGATTTTCTTGTTGGTTTTACACTTTCTCCAGTGCTATGGAGAAAGTTACCAGGTTCAAAATCAGCGGGTAGAGTTCAATCTGTAGCCTTAAGAATAATTAGTGAGAGAGAACTTGAGATAGAAAAATTTATTCCACAGGAATATTGGTCTTTACAAGGCGAGTTTAGAAATAAAGAAGATAAAATTATTAATTCCAGACTTACAGTTTATGATGGGAATAAAGTAGATAAACTTGATATTAAAAATGAGAGTGAAGCGACAAAAATTTTTAATGATATTAAAAATTCTATTTTCACTGTTGGAAATATTACGAAAAAAGAAGCTAGGAGAAATCCCTACCCTGCTTTTACTACATCTACAATGCAAATTGAATCTAGTCGTAAACTTGGTCTTAGTGCGAGTCAAACAATGCGCACAGCTCAACGCCTTTATGAAGGAACAGACATTAAAGGAGAGACAACTGGCTTAATAACTTATATGCGTACAGACAGTGTCGTCATGTCAAAAGAAGCCATTAATCAAGTTCGAGGTTTTGTTACTGATAATTATGGTGCAAACTATTTACCAGAAGCGCCAAGAGTTTATAAATCTAAGGCGAAAAATGCCCAAGAAGCACATGAATGTATTAGGCCGACAAATATTTACCTAACACCAAAAGATATTAAGCAATACATTACCTTAGAAGAATATAAGCTATATGAAATTATTTGGCAAAGAGCGGTAAGTTCACAAATGGCGAGTGCTGTATTAGATCAAGTAGCTGTTGATATTACAAACGAAGATAAAAAAATTGTTTTACGAGCAAATGGATCAACAATTAAGTTTCCTGGGATGTACAAAGTTTATCAAGAAGCTAAAGATGATGACAAAGATGAAGAAAAAGAAACAATTCTTCCTGCCATGAGTGAAGGAGAGAGTTTAAATCTCAAAGATGTTGAAAAGACACAACATTTTACCTCCCCTCCTCCTCGTTACACCGAAGCTAGCTTAGTTAAAAAACTTGAAGAACTTGGTATTGGCAGACCATCTACCTATGCTTCTATTATTAAAGTTCTACAAGATAGAGATTATGTAATTTTAGATAAAAAACGTTTTAATCCTCATGATAGAGGACGAATAGTATCGATATTTTTAGAGAAATATTTTAATCAATATGTCGAATATGATTTTACTGCTGATCTTGAAAATCAACTTGATGAAATTTCTGATGGTAAGCTTGATTGGAAAGAAGTTCTAAGAAAATTTTGGGAAACATTCAAACAACTTTGCGATGAAACTGTAGGCAAATCAAATAGAGAGGTCATTGATGTGTTAGATGAAGCACTAGGTCCGCATTTCTTTCCACCAAACGGAGCAGATGAAAAAAGGAAGTGTCCAACCTGTGATAATGGAAGATTAGGAATTAAAGTTGGAAAGTTTGGAGGATTTATTGGCTGCTCTAATTATCCTGATTGCAAATATACAGTTCAGTTTAATCAATTAAACGATAAAGATGGCGCTGCTCTTAGCGGACCAAAAGAAATTGGTATTTATCCTGAAACAGGAGAAATGATTACTCTTCGAAAAGGTCCTTATGGATTTTATATGCAAGTTGGTGAAGGGACAAAAGAAAAGAAACCAAAAAGAGTTTCTATTCCTAAAAATTTTGAACCAGATGAAATAGGATTAAACACAGCAATCCAACTACTTGGCTTACCACGTAAATTAGGATTTCATCCGGAAACTAATAAAACGGTTAGTGCCGGTATTGGAATGTATGGACCATATATTTTGCATGATAAAAAATATAAAGCTCTCGAAAAAACAGATAATATTCTTGATATTGAACTTGAAAGAGCCATTGAATTAATTGCTAAACCTACACAGAGAGGTAATGCGACGTTAAAAACATTTGGAGAGCATCCAACAGAAAAGAAAAATATTACTGCCCATGATGGAAAATTTGGACCATATGTAAAATGTGGAAAAATAAATGCATCAATTCTTGGTGATCAAACAATTGATAGCTTAAAACTAGAAGATGCCATTAGGTTAATTGATGAAAGAAAAGCTAAAATGGGTCTCAAAAAAAAGAAAAAAACAGTTAAGAATTGAATTAAGCTGAAATAGTTTTAAATAGAGACTATGGCAAAAAATATATCTCTATCAACAATCAAAACTTTCAAAAATAAATTTTTAAGAAATAATAAAAACACAGCTTCACGAAATGCATTAATCAAAAATGATTTAGCCAATGTTGCGCTCAATTGGGAAAACTTTAGTCAAATCAATCATAATTTTTCCAATCTTATTAAAAAAGAACTACCTGCAACAAATCAAATGGCATCAGGTAGATGTTGGGGATTTGCAGGATTAAATCTGATGCGCTTACAAGTTGTTGATAGCCTTGAACTAAATACATTTGAATTTTCACAAAATTATTTCATGTTTTGGGATAAGTTAGAGAAAGCAAATTATTTTTTAGAGAATATTATTAAATCTAGAGATGAATCATATGAAAGCAGATTAATAACCCATCTTTTAAAAGCGCCAGTGCAAGATGGTGGACAGTGGGATATGTTTGTAAACTTAATTAATAAGTACGGTGCAGTACCTAAAGATGTAATGCCGGAAACAAATCATAGCAGTAAATCTGGTGCTATGAATTATATTCTTACACACAAATTAAGAGAGTTTGCTTCTATACTAAGAAAGAAACCAGCTAAAAATTCTGCAGCTCTAAAAAAAGACATGATGAAAACAATTTATAATTTACTTGCAATGTTTCTTGGTCAACCACCAGATGTTATCAATTGGTCTACTAGAAATAAAGATAATAGACACATTGTCATTTCAGATATGACACCAATTGATTTCTGCAAAAAATATGCAGATATCAATATTAAAGATAAAGTTTGCTTAATTCATGCTCCAATGAGCAATAAAAAATTTAATACAATGTATACCGTTGAATATCTTGGTAATGTTGTTGAAGGACAAATTATTAAATATCTTAATGTAGATATTAAAGAATTAAAAAAATCAGCAATGGACTCTATAAAAAACAATGAAGCTGTATGGTTTGGTTGTGATGTTGGGAAACGTTTTAGTCGTGATATGGGTGTACTTGATATGGGCATTTACGACTATGAAAATGTCTTCCAAACTTCATTTAAGATGAATAAACAAACTCGTTTAGAGTACGGTGATAGTGAAATGACTCATGCCATGCTCTTAACAGGAGTGGATATTAAAAAAAGAAATTCAACTAAATGGAAAATTGAAAATAGCTGGGGGACAAAAAGTGGTAATCAAGGGTATATGATGATGACTGATGAATGGTTTGACGAATATACCTATGAAGTTGTCATTGATAAAAAATATCTTAACAAAAGACTTCTAAAATACTTAGATATGGAACCAGTAGCGCTAGCACCTTGGGATCCAATGGGTGCTTTAGCTAGATAAATTGAATAAAGATAACGCATCTAAAATTTGGAAGTTAATTCAAGAAACAGGCGACTTTTTAAAAGGAAAATTACCTGATCACCCTAATCATCCAAAGGGTAGAAATCCTTATGCTCATGTGGCATTAGAGGTAAAAAATCATTTTGGTATGACCTATAAAGATATTCCTGATGAAAAATTTAATGAAGTTATTAATTACCTTGAAGGGTTAAAATCTAATCCTGAGTAGCTATTCTTTTATTGCTCTGAATTGGTAAGAAAATAATAAAAATTGAAACTATAGCCATCATTATTGCATTAATTAAAAATAAATAAGTAAACTCTAAAGTTATGGAATATATTTCTGATATTAAGAATACCGAAATTGGTCCCGATCCAAATGCAAGAATAAACTTAATTCCGTATACAACACCATGATATTTTTGAGGTGTAAACCTTCCAAGTAGAAGATTTTCTGTAGGCAGAATACTTGCATTAAATACGGCAGCTAGAATACATAAGACTACTAAAGAATAGCCAGATATGTAAGCTATACCAAGATAACATGGAAACTGAAGAAATATACCAATTAAATAAATGGTCTTTAAATTAAATCGATCAGCAAGTAAACCTCCAACAAATGTTGTAGCGCCAGAAATAAAATAGATTATTGCAATCATAAATCCAATTTGAATAGAGTTTATATTACCAATACGTATTTCAAAAACTTTTGGTAAGGCTGTTTGTGTATTGTGAAAAGATAATCCAAGGGCAAACATTGATAATAGCATTATTAATGCAATTAAAATCATTTCGTTTCGGGAATGATCCTGATCATCATTTTTAATAAAATAATTTTTATAAGATATTTTATCAATTAAAATTAAGTAGATAAGATAAAATCCTATAACAATAGATATTAAACCAGGTAATATAAAAGCTAGTTGCCAATTTAGTAATTCCGTTAGAGTACCAGCTACAAATGCACCAGATCCTATACCTACTCCACCAAAAATACCATTTACACCAAGCGCTCTTCCCTGTTTGTTAGCTGCATGTATCACCCAAGGAATGCCCACAGGATGATAAATTGAACAGAAAAGTCCAAGAAATGATAATGAAAAAAATAAAAAAGAAACTGATGTACTTAAACCACATAATATGGAAGCTAATCCCATTCCAATAAACATAATTGTCATTGTTCCTGAACGAGACCATTTATCACTTAACCACCCAAAAGGAATTGCCCCTAAACCAATTAGTAGAGCTCCAAGAGACCATAATCTTATTAATTGATCGTAAGAAATATTCCATTCTTTTTCTATAGTCAGAACGATTACAAAATAAAATGCCGCAAACATATGCATGAGCGCATGGCCTATTGAGGAAAATAGAAGTGTATAAAAAGTATTATTCAAACTCTTCGTAATTAATAGAAAGAGAATTTACACAATATCTTTTGCCAGTAGGTTCAGGTCCATCATCAAAGACATGACCTAAATGAGCATCACATTTGGCACACATAATTTCAATACGCACCATTCCATGAGATCTATCAGTCTCTGTCTTAATTGCTTCAGGTGATATTTGTTCAAAAAAACTTGGCCATCCACAATAAGAATCATATTTTGTAGAACTATTAAATAATTCATTACCACAGCATTTACATTTAAAAATACCACCATTAATAATTTCAAAATTTTTACCAGAGAAAGGTGGCTCTGTTCCCTTTTGTCTTGTTACATAATATTCATCTTCTGTTAGAAGAGACTTCCATTCTTGATCAGTTTTGATTATTTTGTTCATCTTTAAATCTTATATTAGATAATATAATTCCTGTAATTATAAAAAAAACACCTACAATATGAAATATTGCAAAGCTTTCATTTAAAAAAGTTATTGCCCAAATTGCAGCAAATACAGGTATGAAGTGTAAAAATAAACCAGCTCTGTTTGGTCCAATCAAATATACACCCTTATTCCAAGCAAAATAAGCTGCAATACTTGCAAAAATAGCAACATAAATAATAATGAAAAAATCATAGTATGATGAAAGTAAAAAGGTACCATTAAAAGATTCAAAAAGATAAAATGGAATAATAAAAAATAATCCGATAATAATCATTACTTCTAAGCTTGCTAATTGTGGAATTGATGTATCCATTTTTTTTAATAGCACTGAATATAAGCACCAAGATATTACAGCGGCAAACATCCATATATCTCCAATAGTAAAATTTAGAGTAAATAAATTATTTAAATTTCCTTTTAAAATTATAGCTAAAGCACCTAATAAAGATAAAATTATACCAATTAATTGCAGTTTTGAGATTTTAGTTCGAAACATCAACCAAGAAAAACCAATCATAATTACTGGTGCAGTAGATGCCATTATAGTAGAATTTAAAACTAGAGTAGTCTGTAATGAAATATATGTAAATGAGTTAAATATTGTAACACTTAAAATACTTAATGTAGTCATCAGTAAAAAGTTTTCTTTGTAATAATTTAAATTTTCCAAAATGCTTTTAAGAGTGAAAGGTAATAGTAAAAGCAAAGCTAAAGACCATCTAAAAAAACTTAATTTAAATGGTGAAAGATCAGTTATATGAGCAACTTTTCCAAAAAAAAAATTCCCTGACCAAAATAAAGAAGAGGTTGTTAACAATATTACTGCTATAATTAAGTTTCTTGACATTTATTTATCTACAAGTGTCATGAGGGATGAAGTATCAAACCTATTGCCACCATTTTTTTGAACTTCCTCATAATATTTATCAACTATTTTTGTAATGGGAAGAATTGCACCATTTTTATCTGCCTCATTAAAACAAATTGATAAATCTTTACGCATCCAATCAACTGCAAAGCCATAATCAAATTTTCCATCAAGCATAGTTCTATATCTATTTTCCATTTGCCACGATTGAGCAGCACCCTTTGATATAACGCTAAGAACCTTTTCCATATCCACATTCGATTTTTTTCCAAAAGCCATTGCTTCAGATAAACCTTGTACTAACCCTGCAATACAAATTTGATTTATCATTTTAGCTATTTGACCAGATCCAGATGGACCTATAAGTTCAACTGCTTTGCCATAAGATGTGAGAACTGGTTTTACAGTATTATAATCTTTTTCATCCCCACCTATCATAATAGAGAGAACACCATTTTCTGCACCTGCTTGACCACCAGATACAGGCGCATCAAGAAAACTTAATTTTTTATCTTTAAGTTTTTGATAGTAATTTCTTGCTATCTCTGCGGAAGCTGTTGTGTGATCAACAATAATCGATCCTTCAGCTACTTTTGAAAGAATTCCATTCTCACCTTCCATTACTTCAATAATATCTTCATCGCGTCCAACACACATAAAAACTATTTCAGAGTTTTGAGAAGCGTCACCAGGAGTTTTAGCCATGCTACCTTTATATTCTTGTACCCATTTTTCTGCCTTAGCAGTTGTTCTATTATAAACAGTTACATCATAACCATTATTTTTAAGATGACCTGCCATTGGATAACCCATTACTCCTAAGCCAATAAAAGAAACATTTTTAATACTCATAAAATTTCTCCTAATTTTTCTAAAATTTTTAAACTTAAATCTTCTGAATTACTAACAATTAAATTCTTATTCTTTTTTGTAAAGTCATATTTATTTTTATCAAAATCTATGTCGGCACCACCTGCTTCTCTGACAAAAAGAATACCTGGAATATGATCCCAGGGAGATAGTTTTGATAAAATAGAAAAATTTCTAATCCCAATACCTATATCTATATATTCAAAACCAATGCATCTATAAGAGCTAACTTCTTTGAATATGTTTTTAAATGTTTTTAACTTATCTTTTAATCCTGGCTCCCAATACTTTGTGCTTATCGACCCTATAGTTTCTTCAATTATATTTACCTCTTTTGTAACAATTTTTTTATTATTGATATAAGCACCTTCATTTACAATAGCTGAACACATAATTTTTTCTAGTGGCTTATATATCCAAGAACGTAAAATTTTTTCTTTAAATGTTAAGGCTATCATAATTGCAAATTTATCTCTACCATTAGCAAAATTTGTTGTTCCATCTATTGGATCAACAGTCCAACAATATGCATTTTCATTATAAAAATTTAATATATTTTCATTTCTAGAATATTCCTCTTCGCCTATAAAATTTGAAGTAGGTAAAATTTTTAACAAATGTTTTTTTAATTCTTTTTCTGCCTCTATATCAGCTGCTGTTACTAAATCAGATCCATTTTTATAATTAATGTCATTGTCTGATAAATTTTTAAATTTTGGTAAGATAATATTTTGACTTACGTTAAAACAAATGTCCTCTATGTCCTCTTGCTTTATATTATCCATTTATACATGCTTTGGTATACATTTCTGCTAATCTTAAAGTAATATTACCAATTTTACCTTTATTGATTTTTTTATTATCAATTTTAAGAATAGGAGTAATAAAACTTCCAGAACTTGTTAAAAATACTTCATCTGCATTAACTAATTGATTATGGGTAAATTGTTTTTCTATTAGTTTAAGTTTAGTTTTTTTTATAATTTTTAAAAGAGATGTTCTAGTGACACCTTTTAAAATATCGGAATTAGCTGGATGAGTTATTAAATTATTTCTTTTTATAATCCAAATATTAGAAGATGTGCCCTCAGTTACTTTTCCATTTTGTATTAAAATTGCTTCATAAGCATTTTTCTTTTTGGCCATGTTTGCTGCTATAATATTTGGAAGTAAATTTACTGTTTTAATATCACGTCTTTTCCATCGAAGATCTTGGAAAGTAATTGTATTTACTCCTACAAATTTTTTTCCAGGTAAATTAAAAATTTTATTTCTTGTGTATATAATCAAAGTTGGGATTAAATTTTTTTGATATTTATGTTCTCTAAACTGAATACCTCTTGTAATTTGTAAATATATTATTCCATTTCTTGTTTTATTTTTTTTTATTAGATTTAGAAAAATATTATTTAGGTTTTTTTTATTGATTGTAAATTTAATTTCTAATTCACGAAGAGAATATTTTAATCTCTTAAGATGAAAATCTAAATCAATTAAATTATTTTCCAAGACTGCGATAACTTCATAAACGCTATCTGCAAATTGCAATCCTCTATCCTCTATATGAATTTTTGCAGATTTAAAATTTACAAATTTGTTATTTATAAAAGCAAAATTTGGCATTAGATTAAATTTTTGATAAAAGTTTCTCTAGTTTTTTTATGCAGTTTGTTTCAGCAAAAAAAACAACATCATCATTCTCTTTAAAAACAGTTTGACTATTAGGAATGATAATTTTTTTATCTCTCACAATTGACCCAATACGTATACCTTTTGGTAATTCTAACTCTTTAAGATTTTTATTACAAAGAAATGATTCTGACTGAATATCTGCCTCTATTACTTCTCCAAAACCTTCACCTATAGAATAATCGTTTCTTATTTTTACACCCCTAACCTTTTCTAAAATTTTAGAAATTGTTATTATTTTTGGATCTATGGTCATATCAACACCTATATTAGATAACAAAGATGAATAATTACTATTATTAATCAAAGTTATTGATGTTTCAGCACCTGCTCTTTTAGCCAATAGGGAAGATAATATATTAACTTCATCATCTTCAGTAATGGATATACAATAACCAGCTTCTGATATATTCACCTCTTCAAGTATCTGATTGTCCAATCCATCCCCACATGTAACTGTAATATTTTCTAAATTTGATGCAAGAAATTCTGCTCGTTCTTTATTAGCTTCAATAAGTTCAGTTTTTATATATGTTTCAGAATTTTCAATTAGCTGAGCAAGTGAAAACCCTATATTTCCACCACCTATAATTACAGCTTTTTTTGCCTGCAATTCTTGATGACCAAATTCAGAAAGCACATCTGTCAAATTATCAGTTTCCACAACAAGAAAAATAGTATCTTTTTTTTCAATTTTAGTTGAAGAATTTACAGTAAATTTTTGATCCCCTCTAAATATAAACATTATGTTAGCAAGATAGTCAGGAAATTTTTCTGATAATTCTCTCACAGACAGGCCTGAATGTAAAAAATTGTCTTCACATTTTAGACCAATTAATTTCAATTTTTTATCTGATAATTCAACCATATCTATTGTGCCAGGTGAAATTAATCTTCTAAATATACCTTTAGCAACTTCTTGTTCTGGGGAAATAATTGCATCTATCGGGAAATTGTCATCATTATATAAATTTTTCCAATCAGTTTTTAAATAATCTTGTTGTCTTATTCTGGCAATTTTCTTTTTAATTTTAAATAAAGAATGGCCAATTTGACAAGTAACCATATTAGTTTCATCACTCTTAGTAACTGCAATTAGTATTTCACAGTCATTTGCACCGGCGCTCTCTAAAACTGATGGCATACTAGGAACACCATTTATTGTTTTGACATCCAACGTTTCTGATACCTTATTTAATCTATTTTCATCTTCGTCAATAACTGTAACTTCAAAGTTTTCGCGTGATAGTTTATCAGCTATGCTATATCCAACATCTCCAGCACCACAAATAATTGTTTTCATAGATTAGTTATTCTACTTTTATATCTAGTGATTTAAATTTTCTATAAAGAGCAGTTCTTTCCATTCCTGTAAATTCGGAAACTTTAGTTATATTACCATTAAATCTCTTAATTTGCGATATTAAATAATTTTTTTCAAACTCGGATCTTGCTTCTTTTAAAGATAAATCCAGTGAATTATTGGAAGAATTTGACGCAGTTTCATCTCCCATTTGTAAAGCTAAATCATCAACCTCTAACTCTTTTATGTTTTGATCTTGGTTAAGTATCAGACTTTTCTCCACATAGTTAATCAGTTGGGAAATATTTCCAGGCCAATCATACAGTTGTAACTTAGTTAAGGCTTTAGAGGAAAATTTAAAATTTAAATTTCCTCCACTTTTTTCATTTAAATAGAAATTAAGAATAGGAAGAACATCATCTCTCCTATCAGAAAGAGATTTAAATTTTATAAAGTCTGTTGAAATTCTATCATATAGTCTTTTAATAAAATTACCTTTTTCAATTTCTATTTCTAAATTTTTCTCAGTAATTGTAATAATTTTATGATTTAATTCAATATCAAGATCTTCAAAAATTTTTTTATTTTCAAGAAAATTTAAAAGTTTTTTTTGATAAATGTTTGGTAGAGTTTCAATATTGAGCAGTATTAATGAATTATTGTTTGATCGATAAAAAATATTTTCATTAATTGCGTTTTTATTTTCCACAAACATATTATCCAATGCTTCATTTGTAAGTTTTTTAAAATCAATTGATATAGGAAGCTTATCTTTATATTGTGAATTTTTATGTATTAAATTTGTAAAATGTTTTTTTCCTGTTCCAAATGGCCCTTCAATTAATAATCTTGAATTACTTGAACTCTGCTCATTTAAATTTTTGTTAATTTTTTTAATGAATTCTGAATTCCCTATTAGTGGTATAGTTTTAATTAACGTATCTTTTAAATTTTTATTTTCACTCAATAATGATGAACTTTCTATCGCTCTCTTAGTAAGAATAGTTAATTTATCACTGTTGAATGGCTTTTCTAAAAAGTCGTATGCTCCATTTTTTATAGATTTCACTGCAAGATCAACAGTTCCATGACCACTTATAATTATAATTGGAATATTACTATCAATTGATTTAAATTCTTTTAAAATCTCAATCCCATCTAATTTACTGTTAGATAGCCATACATCTAAAATAACTAAGTCGGGCTTAATTTCATTAAATTTACTAATTGCTTCATCTGAATTGAGCGCAATAGATGTATTATAATTTTCGTCTTTTAAAATTTCTGAAATAAGAAAACAAATATCCTTTTCATCATCTATAATTAAAACTTTATGCATTGTATTCAAAATTAATAAGTGATGTTGTACCTGCCATATTTTTATTTTTCTCAATTTTTATTTTACCACCATGATCTTCAATAATTCTTTTTACTATAGATAGTCCAAGACCAGTTCCTTTTGTTTTAGTTGTGAAATAAGGCTCAAAAATTTTACTCAACATTTTTTCATCAATTCCAACACCATTATCTTTTATTTCAATTTTTATGTTTTGAGTATCAGTAGCCAATAATACTTCGACTGCAGGGTTTGGTATTTTCTCCACAGCTTCAATAGCATTTTTAATTAAATTATTAAAACATCTTGAGATTTGAAGGGTGTCAAAGTGAAAATAAATATCATTTTCAGGTTTAATTAAATTGAGCTTTATATCCTTTCTAGTATTGAAATATAAAAGGTATGCCTCTTCTAAGCATTTCGATAGATTATCAAGCTTGATTTCTGCCTCAGGCATTCTCGCAAAAGATGAAAATTCGTCAACTAACTTTCCAATATCATCTACTTGTCTTGATATTGTTTTAGTTAAAAGTGAAATATCCTCCTTATCTGTTTTTGCATCTAAAAATTTCTTTTCTATTCTTTCAGCAGAAAGTTTAATGGGAGTAAGAGGATTTTTAACCTCATGTGCTATTTTTCTTGCTATATCAGACCAAGCAGCATGTTTTTCTGCTAAAATTAGAGATGTAGCATCATCTAAGGCAACAACATATCCCTCAATTTTATTATCATTAATTTCTTTAATAATTCTAATATTAAAATTTCTTTGATCGTCATATAATGTAAAATCGTATTGAAAATTTAGTAATACTTTATTTGATGTTTCAAAATTCTCAAATATTTTTTTCCATTCAGGAAAAAAGGAAAGAAAATTATCATTTATTTTAAAAGTTTTAGTGTTTCTAAATAGTTTTGTTAAAGTTTTATTGAATAATAAAATATTGAAATTTTTATCTAAAGAAATTACGCCTATTGTTAAAAGACTTAAAATCGCCTCTATAAAAATTCTTTTTTCTTCATCTTCTTGACTTTTTGATATTAACTCATTTTGTTTATTCTCAATTTCAGAAATCATTTTATTATAAGATGATAGTAATACTTTTATCTCTTGAAATTGATCTATTTCACTAACTTTAGCATCAAAATTTCCTTCTGATATTTTATTGGCTGATTTTATTAAGTTTGTAATTGGTTTACTAAGATTGCTAGCTAGATTAAAACCAATTAAAATTGCAACTAGTATAAAACAAATTGAAAAAAGAACAAATATCATTGAATAAGTTATTTGAATTCCTGAGCTTTCCTCTTCTTTAATAGTATAAATTTCAAATGCCTCTTTTGTAGCGCTAATATGATCCCAGATATTGGTATTTAGATTTCTATTAACCTGCATGTAAACATCATTTAAAAAATTTATTTTTTTATAAGCTGTAATAGAATTTTTATTTAATTGAAAAATATAAACACGATTTTGATTAACTATCTTAAATATTTCATTTGATGGCACTGAAAAATTTTTATTATCAGGATCTTTTAAACTTAAATATATGTTGCCCTCCGTATTAAAAATATAAATACTTGAAATTGTTCTTAAGTTAATAAATTCACTTAAAGCTGTTCTAATTGATTGAATATTAACCTCATTATTTTGAGAAACTTTTAATATCTCTCTCATTATTAACTGAGTATCAGACACAATTTCTGCCTGTATTTCATTTTCATAATTTCTTGCTACAATATTAGAATTTACAACCGCATCCCTTACAGCATCACCATACCAAGTTCTTAATTCTAAATTAAAGAATAATGATGTTATAATAACTAAACCAATGGCTGGTCCTAAAGCCATTGCAGCAAATAAATTTACAAATTTTATATATAATCGAGATTCATCATAACTTTTTCTTCTTCTCACTAAAATCAGTACAATTTGTCTAATAATTATGGATATCAATAAAATGACAAAAATTACATCCGCCAATAAAAAAAATTGTAGTCTTCTTGGATCTTTTACTAGATCGTTATTTGGAAGCATTAAGTAGAATGTAATCGAAAAACTCAATATGATTAAAAAGATTAAAAAATAAAAAGATAATCTTGAAAGATGAATAGATTTAAGTAATTTTGATAGGTTAAACACTGTATACTTTAGTTAGTTTTTAAATAATGATAGTAAAACAGTATAGTATATAAATTAAAATGATGAAAAATGCACTTGTAATTCTAGCTGGTGGAAAAGGAAAGAGATTTGGTCAAAAAATTCCAAAACAATTCTTAAAAATTGGGAATACAAATTTTTTAAATTATTTTATTTCAAATTTAGATTTATCAAACTTCGATATTATTAATATTTCAATAGATAAAAAATATCAAAACACTTACTTTAATCATAAGGCTATTTCTGAGAAAATAAAAATTACTTATTCAAAACCTGGGCTTACAAGACAAATTTCATCTTTTAATGCTTTAAAAAATTTAAAAAAATTTAAAATTAAAAATGTATTAATACATGATGCTGCACGTCCTTTATGTAGTAATAAATTAATTAAAAAAATTATATCCAAATTAGGCAAAAATACTAATGCAATTCCATACGTTGAATATAATGACAGACAATTAATAAAGAGAAGTAAATTAGAAACAAAAGTAATTAATGTACAAACACCCCAGGGTTTTAATTATAATTTAATATTAAAAGAACATATCAAATATAAAAATTTCGAATTTAATGATGATGCAGGGCTATTACAAAAATCAAAAATAAAAATAAATTTGATCAAAGGTGAAAAAAATAATATTAAAATTACTTACCCAGAAGATATTCAGTTATTTAATTTATACAGAAAGCCTATAACAAAATACGGTATTGGTTATGATATTCATCAAATTGATAAAAAAACCAAAAATGGATTAAAATTAGGTGGTGTTAAAATTCCTTTCTCTAAATTAATCGGTCATTCTGATGCAGACGTTGTACTGCATGCAATTTGTGATAGTATTTTTGGAGCACTCTCTATGAGAGACATAGGTTATCACTTTCCAAACACAGATAAAAAATGGAAAAATGCAGATTCATCTAAGTTCATTATTTATTGTAGAAATAAACTTAAAGAAAAAGGTTATTCTGTAATCAATCTAGATATAAATATAATAGCTGAAAAACCTAAAATTAATAAATATGTTTCAAAAATGATTAAAAATATTTCAACATTACTTCAAATTAAAAATACCTCTGTATCTATTAAAGCGACTACAAATGAAAAAATTGGTTTTATTGGTAATGGTGAAGGAATCGCAGCTGAGTCAATAGTTCATATAACAGATGATAAAATTAGCTAATTTTTTTGTATCTTTATCTTTTGCTGGATATATTAAATTAATACCATCTGGAACCTTTGCATCTTTTTTATCAATAGTTATTTTATTTCCTATTGTTGAATACAAAATTATTTCTTTAGAAATATTTGTAGTTATTTTTTTTGTAATCTTTTTACTATCTTTATTTTTTATTAATAAATTCTCTTCACATACCAAAACACATGACTCAAAAATAATAGTTATTGATGAATTCTTAGGAGTATACTTAATTTTAATATTTTATGATCAAATTAAAATAATAAATCCTTATGTAACAATAATGTTAATTTTTATTTTATTTCGTTTTTTTGATATATTGAAAATTTTTCCAGCTAACATAGTAGACAGGAAACTTAAATCAGCTTTTGGGGTAATTCTTGATGATTTAATAGCAGGAATATATACAGTGATAATTCTTTATATTGCAAATGCCTATTATTAAAAAAGTTATAGATAAATTAATAAATAAAAATATCTCAATTTCAGTTGCTGAGTCATGCACAGGAGGGTTAATAGCAAACACTATCACAAAATACAGTGGAGTTTCAAAAATTTTCTCTTACGGGATTATTAGTTATTCAAATAAAGCTAAATCTAAATATTTATCTGTTTCAAAAAGTAATCTCTCAAAATTTGGAGCTGTAAGTAAAGAAGTAGCTGAGGAAATGATAAATGGTCTGTACAAAAATGAAAAAACAAAAATCTGCATTTCTACAACTGGTATAGCAGGTCCTAATGGTGGAACAAAGTTAAAGCCAGTAGGATTAGTATATATTGGAATTAAAGTTAATAAAAGTAATTATATTTTCAAGAAAATATACAAAGGAAATCGATTGGACATACAGAGAAAAACTAGAGATTTTATATTTAGCAAAATTAATCAATTAATCTAAAATTTCATCAGCACGAACTTTAAATGATTCAATCATTTTGTTTTCAATTAAAGGAAAGAAAGCTTCAGCAATTTTTTGGTGAAAAAATCGTTTAAATTCAAATTCTACATTAAAATGAATTCTTGTTTGATTTTTTTTTAATGATTCAAAATTCCAATTAGTTTTAAGGTCTTTTAAAGGTCCTTCAATATAAGTTGTACTTATTGAAAGTTTTTTTTTATCAAAAGTGACGTGAGAACCAAAAGTTTGGGGCATAAAATATTTATACCACACGACCATATCAGCATATATTTCATTTTTATTTTTTGAATGAATTCTCATAGCTGAACACCAAGGAATAAAATATGGATAACTTTCGATATCTAAAACAATATCAAAAAGTCCTTTTGCGTCGTGATCAACTATTTCCTCTCTATTTGAAGATTTCATTGAATTGAATAAAGTTTATTTTTCCTATTTTCTTGCATGATTTTAAAATCATCAGAAGCATGATAACTTGAACGAGTTAGCGGTGATGATGCCACCATTAGAAATCCTTTTGCGTATGCCATTTTTTTATATTCATCAAATTCTTGAGGAGTAATAAATTTTTCTAGCTTAGCGTGTTTCGGTGTTGGAGGTAAGTATTGCCCTATTGTAATAAAATCAACATTAGCTGCTCTTAAATCATCCATTACCTGATATACTTCTTCTTTAGTTTCACCTAAACCAACCATTAGACCGGATTTTGTAAATATACTTGGATTTTTTTCTTTAATTTGACTAAGTAAATTTAAACTTACAAAGTAACGTGAACCCGGACGAATTGATGGATATAATCTTGGCACTGTTTCTAAGTTATGATTGAAGACGTCAGGTAAATTTTTTGATAAAATATCTATAGCTTCAGGTTTATTTTTAAAGTCAGGAGTTAAAATTTCAATTGTGCAACTTGGATTTAAAGATTTAATAGAATCTATTACGTTGATAAAATGTAGTGCTCCACCATCTATTAGGTCATCTCTGTCAACACTTGTAATTACAACATGTTCTAAATTCAATTGCTTGACTGACTCAGCAATTCTTATAGCTTCATCGTGATCAATATAATGAGGTTTGCCAGTTTTAATATTACAAAATGCGCAAGCTCTAGTACATATATCTCCGAGTATCATAAATGTTGCATGTTTTTTTTGCCAACATTCAGCTATATTTGGACATGCAGCTTCTTCGCATACAGTTACAATTTTTTTGTCTTTTAGGAGTTTATTTGTTTCTTTGAAAAATTTTGAAGTTGGTGCTTTTACTCTAATCCAACTTGGTTTTTTAGGAATTGGATTTGATTTATTTTTAACTTTTTCAGGATGACGTGGTCCAGTCATGTAGGTTAAATAACTTCCATATCCATGCTATTCAACCATATTTGGAAGGGATCTTCCAAAATATCGCTAAAATCTTTGAGTAATTTTGCCGCAACGGCACCATCTAGTGATCTATGATCTGCTGAAATAGTAGATTTCATTGTATGTCCTATTTCAATACTGCCAGAGTTCACAACAGGTTTTTCAATTATAGATCCAATTGCAATAATACTTGATTGTGGCGGATTAATAATTGCTTGAAATTCTGTGATTCCAAACATGCCTAAGTTTGAGATAGTTATAGATCCTCCACTATATTCTTCTGGTAATAATTTATTTTGATTAGCTTTTTTTACTAATGATTTAATTTCTGTTGAGATTTCAGCTAATCCTTTTGTATTGGCTTCTTTAACAATAGGTGTAATCAATCCTTCTTTTAACGCTACCGCTATTGCAATATCGATATTTTTATATTGATGAATTTTACCATTCACCCAAGAAATATTTGTTTCTGGATTTTTCGCTATTGCCATTGCGCATGCTTTTACAATGAGATCATTAAACGAGATTTTGATATTACTATTTGAATTTATTTTTTTTCTTAAATTTATTAGCTTATCCACTCTTGTTTCAATTGTAAGATAAAAATGTGGAACCTCATTTTTTGTTTGTGTTGTTCTTTCAGCAATTATTTTTCTAATACTAGATGGCTCAATTACAGAAATATTTTCATCATTGATATGAAGTTCAAAATTTTGAATATCTTTTTTTATTATCCTACCATCAGGTCCAGACCCTTTAATAAGAGTTAGATCAATATTGTTTTCTTTCGAAAATTTTTTAACAAACGGTGAAGCAAA
This sequence comes from uncultured Alphaproteobacteria bacterium, assembly GCA_902582755.1. Classification (GTDB taxonomy): domain Bacteria; phylum Pseudomonadota; class Alphaproteobacteria; order HIMB59; genus CACPNW01. Next base: position 8,427 of record CACHSZ010000005.1, on the reverse strand, counting down.
ATTAGTATTTTGTTTAGTATTTGAATCTTTACTTCTTTCTATTATTTGACTGTTATCTACTTTAGTATTTACTTTAGATGTTTCTGAAACTTCATTTTTTTCTTCACTGCTTACAGTTTTATCTTTATCATTGTAATCTTCTAATCTTTCATCTTTGTTACCATTGATTAGAGCAATGACAGAATTAACAGCAATTTGTTTATCTGGTGTTGTATCAATTAAATGTGTAATTTCTCCCTCATCAACTGCCTCAACTTCCATTGTTGCTTTATCTGTTTCAATTTCAGCTAATATATCTCCAGCTGAAACAGTATCACCAATATTAACTAGCCACTTATTAATTACACCCTCTGACATTGTGGGTGATAATGCTGGCATTAAAACTTTAATTGCCATTTATTTTATATAACTTACTTTTTTTGCAGCATTTATAATATCATCAACTTGAGGAAGATATAATTTTTCTAAGCTCAATGCGTACGGCATTGGAACGTCCGCACTATTAACTTTTATCACTGGTGAGTCTAAATAATCAAATGCATCCCTTTGAACAATATTTGCAATTTCAGAACCAACACTACCAAATGGCCATGATTCTTCGACAGTGATTAATCTATTAGTTTTTTTAACTGAATTTAAAATTGTTTCTGTATCCAAAGGTCGTAAAGTTTGTAAATCAATAATTTCTATATCTAAATTGTATTCCTCTTTTAGTCTTAATGCAGCTTCTTTTGATTTCTGCAACATTATTGAATACGTTACGATCGTTAAATCTTTGCCTTCTTTTTCTATATTTGCTTTTCCAATTGGTATTGAGAAGTTAATGTCATTATTAACGGGACCTTTTAATCCATAAAGAATTTCATTTTCTAGAAAAATTACGGGATTTGGATCTGATATTGCAGATCTTAATAAACCTTTTGCGTTATAAGGAGTAGATGGCGCAATGACTTTTAAACCTGGCACTTGAGAATACCAGGAAGAAAAATCCTGACTATGTTGTGCAGCAACTTGAGCCGCAGCACCATTAGGTCCTCTGAAAACAATAGGACAGTTAATTTGTCCTCCAGACATGTAAAGTGTTTTTGCTGCTGAATTTATTATTTGATCAATTGCTTGCATAGAAAAATTAAAGGTCATAAATTCTAAAATTGGTCTCAACCCCTTAAATGCTGCACCAACTGCTAATCCAGTGAAACCATGTTCGGAAATAGGAGTATCTAATACTCTTTCTTTGCCAAATTCCTGAAGAAGACCTTGCGTTACTTTATACGCACCTTGATACTCGGCAACTTCTTCTCCCAATATGAAAACTTTATTATCTTTTCTCATTTCTTCAGCCATTGTGTCTCTTAGTGCTTGACGCATGGTAATTTCTTCTGAGCTTAAATTTGTATCTTCTTCTATTTTAGATGATGGTGTATAGATTATATTATCTTTCTTTGTCTCAATTTTTGTCTCAATATTTTTTTCAATTTTCTTTTCTTCAATCACTTTTTCTACGGGAGCTTCTTTTTTTACTTCAACTTTTTCGTTTGGATCACCAATTATAGCTATAGCTTTATTTACTGGAATATTCGCCTCACCTTCTTTAAATAAAAGATCTAGAACAACACCTTCATCTACCGCTTCTACCTCCATTGTTGCTTTGTCAGTTTCAATTTCTGCAATCAAATCACCAGCTTTAACAGTATCCCCTTTTTTAATTAACCACTTAGACAGATTACCCTCAGTCATTGTTGGAGATAATGCAGGCATTAAAATTTCTGTGCTCATAATTTATAAATAAACGTCCGTATAAAGCTCACTGTCCTTTGGAAAAGGACTATTAGTTGCAAATTCAGCAGCGTTTTTAATTTCTTCTAAAGTATCTTTATTAATTTTTTCAATTTCATCATTAGTTGCAATTTTTTTCTTTAAAATTTCTGCTTTAACTATTTCAATTGGATCTGTTTGCTTATAGTTATCTAATTCTTCTTTCGTTCTATATTTTGCAGGATCTGACATTGAATGTCCTCTATATCGATATGTTTGTACTTCAATAATATAAGGTCCATTACCTTCTCTGACATACTTACCTGCTTTATCTGCTGCTTCTATAACAGAGAAAACATTCATCCCATCTACCTTTTCACCAGGAATACCAAATGCCTCTCCTCTTTTATATAAATCTAATCCAGCTGCTGCTCTATCTACAGATGTACCCATTCCATATTTATTATTTTCAATAATATATAAAACAGGAAGCTTCCATAAAGCAGCTAAATTAAAAGCTTCAAAAACTTGTCCATTATTCATTGCTCCATCACCAATATATGTTCTGCATATATTTTTTTCTCCATTATATTTATGTGTGAATGCTATACCTGTTCCAATTGGTACTTGAGCTCCTACAATACCATGACCGCCATAAAAATTATTTTCCTTAGAGAACATATGCATTGAACCACCCTTACCTGCTGAATAACCATCTTCTCTACCAGTCAATTCTGCCATAATACGTTTTGGATCTAATCCCCTAGCAATCATATGGCCATGATCTCTATAAGTTGTTACAACTGAGTCATTCTTATCAATTGTCATTAAAATCCCAACAACAACAGCTTCTTGACCAATATACAAATGACAAAAACCACCTATTTTACCCATTCCGTAAAGTTGAGCTGCTCTTTCCTCAAATCTTCTAATTTTGAGCATAAAAGAATACATTTTAATGTAATCGGCTTTTTGAAGTTTCTGCATATGATAATCTTTAATTATAATTAGGGTGATTTTTTGTCAAATAAATCAATCTATTCTATAATTATAACTGTTTCGTTTTCTGAAGTAAATCCTGTAACTTTCCTAAATGTCTCATCTAAATAGTCCAAATCTATAGTATTTGGTTGTAATCTTTTAATTCTATCTAGGTAAAATTCATTTTCTTTTTTTAAGGACATATATTGTCCATTGTATTGAGCATTAAGATTTTTAAGACTAAAATATTTCAGTAATCCCCTCTCACCATTTATAAGAAAATAGAGAAGATAAACAAATAGAAAAAAAGTAAACAAAAAAGATAAATAGAAATAAAATTTATTTTTTAAAACTAAAGATTTATTCATTTATTATACAAATAGCATATTTAAGATCGAAACTGTCAATTATTTATTATTTAAGATAGATGATCCAGCATAATTTGCTTTACCTTGTAATGCTTCTTCAATTCTTAACAATTGATTATATTTTGCTGTTCTATCTGTTCTCGATAATGATCCTGTTTTAATTTGACCTGCTGAAACACCAACTGATAAATCAGCAATCGTCGTATCTTCAGTCTCACCAGAACGATGTGAAATTATAGTAGTGAAATTATTTTCTTTTGCTAATTTAATCGACTCCAAAGTTTCTTTTAGTGTACCTATTTGATTTACTTTAACTAAAATAGAGTTACCCGCACCCTCTGCAATACCTTTTTGTAATCTTTTTTTGTTTGTAACAAATAAATCATCACCAACTAACTGAACTTTTTTTCCTATTGTTGATGTTAAATTTGACCAACCATCCCAATCATCTTCTGACATTCCATCTTCAATAGAATAAATTGGATAAGCATTTACCAATTTCTCCAGATATTTAATCATCTCATCAGAAGACAAAACAATTTTTTCTCCCTGTAAATCATATTTATTATTTTTGTAAAATTCAGTTGAGGCAACATCAAGTGAAAGATAAATATCCTTTCCAGGTTTAAAACCTGCATCCTCCACTGATTTCAAAACTGTTTCTATGACTTCACTAGAACTATTTATGTTAGGAGCAAATCCACCTTCATCACCAACATTTGTGTTTAAGCCTTTTGATTTTAAAAGTGACTTTAATGAATGAAATATTTCGCAACCATATTGAAGTGCATCTGAAAAATTATTTGCACCTATAGGAGCAACCATAAATTCTTGAATATCAACGTCGTTATCTGCATGTGATCCTCCATTAATAATGTTCATCATTGGAACTGGAAGACTCATTGTATGCTCCTTACCAAGAAAAGAATATAATTCATGACCTTCAGAGGAAGCTAAACATTTTGCAAAAGCTAAGCTTGCAGCAAGGGTTGCATTAGCACCTAAATTTGATTTATTTTCCGTACCATCTAGTTGTAATAAAAAATCATCAAAAGAAGAAATATCTTCAAATGATTTTCCAACTAGTTCATTAGAAATTGTATCATTAATATTTTCTACCGCTTTCAAAACTCCTTTACCTATATATTTTGATTTATCATTATCTCGCAATTCTAGAGCCTCATGCACTCCAGTAGATGCTCCACTTGGAACCGCAGCTCTTCCAAATGTAGAATTTTCAAATTCTATATCACATTCAACAGTAGGATTTCCTCTGCTATCTATTATTTGTCTTGCTTTTATATTAGTTATTTTAGGCATTGTTTTTCGCTATATCATCAAATTTTTTAAGTTGAACTAATAAATTTTTTAAATCTTTTATATTAATCATGTTTGGTCCATCACTAGGAGCATTATCCGGATCATTATGTGTTTCTAAAAATAAACCAGCTACACCAATAGATATAGCAGCTTTGCATAAAGAAGGGATATGTTCTCTTTGACCACCACTTTTATCACCCAAGCCTCCTGGTTGTTGCACAGAATGAGTTGCATCAAAAATTACAGGATACTTATATTTTTTCATGATATCTAAACCTTTAAAATCATTAACAAGTGTATTGTAACCAAAAGATGTTCCTCTTTCAGTGATCATTATGTTTGTATTATTTGTAGTTTCTATCTTTGTGAAAATATTTTTTACATCATTTGGTGATAAAAATTGACCTTTTTTTACATTAATAATTTTATTTGTATTACCTGCAGTTAATAATAAATCTGTTTGACGGCATAGAAACGCAGGAATTTGAATAATATCGATAATACTATCTTTTTTTAATTGATTACATTGCTCTTCATTATGAACATCTGTTAAAATTGGTAAATTAAAATTAGTTTTAATTTTTTCAAAGATTTTTAATGCGTCATCGAGTTTTATACCTCTATCACTTTTAATACTTGATCGATTTGCCTTATCAAAGCTAGATTTAAAAATTAAATTAATACCAACTTCATCACATATCTTACATAGCTCTTCTGCAATCATCAGTGAGTGACTTTCGTTTTCTATTACGCATGGACCAGCAATTAAAATAAATTGAGAATTATTTGAGATAGAATAATCTTTTAAATTAATATTAATCATTAATTGCAGCCTTTATAAATGATACAAAAAGAGGGTGTGGATCTAATGGTCTTGATTTTAACTCTGGATGAAATTGAACGCCTATAAACCATTTATGTTTTTTACTCTCGAGTACTTCAGGCAATAATCCATCTGGCGACATACCGCTGAAATAATAACCTTTGTTTTCAAATTTAGATAGAAATTTCTGATTTACTTCGTATCTATGTCTGTGTCTCTCACTAATTACTCTATTTTTATATATCGAAAAGATTTTTGAATTTTTTTTCAAAATAGCTTTGTATGCTCCAAGACGCATCGTTCCACCCTTATCACTATTTTTATCTCTTTTTTCAATCTTGTTTTTATTTACCCATTCTGTCATTAATCCTACAACTGATTTAGTAGTTTTCTTAAATTCTGAAGAGTGAGCATTTTTAATTTTGAGAACATTTTGTGCTATTTCAATAACTGCTAACTGCATTCCAAGACATATTCCAAAAAAAGGAATATTGTTTTCTCGCGCGTATTTGATAGCACTAATTTTTCCATTAATACCACGAATACCAAAACCACCCGGAATTAGAATTCCATGACAACCTTTTAATTTTTTTATTAAACTAGCGTTGTTTTCTTTTTCAGAATTAATCCATTGAATATCTACATCAGTAGAATTCTCTATTCCTCCATGAACTAATGCTTCATTTAGTGATTTATAACTATCTTTAAGATTTGTGTATTTTCCTACTACTGCAATATTTACTTGATGTTTTCTTTTTTTTATTTTTTTTTGAAGATTGATCCAAGGCTTTAAATTTAGTTTGTGATTTTTTGGTTTATAACCTAATTGTTTTAGGAGAGCTTCATCCAAACCATATTTAGAATACAATGAAGGAACCTCATAAATTGATTTAGCATTCAATGCTGGAATTACAGACTCTTTTTTAACATTACAAAATAAAGATATTTTAGAAATTGAGTCCTTATCTATTGGTTGTTCAGATCTACACATAATAATATCTGGTTGAATACCAGCATTAAGAAGTTCTTTAACTGAATGTTGAGTAGGTTTTGTTTTTAATTCACCTGCAGAACTTAAATATGGAATATATGTCATATGAATTAATGCTGATGAAATATTTTTATCATTTCTAATTTGTCGTATTGCTTCTAAGAACGGTAGAGATTCAATATCTCCAACAGTTCCTCCTATTTCATAAATTGCAATATCTTCATTTTTTAAATCACTATTTATAAAAGATTTTATTTCATTAGTAACATGAGGAATGACCTGAATAGTTGAGCCTAGATAATCACCTTTTCTCTCTTTCAAAAGGACATTTGAATAGATTTTACCTGATGAAACACTATCTGATTGCTTAGCTGATTGATTTGTAAATCTTTCGTAATGTCCAAGATCTAAATCTGTTTCTGCACCATCATCTGTTACATACACTTCTCCGTGCTGATATGGACTCATTGTACCTGGATCCACATTTAAATAAGGATCTAACTTTCTTATTCTTACTTTGAATTTTCTACTTTTTAGGAGAGTTGCTAAAGAGGCTGAGGCTATACCTTTCCCAAGAGAAGAAGCTACACCACCCGTAATAAAAACAAAATGCATTACGGAATACCGTGATACATAATAGATCTATCTATAGCAAGATATAATTAATTATTTTCTGGTATTGATGGTTCTTCAGATGTTTCTTCGGTATTAATTGAAGGAAGTGACTCTAATACATTACGATCAGAGCCTATAGAGGCAGTAATTGTAAGTACAATACTCATTACCATGAACAAACCAGCAGTTACTGCAGTTAGCCTAGAAAGGAGGTTTGCTGCACCTCGAGCCGACATTAATCCAGTTGAAGTTCCACCACCAAGACCCAAGCTATCGTTATCAGAACCTTGTAATAAAACTAAAATAACTAAAGCTATCGCAAGTATCAGCTGAATTATTACTAGAGTTGTCATAATTGCGCTTTATATTAAATTGATTTTATTTATCAAGAAATAATTGCATTGAATTCATCAACTTTTAATGATGCTCCACCAATTAAGCAGCCATCTACTTGTTTTAATTCATTTATTTCTTTTGAATTTGAAGATTTAACAGAACCTCCATAAAGAACCTTAAAACTTCCAAATTTAGTATCAAAATTTTTAATTAATTCGTGTACTTGATTTATTTCATCTAAAGTTGGGGTTAATCCAGTTCCTATTGCCCAAACTGGTTCATAAGCAATTAAAGCATTTTGATGGTTTGCCGATTTGGGAATACTATCCTTAATTTGTGTAAATAAGATTTCTTCCGTTAAGTTATTTTCTTTTTGCTCTAAGGTTTCACCAATACAGATCACTGGTATAATATTTTCCTCAATAAGGTTTAAGCTTTTAATATTTACATTATCATTCGTTTCAGCAAAGTATTGTCTTCGCTCAGAATGTCCAACCAAACAAAAATCTATATTATTATCCTTCAGCATTGAGGCAGATAATTCTCCTGTGTAGGCGCCTTCTCTATAAGAGGAAACATCTTGTGCTCCACAAAATAAGTTTTCATTATTTCCTTTTAGTGATTTCAAGTAAATTGAAGGTGAGCAGATAATCGTACAATTATTAGAATTAACTTTTAATTTTTCATAATAATCTTTTAAAAATGAGGAATTTCCATTTAATTTCCAATTTGCTATAAAAATTGAGGAATATTTATCAAGATTTACCATAATTACTTTTATTTATAGAAACTAATATTATAGAAGCAATAGAAATTTTATGAGAGCTTTTAGAAAATCATGGATTGGTATAGGACTTGCTATTCTTTTTGCTGCAAGTTTGTTCTTTTTTAGAGGATCAACAAGATATTCAAATTTATTTAATTCTGATAATTTTGTTGCTGATATTTCAGGCACTCCTATATCAACAACTAAATTTCTTAGATCAATGGATATGAATATTAATCAATTTTCTCAAATGATTGGAGATAAGTTGACTGGTGATCAAATAAGGAGTTTTCAAGTTCATCAAATTGCACTTCAAAATTTAGTCAATAGTGCAATTTTCGAAAATGAGTTTGATAAAATAAATTTTATATTAGATGACACTACAATTGCTAAAGAAACAAAAAAAAATTTCCCCAGCCTTTATAAAAATAACAAAATAGATGATGATATTTTAAATAATTTTTTAAGACAA
>CACHSZ010000004.1 GCA_902582755.1 uncultured Alphaproteobacteria bacterium | reverse complement strand
TAAATTAATTCCTAATGAGATAGAAGAGGCGGCATATATTGATGGCGCATCTAGATATATCGTAATTTCTAGAATTATTGTTCCTCTAGCTGCCCCAGGTATAGCGAGTGTAGCAATTTTTTGCTTTATTATTTCTTGGACAGAATATCTTTTTGCGTCAATATTAATAAGTGGCGATGATCTAAAAACCTTACCTGTTGGTTTAGCTGGAATTGTTGGTCAATATCAAATTGATTGGGGTTTTTTATTATCTGGAGCTGTTCTTGCAAGTTTACCAGTGATATTATTATTTGTATTTATTGGAAAATATTTTGTATCTGGTTTAACTGAAGGAGCAGTTAAATAATTGAATAAAATGAAGGAGGAAAAATGACAGTAGCAAGAATAACAACAATTAACTTTAAATCTAAAGAAGATGCTGATGAATCTATTAAAGATTATTCAGCAAAAGCACCAAGTGAATTTCCTGAAGCACAACAATTACTACAAATTCGCGCAAGTGATACAACTGTAATGGCTGTATCTTTATATTCTGATAATGATGCAATGGAACGTGCTTCAGCAGCTAGAGCTAAAAGAATGAGTAATAATGAAAAAACTTTTGATGTTGTTGACACAAAGACTGGTGAAGTAACATTAAATCATAAAAATTAAATTAGGAGTGCCCGTAGCTCAGTAGGATAGAGCACCAGATTCCTAATCTGGGGGCCGCATGTTCGAATCATGCCGGGCACGCCAAATATTCATTTTCATATATTTTGTTTCGATTATACTTAATTAAATAATTATGGACAAATTACTTCAAAGGTCAAAGGGGGAAATTAATATCGAATTATTAGATAATAATTTTAAAAAATTTTTTCAAAGTGGTTGTTGTAAAATTTTAAATCCAAATAATTATAATCATAATAAAGAATTAATTTTAATTAACACTGCAGGTGGAATTACTTGTAATGATAGTATTGAAATTAATGCTACAATTCATAATTCTGAATTAAGTATTTGTACTCAAGCTGCTGAAAAAATTTATGCTGGTATTGGTGATCCTGCTAAAGTTAACATAAATATCAATTTAAATAATTCAACTTTGTATTGGTTGCCCAAAGAGTTAATTTTATTTGATAATTCAAAATTAAGAAGAAATATAAATGTTAATCTATTAGATAATTCTAATTTGATTTTTTGTGAAACATCAATTTTTGGTAGAAAGGCAATGTCAGAGAAGATTAAAAATATTTCTTTATCTGATCAATGGAAAATTAATGTCAATTCTTCTTTAAAACATTTTGAGGCTATCAATATGCAAGGGTCAATGATTGATAATTATAAAAATAATTATACATTTGATAATCAATCTTCTTTATCAACAATTATAATTTTTGGTGAAATTATTCATCAATTTGAGTCTGAGTTAAGAAAAATCATAGAAAACATAGTAAATCATTATTGTGGGATGACAAAATTTGATGATAAGATTATCATTAGGTGCATAGCAAATGATAATTATGATTTAAAAAAAACACTAAATTTTATTATGAAAAATATAATTCATGATAAATTACCAAAAAGTTGGGATCTATAAATGAAATTAACGCCTAGAGAAAAAGATAAGTTGATGGTCAGTATGGCAGCTAATGTTGCTAGAAAACGTCTAGAAAGAGGTGTTAAACTTAATTACCCAGAGGCTATAGCTTTGATAACAGATTTTGTCATAGAGGGTGCAAGAGATGGAAAAATGGTGTCAGAATTGATGGAAACAGGTGCGCACGTAGTAAAAAAAGAAGATTGTATGGATGGTATTCCAGACATGATACCTGAAGTACAGGTTGAAGCAACATTTCCAGATGGAACAAAATTAGTAACAGTACATAAACCGATTAGATAATGAAACCTGGAGAAATAATAACAAAGCAAAATAGTGATATTAATTTGAACGATGATAGACAATCAATAACTTTAAAAGTTTCAAATAGTGGAGATCGACCAATACAAGTTGGTAGTCATTATCATTTTGCTGAAACAAATGAATATTTAAAATTTGATAGAGAAAAATCAAGAGGTATGCGTTTAGATATACCTTCAGGTACAGCTGTTCGTTTTGAACCAGGTCAATCAAAAGATGTAGAATTAATTCCAATAATGGGAAATAGAAAGATATTTGGATTTAATAAGAAAATTATGGGTCAATTATAATGAAAAAAATAAAAAGAGAAGCTTATGCCGATATGTATGGACCAACAACTGGTGATAAAGTCAGACTTGCTGACACTGAATTATTTATTGAAGTGGAAAAAGATTTAACAACGTATGGAGAAGAAGTAAAATTTGGTGGTGGTAAAGTTATTCGAGATGGAATGGGGCAATCTCAAGTTTCTCGTAAAGATGGTTCTGTTGATACAGTTATAACAAATGCCTTAATAGTAGATGTAAATGGAATTTATAAAGCTGATATTGGTCTTAAGGATGGATTAATTTATGAAATTGGAAAAGCAGGTAATCCAGATACACAACCCAATGTAAATATTATTATTGGACCTGGAACAGAAATAATTGCTGGTGAAGGCAAAATTATAACAGCTGGTGGATTTGACAGTCATATACATTTTATTTGTCCACAGCAAATAGATGATGCACTTCATTCAGGTATTACAACTATGTTGGGAGGAGGAACTGGTCCTGCACATGGTACTTTAGCTACAACAGTTACACCTGGACCTTGGCATATAGAAAGAATGATACAATCAGCAGATGCTTTTTCTATGAACTTGGCTTTTGCTGGTAAAGGAAATAGTTCATTGCCTCAAGCACTTGAAGAACAAGTAATTGCTGGTGCAAGCTCACTAAAATTACATGAAGATTGGGGTACAACCCCAGCAGCAATAGATAATTGTTTAAATGTAGCTGATGATCATGACATTCAAGTAATGATTCATACAGATACATTAAATGAAAGTGGATTTGTCGAAAGTACAATTAAAGCAATTAATGGACGAACAATTCACGCTTTTCATACAGAAGGTGCTGGTGGCGGTCATGCACCCGATATTATAAAAGTTTGTGGTGAACAATATGTTATTCCTTCTTCTACTAACCCAACAAGACCCTATACAGTTAATACAGTTGAAGAGCATTTGGATATGTTAATGGTATGCCATCACTTAGATAAATCTATACCAGAAGATGTAGCATTTGCCGAAAGTCGTATTCGAAAAGAAACAATTGCAGCGGAAGATATACTTCATGATATGGGTGCTTTTTCAATCATTGCTTCTGATAGTCAAGCGATGGGTCGTGTTGGTGAAGTTATTATTAGAACATGGCAAACAGCACATAAAATGAAAGTTCAACGTGGACAATTAAAAGAAGAGAAGGGTGATAACGACAATGTAAGAGTTAAAAGATACATTGCAAAATATACAATTAATCCTGCAATAGCACATGGTATTTCTGATCATATTGGGACTATCGAAAAAAATAAACGTGCTGATATTGTTATTTGGGATACTGCTTTTTTTGGTGTTAAACCTGAAATGGTATTACAAGGTGGAAGTGTTGCTTGCGCACAAATGGGTGATCCCAATGCATCAATTCCAACACCACAACCAGTGTACTCAAGACCAATGTTTTCTTCTTTTGGTAAATCATTAGAAAAATCTACTGTTACTTTTGTAAGTAAAGTTTCATTAGATAAAGATTCATTTAAAAACTCTGGAGTAAATAAATCTTTATTACCCGTTAAAAATATCAGAAAAATTTCTAAAAAAGATATGATATTAAATGATTATTGTCCAAAAATAGAAGTTAACCCAGAAACCTATGAAGTTTTAGCAGATGGTGAATTAATTACTTGTGAGCCAGCTAAAACACTACCTTTGGCTCAACGTTATTTTATGTACTAAAATGGATACTTCTTTCAAAATAATACATCACAATCATGAAAACAAAGAATTATTAGATGAAATCTCATTATCTTATGAAGAAAGATTTATACGCAGAAAAAAACTTAGAGCAAATAATGGAACTGAATTTTTAGTTAATCTTGAAGAAACCGTCAGTGTTGATGAAAATCATTTTTTTGAATTAGACAATGGTAATTTAATTAAAGTTCTATCTAAAGAAGAAAATTTAATTGAAATAACAGGTGATAATTTAAAGCAAATCATATGGCACATAGGAAACAGACATCTGCCATGTCAAATTGAAGAAAACAGAATTCTTATTCAAGATGATGCTGTAATTCTTGATATGGTTTTAAAGTTACATGGAAATGTAAAAAAAGTTTTTGAAAAATTTAAACCTGAAGGTGGTGCTTATGGTATGGGCAGAACACATAGCCACAAACATTAAAATGAAAACATTTAAAGATCCTCATCAAATATTACAAGTATGGTTTTCATCCTCTTTTCCTATTGGTTCTTATGCATACTCTCATGGTTTAGAAGCTCTGATTGATGATAAAAAAATTAAAAAAAATAATGATGTTAAAGAATTTTTACATGCCCTTTTATTTTATGGAACATTAAGAAATGATTATATTTTTATTAAGTCTATTTACAAAGGTGACGAAATTAATCAATTAATCTTAGCAAGTGCTTCTTCTAAAGAAAGGCAAATAGAAATGATAGATATGGGAAATTCTTTTCGTAAAATCATGAAAGATAGCTGGGAATTATCTTTACCTGAAAACACATCATTTATATATTGTTTAGCAAAAGCTGGATTACATTTTAATATTAAGTTTGATGATTTAATTAAGTTTTATCTACAATCATTTATTTCTAATTTAATAAATGTATGCGTAAAACATATCCCAATGTCTCAAAAAGATGGACAGAGTCTTAATGTTATTTTTATTAATCAAATTCAAGAATTTTTAAGTCATTCAGATAAGCTGACTCTTAAAGATATAGGTTCAAGTTTTTTTATTGGTGATATTTTTGCCATTAAGCACGAATATTTAGACTCAAGGATTTATTTAACGTGAATAATATAAATGGACCTTTAAAAGTTGGTATTGGAGGCGGAATAGGGACTGGTAAAACAAGTTTAACAGAAGCGTTATGTCGTTATTTATCTAAAAAAGTCTCTATGGCAGTTATTTCAAATGATATTTATACAACTGAAGATGCCGAATATCTAATGAAAGCACAAGTTCTACCAATAGAGAGAATTAAAGGTGTTGAAACTGGGGGATGTCCACATACTGCTATAAGAGAAGATTGTAGTATCAATTTACTTGCAGTTGATGAAATGAAAAAAAAATTTCCAGATTTAGAGTTAATCCTTATTGAATCAGGTGGTGATAATTTAGCAGCAACTTTTAGTCCAGAGTTAGTTGATTTAACAATTTATATGATAGATGTGGCTCAAGGTGCCGACATACCGAGAAAAAAAGCACCAGCAATTAGAAAGTCTGATTTACTCGTAATTAATAAAGTTGACCTTGCTCCATATGTTAATGTTGATTTAGAGCAAATGAAAGAGGATGTGAATGAAGCCAGAAATGGTTTACCGTATATTTTTGGTGAAATGAAAAATAATAACGGAATTGAAAAAATTTCTGACTTCTTAATTTCTCAAGGTGGATTATAACTATTCTACTTTTTGTAAAGAATAGACCGTATCTGTACTATTAAATTTTGAATCAAATTCTTTAGATTTTGGATCATCAAATAAAGCATAAAATTTTTCTTCATCAGTAACATTACACATAATCATTACATGGCCATCTTTAACGAAAGCCATATCAAATGCATCTGTATATTTGGCAATATCATCTTTAAAAAAATTGTATAATTCCATGTAATCTTCTTTGGTAAAAGATCCTTTTGATACAACACATAAATTCATAATTATCTCCTAAAAAAAAATATCCTCACCATTTTTCTTAATGGGAGGATAAATTTATACGTATCTCATTTTAGCTGCTTGTAAACCGCAATAGAGTCAAATCGTTCATAGATTAAATATTATATAATTATTACATTTCAATTAAAAATATTAATACTGTTAATATTTGTTAATTCATCTTAGTAAAATTAATCCTATTGAATAATAAAAAACTAAATCTAAGTTTATTAATAATCATGATACAAAACATTTCAAAATTATTTAATTTAAATAATAAATATAAAACAGAAGAACATACCATTCCTGATAATTTACGTAGTAAGGAATTAGAATGGAAATTAGCTTTACTAGTAAGAAATGTTGATAGCGTAGAAGATACCGATCTGCAATTTGTCAAAAAGACTAAAATTAACAAGGGAACAAAGCAAGATTTATATACTTCTTACAGATTAGATTTTGATGTTAGAGAAAAATTAAATCAATTTAAAAAAAAATATAGGGATATACTTTTATAAATCATTCATACTTATCAGAATATAAGTAAGGTATCCCAATAACTAAAATAATATAGAAAACCATAAAGCCGGCAATAAGAGGTAATACTTCTCCAGCTGGTACTGTGCTAAACGGACCAATAACAAATCCGTAAATCACAAAAAGAATATTTAAACCTACTAAATAATAACCACCACTTCTTTTCATACTATACAACATATAAATTGTGTAAGCGATTGCTAATTGAAAAACAACACTTACAAAAAAATCTAAAGTTGAAACTTGAACATTAAAATCTCCTACAGGTGGTTGCACACCTTGACCTGAAAAATATCCATACGTAATTCGATAAGACGTATCAATGAAATCAAGAGAGATAAGGATTAACATAATCCAGTGTAGAGGTTTAAATAATCTTTCTTTCATACTAACAAATATAATTGCTAATCTTTTTTAATTGCTTCTTGTAATGAATTATTTTCTTCTGATGGTTTTGAGTCTTTTTTAATAGGCTGTATCTTATCAGATTTCTTAATATCACCACTGATTTGTCCACCAAGCTTAATCTGTAAATTTTGATACTCAATGTCCCCAGAAGCAACTCCTTGCTCTTGGATTGTTAAGGTGCCAGAAGCTTTTATTTCACCGTCAAATTTTCCCCAGATATCAGCATTATGCGTTTCTATATTCCCTTTGCAATCTCCAGTCGCACCAATAACTACATTATCAGTTTTCATAGTAACATCTGCTTCACCATCAATCTGAACTTCATCAGCTTTTTTAATTTCACCATTAATTGTTACACCGTGACCGATTACAACTTTTGCAGATCCCTTAGCAGGTCTAAATACATCAGTTGTTGAATTTGTATTATCGTCTTTTTTATCAAACATTATACCTCCCCATAGTTTTGTTAATGCAGGTAATCTACAACTGCTATAATTTATTTATTTAATTAGCATATAAGTATTAATATTTGAAGATATATGTAATTTTTACAGGTTATTTTTGATGATTTACTACATCAACAAGGATAGCAATCACCAAATTCAATATCGTAATTGAGCAAATTGAAATAAAGCTGAAAAAATAAATCCATGCCCACCAGTAAATTGCTTGCATAGGTAGCATTACATTCTCCCAACTAGATAAAGTTAAAACTTGAAAAAGGGTAATAAGAGAGATTCCCAAATCAGCCCACCTTTCTGGATCATCTTCACCAAATAAAATAGAGCCCATTGTTGCATAAATGTAGAGTATTATAAACAGCAGCAGACTGACAAAAAATACCCTTTTTATAGAAGCTAGAATAGCTTCTATAATTTTTTTTAATTCAGGTATTACAGAAATTAATCTTAGTACCCTAAAAATACGAAGAAGACGTAAAACTAAGAAGCTAGAATTATTTGGAATAGGAATGAGTGAAATAGCTACAATAATTGTATCAAATACATTCCAGCCATCTTTTAGAAAATTTTTCTTTTCTTTTTCACCAATAAAACGAATAAGTATTTCAATTACAAAGAAAACAGTAATCGCATAATCAAGTAAATGAATAGTATTTAAAAATATAGGATCTAATTGATATGTTGTAGCTCCAATAAGAATGGCATTTAATATAATTATAACAACAACAGAAAATTGAAAAATACGATTGTCTTTCAACTTGGAAAAAAAATCTATCATATTTGATTAAATAGTTTTTAGGTTATCAATTTTCCTATCCATCACAAAAAACCACAGTGGAGGTATTAAAGCCATAATTAACATGATGGAGTAATTAGCAGGCATTTCAATTGCTTTTTCTTCTTGAGATAAAAGCGGATAGGGTTTTGATGCACTTTGATGATGCTCTGCATGAAGACCCAAATTAAATGTCGACCAATTAGCAGAAATGTGACGACTATTCCAAGAATGTAAATCTGAAAATCTTTCATACCTTCCATTTTCTTTTTTTCTCTCTAATCCATAATGTTGAATATAATTTACTAACTCCAATAAGATTATGGAAACAAAAGAATGAAAGATAACAAAAACTAAGCCATTCATACCAGCAATTAAATAAGCAAATACTAAAAATAATAATTCTAAAATAAAATAATGAATCATTCTGTTTTGAATACTTAAAGTATTTAGATTTTTTCTATTAAGAATATTTTTTTCAATATTCCAAGATGAAATCACACTATTGATTACACAACGAATAAAATAAAAATAAAAATTTTCACCTCTTCTAGCTGTAGCAGGATCTTCTTTAGTGGCTACATTTAAATGATGGCCATAAATATGTTCTATACGAAAATGCCCATAGCAACATAAAACTAGTAAAAATACTCCAATACCTCGCATAAATTTATTTTTTCGATGAATAAGTTCATGTGCTGTTGTAATGCCGATAGAACCACCAGACATACCTACAGCTGCCCCCAAAGCTGCAGCCGTTAATAAAGTGATAGTGGAGTCAGAAACAATAATTAAACCAAATATAATTAAAAATAAAATGCAGGGAAGCACGATTAAAATAGAAAAATTGTGAAATACACTTTCATTTAGCTCAATATCATCTTTACTTAAGTAAGGTAATACAAGGTCAATAATTGGAACTAATACGAAAACCCAAATAAAAGGTGAAATTGACCAAGAGGGATTAATGATTAATCCTAAAGAACTAGCAAAAATCAATATTAGTGGTGTTACAAGGTAAAAAATCATCAAAATAATTATATATTATTTTTTTTTCTAAACTAATACCTAAATTACTCTAAGAAAATTTATATGAATAATAACATAAAAGGTCTTATTTTAATTATTGTGGGGATGTTGTTCATCATTACCCAGGACGTCTTAATTAAATACACCATTCATGATGCCTCTTTAATGCAAATACTCGTATTTAGAGGAGGGGTAGGTTTTTCAATTTTATGTCTATATTTACTTTATACAAAACAGCCTATTTTCTTTGGAACAGCACATCCATATATAGCGATGTTTAGAGGCTCAACATTCTTCTTTGGATTTACTTTGTTTTTTATTTCGTTAAGCCAAATTACTTTAGCGGAAGCAACAAGTTTGTTTTTTGTGAGTCCATTTTTTATAACTATTTATTCGTACTTTATTCTGAATATAAAAATTGGCTTGAATAGGTTATTTTCAATCTTTGTTGGTTTTAGTGGCACACTTTTAATCATCAAACCAGAATTTAATGAAATAAATGTTTATATGTTATTTCCAATCATTGCTGCTGCTACTTATGCGTTATCAATGACATTAGCAAAAAAAACTTCAAAAAATGATAGCTTATTCCAACAAACTTTTCATATTTATATTGGAGCTTTTATTGGGGGAAGTGCGATTAGTATTTTATTGCATAATACAAACTTTAATTTATCAATTTTTTCTATTCTTAGTAATCCTTGGATACTTAATGATCTTCAATTTATTGGATTAATACTTTTTATTTCTACAACTGGAAGTCTTGGAATATTTTGTTTGATTGCAGCTTACAGAGTTGGCTCTCCATTAGTTAATAGTATAACTGAGTACGTTCATCTAATTTTTGCAATAATAATAGGAATTATTATTTTTTCAGAAGTACCTGATATAAACTCATTTATTGGAATTTTTCTTATTATGGTAAGTGGTATATTTGTTATATTTAGAGAAAATAAGCGTGAGGAATTAGTTGTATCCGAGACTACTCTTAGAACATAATTTAACTAAAATAATTCTTTTAGAAACTCACTATTTTTTATATCAGGGCAATCATCTAATCCGTGATTATAATAATCGTCATTATTGTAATCTAAAAATTTTTTTCCTGATTGATTGTGCATAACATCATTTTTATTATCATTAACATGAAAGAATTTATTATTAGTTGAACATTTTGCAGGAAAACCCAATGAATGAATCATTTCATGTAAAATTGTTGCTTCTGCATCACCAAAAGTTAAATCATTTTTATCATTTAAATGATCGTTGTGAGTGCAAGAAAATATTCTGTCATTATTTGATAAAATTAAATCATTACCAATGTATTTTTTAAATCTAGAGTAGGTGTAATAAATTGCTATGTTTCCATCAAATCGTGATTTTCCACATATATCGTAATCAATATATTTTCTTTTTTCCCAGCCTTCAAAAAAAATGATAAATTTCTTAGAGGAAAAATTATTAAATAGATGATTATTATCATTAATAATCTTTTCAATCTTCTCTGATACTTCAGTAATTTCAACTTCTTCACCTTTGGTATCTAAATCGCCAAACCAATCCATGGTTTTATTAACGCGCAAAAAAGTAACATCAAAATTTCCATTAATTTTTTTATCAAATCTAATTGTTTGGTTATTTGTTTTTTTTTCAAACCAATTATTAATAGCTACAAGGGATGCTTCTATATTTTTATTCACATCATAAAGGCGATCCTCTCTTTCACATGGTAGTAAAAAGATTGGATGAAATTGGTTGCCATTATATACATCTTTTTGATCTTCAAATGATCTATTCTGATTAATATCACTCTCATGTATAACAAATTCAACTTCATTATTATTGTTGCAAGTATCTGGAAGTTGGATTTTTGGTACTAAAAATTTCCAATTCTCATTAACAAATTGAAGATAAATCATAATGATACTAATAATTATAAAAAAACCAATAAAGGGTATCAAAAAATATCTATGCATAGATTTTTAATTTTTATTTATTTTCCTATAAATTTTTTTACAGTATCGTAAAATGAAGGTGTTACTGTAAAGTAATAGCCATTTTCTTCGTGAACACTATTATTACCAATACTATTATCTGAGTGAAAATCTATAAGGTGCTGATAAAAGCGATTAGGGTCAT
Source organism: uncultured Alphaproteobacteria bacterium (assembly GCA_902582755.1). Taxonomy (GTDB): domain Bacteria; phylum Pseudomonadota; class Alphaproteobacteria; order HIMB59; genus CACPNW01. Next base: position 109,512 of record CACHSZ010000004.1, on the reverse strand, counting down.
CTACATGGTATTCTCTTCCATCATCTGCTTTAACTATTAAAGTTTTCATCTTGATACTAAATATAGAAATACGTAAAAAATTAAAATGGAATTTAATCTTATTAAATGGGGCAAAACTTCCGCAGTGGAGCGGACTTTATACCCCAATTCATTATATTGTATCTTTTTCTTATCTAAAACTATATTCGACCTAGATAATATAAAATGAAAAAATTTATCTTATTAATTTTAGCAATAATTATCGCAGGAGGGGTCTACTACTATTTCTTTGTAAGCAATAATACAGAAGTAGCAACTACCAGCTATGAATATATAAAAATAGAAAAAGGAAATATAAAGAAAACTGTTTCTGCTACAGGTAAAATTATACCAACATCAACTTTAACATTATCATCCGAAATATCTGGAAAAATTGTTGAGATTAATAAAGACTTTAATGAGCAAATAAAGAAAGGTGAAGTTCTAGCAATCTTTGATCAAAACCCTTTTACTTTAAGCGTAAAAGAATCTCAAACTTCAGTAGACATATCAAAATCTAAATTAAAACAAAAACAAGCAAGTCTTGAAAAAGCTAAATCAGAATTAAACAACTCAGTTGCAAATAAATACGGTGCTGAATCACGATTAGAGGACTCTAATTTGTATTTAAGTAAACTAGAAGAAAATCTTGAAGAGCGTAAAGCTCTATTTGATAAAAAATTTATTTCTAAAAAAGAATTTGATGACACAAATTTTGATTATGAAAGTGCTATTATTCAAAATGCCACTATAAAATCGGAGATATCATCTTTAGATGCGATTATAAGTTCACGAAAAGCACAAATTGAAATAATTAAAGCAGAAATTGAAGAAGTTGAAAAAATAATTCAACAATCTGAATTAACATTAGAAAGTGAAAAACTAGACTTAACAAAAACTAAAATTGTCTCACCAATAGATGGTTTTATTTTAGACAGACATATTAGCGTTGGTGATGTTCTAGGAGCTTATCAAAAAGATTCCATAATGTTTACTATTGCAGAAACATTATCCAATATGAATATAGAAATATTTATTGATGAATCAGATATTGGAAACATTCAATTAAATCAGGTTGTCGAATTTTCTACTGATGCTTTTCCAGATAGAAAATTAAATGCTACCATTAGCCAAATACGTTATTCACCAATAGATGATCAGAATGTTATTACATATGAAGTAATTGCTTCTTTTGATAACCCAGAAAATCTTCTTTTACCTGGTATGACTGCTAACGTTGATATTATTGTTCAAAATAAAGAGGAAGTTTTAAAAGTTAAAAATTCAGCACTCTCTGTAAAACTAAATCAAAAGCCTAAACAAAATTCAGGTGGAAGTAGATGGGGCGGGGGCGGTGCATCTCAAATGCAAGAAATCATGGCTCAAATAAACATGACTGCTGATCAACAAAATAAAATGAGAAGTGTGTATCCAAAACTAGGTAAAGTAAGAGGCTCTTTAGAAGCAAAAAACTTATCACCAGAAAAAATAAGAAAAGAAATTCAGTTATATATTGAGAATGCTTTAGTAGAATTATTAACTGATGAACAAAGAAATAAATATTTCTCTTTAAAAGAATCTTTAAATGTTAAAAAAGTATACAAATTAGTTGATGGTTCTCATGAACAGATTGATTTGGTGACAGGTCTTAATTCTGGTGGCTACACAGAAATAATAAAAGGTGAGATTAAAGAAGGTGATGAAGTAATTTCTAAAGTTATCGTTGAAACATTAGAAAAAAAAGCACTACGTTTATTTTAAGATGATTAATATAAATTCTCTCTCAAAAGAATATGTTATGGGAGATAACAAGCTATTAGCGCTCGATAATATAGATCTTTCAATCAATGAAGGTGATTTTGTTAGTATTATGGGTTCATCTGGCTCTGGAAAATCTACCTTAATGAATATTATAGGATGTTTAGATGTGCCCTCTAGTGGAGAATATCATTTTAGAGATAATAATGTATCAACTTTAAATTCGAATAAACTAGCTGAATTACGAAACAAGGACATAGGTTTTGTTTTTCAAAATTTTAATTTACTACCAAGACTAAACGCACAAGAAAATGTTGTGCTACCACTTTTGTATTCTGGTAAAAATTTAAAAGAAAGAAATCAATTAGCAATAGAGGCTCTAGAAAGTGTTGGATTAAAAGATCGTGTTCATCACAGACCAAATCAGTTATCTGGTGGTCAACAACAAAGAGTATCAATTGCAAGAGCAATCACAGGTTCACCTAAATTAATCTTAGCAGATGAACCAACGGGAGCTTTAGACAGTAAAACAGGTTTAGAAATTATGAAAATTCTAAATGATCTAAATGCAAAAGGTATAACGATTGTTCTTGTTACACATGAAGATGATATCGCAAACTATGGTACAAGAATAATTAAAATGAAAGATGGTAAAATTTTAGAGGATAAAAAAAATGTCAATAACTGATCTTATATACCTTTCACAAAAAAGTTTACGCTCTAACATCCTAAGAAGTATTTTAACATCTCTTGGTATCATCATTGGTGTTAGTTCAGTTATTACAATGATTTCAATTGGTTCAGGTGCTAGAATTGAAGTTGAGCAACAAATAGAAAGATTTGGATCAAACAACTTAATTGTTAGATCGCAGAGTTCTTCTAACAGAGGTGTATCGATGGGTGCAAATTCGGTTAACACGTTAACTTTAAAAGATATGGAAGCTCTTAAAGAAGAATTACCAGCAATAAAAGCTATCGCACCAAGGGTAAGTTTAAGTACACAAATTGTTGCTAATGGAAATAACTGGCTTGCTACAGTTACAGGAACAACAAATGATTATTTTGATTTAGGTAATTGGAAATTTGAAAACGGAAGAAGTTTTGAAGAAGAGGAGTTAGCTTCAGGTTCAAGAGTAGCCATTATAGGAAAAACAGTTCAAAAAAATTTATTTGATACTGATAGCCCTATTGATGAAGTAATACGAATTAATAAAGTTCCTTTTACTGTTATTGGATTATTAGATGCAAAAGGTGGAACGGCTTGGGCTGATTTAGATGATACAGTTATAGTACCATTAAAAACAGCTAAACAACGACTTGTAGCTAAAAAATTTCCAGGTGATCAAATTCGTAGCATGACTATTAATGTTAGATCCTCTGATTTACTTTTTAAAACGGAAAAAGATGTTGATACGGTTATGCGAAAACTTCATAAAATTTCAGCTAATGGTAATCCTGACTTTGTCATTAGAAATTACGCTCAATTCTTAAATGCAAGACAAGAGTCTTCTAGAGTTATGTCTATACTTCTTGCAACTGTTGCAGGTATTTCATTAATAGTAGGGGGCATTGGTATTATGAACATCATGCTTGTTACTGTTACAGAGAGAACAAAAGAAATTGGTGTTTGCATGTCTGTTGGTGCAAAAAAACGAGATATACTTCTTCAATTCTTGATTGAATCATTAATGATATCTCTCATAGGAGGCCTCATAGGAATTGCTTTGGGTTTAGGGGTAATATTCGGGGTCAGTGAATATTTTAAATGGAAAATGAGTCTTGATTATATGTCTATTGTTCTTTCTTTTGTTTTTTCTTCATCAATTGGAATAATATTTGGGTTTTATCCAGCTAGAAAAGCGGCAAACCTTAATCCCATTGATGCATTAAGATACGAATAAGTTGAGGGCAAAATAATTATTACCCTCAATAAAATTAAATCTACTCAACTAAAAAAACTAATTCCTGGCTATCTAAATCAACACCAGCATCAGTTCTAAGTTTTGCTAATTCTGGATCTTGCATAGCCTGCTGCATTTTTTCCATCGATTCAATCTCTAAAACTTGATAAATTTTAGTTTCATCATCTTTCGGATGGCCATATGCTAAAACTTTTATTCCATATTTTTCTCTATGAGTATCAACACTGAGAAAAAGATTTTTCCATTTTTCATAACCATCTTTTAATTTAACATTCATGATTATTTTCATAATACGTCCTTTTTTATATTTCTTTTAATTGAAAATAGTTGCATTTACTTATTTATATTTAGCTATTTAAGGTGCTTCTATAATTACTAAATTTCTTACAACAACATCCTCTTTATTTTCACCTAAAAGTGCTAAAGCTTCTTGGTATCGAGGATCATTGTAACCATCTATTGCGTCCTGCACGCTATTAAATTCAACAACTGCAGAAAATAATAAATCAAAATTCTTTTGAACATAGTGCTTTGGTTCACTACCAGCAGTAAATACAAAATTTCCTGATTTCTTTTCTGCTTCTTCTGCAACAATATTCATAAATTTCTCTAAATATTGTCCCCATTTTTCTTCATTTTTAATTTCTTTTACTTGTCCTACCCAGTATCCTTTTTTCATTTATCCTCCAAAAGTAATAATTTTTTTAAAATAAATTAATAATTTTAAATGAAAAAACTAGATTAAATTTAAATAAATTAATGACGTGAATAAATTAGTTATTATTATTACTTAAAAGTAAGTTTTTAAATTCTTCAACGGCAACTGTTGCAGGTTTATGAATAGCAAAATCAAATTGATTTTGATTACTTGATGGCTCTAGATTTAATTCAACTGTTGGTTTGCCCATATCTTTAAACATTGAAACGAAACCGGCAGCAGGGTAGACTTGTCCTGAAGTGCCTATAGAAACAAACAGACTAGATTGTTCAGCTAAATCATGAATTTCATCCATTTGCATTGGCATTTCACCAAACCATACAATGTGAGGTCTCATTTGAGAGCCACATTTAGAGCATTTATGGGTCTCATTTAGGTCCTCTGTCCACTCAAACACATGATTATTATTCATTATACATCTTGCCTTATTTAGCTCACCGTGCATGTGAATAATTGATGATGATCCTCCAATCTCATGCAAATTATCGATATTTTGTGTAACTATATGAATTTTATATGTTTTTTCTAATTCATGAAGAAGAATATGGGCCCTATTTGGCTCAATTCCTGAATTTAGTTCATTTCGACGTTTATTATAAAAATCATAGACAAGAGTAGGGTTTCTATAGAAACCTTCGGGACTGGCAACATCCTCAATCCTATGGTTATTCCAAAGTCCATCAGAGTCTCTAAAAGTTTCAATCCCAGACTCTTTACTTATACCAGCACCCGTTAATACAAAGATCTGGGAATCAGCTGAAATCTGCGGTAATTGTTCCATTTGATACACTATATACAGTATTTTATTACACGTGAAAATCTATATCTAGTTTGTAATATTATAAATAGATTTAGATAATATATATAACTTATTGATTTATTGTATTAATAATTATTACTTGACTATTATTTACGATAACTGTAATTATCGTAATATATAATATGGTTAAAATATCACTAAATGATAATGTAAATAAATTAAAGGAAAAATCTAAGGCAAAGAATACTCAGGACAAATACAACGGAGATTGGCTTAAATTTATCGACTATTGCAAAAATAAATACAATTGCAGTCCATTAGATGTTGATGATTTAGAAAGTGCATATGCTTTAACTGCTAATTATATGGATTGGCTTCATGAAGATCCAGAAGCAAAAATATTGAAAGGAACAAGTAATATTCCAGGAAGAGAAAAGTTAAATAATAACCCCTACTCTTCATCAGCCTATAAAGCGTCAACTATACAAAGAATTTTAGCCTCTATAACTTATAAATATAGAATTAATGGTTTTCAGTTTGATAGAAAAAATCCCAACATATCAGAAACGATAAGTGCAATTGTAAGAGATGAAAGAAATAATAAATCTGGTCAAGCAAAGGAGCTTTTGAAAGCAGATATTGAGAAAATAATTAATAAAATTCCAGAGGATAATGATGATTTTAGAAACATAAGAGATAAAGCTCTAATATTAATTGGATTTTATAGTTTTTGCAGAAGATCAGAATTGTTAGGAATGAAATATGAGCATTTAAATTTTGAAGATGATGGTGTTCAGGTTTTAATTCCTTTTTCTAAAACTGATCAAAAAGGTGAAGGGAGAATGATCTATTTACCTAAAAATAACTCACCTTATTGTCCTGTATCTGCGTTAAAGAATTGGTTAGACGTTGCATTAATTGACTCAGGTCCTCTCTTTTATAAAATTAACAAAGCTAACAATATAGAAAAATATATTCTTAATAATAAAAATCAAAAAATAAGTTTGACTGACACAAGTTTTGTTTTAATTTTAAAGAAAAGAGCCGAAGACGCAGGCATAGAAAATTGTGATAAAATTTCTGGTCATAGTCTAAGAATAGGTTCAATTACTCAGGCTAGAATGAATGGAGTACCCACTCATGAAATTATGGCTCAAAGTGGTCATAAAACAACACAAATGATAGATAGATATACAAAGCTAACAAATATTAAAGAGACAAGTGCAGCAAAAAAATTATAACTATTAAATTTAAATAAAAATTATAACTATTAAATTTAAATATTTTCTTATTATTAGTAACAATATTTAAAGAAAATATATGAAAATTTTTTACTCTTTAATTGTTTTGCTATGCTTAAGCTTTTTTAATGTCTCAAATGCTGGAAATTGTGATGTGGAGAATAGAGTCTGTATGTGCGGAATGCAATATTTTGGCTTTGGAGAAATACCGATTGTACGAGATATAAGAATTAACGCAGTAGTTCATGTTTTAGATGGAGATAAATCAAAGTGTAAAAGAATAGTTAATATTTTAAACGATGCAAAAATTAATAGTGAAACTTATAAAACTTTCATAACAAACCATACAGATGAACTTCAAATTACTCCCACACATGATGTTGATATTAGTGACATGCGAATGCAGTGGTTAGTTTCATGTACTACTGGTATTGTTAAAGATCCTAAAAATAGGCAAAAAATATGTGCAGATATTAAACCTTATACTTTAACTCTCATATCTGAGTTTCAAGATGGAAAGTATTTAGTTGAGGAAATTTTTAATGAAACTCTAAATAATGAAAGCTCTCTAAATAAATTAGAAGAATTTTTTAAATAAAATATAATAATGTAATTTAATAAAAAGCTATAGCAGCAGATATCAGTACTATTATCAGTAACCCTCTTCCACTCATTGTAGCTATTTTCATTATAGTTTTATTTGGCGGTAAATTATTTTTTGAGGAATTAAATACATGAAAATTTACAAAAGTAGACAACCCTAAAAGTATACCTGCTGCAATTATTTTAATTGTAAATGCACTGTTAATTATAAAACCGCCATAGAGATTAATTGATAGTACAATTCCGGATATCCATAAAACAATTAGGGATATAAGACCAATATAGCCAAGTAACTTCAATATCTTTGCTGTATTTAAATCAGGAATTTGATTTGCTTTAGCATAAACAGATTGAATTACTCCACCACCAACTAAAACTCCACCTGAAAAAACAATTGCAAGGTAGTGTATAAATTTTAGTGTTATTATTAATGTCATCAAAATTAAATATTACTTTTTATGTAATTATAGTATTAAAGTTATAATATGAAAATAAAAAAAGGTGATGCACCAGAACTAAAATTAAAGAAAATGGATGGATCAGATTTTGATCTTAATAATTTTAAAGGAAAAAAAGTATATTTAAAATACATGAGATTTGCTTCTTGTATGTTTTGTAATTTAGAAGTTAATCTTTTAAAAAATAAACATAGTGAATTTGGAAAAGATTTTGAAATTGTTTTAGTATTTCATTCTAGTGTTGAGTTTTTAAATAAACAAATGAAAAAACACGGACCTCTTCCATTTACAGTTCTTGCTGATCCAGATTTTACCTATTACAAAAAATATGAAATTGATAGATCAATGACTAAATTAATGAATGCATTTATTTTTAAATTCCCAAAAGCACTTTCTGCTATGCTCAAGGGTTATATTCCTATTAAACTTGGCGGCTACTTAGATATAATGACTGCAGATTTCTTTCTTGATAAAGAAGGAGTTGTAATAAGATCTAAATACTCTGAAAAAGATGCTTTTGATGGTTTTGAATTTTCAGAAATTAAAGAATTTTCATTAAGATAAAAAGCTGGGATTTAAATCCCAGCTTAATATAACTAAGCGTATATTGTATAAGAAAGTCTGTAGATCAGAACAATTGCTATAATAACAAATACATGCCCTACTATCTCATCACCAACATCTTGCTTTGAATCAGGGTCTATAATTTTAAACCTAGTAGCCCAGCCTAAAATTACCTGATGTGTTGAAACAAGAAAGTTTAATACAAGAAAAATCCAAGCACCTTCAGGTCCTCGAAAAAGTAAATAAATTCCCAAAATTAAAATTGGCAATACAAAAGTTCCAACAATTCTTATAATAGGAACTGATTTTTCTCCTAAATCATATCTAGTGACTAATGTATTAGGACTTAAAACTGTAAGAAATGCATAGTATCCTAAACCCAACATACTAATTAGATATAAAATTAGATTTAGAGTACCTCCCCAAGCTTCGATCATATTTTCTCCTTCATTGAATTATCGATCAAATTATAATTATAAATATATTTTATCGGATAAACCATAAATTATAAATAAGTTTAATACTAGAACTACTGCTGATACAATTGGTTGTTCTATTGTCGAATTAACTTTATCTCTTCCAAAAAGGAAAGCTATTTTAAAATGAAAACAAAAATTGTAGACAGTTGCCATTGCAAAGACAATAACATTAATTATAAAGAAAGGCCAAGTACCATCCGGTCCAGTAAATAAAATATAAAGACCAACAAAGAAAAAAGCAGTAACCCAAAAAATTCCAAAATTTGCTGCAGGTGCAGCACTTGAATCAGTATTATATTTTGCAAATTCTTTTTCTTTATTAAATAAAAATGTAAATGAGTAATAACCAGCTAAAGCAATATTAATTATGTATAAAATCAAATAAAAAATTCCATTAAAACTTTCAACCATAAAACCCTCCTATAAAATTATTTATATATACATTTGTTTTTTAAGATTCTGTGACAATAGTTACCATATTTGGCTGGTATTTTAAAAAAAATTTAGTTAAAAAAAATATATGAATTCTGAAAGAAAATTAGCAACTATTCTTGCTACCGATTGTGTTAATTTTAGTAAACATATGGAGGATAGCGAAGAGCTTACACTCACTAATCTTAATGATTGCAGAAAAATAATTGATGAAGTTATAGCTGAATTTGGTGGTAAAATTTTTTCAACTGCTGGTGATTCAGTTGTTGCTGAATTCTCTAGTCCTGTACAATGTGTTAAAGCTGCTATTAAATTTCAGGATAAATTATATGAAAGAAATGAACATTCTTTAACTAAGTTACAATTAAGCTGGAGAGTTGGTATCCACGTTGATGATGTTATTGTAGAAAATAATAATATAATGGGTTCAGGTGTCAATGTTGCTGCAAGACTAGAAAGTCAAAGTGAGCCAGGTAAAATTCTTGTGTCAAAAATTGTCAAAGATCAAGTTGATAAAAGAATTGATTATTCAATAGAAGCTGATGGTACGAGAAAACTCAAAAATATAAGCGATGAGTTCGAGGTTTTCAAAGTAAAAGGTTTAAAAATAGATGATGATGATTTTTTCTCTGAAGAAGTTAATAAGGAAAACAATGAAGATGAAAATAATAAAAAAGATGATAATGTAATTATTACAAGAAATTCTTCACAGCCAAAAATAGCAATACTTACATTTAAGAATGTTAGCAAAAATGATGACAGTGAATTTTTGGTAGAAGCTATTACAGGTGATTTAATTATAGAGTTTTCCAGAATGAAAGAATTTGATGTTGTATCAAAAAAGACATGTGACGATCATGATAAAAGTAATGAAGATGCACTTACATTTGCGAAAAAACATAAAATAGATTTTTTAGTTGGTGGAAATATTAGATCAGCTGGTAATAGATTAAGAGTAGCGGTAGATTTAACTAATGCAAAAGATGGTTCTATTATATGGGGAGATCGATATGATAGAGTTCTTGAAGACATTTTTGATATTCAAGATGAAATTGTACAAAAGATATCAAAAGAATTATTAGGTAATATAGAAATTACAAATTTACAAAATATCAAAAGAAAACCCACTGAAAATTTAAATTCTTATGAAAATTTAGTTATTGGAAGATATCATTGGCTTAGACAATCAGTAGCAAAAGAACATAATGATAAAGCTTTATTTCACTTTGATAAAGCTCTCGAACAAGATGAAACGAATGCAAGAGCGCACTCACTTAAAGCTTGTACAATTGGTGGCGGCCTAGGTAAACAATATTATGAAGATAATGATAAAATGATGAAAATGATTTTTCACCATATTGAAAAAAGTTTAGAGCACGATGAGAATGATTATGAAGTAAGAAGAATTAGCTCAGCTATTTCCTTAATGCAAAAAAAATATGAAGAATCAGAAGAACACGGAAAAATTGCTTATTCTATGAATCCAAATGATCCAAGAGTGCTTGCAGTTTACGGTGAAATATTAGTAAGAAATAAAAAAATTGATCAAGGTTTAGAATTACTTCATAAAGCGCTTGAATTAGATCCTATACCTGCTGGTCAAAAAACATCAGATAATAGATATAGAGATCTTGTTTTAGGTTATTTTTGTAAAGAGGATTACAATATTTGTATAAATCATGCTCAAAAAATCAAAGAGTTAGAACCACGTTCATGGATATTCCTCTTATTTTCATTGAAAGAAAAAGATAATAAAATTAATTTAAAAGAAAATGAATACTTTATTAATAAGTATGATGATTATTCTAAACTAGATTGGAAGGAAACAATAAAAGGTTTTCACTTACCTGACGATGATATGAATATAAATTTAGAAAATTTTACTAAAGAAATTATTAATTAATTTATTTATTTGGTTGTTTTATTATTTTCTCTAATAAAGATATATATACCGCTTAAAACTATCAAAGTTAATCCTAAATAAATCCAAATATCAGGCAGGTCATTAAAAAAAACATATCCAACAAATATATTTGTAGATATCTCAAAATAACCTAAAGGAGCTAATTTTGAAGCCTCACCAAGTCTTAAAGATAAAATTATTAAAAAATGACCTAAAGTTCCGATTGAAGCTAATAAGATAAGTAATAATAATTGTCTTAAATCTAAATTTGTCCAAAAAAATGGAACTACAAGTGATATTAAAATACAACCTACCACTCCAGTAAAAAGTAAAGTAACAAAAGCACTGTCTGTAAAAGATAATTTACGTGTATATATCATATAAAATGCATATGAAATACCAGCTCCAATGGCTGCAAAAGAAGAAAAATTAATTTCTATAAATCCTGGTCTAATTATTATTAATACACCAAAAAAACCAATTATAACAGCAGCCCATCTATGAAAACCAACTTTCTCCTTTAAAAAAAATATGGATAATATTGTTACAAATATTGGTGATACAAATGCTAAAGTCAAAGCTTCAGCTAATGATATAACTGATATTGCATAAAAGAAAAAAACAGTAGATAAAAATAAAAAAAAACTTCTAAACAGTTGTACTGAAATTACTTTAGGAAAAGTAATTTCTTTCCTAAAAAAAATAAAGACTACTGGAAAACTGATTAAAAGCATAAAAAAATATCTTCCCCAAATAATTTGTACAAAATGTATTTCTGAAGACAAATACTTTGCAATCCCATCCATAAATGGCAATAAAAGCCATCCTGAAATATTAAAAATATAAGCTAACATTAACTAGATTTGAAAGCCTCTGGATCGCAAATTTTACAAACTAAATCACCAATATTCTTTTTTGGATTGTATGTTTGATAAAAAATATCATTAGTAGAGATTTTGTTTTTAAATAAAAATTTTTCTATTTCCCAATAATAACGATAACATTTTGAACATTTTGCAGCATCTAGTTTATGTATTGGTTTGTAAACATCATTCCACAATTTACGGCAATCATCTAAAAATTTTTTGTTAATATTTTCTGATAAGTTTGAGGGAATATCCATAAAGCAACGAGAACACTGTATTTCTGAAACAACATCTTTATATGGCCCATCATTATATTTCTTTCCCATTGTTGTTTTAGATTTATATTTATTTGAATAACAGTTTGGGCAATTAAAATTTATATCTTTTTGCATAAAAAACTATAGAGAAATTTTCATATCACTTGTAGATGTATAATAATATACTTTTGTTATGAATTTATATTTTCCTTATCTTTTTGTTTTATTTTGGAGCTCAGCATTTATTAGTGGGCAATTTATAGTTCAGTCAGCAAGTCCATTTGCTGCATTATCATTTAGATTTTTAATCGTTTCAATTTTTTTTTTATTATTTTCTTATTTCTTTAGAGAAAAAATTTTAGTTAATTATAAATTAATTTTACAGGCTTCAGTTACAGGTGTTCTTTTTCATGGTTTTTATCTCGGCGGAGTTTTTTTTTCATATTCTATTGGTTTATCAGCTACATTATCTGCTCTAATAGTTGGTTTACAACCTATTCTAACAAATATTTTTAGTGGACCAATATTAAAAGAAAGAGTAACCCTAGTTCAGTGGATAGGAATAGCACTTGGATTTATTGGGACAGTATTAGTCATTGGTTATGATATTGGTAAAACCATTCCAGTTTTAGGAGTAATCGCTTCAATAGTGGCTCTACTTGGTGCAACTATTGCAACAATTTGGCAAAAAAAATTTACAAGTGAAATTACATTATCAGTAAATAATTTTTATCAAGCTATTGCTGCAACACTTTTATTAATTATTGTTTCTTTTGTATTTGAAGTACCATTTATAAATTTTGATAAAAGATTCATTTTGTCAATGGGGTGGCAAATAATTATGGTGTCTTTTGGAGCATATGCAATTTTAATGTATTTAATTAAAACTGGAACAGCAAGTAAAACATCAAATTTATTTTTCTTAATACCGCCAACTACAGCCGTGATGGCATATTTCGTACTGGGAGAAGATATATATTTAATTGATTTTATTGGTTTAACTATTTGTACTTTTGGGGTTTATATAGCTACGAGGAAATGATTTAATTAATATTTTTTGTTATTTTATCTGCAATTTTTTGAATAAAAGGACTTAATAGCAAAGAGACAGGTATGGCTATTGAACATGCAATTAACCAAGCTAAAAGCCATTTATAAAAAAAAATATTTGAAAAACCAATATTACTTAATGTAACTGCAAAAGTCATAATCATAGTCATTGCAATTGAAAGCAAAAAAACAAATATTAATCGATTAATTAATTTTTTATCCATATAGGTGATGACCAGGCTCTATGATTATTTTTCTGAATTATTTCAACTCTGTATCTGTCATTATTTTTCATTTTTATTTTATGTTTTGTATATTTTAAAAAATTTAAATGATCATAGCTAAAAGGGCCAACTTTAAATAATTGACTTAACCATTTATCAATAAATATTGTTTTACTGCCATCATTAATTATATCTTCTAAAAATATTTTGTATGATTTTTTATTTATTTTTAAGTTAATATATGATTTTTTTTGAAACTTTATTCTTAATTTAATACCCTGTGTATTATCATCTTTTAAAGTTAAATTTCCAATAGTTTTAGATTTTATAATTAATTTATTCTTATTTTTTATTAAATTATTTGGTAAGGCAAAATTGTTAATTTTTAAAATTTTTGAATCATTTGGTGAAAGTTTTGGAATACCTTTAAAGCAAGTTTGATATTCTAAGATAGTTGTTTTAATGAATTTAATTTCAATATCCCAATTAAATACATTATTTTTATTTCCCCAACCCCATTCAAAATTTAAACTACCTGTATTGTTAATTTTTTTATTATCAGGAGTAAATAAATCAAACTTTTTATCATTTTTGTATAAAATACCATGTGAAATTTCATTTAATGATTTTGCATAAATAGAAATATCATTAACTTTTCTTTTTTTTATTTCACTTCCCATAATCTTATTATTAATAGTAAAAAATAATTCTATTTTATCCCCTGATACAGCGTAAACATTTTTATTTTTTAATGATGACCACAAAGTTGATTTTTTTTTATTTTTTGCAATAACGCCTATTAATCCTGACCCATAAGAACCTGGATAACCTGCATGATGATCAGTGCTGCCAATTATTCCAAACTTATAACCTTTTGACCATCCGTAAGTAGCAGTCCCATCACCAGATAATGTACCCATATCATGTAACATTTTAAACGAATTTACTTCTTCTAAAGACAGGCCATGCATCGAAAATATTTCAACGAATGGTGATTTGTTTTCATTAAAATATTCCCAATTTATACCTCTTTTATTTTTTCCATAACCAATATGATGCGGAATAACAAAGTTATCTTTTGAAATACTTTTCTTTAAAATTTCTATATTTTCAGCTGATATTAATTTTAAATTAAAACTTTTGCTTATTATATTATGATCACCATATTTTAAACTATGCCACTCATAACTTGGAAAAATATTTATTTTGTACTTTTTTTCTAGTTTTTTTAAATCAATTAAAATTTTGTTCCATTTTTTTTTTAATTTTTGAAATCCTTTTAAGTGATAATTTTTAATAGATTTTAAATGATCAATTTCAGATATATCTGGCCAAAATGCATGACCTGTTATTGTGCAAAAATCTAATTGCTTAGATGCTCTATGAACTGCATGCGATAATTTTCCATCACCATAACTAATATTACAATGTGAATGCAAATCACCCCAAAAAACTTTATTGTTTTTCACTAATTTATTTTATTTTTTGAAAAAACGATTAACTACCTCTCTAGGGGCATCATTTTCAATCATTTTATCATAAATTAAATCATTCATATTAGAGATAATAGTTTCATCATCTAATTTATTTAATTGACCAGGATCATTTATTATATCGTATAAAGCTGACTCTGTATCAACAAATCCCATATTGTCTCCCCCATTACTATTCCCAATTGACGGTCCTTTATCATCATTTTTAATCTTCATAACTGGTACACCTTTTGTGAAACTAAAAGGTTTTTCCATTTGGGCAGTTTTTAATTCTTCAAGAGTAAAAAATTGCCTTAAATGTGTAGGCATCAGAGTATATTGAAATGGATCTTTCCTACTCATATTTTCAGGATATTTAAAGTAAGTGTATTTACCATCTGTAATATTAACTCCACCTCCCCAATAACCAAATAAAGCTGAGTGATTAGTTGATTTTTCTTTATCTAAAAAATTCAAAAGTGATTTACCTTGTACTTCCTTTGGAATATTAACATTATGATTTTCTAAAAATGTTGGCATCAAATCAATATTTTGAGACACAACACTTCTTCTTTCACCATTATTATGTTTGTAATCAGGATGATAAATAAAAAGCGGTATATGTGATATTTCGTTGTATAATGGCATTCTATTTTTTGCCCACCAATCATGTTCTCCTAACATAAAACCATGATCTGTAGTTAAAATTAAAGTTGTATCTTCCCATAAATTATTTTCATCAAAAAAATCTAAAACTGATCCTAATAAAAAATCACATAAACTAATTAAAGCAAAATAATTAGCTTTTAATTCTGCTACTTCATCAGGTGTTTCTTTTACCCTATCATATTGAGGCCAATCTAAACGTGGTCCAGAATAATTAGTTTTAAATTTTTTCCTAAATCTTTCTGGAGCAAAGAATGGTTCATGAGGGTCAAAAGTTTCAATTTGAAGAAACCAATCCTTTGCTGAGTTATTTGTTTTTAAAAATTCAAGACCAGATGAAAAACATTGAACTGAAGGAAAATCTTTTTCTTCTTTAATATATTCACTATTTATAGGATAAAAATAAAATCTTGATTCTCTATCACTAAAATCAGATTGACTCTTATGATACATTTCTTTGAATCTTTCAATCGGTGGCTCTACCATTGCTTTCCAAGGATCTCTCTCTTGTCCTCTAATAAAATCGAAAGAATTATATCTGTTATGATATGTTGACCCACCATCTTCAAAATAATGATTATGGTCCGTAACAAGATGGGTATAGGTATTTTTTAATCTAAGTAATTCTGGAAAGGAATTATCAAATGGTTCTAATGGACCCCAACTTCTATGTAAAAAACTTAATCTACCACTTTGCATATCTCTTCTAGCCGGCATACAAGGCATACTTCCGATAAAATGATTATCAAAGGTTATAGAATTTTTTGCCAATCTATTAAAATTTGGAGTGTCCACAAAAGTTCCTCCATATGGATTGAGCATTCTTCTATTTAGAGAATCAAAAAGTAAAAAAACAGTTTTCATATAATTTTATTTTTTAATAAAAATTAATAAAACCTAAATAATTTTTTTATATTTATCAAAATAAAAATTATTTTTATTTTAATTAATTAATCTAGTAATTTATTTTTTAGCAGGAAAATAAGAGAATTACTTGTTTTTTTGAATTTGACATAATTTTTAATGGATGATTAGATGTTCTTATAATTAATAGGAGGAATTATGAAGAAAATTATTTCTACAATTTCTATTTTTCTATTTAGCATAACTTTTGTTGGAGAGGTTTTTGCCGGTCCAAAATTAACTATGTTAATAAATCAATCTCCTTGGTTTGATGGTTTTAGAAAAACATTAGAGATGTATGAAGAAGAAACAGGAGCTAGTATTGAGTTAGATGTTAACCCATACCCTGCAATGTCAGAGAAAATAAGAAATTCTATAAGAGCACCAGAAGGAATTTACGATATTGTAATTACTTCTACTGAATTTATGTCTACTTATTCTGATAGTGGTGAGTTTAGAAATATTAATGACATTGATCCTAATTATAAATTAGATCCAGGAATTTGTAGTTATCAAAATACTAGTTATTGGAATTATGATACTCAATCTTATGATCCTGTAAATGGAGAATTTATTGGTATTCCTGTTAATGGAAATGTTCAAGTTCTTTACTACAGAAGAGATCTTTACGAAGAAAAAGGTTTAACCCCACCTAAAACATGGGATGATTTAATTGCTAATGCAGCAGTGTTTCACAATCCCCCTCAAATGTATGGTATGATTCAAAGAGCTGAAAGATCATCAGTTACTTATAATTTTGGACCATATATGTTTAGTCATGGTGGTGCTGTATACAAAGATCCAGCTAATGGAGATTTTTCTATTGTGTTCAACAGTCCTGAAGTTAAAGCTGCAATGGAAGCTTACCTTAAAGTAAGGGATACGGTTGGACATCCAAATGCACATGCTATTGGACAAGGTGAAATGATACAGTATTTAAGAACTGGAAAGGCTGCTCATGCAATAGCTGTTATTGCAGCATGGGGTGGTATGGATGATCCAAATAAATCAGCTGTTATTGGAAAAATGGGAGCTGCTCTAAATCCTGCTGGACCTATGGGAAGTGCAAGTAGTCTTGGTCACTGGGAAGCACATATTCCAAAAAATATACCTGATGAAAATGCTGTTGAAGCATTAGATTTTCTAAAATGGTTAGTCACAAAAGAAAATCAAATTAAATACATTGAAAATGGTGCTGTACCAGTAAGATGTGACTTAATTGATTCTCCAATGGCTAAACAGGATGAATTTAGATTCTTAGAAGCATTAGGACAGAACTCAGATGTAGCGCAATTTATTGCACCTAATGTAGAGGCTGTTGAATCAACTTCAATAACTAATCTGTACTTAAATAAAATTGTTGCAGGTGAAGTTTCAATTGAAGAAGGGTTAAATGCTGCTGCAGAGGAACTTTTTCAACTTTTAACAAAAGCTGGAAAAAAGACAGGAAAATTGCCTGATCTGTAATATATATTAGTGTAGCACCTTCAGTTATGAAGGTGCTATTTTTTTTTAAAAAATTATGAATACAAAAGATAAAAGTTGGAAAATATTATCATTAACACCAATCATTGCTGTTTTGGTAATTCTTACTTTAGTTCCACTTGTAAATATTTTTTATAATTCTTTTTTTGATATTCGCTGGGATGATGGAAAATATAATTATACATATATCGGTTTAGAAAACTACATTGAGCTTCCAAATAATAAATTTTATCTTCCAGGTCTTATAAATACTATAAAGCTATCTATATTCGCTGTTTTTTTTCAAATGCTATTTGGTTTTTTAATTGCATTAGGCATAAGTAAAATAAAACGTGGAAAGGGTTTTTTTATATCCCTATTTTTATTACCAATACTCCTTCCTCCAATTGTCATTGGCTCAATATGGAGACTTATGTATGGATTTGATTTTGGAATTTTTAATTATCTACTTTCTTTTTTTGGTGTATTTCCTTTAGATTGGTTAGGAAGTTCAAGTCTAGCTTTTACATCAATAGTAATTGTTGATATCTGGCATTGGACGCCATTTGTTGTTTTACTCTTACTTGCAGGTTTAGAATCTTTGCCAACTGATGTTTATGAAGCAGCAAGAGTTGATGGTACATCTGGTTGGAATGAAATTGTCTACATTACCATCCCATTAATGATACCAACAATTATAGTAACAATGGTATTTAGGTTTATATTATCTTTTAAGGTATTTGATGAAATTTACTTATTAACTCAAGGTGGACCAGGTACATCGACCGAAGTTATTAGTTTTTCAATTTATGAAACGTTTTTTGAGTCAGATAATATGGGACTAGGATCCGTAATGTCTGTTGTTTCTCTATTCGTAGTTTCACTACTAATAATAATAGTTTTAAATGTAATTAGAAGAGTAAATAAATATGCGAACTAGCACTGAAAAATTAATTAACTACATTATGCTTTCTTTTTTTGCAATATTAGTTCTTGCTCCATTTTTATGGATAGCAACAATAGCTTTCAAAACACAAATAGATATAATGATGATGAAAATTATATTTAAACCAACATTATTTAATTTTGATAAATTATTTTTTTCAAAAGAAGCAACTTTTTTCAGGGATATTTTTAATTCATTATTTGTAGGAATAATTTCTACTTTAATAATTTTAATTATTTGCAGTATGGCTTCATTTACAATGATCAGAACTAAAATCTCAAATTGGATTACAGCAGTTCTTTTTCTGTGGGTAATAGTTTTTCATATGTTGCCTCCAATTACCTTTGTTGGATCATGGTTTCAAATGGCTAATTCTGTTGGATTATTTAATTCCAGAGTTGCATTAATTCTTGCTCATGTGACTGTAAACTTACCTCTGGGTTTGTTAATTATATCATCTTTTATGAGAGATGTTCCAACTGAAATACAAGAGGCTGCATATATTGATGGGTGTAGTAATAGACAAGTTTATTTAAAAGTAATGCTTCCATTATTAGGCCCTGGTTTATTTGCTACCGCAGTAATTGTATTTTTATTTAGTTGGAATGATTTTATGGTTGCAATGAACCTAACAGCAAAGGCAACTCAAACGGTACCTGTTTCTATCGCAACTTTTTCTCAGCAATATGAAGTTAGATATGGAGAAATGGCCGCAGGTTCTTTAGTATCACTTGTTCCTGCATTAATCCTTACATTTTTTGCACAAAAATATATTGTAAAAGGATTAACTGCTGGTGCAGTAAAATAAATAATTTGAAAAATAAACCTAACATAATTGTTTTTTTTACCGATCAACAAAGATGGGATACTTCCGGTTTACATGGAAATCCATTATCTTTGATGGAAAATTTCGATCATTACGCACAAGAAGGAACGCATTTATTTAATTCATTTACATGTCAGCCAGTATGTGGTCCTGCAAGAGCTTCATTACAAACTGGAAAATATGCAACTAAAACTGGAGTATTTAGAAATCATATTACATTAAATAAAAATCAAAAAACATTAGCTCAGTATTTAAATAAAGAAGGTTATGATACAGCTTATATTGGAAAATGGCATTTAGGATCATCTGATCCTGTAAAAAAAAATGAAAGAGGCGGATATAATTATTGGCTTGCATCAAATTTACTTGAATTTACTTCTGACTCTTACGACACTATTATCTATGATAAAGATAACAAAAAAATAAAACTTCCTGGATACAGAATTGATGCGATAGTTGATGCAGCAATTAGGTATATTAATCGAAAAAGAAAGAAGCCATTTTTTTTATTTATTTCATTAATAGAACCGCATCATCAAAATCATACAGACGATTACCCTCCTCCAATTGGATATCGAGAGAAATATGCAGGACGTTGGGTCCCGCCAGATTTACAAACTTTAAAAGGATCTGCGCATCAACATTTAGCTGGATATTTTGGAATGACAAAAAGAATTGATGAAGCATACGGTAGATTAATAGACAGTTTATTAAGTTTAAAATTAATGGATGACAGTGTTTTATTTTTTACATCAGATCATGGTAATAACTTTAAAACACGTAATGAAGAATATAAAAGATCATGTCATGAAAGTTCAATAAGAGTTCCTTCTTCAGTTATTGGAAATGTTTTTGAACAAGGTGGCAGAATAAAAAATTTAATTAGCATATTAGACATACATGCAACAATACTTGATGTTGCAGGTGTAAAAAATTTCCAAAGTGATGGTAAATCAATTTTGCCATTAGTGATGAAAAAAAATAATAAATGGATTGATGAAATATTTATTCAAATTAGTGAAAGTCAAGTTGGAAGATCATTGAGAACTAAAAAATGGAAATATAGCGTTAATAGTCCTGAGTCAGATCCATGGAACGAACAAGGATCAAATCAATATATAGAACAATTTTTATATAATTTAGATGCAGATCCTTATGAGTTAAATAATTTAATCGGAATTAAAGAATTTAACACAATTACAAAAAAACTAAGGGACAAATTAATTCAATACATAAATAAACACGAAAATTTAAAAACTAATATTAAAAAAGCGAACAACATAAATAATCCTGGACAATTAGGTTTAGAGCCTGGATCATTCATGGATGGTTACTAATGTACATCATTTTAAAAACATTAATATCTGCAATAATTATAGTAGCAGTTTCAGAAATAGCTAAAAAATATACTTGGACTGCAGCAATTATTGTTTCTTTACCATTAACTTCACTATTGGCATTTATTTGGTTGTATTGGGATACAAAAGACTCTCAAAAAATTATAGAACTCTCTTATAGTACAATAGTTATGACAGTTCCTTCAATAGTCTTTTTTATTGTTTTACCAACTCTTCTAAAGTTCAAACAAAACTTTGTTTTTTCTCTGATCGTTTCAATAATTAGCACTGCAATAGCTTATGCTATTTTCATGTTTATAATTAAAAAACTTAATTTTAATTTTTAATTACATTATCTTTATTCATTAAAATTGGTCTTCCATCGTGTGCTGTATTTAATGGATAATATTCATCATTATATTTAACACATAATGTTAAGCCATTTCTTTTTTCATTACCTAGATTTACCTCTAAATCGACTATGACTAATTCAGTTTTTTCTAAAACTTTAATAATTTTCATAACTATCCTTTCAAAATATATAAATATATTTAGTAAGTACTATATGATGTATCAAGTTTATGATTAGAGTTTTAGTAATATTTAGTTTAATATTCCTATTAAAAAGTGCTCTTGCAGATAATAAATATATAACCATAGCAAGTACAACTTCTACACACGATACGGGTTTATTAGAATATATTAATAAAGAATTTGAAAACAAATATAATACAAAAGTTAGAGCACTATCTCTTGGAACAGGCCAGGCAATTAAAGTTGCAATGGATGGAAATGTAGAAATTTTATTAGTCCATCATAAAAAATCAGAGCTAGAATTTATGAATAATGGGTATGGCACGCTAAGGTATGATTTGATGTACAACGATTTTGTATTAATTGGACCAAAACAAGATAACAGAAATTGCTCATCGATTGAAAATAAAATGATTGAAATAAAAAAATCAAAATTATTATTTATATCTAGGGGTGATGAAAGTGGAACACATAAAAAAGAAAAAGAACTATGGGAATTATCAAATATAAAAATACCATTTAAAGAAAATTGGTATCTTAGTGTAGGTCAGGGAATGGGATCTACATTGTTAATAGCCAATCAAAAAAAAGCTTACACTCTTAGTGATCGTAGTACTTGGATAGCTTTTAAAAAAAAAGAAAATCTACAAATTGTTTGTGAAAATTTACCTCCATTATTTAATCAATATGGAATAATTTTAGTAAACAATAAAATAAATAATAATTTAAATATCGAGACAGCTAAAAAATATATTGAATGGATTACATCAAAAGAAGCAAAAAAATTAATTAATAACTATAGAGTAAATGGAAAACAATTATTTTTCTTTAATCATAATTAGTTAATTCTTCCAAAAAAGGTTAATCTTGCATTTTCTGAGAGCATTGTACCCTCCTCTTCATTATAATTTAGTGTTACTAATATTCTTGGTTTTTCCGACTCTACTGGTGTTACACGATGCAAATAATTTCTACCATAAAATAATATAAGAGTACCGGCATCAACATCTGCTTTTTGTGGTAAAGTTTTTCTATCTAGTATATTTTTAATATATGATTTATCGATATAGTTTTCTGAATAATTTCTACCTTTACTAACATATTCAAATTCACCACCTTTATCTGATGATTGTATCATTAAAGTAATAGCAAATGATGCATTATCAAAATGCCATCCTAGCTGTTGTGATTTTTGATAATAATTATAATTAATGGAAGATAAAGTATCACTGTATGGATAAATATCTTTTAAATTTAAGACACCTTTTAAGAAATTTTTAAAGATGTTTGATTGATATAAAATATTTAATTTAGATTGCTGATTTAACAAATCATGAGGAACACAACCTTTATCACTTACGACCTCTCTATTCAAAGGATCATTTAAGTCACCTAATTTATCTTGTTTATTAAGTAAAATAGTATGATTTTGAGAACAATAAAAAGCTTGATCTTGTAATCCATGTGCTTCAGTAATTAATTTACTTAAGCAGTCATTTGTTAAAAAATCATTTAATATTAGTATAGAATTTTTTTTAATTTCATCATTGCAATATTGAATATATTCATCACTATCTATTGGATGTTTTGACTGATTAACTATATCATTTATGGTATTCATTGCTGACTTAATACTTATATACTAAAGTTGTAGATGTTAAATTTAAAAAATTTATATATATTTATTCAAAATGGTTTGGAATTTTCAAGATAGTTATACAAAATTACCTAGTATTTTTTATAGTAAAGTTAATCCTGAAAATTTTAGTAATAAAAAATTAGTTTTGTTTAATAGTGACCTTGCAAGAGAGTTAAATTTAGATTTTAGTAAATATGACGATGATGAAAAGTGTAATATTCTTTTGGGTAAAAATAAATTAAATAAAAATTACTTTTCTCAAGCTTATGCTGGACATCAATTTGGAAATTTTACAATTTTAGGCGATGGTAGAGCTGTAATTATTGGTGAACATATTACTAATAATAAACAAAGGGTAGATATACAGTTAAAAGGATCAGGCCAAACACCCTACTCTAGAAATGGAGACGGAAAAGCTGCATTAGGTCCAATGATGAGGGAATACATATTGAGTGAAGCTATGCATAATCTTGGTATATCATCAACCAGGGCACTTGCAGTTATTACCACCGGTGAAAATGTATTGCGTGATAGATTAGAGCCAGGAGCAATTTTAATTAGAGTTGCGAATTCGCATATTAGAGTGGGGACTTTTCAATTTGGAAGTCTTTTAAAAAATAGAGAAGAATTTCAAAACTTTATATCTTATACAATTTCAAGACTGTATCCAGAGATAGAGAATAATAATGATAAATATTTGAACTTTTTTGAAACTATTTGTGAATTACAAATTAAATTGGTTGTTAATTGGATGAGGGTTGGTTTTATTCATGGTGTTATGAATACTGATAACATGTCTTTATCAGGTGAGACTATAGATTATGGTCCAGCAGCATATTTAGATGAATATAATCCAAAAAAAGTTTTTAGCTCAATTGATAAAATGGGAAGATATTCTTTTGAAAATCAATCAAAAATAACGTTGTGGAATTTAGCAAGATTTGCTGAAACTTTTCTTCATTTAATTGATTCAAATGAAAAAACAGCAATTAAAAAAATAGAAAATATATTAAATAAATATAAAGAATTGTTTGATCAATCTTGGTTAACAATGATGTCTATGAAATTAAATTTAGATACTAATAATAATAACGAAGATATTATTAAAGAATTTTTAGATTTGATGCATATTTATAAACTTGATTATACAAATACATTTTTAGATTTAGAAAATAATACTCTTAATAAAAAGATTTTTAAAAATTGGGAAGAAAAATATAAAAATAATAAATTAAGAAAATTTAAAAATATTAATCCTCAAATTATTCCTAGGAATCATATTATTGAAGAAATAATTAATGAAGTGTACAGCAATAATTATAGTCAATTATATAATTTCGAAAAAATACTTAAAAATCCATATGGGAAAATAGAAAATAAAAAGTATATTACCCCACCTTTAGAAAGTGAAAAAGTTTTTGAAACTTTTTGTGGTACATAATTAAATAGCTACATTATATCTAAAATTTTTTTGGAAAGGATAAATTGGCTTTTCTCTAAATAAATTTTTAATTCTTTTAAAATCTTGAGTAACAAATCCATCTGTTAAAATCATAAAATTATCCGCCTTAAGTTTTTTAAGTTCTGGTGAAAGATATCCTGATTTTACAACCAATATTTTATATTTTTTTAAATTTATATTTAATTCTTTAAAATCACTCAAATAATGAAAAGGTTTTCTATACTTTGTAAAAATTATTGTATTATTATTTGAGGTTACAATCGCATTATCATTTTTTAGATAAAATTTATCAATCGAAATTGAAATTTTCTTTTTTGAGAAAGTATCTTTTATGACAATTTTGTTTTTTTTAATTTTTAGCTCTTTAAAAATTTCTTCATTAAAAATTCCTGCAAATAATGTATTCTGTATCTTATTTTTAAATACATACTCTAATACATCAATTCTACTTCCTACTCCTCCAGCTGTTGGATTATCTCCGCTATCGGCTAAAATTGTAAATTTTTTTTTATTAATTACATGAAAAATCCTATTTAATTTATAAGATTGCATATCATAAACCAATTTAAACCTACTATTCCAATAACTTAGTGCTATTTTCTTACAAACTCTTTTACCAATATTAACATCTGTACAATTTACAATCGCTGAAGCTGTTGCCCTCTTAGTATCAGCCCAAACATATCCAACAAGTAAATTACAATCATTAATTCCTTTCATTTTATTAAATATATTCAGATTTTTATAAATTTTTTTACATGGCTGAACTATTGTAGATGACATTTCACCAGAAACTAAAACTGGTATTTTTTTCCAAATAATATGATTTTTTTTATTTCTTAATATTCCATCTATTAACATTTTCAATGACCGTGAATAAGTTTGCTTAACGTCGATATGTGGGGCTGTTTTATATGCTGCAAAATAATCAATATTTTTTATAATTGAATGAGTCATCTGCCCGTGAAGATCATAAGATAATGATATTTTACAGTTTTTAGATACTTTAGAGCGAATTTTTTTAATAAAAAAACCTTCGGGGTCACTAATACCTTTGACATACATCGCTCCATGCATGATTAGTAAAATACCATCAATAGGTTTTGTTATTATTAAATCATTTGTGATATTGTTAATTGTTTTTATAAAAAATTTTTTATCTACAGGCCCGCCAGGTAAACTTCGATAAAATTTATTTGGTATAAATGTAACATTATTATGTTTGGAATATGGGAAATTTATATATTTTAAAAGTTTTTTTCCACTTAAAACTTCAAAATCTTTTTTGTTTTGTATTAATGTAGAATAAGAGCAACATTCAGTACTAATACCGCAAATAAAAATTTTTTTTTTCATTAAATTAACTTTTAATTAAATCAATTTTGGAAGCTAATATAAAATCATTAATTGATAATCCCTCTATTGCGTGAGTATGGACCATTACTAAACAATAACCCCATCCTATTGATATATCGGGATGATGACCTTCTTTTTCTGCTATTTCTCCTACCTCATTTGCAAATGATATAGCTTTTTTAAAATTGCTAAATTTAAATTTTTTGAAAATCATTTCTTGATTATCATTGACTGACCATTCATTAAGTTCAGATAAAAATTTACTAATTTCTTGATAATCTAATTTAGGAGTGTTCCCATTGCATGGTTCACACTTCCCTGAAGATAAAGGTTTATTCATAAAATCTAGCGCCTTGTTGATTTAATTCAATTGAATATAAACTAGTTGTAGCTGTTATGTACAAGATATTTCCTTCGACTCCTCCAAATTCTAAATTTGATACTAATTCAGGGATTATAAGTTGCCCAATTAATTCGTTTTGAGGATTAAAACATTTAATTGCTTTTCCTGCACTTGTCCAAACATTACCATCTTTATCACATCTAAAACCATCAGAGAAAAAAGGTTTAAAATCATAAATTAATTTTCTGTTAATAGGTAATCCGTCAATCATATCATAAACGTACAAATGTTTTATATTCTCTCCAGTATCTGCAACATATAATTTTTTTTCGTCTGGAGAAATGGCGATTCCATTTGGTCTATCAAGGTCGTCAATCATAACTTTTAAAATATTTAGTTTAGGATCAAATGAAAACACATTACAACCTCCATACTCTTGTTCACCAGGATATCCCTCATAATCTGATAGAATACCATAAGGTGGATCTGTAAACCAAATTGTATCATCCGATTTAACAAATAGGTCATTTGGAGAGTTAAGTTTCTTACCATTATAACTATCAACTAACACTTCCACTTCTAAATTATCATTAGTTTTATAAATACATCTCCCTCCGTGTGAACAAGAAATTACATTTTCTTCTTTATCAATAGTATTTCCATTACAATAATTTGAGGGATTTTTATATTCAGTAACTGAACCATTTGTTAACTTTAACATCCTGTTATTTGGTATATCACTAAATACCAATGTATCTAAATGAGGAATATAAGCAGGTCCTTCTCCCCATAACATTCCAGAAAAAACTTTTTTAACTTCAGCAGACTTTACATAATTATTGAATTGATCAGTATTTTCTACATGTTCATTATATTTATTTTTGTAAGCAAAACTTGGATTTCTTGGATCTAACTCAGCAGGTAGTAATTTTTTATCTGACATATTATACTTCTACACCTTTTTGTTTTTTTTGTTTATCAATTAATTGTTTTGGAAAATTTTTTGCTCTAAATTTAAATTTTGTATCTTTTTCAATTAATTTAATAATACTAGTACTAAATGACCTTTCCCCTAAAATTTTCATACCAAGTTTAAACTTTTTACTTAGATAATTTCCTAATTCTAATTTTATATTTTTTCCAAGTTTATTAAAAAGATTTATATCTTTATTGACTAGATCCATTGTAAATCCAACATTATAACTGCCTCCAAGTATAACCTTAGTTTCAGTTTCATTAACAAAACTATTTCCGGAGCTTATTTTTATAGCTTTATAGGTTAAACCTAAATCAATTTTATTTTTTTTTGCAACACTAAGAGCTTCACCAATACCTACTAAATGTAATGATGCTAAATAATTTGTAATTACTTTCAATATTGAAGCATTTCCAATATTTCCGCAATATAAAATTTCATGGCCAAGTAATGATAAAATTGGGAAACATTTTTTGAAGGTTGATTTTTTACCTGCAGCTAAAATAGATATATTTCCAGATTTCGCTCTATGTTCTCCTCCAGTAATTGGACATTCTAATACACTCCCACCTTTAGAAATTACTTTTTTGGATAAGTTAATCATATCATTTTTATCTGTAGTACTCATCTCAATCCAAATATGCTTTTTGGTTAAATATCTCAATATGGTTTTCAAAACTTTACTTACTGCTTTTGGTGAAGGTAGACACGTTATTATAATCTCACTATTTTCAGTTAATTCTTTTAAAGTTTTACAAGGTTTGCTTTTTAAATTTTTTAATCTTGAATAGGATTTGTTATTTTTATCATAAACAAATACATTATTACTTGATTTTAATAAATTATTTACAAGATTAGATCCAACGTTTCCAATTCCTATGAAACCAATAGATAATGGTTTCATAAATTAATAGTCATACCATCATATCCAGGTTTAATATTTGGAGGACATTTTGTTATTAATTCTTTTTCATCTAGTAAAGCTGTCATATGAGTAAATATAGTTTGTTTTGGCTTAATATACGAAATGAAATCCATTATTTGATCAAATCCAGCATGAGCAGGATGAGTATCTTCTCTTAACAAACCAACAATCCATAAATCGAGATTTTTTAATTTATCAATGTCTTGATTATAAAATTTTTTTAAATCTGTAGAATAAGCGAATTTTCCAATCTTGTATGTTTGAACATCAATTGAACCGTGATTATGTTTAAATGTTTCAATGTTTACATTCTCAAATTTTATACTGGAATGTAATTCTTTAATTTCCATAAATGGTAAATAATCTTTTTCTCCTTTAAAAATATATTTATAATTTGCCTCCATTTCGGGAATCATTTCTTTTGGCATGTATGCAGGTATAATTTTTTTATTTATTAAAGACATTGCTCTCATATCTGGTACTCCTGATGTATGATCAGAATGAATATGAGTGTAAAGTACTGCATCAATATTTGTGCATTTAGCATTATAAAGTTGCTGTCTTAGATCTGGACTTGTATCAATTAGAATATTAGTATTTTCATATTCAATAAGTACCGATGATCTTGTTCTAAAATTTCTTTTATTATTAAGATCAATATTGCCATGTCTATTCCATGCTAAAGGAGATCCGAAAGATCCTCCACAGCCTAAAATTGTTATTTTCATTACAGATAATTATCTCTTTTAGCTTTAGTAAACAAATTAAAAAAATTATTATCAGTGATTTTTTCAAATTCTTCTAAGGATAATTTAAAAAATTTAGCCAAATATTCTGCAGTGTATTTTACAAAAGATGGTTCATTAACTTTACCTCTCATTGGTTCGGGTGCTAAAAAAGGACTATCAGTTTCTATAAGTATAGAATCTAAAGGAACATCCTTAATTATATCTCTTAAATTTGATGCATTTTTAAATGTTATTATTCCAGAAATTGAAATGTAGTAACTATTCTCTAGACAAAAATTTAATAGTTGATTAGAGCCGGTGAAACAGTGAAAAATTAGTTTTAAATTATTTGATTTATAATTTTTTAAAATATCTATAATTTCTTTTTCAGAATTTCTTTGATGAATGATAATTGGTAATGAATGCTTTATTGAAGCTTCAATATGGGTTTCAAATACTTTTGTTTGTTCTTTGAGAAATTGATTATTATGATATAGGTCAATGCCTGTTTCACCTATTCCTATTACTTTTTCATTATTACAGTATTGATCAAAGTTTTGTAATTCAATTTGGTTCGTTGATTGAACATTACTTGGGTGAAGTCCATATGAAAGATAAATAGAATTATAATTTTTTATTAAATTTAAATGATCCTGAAAATCTTCAGGTTTGGTATTGATTGATAATATTGAACTAATATTATTTTTTTTGGAATTATTAATTATATTCTCAAAATTGTCTGATAATTTTTTAAAATTTAAATGACAATGTGAGTCAATCATTCAATATTCTTGGAAATATTGGTTCTGGATTATTTATTTTTATATTTTGATTTATTAGTTTAGTGAAATTCTCAAACTTATTATTATCCATATCAAAATTAAAAATATTTAGAATTTTTTTAGAACTAGTTGGTATTATTGGAAAGAGCATAACAGCTGATTTAATAATGATATTTGTAACAATATATAAAACTTCTTCCATTCTTATTTTATTTGTTTTTTTCAGTGTCCATGGTGCTTGAGTGTCAACATATGCGTTACCAGCAGATATTAGTTCCAAGACAGACTTAATTGCTCTATCAATTTGTTGATTATTCATAAATTTACAATACTCATCAAATTTATTTTGAAGAATATTAATTAAATCCTGATCTTCATTAGTTAAATTTTCTGCTGGTTTTAGTAAAGAATCATTATTTTTTACAGTAAATGATGCAATCCTTTGTACTAAATTACCAAAATTATTCGATAAATCAGCGTTAATTCTATTTGCGATTGCTTTTTTTGAAAAATCTCCATCATTTCCAAATGGTACCTCTCTAAATAAAAAAAACCTAATTTGATCTAACCCATATTCATTAATAATTTCGTAAGGATCAATAACATTACCAAGTGATTTAGAAATTTTTTGCCCTTCATTAGTCCACCAACCATGTGCAAATATTCTTTTAGGAGGCTCAATGCCTGCAGCCATTAAAAAAGCTGGCCAATATACTGCATGAAATCTTAATATATCTTTGCCTACAATGTGTGTTGCAGGCCAAAATTTCTTATAATTTTTATTATTTGTATCTGGATAACCAATTGCAGTTAAGTAATTACATAATGCATCAATCCAAACATACATTACATGTCTAGAATTATTTGGAACTGGTACTCCCCAGTTAAAAGTTGTTCTTGAAATAGACAGATCTTTTAATCCACCTTTAATAAAACTTAATACTTCATTATATCTTGTTTTTGGTAATATTGATTCTGGATTTTTTTCATAATAATCGATTAACTTATTCTGCCATTCTGAAAGTTTAAAAAAATAACTTTCCTCCTTGACCCACTCTACAGGTGATCCATTATCGGTAACGTATTTACCATCAATCTTTTTTAATTCATTTTCTAAATAAAATGCTTCATCTCTAACAGAGTACCAACCTTCATAATTTGAAAGATATATTTGATTATTTTTTTCTAATTGCTTCCAAAGTTCTTGAGACGCTTTAATATGCCTTTCTTCAGTGGTTCTTATGAAATCATCTATTTCACATCCTAAAAAAGGTATTAAATTGATAAAATTAACTGAAAGTTTATCAACAAATTCTTTAGGTTTTAAGTTTGAATTAATAGCAGCTTTTTCTACTTTTTGTCCATGCTCGTCTGTACCTGTTAAAAAGAATACATTGTTTCCTAATAATTTATTATATCGTGCGATAATATCGCAAGCTATACTTGTATAAGCGTGACCTATATGAGGAATATCATTAGTGTAGTAAATTGGTGTAGTTATATAAAAATTCATTTTATTGAGTTAAAAAATTTAATATAAATATTTTCTTATCAAGATTTAAACTAAATAATTCTTTTTGGTTATTAGTTAAATAATCAAATCTATCAATAAGATTTTTTTGTGTAAGATTTGCAGATAAAGACTCTAACTCTAGATAATTTGGCATATTAACCAAGCTTTTATCATCTCTGTTTACTTTTAGCTTATTAGCAACAATTAGAATAAATTTAAGCATTGATAAATAATTATTAAATTCATCATTAGTAAATTTTGATAATATATTTGATAAATTTATTTTATCATCATCTAGATCATTTGATAAAAGACATTTAATTGATAATTGGAAAATATCCAAGAAATCATTATTGTAATAAAGAATGGTTGTTCCTGGTGATCCGTACGTTAATTCAAAGTAAAAGTTTATTTCTTCATTAGATATTTCATCGATTTGATCTTTAATAATATTAGTAAAATTAATTAAATTATGAGTATTAAATTTAATTTTTAAACATCTTGATCTGATTGTTGGCAAAAGTAATGAAATCTGATTTGATATTAAAAAAATATATGTATTTTCTTTTGGTTCTTCTAATATCTTGAGCATACTATTTGCAGAATTAATGTTTAAATAATCTGCAGAATCAACGATAACTATTTTCGAAGAATTTTGAATTACTGATGTTGAATTTAAAAATGTTTTTAAACTTCTAATTTGGTCAATTGTTATATTAGATTTAATTTTTCCAGTTTTACTATCAATTTCTTTCTCAATTATATTTATATTTGGATGTGTATTATTTTTAAATAAATTTAAGTGATGATCAAGATTATTATCTTTAAATTCTATATTTAAAATATTTTTAATTAATTTGTTGAGAAAAGTTCTTTTACCTATACCACTCAATCCATGAATTAAAATTGAATTTGGAAGATTATTGGATTTATATCTATTAACAAGATCACTATACTCTTTTTCAAAACCTATTAATTCAGTCATTAATTATAATTTTAGTTTTTTAATAATATTTTTATGAATTATATCTTTAGATAAAGAAGCATCTACAGTTATATATCTTTTTGGATTTGCTATTTTTTTATATCCTCGAATTACTTTTTGATGAAATAATAAGTTAGATTTATCATATTTGTTTTTAATTTTTCTTTGTTTTAATCTTTTGATTATTTCTTTTGGATTGATTTTAAAAATAAAAGTATAATCAGGAAAGAAATTTTTTAAAAGATCTTTATGTAGTTTTTGAGCTTTTTTAATACCAAATTTGTTTACATAACCTTGATAGACAAAAGAGGAATCTGCATATCGATCTGAAATGACTATTTTACCTTTTTTTAGATTAGGAATAATTACCTCATTAATATGATTTGACCTAGCTGCCATAAGAAGGAGGAGTTCTTCTAAATTATTAATCTTAGACTTATTATCCAAAATTAATCTTCTTAATTTTTCTGCAAAATCAGTTCCTCCGGGCTCTCTGGAAACAATAAAAGGAATATTATTTTTTTTAAAATATTTTGATAATAATAATATTTGAGATGACTTTCCACTAGCTTCTGGTCCTTCAAAGCTAATAAATAAACCTTTATTTGATTTCATCTAAACTTCTTCCAAAAATTAAGTATTTTGCTGCAGCAAAAACTTTAAATAAAGGATTGATTTCAGATACATCTTTTTCGGCAATTAGGGCTATTTCTATTTTTGGCTTTCCATCTATATCAATTATTAATCTTCCAAATTCATCACCTTTTTTGATTGGAGCAGAAATAGGTTTTGTATATTCAATAGATGAATTCATTAATTGAATTTGATCAAATGATAATGTTGATACTAATTTTTGTGAACTAATTAAATTAATACTACTCTCACTACCAAGCCATACATCTACTTCTTTAATAAATTGATCTTTTTCGACTAAAGTTTGTTGAGAAGTTTGATTAAATGCCCAATTTATTAAATTAGATGACTCATTTAACCTTGATCTTGAACTATTTGTTCCGTTTATAACAACAGTAATCCTTCTATCATTCCTTAAAGCTGTAGCAGCTATTCCCCACCCAGATTCTTTTGTAAAACCTGTTTTTAAACCATCAGCACCTTGAACTTGATATAAAAGTTTATTTCTATTTGGTTGAGTAATATCATTATAAGTAAATTCTTCCATTTTGAAATATGTATAAAGATTTGGAAAATCTCTAATTATTGCATTTGAAAGAATTCCAAGATCATTAACAGTAGAATAGTGATTATCATCAGGCCAGCCAGATGAATTTACAAAATTTGTATTTGTCATTCCTAAGCGTTCTGCGTAAACATTCATGAGTTTAGCAAAATCTTCTTCGGTACCTCCTAAACATTCCGCTAAAGCTATAGAAGCATCATTACCAGATTGAACGATTATACCTTTTAATAAATCATCAACTGTTACATTATCATCTATCTCTAAAAATGTTCTGGAACCTCCCTTTTTATAAGCCTTAGGAGAAACTTTACATTCATTAGCAATTGCAAAATTTGTATTCTTTATTCTATCAAATGCAACGTAAACGGTCATAATTTTTGTCATTGAAGCGGGAATTACTTTTGCATTAGAATTTTTTTCAAAAAGAACTTCATTTGTATTAAAATCAATGACAACGGCTTGCTCTGCCTTTGTATCAATGGCGTAAAGTTTTAAAGAAATAATAAAAAATAAAAAAAAGCTAAAAATTTTTAACATAAATATTACTAATTCTTAATTATGACCTTTATTTGTTATTCAATAAGAATTTCAGTTTCCTTATAACCTTTTGAGATAAAGTATGAAACCAAATTATTTGCTTCTGTATTTTCTAAGGGACCAATAATTACGTCATATTTGGAATTATTTTTTTCAGAAGTATATTTTAGATTATTATCATAATTATCTAATACTGATCGAATACTCCCATAGTTTTCAAACCCATTTACTCTTAAATATAATTTAAAATCAGTTATTTTTTCTGATTTAAGTTCAATTGGTTCTTCTGTAATTGAAGTGGCATCGTCATTAGTATCCATAATTTCATCAATTTCTTCAATAGATACAATATCTGTTGGTGCAGAAGAGATAGTTTCATTAAAATTTTCTTCATTTAATGAATTTGCAACACTCTTCCATTGTTTACTAGCGTCAGAAAGTATTTCTACCTTTACAGTAGCTATTTTAGATTTATAAAATCCTAAAAGCTGTGCAACTTTTCTTGAAACCTGAATAATAACTGCATTATCATCATGTCTATCTATTATTTTTACATTTATAGAAAGTCCATTATCCAAGTTAGTGATTTTGACCATACTTGGTATAGGTAATGTTTTATGTCTACCAAGTAACTCTGTAACTTTATTTATATCATTATTTACAGTTTTAATATTGTGTAATTCCTTACCGTAAAAAGAAGAAAGTCCAATTTCCGAATAATTATAATTTTCCTCTGGAGTATAACTAACCCCTTCTATAAAATAAGTCTCACCTACGTAATAAAAAATATTATCTTTAGTTTTTTTATTGGTTGATTGATTTTTTTCTTTTTTATCTTCTTTTTTATTGTCAATTATTTCTTCTATTTTATTTGTGCTATTTTCTACAACATCAGAAACATTATTTAGATTTAATTCATTGCAAGAAAATAAAAATAAAATAATTATAAAACTAATTAGATATTTTATCACTTAGGAGACCTACTGATACAGCATAATATGATGAACAATTATAATAAAGAATATTTTTGTAATTAGGATAAACAATAAACATCCTTCCATCTATCCCATCTGGCATTATTAATCTAGCCTCTAAATCATCTCTTATTGGTAAAGGATCTCCATTGATTTTTGTAAATCCTAAATTTGACCATTCGGATAGAGTTTTTGGAATTGATCTGCGTTTAACTGCGCCACAACCTTTGGGTTTAATTTGCTTTATAGAATCAAAAAAAGATGAAGAAATATTTTTAGGTGGAAGCACTTCTCTTCCCCAAGTACTATCATTAGACCATGGATTTTTATCTAATGAGGTTAAATAATTTGCAGTACTAGCAAATGCATCGGCATAACTATTCCATATATCTATTCCATTACCATCCCAATCATATGCTGTTTCTAGAAAAGTTGTAGGTATCATTTGAGTCATACCTACAGCACCACCCCAACTTCCTTTTAATTCTCCATTAGGTACGAGATTTTTATCTAAAATTTCAAGTGCTGCAAATAGTTGTTTTTTGTAAAAATCACTTCTCCTTCTATCAAATGCAAGTGTAGTTATGGCAATTATGGAATTTATTTTGCCTTGATTTCTTCCATAATAACTTTCCATACCTAAGACAGCTACTATAAATCTTGGTTGTATTTTAAAATAATCACCAATTTCTTTTAATAAATCTTCATATTTTTTTAAAAATTTTTTTCCGGCAAATATTTTATCTTTTGTAATTGTATAAAATAAATATTCATCTAAAGTCATTGTAGATGCAGGTTGGCATCTATCTCGCATTATTATTTTACTTTGTGGCTTAACATTATTTAAATGTTTTGAGATAGTATTTTGACTTATGCCTATTTCTAAAGCTTCTTTTTTAATATTTTCAAGCCATATACTCCACTCATCATCAGATGGCATTTTTGGTTTTTCACAATCAGCAGAGTAGGCATTAAATGTTAGAAATAGAAAGAATATTACAAACCTAAAAATCATTATACAAAATTACCAAAACTATCATTAATTAGGAAATGATATATACTTAATATTTTGACATTTTTATGTTGAAACTATAGTAAGCTTTTAAACGGAGAGATGGCTGAGCGGTTGAAAGCACCGGTCTTGAAAACCGGCAACGGGGCAACTCGTTCGTGAGTTCGAATCTCACTCTCTCCGCCACTATTTCCTAAATATAATTAAAATATTTCATCATTGATTGTAGGTTTTTTTCAATAAGTTTGATCTGAGATTTAGATAAAATGTCCTTCCATTGATTAGATGTGCCAGATCTAAAAAATTTGGAATGTTTTGTAGCTTCATCAAATCCACTTCTATTTTCTAATTTTTTTAGATTATTAAAACTAGTATTTTCTATTATTTGATCTATTTCATGGTCATTTAAGTTTAGTTTTAATTTATGTATTTTATTTAAAAAATCTTTAATTTTTAACACAATAGATTTAGGTTTTAATTGAAGATCTTCATATTTGATAATTAATCTTGGCACTGTACTATAATTTAACCATGATTGAACATTAAGCTCCCATGTTGAAAGTAATTCCTGAATTCCATTTGAGCCAATCATTAATTTTTTTTCAAAAAGTAATTCATTAATAATCTCATCAAAATCTTTGCCAGTAAAATTTTTAAAAGAAACAACTATATCTCTAGGATCTCTTACAATATAAATAAATCCAGCATTAACAGTTTCATTTGTAAATTTTTTATGTCTAACACTATGAGTTTTAAATATATTAAGATGATTTGATTTAGTATTTAATAAATGTTGACACTGTATAATATTCTGTGAAACCCAATCAAAATGTAATTCATTATTTTCTATATAAATTTTATTCTCAAACTCATCAAAATGTTTTTTTATCGATAATAATGGTATAGATTTTAAATCATTAAGACTAAAATCTTTGCCAAATTTGTAAAAATTTCCAATTATAGATCTTAACCAAGTATTGCCAGATTTGGGATAAGAGGCCAAAAATATATTTTTTTGCATTAAAAATTAATTTTTATTTTCAAGCTTATCGATCCTTTTTTTTAAATCTTGAACTAAAAAATAAATATAGACTATTGGACCCATAATCATGACACCAACTAAAAAGGCTAAAAATTCAAACATATGATTATTATAAATTAAAAAGAATATTTCTCAATACACATCAAGATATTATTTTTTTTCAAATAACCATAATTTATCTTGAGCTAATAAAAATATTTTACCACTCTCGGGATGAATTTTAATATCTCTTATTCTTCCAATTTCTTTTTTAAAAATAATTTTTTCTTTTACATTATCTAAATTAGAAATATCTAATTTGCGTAAAGACTGATCTTTTAAAGATGTTATAAGTGCCAATCCTTTAAATTCTGGAAATTCATTTCCATCATATATTGCAATTGCACTCACTGCTATTGAAGGTACCCAATAATGAATTGCTTTTGTATAACCAGGTAACCATTTAGGGCCAATTTTCGTATTATTATAATTTGTTCCTCCCCAACCAAGTATTTTCCATCCATAGTTTTCACCTTTCTTTACTTCACCAAACCAATCACCACCTTTTGCACCGTGATTACTTATATATAATTTATTATTAAAAGGAGAGATTGCCATTCCTTGAGGATTTCTTACACCAATTTGAAAAATTTCAGGAAGCCATAAAGGTTGATCCTTAAAATGAGGATTATCTTTAGGTATTGAACCATCTAAATTAATTCTAATAATACTACCTGGATGTTTATCTACTTCTTGAGCAATCATTCCTTTACCTCTTTCACCTAAAGAGGCAAATAAATTATTATCTTTAATTACTATTCTAGAACCATAATGATAAGGTGATCTTATTGGTGGCTCAGATCTAAAAATATTATTAAAATTTAATTTTTCTCTATTGAATTTAGCTTTAGCAATTGACGTAGATGATGGTCCATATAATTTAAATTCACCTCTTTTCTCTGAGTAGCTGATATAAACATGATCATCATGATATAAAATTTCTAGCAAACCGCCTTGGGAGTTTATATCCTCAATAAAACTTAAATTATGTTTTATCTCAATAATATTTCCATTGGTTTGATTAAATAATTTTATTTTACCTGTTTTTTCACTAATCAATATTTCACTTTTATTAATAAATGAAATACTCCAAGGTTGCTCAAGACCTTTTTTTAATATTGATAATTTATAATCATTACTTAAAGAAAAAACATTTTTATTAAATATTAAGAAAGTAATTAAAATAGATAAAGATGCAAATAATCTCATTTTATTAAATTAATAATTTTTTTTGATAATTCAAATCTATCATCAATTAAATTACCACCAAAATCATAAAATATTTTTTGATCCGGTCTTAATGTTAGCGAATATTTATTAGATAATGAAAGTTGTAATAATTTTTCTGGATTTTTAGGTTTATTTTGAAAAAAACTGATTAATATGCCTTTTCTGCTAAACTCAAATTTTTCAATATAATTTTTTAAACAAATGATTTTAATTTCTACTAATTTTAATAAATTAATTAATTGAATAGGTAATTTGCCAAATCTGTCTATTAATTCTATTTTTATATCTTCAATTTCTTTATAATTATTAATGTTTGAAATTCTTTTATATATGGACAATCTTAGATCAACATCATTTATAAAATTTTCAGGTATATAAATTTCAACAGGGATTTTTATAATTGGTTGAAAATTATTTTTTTTTACAAAGTCAGAATTTATTTTACTTTTTTGTAAATTTATCTCTTCCTCAAGCATTTGATGATAAAGTTCTGTTCCAATTTCTTTTATAAAACCACTTTGTTCTTCTCCAATAATAGAACCACCACCTCGAAGATCTAAATCTTGAGATGCAATATTAAAACCTGCGCCAAGATGATCAGAAGAGTTTATTATTGATAATCTTTTTCTACCATTATCTTTTAGCTCACTCTCTTTGTATGTAATGTATGCGTATCCACGTTTCGAAGATCTCCCCACCCTTCCTTTCAATTGATATAGGGCAGCTAAAGAAAAAATATTGGATCGGTAAACTATAATTGTATTTACGTGAGGTAAATCTAAACCATTTTCAATAATATTTGTACTAAGCATTAAAGGAACTTCTTGATTATAAAATTTTGAAATTCTACTTTCTAATAATTTAGGACTAAGCTGACCGTGAGTGATTACATATTTTATTTCTGGTAAATTATCATTTAAAAATTGTTCTATAAAAGGTAAGTCTTTTTTTCTTGGCACTACAAAGTAAACCCCATTCTTTCTCCCATATATCTCTCTCTTTATAGCTTCTGTGATAGTTATAGAGTCAAAAGGCGAAACATAAGTTCTAACTGCCATCCTTTCAAATGGAGCTGTAAGAATCAGACTTAGATCTCTTATTCCAGAAAGAGACATACTTAAAGTTCTTGGAATAGGTGTTGCACTAAGTGAAATACAATGAGCTTTTGGTGCAATTTCTTTAAATTTTTCTTTTTGAATTGTTCCTAGTTTTTGCTCTTCATCGTAAACTATTAAACCGAGCCTGTTAAATTTTAATTTATCGTTTAATAAAGCATGAGTTCCAACTAAAACATCTATTTTGCCAGTATTACATTTTTCAATAATTTCTTTTTTATCTTTTAATGAAACTAATCTAGAAATTTCTGCAATATTAATTCCAAAAATAGATAATCTTTTTTTAAAATTAATAAAATGTTGCCTAGATAAAATTGTAGTTGGCACTAAAACTACAGATTGTAAATTTGATTTTGCAGCTAGAAAAATAGCTCTTAAAATTACTTCTGTTTTTCCAAATGCAACATCGCCTACAATTAATCTATCAGATGGTATCATCTTAGAAAAATCATTAATTACATCTTGAATTGCATTCAATTGATCATCGGTTTCAACATATGGGAAAGTGCTAACAAATTTATCGTATTCAGGAATATTTGTATTGATTTCATATGATTGAGATTGAAGTCTCTTAGAAGCTATTGAAATAAGTTTTTTTGCAGCATCTCTAATTTTCTTTTTTGCATCTGCTTTTCTTTTTTGCCAATGAGAAGCACCAAGTTTATCTAAAATAATATTTCCATCAGTATCATCACTGTATTTTGATACATAACTTAAATTTTCAACTGGTAAAAAAAGTTTTTGATTTTCAAAAAATTCTAATTCTAAACACTCATGAATTGAGTCATTTAATTCAATTTTTCTAATATTATTAAACTTACAAAGACCGTACTCAGAATGAACCAGAATAGAATCAATAGATAATTTATTTAATTCTTCAAAAAAAATAGTTTGTTTACGTGATTTAGATATTTGCGTATTAAAAAAATAACCAAACAAGGATTTTTCATTAATAAAAATATATTTATTAAATTTAAATGACTCTTCAATATCCAGAATAGTCAGAAGAATATTATCTGAAAGTGAATGATTAAAGTTTGTTACATTATTTAAATTTAAACTTAAATTATTCTGTAATATTCTAGATACTCTTTCTAAACTTCCTTTACTACGGCAACATATATATATAAAATTTTCTTTAGAATTAGTTGTAAAAAATTGATTTATAAAACTAAAATCAATTTCTTTTTTAATTGATGATAAATTATGAATAATATTTACATCAATATTGATATGATTATTTTTATCAAATGTATTAAAGTAAAAATGCTCATTGTTATCTAAATATTTTTGGAAAATTTCTTTATTTAAGTAAAAAAAATCAGGTGATAAAAAAAAATTTTCTTTATTATTTTTTCTGGCTAAATAAAAATCATTTATATTTTCTAATCTATTTTCAAATATATTTTTAAATTCGTCATTTAATAGTATTTTATAGTCTTTAACATAATCAAATAATGTTTCGAGATTATTGTAGAATAAAGGCAAAAACTGTTCACCACCAGATGGAATAACATTTTCAGAAAAAAGATTATAAACTTGACTATTTCTATACTCTGGAAATATTTCTCTAAAATTTTTTCTAAATAAGTTAAGATTATTTTCATTAAGAATTAATTCATTAATAATATTGAACTCTAAATCACTATTTATTTCTTGTAATCTTTTTTGAGTAATTGGATCAAATTCAAAAATCGTCTCTATTTCTTCATCAAAAAAATCTATTCTTATTGGCTTAGATCTATCATTTGGAAAAATATCCAGAATTGATCCTCTTACAGAAAATTCTGATTTATCACGCACTAAAGAAGTTCTTTGGAAGCCTAAGAGAACAAGGTTATTAATAAGATCCTCAAATTTAAATTTTTTATTTTTTGAAATTTTAAAAAATTGTGAATTAATAATTGATTTAGGAATTAT
This sequence comes from uncultured Alphaproteobacteria bacterium, assembly GCA_902582755.1. Lineage (GTDB taxonomy): Bacteria > Pseudomonadota > Alphaproteobacteria > HIMB59 > CACPNW01. The sequence goes on along the minus strand of CACHSZ010000004.1, from coordinate 68,335 downwards.
TTTTTGAGTTATTGAATTAATTGTAGTGAGTATTATTCTTTTTGCGTTAGAATTTGATAAGATTTTAAGTGTTTTTAATCTTTCTATTTGAACTTCTTTTGAAGGAGAGACATTATCGTATGGAATTTGATCCCAAGATTTAAATAATAAAATTTCAACATCAGGTAATAACCATTTAATTTTTTGTTCCATGGATGATATTTCTCTCTCATCTTTTCCAATATATAAAATTGATTTATTAGAATTTTGATAGAACTGAGAAATGAAAAATGGTTCAACATTATGAATTGATGGACCGATTGTATTTTTATTCTTCATTAAGTATTTTATTAAATATTTCCTTAAATTCTAATGGGATAGCTACCTTAGAAGTAAGTAAATCATAAATCTCATTATCGGAGAATTGATTAAATATCGATTTAATATCCTCAAGATCTTTTTCAGTAAATTTATCTAACTGATTTATAAAATATCTTTTGTATAAAATATCTGTCTCTTTTGTACCAGAGTAAGAAACTCTATATTTTATTGTTTTTTTAAGTGAATTGAATGACATAAAAATTGAATATAGAATATAGTTTATATTTTTATAAAAATCTATGCGACCAGAAAAATTAAACTACTTATTATCTTCAATATCTTCTCTCAAAGGAGTTGGTCCAAAGTTAGAACAAATTATTAATAAATTAGGTATATATAAGAATATTCATTTTGTTTGGAATATACCAAATAATATTCTTGAAAGAAAATTCTATGAAAATATTCATGATGCTGAGATTAATTCTTTAGTAACATTAAATTTAAAAATAATTAAACATGAACCTTCAAGGTTTAAAAGGCAACCCTACAAAATTAAATGTATCTGTGGAGATACAAATATTGATTTAGTGTATTTTAATGCAAGACATCCTATGTTGAGACAAATGCTTCCAACAAATGAAAATAGATTAATATCTGGAAAATTAGAATATTTTAGAAACACATTTCAAATAACGCACCCTACTCATGTAAGTGCTTTAAACAATAATAAAATAATCAAAAGTAAAGAGGCAGTTTACAGTTTAACTAGTGGCCTCAATCAAAAAATAATGAATAAATTAACCGATCAAATATTAAATAATTTACCAAATTTTAATGAATGGATAGAAAATTCAATATTAAATAAATATAAATTTAAACGATGGAGTGAAGTAGTTAAAAATCTTCATAATCCAAGTGATAATAATATAAAAAATAAAAATTTGCTCAGAAGAAGACTAGCATTTGATGAATTATTATCTCATCAATTAGCTATAGGCATAATGAGAAATTTTAATCAAAAGAAAAAAGGCCTTAAAATTACTAGTGAAAATAAAACGTTAAATAAATTTTATAGTAATTTAAATTTTCAACTCACAAATTCACAAAATAATGTAATCAAAGAAATACTTCAGGACCTAGGAAGCTCTAATCAAATGATCAGATTGTTGCAAGGAGATGTTGGGTCTGGAAAAACTATTGTTGCTTTAATATCAATGATAAAAGTATTTGAAAGTAATTTTCAATCTGCTTTAATGGTGCCTACTACAATTCTTGCATTTCAGCATTATGAAAATATTCTAAATTTATTAAAAAATTCAAAAATAAATGTGCTTGTTCTTACAGGAAAGGATAAGGGTAAGGAAAGGAAAGAAAAATTAGATCAAATTGCAAAGGGAAAAGCAGATATTATAATTGGGACACATGCTTTAATACAAGATACTATAAAATTTAATAATTTAGGTTTAGCAGTTATTGATGAGCAACATAGATTTGGAGTTTATCAAAGAATGGTATTTAATCATAAAAATCATAAACCAAATATTTTAGTAATGAGTGCGACTCCCATTCCAAGAACATTAACTTTAGCAGCATATGGAGATATGAAAGAGAGTAAATTAATTGAAAAACCTTTAGGTCGTAAACCAATTATTACTAGCTCTTTGTCATTAAAAAAAGAAAATCAACTTATTGATAGAATAAATGAAAAAATTAAAAATTCATCTTCTAAATTTTACTGGGTATGTCCTTTAATAGAAGAATCTGAAGAATTGGATCTAAAAGCTGCAGAGGAAAGATACAAAATTTTAAAAAAATATTTCAAAAATAAAGTTCTTTTGATGCATGGACGTTTAAGTGAAATAGAAAAAGAAGAAATAATGACAAAGTTTAAAAATGAGGATTATAGAATTTTAGTTTCAACAACAGTTATTGAAGTTGGTGTAGATATTCCCTCTGCTACAACAATTGTCATTGAGCATGCAGAAAGATTCGGTTTAGCTCAACTTCATCAATTGAGAGGTCGTGTTGGTAGAAATGATATTCAATCATATTGCATACTTTTACATAAAGATAATATTGGGGAAATTTCAAAACAAAGAATTGATATAATGAAGCAAACAAATGATGGTTTTAAAATCGCTGAAGAGGATCTAAAAATAAGAGGACCAGGAGAAATTTTAGGAAAAAAACAATCTGGTAGCCCATCTTTTTATGTAGCTGACCTTAGTTTTGATTACGATTTATTAGAAGATGCGAAAATTATGGTAGAAGATATATTATCCAAAAATCCAAAATTAGAAAACATAGAAGGAGAAAATCTTCGAAACTTATTGTATCTTCAAGAAAGAGATGCAGCAATTTTAACACTTACTGCTGGATAATATTTATGGATATAGAAAAAGGTATTAGATTTGAATGCCAGGGTTCTGGAAATTGTTGTGTTTCAAGAGGTACCTATGGTTTTGTTTATTTAAGTAAGAAAGATATTAAAAAATTGTCAGATGGATTTAAAATGACAGAACAAAACTTTGTAAAAAACTATTGTCAAAAAACTGATGGTTTCATTCACTTAAAGGAACTAAAAAAAAATAATGGAAATTGCATATTTTTGAAAGATAACAAATGCACTGTTTATAAATCAAGACCTATACAGTGTAGAACTTGGCCTTTTTGGCCTGAAAATATGAATACAAAAACTTGGAATAACGATATTGCTAAAAATTGCCCTGGTGTAGGTAAAGGTAAAGTAAAAACAAAGAAAGAAATTTTAAAGCAAGTACAAATTGATTATGAAAATGAATTAAATATTAGGAATAAAAATTAACCGTCAGACTCAAATTCCATTTCTTTAAAATAACCAATATATTTATTAATCTTTTTCTTAAGTAATATTTTTATTGTTGTTCCTTCTAGAACTACTTCAAGAATGTTGTCGTTTTTTCTTAAAATATCGCAGTTTTTCTCAATACCAGATGATATATTTTTTATTTTTGCTTTTTTCATTTTGGATGGTGAGCCCTGCAGGATTCGAACCTGCGACCCATTCCTTAAAAGGGAATTGCTCTACCAACTGAGCTAAGGGCCCATCGAATGTGTATTCTATATAGTTCAAATATTGTAAGCGCAAGTGATTAACTAAGAGTTTTTTTTATTAAGTTGTTCTAAAGTATTTTTAGAAACAAATTTTGAAACATCCCCGCCTAGTTTGTGGACTTCTTTAACAAAATTTGATGAAATGAATGAGTTTTTTTCAGAAGTCATAAGAAATATTGTTTCAATATCAGGATTAAGTTGGTAGTTCATACCTGTCATTTGAAATTCATACTCAAAATCAGATACTGCTCGTAAACCTCGTATTATACATGTGGCATTTTGATCTTTAGCAAAATTTGTAAGTAATCCTGATAACTCCTTAACATTAATTTTCGAATTTAATTCATTTACAGAACTGACATCACTTTTGATAATATTAATTCTTTCTTGAACACTAAATAATGAATCTTTGTTAATATTATTAGCAACAGCTATTACTAAATTGTCTACTATTCTTAATGATCTTTTGATTATGTCCATATGACCTGCAGTCATAGGATCAAAAGTACCAGGATATATTCCAATTTTTTTAATCATTTTCAAATTCTTGTATTCTAGAAACAGAAACAATTCTATCACTTTCAGGTATCTTAAAAATACTTACACCTTTGGTGGATCTACCTGCTATTCTAATTTGATTTACATTAACTCTAATAATTTGACCTTTGTCACTAACAAGAATAATTTCATCATTGTTCTGAACAACAAAACAATCAACAACTTCTCCATTTTTTTCAGATGTCATTATGCCAGTTATACCTTTTCCTCCTCTATTTGAAATTCTATATTCATAAGCGGATGATCTTTTTCCAAAACCCTTTGATGTTATAGCTAATAGAAATTCTTCATTTTTATTTAATTCTTCAAATCCATTTTTAAGAGATGAGGTTTCTTTCCTACTTTCAGATGCTGCTCTTAAGTATTCTTGTCGAATGCTCATATCTATCACTGAGTGTTTCAAGATTGCTAGAGAAATAATACTATTACCCTTATCTAATTTAATACCTCTCACACCTGATGAATTTAAACCAGAAAATAATCTTAATTTTTCAACTGGAAAACGTAAACATTTTCCATTTGATGAAGAAAGTAAAATATCATCATCTACAGTACAAAGCTTAACACCAATTAGTTCATCTTTTTCATCAAGTTTAATAGATACTTTTCCTGAGTCCCTCAATTCTCTTTTTCCACTTTTTGCAACATCAATTAATTTATTTTTTCTAACCATTCCATTTTTTGTTGCAAAAATAACATAGAACTTATCCCATTGATTTTCATCGAGAGGTAATGGAAGGAATGTAGATATTTTTTCAGAAGATTTAAATGGAAGTAGATTTACTATAGGTTTTCCTCTTGCCTTTAAACTAGCTTCAGGAACATCATGTGATTTTAGAGAATAAACTTTTCCTAATGATGAAAAAACTAAAAGTTTAGTATGAGTATCTGCAAAGTGAATTTCTTTAACAAAATCTTCTTCCCTTGTTGACATACCAGTTTTTCCTTTTCCTCCTCTTTTTTGGGAACGATAATTAGATAATAGCGATCTTTTTATGTATCCATTATTAGAAATAGTTAAAACTATATCTTCTTGTTGAATATACCTTAAATCATCTATTTGCTCATATTCTTGATCAATAATTTCACTGCGTCTTTCAGTTGCAAATTCTTTTTTTATTTCAGTTAATTCATTTTCTATTTCTTTTAAAAGAATATCTCTTGAATTAAGTATAGATAAGTAATTTTTAATTTCTAAAATTAAACTTTCTAAGTCTTTTTGTATATCTTCTCTTTCTAAAGCAGTTAATTTTTGTAATCTTAGCTCTAAAATAGCTTTAGACTGTACATCAGAAAAATTAAAAGTGTTGCTTTTTAACTCTACAGTATCATCCTCAACTAATTTAATAAAATTAAGATTTTGTTTAGATACTTTCCATTTCTTTTTAATTAATTTTTCTTTTGCTTCTTTTGTATCTTTTGAACTTTTTATTAATTCTATAATTTCATCAATATGCTCATTAGTAACAACCAATCCAACTAAAATATGAGCTTTTTCTCTAGCTTTATTAAGGTCAAATAATGTTCTTTTTATAACTACTTCTTCTCTGAAATCTAAAAATGAAGATAAAATTTCTTTTAAATTCATTTGTTCAGGCTTACCTTTATTTAAAGCAAGCATATTAGAATTGAATGTCGTTTGAATTAAAGTATGTTTATATAATTGATTTAGAATAATATTTGAGTCTACATCTTTTTTTAATTCTATCACAACCCTAACGCCGTTTCTATCTGACTCATCTCTTAAGTCTGAAATTCCTTCAACAATTCCATTTTTTACAATTTCTGCAATCCTTTCTAATAATTTTGATTTATTAACCTGGTAAGGTATTTCATGGAGAATAATTGCCTCTCGATCCTTTTTAAAATTTTCAATACTAGTCTTCGATCTAACTACACATCCTCCTTTTCCAGTTTCAAAAGCATCAGTTATTCCTTTTTTACCAATTATTTGACCTCCTGTTGGAAAATCAGGACCAAAAATATATTTTTGAAGATCTGAGATATTACATTCTGGGTTTTTAATAAGATATAAAGATGCATCTATTACTTCTCCTAAGTTATGTGGGGCAATATTAGTCGCCATTCCAACTGCAATTCCCGATGCACCATTAACTAAAAGATTTGGAAATTGAGATGGCAAAACTGATGGTTCTTTTGTTGTGTCGTCATAATTAGGTTGAAACGAAACGGTGTTTTTATCAATATCTTCAACAAGCTTCTCGGATACTTTAGCAAGTCGTGCTTCTGTGTATCTCATTGCTGCAGGAGGGTCTCCATCCAAAGATCCAAAATTCCCTTGACCATCAACTAACTCTAATCGCATAGAAAAATCTTGTGCCATTCTGACCATAGAATTGTAAATAGCTGAGTCTCCGTGAGGATGATATTTACCCATTACATCACCCACTATTCTTGCAGATTTTTTGTACGGTTTATTAAAATTGTACCCTGATTCACTCATAGAGTACAATATTCTTCTGTGAACTGGTTTTAAGCCATCTCTACAGTCTGGAAGTGCCCTACTAACTATTACAGACATTGCATAATCCAGATAGGATTTCTGCATTTCTTGCTCTAAACTTACTGAAGGTATATTAGTAGGTTCTTGGTTGTCATTATTTGATGTATCTATATCGTCAGTCACTAAAAAAATCCAAGTTTTCTAAGAAAAATTAAGTTTTTTTTATATCAAAAAGGACAATTTAAACCAATATAAATAAATGATTAAATTATATTAAAAAAATTTTATTTTTCAGTAATTAAGCAATAATTTCTAATATAAAAAATTAAAAAGGAATATCTTCATCTAAATCATCAGAATCACCTGATTGGTTTCCAAAAGAATTGTCTTCAATTGGCTTAGATTGATCCATTTCTTGTGAATTATCTGATACCTGAGAATTACTATTTCTGTTGTCTAAGAGGGTTAAATTACAATTATATCCCTGTAAAATTACTTCTGTAGTGTATCTATCATTTCCATCTTTATCTTGCCATTTCCTTGTTTGAAGCTCTCCTTCAACATAAATTTTAGATCCTTTTTTTACATATTTTTCTACTATATCAACTAAACCGTCACCAAAAACTACAATGTTATGCCAAGATGTTTTTTCTTTTTGTTCTTGAGTGTTTCTATCTTTCCATCTTTTTGATGTTGCAATTGAAAATGAAGCCATTTTTGCTCCAGATTGCATAGACCTAATCTCAGGATCTCTTCCCAAGTTTCCTAATAAAATTGTTTTATTAACACTACCAACCATAAGATTTCTATATATATCCATATAACATATTAACGTTATTAGATAACACTAATATTCATGAATTTAGATAAAATTGTTATAAAAGGTGCAAGAGAGCACAATCTTAAAAACATCAACTTAGAAATACCAAAAAATAAACTCGTCGTAATAACTGGTGTAAGTGGCTCAGGAAAATCAACATTAGCATTTGATACAATTTATTCTGAGGGACAAAGAAAATATGTTGAAAGTCTTTCTGCATATGCAAGACAATTTCTTCAAATGATGAATAAACCTGATGTAGATAGTATTGACGGTCTATCTCCAGCTATTTCTATTGAGCAGAAAACAACACAAAAAAATCCAAGAAGCACTGTTGGAACTGTTACTGAAATTTATGATTACCTTAGAGTTTTATATGCTAGAGTCGGCGTTCCGTACTCTCCAACAACAGGAAAACCAATTAAATCACAATCAGTAAGTGAAATGACTGATCTTATAATTAAAAATAATATTGATAAGAGAATTTATATTTTATCTCCAATAGTTAGGGATAGAAAAGGTGAATATCGAAAAGAAATCGAAGATTTAAAAAAAAGAGGTTATCAACGTCTCAAAGTTGATAATGTTGTATATGATATTGATGAAGTGCCTTCACTAAAAAAGAATTTTAAACACAATATTGATGTTGTAATTGATCGTCTTGTTGTAAAAAAAAATATTCAGCAAAGATTAAGTGAAAGTATAGAAGTTGCACTAACACTATCAGATGGTTTGTTATATTTAGAAAATTTGGATACAAATAAAATATCTGTATTTTCATCAAAATTTGCATGTCCTGTATCTGGATTTAGTATCGAAGAAATTGAACCTCGACTATTTAGTTTTAATGCACCACAAGGTGCATGTACTGAGTGTGATGGATTAGGAGTTGAAAAATATTTTGACGAATACAAGATTGTGCCAGATGAGACTAGGTCAATTTCTGATGGAGCTATTAAACCATGGGAAACAAAAGTATTTGGTTATCAAAAAAAATATTTTGTTGAAACAATAGATAAAATTTTAAAACAATTCAAAGTTAAGAAAAATGTTCCATGGAGTGAAATTCCAAAAAAAGTTAAAAATATAATTCTTTATGGAGATGAGAATAGTGAATTAAATTTTTTATATGATTTTGAGGGAATAATTAACTTTATTGATCGAAAATATGAGGAAACTGAGAGATGGTGGCTTCAGTATGAATTAGAAAAATATTTATCTGAAAGAGACTGTGAAGTTTGCAATGGTTTCCGTCTTAACGAGAAAGCTTTAGCCGTAAGAATTGATGAAAATCATATTGGTAATATTACTAAAAAATCAATTAGCGAATGTTTACACTGGTTTTCATCACTTGAAAGTAAACTCGATAAAAATAATAAAAAAATTGCTGAAGGAGTTATTAAAGAAATAAAAGATAGATTAGTTTTTTTAAATAGAGTTGGTTTAGATTATTTATCATTGGCAAGAGCTAGTAAAACTTTATCTGGAGGTGAAAGTCAAAGAATCAGATTAGCTAGTCAAATTGGTTCAGGTTTAACAGGAGTTTTATATGTTTTGGATGAACCATCAATTGGATTACATCAAAAAGATAATCAACAACTAATTGAAACTTTATTTAGATTAAGAGATTTAGGAAATACAGTAATTGTTGTTGAGCATGATGAGGATGCAATTAGACAGTCTGATCATATAATTGATATTGGTGTTAAAGCGGGAGTTAATGGAGGTCACATTATTGCAGAGGGAGGACTTAAAAAAATCCTAAAAAATAATAAAAGTTTGACAGCAAAGTATTTGAACAAATCCTTAGAAATAGAAGTTCCAAAAAATCGAAGAAAATTCAATAAAAATAAAGTTTTTAAACTTAATAAAATAAAAACAAACAACTTAGATAATCTTAATATCACTTTACCTTTAGGAAATTTTATTTCTGTTACGGGTGTATCTGGAAGTGGTAAATCTTCATTGATCATTGATACATTGTACCAAAGATTAGATGAGTATTTCAATAAATCATTAAATAAAGATGAAAGTCGTTTTAACTTTAAAGGTATTAACCATATAGATAAAGTAATTGATATTGATCAATCTCCTATTGGAAGAACACCGCGATCCAACCCAGCAACATATACAGGATGCTTTACTCCAATAAGAGATTGGTTTGCAAATTTAAATGAATCAAGTGCTAGAGGCTATAAACCAGGTCGTTTTTCATTTAACGTTAAGGGTGGTAGATGTGAATCATGTGAAGGTGATGGGGTAAAAAAAATAGAAATGCATTTTTTAGCTGATGTTTATGTCGAGTGTGATATCTGCAAAGGTAAAAGGTACAATAGAGAGACTTTAGAAGTAAAATATAAAGATAAATCTATTTCTGATGTTTTAGAAATGACTGTTGAGGAAGGTTATAAATTTTTTGATAAAATTCCTGCAATAAAACAAAAATTACAAACTTTAATGGATGTGGGATTAGATTATATAAAAATAGGTCAATCAGCTACTACTTTGTCAGGCGGAGAAGCACAAAGAATAAAATTATCAAAAGAATTATCAAAAAGATCGACAGGAAAAACACTATATATTCTAGATGAACCAACAACCGGTCTTCATTTTGATGATGTTAAAAAATTACTTAAAATTCTTCATACACTTGTTGATGAAGGTAATACTGTAATCGTTATTGAGCATAATCTTGATGTTATTAAAACAGCTGATCATATAATTGATCTGGGTCCTCTAGGAGGTGTAAATGGCGGTCAAATTGTTGGAACTGGCACCCCCGAAGATATTGCAAATAATAAAAAAAGCTTTACAGGTGAATTTTTAAAGAAAATTTTATAAATCAAAGGAAATAAAATGATAAATCTAGAGTTACCAGATCTACCCTACAGTAAAGATGCTCTAATGCCGTATATGTCGGCTGAAACTTTAGAGTTGCATCATGATAAGCACCACATGGCTTACATTACTAATGGAAATAAGTTTATTAAAGAACAAAAAATTGGAGATGATAACGTTAATGATATTGTTATTAACTCTTATCAAAAAAATGCTCCGGTATTCAACAATGTGGCACAACATATAAATCATGTTCATTTTTGGGAAGTGATGAAAAATAATCCAGATGGGAAAATACCCTCTGAGCTTGAAAACAAGATAGTTTCAGATATTGGTTCAATTGAAAAAATGAAAGAAGATTTTATAAATGCTGGTATTGGTCAATTTGGATCAGGTTGGTGTTGGTTAGTTCTAAATAATGGAAAATTAGAAATTACTAAAACACCAAATGGAGAAAACCCAATCGTACATGGTCACACTCCTCTGCTTGGATGTGATGTTTGGGAACACTCATATTATGTTGATTATAGAAACAGAAGACCTGATTATTTAAAAGCTTTTATTGATAATTTAGTTAATTGGGAAAAAGTTACAGAAAACTTAAATAACGCTTAATCATCTTCATCTTGCGGTCTAAACTTAAAAATTAATAAAGTTGGGACCGCAATAAAAACAGATGAATATGTTCCGATTATTACACCTATAATCATTGTTAATGCAAAAGGTCTAATAACCTCTCCTCCAAAAATAAATAAAGATACTAATGCAAGAAGTGTAGTTAAACTTGTCATTATAGTTCTGGATAAAGTATTATTAACTGATAAATTAAAAAGATCTACTAACTCTAACTTTTTATATTTTCTTAAATTTTCACGAACTCTATCAAATATTACAACTGTATCATTAATGGAATAACCAGCAATTGTTAGAATTGCAGCTATTGTTGCAAGAGAAAATTCTACATTTAAAATAGACAGTAATCCAAGAGTAAATAATACATCATGAGTTAATGCTACAACTGCTCCGAAACCAAATTGCCATTCAAAACGCAACCAAATGTAGATTAAAATAGCAATTAATGCAAAGGAGACTGCTTGAAAACCTCGAAGCAATAGCTCAGAACTAATTGTGGGCCCTACAAATTCAGATCTCCTAAACTCAACAACTTTATCTTGAATTAAATTTTTAACAGAATTAACAGTTTCTATACTTTCTTGATTACTTTTATTTTGAAGCCTAATTAAAATAATATCTTCATTACCAAATTCTTGTAAAGATACATCACTATACGAAGAAGATAAAATATCTCTTAATTCTCCAATTGAAGTATTTTTAGTACTAACCTCGATTAAAGTACCTCCTTTAAAATCAATACCTAGATTTAAACCTTTTATACTCAATAAAACAATTGAAATTAGCATTGCTAAAATAGAAAAAATTAAGAAATTTCTTCTTAAACCTAAAAAATTAATATTAGGCTCAACAGGAATAATTTTATTTAAACCAAACATTATAGTTTTAATTCCTTTTTATTTGAAATTGATAAGTATAAATATACTAAAAAATTTGTAAGCATTAAAGCAGTGAACATTGATGCTATTACACCCAAAGAAAGTGTAATTGAAAAACCTCTTATTGGACCAGAACCAAATGCAAACAGTAAAACAGCAGCAATAAGAGTAGTAATATTTGCATCAAGTATTGTTGACATAGCTCTATCAAAACCATTTTTTACAATCTGAAATACTTTTGTTTGTTTTAAACTTTCTTCTTTAATTCTTTCAAAAATTAGAACATTTGCATCTACCGCCATACCAATTGTTAATACAATTCCAGCTATACCAGGCAATGTTAATGTTGCACCAATTGTGCCTAATAATGAAATAATTATAAATAGATTTACTATTAATGAAACATTAGCAAGCGCACCAAAAATTCCATAGATGAGTATCATAAATATACATACTAAAACCATACCAATTATAGCAGCTATTTGACCAGCAGCTATAGAGTCTGCACCTAAACCAGCACCTACCGATCTTTCTTCAACTATTTCTAAGGGTGCTGGCAAAGCACCGGCTCTTAATAAAACAGCTAAATCAGATGCTTCTTGAGCATTAAAATTTCCAGTTATGATACCAGAGCCTCCTGTAATAGCACTACTAATTCTTGGAGCTGTAATTACAACACCATCTAATACAACAGCAAGATTGTTACCAATATTATTTGTTGTGACTTTACCAAATTTTTGAGCACCTTCTGTATCAAAACGGAATGAAACTGCATGACCTTCTGTTTGATCAAAAGAACCCTTTGCATCTACTAAATTTTCTCCACCTACGACTGCTCTTTTATCTAATAAATATTTTGTATTTTCATCATACATGTCTGGAACAATAATTTTTCCAAAAGGTGCTAAATTATTTTGAAGAGCTGAAGTATTCTCATTATCAACTATGTGAAAAGTTAATTTTGCAGTTTTACCTAATAAATCTTTAATTCTTTCAGGGTCTTTAACTCCTGGTAATTGTAAAAGTATTCTTTTTTTACCAGATCTTTGTATTAAAGGTTCTTTAGTTCCAGATTCATCAATTCTTTTTCTAACAATTTCAAGTGATTGCTTAATTGCTGAATCTTGAATAATTTTTCTATATTCATCATTTAACTTGATACTAAGTCTATTATTACTAATTTGTAAGGAAACTCCTCTGTACATTTGAAAGAAACTATCTCTAATATCTTTTATCTTCTCTTTGTTAGAAAAAAAAACAACAACTTCATTTTCTTGAATATCAATTTTTTCAATTTTTACTGATTCATCTCTTGATATCAAACGAATACTATCAACAAAATTATCTAATTCTTCTTTATATAAAACATCTAGTTGAACTTCTAATAATAAGTATGATCCACCTTGTAAGTCCAAACCTAAATTAATCTTATTTTTTAAAAACCAATTTTCTGAATTTTCATCATAAATAATTGAAGGAATTGCAAAAATTATTCCTAATAAGACTAATGATATTACTGTAAATGATTTCCAGATGGGATAATTTTTCATTAATAAAAAAATTTATTTTTTTCTAGAAAATAAAGAAAAGCTAGATTTACTTTTATTCTCTTCTTTTGGTGGTTCTTTTTTTTGAACTTCTGGCATTGCATATAAATCTGCAACCATTCCGGATGCAATTTTTATTTCAACATTTTCAGCAACTTCTAATGTTAATTCCCTATTATCAGCTACCTTATTTATAGTTCCGATAATTCCACCTGAAGTTACTATTTTATCGCCTCTTTTGAGATTAGATAACATTTCTTTATGCTGTTTAACTTTTCTTTGCTGTGGTCTGATTAATAAAAAATAAAAAACTACAAATATTAAAATAAGTGGTAAAAATGTTCCAAATGCTTCCATAATAGTACCTATGATGATTTAATTTGAGTGATTTATTATACTGTGTAATAAGAAAAATCAAATAAAGTATTTATAATGTTTTTAAGCAATTTTTTATTAAATCTTACACTCTCAAAAGGAAAAGCATTTATTTGGGATAGCAAAATAAAAAACCTTAAAATAATGTCTCATTTTAGATTTTTAGATCTTGATCTTTTAATAGGAATAGAAAGACAAAAGAAAACTATTTATGATAATACAATAAATTTTGCTAAAGGAAATTTTACAAATAATGCCTTGTTATGGGGATCAAGGGGTAATGGTAAAAGTTCACTAATTAAATCAGTTTTTTATGAAATAAATAAAATAAATAAAAATTTAAAATTAATACAATTAAATAAAAATAATATATTTGATATAGAAGTTATTTATGAAAAATATGCAAATTTAAAGAATTATAATTTTATTATTTTTATTGATGATTTATCATTTGAAAAAATAGATAGTGATTACAAAATAATTAAGTCAACATTAGATGGAAGTATACAAAATCAACCTAAAAATATTGTTCTTTATGTAACTTCAAATAGAAGACATTTAATGCCTAGAGATATGATAGAAAATGAAAGATCCTCTGCTATTCATACAGATGAAAGTGTTGAAGAAAAAATAAGTTTAAGTGATCGTTTTGGTTTATGGATTGGCTTTCACAATATTTCTCAAAATGATTTTGTTAATATAATTTTAAAGTATTGTGAAAAATTTAAACTTCCTTTTAATGAAAATACTAAAAAAGAAGCGATTAAATGGAGTTTGCAAAGAGGTAATAGAACGGGTAGATCAGCATGGCAATTTATCATTAATTATGCAGCTGAAAATAATAGAAAAATAGATTTTTAATTTACTCAAAATCAAAATTTATTTTTTCTAAACCTGATACACCGTCCTTTAAATGATAAATATTATCTTGATTAAGCTGCTCAACAAATCCATTAGCTAAAATTGAAGATATGTCTCCCTTTTGGCTTATAAAAATAACTTTCTCTCCTATTTGAACATTTTCTTTATACTTTTCAAAAAAATCTGGGAAAAAATTACCATTTTTATCAAATGCTGTTATCTGTATTGCACCTGGTATTTTATTTTTATTAGTTATTTGATCTTCATTTCTAATATCTATAATTTTAAAATCATCAGTCATCGCTAATTTTAATTGGTTTCCATCGATTTCCTTATACCCAGGTGGAATTACTTTTATTACTTCAATATCAAAAATAAGATTTGATTTTGGTGGAATTAAATTTCCTGCACCACTTTCTCCATAAGCCAATTGATAAGGAATAAATATTGTTCTTTTTCCACCTTCTCTCATTCCTAGTAGCCCAGTTTCCCAACCTAGAATTACTTTTCTTACACCTATTTGAAAATCAAAAAATTGCCCCCTATCATATGAACTATCAAAAACAGTATTATCCTCGAGTCTACCGATGTAATGGACAGATAATTTTGAATGATTTTTTACTTCTATACCATTGCCAATGGTTTCATTTAAGATCTTAACTTCGTTAGAAAAAGATTTATAACTAAAAAAGAAAAGAAATAAAAATAATAAGATTTTATACATTAATTTGCTTCCTTTAATTGTTTTATTTGTGAAGGTAATGAAACAATTCCACTTAAAACTATAAATATTGCTCCAATATAAGCATATAAATTCATATATTCATTAAATATAAATATTCCAACTAATGATGACCATAATACCTGGAGGTAAACTAAACTAAATACTGATGCATAATGTTTTTGAGCAATCTTAAAAGCAGTAGTTGCAAAAAACATTGCTGAATTAATAAATAATGCAGCAGTTGAAATTAAAATAAATTCAAGCAAGGTTACTTTTAATGGATTAATTAAAAATAAAGGTATTGAAATAAAGTGAACAAAGAAACCGCCATAAAGAAAATACCCAATGTTTGTAGTTACATGATTATATTTATTTACAATAAATGTTGTAATTGTAATTAATAATACCCCAATAAGCACAATTAGGTAATAAATATTAAAACTTTCAAATCCCGGTTGTATAACGAATAGCACACCTAAAAAACCAATGAACAAGGATATGTATGTTAAAAAATTTAATTTTTCATTTAGTAAAAAAATAGCAAATATTGTTCCCATCAATGGGGCAGTCATATTTAATGTTGTAAATTCTGGAAGTTTAATTTGTTCAAGTGTTATAAAAGCAATAAATGGCAGAGGAATATTTAAAAAACCTCTGAAAATAGGCGGAAAATAATTAGTGCATTTTATATTATTTTTTAAAGTTCCATTAATAAATAAATATAATGGGAAACATAAATAAATGGGTATTCCATAAAAGATAAAATGATAAAATTTTACATCAGTTTGGGATAGATAGTTTATTATTGCATCATTTGTTACAAAAAAAATTCCTGCAAAAAATAAAAGAATTGAAGAATAAATTATACTTTTTTTCATATAACAAATTGAAGGATTGTATGATAAAAAAAAGTACTTATATTGATACTTCAATGAATACAAATGAAATAAAAACTTATCGACTTATTATTAAAGGAAAAGTTCAGGGAGTAGGTTTTAGACATTGGTTTAGTGATTTAGCAATATCTTTAGGGTTAAATGGATATATTCAAAATAAAGAAAGTAAAGATGAGGTAGAAGCCATAATTCAAGGAGATATGCAAAGTATATTATCTATTACTGAAAAAGCTAAAGATGGGCCATCACTAGCTCTAGTTGAAGGGGTTATTCCTAATAGTATAATTAGTAATGTTAAATATTCAGGTTTTATAGTTAAATACGAAACTTAATTAAAAACTTGCCTTATAGTTTTATGAAGAGAATCAAATATTTCATCAATTTGATTTTTAGTAATTATAAATTGAGGACATAAAACAATTGCAGGACCTAAAGGTCTGCAAATTAATCCATTATCAATTGATAAATTAGCAACTTTATCTCCCATGTTAAGATGACCTTCAAATGGTTCTTTTGTATCTTTATTTTTTACCATTTCTAATGCAGCCATAAGACCTATACCTCTAGTTTCTCCAATGTGTTCATAATCATTAAATTCATTTAATCTTTCAAAGAAATAGGGTTCTATCAATTTAACATTATCTAATAAACCCTCATTCATAATTACATCTATTGCTTTCAAAGCAATTGCACATCCCACAGGATGACCACCAGCTGTAAAACCATGTGGAAATTCCTCTGCTTCTTCTGATACTTCAACAAATTTATCTGAAAATTCTTTATTAACTATTACTGCCCCCATAGGAAAGTATCCAGCTGTTAAACATTTAGATGAAATAATTATATCTGGTTTGATATTATATGTATCACAGCCCCATAAATTTCCAGTTCTACCAAATCCGCAAATTACTTCATCTGCTATAAAAGGAATATTATATTTTTTTAATATAGGCTGAACTAAATCAAAATAAGATTTTGAAGGTGGTATACAGCCACCAGCACCTTGAACAGGTTCTGCAACAAATCCTGCGATAGTTTCTGGATCTTCTGCAATGATTTTTTCTTCTAAATTTTTCGCCATCCTAAGGGAAAATTCTTCTTCCGTTTCATTCTCTAATCCATATTTCCAATAATGAGGACATTCAATGTGTATAAATTCTTCAGAAGGTAAACCAAACTCTTTATTGTATGGTTTGGCTGTCATTGAAGAAGCTCCTAATGTAACTCCGTGATATCCATTAATTCTTGTGATAATTTTTCGTCTATTTGGTTTCCCTATTCTTGCATTTAACATCCATAACATTTTAACCATGGTATCATTTGCTTCAGATCCTGAATTACAAAAGAATACACGACCTTGGTCAAATGGTGATACTTCAATAATCTTTTCAGACAGCTGTAGTGTTTCTTCTGATAATCTTCCAAATAAAGAATGATAGCCTGCAAATTTTTCATACTGTTTTTTTGCAACTTCAATTAATCCCGGATGATCAAAACCAGCACACTGATTCCATAGACCTGAATTTCCATCTAGATATTTACTACCCTTAGTATCGTAAACATATATTCCTTTTCCATAAGAAATAACTAACGGACCTCTTTCATTTAATGACTTTAAATCAGTAAATCCATATAAATGACTAGAAGTATTTCTTTGTAACATATCAGTTAAATATTTTTTTTTATTATGAAAAGCAAGATTTTATTTTCAGTTGGGACGATAGGTGTTCTTTTTATGATAATTGGACAATTATCATTCTCTATTAATGATACAATTGTCAAACTTATTGTAAAAAATATAGGTAATGATAATTCATTATACTCTGTAATTTTTCTTAGAGGTTTAGTTACATCCAGTCTGTTAGGATTATATTTAATATTCTTTGAGAAAAAGAATTTAATTAAGATACTATCAATAAAAAGCTTTCACATAAGGGGTTTATATGAAGTTTTGACAGCTTTATTTTTTTTATTAGGTTTAATTTTACTGCCTATTTCAGAAGTTTATCCACTTTTAATGACCAATCCTTTTTTTGTAACAATTTTTGCTTTTGTTTTTTTAGGAGAAAAAGTTGGTGTCAGAAGATGGTGTGCAGTTATAATAGGCTTTTTAGGTGTACTAGTTGTTATAAATCCACAAAATTTTCAATTTAATTATCTTTTACTGCTACCCATTTTAGCTGCCATTTTTTTAACTTTAAGAGATATAACAACAAAAGGCGTAGTAACAAAATCAAATAGTATTGAAATTACATTTGTATCAGCTTTATTGATAACTGGGTTTGCTGGGTTAGGATCAATATTATTTGGCTATCATGTTAGTGTTGACGATATTAGTTATATATTGGTTTCTAGCATATTTGTTTTATTCGGATATTTATTTTCTGTATTAACTGTTTTTTATGCACCACTTTCATTAACAGCTTCTGCAAGATATAGTGTCATTGTATTTGGTATGATTTTTGGTTACTTAATATTAAGTGAAATTCCAACATTCAATATGATTATAGGTGCAATAATTATTACATTAAGCGGATTATTTGTAATAAAAAGAGAAAAAGAAATAGGAAAAATTAAATAAAAATTTACTGGTCCTTACAAAAATTATAAACTTCTTCAACATGACCTTTAACTTTAACCTTATTCCAAGAATTTAGTAATTTTCCATTTTTATCAATTACAAATGTAGATCTATCTATCCCAAAATATTTTCTACCGTACATAGATTTTTCTATCCAAATACCAAGTTTATCACAGTTTTTCCCTTCATCTGAACCAAGTGGGTATTTCAATTTATACTTATCAGAAAAATTTTTATTCCGATCAACAGTATCTTTAGAGGCTCCTATTACATCAAAGCCAAGTTTATTAAATTTTGTCAAATATTTTTGAAAGTCAGCAACTTCTACAGAACATCCTCCAGTTAATGCCTTAGGGTAAAAAAATAAAACGGTTTTGTTTTTTAATTTAGTTGAATCAAACAGATTGTCGTTTGTTAATTGAAGTTTTATCTTAGGAATTTTTTTCATAATTATACCACCAGTTTAAGGCCATATCCGGCTTTTTTAACTCTTGTTTTAAAATAATTTTTATTAAATTTATTCAAAGTAGGCTTTGTATTTATTTGATTTTCGACTTTAATTCCAGCTTTCTTAATTGAATTTATTTTATTTTTATTATTTGTAATAAGATTAACTTTATTTATTTTTAGTAATTTAAGAATTCTAGCAGCAATATTAAAATCTCTTTCATCATCTAAAAAACCAATATTATGATCTGCATCTATTGTATCCATTCCCCTTGCTTGAAGAGAATAGGCTCTCATCTTATTAGCTAATCCTATTCCCCTACCTTCTTGTTCTAGATATAATATAATTCCACCATTATTTCTGACCATGTAATTGATTGATTGATTTAATTGTTCACCACAATCACATTTTAAAGAATGAAAAATATCACCTGTAAAACAAGCGGAATGAATTCTTAAATTAACAGATTTTTTATTTATTTTTTTTGGATTAACAATTATCGCTACATGTTTATCTGAACCGATATAGGATTTAAATATTTTGAAATTAGAATTTTCATTTTTTGGAAGTGGAACTTTTGCACTGGAAACTAATTTAATACTTTTACAAATTAATTCATTTTGTTTTAATAAATCTTTATAATCAAATATTAAAATTCCATTTTTAAATCCAAATTCATTTATATTTTTATAATGTTTTTTATTAATTTTTTTAAAAACTAGTGATGGTATCATTTTAGCATTTTTGGAAAGATCAATACAAACATTATGAAAATTTTTAGCCTTAAATTTTTTGATATTAGTAAATTTAATTACCTTATTGTTGCTAAGAGGATTAATAAATAGATTTATAATTTGATTTACATCTGTTTTTGGATTTATCTCAAAAAAAATATTACTTTTAATATTTTTATTAAAAATTGATTGAGCTTTTTGTTTAGTAATAAGAAGATATTTTTCATCTATTAAGTGCTTATTAAATTGATTAAAAATTTTACTTTGAGAATGCTCAATATTAAAGAACATCCAGTATTCCTTGTTATTTTGAATAATTAAAGGTCTTCCAGTCCTAAGTTCGTTAATTGCCCTATCTATTATGGTTCCTGTATTAGATTTGAAACTCATGAAAACTTTATATAGATATAATTGAAATAAAAACAAATGATTACATCAAAAAATATAGGAATTTTACTAAATTTAATAAAAAATTCTAATAGGAACAGTGATTTATATTTATTAGTAGAAAAAAATAATATCTCTAATTCATCTAAAAGAAAAAGTAATTTTTGCATAAAAAATAATAATCTAGAGTATAAAATAAGTGTAAATAAATTTTATCAATCGACCTTAAATATTCTTATACCAATACTAAGAAAAAATAAAAAATTAGTTATAGCGCAAATAGGACAAAGTATTGATGGTAGAATTGCATTAAATAATGGTAATTCACATTACATAAATAATCACAAGAGTATTATTTATCTACATTGTTTACGAAGTATTAGTGATGCTATTATTGTAGGATCAAATACTATTAAAAAAGATAATCCCTTATTAACTACAAGGAAAATAAAGGGTAGAAATCCAAAAAGAATTATTATCGATGGCAGCCTTTCGCTAAACAATAAATATAAAATATTTAATGACGGAAATGAAAATATAATTTTTACAAAAAGTAATAAAAATATTAGATTGAATAATTCAACAATAATAAGATTAAAAGAAAAAAATTTTACCAAAAACTTAATTACACAATTAAAAAAACTTAAATATAAAAATATTTTAGTAGAGGGAGGATCAAAAACTATTTCAGAATTAATAAATAATAAATATATTGATATTCTTCAATTTATGATTGCCCCAATATTAATAGGCTCTGGAATTAATTCATTAAATTTAAAAGAAATTTCAAATCTCAATAAAGCTATTAGACCAAAATATAATTTTAATGAATTAGAAAATGAAATTATTGTGAATTTATTTCTTAATAGCTAAAAAATCTGTGTTATTTAGAATAAATCTAGAATTTTTTTCTTTAATACATTTTAAACGAAATTTTAACCAATCATCTAAGTTAAGTTTATTTTTTTGAATTATTTCTCTACAAAAATTTAAGAAATAAATTTGAAATTCATAATTTTTATTAACATCCCATGTAGAGTTTAAAACATAGGTTTTGTGAGTTCTTTTAAATACTTTATTTATTAAGTCAGTACAATCTGGTCCAACGGCCACTTCCCCTATTCCTTTATCTGATTTTTGATCTTTATTAAAAATATTAAGAATTTTTTTATCATCCTTGTGTTTTGGAAAAAATTTAAAATTTCCGTTATAATTTAAGGCAAAGTAGACAATTTCCGTATAAACATTTAATTTATGAAAATTTTTAAACCATTTTTTTGGTAGAATATCTAAAAAAGCAGATCCTGTAACTAAATTATAATCATGAAAATTTATTTTTTCTAGATTATTAATTACATCAACAATCTTAAAACTAGTTTTTTTTATTTTAGATGATAATTGTATATTTTTTTTAAAATAATTTGTTGATTGATGTGATATATCTACAAAAAACCAATATTGATAATTTAATAATCGCGACTTAAGAAATCTATAATTAGATCCAGCGCCTGAACCCAAATCAACTATTCTAATATTTTTTTTATTTTTAAAAAATTTATTAATTAAATATAATATTTCTTTGTTACGTGAATTTCTATCGACAGTTTCTCTAAGATTTAACCATTTATTTTGAAATTCATGCATATTAGATTAATTTAACAAATTTCTTAGCTGACTCTAGAGGAGTAAGAAGATATCTTTTATTTTTATGAATATTAATATTTAGTTTTTTAAAATTTTTTTTATTTAATATATTATTAATAATTATATTTCTAAGTTCATTTACTTCAAATTTTTTAAAATAAATAACACCCTTTTTTCCTAGTGTATTTAAGATAGTATCGGTAAAAAAGGTTATAATTGGCTTTTTAATTATTAATGCATTTGCTAAAGACATACCAAAACCTTCATATTTACTTACCGAAATGTAACAATCTGTTTTAGAATATAATTTAGCTAACTTTCTATCTGAAATTGTACCATGGAATATTATTTTTCTGTTCATTGAATTTTTAGAAATAAATTTTTTGAGTATTTTGTAATAACCTATATCTCTTGTAGTATCACCAACAATTTCTAAAATAAAATTATCTAAAGGTTTTAAAACTTTTAATAAAAAAAGATAATTTTTTCTATTTATTATACTTCCGCATGTTAAAAGATGTACTTTATTATTATTTTTAAAATTATATTTTGTAAGTCTTTCTATACCAGGTTCAACTACAAAAATTTTATTATTTAGTACTTTGAATTTATTTTTTAATAAATTTTTTGTATTTTTAGATGTAACAATAAATTTATTGATTTTTTTGAAATTTTCTTTTTCTAATCTTAAGAATTTTTTTGATCTTTGTCCTTTAAATTCAAGATATAAAGGATGGTGTATTAACGCGATAACATTATAAGTGAGTATTTTTTTAAAAATTGAATACATTCCTTCTAAAGCTAATCCGTCTATAATAATTTTTGAGTCAGGATTGATTTTATCCAAAATTTTTAGAAAATATTTTATATCGTTATTTGTAGGAAAAGGATAATTTTCACTTAGTGAAATTGTTCTTATATGTATATTGTTTAAATTTGCATATTTTAGGATATTTTTCTCGTAAATGTATCCTCCAGTTTTTGCATTAATATTACCTGGATAAACAAAATAAATATCAGGTTTATTTTTAGAAAACCTCTTTTTCATATGATGCCCATGCAACATTTGATTCTTGCAAGGTTATTTTAATTTTTTTTAATGATTTGTAATCTTCAGAGAATTCATTTCTTAGTCTATTCAAGATCTTATTACAAATATCTTCTGCTAAAAACTCTGTTGAGGTAATTTTTCCCTTAAATTCATCAATTTCATCTAAATTTTGATAATTATATATTTTAAGGATGTCTTTTAATGTTGTAGATACAATTCCTAAATCCATAATTATATTGTATTTGTTAAGTTTATCAGTGAAAAATTCAGCATCTACTAAATATGTAGCTCCATGCATATTTTGGGCTGGTCCGAATACCTCTCCAGGTAAAGAATGAGCTATTAGAATATTTTCTCTTACTTTTATAGAATACATAATTAATATTTAATCAAATGCATTATTGTATCCTTATTTTGAAGGATTTTATAGTAATCTTTTTCTAAATCAAAAAAATTACTTTCACTAGTAATTAATTTTTCTAATTTTGAATTTTTTAAAGATTTAATTGCTAATTTTAATCTCCCATTCAAATCATATTTATTTTTCATGTATTTTGGTATTCTAGATACCTGTGAGCTAATAATTTTTAATCTTTTAGAGTGAAAATAACCGCCTAAGGCAACTTCTCCTTTATCTTTACCATACCAACTAGCTTCTATTATTTTTCCTTCGATAGATAATTTTTCCATTAAAGAATTTAAAACTCTATAATTAGCTGTAGTATTTATTGCTACATCTATTTTCTCAATCTTTTTTATATCAATAAAATTTAATCCTAAATAATTGGCAATTTTTCTTTTATTTTTATTAATATCAAAAACATAAATATTTTTATATCCATTAATTTTAAAAAAAAATGCAGTTAACAATCCTACAGAACCAAGACCTACAATTAAAATTTTATTATTACTTTTAGATTGAGCATCCCAAAAGATATTAATTGCTGTTTCCATATTTGCAGTTAAAATATATTTTTGTAAATTGTCTTTTGGTAGAAAAATTAAATTTTGAATAGGAATTTCATACAAATCTTGATGAGGATAAAGACTAAATATTTTTTTATTAATATATTTCTTTGGACCATCAATAATATTTCCAACATTTATATAACCATATTTTATAGGCAAATTGAAAGAACCTTCTTGGAAAGGTGCTTTCATTAATTCAAATTGATCCTTTCCTACACTTTTAGATGAAACTAGTTTTTCAGTTCCCTTACTAATACCTGAGTATATAGTTTTCACTAAAACTGTTTTGTTATTTTTATTGTAAACAAGTTTTTTTTGATAAATTTTAGCTTGTTTTTTTTTATCAATCCATAAAGAATAAGATTTCATAATTTACTTATAAATGTATAATAAAAAAATGCTAACAAACTTTTGGGAAGAATTAACAACTAATGAAATAAAAAAATTAAATAGAAAAACAGTTTTAATTTTCCCATTTTCATCAATAGAACAACACGGTCCACATCTTCCATTAAATACTGATAAAAAAATTCTTGAAGGAATATTATTAGAATTCAATAAAAAATATAATTCAAATAAATATTTAATAATGCCTGAAATATATTTTGGTTCAGCCGCTGAACATACAGATTTTGACGGAACTATAAGTATTGATTCATTGGAATTTATTTCACACTCTTTATCAATTTTAGAAAATGTATGTAGATTGAAATTTAAAAATATATTACTTTTAAATAGTCATGGTGGGCAAATTAGCCATATGGATATTATTGCTAAAGAATTAAAATCAGAATTTAAGATAAATATTGTAAAAGGTACTTATTTTTTATTTGATCAATTTAAAGGAATTATATCAAGTAAAGAAAAGGACTTTGGTTATCATGGTGGAGAATTTGAAACATCTATTATGTTATATTTATTTCCAAACCTTGTTAGGTTATCTAAAATTTCTAAACATGGATTATCTTCAGATTATTTATCATCTAAAACTATCTCTTATGAGAAAAATATTAAGAAAGCTTGGACAACTAAGGAATTAAGTAAAAGTGGAATTATAGGAGATCCCAGAAAATCTAATGCTCTGATAGGAAAAAAAATAATTGATAGAGTAATACAAAAATTAAATAAAATAATAAATGAGATGTTTTAGAATTTTATTTAAAAAGTATAAATTAAAATAGTTTTTCATATACATCATTATACTTACAATCATATACTTCACAGTTATCCAACATATATTCAGTTATTTGACTTAAAAAAGTACCATGACTGACTAATGCAATCTTTTCTAAATTAAGATTTTTGATTGATAGTAGAAAAGATTTTAATCTGATTTTGATATCATCATGAGACTCTTGTATAATTTTTTTTTCATTAATAGGTTTGCTATTATTCCACCAAAAATCATTTAAATTATTAAAATCAAAATCATTAAATTCTTTTTTTAATTTTTTTGGTTGCCTTCCAACATCACAAGAGTGGTACAAATGTTCTCTTATTAATGGTTCAACTACAGGTTTTTTAGATGGAAAAACAATAGAGAATGTCTCTAATGTTCTTGTTAAAGGGGAACAAAAATATTTATCAAATTTAAGATTTTTAATTCTATTATTTAATTTTTTTGCTTGCTCAACTCCTCTTTGAGTAATTCTTGCATCATAATAATAAGTTGGATTATCTAAATCTGATGCAGCATTAGCTTCTGACTCAGCATGCCTAATAAGATATAATTTCATTTTTTAACTATAAATACGATAACGTTTCTACATTCGTAAGTAATAAACTTAGTTTTATTTACGTGAAGAAACGGCTAATAGTAGTGGAACAATCATAATTAAGGTTGTTAAGACTGATGGATTAAATAGCCAATAAAGAACACCTAAAGAGAATATTAACATCCAAAATTCATTTTTATATAAAAATTTCATTATTTTTTAACTATATTAATTCAAATTATTTTCTACTAATACTTTTTTTACAGTTTCACCCATTACAGAAGGGTTTTTGGAAATTGTAACTCCACACTCTTTAAGAAGTTCTACTTTTTCTATAGCACTTTCACCATAAGCTGAAACAATAGCGCCAGCATGCCCCATTACACGACCTTTAGGTGCAGTAAGTCCAGCAATATAGGCAATTACAGGTTTACTCATATTTTCTTTAGCAAATTTTCCAGCCTCAACTTCTTGTGGGCCGCCTATTTCACCTATCATTAAAACTGCAATTGTTTCATCATCATTTTCAAACTTTTCAATTATATCTCTAAAAGAACTTCCATTTATTGGATCACCTCCAATACCCACGCTTGTTGAAACACCAATTTCCAAGTCTTTAAGTTGTTGTGCAGCTTCGTATCCTAATGTACCAGATCTACTTACTATTCCTATTTTACCCTCTTTGTAAATATGACCAGGCATAATACCTAACATAGACTTGCCAGGACTAATTATTCCTGCACAATTCGGACCTACTAATCCCATTTTTTTATCTTTTGGATATCTTCTCATATATCTTTTTATTTTAACCATATCATGAGAAGGAATACCGTCAGTAATAGCCACACAAGTTTTAATACCTGCATCAGCAGCTTCCATTGCTGAGTCTGCTGCAAAGGCTGGTGGGACAAATAAAATTGATGTTGATGCACCTGTTTGATCTACAGCTTCTTTAACAGTATTAAAAACAGGAAGATTTAAATGAGTCATACCACCCTTACCAGGTGTTACCCCGCCAACAACGTTAGAACCATACTTAATCATTTCTTCAGCATGAAAACTTCCAATTTTTCCAGTGAAACCTTGGACTAAAATCTTTGTATTTTTGTGAATTATTATAGACATAATTATACAAGAGCCTTTACTGCTTTATTTGCTGCATCTTCTAAAGTTGAAGCTTCAATGTAATTAATATTGCTTTTTTTAAGTATTTCATTTCCCTTTTCAACATTAGTTCCAGCTAAACGTATAACTAAAGGATGTTTAATTTCAATTTTTGATAAAGCTTGAACAATTCCTTCTGCAACCCAATCACATCTGTTAATACCTGCAAAGATATTAACTAAAATTACCTTAACTTTTGTATCCATAGAAATTAGTTTAAAAGCTTTAACTATTTTTTCAGGTGTAGCACCTCCACCAACATCTAAAAAATTTGCAGGTTCACCGCCAGCAAGTTTTATCATATCCATTGAAGCCATTGCTAAACCTGCACCATTAATAATATTACCAATGTTCCCATCTAAGCTTACATAATTCATTCCTCTGTCAGAAGCATAAACTTCATTTGAATTCTCTTGTGTTTTATCTCTAAGTTCCGCAATTTCATCTCTTCTAAACATTGCATTATTATCAAAACTCATTTTACAATCTAATGCTAATATTTCATCTTGGTGTGATACAACTAATGGGTTGACTTCAACCATTGTTGCATCAAGCTCACTAAAAGCTTTATAACAACCAATAATTGTATTTGCAGCTCTTGAGATCAATTTGGACTCAATTCCTAAACCAAAAGCTATTTCTCTTGCTTGAAATTGTTGAATACCAACTGCTACTTCTATTTTAGATCTTATAATTGTTTCAGGTTTTTCTTTTGAAATTTCTTCGACACTCATTCCACCTTCTGTTGAAGCTACAACCATTATACTTTCTGAAGATCTATCAAACACTAAACCTAAATATAACTCATGTTTGATATCAGTTGCTTCTTCAATATAAATTCTATTTATTATCTTACCCTCTGGGCCAGTTTGGTTTGTAATTAATTTTTTACCTAACAATTTATCAGTTGCATCAGCAACTTCTAACGGAGAATTACATATTATAACTCCTCCCGCTTTACCTCTAGCGCCTGAGTGAACTTGCGCTTTTACAACCCATTTTGAACCCCCAATTTCTCTTGCTTTGTTTTCTGCATTTTCTGGACTATAAACAATACCACCAGTCGGAATTTTAACGCCAAAATCAGACAATATTTTTTTTGCTTGATATTCGTGTATATCCATTACTTGCTCTCAATTAATTTATTTATATTTACAATATTTTCAGCCATCCTTGCAGATGCAGCATCAATCATTCTTCCATCAAGCTGAGCAGCACCCTTTCCTTCAGCAGCTGCTTTTTCTAATTCTAATAATATTCTTTTTGCTTTATCTATTTCTTCTTTTGGAGGAGAAAAAACTTCATTAGCAAGATCTATTTGCGATGGATGTATTGCCCATTTACCCTCAAAACCAATTGCTGCTGCTCTTTTTGCTGCATAAAGATATCCTTCTTTGTCATTAAAGTCACCAAAAGGTCCGTCTATTGCTCTTAAGCCATATGATCTACAGGTCATTACTAAAGTTGATAAGCCATGATGCCATTGATCTCCAGGATAATCAGGATTTAAACCTCCTATGACTACAGTTCTTGCACGCATACTTGCTGCATAATCTGCAACTCCAAAGTGTAATGCTTCTAGTCTTGAACTTGATGTCGCAATTGATTGAATATTAGACATTCCTAGTGCTGTTTCAATTAAACATTCTAAACCTATTCTATTTTCAAATTTTTTATTTTGCTCAATTTGATTAAGCATACAATCGACCATATATACATCAGATGATGAGCCTACTTTTGGAATTAATAATGTATCAACCCTATCACCTACTTCTTCTATAATTTCGATCACATCACGATACATATAGTGTGTATCCAAACCGTTAATTCTTATAGAGATTGTTTTACCTTCTTCTTTCCAATTATATTCTTTTATTGCATTAATAACATTTCTTCTAGCATCAATTTTATCATTTGGAGATACTGCATCTTCTAGATCTAAGAAAATATAATCGGCATTTGATTTTAATGCTTTTTCAAACATCTTTGGATTAGAGCCTGGAACTGCCAATTCACTTCTGTGTAATCTAGATTTAGCAGGTTTATAAAATAAATGGCTCATTTAAAGAAAAATTATATATTTGATTAATATTATAAAAGCGATAAAAAAATTTAAATATTATAAAGATATTTCCTTAAGGCAATTTTCATCATTATTTTTTGGATTATTTACAATTTTTGATACTGGATAAAAGTCTAAATCATCCTCGATAATACTTTTGTTTTTATGTAGAAATTCATTTTCATTATCATTAAGAAAATCAAGACCCTCATTATGAGACATAATAAGAGGCATTCTATTATGTATATGGGAAAGGTTTTCATTTGCTTCCTTAGTAATGATACAGACAACATTCATTTTTTTATTATCTCTTATTTCTTCCCTCCAAATTCCACCAAAAAATAATAATTCATTTCTAGGAATTGATATTAAATATGGTTGTTTTTGATTATTTATATTTTTCCATTCATAGTATCCATTTGCAATAATAAGACATTTTCTTTTAGTAAATGATTCTTTAAATAAATATTTATCATTTATCGTTTCAATTCTTGCATTAATAACAAATTGAGTAACATTATTTTGTTTACTAAAAAAACTATAACTCCAAATAAAAGTATCTATTAAAAGTTTATGGTTAATTTCATAAATAATATTAACGATATTAGAGGGTGATATATTGTAAGACTTATGTGCGTAATTTAAAACTTCAGAGTTAGGAAATAGTTTTATAATTTTTTCTTTATCTTCAGTACTTGTAAATCTTCCACACACTATGATGCTTGTGATAAAGGCATTGGTCTAGAAACACCGACAGTCATCCAGCAATCTTTAAACTCACCGTTTTGCTCTACTTTTTCTACTGTCCATTCGAAACCAAATTTTTTTCCATTACTGTCTGTAAGCTCTACAAAGTAATATGAACTTTTTTCTTGTTCCTGAACAGGAATTATATTGTGTTCTAAGTGATCAATCATCATTGCATAGGATGGGTTTTTAATCATCCTAATAAAATTGTCTAGAGGACCTGTGTACATTCTATTATTTGGATGTGCAAATTCCCAAGTTTGTTCAATACCAGCGTCGTCAAAAGGTAAATTATTTTTTTGTAGTGCTTTTAATTGAATTGAAATAACTTCTTTAGGGCTAATTGAAGGATCTGGTTTTATCATTTCTCCATAAACATTTTTTGATAATAAAATAAATAAACTAAACAATATAATTTTGTGCATATTTTTAAAATAGTGTAATTATAACTTAAGGCAATATGTATATTTATGATTTTATCCAAGGATTAATAATTGGAGGAACATTAATTGTAGCCATAGGACCTCAAAATTTATTTGTAATTCAGCAAGGACTTAAAAAATCTTATGTTTTTAAAGTTACTTTATTTTGCAGTCTGTCTGACAGTTTATTAATTGTAATCGGAATATATCTATCTAATTATATTGTTAACATCAATCCAAGTATTATTGGAATAATAAAAGTTTTAGGTGGAATTTGGCTTATTTTTTATGGATTAAATAAAGTTATAAAATTAAATCAAGTTAAAGAGATAAATAAAGAATTAAATATAATTAACGAATACGGAAAAGTATTAATTACTTTATTCCTTATTACATATGCAAATCCTCATGTTTATCTAGATACAATTATTTTGCTGGGATCATTATCAACCAATTTTAATGATCAATTTTCATTTGGCGTTGGAGCAATTTCAGCTAGTTTTTTGTTTTTCTTTTCTTTGGGATATATGTCAAAGTTTTTATCAAAATATATTTATTCAAATAAAACTTGGTTTTGGATTGATCTAACCATTGGTCTACTAATGATTAGCTATGGAATATATTTTATAATTTTTTAAAGAAAATTTCTAAGTTTTTACATACCTGATCGACATTTAATTTTGTAAATACAAGAGGTGGTTTTATTTTAATAACATTGTCATAAGGGCCATCAGTGCTCAATAAAATACCTTGATTTCTCATATAATTAATAAGCAATTTAGCTAATTTTTTATTTGGTTTAGACACATTACTATTTTGAATAATATCTATTCCTAAAAAAAGCCCCCTACCTCTAACTTCACTAATATATTTTTTATATTTAAGTTGGATTTTTTTTAATTCTTTTAAAAAATAATTACCAACTAACAAAGCATTTTTTTGTAATTTATTATTATCAATAGTCTCTAATACTGCTTTACCGATAGCGCAGGAAACGGGATTACCACCGAATGAATTAAAATATTCCATCCCATTATTAAAAGTTGAAGATATTTTTTCTGTAGTTATAACAGCAGCTATAGGGTGACCATTACCCATAGGTTTGCCCAAGGTCACTATATCAGGAACGACATCATGCTCTTCAAATGACCAAAAATTTCTTCCAACGCGTCCAAAACCAGTTTGTACTTCATCAACAATACATAATGCATTGTTTCTTCTAATTTCTGAAAATATTTCTTTTAAATAATTTTTTGGAAGAATTACTTGACCACCGCAACCAAGTATACTTTCAGTAAAAAAACATGCAATTTTTGTTTCTTTAATTTTATTTCTAATTACTGTTTTAGCTTCATCTATATATTTTTGAATCCAATTTGAATTTTGATATCTCCACTTACCTCTTAAAGGATCAGGCATATCTAATACGTGAACATAATCTTTTTTACCTAAACCACCCTTACTATTAAATTTGTATGGACTTAGATCAATTAAAGCATTGGTATGCCCATGATAAGCATTGTCCATCACAAAGACATCTTTTGCACTAGTATAAGTTTGAGCTATTCTATAAGCTAAATCATTAGCTTCAGATCCTGTACATACGAAAAATATCTTATTTAATTTCTTTGGAAACTTACTTAAAAGCAATTCACTATAATCATTAATTGTATCGTATAGATATCTCGTATTAGTATTAAGTTTTAAATTTTGCTTAGTCATAGCTTCATGGACATAGGAATTTGAATGCCCAACATGGGAAATATTATTTACACAATCTAAGTATCTCCTGCCATATCTATCAAAAAAATACTGATCTTTAGCTTCAAGCATATGAAGAGGTTTCTTGTAAGAAATTGATAAATTATCAGAAATATTTTTTCTTCTTTTTTTTAAAGTATCTTTAAAATTAATATTATTAGAATAAAAAGATTTTGGAATTCGTAGAATTAAATTTGGATCAGGTGAAATTTTATTCCAAATATTGAATAAAAATTCTTCACCTACTCCTGGAAAATTCTTATCATGCCCTAATAAATCTAAAATAATTTGAAAATGTAAATGTGGTAACCATTTTCCATTTTCATTAGAATTACCAATTTTACCAATCCATTCACCTTTCTTAATTTTTTTTCCAATTTTTAGTTTTTGAAACATTATTTTAGATAAATGACCATATAGAGTATAAAATTTATATTTTTTAAAACTATGTTCTAAAACTAAAGTGGGGCCATAGTCATATTTAAAATTATTATTTTTTAAAATTATAATTTTACCATCTATTGGAGCAAATAAATCTGTTCCCTGATCAATAAAAATATCAATTCCTAAATGAATATTACGTCTTTCATTCGTATTTAATTCAGAAATAAAGTTAGGTCCCTTATAAACTTTTCTTTTTTCATTGTATAAACCTATACCTATACGAGAATTATCTTCTTTAAATATTTTATTAACTCTTTTCTTAAGCGAAATATTATCTGGGTTACCTTTTAATAGAGGTGAATCAGAACTTAATTTTAAGATAGATTTATTTTTATCAAGTAAATTAAATTTAAAAATATCACCAAAGTTGAATTTATTTATATAATTGATAATTTCATTATGATGGTGAATAATATCAAAGCCGCATATTTCGCGAACAATATATATTAAAAAATTGATAGGAATTTTGTCTAATTTTTCTAATAAAGACCATGCATCTTTCTCACTAATACTTAAATATTGATTTGATGGATATTTAATTCTTTGTTTTTTTGCCATTACAACAGTAATCATAAGTCTTGACTTACATAATGATATTAATGAATTAATTTCATCCTCATTAATAGAAAACTGTTTATTGTACTCTGTTATTATATTTTTAAGTGTAAGATAAATATTATCATTATTCATTAATGCATATGAAAGGCATATAGCTAAATCATTTATTGTTGGAGAATAAATAGAATCTCCATAATCTAGTAAACCACAAACATTGTTTTTTTTAATAACAATATTATAATTATTTGGATCCGAATGAGTTATTGAATATCTTAATTTATTTAAATTATTTTTTACAAATTTTTCATATTCTGAAAAACATTTTAATAAAATTAATTTTTTTGAACCAGTAAAAATATTAATATCTTTTTTAATCCATTTTAAATTTGATGGATCCCAAATAAAATTTCTATGGGCATCTATATCGTTAAATGTTTTCAACTTAGTTGATACTTTTCCAAGTAACTTACCTAAAGAATTTTCAATTTTATTGTTACTTTTTGTATCTCCATACATTCGCCCTTCAATATAAGATAAGATCCTAACAAAGCATTCTCTATTTTTTTTATCTAAATATTTTACAATCTTTGTATGGTGTATTTTTGGTATAAAAGATTTAAGACTAAGATCACTTCGTAAATAATTAATTAATCTATCTTGGTATTTTAATATATTTATTTTTTCTGAAGGGTTTGAAATTTTTAATACATATTTTTTTTTATTATTAATTAATATAATAAAATTTATATCCCTTTCACTATCAAGTTGTTTAATTTTGAGTAATTTATTTCTTAAGAAAGAAAAATTAATCTTTAACCATTTAATTAAATGTTTATTATCAATAATAGGTGGATCAACATCAAAAACTGACATAAAAGGTGTATAATTCATAATGCTAAAATCTAAAAACATTTTTGTTTGTATTGGGGCAATTCATCACGATTATTTATTAAATCTTAAAAAAAATATTATTAATTTTAGATCTAATCAAATTACACAAAAAAGCAGAATTGGTGGAGTGGCGTACAATATTGCAGAATTGCTCTCGAATTTTGTTGATGTAAACTTTTATAGTTTAGCTATCAATGAAGAGATTAGAAAAAAAATCTCAAAAAAAATATATGTTCATCAAGTGAATAAAGATTATGCAGATAGATACTATTTAGCTTTATCAGATAAAAATAATAAATTTTTATTAGGATTAGCTAACACAGATGAATATGAAAATAACAAATCTTTAAAAATACCAAACATCAAGAATAAAAATATTATATTTGATCTAAATTTTTCTAAAACCTATTTGGAAAAATCAATAAATAAACTATCAAAAAAAAATAAAATTATAGTGTGCGCAACATCAGTGCATAAAGTTATTAAAATTAAAAGGATTATAAATAAAGTTGATTTTATATTCTTAAATAAATCAGAGTTACTTAAACTTACAAATTCTTCAAATATAATATTAGGTGTAAAAAAAATATTAAAACAAAATAAAAAAATAAAAATAATTACTACTAATTCAAAAAATAATGTAATCTTTGGAAGTAATGAATTTATAAAAAAAATAAAACCCCCATCAATCAAAGTAGTAAACGAAAATGGAGCTGGAGACGCGCTAGCAGCTATGATGCTGTATTTGTTCAGTATAAATGAAAAAATAAATTATATTTTGAAAACTTCTGTAGCATGCGGGTCTTATTATGCTAGTGGTAAAAGTCTAAAAACTAAGAGTGATTTTTTAAAAATTAAAAATCTTTCTAAGAGAGTGAGTATACAATAGTATGCATGAAATATTTGATTTAAGTAAAAAAGTTCAAGAAGCAATAAATAGAAAAAAACCAATAGTAGCTTTAGAAAGTACATTGATTAGTCATGGATTGCCCTACCCAGAAAATATTAAAGTCGCAAATGAGTCTATAAAGGCTGTTGAAGATAACGGTGCAATTGCTGCAACAATAGGAATAATTAGAGGTAAGGTTAAAATCGGATTATCGGAAGAAGATATTGAAATATTAGCAAAAGAGAAAAATGTACAAAAAGTTTCAAACCACAATATAAATTTATCAATATTTAATAAAGAAAATGCTGCTACAACAGTAGCAAGTACAATTTCTATAGCTTCTAAATTTCAAATAAGATTTTTTGCAACAGGAGGAATTGGTGGTGTGCATCTAAATGCTGAAAATACAAATGATGTATCTTCAGATCTATATGCACTATCTGAGAATTCAAATTTTGTAATCTGTAGTGGTGCTAAATCTATTTTAGATCTAAGTAAAACAAATGAACTTCTTGAAACTTTAGGAATTACAAGAATTGGTTTTCAAACAAATTATATGCCTGGTTTTTGGTATGAAGAAACAGAAAATAAAGTCGATAATAAATTTGATGAAATTCATGAAATTTCTTCTTTTTTAAAACTCAATGAAAATATGGGAAATAAAAAATCAATTCTCATATTTAATAAAGTCCCATTAGAAAAAGCACTTAATAAAAATGACGTAAAAAAATGGATAAATAATGCAACAATAAAAGCTAATAGAAATAATATTAGTGGAAAAGAATTAACCCCGTTTCTCATAAAAGAAATTAATGAACAATCAAAAAATGAAACTCTAAATGCTAATAAATCTTTAATAATTAATAATGCGAATTTAGCAGGAAAGATTGCAAAGAGTTTTTATAGTTAAGGTAATAACGATAATTTAGCTTTAAGTAATTGAAAAAATTTTTCATCATTAGCTTCATTCATCACAAAACAATTTACTGGTCTTTTAGTAACACCTAGCCAATCAACAACAGTCTCCCCTCTTGTTAATTCAGAATTTTCTTCAACTGTGACATTAACTTCTTTTCCACTAAAAATAGATGGATCTAACAAATATGCAATAACACATGGGTCATGCAAAGGAGTTTCCTCAGTTTCGTATAATTCTTTATGAAATATTGTATAAAATTCCATTAGTTCTCCAAAAAACTTAGAACTTTTATTTTTATTATCATTCATTGATTTAATAATTTTTGAATTTACATTTACCTGATGAGTAACATCTAAACCCATCATTGTTAGAGGAATGCCTGATTGTAAAACAATATTAGCCGCATGTGGATCCACATAAATATTAAATTCAGCTGATGGTGTAGTATTTCCTAAGCACATAGCAGCCCCACCCATAAAAACTATTTCTTTTATATTTTCTTTAATAGACGGATCTTTTTTTAAACTTAAGGCAATATTTGTAAGAGGTCCTGTTGGACATAAATAAATTTGCTCTGTTGAAGATTTACAAGTTTCTACTATGAAATCAACTGCATGTTTTTCTTGAGGTTTATAATTTGTATCTATTATTATAGGATCACCTTTTTTATCTAATCCGGTTTTTCCGTGAACATATTCAGCTGTAAATAATTCATAATGAATAGGCTTATTTGCACCAGAGTAAACTTTAATATCCGTTCTTTCAATTAACGTACAAACTTTAAGAGCGTTATTTACTGTATTATTTAAACCACTATTTCCACCAACACAGGTGATACCCAATATGTCAATCTCCTTAGAAGAAGCAGCTAACATTATTGCTACAGCATCATCATGACCTGGATCACAATCTAAAATTATTTTTTTAGTCATTAATAAAACTTTTAAGAGGTATTGAAGATCTTTGTAACCAATTCCATTCAGGATATTCGTTGTTGTTATCAATTACATGAATTGTGTAAGCATGTCTTGATTTTAAACTTGTGTTCTCACATGAGTAATGAGGGAGTCTACCATGTAATAAAACAAGTGAACCTTTTTTTACTTCTACAAAAGTATCAGTTTCAGGAAATGGTTCATGATTTAGATCTATCATTTGCATTTTACCGTCTACTTTTTTAAAAAGTTTTCTTAATGGACCTTTATGACCTCCACTTGCAACCTGTAAACATCCGTTTGTTTTATTTGCGTCTTCTAATGCAAACCAAAAACCGATAGTACTTTCTGGCTCGGTATATAAAAAAGTAGAATCTTGATGACAAACTACTTCACCACCTATTTTAGGTTGCTTAAAAATATACATAGACTGAAGTAATTTTGGTTTTGAGAAACCAAGTGATAAAGCTATATCTTGAAGTCTTTGTTTATGAGAAAAGTTATAAAAAACTTGATCCAAGTCATGCAACGCATGACCGATTTTGTTTACAATAAAATGTTTATTTTCTTCTATGTTATCATCATTTAAATTAGCTTTTTCTTCAAAGAAGAAACGAATTTTATCTCCTGATTCTAAAAAATAACTATCATCATTATGAGCTTGATTGACTGTATCAAAAATAGATTTTTGATTATTAAAATTGTTATGTTCGATAAGATATGATGATCTTTCCATTAATTCATCACACTCTTTATCTGTGTTAAAATTTTCAATAACCAAATATCCATTATTATTCCAAAATTTAATCATTTCGTCGTTTAATGGTAGATCATTGATTGAAAAATATTTCATTATATTCCTATTAATTTTGTTAAGAATGGTAAACCAACTTTAATAAGGTTTAATAATTGTGGTATTAAGAATTTTCCAGTTGTTGCAAGGAAGAAGATTATACCTCCAATTATGACAATCAGAATTAAATTTCTATAAAAATTACCATAATTGTTATATTGTGATTTGGCTCTTGATCTCAAGATAAATAGTATAATTACTATAACAATTAAAACTATTAACAATCGGATCATATATTTTTTATATTTAGTAAAAATTAATTTGCAATACTAATTATATCTTAATAAATAGTTTTTAGTAGATGATCAGATTAAGCATATTATTTTTATCAATTTTTTCTTTAATTTACGGAATATATTTTTTATTTTTTCCATATAGTTTTGTCAATTTAACTGTTGCTGAAAGTACTAATATTGCATGGCTAAGAAATCTTGGTGGAGCTATAACAGGTCTTTTATTTATTGGTCTTTTATTGATCTACTTAAATACAAAAGGCTCAATTAGAATACTCAATGTTATTATTATTACATCATTAATACAGACTTCAGCTTTAATATATTCAAGAATACAAAATGAATTTTCTGCAAATAATTTAATAATTATTGATATTACAATTTATGCGGCAATATTTGTTACAATTTATTTAATCTTTATTTCTTTAAAATTTAAAAAAATATTTATTTAATAACTTTAAAACCTTTAAAAAAAATAAAACAAGTTATACTTAAAGAAGTAAAAATAAAAATTAATACAAATAAATTTTCATAAATATTAAAATTAAATTCTTCCTTAAAAGAACTTCTAAAAAAATTTACAACATAATAATATGGGTTATATAAAAGAATGGATTTTAAATTTTCAGGCAAATAATTAATTGAAAAAAATGTTCCTGATAAAAAATTAATTGGAGCAACAAAAAAACTTGAAAATGAACTTTGTGAATCCCATGAATTAAAAATTAGCCCTACAAAACACCCTAAACAGGAAAAAAATATTATAACTAAAAACAAATAATAAAAAAAATAAAAAAAATTATATATTTCAATATCTATTAAAAAAGTAAAAATAAGAAAATTAAATAGAGCTAAAATGATCCCAATAATTAAAGATGTTAATATTAAAGATATAAGTATTTCAACCCTGTATACAGGTGCCATTAGCCAATCATCTAAAGATCCAATTTGCTTCATATGAATTAAAGTGGCAGACGAATTGTCATAACTTTCTTGTGCCACAATCATAATAATTAATCCTGGAGCAATGAATTCAACAAAAGAACCAGAGTCCATTGAGAGTGAATAATAATTTTCTACTGTAAGAAATACTAATATAAATAAAAGATTTGTAGTTAGAGGGGCTAATAAAGAATAATGATACTCTTGAAGAAATTCTTTTATCCTAAATGCGATAATTGAATAAATCGCACTAAAATTCAACATTAAATAAAATTATCTTGAAAAATATTTTTGAACTAAGTCTACCCAAAAATTTACACCAATAGGCAATAAATTGTCATTAAAATCATATCTAGTTGTGTGAAGATGAGCACTATGTTCTTCATCTCCTTGACCAAGATAAAGATAGGAACCAGGTTTTTTTTCTAACAAATATGAAAAATCTTCTCCTCCCATTGAAGGATCAATATCAGTAATAACTTTATCATCACCAACTAAATCTTTAGCTACATTTGCTGCGAATTTTGTTTCTTCTTTAGAATTGATTGTAGGTGGATATTTATTTACTAAATCAAAATCAATTTTAATCTCTGCACCATGTGCATCCGCGATACCCTTACATAATTCTTTTAATCTTTTTTCTATATATGCTCTAGTTTCTCTTCGAAAAGTTCTAATGGTCCCGCCCATTTTAACTTGATCGTCGATTACATTATAAGCTGTACCAGCATTAATTTTTGTAATACTTATAAGAGCTTTATCAACAGGATCTGTGGATCTACTTATAATTGTTTGAACAGCAGAAATAACTTGTGCAGAAATTACTACAGGATCAATTGCTAGATGAGGTGATGCAGCATGACCACCCTTTCCTTTTACAGTAATATCAAATTCATCAACTGCTGCCATCATCGGTCCACTATTTACACCAAACGTACCTAAAGGTAACTCAGGCCAATTATGAAGTGCATAAACTTCATCAATTTTAAAATCATCAAACATACCATCTTGAATCATTTTTTCTCCTCCAGCAAAACCTTCTTCTCCTGGTTGAAAAATGAAATATACTCTTCCATTAAAATTATTATTTTCACTTAGATATTTCGCTGCCCCAAGTAACATTGTGGTATGACCATCATGGCCACAACCATGCATCATACCTTTATTTTGAGATTTATGATTAAATTCATTTTGTTCTGGCATAGGAAGAGCGTCAAAATCTGCTCTTAAACCAATTGTCTTATCATTAGTAACCTCATTACCATCTACCCAAGCAACAACACCTGTATTAGCGTAACCATCTTTAAATTTAATATTAAATTCACTTAACTTATTTTTGATATATTTTGATGTTTCAAATTCTTGAAGGCCTATCTCAGGAATTTTATGTAAATCCTGACGCCATTCTGTCATCTCATCTTGCATTTGATTTATGCTGTTTAAAATTGGCATTATAGTATTCCGAAGAAACCTTTTTTATTTAGTTTTTCTTCACATTGTTTTAATTGTTTATTAAACATCTTAGTATTTCTTTCTACATTTTTAGCAACATCAATCAACCAATCTTTTCTTTTAAAAGTCTCTTTCGACCATCCGTTTTGACCTTCATGATATGCTAAATATTGATTATAGTAATCATTTTTTGAAATTCCAATCATATTTTCGGACTGCGTTGTGTACCATCCAATAAAATCAGTTACATCTTTAAAATTCGCCCTTGATGCATTTTGATTTCCAGTTTTATTCTTATACCAATCCCATGTTGGATTTGTTATTTGTGCATAACCAAAAGCAGTTGATGGTCTAGAAGTTGGTATTAAACCTAAAAATTTTTTTCTTTTTGGTTTTGCAAATTGAGTAAAAGATGATTCTTGTTTTATAACTGCTAATTGGAATGCAATTGGGGTATTCCATTTATCATAAGAATTTTTAGTTGCTTTATACCAACTTTTCTTTTCATCAAAAATTATGCAACTATCAGCAGTATTTGTTAACTGATTTGAAGTACATGCATATAAAAATAACAATGTAATACACAATAATTTTAAAAAATTATCAAATTTCATTATAAATCTAAATACCATAACTTTTACTTATATAGTCTTAAATGTGGCAAAAAATTATTGCTTACTATTGAATTATAGATATGAATGCTTAAATTTCAAAAATGGCAGAAAAAACTAAAGAAAATTTAACATTTCAAGCTGAAGTCAGTAAGCTTTTAGATCTTGTTGCTAATTCTCTTTATAGCGAAAGAGAAATATTTTTAAGAGAATTAATATCTAATTCTGCAGATGCCTGCGAAAAATTAAGATATCAATCACTCTCCAAAAAAAATCTTCTTAAAGATGAAAAGGATTTAAAAATAAATATCAGAGTTTCAAAAAAGAAAAAAATTATTGAAATTGAAGATAATGGAATTGGAATGTCTAAAAATGAACTTATTGATAATTTAGGAACTATAGCGAGATCAGGAACTAGTAAATTTATTGAAGCAATGAAAAATAAAAAGAGTAATGATATTTCTGCAATTGGACAGTTTGGTGTTGGTTTTTATTCTTCATATATGGTTGCGGATAATGTTGAAGTACTTTCTAAAGATGCTGAAAATGAAGAAACAAATATTTGGTCTTCTAATGGAAAAGAAAATTATACCATTGAAGAAGCTAAAAAAGATAAACGTGGCACCTGTATAACTCTAAATATAAAGAAAGATGCTGATGAATTTTTAGATTCATTTCGTTTGAGATCAATTATAACAAAATACTCTAATTATATACCTTTCCCAATTTATCTTAAGGATCTTGACGATAAAGAAAAAGAAGAAAAAATAAATGAAGGTAGTCCATTATGGCTAAAAGATAAAAAAGATATAAAAGAGGAAGACTATAAACAATTTTATAATAATATTTCATTTAACTTTGATGATCCCTTAAAAACTATTCACTATAACGCTGAGGGTGTTATTAGTTATAAGGCTTTACTTTATTTTCCTACAAATCAACCTATGGACTTATTCAATGCCGATAGGAAAAATAAAATAAAATTATATGTTCAAAAAGTTTTTATCACTGATGATTGTGAAGACATAATTCCTAATTGGTTACGTTTTATTCCAGGAGTAGTCGATTCACAGGATATTTCTCTAAATATAAGTAGAGAAATGCTTCAAAATAATCCTATTATTACAAAAATAAAAAAAGGTATTACAAATAAAATTTTAAGTGAAATTGATAGCTTAGCTAAAAAAGAAAAGGATAAATTTGAGACATTTTGGAATAATTTTGGTCCAGTACTAAAAGAAGGGTTATATGAACATAATGATCATCATGAAAAAATCCTACCGCTATTAAGGTTTGAAAATTCTTTAAATGATAAAAAAATATCTCTTGAAGAGTACACTAAATTAATGGCTAAAGATCAAAAAGAAATTTATTATTTTGCTAATACTGATAAGGATCATATTAAAAACTCCCCTCAATTAGAAGTTTTCACTGATAAAAAGATACCAGTTTTGTTTATGGTTGATGCAGTAGATGAGTTTTGGATTCAAAATGTAAATAAATTTAAAGATTTAGAATTTAAATCAATTACTAAAGGTAAAGTTGATGTTTCAAAAGTTGGTGAAAAATCAAATAAGAAAGATGAAAATAAAAAAGAAATAGATAGTAAAATCAATGATTTAATTAACATACTTAAAACAGAGCTAAAAGAGACAATATCTGATGTAATTGTATCTGAGAGATTAACAAAAAGCCCAATTCTGCTTGTTGCTGAAGAAGCTGGGATGGATATAAATATGGAAAAACTGATGAAAATGCATAATCAAAAAACTCCTGTTTCAAAAAAGATACTTGAAATTAATCCAAACCATCCGATGATTGTAAATTTATCTCAAAATTTAACAAAAATTGACCATAAAAAAGCTTCAAATTTAATTTTAGATCAAGCTAATATATTAGATGGTAACATTCTCTCTAATCCATCCGCTTACTTAGAAAATTTAACTGAAATTTTTATTAAGTAACTGAATTTATAATTTTATTATTATTAAAAAATTCAACAAACTGATTAGCAACCATTTCTGCTACAACTATTTGTGCTTCATCAGTAGAAGCAGCAATATGTGGAGTTAAAATTATATTATCTAAATTATAAAACCCACTTTCTACTAAAGGCTCATTTTTAAAAACATCTAATGCAGCGCCTTTAATTTCTTTTTTTTCAAGAGCGTTTTTAAGATCATCTTCATCAACTAAGTTACCTCTAGCGGTGTTGATAATTATGCAATTTTTTTTCATTAGTGATAAATGATTTTTATTCATAATCGGATTACCATCTTTATTGGGTTTACAGTGAAAAGAAATTATATCTGAATCTTTAATAATCTTATCGATAGAACAAGAATTATATTCAGGAAAGTCATCCTTAATTGTTTCAAAGTATGAAGAAAATATTGAAACGTGCATTTCCAATACATTAGATATTTCTGCAACTCTTTTGCCTACATTACCAAAACCTATGATACCAATTTTCTTACCTTTAATTTCGTTTCCTTTTAATTTCTTTTTTTCCCAAAGACCCTTACGAGTTGTCTCATTAGCAATAGTAATTTTTCTTTGTAATGCAAAAATTAAACCAATTGTGTGTTCTGCTGTAGCATTTGTATTTCCTCCTGGAGTATTCATTACGATAATATTTTTATTTTTAGCAGCTTCCACATCAACATTATCTACTCCTGCTCCTGCCCTACCTATAATTTGTAAATTTGAAAGAGAATCAATTAGATCTTTTCGCACTTTAGTTGCAGAACGAATAATTAAACCATCATAGTTATCAATTATTTTTTTTAATTCTTCAGGAGATAAATTTGTTTTTGTATCAACTGAAATATTATTTTTTTTTAAAATTTCAGATGCAATGTTATCTAGTGAATCTGATATTAGTACTTTAGGCATGTTTTGATTTAATTTCTGAATAAGCCCAATCAATCCAAGGTAAAACTAATTCTACATCTGAAGTTTGAACCGTGCCTCCAGCCCATATTCTAAAAGAAGGTGGTGCTTTAGGATATCCATTGCAATCAAATCCAACATTATTTTCAGAAAGTAATTTACATATATCAGCCATTACAGTTCTTTGATCACTTTCATCTTTATTAGTAAACCAATCTTCAACAATTTTAAAAGTTATTCCAGTGTTTGATATATAATTATCATCTTCGATTTCAGATAAAAAAGTCACCCAATCTCTCCCATTAATCCATTCTCTAATTTTTTGTAAAGAATTCTGGGATTTAGCAATTAATGAATTTAATCCTCCTTGAGAAGAAACCCAATTTAATGAATCAATTATATCTTCAACGCATATCATTGAAGGTGTATTAATTGTGTTTCCTTCAAAAATACCTTTTATCAATTTTTGGTTTTCAGCTAATCTAAACAATTTTGGTACTGGCCAACTAGGTGTAAAACTTTCTAATCTTTCAACAACGCGTGGTGAAATTGCTATCATTCCATGAGCAGCCTCTCCTCCAAGTATTTTTTGCCAAGACCAAGTTATAACATCGCATTTATTATAATCTATAGGCATACCGAAGATTGCCGAAGTAGCATCACAAATGGTTAGGCCTTTTCTGTCATCAGGTATCCAATCTCCATTTGGAACTTTGACACCAGATGTTGTTCCATTCCAAGTAAAAATAACGTCATTATCAAAATTGACTTTGCTTAGGTCAGGTAGTTTCCCATAATCTTCTTCATGAATATTTAAATTTTCTAATTTTAATTCGCTGATTGCATCAATTACCCAATCTTTACCAAAATTTTCCCATGCAAGAATATCAACTCCCGTTTTACCTAATAGGCACCACATAGCAGCTTCTAAAGCACCAGTATTTGATCCAGGCATGATACCCAATAAATAATCATCAGGTAGTTTAAGAATATCTTTAGATTTATCTATTGCTTCTTTTAATCTTGCTTTACATTCAACAGATCTGTGAGATCTACCAGTTAAAGCATTACTCAAAACAGATATGTCCCAGCCTGGTCTTTTTGAAGTTGGTCCACTTGAAAAATTTGGATTATTAGGTTTAGTATTAGGTTTATTCATACATTTTTTTCAAACTCATAAACTACTAAGCCATCTAAAGGTTTTGGATCAAACCATGTTGATTTAGGGGGCATAGTCAAATTTTTATTCGCGACTGTAATAACATCACTTATTGAAGATGGGAAGATAGAAAATGCCACACTGTCATTATTTTCATCAACTTTTTTTTCTAAAGCTTCCAAACCATGACATCCGGCAATAAATCTTATTCTTTCATCATTATTAACATCAGATATATTTAAATGTTTTTTGAAAATAAAATTATTTAAAATATTAATATCTAGCGTATCAACAAAATTATCAGTTTTTAATTCAGTTTTAAAATGTAATGAATACCACTTTTTTTCATGATACATTCCAAATTGTTTATTAGATTTAGGTTTGAAAGGATTTTTTTCTTTTTTTATTTCGAAGTTTTCAGAAAGAATGTCTAAAAAATTTTCTTCACTCAAACCATTTAAATCTTTAACAACTCTATTATAATCAAATATTTTAGCC
The DNA here is from genome assembly GCA_902582755.1 of uncultured Alphaproteobacteria bacterium. Lineage (GTDB taxonomy): Bacteria > Pseudomonadota > Alphaproteobacteria > HIMB59 > CACPNW01. The sequence goes on along the minus strand of CACHSZ010000004.1, from coordinate 23,387 downwards.
TCATTACTTGGAAACGCCGCTATCATAAAATCTTCTTGTAAAATATTTTTATTATAATTTAATTCACCAATAATTTTCATTGCACCCATTCTATGATGCCCATCAGCAATATAAAAATTATCTACCTCATTTATAAACAAAGAAGATAGATTTTTAATGAAAGATTCATCAGAGACACACCAAAGTTTATGAATAGATTTATCAAAACTTTCAAAATCATAATCTGGAGTATTTAATATTATAGATGATAATAAATCTTTTATCTTATTGTTTTTTTTATATACAACATAAATAGGACCAATTTGTGTTTTTATATTTAACATTTGCTCTGCTCTTTCTCTCATCCTTGTTTCATAAATTTTTTCATGCGCTTTAATTTTTTCATCTACGAAATCTGATATTTTAGAAAGAGATAAAAAACCTAGTTGAGTATGGCCTTTAAATTCAATTTGATAAATGTAATAGAATAATTCTTTATCTTTTTTAATTACGTCATTTTCTTTCATTTCATTAAAATGTGATTTAGCTTCTAAGAGAGTATCTGCTTCTTTTAATTGCCCAACAGGATTCAAAATCTTTAAATAATTCCAATAATTATTTTTTTTAAATATTTCTATATTTTCAATACTTAAATGATCAGTAGAGGGAGCAATTAAATTTTTTGCATCTTCGTTGTAAGGACGTGTTCCTTTAAAAGGTTTAATTTCAACCATAATAAAGAAACACTTTTAATTAAATAAAAAAAAATTTAAACTTAAATTACGCTACTTCTGGTATTTGAGAAATAGATTTACCTATTCCATCATCATCAATAACATCATCAGCCATTGATCCATTTAGATAATCATCATAAGCTGACATATCAAAATATCCATGGCCACATAAATTAAAGAGAATAGTTTTTGACTCGCCTTTTTCTTTACATTCTAAAGCTGCATCAATAGCACCTTTGATTGCATGATTTCCTTCTGGAGCAGGAATAATTCCTTCTTGTTTTGCAAAGGTTAAACCAGCTTCAAAACAATCTTTTTGACCGTAAGCCTTTGCTCTCATCAGACCTAACTCATATAAGTGGCTTAAATGATAAGACATGCCATGGTATCTTAATCCACCAGAGTGATTAGCCGGTGGTAAGAAATCAGATCCAAGAGTATGCATTTTAATTAATGGAGTCATTTTTGCCATATCACCATGGTCATAAGCATATTTCCCCTTAGTAAATGAGGGACATGATGCAGGTTCGCAACCAATTATATCAATTTTTTGACCACCTCTTAATTGTTGTCCTAAAAAAGGAAACATCAATCCAGAAAGATTACTGCCTCCACCTGTACAGCCCACAATTATATCAGGATAATCTCCAGCCATCTCCATTTGTATAATAGCTTCATTACCATTTATAGTTTGATGCATTAAAACATGACCTAAAACACTTCCAAGTGAGTATTTTGCTTTGCCTCCACTTTTAACAGTTGCCTCTATCGCTTCTGATATAGCTATTCCCAAACTACCAGGGTTATCAGGATTTTCTGATAATAACTTGTTACCGAAATCAGTTAAATTAGATGGACTAGCATGACAGTTAGCACCGAACGATTGCATCATTAATTTTCTGTAAGGTTTATGATCAAAACTAACCTTAACCATGAAAACTTCTATATCTATACCAAAGATCTGACCTGCAAAAGCTAATGAACTTCCCCATTGACCTGCACCCGTTTCAGTAAATATTTTACTAATTCCTTCTTCTTTATTAAAAAAAGCTTGTGGGACTGCAGTATTTGGTTTGTGACTTCCTGTAGGACTAACACCTTCATATTTGTAATAAATTTTAGCGGGTGTATCTAAAAACTTTTCTAACCTTCTTGCCCTAAATAAAGGAGAAGGTCTCCATTGTTTGTATACTTCTCTTACTGGCTCAGGAATTTCTATTTCTCTTTCAGTAGAAACTTCTTGCATAATTAAACTCATTGGAAATAAAGGAGCAAAGTCATCAGGACCAGCTGGTTGTTTAGTTCCAGGGTGTAATGGTGGTGGTGGTGGACTTGGTAAGTCTGCATTAATATTATACCAAAATTTTGGTGCTTTATTTTCTTCAAGTAAGTATTTAATTGAGTCACTCATAATAAAAGTATATTGGACTATAAAAATTTAAATTTCAACCATAAATGAAATACTTTAACTTCAAAAATGTGTCTATTTTTATTGCTGTTTTATTAGTATTATATGTTTTTTACGGATATTTTACTCATTGATCTTTTTTGCCCAATAAACAGACCAATAAAAACTAAAATAATTCCGATTACAGAACTAAATACTATTTGTTCAGAAAGAAATATGAATCCCCATATTAATGCAAAAACAGGAATTAAATAGGCAACATAAGATAAGAAAACCGGACCAGATTGTTTAACTATATGATAGCGCATATGAAATGCAATAGCTGTTGGAAAAACACCTAAATAAATAATAGAAATTAAAGAAATTTTATTAATATTATTCCCATAATTAATAAAATCATAGAATAAAAATGGTAATGATATTATCGCTCCAAATAATGTAGCAAAAGTAGTAATCGAAATAGGGCTTAATTTCTTTAATTTATTATAAGCAGCGATATTTGAAATCATATAACCAAATGCAGCTATAATCACAAAAATTTTTGCTAAAGTACTAATGTAGTTTTCATCTTGAAAATTAAATTTACTTATATCTAAAATAAAAATAATACCTACAAAACCTATAATAATTGATAAAAATTTAACCCAAGTAAATTTATCGTCTGAAGTTAAAATATGAGACATTAGTAATGTTATTAAGGGACCAACTGACATTAATAACCCTGCAGTAGAAGAGGGAATGTATTGTTCGGCCCAACTAATTAGATAGAATGGTAAAAAATTTCCAGTAATGCCTATAAAAGAAAGAATTAAAATTAAATCAAGATTTAATTTAGGATGATTGTTATATGAATAATATAAAATAATTAAGAAAATTGATGCTATAATTAATCTTAAGGAAGCAATACTTGTAGGTGTAAAACTAGACAGACAAATTTTAATAACAAAAAAGGAAGATCCCCAAATTGCAGCTAAAATTATAAGAAGTATTAAATTATTTGATACTAATTTATTTAACAAAAATTAAATTTTATTTTTTGGTTGTGGAATTTCAATATTTTCAGAAGGTTTCATAAATTCATCTCTTCTTCCATCCCAGAGATAATCTGCATAGTCAAATTCTGTAATCATTCTATCAGATCGTTCAAATGTTAAACCATATTTCCTACAATAACTGGCAAATTCTTCAGCATTATCTATTGGTAAATTTTCTACAGTCCATTTTCTAGAACTTCTATCGAATTTGAAACCATTTTTTTTGAACCAATCTCTGTGATAATATGAATCTCTACCAAAAGCTGAAAAAGTTATTTTCTTCGTCATAATGATATGCGCTCTTACATGAAAAACTTAGAAATAACAAATTTAATTTTTAAAATTAATTTTATTTAAAATAGTAGAAATCTAGAAGTATTTATAATAAGATAATGCAATGGATCTTTACAGTAGCAGTGAAATAACAGTTCATCAGTTAAATGAGCTCAAGCAGGATGACAAAAAAATTCAAATTATAGATGTAAGAGAAGATACTGAGAGAGATCATGCCCATATTAAAGGTACAATACACATGAAACTTTCAGAGATTGCTAAAAGATACACCGAATTAGATAAGAAAAAAAATATTTTTGTAATGTGTCATACCGGTACAAGAAGCCAAGCTGTATGTAAATGGCTTAAAGCGCAAGGTTATAATCATTGTGTTAATGTACTTGGAGGAATAGACGCGTGGGCTGCGTTAATTGACAGAAATATAAGAAGATATTAAGAAATACTCTCTAAGTACAAACCTAGAAAAATAATAATTACACTAACTAAAAACAGTATTATCCTGAACAGTATTTCAATAAAAAGATTAAATCTTATTCGTTTTTTTATTATTAATTTGTATAGAGGATTACTAATTGATAGAGAAATTAATAGTATCCCAATAATAATAACTAACCAATGCATAAAGTTAAAAAATACATAGCTGAAGATTTAAAATTTTCAAATCAAACTATCAAAGAAATGAAGATTAATTCAAAAAAATTTTATAATAAAATTAAAGAAAGAAGAAGCATACGTGAATTTTCAAAAGATAAAATCGATATAAATATTATAAAAAATGCTATTCTATCCGCAGGATCAGCTCCAAGTGGAGCAAATCTTCAACCTTGGCATTTTGTAGTAATAAAAAATAAAAACGTAAAAAAGAAGATTAGAATAGAAGCAGAAAAAGAAGAAGAAAATTTTTATAAGTACAAAGCTCCTAAAGAGTGGTTAGATGCGTTAACTCCATTAGGAACTGATGAAAATAAAAAGTTTATTGAAAATGCACCTTATTTAATAGCTATATTTGAGAAAAAATTTTCAGTTTCAAAAAATAAGAAAATAAAAAATTATTATGTAAAAGAGTCTGTCGGTATAGCAACTGGTATATTAATTACTTGTTTACATTTTTCTGGCTTAGCAATGTTAACACACACGCCAAGCCCAATGACATTTCTTAATAAAATTTTGAAAAGACCTATTAATGAAAAACCATTTGTTTTACTTATTGTTGGACGACCAGATAAAGATGTAAAAGTTCCAAAGTTTGCAAAACAAAAGAAAAAGTTTGAAGAAATTACTTCAATTTTTTAAGCAAGTTCTTCTGGTTTCATAGTTTCATAAATCTCGTAAGGCATATGTATCCAAGGAGAATCTTCTAAATAATCAACATAATAATTTGGTTTAAACGAAGATACTGATTTATAAAATAAAACTCCAGTTCTTATTGGTTCATCTATATAAAAACCATAAGTATGATTTAACCAATCAATACTTTTTTTAAGAGTAATTCCTGAGTCTGCCAAATCATCTACTATTAAAACTTTTGATCCAATGTTAGGGCTTGTTTTTGCTAAATCTCTTGAAAATGTGATTGCACCTCTTTTATTTTTTACACCCTCACCTTTATATGATTCAACAGAAAGAATTGCTAAAGGAACATCAAATATTCTTGCCATTACATCCCCTACTCTCATACCTCCTTTTGCGATGCATACAACCTGATTAAATTGCCATCCATCCTTATGAATCTGTTTTGCTAAATCTTCTGTTTTACTTCTATATTCGTCCCAACTAATGTGTAAATCAGACATAAATCTTCCTTTGAAATTAAGAATTAAACCTCTCCCTTTAAAAGAGAGAGGATTATAAGAATTTTAATTATTGAGGTACTTCGCCGTCAATACCTTGAACATAAAAGTTCATTCCAAGTAACATTCCATCAGGCGCTACTTCACCTTCAGGAACCACAAGCTCCCCAGCTTGATTGTAAATTGGACCTGTGAAAGGATGGATAGTTCCATCTTTAATTCCAACTTCCATATTTACTGCTTCTTGAATTAAACTTGCTGGCATAAGTTTAGTATTATATGGTGACATTACAACCATACCTTTATCCATACCATCCCAAGTATCACCAGAAGACCAAGTGCCGTCCACAACAGCTTTTGCTCTTTCAGCATAGTAAGGACCCCAAATATCTTCAATTGAAGTTAAATGTGCATCAGGACAAAATTCTTCTTGGTTTGAAGCTTGACCAAATGCATAAACACCTGCTTTTTGAGCAGCTTGGCAAGGAGCATATGTATCAGTATGCTGAACAATTATGTCAGCTCCTTGATTAATTAATGTATTAGCTGCATCAGCTTCTTTACCTGGGTCGTACCAAGTAAATACCCAAATAATTTTCATTTTGATATCTGGATTTACTTTTGAAGCCGCTAAATAAAACGCATTAATTCCCCTTACAACTTCAGGAATAGGGAATGAAGCTATATAACCAATAGTATTAGTTTCAGTCATATGGCCAGCAATATGTCCTTCAATCATTCTACCTTCGTAAAATCTAGCTGAATACGTAGCAACGTTATCTGCTTGGATATACCCAGTAGCGTGTTCAAATTTTATATCAGGAAAATCCTTAGCTACTTCATGTGTCTGATCCATATAGTTGAAAGACGTTGTAAATATTAAATCATGTCCTGAGTCTGCTAGTTTTCGGATTGCTCTCACTGCATCTGCGTTTTCAGGAATATTTTCAAGATAAGTAGTGGTAATAGAGTCACCAAGTTGGCTCTCCATATATTTTCTACCTACATCATGCATATATGTCCAACCATGATCACCTGGAGGACCTATATATATAAATCCAACTTTTTTAGGTTCTGCATATGCTGAACCAAATGCAAACACCAAAAAAGTAGATAAAAAAGTTATTATTCTAATCATTTTAACCTCACCTGCTAATATAACGATTACTCAAATATATACTTAATATATACAAATAGGTTTGATCAATAAATCTATATGATTATAGAAAAAAAAAAGTGGATATTTATCTACCTTTATAAAAAGGAATAGTTAATGAAGCTGGCGCACTAAGTTTTATTCTTAATTTATTACTAGAAATTAATACTAAAACTATAATAGTTGCAACATATGGCGCCATACTGAAAAATTGACCGGGAAATCTTAAACCTAAAGCCTGAAGATTCATTTGAAGAATAGTAACACCTCCAAATATATAAGCTCCAATAAGCACTCTTTCTGGTTTCCAAGTTGCAAATACAACTAAAGCCAATGCTATCCATCCTCGTCCAGCTGTCATACCCTCTTGCCACATTGGAGCATAACAAATTGAAATATATGACCCTGCAAGAGCACACATAGAACCTCCAAATAAAATTGATAAAAATCTAATTTTAATAACGCTATATCCTAATGCATGTGCAGAATTATGAGATTCACCTACTGCTCTTAAAATCAAACCAGCTTTAGTTTTATAAAAAAAATAACTAACCAAAAAAACAATTAAGAAAGAAAATATAACAAAAAACCATGGTGACAGACCATCAATTGGTGTTCCAATATATTGTTTTCCAAGCATCGAACTAAGACCTATTCCAAAAATAGTTAATGCTAATCCCGTAGCAATTTGATTTGACATTAAAAATAGAACTAGAAAGGCAAATAAACCAGACATAATAATTCCAGATAATATAGATACAAAAAAAGCTAAAAAATAACTTCCAGTAATTACTAAGATAATAAAAGCGGACACTGCTCCTACCAACATCATTCCTTCTACACCTAAATTTAATACTCCAGATTTTTCTGTAACTAACTCACCTATACCAGCAAAAACAAGTGGTGTTGTTGCAATTAAAACAATTTGTAATATTCCAAGTATTAAATCTAAATTCATAATAATTTTTTGTAACTTAATTTATAGTTAATTAGTAATTCTGCACCTAATAAATAAAATAAAACCAAACCCTGAAATATAAAACCTACTGCTGAAGGTATTTGTAAAAACAATTGTGCGTCTTCAGCACCAAGATAAGTAAGAGCGATAACTAAAGAAGCAAAAATAATACCAATTGGGTGAAGTCTGCCTAAGAAAGCAACAATAATTGCAGTAAATCCATAATTTGGAGAAATATCTCTATATAATAATCCAATTGGGCCAGACACTTCGGCTAAACCTGCAATACCTGCAAAAGCACCACAAATTGCAAAAGCAAAAAAAACTAAAGTTGTTTGATTAAAACCAGCATATCTTGCAGCTTTTGGGCTATAACCAGATACTTTTAATTGAAAGCCAAAAATAGTTTTTGAAAATATAAACCAAGATACAAAAATTAAAAATAAAGTTATAATTAATCCAAAATGCACCCTTAAACCATCAAATAATAACGGCATTCTTCCAGCTTCACTAAATGGTCTTGATTTAGGAAAACTATAACCAAATGGATCTTTCCAAGGTCCCACTACTAAATAATCTAAAATAAATAAAGCAACATAAACTAACATTAAGCTTGTTAAAATTTCATTTGTATTAAATTTTGTTTTTAAAATAGCTGGTATTAAACCCCAAAATGCTCCTCCAATTGCTCCAGTAAAAATCATTAATGGTAACAACCAAAAAGCATTTGTATCATGAAATAATATTCCAATACCTCCACCAAAAATTGCTCCCATTGTAAGTTGTCCTTCAGCTCCAATATTATAAATATTATTCTTAAAACAATATGAGAGACCTATTGCAATTAAGGCTAAAGGAGTTGCTTTTACAAACAATTCAGAAATACCATAGGTTGAAGAAATAGGTGAAATAAAAAACGTATACAATGCATAAACTGGATCAAACCCAAGAAGAATAAAAATAATTGAACCTGTAATTAAGGTTAAAACAATAGAAATTATGGGAACAAAAAAATTCATTAGACCTGAACTCTGTGAGCGAGATACTATAGAGGGAAATAAACTATTCATTTTTTCCACCCATCAATAATCCTAATTTTTCTATTTCTACTTCATTAGTTCTAAAAGGTTTGGATAATTTTCCATCATAAATAACAGATATTTTATGAGTAATTTCAATCAATTCATCTAAATCTTGAGAAATAACAATTATTGATGTGCCATTTTGAGATAATTCTATCAAAGACTCTCTGATAGAATGCTCAGCACCAGCATCTATCCCCCAAGTTGGATGTGAAATAATTAATATTTTTGGCTTAGATGATATTTCTCTACCAATGACGTATTTTTGTAAATTTCCTCCAGATAAACTTGATGCTTTGGCGTCATTCCCAGGAGTAATAACTTTAAATTCATTAATTACATTATTGGCGAAATCATCAACGTTATTTTTCAATATTATACCATTTTTAATAAAATTATTTTTTGGAAATTGACTTAAAAGAATATTTTCAGACAAACTTAACTCAGGTACTGCACTATGACCCAGTCTATTCTCGGGAACAAAAGAAATAGATAAATCTCTTCTTTTTTGTGGTCCATACTTTTCGATTTTTTTACTATCAAAAGTAATTGATCCAGATTTAATATTTATATTTTCCCCTGTTAAAATGTCCATTAATTCTGATTGTCCATTACCAGCAACACCAGCAATGCCATAAATTTCACCCACTCTAACTTGAAAAGAAATATTTTTAAGGTCTGTTAAAAATGGATCATTAAAATCACATGAAATATTTTTTACCTCAAAGTTAACTTCATCTTTTATATGCCCATAATTAGTTTTTAAATCATCTAATTTTTGTCCTAGCATTTTTGTTGCCAGTGTTTTTGCTGTTTGATTAGACGTACTTGAAGTGTCTATAATTTCACCACTTCTCATTATTGTAACTGTATCACATATTGATATTACTTCTTCGAGTTTATGAGTGATATATAATATCGTACGACCTTCTTTGACGAGTGCATTTAATGTTACAAACAAACTTTCAACTTCTTGTGGTGTTAAGACTGAAGTTGGTTCATCCATAATAAGTATCTGAGGGTCTTGTAATAAAATTCTTACAATTTCTACACGTTGTTTTTCTCCAGCTGATAAAGCGGTAATTGGAGCATCTAAATCTAAGGGAAGATTATATCTTGAGCTTATATTTTCTAGCTTATCTTCTAAATCTGAATAAGACATCTTTTCATCTATTCCTAAAATTAAATTTTCTTTTACTGATAAAGAATCAAATAAAGAAAAATGCTGAAATACCATTCCTATTCCTTGTTTCCTTGCTTCTGCTGGGGAATTAACTTTAAAATCCTTACTATTTAATTTAATATTTCCTTCATCTGGTTCTAAGAGGCCGTATAGAATTTTTACCAAAGTAGATTTCCCTGCTCCATTTTCTCCTAAAATTGCATGAACTGCATTTTTTTTAATATCAAAAGTAACCTTTTTGTTTGCAACTACTCTTGGAAAAGATTTTGTAATATTTTCTATATTTAATATTGTATCACTCATATTTTAATTCAAATATTTCTGATTGTTCAAAATTATAAATCTCAATATTATTATCAGCATCTTTTTTATCAATGGTAATATATTTTTCATTCTCAAGAGATATTAGAGGAAAATGCCATACTTTGGGATTAAAATTTATACCATCACCACCACTTACTTTGAATATTTCAATTAAATCAATTTTAGGTTTGTCACCTATTGGAGCAACTAAAACTAAAAACCCTGTAGCATTAAAAGGAAGAAATACTTGAGAACTGTAGGGGTGATTTTCCAACATGTTAATTTTTAATGGAAAGTTTCTTTTCTTTGCGTGGAAAATATTTAATCTAGATCTTTTGTCATCACCAATTATTTGAATATTTGCTAAATCAAAAAAACTATCGGTTGTATTTTTATTAATACTTTCATATTCTTTATTAGATGTTGTAATTAAATCACCGTAATTTTTAAAATTTTCTTTACTAATATTCTTTATCTTATATTTCACAAAAACTTTCCAATCGCTCTAATCCGTGAAATACCACCGTCAGGATAAATATTTAACTTCAAATAATTTATTTTTTTAATGTGTTTAGTTGAATTAATTTTTAATAATGAATTAGGTTTAAGACTTTTATTTTTTATTAAATATTTCCAATTTTTGCTTTCATTTATTAATTTGCTTACATTTATATTTTTTATTGAATAGAGACCTTGTACTGAGCAATGGGACGGATAATTACCCTTAAAATAATGAGTTTCAATATTAAACTTTTCAATTAAACCAGGTTTTCCAAGTTTAATTATAACCCAATCATATCCTGATCCTCTTCTTCTTTTAGTTTCCCAACCATTGCCCATATTTTTAGATTTAAATGGAAGTAATAAATTTTCTGCCCTTCCAAAATGTTCATCGCTACATGCCACAATTTTTGATCCATTAAGGACACTAAGTAAGTCAAATTTTTTATTTGGAAATTTTAATTTTGATACATCTAAATTTCCTAATAATTTTAATCTTGCAACTCCTCCATCTGGATAGATATTCAATCTTACGAAATTAAAAACTTTTTTATTCTGCTTAGTTTTAAAACCATGAAGACAATTTGGTTTAAGTTTTTTTTTTGATAAAATGTTTACCCAATTAAATTTACTTTTTTCAAAATAACAAGCATCAATGCTTGCGTATTCAGGTTGGTTACCATTAAAATAGCTTGTATCTATTTCAGCAAAATTAATTTTACCAGGAAGACCTAATTCAATAGTAACATAATCATTTCCTTTAATTCTTTTTCTTCTTGTTTCCCATCCATCCATCCACTTCCCATTTTTATCATATACCCCTTCTTTAAAAATTGGCTGTTCATCTTTAAGCAATCTGGATGCTGATCCAAAAAACTGATCAGAAAAACTATGAATTTTTGTACCTAAAACCTTACTACATAAGTTTATATAATTTTTTTGAATGTATTTCTTATTCATTAATTAATTCTGTTAATCTTAATTTAGCAATTTCTTTTACTTGAGATATTGAAGTTTTTATTTCTAAGCTCAAATCATTATTTTCTAATCTATTTTTAAACTCTTTTATAATTTCATTCTTATTTTTATTTCTAACTGCAAAAATAAATGGAATATTAAATTTATTTTTAAATCTAGAATTTAAGTCATTAAATATGTTAAATTCTTCTTCTGAACAATCTTTTAAACCAGATCTAGTTTGTTCTTCATCAGATAGTTCAGACAAACCTACATTTATTTTTATTTTATCTGCTAGATCAGGATGTTTTTTAATTATATTTATTTTAGCTTCTTCATCTAAGTTATCAAATAATTCTAAAAACACTAATATCATTTCTTTTTTATTTTTAAATGGTCGCTTTTTATCAGCATGTTCTGTTATAAATTTAGATTCTTCATAAATATTTTTAAAAGAATCAATAAACTTTTCAGAATTATAATTATTTATATCCTTAATTTTCATCACTAAAATTTTCATACCAATGATTGGCAATTTCCTCTCTTTTACAAATCCAAATGTCATTATAACCAGAAATATAATTTAAAAATTTTACCAAAGACATAAATCTTCCTGGCCTTGCTATTAATCGACAATGTAAACCCACACTCATCATTTTAGGTTTATTGAGCTCATTTGCTTCTCTGTATAATGTATCAAATGAGTTTTTTAAGTAATTATAAAAATCTTCACCTGTGTTAAAACCTTGTAAGGTAGAGAATCTCATATCATTATTATCTAAAGTGTATGGGATAATAAGATGTTTTTTATTTTTTACTTTTATCCAATAGGGTAAATCGTCTGCATATGAATCACTATCATAAATAATATTTGTATTATCTAGAATTATATTTCTTGTATTTGGACTTGTTCTACCAGTATACCAACCAAAAGGAAAATATCCAAAAATATCCTTAATAATGTTGTTACATTTTATAGTATGTTCTTTTTCAACCTCTTCAGTTATATTTTGATAGTCTATCCATCTATAACCATGGCTAGCTACTTCATACTTTGATTTAATTATTTGTTCACAAACATCAGGATTTTTTTCTAAAGCCATACCAACACCAAATATTGTTAGAGGTAATTTTCTTTTTTCAAACTCATTATGTATTCTCCAAAAACCTCTTCTTGAGCCATATTCATAAATTGATTCCATATTCATATTTCTGGCACCTATTATTTGCTTCGCATTAATTATTTCAGATAAAAAAGTTTCTGATCCTTCATCGCCATTCAATATTGAATTTTCAGCACCTTCTTCATAATTTAGAACAAATTGAAGAGCGAGTTTTGATTTGTTAGGCCAATAAAAGTTAGAGTCATTATTTCCGTAACCTATATAATTTCTGTCGTCTTTCATAAAAATGCTTGATTTAATATTTAGTTAAATACTGTATAAACGAATAAGTATTATGTCTAAAGGATATTTAACTACTCATGTTTTGGATACCTATAATGGTAAGCCTGGTTCTGGTATAAAAGGGTCTCTTTTTAAAATTGATGGTGAAAATAAAGTTAAAATTTCAAATTTCACCCTCAATGAAGATGGGAGGTGTGATGAACCTATATTAGGTAAAGAGAATTTTATTTTTGGAAAATATGAGTTATTATTTCTTTGCGGGAGTTATTTTAAGGAATTTACAAATCTTGATGAACCATTCTTTCTTGATGACGTAATAATTAGATTTGGAATTAACAAAGAAGAGCACTACCATGTTCCTCTTCTTATTACCCCGTGGAGTTATTCAACATATAGAGGAAGCTAGTGTCTAGAGCGCATATCGATTTTCTTCTTAATGAAGAAAAAATATCTATCAAAGATTTAGACATAAATACAACGGTACTAAATTATCTACGTAATAATCATGAGTTAACTGGAACAAAAGAAGGTTGTGCATCTGGTGATTGTGGGGCATGTACTGCAGTTGTAGGAGAATTAAAAGAAAATAAAATTTCTTATAAAAGTATAAACACTTGTATTACTTTTTTGTATTCTCTGCATGGTAAGCAATTAATAACAGTTGAGCATATACAAAAAAATAAACTTCATCCTGTTCAACAATCAATGATTGATAGTGACGGATCTCAATGTGGTTTTTGTACACCAGGTATAATCATGTCAATGTACAATATGTATGAAAATAAAATAAAACCGACAGAAGAAAATATAGATAAATTTCTTTCTGGAAATTTATGCAGATGTACAGGTTATCTTCCAATTAAAAATGCAATAAAGAATATGTATAGCTATAAAAGTGATAAGTTTTCAAAAAGTAAAGTTATTAGATTATTAAAATCAATTAAGAAAACTGATATTGTTATTAAGAAAAATGATTCTAAGTTTTTCATTCATTACAATTTAAATTCTCTAATAAAAGACTATCAAAAGATTAGTAATGGACATTTACTAGTCGGAGGTACAGATCTAGCTCTTGAAGTAACAAAAAAAAGAAAAGATTTAAAAAATATTTTTTATTTAGGCTCAAATAAAGATTTAAATTATATTAAAAATAAAAACAACAATTTACACATTGGATCTGCTACTCCCATAAATGATATTTTACCAATTTTAGAAAATATTTATCCAACATTTGCTAAAATGTTTGAAAGATACGGATCTGAGCAAATAAGAAATACTGCATCTGTAGGAGGTAACATTGGAAGCGCATCTCCAATAGGTGATAGTTTGCCTGTATTAATTGCACTCAATAGTAAAATTATAATTCAAGGAAAAGTTAAAAAAACTTTATTATTGGATAATTATTTTCTCAGCTATCGAAAAACAAAATTGAAGCCTAATGAAATAATTAAAGAAATTATAATACCCATCTATAAAAAAAATATCCTTAAATGTTATAAAATTTCAAAAAGAATAGATGATGATATAAGTTCTGTGTTCATGGCTATAAATACTAGAATTGAAAAAAATATTATTAAAGAAATAAAAATTGTTTGTGGAGGTTTAGCAGAAACTCCAAAAATAGCTGAAAAAGCTCAAAAATTCTTATTGAATAAAATATTTAATGAAGAAAATATTAATAAAGCAAAGAAAATTATTAAAAAAGAATTTGATCCAATAGATGATATGAGAGCGTCAAAAAATTATAGAACTAAAATTAGTCAAAACCTTTTAGAGAGGTTTTTAAATGAAAATAATAAAATTAAATCAACGTTATATTAATGGATAAAATATTTACAAAAAATATTGAACATGAAAGTGCAGTAAAACATGTTACTGGAAAAGCAATTTATACTGATGATATATCAGAACCTAAAAATTTACTTCACGCAGTAATTGGATACAGTAATTGTAGTAAAGGAGTGATAAAAAAAATTGATTATAAAGATGTTTTATCTTCAGAAGGTGTAGTAGACATTATAACTGAAAAAGATATTGAAGGCATAAACGATGTTGGGCCAATATTTAAAGGGGATAAAATATTTACTTCAAAAAATATAGAATACTATGGGCAACCAATTTTTGCAGTTATAGCAAAAACTAATAATTTAGCAAAAAAAGCTGCATTAAAAGTAAAAATAGACTTAAAAATATCTAAACCAATCGTTTCTATTGAAGAAGCATTAAAGAAAAAATCATTTGTTTTAAAACCGAAGTTTCTAACTAGAGGAAATATAAAAGATGGATTTAAAAAATCAGACAACTTTTTAAAAGGTAAATTATATTCAGGGGGTCAAGATCATTTTTATTTAGAAGGTCAAATTGCAATGACTATTCCTCAAGAAGATAATAATTTTTTAGTTTATTCTTCAACACAACATCCATCAGAAACACAGCAAATTATTGGCAAGGTACTAAAACAAAATTATAATAGTATCCATGTAATAGTAAGAAGAATTGGTGGTGGTTTTGGTGGAAAAGAAACACAATCTTTTTTATTTGCAGCCATAACAAGCATTGCAGCAAAAAAGTTATCTAAACCAGTAAAACTAAGAGTTGATAGAGATGATGATATGATCATGACTGGAAAGAGGCATGATTTTTTATTTGATTATGAAGTAGGTTTTAAAAATAATGGTGAAATTCTTGCTCTAAAGTTAATGATGGCATCGAGATGTGGTATCTCTCCAGATTTATCAGGAGCTATAAATGATAGAGCTATCTATCATATCGATAATGCATACTACATACCAAATATAGAAATTAATTCGTATAGATGTAAAACAAATACTGTCTCTAATACTGCTTTTCGCGGATTTGGTGGGCCTCAAGGAATGTTTTGTATTGAAAATATAATTGAAAATATTTCTCAAAAATTAAAACTAGAAGCAAGTGAAATAAGAAAAATTAATTTTTATAAAGATAAAATCAAAAATACTACTCATTATGGGATGAGAATTACTGATAATGTGATTGAAGATATTTTTAATAAACTAATTAAGAAATCTAATTACAAAAAAAGAAAAGCTGAAATTAATAATTTTAATAAAAAAAATAAAGTTCTAAAAAAAGGAATAGCAATAACACCTGTAAAGTTTGGCATATCCTTTACAACTACTCATTTAAACCAAGGTGGTGCCTTAGTTCATATCTACACTGATGGATCCATTCATTTAAATCATGGAGGAATTGAAATGGGTCAAGGATTAATGACGAAACTTGCTTTAGTGGCTTCAAATGAATTTGGCCTTAATTACGAAAATATAAAAATCTCTTCAACGGACACAGAAAAAGTGCCTAATACATCAGCAAGTGCAGCATCAGCTACAACTGATATAAATGGAGCAGCAATTGTTAATGCTATAAATAATATCAAATCAGGTCTAAATGAATTTATCTATGATTATTTTAAAACAAATAGCAAAATAAAATATGAAAATAATTTTGTTTATTTTGATAAAAGAAAAATATCCTTTAAAGAATTGATAAATACTGCTTACTTGAATAGAATTCCATTGTCATCTTCAGGTTTCTATAAAACTGACAAAATTAATGTGAATACAAAAACACTTCAAGGAAGGCCGTTCTTGTATTTTACTTATGGAGCAGCGGTAACAGAAGTTATCATTGATAAACTAACTGGTGAAAATAAAATACTTCAAGTAGATATAATTCATGATGTTGGCAATTCTATAAATAAGAGAATTGATAAAGGACAAATTGAGGGTGGCTATATTCAAGGATTAGGTTGGCTCACAACTGAAGAAGTATCTTGGAAATCAAATGGAGTTCTAACAACTCATAGTCCTTCCACTTACAAAATACCTACTGCCGGTGAAACACCATTTAAATTTAATGTTGAAATATATGATCGTGGTTTTAATAAAGAAAAGGTTATTAATCGCTCTAAAGCTGTTGGAGAGCCACCATTTATGCTAGCAATTTCAAGTTTTATCGCACTAAAGGACGCAGTATGTAATGCTAATAAAGGAAAAAATTCTGAAAATTTAATTGCACCTGCTACTGCTGAAAATATATTAAAAAGTTTGCATTAAGTATGTATCTTAAAAAGTTAAGTAAAAATATAAGTTTTAACAGTAAAATAGTTAAAGCTAAAATTATTGAAGTTAAAGGATCATCACCTAATAGTTTAGATGACATTATATTAATTTCAACTGATACTATCTTTGGAACTATAGGTGGCGGAAACTTAGAATATTTGGTTATAGATGAAGCGAAAAAATTAATAGATAAAAATATAGCTAATAAAGTAATGAATATTCCACTTGGACCAGGAATTGGACAATGTTGTGGTGGATACGTACAAGTTAAATTAAGTTTACATAGTAATTCCAAAGATGCGCTAAAAGATGAATATATTGTTAATAATGTTAAACCTAACTTGTATATCTTTGGATCAGGACATATTGGTCAAGCATTAATTTCTAAACTAGAAAATATTAATTTTAACACTTTTATAATTGATTCAAGAGAAGATTATTTAAAAATGACAAATATCAAAGATATAAATTATTTACTTTCAAAAAAACCTTGGGAGATTGTATCAAAACTAGAAGATAATTCTTATTTTATAGTCTTAACTCACAGTCATGATTATGACTTAAAAATATTAAATGAAATTTTGAAAAAAAATAATACTTTCGTTGGTTTAATTGGATCTCTTACAAAGAAAAAAAGGTTTTATAAAAGATTGATTGATAATGATCACAATAAATCAATAGTTGAGAAAATTGAGTGTCCGATTGGAATTGATATTGGCAATTCAAAAGATCCGAATGAAATAGCTTTCTCAATAATTACAAGAATAATATCAATAAAAAATAGCTTGAAACATTTATCAAATAATAAAATTAAAAAAGTTATATGACAAACATCGATTTTATGAAAAGAGCTATTTTACTATCAATTGATAATATCAAAAATAATGGAGGTCCTTTTGGGTGTGTTATTGTAAAAGAAAATGAAATTATTGCAGAAGGAGTAAATAGAGTAACATTTAACAATGATCCTACTGCTCATGCTGAAATTGTTGCTATTAGAAATGCATGTCAAAAATTAAATACTTTTAACTTAGAAGGTTGTGAATTGTATTCCAGTTGCGAACCATGTCCTATGTGCTTGAGTGCGATATATTGGTCACACATAGACAAAGTGTATTATGGTAATTCTAGAGAAGATGCTGCAAAAATTAAATTTGATGACAAGTTTATTTATGATGAACTATCACTAGAAATGAAAGAGAGAAAAATCCCTATCAGTCAATTATCACGTGACGAGGCAATAAAAGCATTTAATATTTGGGAAAAAGAAGAAAATAAAATAAGATATTAATATGGAATTGTTTCTTAAAATTGTTGCACCAGTTCAATCTTATGACTTCCAAACCTTTTTTCATAATTTACTTTTGTCACTACCAGCATCAGCATTATTAGGATTATTATTATTTTTTATCCTTGGGGCATTTTCAGGTTTAAAATCTAAAGAACAAAGACTCTATATTGTAATTGCAACTACAATAGTTATAGCTTTTACAGCAGCTTTTTATAATTTAGGAGTTCCAACAGAAACTTTATTTGCGGTATATTCTGAGTGGTTACATTTAATTGTTAGATGGGTTCATATAATTGTTGGTGTAGCATGGATTGGAACATCATTTTATTTTAATTGGCTAGATAGTAGACTGGAAAGAGATGATCCAGATTTTAAACACCTTGATGGTTATTTATGGTCTGTTCATTCAGGTGGTTTTTATAGAATTGAAAAATTAAAAGGACCCCCTAAAAAGCTTCCAAAAGTTCTTCATTGGTTTAAATGGGAGGCGTATGCAACTTGGATAAGTGGTTTTGTGCTACTTATTTTAGTTTATTACTTAAATGCAAGCTCTATGATGTTGGGAGCAAGTGGTATTATATTAACACCCTTTCAAGCAATATTAATATCTATATTCTTACTTATAGGATCTTGGCTTCTATATGATTATCTTTGTAAAAATGTTTTAAAAGATAATGAACAAACTTTGATTGCAACTGGTGTTTTATTATTTGTATTATTAAGTTATTTTTTGACTCAAATTTATGGATCAAGAGCCGCATATATACATGTTGGAGCAATTATTGGCACCATTATGGCAGCTAATGTTTTTAGAGTCATTATACCTGCGCAAAGAAATCTTGTTTCATCAGCTGAAAACAATCTAAAGCCAAATTTAAATCTTTCATTAGAAGCAAAAAACAGGTCAATACATAATAATTATTTTACACTACCTGTTTTATTTATCATGATTAGCTCACATTTTTCTTTTACGTATGGGGCAGTAAATAATTGGTTAATTTTAGCTGTGATATCGATAGCTGGCATTTTAACTCGCCATTACTTTAATTTAAGAAATAAAAAACAATATAAATTTTGGATTTTACCATCAGCAGGTTTAATCATGTTTTTTTTAATGACCTTAAGTAGTCTTTCAATATTTGAAAAAAAAGATGCAAATGCATCTCTTTCTTTAGAATTAGTGAGTTTCAATGAAGTACAAAATATAATTAAATACAGATGTGGAACATGCCATGCCAAATATCCAACTTTTGAAGGTATTGAAGCGGCACCAAAAGGAGTGGTATATGACACGGCTCAAGATATTGTAAATAATATAAAATTAATCAAAGCACAGGCTATTGACGCTGAAATTATGCCTCCGAATAATCTTACTGGTATTACAAAAAATGAAAGAGAGATATTAAAAGTTTGGATAGAGCAAGGAGCAAATATCAATAATTAACTGGAATAGGGTCTAATGATCTCCATAAATACCATGTAGCTTGTGAACTATACGGACTCCATTTTTTGTAAAGCAATTTAAGTTTTCTTTCACTTATAGGAAGTTGAACTTTATAAAGTTTTGAAATAGCTTTTAAAAACCCTAAATCACCTGTTGGAAAAATGTTTGAACTTCCATAACTAAACATCAAAAACATGTGAATAGTCCAATTTCCAACTCCTTTTATTTCAATTAATTTATTATAAATTTCTTCTTCAGAAAATTTATTAATATTTTTTATGAAGTTCTTGTTTTGTAAAAAAAATTTAGAAATATTTCTTATATATAAAATTTTTTGCTTTGATAGACCGCATTTTTGTAAATCTGCAGTACGTAATTTAGATACAGTTTGAGGTGTTATATTTCTTTTAAGTTTAAAAAATTTAGTTTTCATCGAATCAGCTGCTGATACTGATATTTGTTGACCAATTATTGAATTAATTAATGAATGAAAATAATTAGAATTTAGATTTAAATATTCATTCCTATAAGTTTGAATTAATTTCTTCAAAACTTTATCTTTATTTGATAAATAAATCTTACCTTTATTCCAATATTTAGGTTTCATATGAATTATTATAACAAATTTAAAAAAATAATATCATACATAAATTTTATTTTTGGAATTTATTTATGGGCTTTAGTAATATATGCAATATTAAGATATACAGGTTTAATTAAAAGATTTGCATTACAAGAACATCTTTTAGGTGAATATTTATCAATACCTATTAAATTTATTTTAAGTTTATTTTAATAAATAATATGATCTATTATTACTTTATTGCAATGGCTGCTGCACTCTGTTGGGCTGTGGCATCTTTAGTATCAGCAGATGTTACAAGAACTATTGGTGGTTTGGCTTTTAATCGTCTTAGATTATTTTTTGTATCTATAATGTTAATTACTTACACATTTTATGTAAATACTTGGAATACAATTAGTGTTGATTACTTAACTGTTATTATAATTTCTGGAATTATAGGAATATTTTTAGGAGATACTTTGCTGTTTATTGCTTTACAGAAAATAGGGCCAAGAAGAAATAATATTTTATTTTCTTTAGCTGCACCTTTTACTGTAATAATTAACATTTTTTTTCTAAATGAACTTGCTTCAACTATAAGTATTATTGGATGTTTTGTTGTTTTTTTTGGTGTTGTTTTTGCAATTTCCTATGGGGACAAAAAGGGATCTGAACATAGATGGGAAACAGTAGAAGGATCAATTTATGTAGGAATAATATTATCCATTGGAGCTGCATTGTGCCAAGCAATTGGGTTAGTTATGATGAAACCAATATTGTCAGATGGAGCGGATCCAATAGCTTCAGCTGCAATTAGAACAACAATTTCATGTATTTTTTTATCATTTACATTTTTTTTAAACTATGAAGTTTTTAATACAAAAGTTAATCTTACAGCAAAAATTATTTACCAATCAATTCTTAGTGGCTTTTTAGGAATGGCCTTAGGAATGAGTTTGCTGTTAATCGCATTACAAAAAGCTGATGCAGGTATAGTTGCAACTTTATCTTCAACTAGTCCAATAATGATATTATTTCTTTTGTGGATATTAACAAAAAAAATACCCTCTTATGGGGCATGGGTGGGAACAATTATTGCAATTTTTGGAACAGGATTAATTTTTATCTATTAATTTAATACCTAATTCTTCTAATCTTTCTTTGTCGATACTTGCAGGAGCATCCATCATTAAATCCATAGCTTGTTGATTCATTGGAAATGCTATTACTTCTCTTATGTTTGGCTCATCAGCAAGTAACATAACAATTCTATCAATACCTGGCGCACTACCTCCGTGAGGAGGTGCTCCAAACTTTAGAGCATTAAGCATTCCTGAAAATTTATCCTCTAATTCTTTTTTTGAATATCCAGCTATATCAAATGCTTTATACATAATTTCTGGTTTATGATTTCTAATTGCGCCAGAAGATAACTCTACACCATTACATACAATATCATATTGAAACGCTTTTATATCAAGAGGATCTTTTTTTTCTAAAGCTTCCATCTCACCTTGAGGCATTGAAAAAGGATTATGACTAAATTGTATTTTATTAGTTTTTTCATCAATTTCATACATTGGAAAATCAACAATCCAACAAAATTCAAAAGAATTTTTATTAAGTAAATTTAAATCACTACAAATTTTTTCTCTTACTTTACCAGAAAATAATTGGGCCTCTTTTAATTTATCACATATGAAAAATATTGAGTCATTTTCTTCAAGTTTTAATAATAATAATTCATCTTCATTTAAATTCTTTGCAATAGGGCCTTTAAAACTATTTTCTGTAAATGAAATATAACCTAATCCAGCTGCACCCTCCTCTCTGGCCCAATTATTTAATTTATCAAAGAAACTTCTAGGTTGATCAGCAGTATTTTTAACTATTATTCCTTTAACAACTGATCCTTTTTCTATTTGATTACTAAATATCTTGAAATTTGAACCTTTAAATACGTTGGTATAATCATCTATAATAAGTGGATTTCGTAAATCAGGTTTATCAGAGCCATAAACTTCCATTGACTCCTTGTAAGGTATTCTCCTAAATGGGTATGAACTAACCTTAATTTCATTATTTTTTTTATTTTCATCAAATATTTCAAATAAAACTGGCTCAATAGCATCAAATACATCTTCCTGAGTAACAAAACTCATTTCAAAATCTAGTTGATAGAATTCACCTGGAGAGCGATCTGCTCTACTATCCTCATCTCTAAAACATGGTGCAATTTGAAAATATTTATCAAAACCAGCAACCATCAATAATTGCTTAAATTGCTGAGGTGCTTGAGGAAGAGCATAAAATTTACCCTGATGTATTCTAGATGGAACCAAATAATCTCTTGCTCCCTCTGGAGATGATGAAGTAAGGATGGGAGTCTGAAATTCTACGAATTTTCTATCTATCATTTTTTTTCTAATGTCTGATATTATTTTGCTTCTTAATATGATGTTTTTATGCAAGTTATTTCTTCTTAAATCCAAAAATCTATATTTTAATCTAATTTCTTCTCCATATTCAATATCAGAATTAACTGGCAAAGGAAGAATTTCAGATTTAGATAAAATTTTACAATCATCAATTTGTATTTCAATTTCACCTGTTTGGAGATTTTTGTTAATAGTGTCATCAGATCTTTTAACGACTTCACCAATAATTGTTAAAACACTCTCATTACTTATTTTACTTATTACTCCAAATAGAGAGTGAGTTCCGTCAATTACACACTGTGTAATTCCATAATTATCTCTCAAATCAATGAATAATAAATTGCCATGATCTCTAATTGTATCAGCCCAACCAGATAAAGTGACTTTTTCACCTAAGTTTTTAATAGATAAATCAGAACATAAATGAGATCTATATTTATTCATTTTTTGATCCATCTACAGTATTTCTTTTATTAATGGTATTGTTAATTGTCTTTTTTTTTCAAGTGATAGTACATCTAATTTAGTTACAATTTCATTAATAGCTTGATAACTCCTATCAACTCTTCTAAGAATATATTCAAAAATTTCATTTGAGTTTACGATAAATTGTTTATCTACAAGTAATTTTGTTAAAATAGCTAAAAGCATTTCGTCGTTTGGCTGATTGATTTCCAGGATTGAAAATGTTCTTAAACGAGAAGATAAATCTTTATATTTAAAATCAATTTCATTAATTTTTTTATTAGACGTAATCAATATTT
>CACHSZ010000003.1 GCA_902582755.1 uncultured Alphaproteobacteria bacterium | reverse complement strand
GCCACAATTTGAAACTAATAAAATAAATTTGAAAAAAGGTATTGTGAAAGATCCATTGATTCATGAACAAGTATGTAATGATATATCGAATTGGTTTAAAAAAACAATTAAGGCTGAAGTTGTAGGTTTAGTCGAAAGTCCAATAACTGGACCAAAAGGAAATAAAGAATTTTTGATTTATAGTATTTTAAAGAAATCTTAAACAATGATCAGCTATAGTTGTGGCAACCATTGCTTCACCGACAGGAACAGCTCTTATGCCAACACATGGATCATGACGACCTTTAGTAGATATTGTTGTTTCTTTTAATTTTGTATTAATTGTTTTTTTTGGCGATAATATTGAGCTTGTAGGTTTTACTACAAATCTAGTAATTAATTCTTGGCCCGTTGTAATACCCCCAAGAACTCCACCATTATTATTTGAGAGAAATAAAGGTTTTTTATTTTTTATTCTCATTTCATCAACATTAGAAATTCCAGTTTCATAAACACTGCTAAATCCATTTCCCATTTCTACTCCCTTAACAGCATTAATAGACATCAATGCCTTAGCAATATCAGAGTCTATTTTTTCATAAATAGGTTCTCCTAATCCAGCTGGCAAACCTTTAACTCTAATTTCAATTATTGCACCTAAAGAGGAACCAGATTTTCTTGCAGTTTGTATTTCGTTTTCCCATATTTTAATAATTTCTTTATCAGGACTCCAAAAATTATTTTTTGGAATAAAATTATTATTCCAATTATCATAATTAATTTTATGATTACCTATTTGAATTAATGCACCTGTTATTACAACTTGATTTTTAATTTTATTTTTTATGATTTTTCTTGCTATTGCCCCTGCTGCTACTCTCATTGCAGTTTCTCTAGCACTAGATCTACCACCACCCCTATAATCTCTTATGCCATATTTTTTCCAATATGTATAATCTGCATGACCTGGTCTAAATTTACTTTTGATATCACCATAATCTTTTGATCTCTGATCTTGATTGTAGATAATTAGAGAAATAGGATGACCTGTTGTTTTTCCCTCAAAAGTTCCAGATAGTATTTCAACTTTATCCTCTTCTTTTCTTTGAGTTGTAAATTTTGACTGACCAGGTTTTCTTTTATCTAAATAGGGTTGAATATCTTTTTCAGTTAAATTTATGTTTGATGGCACTCCATCGACAACACAACCAATAGCTTTGCCATGGCTTTCTCCCCATGTGGTAAAGTTAAAGATTTTTCCTATTGAATTAGAAGTCATTTTTTAGAATTTGTAAATTCACCTAATAATTCTGAAACACTTTCACTCTCATCAACTGCAACCATTCCTACAGTATGATAGCCACAATCGACATGTTGTATCTCACCAGTAACAGCACTCCCAAGATCACTTAAGAGATACAAAGCAGAATTTCCAACATCTTGCTGATTTACATTTCTTTTAAGTGGAGCATTAAGCTCGTTCCATTTTAGAATAAATCTAAAATCACCTATTCCTGATGCTGCCAAAGTTTTAATTGGCCCAGCACTAATAGCATTAACTCTTATATTTTTTTCTCCCAAATCAACTGCTAAATATCTAACACTTGCCTCTAAAGCTGCTTTTGCAACTCCCATAACATTATAATGAGGCATAACTTGTTCTGATCCATAATATGTTAAAGTTAAAATTGATCCACCATTATTCATTAAAGGTTCTGCGAGCCTACAAGCCTCTGTAAAAGAATAACATGATATATGCATAGTTTGTTTAAAATTATCAGAAGATGTATTGTAATATTTACCTCTTAATTCATCTTTGTTGGAAAAACCAATTCCATGAACAAGAAAATCTAATTCACCCCATTTATTTTTAAGTGTTTCAAAAACATTATTCATACTTTGTGAGTCTGAAACATCACAAGGAATAATAGTGTTAGACCCTATTTCTTCTGCAAGTGGCTGAACTCTTTTCTTAAGAGCTTCTCCTTGATAAGTAAGTGCAATTTCTGCTCCTTGTTCTGCTAATTTTTTCGCAATACCCCAAGCAATAGATCTGTCATTTGCAACTCCCATAATCAGACCTTTTTTATTTTGCATCAACATATTGTAAATCAGTGTTTTTTTATAAATATAGATATATATACTTATAAAATAATATTCATATCTATAATATGCAATCAAATCAAAAATTAATAAATTCTGATAAAAAACCAATTGAACTTTTTCAAGAATGGTTTGAAGAGGCAAAGAAAAGTGAAATCAATGATCCAAATGCTATGAACCTTGCTACTATATCTTCTGATGGCAAACCCAGCTCACGAATTGTTTTACTTAAATCATATGATGATAAAGGGTTTGTTTTTTACACAAATTCAAATAGCAAAAAAGGTAGAGCAATTAAAAACAACGATAGTGTAGCTTTAAATTTTCATTGGAAAACACTTCAAAGACAAATAAGAATAGAAGGTAATGTTTCACAAATTTCAAACGCTGAAGCTGATGAATATTATAATTCAAGGCCACTAGGAAGTAGAATAGGAGCTTGGGCTTCATTACAGTCAGAAGAATTAGATGATAGATCGACATTAACTAAAAGAGTAGAAGAGTTTGAAAAAAAATTTTCAGATAATGATGTACCAAGACCTTCACATTGGAATGGTTACATAGTAGCACCTATATTAATTGAATTTTGGCAAGATATGCCATTTAGATTGCATGACAGACTTGAATTCCGTATGGAAAATGATGGTTGGGTTACAAGAAAATTATATCCTTAATTATCTTCTTTCCATTTTTGTAAAATCCATGAACTAGAATTTGATTTATTGTCACCACCTATACCCCAAAGTAACTGTATATTGTTTTTTTCACAGAATATTGATTCTGGTGTTGTGCTATTATTTCTATCACCTCCATTTGCAAATTTAATAATTGATTTTGGATATTTATTTTTTACTTTTTTAAGACCATCGATGCACGTCTTATCTCCGTCATCAAATTCTATAACATCAATAACATTTTTTAACTCATTCATAATTATAGTTCTTTCAATAAAAGGAAGAAATTCCTTACCTTTCTTTTCTTGAAGCCATAAATCAGAATTTAGCAAAACTACAACTTCACCATGTTTAGCAGCTTCTTTAATTAATTTTATATGACCACTGTGAATTGGGTCAAAACCTCCACTGACAACAACTATTTCACGCATACTTGCTTCTCCATTTTTCTGGATCTTCTAAAAATTCTTTTAAGTTTGAAACCTTATCTTCAGAATATATTTTTTCACTTTCAATATAATTTATTACATCTTTCCAAGTACACAGTGAGTGCATATTTACATTTAATTTAAATAATTCTGATTCATTGAAATTAAAAATATCATAATAAAATATTACAAATATATCTTTAACTTTTAATCCAGCTTCACGCATTGCGTTAATAAAAATTATTTTACTACCTCCATCAGTAGCTAGATCTTCAACTAAAAGAGCTTTTTGATTTTTTTCAAACTCACCTTCAATTTGTTTGTTTTTTCCAAAACCTTTTGTTTTTTTTCTAATATAAATCATTTGTTTATCTAATTTTTGAGAAATAAAAGCAGCATAGGGAATTCCAGCAGTCTCTCCACCAGCAATAATTTCTGTCTCAATATTATTTTTAGTTAAATAATCTATGGCTTTATCAATTATAAAATTTCTTTCTTTTGTAAAAGAAATAATTTTTCTACAATCAACATAAACAGGACTAGCCAAGCCTGATGTAAGAGTAAAATATTTATCAAATGAAAAATTAATAGACTTTATATCTACTAATATTTTAGCTATCTCTTTAGACATTTTTTTAAGTTATTTGCGCAATATGTTCAAATGATAAATTTCCAGGGACAATCATTATTGGTATTCTTAGGTTTGTTATTTCATTACTCACCAGAGAAGTTATTATTGGACCAGGGTTTTTACTATTTGGATCAGTATTGGCAGCTAAAACAAGAACATTAATATTTTTTTCCTCATCTAATAATTGTTTTAATTCAGATATAGTATCCCCCTCTCTTAAAGAGAGAGCAGGGTAGTCACCTGTTCTTTCTTGGACAAATGAGGCAGCTTTTTTAAGAATTGTTTCTGCTTCTTCTCTAGCTTCCTCTTTCATAATGTCTGTAACACCCTTGGTTGTTAGAACATCCAAAGGCTCTATGAATGTTGCAATTATAATTTTTCTTCCCGTTTTTTTTGATCTTGCGCAAGCATATTCAAGAGCTGTATTCATTTCTTCTGAATTATCTGCAACAACTAAAATATATCTATCATCACTCATTTACTTCTCCTAAATAAAGCAGCAGCAACAAAACCTGAAAATATTGAAAAGATAATCACAAAAACTCCGTATGTAGCTGCATTTTCATTAGCAAAGTCAAATATTTGACTTCCTATACCAGTTTTTTTTATAACTATATTTTTTTGATCAGTACTCATAATTGTATTATTTCTTATATAGTAAATATCAACATTATAAATCCCTGGTATTGTATTTGTCGGAAAAAAAATACTAGTTTGAAATAATTTATTTTTGACTTTTTTCATTTCAAAATTTTTATAAAATGATTGTTCTTTTTTTATTCTAACAAAATTTTCATTCCAATTTTTTTGGTCATTTTTGAAAATAAAATTTTGATTAAAAGTCTTATTATTTAAAATTTTTTCAAAACTTAGATCTTCATTAATTAATATTGATTCAGGCAAGATTTTGTTAATTTCTTTTGATGAGGATAAAAAGAATAAAGATGGAATGTTACTATAGGTAACGTATTGATTATTTATCCATATTCCAAAATATCTCTCTTTTTTTTGTATTCTCATTTTTGACGGTGGACCTTTTATTGTCAAAAGTGTCTCATGATCATCTTTTAGTAATCCAAAAATAATAATTTCTTTTCCATTAAAATCTGTTTTTAATTCAATACTATCCTCAGATAAGTCAAAGTAAATTTCTTCAGCATGAAGAAAGTTATAAAAAAAAACTATAGTTATTAAAATTGTTAGAATAAATGCAAACTTTATATATAAATTTTTAATCATCTATTTTTGTCACTTCTAAAATATAAAATTCTAAATAAAATCCAATTAATGCAAAAATTGATACTAATAAAAAAGATGCTTTCTCAATCAATATATCAACTACTAATATATCTTTTTGCATAAGCATATAAATTGGAACTACAGTAGATAAAATAATAACACTTAGTTTTGCAAATGATTCATTAAATATTATGTCTTTAAATATTTTATTAAGATCTTTTTTAATAAATACTCTGAAATTTGACCAAATATATATTTTGTTAAATGAATTTATAACAATTATTAGAATTAAAAAATATTCAATATTCTTTAGATTAATATCAACAGTTGTAAAAATAAAATATATGAAGAGACAAACTACGATCAATAAATTAATTGAAAAATTAAATTTTGATATCATATCATTACCAATGAAAATAAATCATTTGGCCTTAAAACTAGATCTGTAAAAATTTTACCACAGACACCCAGTACTAATATAGCCAAAATACCTCTCAAATATTCTGCTTTTAATTTAGACCCAAAAATTACACCAAATTGTGCACCAATTACTCCTCCAAATATCATTAGTGCAGACAGCACAATATCTACATTGTAATTTATGTAGGATTGAAAGAATGTTGCATTAGCGGTAACAAAAATGATTTGAAATAAAGATGTCCCAACTACTATACTTGTAGGCATTCCAAGTATGTATACCATTGCAGGTATCATTATAAATCCTCCTCCAACTCCCATCATTGCTGACATTACCCCAACTGCGAACCCTATTAGTACAGGTGGTATCGCACTTATATAAAGTTTTGATCTATGAAAGCGAACTTTGAATGGAAGTCCGTGAAACCAAGAATGTTGATGCAGTTTTGTTCTTTTCGTGTTTCTTGCTCTATAGTGTTTTATTGTAGTTCTTGCGCTTTCAAAAGCCATACTAAAACCAATAAAACCTAAAAAGAAAAGAAATAATAACTGAATAACTAAATCTATTTGCCCAAAGTTTTTTAGATAACTGAAAATATTTACACCAACTGTGGAGCCAATTAAACCTCCTATTAAAAGGAATATACCCATTTTTATATCAACATTTCTTTTTCTCCAGTGAGCAATAAAACCTGAAACTGAAGTTGCTAAAACGTGTGGAGCTTCAGAACCAACAGCTACAACTGGAGGTATGCCTAAAAAAATTAATAGTGGTGTCATTAAAAATCCACCACCAACACCAAAAATTCCTGAAAGTATCCCTATACTCATACCAATAAAGATAATAAGAAAAATATTGACGTTCATTTCAGCTATTGGAAGGTAAATTGACATATTTTTTTTATGAATTTTATATAATTATTACTTAATAAGTACAAATTATATTTATTTTAGAAAATTATATAAAATTATTTAGTACTATGATTCCGATATAACTTACAATTCCAACACAACAAGCTGCAGAAAAACCAACATAAAATGGTCTTATGCCTAAGCTTTTTAAAGAAACTAAATTTGTACTTATGCCAACAGCTACCATTGCTATTGCTAAAGAATACTCAGCAATAGATTTAATAATATTGATGATTAATTGCCAGTTATTATTGGTTAATATTTCAAAAGCTAAATTACTATTTTGAATTCCATAATCTCCAATTGATCTTATTAGACCCATAAGAATAAAACCAATTATAAAAATTGGAAACATAGATATTATTGATGGTTTGCTATTATTTTCACCAATATTATTTCTTAGATACATATAGCTTATTGTAGGAATGACGATTATCATACTGACATTTCTTACTAATTTTGTAATCGTTGCTATATCCATAGTTTTTGGTGAATTGAATTGTTCCGCATATATCAATCCGGCACCAGCAACTTGAGCTGTTTCATGTATTGAAGTTCCAAGAAATAACCCTGATGCTAACTCATCTCCACTGAAAAGATAATATGCCATAAAGGGATAGAGGAACATTGCAATTATTCCAAATATTGTAATATTAGCTATGGCATAAGCAACTTCCTCTTTATCAGCATTAATTGCAGGACTAGTTGCTACAATTGCAGATGCTCCACAAATACTTGTTCCAACTGCAATTAATGATCCCATTTTTGAAGAAACATTTAATAACTTGCATAAATAATTTACAACCAAGATTGATATAATGATACAAGCAATAATTAGAGGTATTCCAACTATTCCAACTTTAAAAATATCTAAAAGCCCTAGTCTAATACCAAGACATATTATTCCTAATCTTAGAATAAATTTTAAAGAAAACTTAATTCCTTCTAATAAAAAATTATTAATATGAAATATATTTCCTATCAAAAGACCAAATATTATTGATAGCATTATTGGAGATATTGGACTTTTATTTAAATTTAAAATTTCTTTTCCAATAAAATCACTTAGGTATATGCCTGAATAAGCAATTACAAAACAAAATATAATTCCTGGAAATATTTTATATATTGAGCTTACCATTTAAAATATTCTTTATACAAAAAAAATATTTTTTACATATTTATATCAAATTTAGATATTTTTTGCAGTATTCCATTCTTCTTGCGTATTAACATTGAAAAAATTTTTTTCTTGGCTTTTGTCAAATTCAACAAATTTATATTTGTGCTTTTTAACCCAAAACATAATTTTACTATTTTTTAATATTAACTCATTTTCTAAACTAGTTATTAACGATATATGCCACATTGCTATTACAGGATGATGTCTATTATTTGATCTTGCAATCAATATTTTTACATTTTCATCATATGCCTCTAAAAACTTATCGAAAAGATTATCGGGTAAAAATGGAGTATCACTTGGAACAGTAAAAACCCATTCTTTGTTTGTGTAATTTTCTTTAGCCCATAACATTGATGCGTGAATTCCTGCTAAAGGTCCCATAAAACCTTTAAATCTATCTTCAATTATTGGGTAATTAATTTTCTTAAAATTTTTTAAGTCATTAGCATTTATTATTATTTCATTACTATTTTTTTTAAGCTTGTTTATTATTTTGTCTAAGATTGTAATTCCATTTATTTTAGCAAAGGCTTTAAATCCACCTCCAAATCTTTTTGATTGACCTCCAGCTAGTATGGCAAACAAAATTTTTTTTTTATTTATTGTCAATTCTATGTTCCCCAGAAAGTGCTAAATATTTTTTTCCTTTTGCTCGTCCAATAAGTGTTAAATTTGAGCCCCTCGCCAGCTCTACACCCCATGCTGTGAATCCTGATCTAGAAATTAATATTGGAATACCCATTTTTATTGTTTTAATAACCATTTCACTAGTTAGTCTTCCTGTGGTGTAAAAAATTTTATTTGAAGAGCTAATTTTTTTTAAAAACATAAAACCAGCAATTTTATCTACAGCATTATGTCTCCCAACGTCTTCCATATAAATCAATGGTTTATTATTATGAATAATGGCACAGCCATGTATTGCTCCTGTTTCTAAATATAAGCTCGGTGTTAATGTAATTTTTTTTGAAATTTCATAAATCCATTTATGTTTAATTTTCTTTTTGGATTTTAATTTTGATTTTTTTATTTCAGCATAGATATCTCCAAATACCGTACCTATTGCACAGCCACTAGTAGTTATTTTCTTTCTTAATTTATTTTCGTAATTTGTTTTACGTTTTGTTCGTACAACAACCACACCTAAATCTTTATCAATTTCAACTTTTGTAATTTTGTCATTTTTCTTAAGCATATTTTGATTTAATAAATACCCAACTGCAAGATATTTTGGATGATCACTAATAGACATTAGCGTTACTATTTCTTGATTATTAAGAAAAATTGTAAGAGCTTTTTCATTAATAACTTTAGAAATTATTTTATTCCCTTTCTCATCAAAACCATTTAGTTTCGTAATTAAGGACTTATTATTAATATCAGGTGAGACTAAATATTTCTCTTTTTTTGCCATATGTTGTAATTAAACTAATAATTTAAATGAACATATTAGAAATTTTCACAAATTCCATACTATTAATTATTACTTTAGATAATGAACTATGGGACATTATACTTTTATCATTATTTGTAAGTTTTACTGCGCTAATTATTGCATCATTATTAGGATTTATAGTAGGGTATTATTTTGCAATTTATAATTTTTATTTCAAAAAAATTATTTTAATAATTATAAACTCATTGATGGGAATTCCTCCAGTTGTAGTTGGTTTAATTGTTTATTTTATTTTTGCATCAGGTGGACCTTTAGGTATTTTACAGCTTCTATACACACCTTCTGCGATGATTATTGCTCAAACTATAATAATTTTTCCAATAATTGCCTCATTATCTCATGAGATATTTTCTAAAAATTGGTTTGAATTTAAAGATCAGATAAGATCCTTAAATATTCCTTTTTGGGGTTCTGTAAAACTTTTATTTAACCATAGTTATTTTTTATTAATAACAACATTATTATCTGCTTTTGGAAGAGCAATTTCAGAAGTTGGTGCAGTTATGATTGTGGGTGGTAATATTGATCATTATACACGAGTAATGACCACTGCTATATCTTTAGAAACTAGAATGGGAAATTTAGAATACGCTATGGCATTAGGTTTAGTTTTAATATCAATAACAATAATTATTTACTCTCTTGTATATTTATTAAATAATAGATCTATTAAATGAAAATAGTAGGAATTGTTGGCTGGAAGGACTCAGGTAAAACGACTATTGCAACTAAAATTATAAATAAACTTAGCTCTAAAAATTTTCGTGTTGCTTCAATTAAACATGCACATCACGAATTTGATATAGATCATGAGAATACAGATAGCTTTAAGCATAGATTAGCGGGATCTTCTCAAGTAATAGTTAGTTCATCGAAGCGATGGGTTAAAATATCAGAGCTAAACAATTCAAAAGAAAAAACATTAGATTATTTAATTAATCAACTTTCAGAAGTTGATATTGTAATAGTGGAAGGGTTTAAAAATGAAAATCACCCAAAAATTGAAATAATTAAAAATGATAATGATAATTACTTATTCAGCAAAATTAAAAATATAAAAGCTATTATTACAAATAATAAACTTGAAACTAACTTGAAAATTTTTAAGAATGACGAAATTGATAATTTGGTTGATTTTATTTTGAGAGAATTTTAATGAATAAATTACCTCTAACCAAAAAACAAATTGTTAATTTATTTAAAAAACAAAAGGTTGTAATTTTTAATTCTGAAAAAGTTAATTTAGAAAATTCAGAAGATAGATTTCTTTACGAAAATATAAAAAGTAAAATTAATTTACCTCCTTTTAATAATTCTGCTGTAGACGGTTATGCTATTTTAAAAAGAGATTTAAAAACAAAAAAAATTTTTTTTTGTAACAGACGAATAGCTGCTGGAGATAACAAAAATATAAAAGTAAAATCTGGTGAAGCAGTAAGAATTTTTACTGGCGCAAAAATGCCTACAAATTCATCAACTATAGTTATGCAGGAAAATACATACAAGAAAGGAAATAAAATTCATTTAATTAAAATTCCAAGATTTGGTGATAATTATAGATTAAAGGGTGAAGATATAAAGAAAAACCAAAAAATATTGGAAAAGGGGTCTAAATTAAATCAGCAAAATATAAATTTAATTGCTGCTACTGGTATTAGTAAAATAAAAGTATTTAAAAAAATCAAAATTGGTTTCTTTACAAGTGGTAATGAATTACGAAAACCAACTAAAAATTTAAAAAATTCTGAAATTAATAATTCAAATTATTATAGTTTAAATAATTTACTTGATAAAAATTTTATAGAAAAAAAATATTGTGGAAATCTCAAAGATAATTTTAAATCTATTAAAAATAAAATTTTTAATACTTCAAAAAAATTTAATGTAATAATAACTGCTGGTGGTGCATCTGTTGGTGATGAAGATCATTTAATTAAAGTTTTATCTGAATTGGGTAAGGTATATTTTTGGAGAGCAGCAATAAAACCTGGAAGACCAATTGCAGTTGGAAAAATAAATAAGTGCTACATAATTTGCTTACCAGGTAATCCAGTTTCTGTTCAATTACTATATGCAATGTTAGTAAAACCATTAATAGAAAAACTATCTGGTGGAAATTTTAAGCTCCCATCTTCAAGTAAAATTATAGCAAATTTTTCTATGAAGAAAAAAACAAAAAGAATGGAGTGGTTACGCGTAAATAAAGAAACTATAAATAATAAAAATATTGCAAATAAATTTCCTAAACAAGGTTCTGGTATGATTAGTTCTATATCCTATTCAGATGGTATAATTGAAATTGATGAAAATGTTTCTCAAGTAAATAAAGGAGATATATTTGATTTTTATAATTATGAAAGTCTATTTTAATTTTTAATTTTAAATCTATAACGAATTACAATTTTATCTTTTATTTTTTCACAACTTAAATATTCATAGTTAGACTGATTACAATAATGTTCAAAGTCTGCTTCAGCCAAAGGATCAGTTGCAATAATTTTAATAATTGTATCTTTGTTTAATTCTGAAGCAAGTTTTCTAGCCTTAAGCACTGGTATAGGACATTCTGTACCACTAGTATCAAGAACTAATTCTTCATTTTCAACTGAATCTTTCATAGTTTTCTGATACTTAATATATAGTATAATATTAATTGGAATGGATAAATTTGTTTCTCAAACAGAAACTTCTTTAAAAAAGAAGAAAAGACGTTGGACTCCTAAAGGAAGACAAGTCGAAGATAAATATTTAGATGAAGTTTCTAAATTGTTTACAGGATTAATATTTAAGCGAGATGAATTAATAGAATATTTGCATATATTACAGGATAAATTTGGTGTTTTATACGATAAGCATCTTGTAGCTTTATCAACTATTATTAACTTACCACTTTCTGAAATTTATGAAGTTGCAACTTTTTATGCTCACTTTAATATTGTCAAAGATAGTAAAGATTATAACCCAGTGAATGTTGTAAGGGTTTGTGAAAGTTTGACTTGTGAATTATTTGGCGCACACAAATTACTTCAAGATATAAAAAAATTAGAAAATAAAAATATAAAAGTCGTACCTGGGCCATGCATGGGAAGATGCAATGTTGCTCCTACTGTTTGCGTAGGAAAAAATTATGTTGATGCGGCTAATTTTGATAAAGTTAAAAAAACAATCGATGAAAAAAATTTTAACCCCTTCATTCCAGATTATATAAATTTATCTTCTTATAAAAAAAATGGCGGTTATGAAATTGCGAACAAAATAAAAAATGGTGTTATCTCAAAAAAACAAATTTTGGATTCATTAAATGAAAGTGGATTGAAAGGTAAGGGTGGCGCTGGATTTCCAACAGGAAAAAAATGGGAAATTGTTTCAAATTTCAATGGTAAAAAATATGTTGCTGTTAATGGTGATGAAGGTGAACCAGGAACATTTAAGGATAGGTCATATTTAGAAAGTGATCCACATAGATTTTTGGAAGGAGCTTTAATTGCATCCTATTTTATAAATGCTCAAAAAGTTTACATTTATATGAGAGATGAATATCCAACAGTTATAAAAATTTTACTTGATGAAATAAATAAAATGGAAGATGAAGAAATAATTCCAAAAGACTTTTTCATAGTAAGAAGAGGGGCAGGAGCTTATATTTGTGGAGAAGAGTCAGCAATGATAGAAAGTATTGAAGGCAAGAGAGGATTGCCAAGGCATAGACCACCTTATGTGGCTGAAATTGGTTTATTTGGATGTCCTACTTTAACAAATAATTTAGAAACTCTTTTTTGGGTAAGAGATATAATTGAAAAAGGAGCAAAGTGGTTTGCTGAAAAGGGGTCCAATGGAAATAAGGGTTTTCATAGTTTTTCAGTATCTGGAAGAGTAAAGAACCCAGGAGTAAAAGTTGCCCCAGCCGGTATAACAATTCAACAATTAATTGATGAGTATTGTGATGGTATGGCAGATGGACATACTTTTAAAGGATATCTTCCTGGAGGTGCATCTGGCGGTATTCTACCAGCTACTATGAATGATATTCCACTTGATTATGGATCGAAAGAATTAATGAATGCCGGATGTTTTTTAGGTTCAGCGGCAGTAGTTGTATTGTCGGATCATGATAATATGAAAGATGTTGCACTCAATTTACTAAAATTTTTTGAAGAGGAAAGTTGTGGTCAATGTACACCATGCCGTTCTGGTACGGAGAAAACTGTAAAATTAATGCAAGAAAAAAATTGGAACAAGGAAAAATTAAAAGATTTAAGTGAAGTTATGGCTCAAGCATCGATATGTGGTTTAGGACAGGCTGCAACAAACCCATTAAATTCTGTTTTAAAATATTTTAGCAATGAAATAACTTATGACTAAAGACAAAACAAAATTTTATTTAAACGAAAAGTTAGTTGAAGCAAATACTGATGAAACTATTTGGCAAGTTGCAAATAGACTTGGAACAGAAATTCCACATTTATGTTATTCTGATAAACCTGGCTATAGAGCAGATGGAAATTGTAGAGCATGTATGGTTGAAATTGAAGGAGAGCGTGTGTTAGCAGCATCTTGTATTAGAAAGCCAACTGATAGTATGAAAGTAAAAACTTCTTCAGAAAAGGCAAAAAAATCTAGAGAGTTAGTTTTTGAATTACTTTTAGCAGACCA
The DNA here is from genome assembly GCA_902582755.1 of uncultured Alphaproteobacteria bacterium. GTDB lineage: Bacteria > Pseudomonadota > Alphaproteobacteria > HIMB59 > CACPNW01. The sequence goes on along the minus strand of CACHSZ010000003.1, from coordinate 185,849 downwards.
GCCAAAAAAAGAAATTGCTCATGATAATAATTCTGACTTTTGGAAATGGATAGACAAAGTTGAAGTTAAAGAAAGTAGATTTCCAAAAAAAACTTCATGTCAGGCAGACGTTTCTCATCCAAGCATGGCTGTAAATTTAGATGCATGCATCCAATGCAATCTCTGTGTAAGAGCATGTAGAGAAGTCCAGGTAAATGATGTGATTGGAATGGCATATCGAGGAGAAAATTCTAAAATCGTGTTTGATTTTGATGACCCAATGGGTGACAGTACATGTGTGGCATGTGGTGAATGTGTACAAGCTTGTCCAACTGGAGCATTAATGCCGGCATCCATAGTAGATAAGGATGGTGTTGGTCATAGTAAGGTAGATAAAAAAATTGATAGTGTTTGTCCTTATTGTGGTGTTGGTTGTCAGATAGAATACAATGTAAAAGATAACAAAATTAAATACGTTAATGGTGTTGACGGTCCCGCAAACAAGAATAGGTTATGTGTAAAGGGAAGATTTGGTTTTGATTATGTAAATAACCCAGAAAGACTTACAAAACCACTGATTAGAATTAAAGACAAAGCAAAAGATTTGCATCCAAACATTAATTTTTCTAATATTCATGAATATTTTAGAGAAGCATCTTGGGATGAAGCTTTAGATTATGCTGCACAAGGATTCTTAAAACTTAAAAAACAAAGAAATGGTACAAGTAATCTCGCAGGATTTGGATCAGCTAAATGTTCAAATGAAGAAGCATATTTATTTCAAAAATTAATACGAACTGGTTTTAATACTAACAATGTTGATCATTGTACAAGGCTTTGTCATGCTTCTTCAGTTGCGGCCTTATTAGAAACTATTGGTTCAGGAGCTGTTACTGCTCCGTTCTATGAAGTTGAACATTCTGATGTGATAATAGTCATTGGTGCTAATCCGACTGAAAACCATCCAGTAGCAGCAACTTTTTTTAAAAATGCTGCAAAAAAAGGTTCCAAATTAATTGTAATGGATCCTAGAGGTCATTCTTTAAAAAAACATGCAACTCATATGTTACAATTTAAACCAGGATCTGATGTTGCTCTCTTAAATTCAATAATGAATGTTATTGTTGAAGAAAATTTATTTAATTCGCAATACATTAAAAAACAAACTGAGGGATTTGATAAATTAAGAAAACACTTAATGAATTATTCACCCGATATAATGGAAAACGAAACAGGTATTGATCCAGAATTAATAAGAGAAGTAGCGCGCTTATATGCCAGTACAAATAAAGGAATTATTTTCTGGGGAATGGGCATTTCTCAACATACACATGGTACCGACAATGCTAGATGTTTAATTTCACTAGCTTTAATGACAGGAAATGTCGGAAAAAGAGGATCTGGTTTACATCCTTTAAGAGGACAAAATAATGTCCAAGGAGCATCTGATGCTGGTCTTATACCAATGATGTACCCTGATTACCAATTAGTTGATAAAGATAATAATAAAGATTTTTTTGAAAAACTCTGGAACACTTCTTTAGATGATAAAAAAGGTCTAACTGTTGTTGAAATTATGGACGCTATTCATGAGAACACAATTAAAGGAATGTATATACTTGGTGAAAATCCAGCAATGTCTGATCCTGATCTTAATCATGCAAGAGAAGCTCTACAAATGTTAGAGCATTTAGTAGTTCAAGATATTTTTTTAACTGAAACAGCAACATATGCTGATGTTATTTTCCCAGCTTCAGCATGGCCTGAAAAAAATGGAACAGTTACTAATACTAATAGACAAGTACAAATGGGAAGAAAAGCTCTAGATTCCCCAGGTGAAGCAAAAGAAGATTGGTGGATAACAAACGAACTTGGAAAAAGAATGGGTTTAAATTGGAAATATAAACATCCCAAGGAAATTTATGAAGAAATGTCACTAACAATGCCTTCATTAAACAATATATCTTGGGAAAGATTAGAAAATGAAAACTCTGTAACCTATCCAAGTAAATCTCCAACTACACCAGGAGATGAAATTGTTTTTGGTGATAAATTTCCAAATGAAAATGGTAAAGGTAAGTTTGTTCCAGCTAGTGTGACTGCACCAGATGAAGTACCTGATAAAGAATATGCTATGATACTAACGACAGGAAGGCAATTAGAGCATTGGCATACTGGAGCTATGACCAGAAAGGCATCAAATTTAGATGCCATTGAACCGGAACCTTCAGTTTCAATATCACCTAAAGATATAATTAAAAATAATATGAAAGCTGGTGATAAAATAAAAGTCACAACTAGAAGAGGCTCAATAGATATTAGAGTAAGGCAAGACAGGGCAATTCCTGATGGTGTTATTTTTATTCCATTTTGTTATAATGAGTCTGCCGCTAATCTTTTAACTAATCCAGCTTTAGATCCATATGGAAAAATTCCTGAATTTAAATATTGTGCAGCAAAAATTGAGAAGTTATAAATATTTTATGATTAAAAAAACTTTAATAATTTTATTTCTTGTATTTAGTCCAATTACAGCGTGCTCTACATTAGGCGAATTAAACGAAAGAGTAAAGGGTGATGGAGTTCCTTATATTCCTGGAATTTAATTTATAAAATTCTTGTCGAATTTATAATTTAATATAAATGCAAAACTAATGCCGCGTTAGCTCATTTGGTAGAGCAGTTGATTTGTAATCATCAGGTAGTCAGTTCGATTCCGACACGCGGCACCACCCTGATAACATTTAAGTTGAGTAAAACTGATATAAAGCAATCGATGTTGCGTTAGAAACATTCAAACTATCAATTTCAAATTTTAAATTGTTTTTCATGTTTATCTGAATTATTTCATCACATTCTTTTTTTATTAATTCTCTAATACCTTTTCCTTCAGAACCAAAAACTAATACCGATTTTTTTGAAAAATTTAATTTTGAATTTTTATTTTTCGAACTATCAAAGCCATAAATCCAATAATTATTTTTTTTAAGAAAAGAAATGGCTCTTCTTATATTTGTCACTCTAATATAATTTACAATTTCTGCAGCACCAGAAGCTGATTTATAAAGTGATGAAGTCAATTCTGGTGAATTATCTTTACCAACTATAATTCCTGCGCAATCAAATAATGCACATGATCTCATTATTGAGCCAATATTTTGAGGATCAGTTACGTGATCTAAAATTAATATTACTGATTTTGTTTTTTTACTTTCTACTTTTATAAATTCTTCTAAACCTGGCCTAGCAAAATCTTTTGTTTTTAAAACTACCCCCTGAGTTGCGTTCTCGTTTCCAAATCTTCTTGTGAATTCATTTTGAGGAAGAATACTAATTTTTTGCATTTTAGATTCATATTTTTTTGCAAAATTAATCTGATTTTTACTAATTATTAGCTCAATATGCTCCCTTTTATCATTTTGGAGAGCCGCTTTAACAGAATGTTGACCAAAAATTGTATGAATTCCTTGATTTTTATTAGATTTACTATTTCTAAACTTACTCATGGTTTAATATCACAGATTTGTCTAATTAATACAATCTAGATATGTACAAAATGGCATTTTTTGTCTAAAAGGCCGTTGCTTTTACGAGTATACGTATTTTGCAAAGGTGAAGTTGCTGTTTTAGATTGACATATATACTAATTTATTAGTATTGGCCAATTTCTTCAAACGGAGGGGTGGTCGAGTGGTTAAAGGCAGCGGACTGTAAATCCGCCCGCGTGAGCGTACGTAGGTTCGAATCCTACCCCCTCCACCATTATGGAGGTAATGGGATGAAAGCATTAAAGTGAGTGTGTGAAGCAGTCAGTTTAGTTGCGGGTGTAGCTTAGTGGTAAAGCTCCAGCCTTCCAAGCTGGCTACGAGGGTTCGATTCCCTTCACCCGCTCCATAACAAATTATTATTGGGGTAAAAAATGGCTAAAGCAAAATTCGAAAGAAACAAACCGCATTGTAACATAGGTACTGTTGGTCACGTTGACCATGGTAAAACAACATTAACTGCTGCTATAACAAAAATATTAGCAGAGTCAGGTGGAGCAGAATTTACAGATTACGCAAACATTGACAAAGCACCTGAAGAAAGAGAACGTGGTATTACAATTTCTACTGCACACGTTGAATATGAAACTGAAGCAAGACATTATGCTCACGTAGATTGTCCTGGACACGCAGATTATGTTAAGAACATGATTACTGGTGCAGCTCAAATGGATGGCGGTATCTTAGTTGTTAATGCAGCCGACGGACCAATGCCTCAAACTAGAGAACACATACTTTTAGCTAGACAGGTAGGTGTACCTGCTCTCGTTGTATACATGAACAAAGTTGATCAAGTAGATGACAAAGAACTAATTGATCTAGTTGAGATGGAAATCAGAGAACTTCTAACTTCATATGAATTCCCAGGTGATACTATCCCAATCATTAAGGGTTCAGCTTTAGCAGCTCTTGAAGGTAGAGACGATGAAATTGGAAAAAACTCAATTATGGAATTAATGAAAGCAGTTGATGAACATATACCACAACCTAGCCGACCTGTAGATCAGCCTTTCCTAATGCCAGTTGAAGATGTATTTTCAATTTCTGGTAGAGGTACAGTCGTAACTGGAAGAATTGAACAAGGTCAAGTAAAAGTTGGAGAGGAAATTGAAATTCTAGGAATAAGAGATCCTCAAAAAACTACTTGTACTGGAGTTGAGATGTTTAGAAAACTTCTAGATTCTGGTGAGGCCGGTGATAACGTTGGTGTTCTTCTTCGTGGAACAAAAAGAGAAGAAGTTGAACGTGGTCAAGTATTAGCAAAACCCGGTTCAATAAAACCCCATACAAAATTTAAAGCAGAAGCATATGTATTAAAAAAAGAAGAGGGTGGAAGACATACCCCATTCTTTTCAAACTACAGACCTCAATTCTACTTTAGAACAACTGATGTAACCGGAACAATTAAATTGCCCGAAGGTACCGAAATGGTAATGCCTGGTGATAATATTGCTATGGAAGTTACTCTTTTGTCTCCAATTGCAATGGATAAAGGTTTAAAATTTGCAATTAGAGAAGGTGGAAGAACAGTTGGCGCTGGAGTTGTAGCTGAAATTATTGAATAGTTTTAGAGACCGCTCTATCAGTTAGCCAATACTTATTAGGAGTGTAGCTCAACTGGTAGAGCACCGGTCTCCAAAACCGGGGGCTGCGGGTTCAAGTCCTGCCACTCCTGCCAAAAGAAATGAAAATATGAATATTGAAAAAAAGAAAACATCACCAGCTCTTTTTGTAAGACAGGTTAGACAAGAATTACAAAAAGTAACTTGGCCTCAAAGAAGAGATACTTTTATTTCTTCTGCAATAGTCATATTATTAATAATATTATTCTCATTATTTTTTCTTCTAACTGATCAAATATGGTCTTTTTCAATAAGAAAAATAATTGAAATAGGATCAGGTTTTTAATGAATAAAGCAAGATGGTATGTTCTTCATGCCTATTCAGGTTATGAAAAAAAAGTTGCTGACAGTATTTTGGACCAAGCAACAAAACTTGGTGTCAAAGAACATATCGAAGAAATATCTGTTCCAGTTCAAAACATTGTTGAAGTAAAAAGAGGTGTAAGGGTAAATACAGAAAGGAAAATATTTCCTGGCTATATACTTATTAAAATGAGCTTAAATGACGATACTTGGCATATTATTAAAACAACTCCAAAGTTAAGTGGTTTTTTAGGTAACAAAGGTAAACCAGTTCCAATCAGTAATGCTGAAGCAAAAAGAATATCTGAACAAGTTATTGATGGTGTAGAAAAATCTAGACCTGCAATAATGTATGATGTTGGGGAACAAGTAAAAGTAATTGATGGACCTTTTGCATCATTTAATGGAGAAGTTGAGCAAATAGATGAAGATAAAGCAAGATTAAGGGTGGCTGTTTCAATTTTTGGAAGATCAACACCTGTTGATTTAGAATATTCGCAGGTAGAAAAGGTATAAACTATGGCTAAAGAAATTTTAGGTTTAATTAAATTACAAATTCCTGCTGGAGGAGCAAACCCATCACCTCCTGTAGGACCTGCGCTTGGACAAAGAGGACTGAACATAATGGATTTTTGTAAAGCATTTAATGATAAAACAAAAGATTTAGAAAAAGGTGCCCCAATTCCAGTTATAATAACTGCATACAAAGATAGAAGTTTCGACTTTACTACAAAATTACCACCAGTAAGTTTTTATCTTAAAAAAGCAGCAAAAATAAAAAAAGGAAACTCAACTCCTGGAAGATCTTTAGTGGGTAAAGTCACAATGCAAGATATTGAAAAAATTGCTAAAGAAAAAATGCAAGATTTAAATGCTATTGATCTAAATGGAGCGATGAACATGGTTAAAGGATCTGCTGTTTCAATGGGTATGGAGGTAGTTGGTTAATGAAAATAACAAAAAATAGAAAACAAATGTTAAATAATTTTGACACTACAAAGGTTTACGAGCCATTAGAAGCAATAAAAATTTTAAAAGAGAAATCTTATGTAAAGTTTAAAGAAACAATTGATATTTCAATTAATCTTGGAATTGACAGTAACAAAACAGATCAAAATATAAAAGGTGTTGTAAATCTTCCTAATGGAACAGGAAAAACTCTGAAGGTCGCAGTAATTGCAAATGACGAAAAACAAAATGATGCAAAAAGCAATGGTGCAGATTTAGTTGGAAGCGATGATTTGATTGAAACAATTTCTAAATCAAAAATAGAATTTGACATTCTTATTGCTACTCCAGATATGATGCCTAAATTAGGTAAAGTAGCAAAAATACTAGGCCCAAAAGGATTAATGCCAAATCCTAAACTTGGTACTGTGACTAATGAAATTTCTCAATCAGTAAAAGACGCTAAATCAGGTCAAGTTAAATTTAAAAATGATAAATCAGGTATTGTCCATGCTGGAATTGGAAAAGTAGATTTTAGTGAAGAAGATTTGTTAGAAAATATTAAAACATTTTATTCTTCAGTTAGTAGAAGTAAACCCGATGCTGTTAAGGGTTCTTTTATAAAAAAGGTTACCATAGCTTCAACTATGGGAGTTGGATTAAATATTAACCAAGCTAGCTTGCGTTAATTAATCCAAAAGATGATCTTTGATCATCACCTGTCAAAGACTGCAGGGGCTTTTAGCTTAATATCCTGCATAGACTGAAGCGAGTCATTGATTTGCTTCTTGACAGGCTTTAAATTAGTTTGGTGGTCAAACTAATTTTAGCTAATATTGGGCCCTTTGGGTCTAATTAAAACCGAGGTTGACGTGAAACGTTCTGAAAAAAAAGATTTTGTAAGTAATCTCAAAGAAGACTTTTCAAATGCTACATCTGTGATTGTTGCCGAATATTCTGGGCTAACAGTTAATGAGACAGAGCAACTTAGAAAAGAAATGAGAGATAATGGAGCAAAATTTAAAGTAACTAAGAACAGGCTCACTAAACTTGCTATATCTGAAACTCAATTTAAAGATATTTCAGAACTTTTTAAAGGTCCAACAGCAATTGCTTACTCTGATGATGCAGTAGCACCAGCAAAAGTAGCAGTTAGTTTTGAGAAAAAATTTGAAAAGTTTAAAATTATTGGTGGAGGTTATAATGGTGAGAAAATTGATAAAGATAAAATTGATTTTCTTGCAAAATTACCTTCTTTAGATGAGTTAAGAGGTAAAATTTTAGGATTAATTTCTGCGCCTGCTCAAAAGATAGCTTCAATTACAGCTGAACCTGGAGCACAGATTGCAAGATTAATTAGTTCTAACAGTAGCAATAAACAAGAGTCGAACTAGGTAAATAAGGAGAAATAAATGGCTGATTTAAATAAAATTGTTGAGGATCTATCTTCACTAACTGTTCTTGAGGCAGCTGAATTAAGTAAACTTCTTGAAGATAAATGGGGTGTTTCTGCAGCTGCTCCAGTTGCTGTTGCTGCAGCACCTGCCGCAGGTGGAGGAGAAGCTGCTGCAGAAGAGAAAACAGAATTTGATATTGAATTATCTGAATCTGGATCAAATAAAATTGCAGTTATTAAAGAAGTTAGAACCATCACCGGACTTGGCTTAAAAGAAGCTAAAGATTTAGTAGAAGGAGCACCAAAGCCATTAAAGCAGGGTGTTAAAAAAGAAGAAGCTGAAGAAATGAAAAAAGCATTAGAAGCAGCTGGTGCAAAAGTTGCGCTTAAATAAATATTGTAGGTCTAAAACAGGCCTACAATTTTTATATATTTATAGAAGGAGAAAATGTGAGTTTGGATCATACAAATATTAAAAAGATAAGAAAATCTTTTGGTAAAATTCCTCTTGTTACTTCACTACCTAATTTAGTTGAAGTTCAAAAAAGATCATTTGATAATTTTTTACAATTAAGAATTGATCCTGACAAAAGAGAGAATATTGGACTCCACTCTATTTTTAAATCTGTTTTTCCAATTCATGATTATACAGAAAGGGCAACTGTTGATTATGTAAGTTATAAGCTTGGCGTACCTAAGTACGACGTTAATGAATGTTCTCAAAGAGGAATGACTTATGGAACTCCTTTATTAGTGAATTTTCGACTAATAATTTGGGATATAGATGAGATTGCTGGAACAAAGTCGGTCAGAGATATTAAGGAGCAAGAAGTTTATATGGGAGATATCCCTCTTATGACGAAAAATGCTACTTTTGTAATTAATGGGACAGAAAGAGTTGTTGTTAGTCAAATGCATCGCTCACCAGGAGTATTCTTTGACCATGATTTTGGAAAAACTCATACCAGTGGAAAATATTTATTTAATGCTAGGATCATTCCTTATAGAGGTTCATGGCTTGATTTTGAACATGATGCAAAAAATAATATTCATGCTAGAATTGATAGAAAGAGAAAATTCCCTGTCACAACTTTATTTAAATGCTTGATTAGTGAATTATCTGAAAAATATATTAAAGAATGTGAAGATAATAAAATAGAGCCAGATACTAAAAGAATTTTAGGTATGACTGGAGAAGAAATACTATCTTTATTTTACGATAATACAATCTACAAAAAAAATGATTACGGCTGGTCATTTAAACAAGATCTGTCTTTCTTTAAAGGTAAAATACTGAATTATGATTTATTAGACTCAAAAAATGGTAAAACACTTGTCACAAAAGGCACAAAAGTAAATCAAAGAATTATTAATGATTTAAAAAAGAAGAGTTTAACTAATTTATCAATCAGCGAGGACTCCCTGTTAGGATTTTATTTATCTTCAGATATTATTGATGAAAAGACTGGAAAAATATTTTTTGAAGCTGGGTACGAAATTGATGAAATATTTATAGAATTTATTAATACTAATAAAATAAGTAAAATTGATATCCTAAAGGCTGATAATATTGAGATAGGATCTTATATTAGAAACACCTTACAATTAGATAAAGCAAGATCAAGAGAAGAAGCGCTTTTTGAAGTTTTTAAAATCTTAAGACCCGGTGAACCACCCACCATTGAAACTGCTGAAAATTTATTTAATAATCTGTTTTTTAACGAAGATAGATATGATCTTTCTTCAGTTGGAAGACTAAAAATTAATGCAAAATTTAAAAAAACAACTTCAATTGATCAAAGAAAATTAGACAAAAGTGATATTTTAGATGTCGTAAATCACATGCATAACCTTATTGATGGTAAAGGAGAAATAGATGATATTGATCACTTGGCTAATAGAAGAGTGAGATCAGTAGGAGAACTTCTAGAAAATCAATACCGTATTGGTCTATTAAAAATGGATAGGGCAATCAAAGAAAGATTAAGTTCATTAGAAGTAGATAATATTATGCCTCAAGATATTGTTAATGCAAAACCAGTTGTAGCCTCGATTAAAGAGTTCTTTGGTTTAAGTCAATTAAGTCAGTTCATGGATCAAACTAATCCATTAAGCGAGATTACTCACAAAAGGAGAGTATCTGCTTTAGGTCCTGGAGGATTGAACAGAGAAAGAGCCGGATTTGAGGTAAGAGATGTACATCAAACACACTATGGAAGAATATGTCCAATTGAGACTCCTGAAGGAGCGAATATTGGATTAATAAACAGTCTAGCATCTTATTCAAGAATAAACAAATATGGTTTTATTGAGACACCTTATAGAATTGTTAATTCAGGAAAGGTCTCAGACAAAGTTATTTATTTAAGCGCCATAGATGAGGAGGATTTTGTTATTGCGCAAGCTAATGCTGAAATTGACTCAAAAGGTAAATTTGCAAATCAAGTTGTAAGTTGTAGAAAAAATGGAGAATTTATTAATGTTGATATTGATGCTATTGATTTAATGGATGTATCTCCTCAACAACTGGTATCTGTAGCTTCTTCACTAATCCCTTTTTTAGAAAATGATGATGCAAATAGAGCTTTAATGGGGTCAAATATGATGAGGCAAGCTGTTCCTTTAATTAAACCTAAAGCTCCTTTGGTTGGAACAGGAATGGAATATACTGTAGCTATCGATAGTGGTTCCACTGTTGTTGCAAAGAGAGAAGGTATTGTAGATCAACTTGATGCAAATAGAATAGTAATTAGGATAACTGATAAAAATGATAAAACACTTAATAAAATAGACATATATAATTTATCAAAATTTCAAAGATCAAATCAAAATACTTGTATAACACAACGTCCATTGGTTAATGTTGGAGATAAAGTTCATAAAAATCAAGTTATTGCAGATGGACCGGCAACTGATTTAGGAGAATTGGCACTAGGAAGAAATGTACTTGCAGCATTTATGCCTTGGAATGGATATAACTTTGAGGACTCAATTTTGATATCTGAAAAAGTTGTTCAAGATGATGTATTCACTTCAATACATGTTGAAGAGTTTGAAGTAATGTCAAGAGACACTAAATTAGGACCTGAAGAAATAACTAGAGATATTCCTAATGCGAGTGAGGAAATGTTAGTTAACTTAGATGAAACAGGAATTGTATATGTCGGCGCTGAAGTAAACTCAGGTGATATTTTAGTTGGTAAAGTAACACCAAAGGGAGAATCTCCAATGACGCCTGAAGAAAAATTATTAAGAGCAATATTTGGAGAAAAGGCAGCAGATGTAAAAGATACTAGCTTAAGAGTTCCTCCTGGTGTTAAAGGTACTATTGTAGAAATAAGAGTTTTTTCAAGAAGAGGAGTTGAAAAAGATGAACGTGCAATAAGTATAGAGAATCATCAAATAGAAGTTGTAGCTCGAGATAGGGATGATGAATTGGATATTCTTGAAAAAAGTTTTGGAAACCACCTTAGAGAATTACTAATCAATCAGACATTTATATCTGGCAATGATAATTTTTCTAAAAATTCTGTAATTAAATTTGAACAACTAGAAAATTTAACATTAAATGATTTGCTAAAGATTAATATCAAAGATGTAAAAAAAACAGACCAGATTGAAGCTTTAGTTAAAAATTATGAAAACCAATTAGGTAATATTAATCAAAAATTTGAAAATAAAATTGATAAGATTCAAAGTGGTGATGAGCTACTACCAGGTGTGTTGAAATTAATAAAAGTATTCATATCAGTGAAACGAAAACTACAACCAGGCGATAAAATGGCTGGAAGACATGGTAATAAAGGAGTTATTTCAAAAATATGTCCAGTTGAAGATATGCCCTATCTAGAGGATGGAACTCCAGTTGACATCGTTCTCAATCCTTTGGGTGTGCCAAGCAGAATGAATATAGGTCAAATTTTAGAGACACATTTAGGATGGGCTTCAGCTTCACTTGGAAGACAAGTAAATAATATGATAAAAAATATTCAAACAGAAGGTCAAACCAACAATCTTAGAGAAAAGCTTCTTGAGATTTACGATCTCGATAAACACCAAAAAATTATAAAAAATATGAACGATGATGAAATATTAGAGCTTGGCGACAATTTAAAGGAAGGAGTTCCCTTTGCTACTCCAGTATTTGATGGTGCTAAAGAAAAAGATATAACAAATCTTCTATCACAATCTGGTGTTTCAAGTACTGGACAAGAAATACTTTACGACGGAGTAACGGGTCAAAAATTTGAAAGACCCGTAACAGTTGGTTATATGTATATGTTAAAGTTACATCATCTAGTAGATGAAAAAATTCACGCAAGATCAATTGGACCTTATAGTTTAGTTACTCAACAACCACTTGGTGGTAAAGCTCAGTTTGGAGGACAAAGGTTCGGTGAAATGGAAGTATGGGCATTAGAGGCTTATGGTGCAGCATATACTCTTCAAGAGATACTAACAATAAAGTCTGATGATGTGGCTGGAAGAACAAAAGTTTATGAGTCAATAGTTAAAGGAGATAATAATTTTGAATCAGGTACTCCAGAGTCATTTAATGTAATGGTTAAAGAACTGAGATCACTTGGTTTAAATTTAGACTTTAAAGAAAATTTAAAAGAAAATAACTTAACCAACCTAATAGGTACAAATGAATAAAGAACTTACAAATATTTTTAACCAAAACCTTGGAATTCAAAATTTTAATAGCCTTAAAATTTCTATAGCAAGTCCAGAAGATATTAGATCCTGGTCCTTTGGTGAAATAAAAAAACCAGAAACTATCAACTATAGAACATTTAAACCAGAAAAAGATGGACTATTCTGTTCAAGGATCTTTGGTCCAGTTAAGGATTATGAGTGTCTCTGTGGAAAATATAAGAGAATGAAGTTCAGAGGCATAATTTGTGAAAAATGTGGCGTTGAAGTAACACTCTCTAAAGTTAGAAGAGATAGAATGGGACATATAGAATTAGCTGCCCCAGTATCTCATATTTGGTTTATGAAATCTTTACCAAGTAGAATCGCAACGCTATTAGATATGACAATTAAAAACCTTGAAAAAGTTTTATATTTTGAGCAGTTTATAGTAGTGGAACCAGGTCTTACTGATCTTAAAAAGGGTGATATTATTTCAGAAGAACAATTTATTGAATACCAAGATCAGTATGGAGAAGATTCATTCAGTGCTGCAATTGGAGCAGAAGCAATTGAGCAAATGTTGTTAAGTATTGATTTAGAAAACGATTATAATCAATTAAAAATAGAATTGAGTGAAACAAAATCAGAACTAAAAAAAACTAAAATAACTAAAAGATTGAAGCTGATTGAGTCATTTATTTTATCAAAAAATAAACCAGAATGGATGATAATGCGAGTTTTACCAGTTATACCTCCAGAATTAAGACCATTAGTTCCACTAGATGGTGGTAGATTTGCTACAAGTGATCTAAATGATCTTTATCGAAGAGTCATAAATAGAAACAATAGATTAAAAAGACTTATAGATTTAAGAGCTCCAGATATTATTGTAAGAAATGAAAAAAGAATGCTCCAAGAATCAGTTGATGCCCTATTTGACAATGGAAGAAGAGGCAGGGTTATAACTTCAACCAACAAAAGACCTTTAAAATCACTTTCAGATATGCTGAAAGGCAAACAGGGAAGATTTAGGCAAAATTTACTAGGTAAAAGAGTTGATTATTCAGGAAGATCGGTAATAGTTGTAGGACCAAATCTAAAATTACATCAATGTGGAATTCCAAAAAAAATGGCTCTTGAATTATTTAAACCTTTTATTTTCCATAAATTAGACATTTATGGTTGGGCAAATACAATTAAAGCAGCAAAAAAACTAGTTGAAAAGGAAGACCCAAGAGTATGGGATATTTTAGAAGAAGTTATAAGGGAGCACCCAGTTCTTCTAAATAGAGCTCCAACTCTTCATAGGCTTGGAATTCAGGCTTTTGAACCAATACTTATTGAGGGCAAGTCTATCCAATTACACCCATTAGTATGCACTGCTTTTAATGCAGATTTTGATGGTGATCAAATGGCTGTTCACGTACCTTTGAGTTTAGAGGCTCAGCTAGAGGCTAGAGTTCTAATGATGAGTACTAACAATATTTTATCCCCTTCAAGTGGTAAACCCATTATTGTTCCTTCACAAGATATTGTCCTTGGTATTTATTATTTATCAATAATAAGAGACAATCAAATTGGCCAAGGAAGATATTTTGTTGATTTAAATGAAATTCAAAAGGCATTAGAAAATGGAGATGTCAGTCTTCACTCAAAAATAAAAGCGAGGATTAAAAACTTTAATAATGAAACTATTAAAGTTGATACTACCCCTGGTAGAATGATTTTAGGTGATATCTTACCCAAAAATAAGAATATAAATTATGAAATGATTAATAAAATTCTTACAAAAAAAGAAGTTAGTAATATTATTGATGCCGTTTACAGATTTTGTGGTCAAAAAGAAACTGTCTTATTTGCTGATCATATTATGCAAATAGGCTTTAAATATGCAGCAATTGCAGGCATCTCATTTGGTAAAGATGATCTCATAATACCATCTGATAAGGATGCTCTTTTAAATGAAACACAACAAAAAGTTCAAGAATATGAAAATCAATATCAAGATGGTTTAATTACTCAAGGTGAAAAATACAATAAAGTTGTCGACGCTTGGTCTGATTGTACAAATAAAGTTGCAGACAAAATGCTTGATGTAATTTCAAACCCAAGCGAAAATAAACCAATTAACTCAGTATATATGATGGCACATTCAGGAGCAAGAGGGTCTGCTGCTCAATTAAAACAACTTTCGGGTATGAGAGGTCTAATGGCAAAACCTTCTGGAGAAATTATTGAAAATCCAATCAAATCAAATTTTAAAGAAGGTTTATCTGTCCTTGAATATTTTACTTCTACTCATGGTGCAAGAAAAGGATTAGCAGATACCGCATTAAAAACTGCGAGTAGTGGTTATTTAACAAGAAGATTAGTTGATGTTGCTCAAGACGCTGTTATACGAGAATTAGATTGTAAAACTAAAAAAGGAGTTATAGTTGAAGAGGTTGTTGAATCCGGAAATATAACATCACCATTAACAGAGAGAATTTTAGGAAGAACACCTGTTGAGGATTTATTTGATGAAAATAATCAAATTATTTTACATTCTGGAGAAATAATATCTGAAAAACATTTAGATCCAATTACAAATCTCGGGATTAGATCTTTGAAAATAAGATCTGTTTTAACTTGTGAAACTGAAGATGGAATTTGTTCAACTTGTTATGGAAGAGATCTTGCAAGAGGCACACCGGTAAATATTGGAGAGGCAGTTGGAATAATAGCAGCTCAATCAATTGGCGAGCCTGGCACACAATTAACAATGAGAACTTTTCATATAGGTGGTGCAGCAAGTTCTTCAGTTGAGCAATCCAACGCTATTGCGCCTTTAAATGGAACAGTAAAACTAGAAAATATAAACATAATTGAGGATCGATATAAAAATAAGATTGTATTAAGTAGGAATGGTAAAATAAAAATTATCGATCAAAATGAAGAAAAATATACTTCAAATATTCCATTTGGATCCAAGATTTTTGTGAAGGATGGAGATAAAGTCGATAGTAGTTTTATTCTTGCTGAATGGGATCCTTATACACTTCCAATAATTGCTGAAAAAAAAGGCTTTGTAAAATATGTCGATCTAAAGCAAGGAATTTCGTTTAGAGAATCAATTGATGATACCACTGGGATTTCCAGTAAAATTGTAATTGATTGGAGTCAGAATCAGAAAAGTAAAAACTTTAAACCTGCAATTAATATATTAGATAATTTGACAGCAGATCAAGATGAAGGTTCTAGTTTTTCAAATTATCCTATGTCTATTGATTCTATCTTAAGTGTTGAAGACGGCCAAGAGGTTTCTGCAGGACAAGTTATTGCAAGAATTCCAAAAGAGTCATCAAAAACAAAAGATATCACTGGTGGATTACCTCGCGTAGCTGAGCTTTTTGAAGCAAGAAAACCTAAAGACCCTGCAATTATGTGTGAAATAGATGGTAAGATTTCATTTGGTAAAGACTATAAGAATAAAAGAAGAGTTATAATTACTTCTCTAGATGAAAAAGACTCATTTGAGACACTAATACCAAGATCAAAATATTTAAATGTTCAAGAGGGAGATTACGTAAAAAAAGGTGATATACTTGTTGAGGGAACACCAGTTCCACATGATATATTAAGAATTTTAGGTATAGAAGAATTAGCTAGATATCTTGTTAGAGAAGTTCAATCAGTTTATAAACTTCAGGGTGTCTACATAAACGATAAGCATATAGAAACTATAGCAAGACAAATGCTTCAGAAAGTATTAATCAAAGATCCAGGTGATTCAAACCTAATAACTGGAGAACAAATTCAAAGAAGAGATGTCTTAAAACTGAATAAAATTTTAAATAAAGAGGGGAAAAATGAAGTTGTTTTTGAACCAGTATTACTTGGTATAACAAAAGCTAGTCTACAAACGGGTTCATTCATTTCAGCTGCATCATTCCAAGAAACGACAAAGGTATTAACCGACGCAGCCACACTAGGTAAAATTGATACTTTAAGTGGATTGAAGGAAAACGTTATTGTTGGTAGATTAATACCTGCTGGGACAGGAAAAATGACTACAGATTACGAAAATATAGCATTTGAAAGAGATAGAGAAATATCTGAGAAAAATCAGACAGAAAATATAGAAAATTAGCAAATTCTTAGGATATCTGCTTGACTTTATTGTAATCAATTTATAAAGACCCCTACGATTTGTTAAAGGTCGTGGATTAATTTCCAAACACTTAACTTGAGGATAATATGCCAACTATAAACCAACTTGTTAGAAAAGGTAGATCTGCCGTTAGGAAGAGAAATAAAGTCCCTGCATTAGACAAAAGTCCTCAAAAAAGAGGCGTCTGTACAAGAGTTTATACAACAACTCCAAAGAAACCAAATTCTGCTCTTCGAAAAGTAGCAAGAGTAAAACTAACAAATGGACAAGAAGTTTCAGCTTATATTCCTGGTGAAGGACATAATCTTCAAGAGCATTCAGTAGTTTTAATTAGAGGAGGTCGAGTAAAAGATCTTCCTGGAGTAAGATATCATATCCTAAGAGGTACTCTGGATACTCAGGGGGTATCATCAAGAAAACAAAGAAGATCTCTTTATGGGGCAAAACGACCTAAATAAATATGTCACGAAGAAGAGCAGCAGAAAAAAGAACAATATTACCTGATCATAAATATAAAGATCTAGTATTAGCAAAATTTATGAACAGAATTATGCTTGATGGAAAAAAATCAACTTCAGAAAAAATAGTTTATGGAGCATTTGATATTGTTTCAAAAAAAACCGACAAGACACCGATAGACTTTTTTCATGAAGCTCTTAATAATGTAAAACCAGCTTTAGAGGTGAGATCACGTAGAGTAGGAGGTGCTACTTACCAAGTACCAATGGAAGTAAGACCAAAAAGAGCACAAACTTTAGCAATGAAATGGATTGTTGACTCGGCAATCAAACGTAATGAGAAAACAATGAGAGAAAGAGTTGCAAATGAAATTATTGATGCATTTAACAACAAGGGAAATGCAGTAAAAAAAAGAGAAGAAACTCATAAAATGGCTGATGCTAATAGAGCTTTTTCACACTTTAGGTGGTAATTAATTATGACAAGATCTCATCCACTTTCAAAATATAGAAACATAGGGATTATGGCCCATATCGATGCTGGTAAAACAACAACCACTGAAAGAATACTTTATTATACTGGAAAATCCCATAAAATTGGAGAAGTTCATGATGGTGCAGCAACAATGGACTGGATGGAGCAAGAACAAGAAAGAGGTATTACGATTACCTCAGCAGCTACAACATGCTTTTGGAAAGATCATCGAATTAATATAATTGATACACCTGGGCATGTAGATTTTACAATAGAGGTTGAAAGATCACTTAAAGTCTTAGATGGTGCCGTCGCAGTTTTTGATGGTGTTGCTGGAGTTGAACCTCAATCTGAGACAGTTTGGAGACAGGCTGATAAATATAAAGTTCCACGAATGTGTTTTGTAAATAAACTAGATAGAACTGGGGCTAATTTTTTTATGTGTGTCGATATGATTTCAGAAAGATTAGGTTCATACCCTTTAGTTACTCAGCTCCCAATAGGAATAGAGAGTAATTTAAAAGGTGTTGTTGATTTGGTCTCGAATAAAGCAATAATTTGGCAGGATGAAAGTCTAGGAGCAAAATTCGATATTGTAGAAATTCCTGAAGATATGAAAGATAAAGTTTCTGAATACAGATTAAAATTGATCGAAAAAGCTGTTGAGGAAGATGATTTAATTATGGAAAAATATCTTGAAGGTAACGAACCAACAACAGAGGAGTTAAAGGAATGCATTAGAAAAGGTACTTTAAATGGATCTTTTGTTCCAGTTTTAACTGGATCTGCTTTTAAAAATAAAGGTGTTCAACCTTTATTGGATGCTGTCATTGACTATATGCCTTCTCCAACAGATGTAGCAAACGTTAAAGGGGTTGATATCAATGATGATACAAAAGAATTAACAAGAAAATGTGATGATAACGAGCCATTTAGTGCTCTCGCCTTTAAAATTATGACTGACCCTTTTGTAGGAAGTTTAACATTTGCAAGAATATATTCAGGCTCAATTAACACTAAAGACTCAGTTTTAAACTCAAATTCTGGAAAAAAAGAAAACATAGGAAGAATGTTATTGATGCACGCTAATAATAGAGAAGAAATAAAGACTGCGAATGCCGGGGATATTGTAGCACTCGTGGGTTTGAAAGATGTTACTACAGGGGAAACTTTATGTGCATCTGATAGACCAATTGTTCTGGAAAAAATGGATTTCCCAGATCCTGTTATTGAAGTTGCTGTGGAACCTAAAACCAAAGTTGATCATGAAAAAATGGGTCAGGCACTTGGTAGGTTAGCACAAGAAGATCCTAGTTTTAGAGTAACCACTGATCATGAGAGTGGACAAACAATTATTAAAGGAATGGGAGAACTTCATTTAGAAATTCTTGTAGATAGAATGAAAAGAGAATTTAAAGTTGAGGCAAATGTAGGTGCCCCTCAAGTAGCTTACAGAGAGACAATATCCAAATCGTATGACGTAGATTATACACACAAAAAACAATCTGGTGGAGCGGGTCAATTTGCTAGAGTTAAGATAAAATTTGATCCAGGAGAACCTGGAAGTGGTTATGAATTTGTAAATCAAATTAAAGGTGGAAACATACCAACCGAACACATACCTGGAGTTGAAAAAGGCTTAATTGCACAACAGCAAACAGGAGTAATAGCAGGTTTCCCTTGTATAGACTTCAAAGCCACTTTATACGATGGTGCTTACCATGATGTTGACTCTAGTGTTCTAGCATTTGAAATTGCTGCTAGAGCTGCTTTTAGAGAGGGAATATCTAAAGCAACACCTGTATTATTGGAACCAATGATGAAAGTAGAAGTTGTTACTCCTGAAGAGTATATGGGAGATGTAATAGGTGATCTTAACAGTAGAAGAGGGCAGGTACAAGAAATGTCTACAAGAGGTAACGCAAACGTAGTAGACGCTATGGTTCCACTCGCTAATATGTTTGGATACGTAAATAATCTTAGATCTTTATCTCAAGGAAGAGCAAATTACACAATGCAATTTGATCACTATGAAGAAGTACCTTCAAATGTAGCAGAAGAAGTAAAGGCAAAGTTAGCTTAATGGAAAATCAAAATATAAGGATTAGACTCAGAGGATTTGATAACTCACTTTTAGACACTAGCACTCAAGATATAATTAATACTGCAAAAAGGACTGGTGCAAAAGTAAAAGGACCAATTCCTTTACCAACTAGATTTGAGAGATTTACTGTAAACAAATCACCGCATATTGATAAAAAAAGTAGAGATCAACTTGAAATAAGAACTCACAATCGACTCTTAGATATAATTGATCCAACACCTCAAACAGTTGATGCCTTAATGAAGCTAGATTTATCTGCTGGTGTTGAAGTGGATATTAAAATTTAATATGTTAAGACCTGGTTTAATTGCTACTAAAATTGGAAATAGTTCCTTTTATAATAAAGAAGGGAATAATATGCATATTACAATTTTAAAGGTTGATGAATGCATTGTATCTAATATTAAAACAGAACAAAAAGATGGATATAACGCAGTACAACTTGCTTCTATTGATACAAATAAAGATATTAATAATTTAAACAAAGCTCAAAGAAAAATATTTTCTACAGCTAATATTAAACCAAAAAAAATCTTGAAAGAATTCAGAGTCGATAATCAAAATATTTTAGAAATTGGAACAAAATTAAATGTTAATCATTTTAAAGTTGATCAGTTTATTGATGTTAGCAGTTTCTCTATAGGAAAAGGCTTTGCTGGAGTTATGAAAAGGCATAATTTTGGTGGTTTAAGAGCGTCTCATGGAGTTTCTATTTCCCATCGTTCACATGGTTCTACAGGTCAAAACCAAGATCCGGGAAGAGTTTTTAAAGGGAAGAAAATGGCTGGAAGAATGGGTAACAGGAAAGTAACAAAACAAAATCTAAAGATAATTGAAATAGATGAAACTAATAATCTTTTAATTGTAAAGGGTTCAGTTCCAGGGAAAAAAAATTCAACTATTTATCTCAAGGACTCAGTCAAAAGGTCGTAAATGAAGAAGTCAGTTTTAAACCTTAAAAATAAAACCGTAGGTGATATCGACCTAGATGAAAAAGTCTTTTGTGTAAAAAAATTCCCTGATCTGATACATCAATATATCAGATATCAAAATGCAAAATCTAGACAAGGATCTCATAAAACTAAATCTAGATCTGAAGTAAAAGGCAGAAGTAAAAAACCTTTTTCACAGAAAGGCACTGGTAATGCAAGACAAGGAAGTAACAAAGCACCAAATTTTCGTGGTGGTGCAACTGCAATGGGTCCTAAAAACAGAGATTATTCATTTAACTTAAATAAAAAAGAAAAAAAACTTGCGTTAAAATCTGCTTTATCTGTAAAATTAGATGAGGACAAAATTATAATAATTGACTCTTTTGAAATAAAAAGTTTTAAAACAAAAGAGTTACATTCAGATTTAAAACAGTTTGATTACTATTCTGCTTTGTTCATTCATTCTGATGCAGGATTAAATAACAATTTTAAATTAGCATCATCAAACATACCAAAAATATCAATTTTGAATCAAAAAGGAATAAACGTTAAAGATTTAATAACATATGATAAAATATTTATTGAGCAAAAATCTATAAGTGAAATATCAAAGAGGTTATTATGAAAAACAAACAAAAAATAATCTCAACAGAGCATGCTTATGATATTATCAAAAAACCTATTACTACAGAGAAATCAACCAACCTACAACAATTTAATCAGTATTCATTTGTTGTTTCAAAAAACTCAAATTCGTCTGAAATTAAAAATGCAATAGAAATGATTTTTAAAGTCAAAGTCAACAAGGTTAATACTTCAATATTAAGAGGTAAAGGTAAAACTTTCAAGGGTCAGTATGGTTTTAGAAAAGATATAAAAAAAGCGATTGTAACATTAGATGAAGGTAACACTATTGATACATCTTTGGAGATTAAATAATGCTTATCAAATTTAAACCAACCACACCAGGCTTAAGAGGTACAGTTTTAGTTTCAAAAAAAGAATTATCTAAACAAAAACCACATAAATCACTTACTAGAAAACTAAACTCAACTGGTGGCAGAAATAATCAGGGTAGAATTACATCTAGAAGAATGGGTGGAGGAGTTAAAAGAAAATATAGAATCATTGATTTTAAAAGAACAAAAACAAATATTTCAGCAGAAATTGTTAGGAATGAATATGATCCGAATAGGTCTGCATTTATTTCATTGGTTAAATATGATGATGGAGAACTTAAATATATCATCTCACCTAAAAATATAAAAATAGGTGAAAAAATTGAATCTGGAGATAATGTTGCTATTAAAAATGGAAACTGCTTACCTATTATTAATATCCCAGTTGGAACCAACATTCATAATATAGAACTTAAACCTGGTGCTGGAGGTCAATTAATAAGATCTGCAGGATCCTCTGCTCAAATTGTATCAAAAGAGCAACCTTATGTTCAAATTAAATTAATTTCAGGTGAAATAAGACACATAAATAAAAATTGTAAAGCTACAGTAGGCGAAGTTTCAAATGCTGATCAAAAAAATATTAAATTAGGTAAAGCTGGTAGAAAAAGATATTTAGGATTCAGACCAAAAGTCAGAGGTGTAGTAATGAACCCCGTTGATCATCCTCATGGTGGTGGTGAAGGAAGAACTTCAGGTGGTAGAGATCCTGTAACTCCTTGGGGTGTATCTACTAAAGGAAAGAAAACAAGAAATAATAAAAAAACAGACATATTTATAATAAAAAGGAAGAAAAAATAATGACAAGATCAGTTTGGAAAGGGCCATTTGTTGATATAACTCTTATGAAGAAAGCTGAAAAACTCTCTCAATCTGGAAGAAAAGAGATTATAAAAACTTGGTCAAGAAGATCAACTATTTTACCAGAGTTTGTTGGTTTAACGTTTGGTGTTTATAATGGACAAAAATTTGTACCTGTTACTGTAAATGAACAAATGGTTGGTCATAAATTAGGTGAATTTTCACCAACAAGAACATTTAAAGGGCACACTGCTGCTGATAAAAAGGCTGAACAAAAATGAACCAAAACCTCATAGCAATAGCAAAAGATAATATGGTTAGAATTAGCCCAACAAAACTATCAATTATGGTTAATAGTATTGTAAATTTAAAAGTCAGTTCGGCTATAAATCAATTACAATTTTCTTCTAAAAGAATATCTAAAACAATTTTAAAAATTTTAAATGCTGCAGTTGCTAATGCAGAGAATAACAAACAATTAGATATTGATAAACTTTTTGTTAAAGAAGTTTTTGTCGGTAAAAGCTTAAGAATGAAAAGATGGAGACCTAGAGCAAAGGGAAGAGCTGGATCAATAATAAAACCATTTAGTAAAGTGACTATTATTGTAGAAGAAAGATCAGAAATAAAAAAGGATAACAAATAATGGGACAAAAAGTAAATCCATACGGTATCAGACTTGGCATTAACAAAACATGGTCATCTAGATGGTTCTCTAAAAAAGAATACACAAAATTATTGCATCAAGATTTAAAAATTAAAAATTATGTTGAAAAAAAATTAAAAAATGCAAGTATTTCTAAAATTAATATTGAAAGAGCTGCAAAAAAACTAAGACTTTCAATCTATAGTTCTAGACCAGGTATTATAATTGGAAAAAAGGGAGCAGATATTGAAACTCTCAAACAAGATTTATCTAAGTTGTCTAATCTGGAAGTATTTCTTGATATAAAAGAAGTAAGAAAACCTGAAGTTGAAGCAAAGTTAGTTGCTGAAAATATAGCATCGCAACTTGAAAAACGTATATCTTTTAGAAGAGCAATGAAAAAGGCAGTTCAATCTGCTATGAGACTAGGCGCTAAAGGAGTAAAGGTTGTTTGTAGTGGCAGGCTAGGTGGTGCAGAAATTGCTAGAACTGAAAAATATCATGAAGGTAGTGTTCCTTTACATACTTTACGAGGTGATATTGATTACTCAACGGCAGAGGCTGAAACTACATATGGAATATGTGGCATAAAAGTTTGGATTAATAAGGGAGAGATCCTTATGAAAGATCCGTATGCAAGTGAAAAAAAACAAATTGATCAGGGTGGTGTAAGATAATGAACATGTTATCCCCTAAAAAAACTAAATATAGAAAACAATTCAAAGGTAGAATTCACGGTAATGCCAAGGGTAATTATGAGCTTAATTATGGTAGCTTTGGATTGAAAGCTCTTGAGCCTGAAAGAGTTACTTCTAGACAGATTGAAGCTGCTAGAAAAGCAATAACAAGATATCTTAAAAGAGCTGGTAGAATGTGGATTAGAATATTTCCTGATGTTCCAGTATCAAAAAAACCCGCAGAAGTTAGAATGGGTAAAGGAAAAGGTTCAATTGAATTCTGGGCTTGTAGAGTTAAGCCTGGCAGAATTATGTTTGAAGTAGATGGAGTTAATATTAATGATGCAAGAAAAGCCATGACTCTAGCTGCTGCTAAATTACCAATTAAATGTAAATTTGTTGAAAGAAATATATAATGAATAAAAAAAATATAGAAGTTACAAAAGTAAAAGAAGAAATTATAAATTTAAAAAAAACAATTTTAAACTTAAACTTTCAGAAATCTACTGGCCAACTTGAAAAAACTTCTCAAATTAAAACTGCCAAAAAACAAATCGCCAGATTAAAAAGTAAACTATCAAATGTAAATGGAGTTAAAGATGCCTAAAAGAGTTCTATCTGGTGTTGTAATATCATCCAACTCTAATAAAACTATTACTGTAAATGTTACAAGAAGAATAAAACATAAATTATATAAGAAAATTATCAGACAAACTAAAAAATATCATGCTCATGATGAAAATAACGAGTTTAATGTCGGAGATGTAGTTTCAATAATTGAATCAAAACCCATTTCAAAACTCAAAAAATGGAAAGTAATATCTAATTCAGGAGAAAAGTCATGATCCAAATGCAATCAAATCTTTTTGTTGCTGATAATTCTGGTGCTAGAAAAATACAATGTATAAAAGTTTTAGGTGGTTCAAAAAGAAGATCAGCTTCGATAGGAGATATCATTGTTGTTTCAATAAAAGATGCTTTACCTAGAGCTAAGGTTAAGAAAGGTGATGTTTATAAAGCCGTTGTGGTTAGAACATCGAAAGATTTTAAAAGATCTGATGGAACTGCAATTAGATTTGATAAAAATGCTGCTGTTTTACTTGATAAACAAGAAGAACCAATCGCCACTAGAATTTTTGGTCCTGTAACAAGAGAGTTAAGAAGTAAAAAATTTATGAAAATCATAAGCTTAGCACCTGAGGTAATATAATGAATATTAAAATTAAGTTAAAAAAAGGTGATGAAGTAATAATTTTAGCTGGAAAAGACAGAGGAAAAACTGGAAAAATAGTAAAAGTTTTACCAAAAAAAATGAAGGCAATTGTTTCCGAAATAAACAAAGTAAAAAAAAATAAAAAACCTGATAATGATCAGCCAGGTGGAATTATTGAAAAAGAAATGCCATTGCACATCTCAAATATTTCTCTTTATGATCCCGAATTAAAAAAAGGAGTAAAAATTGGATATAAATTTGAAAAAAATAAAAAAGTTAGAATTAACAAGACCTCAGGTAAGGAAATTTAAATGAGTAGGTTACTAGAAGAATACAATAATCAAATAAAACAAAATTTGAAAACTAAATTAGGTCTAAAAAATTTATTTGAAGTTCCAAAACTAAAAAAAATTATATTAAACATGGGTATTGGAGAAGGCAAGGATGATTCAAAATTAATTGATAAGGCCCTTGAAGATCTAACTCTTATTGCAGGCCAAAAGGCTGTTAAAACAAAATCCAAAAAGGCAATTTCTGGATTTAAAATTAGAGAAGGTATGCCTTTAGGTGTAAAAGTAACTTTAAGAAATAAAATAATGTATGAATTTCTTGATAGGTTAGTAAACATTGCTATGCCAAGGATAAGAGATTTTAGAGGATTAAATGAAAAAAGTTTTGATGGTAATGGAAATTTTTCTATGGGAATAAAAGAACATGTTATATTTCCAGAAATTAATTTTGATAAAGTAGATAAGACAACAGGTTTGGATATCATTATTTGCACAACTGCAAAAAATAATAATGATGCAAAGGAATTATTAATGAGTTTTAACATGCCTTTCAGAGTGAGTCAGGCAAACTAAGGAGTAAAATGGCAAAACTAAGTTCAATTCAAAAAAACCTATTTAGAGAAAAATTAATAAAAAAATACAAGTCTAAAAGAGAACTTCTTAAAGCTAAAATTAAAGATAAAAAACTATCTTTAGAAGAAAGAATTTCATATCAAAATAAATTAAATGAACTTCCTAGAAATGCTTCATCTATTAGATATAGAAATAGATGTGAAATAACGGGAAGGCCAAGAGGAAATTATAGGAAGTTTGGCTTATCTAGAATTAAACTAAGAGAACTATCAATGTCTGGTGATTTACCGGGTGTTGTTAAGTCAAGTTGGTAGGAGGATTTTATGGCTTTTAACGATTCACTCTCTGACATGCTCGCAAGGATAAAGAACGCTCACCAAGCTAATAAGGTATCAACTTTGTGCCTGAATTCAAAGCTTAACATGAATGTTCTTACTGTCTTAAAGGATGAAGGATACATAAGAGACTTTACAAATATTGAAGAAAGAAAAGGTGTAAACTCAATTAAAATAGATCTAAAATACTACAATGGAACACCAGTAATAAAAAAAATTAAACGAATATCTAAACCTGGTATTAGAAAATATTCAAAGATAAGTGAACTTTCTAAACCTTATGGAGGTTTAGGAATCTCTATTCTTTCAACACCAAAAGGTGTCATGTCTGATCATCAAGCTAAGAAAAAAAATGTTGGTGGTGAAATACTTTGCGAGGTTTTTTAATGTCAAGAATTGCTAAAAATCCTATTAGAATTTCAAAAGATGTTGAATGTAGTTTTAAAGATGGAATATTTTCTGCTAAAGGAAAATTAGGTCAAGCTCACATAAATATTCACTCAGACTACAATATTAATATAAATGAGGGTGAAGTAATAGTTTTGCCCGTAAATACTGCTAGCAATGATCCAAAATGGGGAACTACTCGAGCTATAGTAGCAAATACAATTAATGGAGTAACAAATGGTTTCAGTAAAACTTTGGAGTTAAATGGAACTGGATACAGAGCAAGTATCTCAGGTTCTAAATTAAAATTAGAGCTTGGTTATAGTCATGATATTAATTTCGATATTCCAGAAGATATAAAAATTGAATGCCCAAAACAAAATATAATTAAACTTACAAGTATTAATAAAGAAAAATTAGGAGCCGCAGCAGCAAAAATAAGATCTTTTAGAAAGCCAGAACCTTTTAAGGGTAAAGGTATAAAATATAGTGACGAATTTATATTTAGAAAAGAAGGAAAAAAGAAATAAAAATGAAGGATAGAAAGCAAAGAGTAAGATATAAAGCTAAAAAAGTATCATCTAGAAAAAGACTGTCAGTTTTCAGATCTAATAATAATCTTTATGCACAATTGATAGATGATATCAATGGTGTAACTTTAGCTAGTTCATCTTCAATAGAAAAATCAATTAGAGATAAAAAACTTTCTAAAAAAGAAATGGCAGAACTGATTGGTCAAAATATAGCAAAGAAAATAATAGCCAAAGGAATTGATAAAGTTGCATTTGATAGAGGAAAATACAAATATCATGGTTTAATAAAAATAATCGCTGAAGCTGCTAGAGTAGAGGGACTTAAATTTTAGAGGTATATATGTTTGATAATGAAAAAAGTGAATTAACTGAACATCTTGTTACAATTAATAGGGTAGCCAAGGTTGTTAAAGGTGGAAGAAGATTTGGTTTTGCTGCTATTATGATAGTTGGGGATAATAAAGGAAGAGTTGGAATAGGAACAGGTAAAGCAAAAGAAGTTCCAGAAGCAGTAAGGAAAGCTACTGAGAATGCTAAAACAAAGATGATAAGAGTTCATTTAAAAGAAAATAGAACCATTCATCATGACATAATAGGTCGTTTTGGAGCGGGTAAGGTTATACTTAGATCTGCTGCACCTGGTACTGGAATTATAGCTGGAGGTCCTATGCGTGCATTATTTGAGTCACTTGGAATCAAAGATGTTGTAGCAAAATCAACTGGAACATCTAATCCTCACAATATGCTTAAAGCAACACTAAATGCATTTAAGATGTCTGAATCACCAAAATCTGTTGCTTCTAAACGTTCAAAAAAAATCAACGAAATAAACAATAGCAAGAATAGTTAATATGAAAATTAATGATTTAAAATCTAATTTGACATCAAATAAAAATAGAAAAAGAAGAGGGAGAGGTTCAGGCTCTGGGCTTGGCAAAACATCAGGAAGGGGTGTTAAGGGTCAAAAATCAAGATCTGGAGTTTCAATTAATGGATTTGAGGGCGGTCAAATGCCATTATATCGTCGTTTACCAAAAAGAGGATTTAAAAACCCATTTAAAATTAAAATACAAAATTTAAGTTTTGACATGATCAATAAACTTGTCGTTAAGTACAATCTCAATTCATCAGAATTAAGTGAAAAACAGTTTTTTGAAAAAAAGATTTTTAAAAAAAATAAAGGATATTTAAAACTTCTTAATGTTGGAAAATTAAATAATTCTACTAATATAGAGATTTCTTATGCCTCAAAAAAAGCAATTGAAGCTCTAGAAAAACAGGGTGGAAAAATTAAATTAACAAAAAAATAAATGGCAACAGCAGCAGATAGATTAGCAAATAATTTAAACTTTGGAGCTTTAGGAAAAGCTACTGAACTTAGACAAAGACTTTTATTCACACTAGGAGCACTTATTGTCTTTAGGTTAGGGACTTTTTTACCAATTCCTGGCATTAATCCTTTAGCTCTTCAGCAGTTTTTCGAACAACAATCCTCAGGCATTTTAGGTATTTTTGATACATTTTCGGGAGGTGCTTTGGGCAGAATGGGAATTTTTGCGCTAGGTGTTATGCCATATATATCTTCATCAATCATCATGACATTAATGCAGTCTGCAATTCCATATTTAAAATCTCTTAAAGAACAAGGCACAAAAGGAAGAAGACAATTACTACAATACACTAGATATTTTACGGTAATTATAGCTGCTGTTCAAGGATATGGAGTTTCCATAGGTTTGGAATCGATGCAAACTACATATGGCAATATAGTGTTTGAACCTGGTTTTTTCTTTAGATTAACAACTGTAATAACTCTTGTTGGGGGGACTGTGTTTTTAATGTGGTTGGGTGAACAAATATCTTCAAGAGGAGTTGGTAATGGTATATCTTTGATTATTACTGCAGGTATAATAGCAAATTTACCAAGCGCTTTTGTAAGCACTCTACAATTAGGCAGAACTGGAGAATTAAGCATAGCATTTATCTTAGGTATACTTATTTTAATATTGTTGTTAGTAATATTTATAGTCTTTGTCGAAAAAGCTCAGAGAAGGCTTCCGGTACAATATCCTAAAAGACAAGTTGGAAATAAAATTTATGGTGGGCAGAGTTCACATTTACCATTAAAAATAAATACAGCAGGAGTTATACCAGTAATTTTTGCCTCATCTATTCTACTTTTACCAAACACAATGTCAGGATTTGGAGCAGGGTCATCAAGTGATATATTCATTTTAATTTCTAGTTATCTTGGAAGAGGACAACCACTTTATCTAGCTTTATATGCTTTCATGATAATATTTTTTGGATTTTTCTATACTTCAATAGTATTTAATCCAGATGAACAAGCTGAAAATTTAAGAAAATATGGAGGATTTATTCCTGGAATAAGACCAGGAGAAAATACTGCTAAATATATTGAGTTTGTATTAGTAAGATTAACTACAATAGGTGCTATATACTTAACTTTTGTTGCATTGCTTCCTGAATTTTTATTGTCAAGAACATCAATTCCATTTTATCTTGGCGGAACAGCACTATTGATTGTAGTTGTTGTAATGATCGACTTTATTACTCAAGTTCAGTCACATCTTTTTCAACATCAATACGAGGGATTGCTTAAAAAAACAAAGTTAAAAGGTAGAAGATAATTGTACAATATAATTTTCTTTGGCCCTCCTGGGGCAGGAAAGGGTACTCAAGCCAAAATAATATCAAACTATCTAAAAATATCACATCTCTCTACAGGTGATATACTAAGAAATAAACTAAAAGATAATGATAACTTAGCAAAAAAATTAAAAGAAATTATGTCCTCAGGTAATTTAGTATCTGATGATATACTTAATTCAATTGTTTCCTCAAGATTAATAAACGAGGTGAAGAATGGTTTTATTTTGGATGGATATCCTAGAACCTTGAATCAATCAGAATTTCTTAATAATTTTCTTTTAGAAACATCAAATTCTATAAATTATATTTTTAATATTCAAATAAATTTTGAAATTTTGAAAGAAAGAATATTAAAAAGATCTTCAGAAGAGAGTAGAGATGACGATAATATTGATGTTATAGAAACTAGATATAATGAGTATCTTAATTCTACACAAAAAGTATCAAATTATTATAAGGAAAATTATTCTGAGATCTTCTTTGAAATTGATGGATCATTACAAATTGATGAAATAACTCAAAAAATCAAAAAAAATTTTAAAAAAACATGAAAAACAGCCAAAATTTCATATATCTTTTCTTGACTAGCTGCACAATTATCATGTATTCACCCTCATTCATTTTTTTCGGATTATTTTATGGCTAGAATTTCAGGTGTTAACATTCCAACTAATAAAAAAATAAATATAGCCCTAACTTACATATTCGGCATTGGTAAAAAGTATGCTTTAGATATTTGTAAGGATGCGTCTATCGATATATCAAAACGTGTAAACGAACTTAATGAAGATGAAGTAAATAAAATAAGAGATTTAATTGAAAAAAATTACTCAGTCGAAGGTGACTTAAGAAGAAAAATATCTTTAGATATAAAAAGATTAAACGATCTTGGTTGTTACCGTGGCTTAAGGCATCGAAAAAAATTACCAGTAAGAGGTCAAAGAACTCATACTAATGCTAGAACACGAAAAGGTAAAGCAGTAGCAATTGCTGGTAAGAAAAAAGTTACAAAAGGATAATATGGTAGATAAAAAAAAATCTAAAGTTAAAAAAAAATTTACATCTGGTGTAGCTCATATTGTATCCTCTTTTAATAATACAATTATTACAATTACTGATGAAAAAGGTAATGCTATAGCTTGGTCATCATCAGGTCATAAAGGTTTTAAAGGATCAAGAAAATCAACTCCTTATGCCGCTCAAATTGCAGCTGAAGATGTTGGAAATAAAGCAAAAGAGTTTGGATTAAAAAATCTAAAAGTAGAAGTTTCAGGACCTGGTTCTGGAAGAGAGTCAGCATTGAGATCATTACAGTCCATTGGTTATGTAATTTCTTCTATTAAAGATGTTACGCCAATACCACATAATGGTTGTAGACCAAGAAAAAGAAGAAGAGTTTAAAACAAGGAGCGTATAAGTGTTACAAAAAAACTGGAGTGAATTAATAAAACCAACAAAAATGGAAGTTAATGTTGATGAAAGTAACGGAAAAATTGGAAGACTTATTGCTGAACCACTTGAAAGGGGCTTTGGATTAACATTAGGAAACTCTATAAGAAGAATCTTGTTATCATCTTTACAAGGTGCTGCAATAACATCAATAAAGATAAAGGGTGTTGTTCATGAATTCTCAACAATACCAGGTGTAAAGGAAGATTTAACAGACATACTTTTAAATTTAAAATCTGTTGCTGTAAAAGTACATTCTCCAGGCTTAAAAAAAATGTACATAAAATCAAATGGCTCAGGTGAATTAAGAGCAGGTAATTTTGAAACTGATTCTGAAACAGAAATAATGAATCCTGATCAATTAATTATGACACTAGATGCTAATGCTGATGTCGAAATTGAAGCAAATATAGAAACTGGTAAGGGGTATGTATCTGCAGAGGTAGCAGAGGATGAAAACAAAGTTATTGGAGAAATAAAATTAGATGCAATGTTTAGTCCTGTTGTTAAAGCTACATACAAAGTTGAAAATAGTAGAGTTGGTCAAGTAACAGATTT
Organism: uncultured Alphaproteobacteria bacterium; assembly: GCA_902582755.1. Classification (GTDB taxonomy): domain Bacteria; phylum Pseudomonadota; class Alphaproteobacteria; order HIMB59; genus CACPNW01. Next base: position 154,205 of record CACHSZ010000003.1, on the reverse strand, counting down.
TGATAAACTTGTTCTTGAGGTTGAAACCAATGGAGCGATAACACCTGATGATGCAATTGCATTAGCTGCTAGAATACTCCAAGATCAATTACAACCATTTATTAATTTTGATGAACCTGAAGTTTTACCGGATCAATCTAAAGTTGAATCACTTTCATTTAATTCAAATTTATTAAAGAAAGTTGAAGAGTTAGAATTATCAGTTAGATCTGCAAACTGTCTTAAAAACGACAATATTATATATATTGGAGATTTAGTTCAAAAATCTGAATCGGAGATGTTAAGAACGCCCAATTTTGGAAGAAAATCATTAAATGAAATTAAGGAGGTTCTTCAACAAATGGAACTTAACTTGGGAATGTCCGTTCCTGATTGGCCGCCAGAAAATATCGATGATTTAGCTAAGAAATATGAGGATCCATTCAACAAATAAAATATGAAACATAATATAAAAAATAAAAAGCTTAATAAGAATTCTTCTCATAGAAAAGCCATGTTTATGAATATGTCTAACGCGCTTATCAAACATGAGCAAATAACAACAACCTTACCTAAAGCTAAAGAACTAAGAAGATTTATAGAAAAAATAATTACTTTTGGTAAAAAAGGTGACTTGTTTTCAAGAAGAAAAACAGTTTCTATTTTACAAGATCAAAAAATGACAAAAAAAGTATTTGAAATCTTAGCTGATAGATACAAGAAAAGATCTGGTGGATACACTCGTATTGTAAAACTTGGAAACAGATTTGGTGATAACGCACCCATGGCAGTAATAGAACTTGTTGAAAGAGATGAAAATGCTAAAGGACTAGATAGCGGCCCAATCATTGAAAAAAAATCTACTGATCAAGTAGAAGATCAACCTACAGTTTAATATATTGTTTAACTTAATGTTAGTCGCCGCTGGTGGTGCATTAGGAGCGGTACTAAGATTTTTTTTAACAAATATCAGCAAGTCATTATTTCTATCTGGTATTTATGGCACTTTTTCTGTCAATATAGTAGGCTCTTTTTTAATAGGGTATTTTATAACATCTGATTTTGGAACCAACTTATCTGAAAATTTTATTAAGTTTTTTTTAATAATTGGTGTTTTAGGATCTTTTACTACCTTTTCAGCATTTTCCTATGAAGTTGTAGATCTAATTAACTCAAAAAAATATATTATTTCATTTGCTTATATTTTTATTTCTATTTTTATATGCATATTATCTGCGTATCTAGGAACTTTATTAAATAAGTTTTGATTTGATTAAGAACATTAAAATTATTAAAAATTTTAATCAAAGATTAGATAAATATCTAAAGCTAGAATACACCTCATTAACACAAGGATTTATTGAAAAAAATATTAGAAAAAAAAATATTCTAATTAATAATTCAAGTACTAAAGCAAACTATAAAGTTAGGCTTAATGACGAACTTAAAATATTAAATTTTCATGAAACACTTTATAAAAATAAGATAATTTTTAAAAAAAATATAAAAATATCCAAAGAAATTTTAGCTAAGTTTAAAAGATCATCAATATTTGAAAACAATGATTTTATTGTATTAAATAAATGGTCACAAATAGCTACTCAAGGAGGAAGTAAAATAAAAATTTCGGTAGATCACATAATTAAAAATATAAGTTCGCAATATAGGTTAGTTCATAGACTTGATAAGGAAACATCAGGATTACTTTTAATAGCTAAAAATCTTAATTATGCAAAAAAATTATCTTCTCTTTTCAAAAAAAAAGAAATTACCAAATTATATATTGCTATATGTGAAGGCAGTCCTAAAAATTATTCTTCTCAAGTTAAATTAGAAATTAGAAATAAAAAACTTAAAACTGAAAATACTTTAACTAATTATAAAGTAATCAATAAAAATAAAAGTATTTCTTCAATATTATTTAGTCCTAAAACAGGTAAAACTCATCAACTTAGAATAGTATCTAAGAATCTTGGATGTCCAATAGTTGGTGATAATAAATATAATATTCATTCAAAATATGCAAAAGAGAGTTTAATGTTACATGCATTTGCTTTAAAATTTACAATAAATAAACAGAAATTTGAATTCATTTCAAATTTTCCAGATTATTTTCTAAACTTTATAAAAATAAATAATTTAAAAATTAACAAAGATTTAAAAAATTATTTAAATATTTTGTAATTTTTCAATAAAAATTTTTTTAAATTTATTATCAAATTCAGATTGCTCTAATTTAATACCTAATTCTTCCATTGAAGTATTTTGATATTCTTTTAAACCACATGAGTGAATGTAATTGTAATATTTTAAATCAGGATTAATATTAAAACTCAAGCCATGGTATGTGATCCATTTTTTAATCCGTAATCCAATTGCGCCAATTTTTTTTTCTTTATCAAATGTAATTTTATTACTTTTAGTTACCCAAATACCAACTCTATCTTTAAATGCTTGCGCTTCAACATTATAATTAGATAGAAAAGATATAAGAGAATTTTCAATTATAGTAATAAACCTTCTTATATCTTTTTTTTTATTATTTAAATTTAACATAAAATAAACAACTCTTTGCCCAGGACCATGGTATGTTGTTTTTCCTCCACGATTAGATTTTATAACATCAATAACATTTGAATTTAATATTTCTTCTTTTGAAGCACTTGTTCCCTGAGTAAAAATATGATTATGACTTAGAAACCACAATAATTCTTGAGATTGATTATTGCTTATATCATTAACTCTAGACTCCATATACATCAATGCATTTTCATAATCTATTTCATCATTAGATATTTTTATTTCAATCTGTTTCATATTATATTTAACTTTATTGATAGTTAATATCCTATCTGATATTTAATTCTACTAAATATGCGGCTGTGGCGGAATTGGTATACGCGCAGCGTTGAGGTCGCTGTGGGATTTATCCTGTGGAAGTTCAAGTCTTCTCAGCCGCACCAATTTATATGGAAGAAATTATTATTAAAAAAGATCAAGATTCCTCAATTAAACCTGTTGAATTAATTACTGATTATTTAGAAAATTACAAATATAATAAAATTCTTTCTTATCTTAAAGAAATTCATAATGCAGATATTGCAGATATTCTTCAAAATTTAGATCCTGTTTTAAGATTAAGCCTTTTAAATATAATTGATAAAAATTTTGATCCTGAAATACTAACTTATCTAAATGATAGTGTTCGAGAGGAAATAATAGAAACTTTAGATATAAAACAATTAGCAAATAATGCAAAAAGTTTAGATATTGATGATGCGGTAGACTTAGCTGAGGATTTAGAAGAAAAAGATAAAAATATATTTTTAGAAAATTTAGATAAAGAAGAAAGAACCTTAGTTGAAGAAGGTTTGAATTATCCAGAAGACTCTGCTGGTAGATTAATGCAAAGACAATTTGTTGCCATTAACCAAACATGGAATGTCGGACAGACAATTGATTATTTACGAAATAATAAAGAGACTTTACCAGAAGATTTCTATGATATTTATTTAATAAATAAAAATGAAGAAGCAAAAGGTGTAGTCCCATTAGGAAGATTGATGGGTTCAAAAAGAGAAATTAAATTAAATTCAATATCAAATAAAGAGTTACGATTAATTGATGTAAATGCTGATCAAGAAGATGTAGCTTTATTATTTAATAAATATGGATTAGTCAGTGCCCCTGTAATTGATAGTCATAAAAAAATTATTGGATCCATTACAGTTGATGATGTTGTTGAAGTTATTGAAGAAGAAAGAGAAGAAGATATTTTAAAGCTTGGAGGTGTAGACCATACAGATTTATACGAGTCTGTTATTACTACAACAAAATCAAGAATTTCATGGTTAATTGTAAATTTAATGACGGCAGTCGTAGCTTCTATAGTAATAGGTTTGTTCGAAGCTGCAATAGAAAAAGTAGTGGCCTTAGCTATTTTAATGCCAATAGTAGCTTCTATGGGTGCTAATGCTGGCACTCAAACTTTAACAGTTGCAGTCCGAGCAATTGCTGTGAAAGAACTAACAACAAGTAATGCGTTAAAAATAATAACCAAAGAAACCCTAATTGGTGGTGTAAATGGTATCATATTTGCTATTATAATATCTTTAATTTCTATCTATTGGTTTGATAATTTGATGTTGGGTTTAATAATAGGTCTTGCCATGATACTAAACTTACTAATTGCTGGTTTTTCAGGAATTGTAATTCCACTAGTTTTAGATAAGCTGAAAATTGATCCTGCTTTAGCATCTGCAGTAATTTTGACTACAATAACAGATGTTTTTGGCTTTTTATCTTTCCTTGGATTAGCAACTTTATTTTTAATCTAATCTGGCTTATTTGAGATAAAGCAATGTTAAAAAAAAATGATTTAATAGATTACTTTTATAAAGGAATTAAAGATAAGAATGATTTACGCATAGGTGTAGAACACGAGAAATTTGTTCTAAAAAAAGACACTTTAAAACAATTATCTTATCAAGAGACAAATGGTATAAAAGATATTCTTTTAAAATTTGTAAATAAGGGATGGAAACCAAAGTATGATGATAAAAATACTACAATAATTGCTCTAGAAAGATTTGGTGAAAGCATAACTTTAGAACCAGGTGGTCAAATAGAATTATCTGGAGCACAATTAAAAAATATTCATCAAACCTGCACAGAAACAAATAGGCATTTAAAAGAGTTAAAAGAAATTGGTGAAGAATTTAATTTTATATTATTGGGCTTAGGCGTGGAACCTAGCTTATCCCTAGATGAATTACCTTGGATGCCAAAACAAAGATACTCCATAATGAAAAAATACATGCCTAAAGTTGGTACTCTGGGACATCATATGATGAAACGTACTTGCACTAACCAAGTAAATTTGGATTATCATTCTGAAGAAGACATGATTGCTAAGTTTAGATTAATGTTAAATCTTGAAGGTATTGCAACTGCAATATTTGCTAACTCACCTTTTGATCAAAAAGAAGTTTCTAAATATAAGAGTTTAAGATCTCATTTTTGGCATCACACAGACAAAGACAGAACAGGTTTATTACCATTTGTTTTTGATAAAGATTTTAATTTTGAAAAATATGCGGAGCATGCGCTTGACGTGCCAATGTATTTTATAATTAGAAATCATAAATATATAGATATGACTAATTATACATTTAGAGATTTTATGAAAAATAACATTTCTAAAGATTTACACATTGAACCTACTATTGAAGATTGGATAAACCACTTATCAACTTTATTTCCTCAAGTTAGATTAAAACAATTCTTAGAAATACGTTCCATGGATGCATGTTCTTGGGATTTAATATGTTCTCAACCTGCTTTTTGGATTGGCATTTTATATAATGATGATGGTATTGACAAAACTAATGAAATCGTTGAGAGCTGGACGCAAAATGATAGAAATTTAATAAATAGTTTAGTGCCAAAAGAAGGTCTACAAACCAAATTCAAAAATGGCATTTTGTTAGATATTGCAGAAAAATTATTTGAAATTTCAAAATCAGGTTTAGAAAAAAGAAATATTCTAGTAAAAAATGAAAAATATAATGAAACATTTTATCTTAAAGATTTAGAACAAAATCTATCAAATGGCCATTCACCGGCTGATTTATTAATCCGCAAATATAATGGTGAATGGAAAAAAAATATTAATAAAATATATGAGGAAGAAATTTTCTAATGAAAAAAAGTATAGCAATTCAAATGGATAATATTGAAAAAATTGATTATGAATTCGATACATCTTTTTTAATAGGTTATGAGGCGCAAGAAAGAGATTACGATATTTTTTATTACAATCCAAAAGATTTATTCATAAAAGAGAATACTATTCAAGCTTCTGGATATTATTTAGAGTTATTGCTAGATGAAAAAAATTATTTCAATTTTAAATCTAATAAAATAATTGCCAGATTAGAAGATTTTCAATTTGTCTTTTTAAGACAAGATCCTCCTTTTGATATGAATTATATTACATCGACTTATATTTTGGACTTACTTCCATCTTCAACAATTGTTGTGAATGATCCAACAGCAGTTAGAAATTCTACTGAAAAATTATTTACATTTAATTTTAAAGAATTTATGCCACCTACTTTAGTAACAAAAGATTTAAAAATTATTGAAGAATTTTTAGACAAAGAAGAAGATATCATAACCAAACCTCTTTATGGCAATGGAGGGGAGGGGATACATAGATTTGATAAAAGTAATTTCAATTCTAAAATATTAGAGGAATATTTACACTTGCCTATAATGGTCCAAAAATTTATCAATGAGATACAGCATGGTGACAGGAGGATCGTTTTTTTTGATGGTGAATATTTTGGTTCGGTTGCTAGAATACCCCAAGAAGGTAATTTAAAGGCAAATTTTCATGCTGGTGGAAAGGCAAGTAAAACTGACTTAGTTTATAGAGACAAAGAAATCGTCAAAAATTTGGGACCAAAGCTAAAAGAGCACAATCTGTTTTTTGTTGGAATTGATATAATTGGAAATTATCTAACAGAAATAAACGTAACGTCACCTACAGGATTGAAGCAAATTAATGCATTAAACAACGTAAAATTAGAGAAAGATTTTTGGGATAAGCTTGAAGCAAAATATAAATTAGTTTAATTATGTTATTTAAAGGAAAACATATGCACGAAAATAGAATTTTAATACACAAACTAAAAAACTTTGAAAATATAAATTCAAATTTTCTTATAATAACTTTGATGTTATTTGGTTCAATTTTACTAGCGATTTCCGCTAAAGTTCAAGTACCATTTTGGCCAGTTCCAATGACAATGCAGACTTTTGTTATATTCTTAATAGGAATGACATATAGTGTAAGATTATCTTTTGCCACAGTTGCATTTTACCTTTTTCAAGGAGCTATAGGACTCCCTGTTTTTGCAGCCGGTGGTGGAGTTGCTTATTTAGTTGGGCCAACAGCAGGATATCTTTATGGCATGTTATTTGCATCTATCGTTATAAGTTATTTAGCAAATTTAGGTTTTAGTAAAACATATTTTAAAGCTGCAGTATCTCTCTTAATTGGTTCCGCTATTATTTTTTCATTTGGCATCATCTATCTTGGTTATATTATTGGTTTCGAAAAAGCAGTAGCCGCTGGTCTTTTACCATTTATTCCAAGTGAATTGTTCAAAATTGCATTAGCAGTTGCTTTGATCCCAACTTTACACAAAATTATTACAAAATAATAATTAATGAAAATCGGTATTGATGTAGGCGGTACCAAAACTGAGGGTATTCTTCTAGATCCAAATGGAACTGAAATAGATAGAAAAAGAATTAATACTGAAAAAAGTTATGATGGAACAATTAAGGGAATACTATCCATTATAAATCATTTTGAAGATAAACACGGCAAAGCAGAATCTGTTGGTATGGGAATGCCAGGAGCCATATCAAATGATACAGCTCTAATCAAAAACGCTAATTCTATATGGTTAAATGGCAAACCTTTTAAGCAAGATTTAGATAAAATTTTAAGTAGAAATGTGAATTTGGAAAATGATGCTAATTGTTTTACTCTTTCTGAAGCGGTAGATGGAGCTGGTAAAGGGTTTGAAATTGTTTTCGGAGTCATAATAGGAACTGGTGTAGGCGGTGGTATCAGTATCAATCAAAAAGTAATAAGAGGTCGTAATAGCATAAGTGGAGAGTGGGGGCACATAGTTTTACCCAGTAGAACAGAAGATGAAAAAAAATATGTTAAAAAATGTTATTGTGGAAAAGATGGGTGCTTAGAGACCTATATATCTGGACCAGGCTTTTCATCTGTCTATAATTTACGTTGCAATAAAAATTATAATTCACATCAAATATTAGATGGTTTTAATAATAAAGAAAAAGATAGTATCTTTGCACTAAATCAATATGTCGATCATTTAGCAAGAGGCTTATCTTTAGTTTGTAATATTCTTGATCCAGATGTAATTGTTTTGGGTGGAGGTATGTCAAACATCGATTTTATTTACGAAAATATAAATGATGCTCTAAAAAAATATGTTTTTACAGATACACTTCACACAAAAGTTGTAAAAAATATTCATGGTGATTCAAGTGGTGTAAGAGGTGCTGCTTGGCTTTCTTAAATACCACCCATTGAAATATATTTTATAGTTAAATAGTCATCAAGACCATAACGAGAACCTTCTCTTCCCATTCCTGATTCTTTTACACCTCCAAAAGGAACTTCCGCAATTGTTGGTAGTCCATTATTGATAGATACAATCCCATATTCAAGTGCTTCAGCAACTCTCCAAATTCTTCCTATGTCTCTTGAATAGAAATATGAAGCTAATCCATATGGTGTATCATTAGCCATTTTAATCACCTCATCATCACTAGAAAATTTATAAAGAGGTGCAACAGGTCCAAATGTTTCTTCAAAAGTTATTTTTGCCTTTGTAGATACATTTGAGAGAACAGTTGGTTGATAGAAATTTCCACCAAGCGAATGCACATCTCCACCAATTGCTATTTTAGCTCCTGTATTTACTGCATCTTGAACATGATCAATTACTTTTTCTAAAGAGGATTGATCAATTAAAGGACCAGATACAATTCCATCTTCAAGTCCATTGCCTACTGTTATTTTACTGACTTCATTTGTAAATTTTTCTAGGAATTCATCATAAATATTTTCATGGACAAAAATTCTATTTGAACAAATACATGTTTGACCACTATTTCTAAATTTACTTTGAAGTGCGCCTGCAACAGCTTCATCCATATCTGCATCATCAAAAACAATAAAGGGTGCATGACCACCAAGTTCCATAGAAACTTTTTTTACTGTTGAAGCACTTTGCTCTAAAAGTATTTTTCCAACCTCCGTAGATCCTGTAAAAGAAATTTTTCTTACAATTGGGTTACTTGTTAGCTCTTTACCAATCTCACTTGCCGATCCAGTGATTACATTAAATACGCCGTCTGGAAAACCAGCTTCTTTAGCGAGCACTGCTACAGCCAATGCTGAATAGGGTGTTTGGCTTGCTGGTTTAACAACAGTAGTACAACCAACAGCTAGAGCGGCTGCACATTTTCTTGTGATCATTGAATTTGGAAAATTCCATGGAGTTATTGCTCCCACAACACCAACAGGTTGTTTAATTATTACAATTCTTTTTCCAGGTCTTGGATCAGGAACTACATCACCATACACTCTTTTTGCTTCTTCAGCATAGAACTCAATATAAGAAGCACCCATTAATATTTCGCCCTTTGCTTCAGCCAGAGGTTTACCTTGCTCAATAGTCATTATTTTAGCTAAATCATCTACATTTTCTGTGATCAGCTCCCCCCATTTTTTAAGAATAACCGATCTTTCTTTAGCAGTAGTTTCTTTCCAAGTTTGGAAAGCAGTATTTGCATCATCTACAGCTTTTTTAGTTTCTGAAACTGAGCATTTTGGGATGTTGCCAATAATTTCAAGAGATGCTGGATTATTTACTTCAAGAGTTTCACCTGAAGAACTGCCAACCCATTCACCATTTATGAAACATTTTTGTTTAAAGAGAGATTTGTTATTTAATTCCATATGTTTTAATTATAATGCATAGTTTTAAATTAAGGGAAATATAATGACAATAGTTAATTCTTGGAATGAATGGGATCCATTAAAACATGTAATAGTTGGAGCAGTTGAAAATGCCAACATTCCTCCAATGGAACCAGCGCTTGAACCAAAAATTAGTAAAGATAATGGTATGGCAGGATCTCATGGACCACGTTCAAAAGAATCAATTGATAAAGCAAATATACAATTAGAAAACTTTGTTAAAATTTTAAATTCTCTAAATATAAAAGTTGATAGACCAACACCTATAGATTTTTCTCAGAGTATCGAGACACCTGATTGGTCTAATGATGGTATGTTTGGTTGTATGCCTCCTAGAGATGTTATTCTTACTGTAGGAAATGAAATGCTGGAGGCGCCAATGTCTTATAGGTGTAGATGGTTTGAATACCTTGCTTATAGACCACTACTTGAAAAATATTATTCAGAAGATAAAAATATGAGATGGGAGTCCGCACCTAAACCAAGATTAACAAATCAATCTTATAAGTCTAATTATCTTCCTGAAGGCATAACGGAAGAAGAACGTTATAAAAAAATTGAAAATAGAGACATGATATTAACAGAAAAAGAACCACTTTTTGATGCAGCAGAAATTTTACGCTTTGGAAAAGATCTCTTTTATCATAACAATTTTACATCAAATTTAAGAGGTTTAGATTGGTTAAGAAGACATTATCCCAATCATCGCGTTCATCAAATTAATTTACCAGGTGATCTAATTCCAACTCACATTGATGCATGTTTTACTCCTATTAAACCAGGAGTTATAATTATTAATCCGAATAGAAAAATATCATCAGAGCAAAGAAAAATTTTCGATGATAATAAATGGGAAATTTATGAGGCAGCTCCTTCCATCCATAATAGTCCACCACCTATGTGTTATTCATCAATCTGGTTATCAATGAACGTTTTGATAATTGATCCTAAAACTATATGTGTTGAGGCAACGGAAGAAAAAATGATTAAACAAATGGAAAGTTTTGGATTGGAGGTTATCCCAGTTCCTTTTAGAGACGTTTATGCGTTTGGTGGTAGTTTACATTGTGCCACTACTGATGTTTACAGAGAAGGTGAGTGTGAGGATTATTTTCCAAATCAATAATGGATAGTTTTAATCAAAATAATATTAAAGCCAATTTACATGATACAAACTTTTCTAGAATTGGTATAATTACATTATCAACTGATTTTACCATAGAGCAGGATTTTAGAAAAATTTGCCATAATTTACCAGTTGATCTGTTTTTTAATAGGATACCTTTTTTAAATCCTCTAACTCATGAAAATTATATGAGGATGGCTGATCATCTTACTGAAACAACAAACCAAATATTACCCAATGAAAAAATACAAGTTGTAGCGTATGGATGTACTTCGGGTACTATTGAAATTGGTGAAAAAAGAATAAGATCTGAAATTTTCAAAGCTAAACCTGATGCTTTAATTACGACACCTATTACAGCAGCTGTCAAAGCACTTAAATTGCTTAATCATAAAAAAATTGCTGTTCTTACCCCTTATCCAAAAGATGTTAATATTAAAGTTTACGAATATTTAATTGATAGTGGATTTAAAATTAAATCATTTAGTTCTTTTAATTTAAATTATGATTCAGAAATTGCCAAAGTTACTCACGACAGTTTAATGCAAACAATTTCCTCAATTGATTTAACAGATGTTGATAGTATTTTTGTTTCTTGTACTGCATTAAAAGTAATTGATATTATCGAAACATTAGAGTCAAAATTAAGCATAGATATTATTTCAAGTAATCAAGCTATTATTTGGGATTCATTAAGATTATCTAATATTAATCAAAAAATTGATGGTTTTGGTAACCTATTTAAATTACATTAAATAGGGTTTAAATTGATTACGCTTCAACAAATACAAAATGCACATAAGAAAATTTTACCTTATGTTAATTATACACCATTAATTAATTCTAATTTCTTATCAAAAAGTAATACAGTAAAACTAAAGTTAGAAAATTTTCAAATCACTGGTTCATTTAAGTTAAGAGGTGCGGTTAATAAGCTTCTTTCTTTAAATGAAGATGACAAAAGCAAAGGCGTCATTGCAGTTTCTACAGGCAATCACGGCAAAGGCGTTGCTTATGCTTCAAAGGTATTGGGCATTCAATCAACAATATATATGTCTTCAATGGTTCCAGAATATAGAAGAGAGGCTATTGAAAAATTAGGAGCAAAAGTAGAAATTATTGGAAAGAATAGTGATGAAGCAGATTTGTATGCTAAACAAATTGCGAAAGAAAAAAATATCCCATTAATTCATCCTTTTGATGATGAAGATATTATTATTGGTCAAGGCACAGTTGGTCTTGAAATGCTTAATGAGTTTCCTGAAGTTGATACTGTAATAATACCAACATCTGGAGGTGGTCTTATATCTGGAATTGCTCAGGCTATTAAACTTCAAAAACCTGACACAAAAATTATCGCCGTATCTATGGAAAGAGGCCCTTCAATGTATGAAAGTCTAAAAGAAGGCAGACCTGTTGATGTAGAGGAAACTGAAACTTTAGCTGATTGTTTAGGGGGTAGTATTGGTTTAGATAATAAATTTACATTTAATATTGTACAACAATATATTGATGACTTTGTTTTAGTAAGTGAAGAAAAAATAGCTGAGGGGATTAGAATAAATTTTTTAGAACATAAAATTGTATCTGAAGGTGCTGCAGCAACAAGTGTTATGGTTGTTAAAGAAAAACTAACATCGCACTTAGGAAAAAATATAATCTGTTTAATTTGTGGTGGAAATATTGACTCGGAATTGTTTAACAAAGTTTTAAGTCATGCTCATCCTTAATAAAAATGATATTATTCAACATGTAGATTTGAATAAAAATCTCATACCAATAATAGAGGAGGCTTTTATAAGTTTATCAAAAGGATTGGTAATGATGCCACCTATAATGAGAATTGATATTGAAAAATATCATGGTGAATCTGATGTTAAAGCTGCATACGTTGAGGGTCTTGATAGTTTTGCAATAAAAATCGCTTCAGGTTTTTTCGATAATCCAAAACTTGGTCTGCCATCTAGTAATGGACTTATGGTTTTATTAGATTCAAAGACTGGTGTTGTAAAATCTGTTCTATTGGATGAAGGTTATCTTACAGATACTAGAACAGCTATAGCAGGAGCAATAGCTACAAAATATTTATCAAATCAAAATGCTAAATCTGTTGGTATTATTGGAGCTGGAATTCAAGCTAAATTACAACTTCAAGCAATAATGTTAGTTAGAAAAATAAAAAAAATAATAGTCTGGACAAGAGATGAGACAAAAGCAAACCAATTTATCGAAGGTTTTAAAGATTTAGATTTAGATTTGCATGTAGCTTCTTCTTGCAAGGAGTTGGCAAGCTTATCAGAAATAATCGTTACAACGACTCCTAGTAAAAAACCGCTTTTGGAATTTGATTGGATAATTAAAGGAACTCACATAACAGCTATGGGATCAGATGCAGAACAAAAAAACGAATTAGATCCTCAGATGTTAAAACATTGCGATCAATATGTACCTGATAATCAATTACAAACAAGTGTTTTGGGTGAATTACATCATGCTTTAAAACAAAATATAATTTCTTCTAAAGAAAAATTTAATGAACTTGGCGATATTATTAACGATCCAAGCTTAGGAAGAAAAAATAGAGAAGATATAACAATATGTGATTTGACAGGAACTGGAGTACAAGATACTGCAATAGCAAGATTTGCTTATAATCTTTGTAAAACATATAATTTAGGCATCAATATTTAATTTATGAGTCAAGCAATAATAAAAAAAACGTCTGATTACTTCAAATCAAAAGGAGTTGTCTTGCCAAGTATTAGTGAACTTCAAGACCCTCAAATTATAAATGATGATATTAAAAATTCTCTAAAAAAAATTAATAATAATGATATCAATCCTCTTAACCTCTTTAGAGTTCATTGGTTTAATAAAAGAGATCAATCAGGTTTTGGAAATGAGCCTGAATATATTGTGCTTCCAACAGAATTCACAGGTGTTAAGGCAAAGATAATTGTAAATATGGGACGATATTTTCCCTTAATAACAGCTCATAAAGTTTTGGCAGCTTATGGTTGTTTGCTTCCAAGAATATTAAATGGCACTTTTGATTATGAAAAACATAAAGCAGTTTGGCCTTCTACAGGAAATTATTGTAGGGGCGGAGTAGCAATATCTAGGATAATGGGTCTTAATAGTATTGCAATACTTCCTGAAGGAATGAGTAATGAGAGATTTGAATGGTTGAATAATTGGGTTGAAGATAAAAAAAATATCATAAAGACAAAAGGCACAGAAAGTAATGTTAAAGAAATTTACGATGCTTGTAATGAATTAAAAAAAGATAATCAAAATGATATCATAAATCAATTTGATGAGTATTATAATTATAGTATTCATCGTTCTATAACGGGTCCATCTTTTGAAAAATCATTTCTTAAAGTTAAAGGTAACAGTAATTTAACTCCTAGGTTTTACGTAAGTGCTTCAGGATCAAGTGGTACTCTAGCAGCAGGAGATTATCTTAAAGATAAATTACAGACGAAGATTGCAGTTGTTGAAGCTTTGGAGTGCCCAACTTTGCTTCATGGAGGTTATGGTGAACATAATATACAAGGAATTGGTGACAAACATGTCCCCCTTATTCATAATGTAATGAATACAGATTTTGTCGTAGATGTTTCTGATCAAGCGACCAATAATCTAAATATGATTTTTAATACTGAAATAGGAAAGAAGTTTCTAATTGAGAAAAAAAATTTTGAGCCTGATTTTGTTTCACGACTTCCTGAATTTGGCTTTTCAGCAATAGCAAATATATTGGCATCAATAAAACTAGCTAAATATATGGATTTAAATAGTGATGACGCAATTATAACTGTCGCTACAGATGGTGCAGATTTATACATGTCAGAGTTGAACAAGACCATTGCTGATTTTAAAAATAATTATGATGAAATAGTTTGTGCTGAACTATTTGGAAAACACTTATCAGGAATATCTACTGATAATATGCTAGAACTTTCTTACATGGATAAGAAAAGAATATTTAATTTAGGGTACTTTACTTGGGTAGAGCAACAAGGTGTAAGTCTTGAAGAATTTGAAAAAAGAAAAGATCAAAAATTTTGGAATTCACATTATGAATATATGCTTTCTCTAGACAATAAGATTAAAGAATTTAATAATATGTAGGTTATGAAAACTCAGTCATTACATAATCAATTAGTAGAATGGCGTCATGATCTTCATATGCACCCACAATTAAGTTTTGAAGAAGAGTATGCTGCAGCAAAAGTGTCAACACTTCTAAAAGAGTTTGGAATAGAAGTTCATTCTGGTATTGCCAGAACTGGAGTAGTTGGAATTTTAAAAAAAGGAAATAGTTCAAAATCAATAGGTATAAGAGCTGACATGGATGCTCTTCCTATACATGAAACTAATAAGTTTAGTTATAAGTCCAAGTTTGATAACAGAATGCATGCGTGTGGACATGACGGTCACACAACAATGTTATTAGGTGCAGCAAAATATTTATCAGAAAAAGGTAACTTTAACGGTACGGTATATTTTATTTTTCAACCTGATGAAGAGAATACATTCGGTGCAAGAACAATGATTGATGAAGGATTGTTTGATAAATTTAATATTGATGAAGTTTACGCTATGCACAATATTCCAAACATGGAAATTGGAACATTTGGTACAAGAAATGGAGCTATTACAGCCAGCGAAAATTTATTTGAAATTGAGATAAAAACTAAAGGTGGGCACGCTGCATTACCTCATATGGGGGTAGATGCAATAACTGTTGGTTCTCAAATAGCTGTAGCACTTCAATCGATAGTGTCTAGGAAATTAAATCCAGCAGACAATGGTATAGTGTCTATTACCGAATTTATAACCGATGGTAAAAAAAATATTCTGCCAGGTATGGTAAAAATGACTGGTGACGCGAGAGCTTTATCAAAAGAAACAAATGAAAAAATTGCTTCAAAAATGTTACAAATTGTCGAAGGGATTTGCAATGCACATGGTGTTAATGGTAGTGTTAAATATGAAACAGCCTGTCCTGTAACTTTTAATTCAAAAAATCAAACTGAGTCTGCAACAAAAGCTGCAGTTTCTTTACTTGGTAGTGATAAATGTAATGTTAATATAGAACCACGTTTATTCTCAGAAGATTTTTCTGTTATGGCAAATGAAAAACCTGGTTGCTTTGTTTTAATGGGTAACGGAACATCAGAGCAGCATTCCAGACCTTTACATGCTGATAATTATGATTTTAATGATGAATTATTAGTCATAGGTTCTTCATATTGGACTGAATTAGTAGAACAACAATTAAAATAAATGTTTTCTGAAAACTTAAATAAACTAAAGAAAAAAATGTCTGAGAACAATATTGATCTCTCAATTATAACTGATGATGACTCGATATATTATTTCACAGGATACCATGACTTCCTTCATATGGATTTTTATCGACCAACATTATTAGTTGTTTCAAATGATCATAAAACTTATTTAATTACACCTCTTCTTGATGTTTTATTAGTACCAGAATCTTGTCCTGTAGATATGGTTGAAACATGGAATGATGGTATTGGAAATGAATGGAGAGAATTATTACCTCAAATCATCAATCAGCATAAAAATATTTTTATTGAAAAATTTAAAATTAACCCAATGGTTAAGACTTATTTAGACGAATTACTTCAAGACCATCCTGGGGATTTAACCAAATTAATAGATAATATAAGAATGATTAAATCTAATCATGAATTGAATATAGCTCGTCATGCCGGTGAAGTTGGTATGGCTATGATGGAGGCAGCAAAAAAAACAATTGGCCATAATGTTCCTGAGTATGAGGTTGCACTTGCACAATCACAAGCTGGAACAAGAAAAGCTGCAGATCTTTTAAAAGAATTTTATCCTGATAATATCAATATGTCTCCAAATATTCACTTTTTACCTGTTATGACATCGGGTCATGATTTACCTAAAACTCACCATCGTGCTTCAACCAAAATTATAAAAAAAGGTGATCCCGTATTCGTATGTTATTGTGGTTCTACAAATTTCCATAGGTTTAAATTAGGTTTTGACAGAATATTTTGGGTAGAAGAAATTCAATCCGATGAACAAATAAAAGCTTTTGAGACTGCAGTTAAATCTCAAAAAGCTGCTCTTGAAATTCTTGGCCCTGGAGTAACAGCTGAAGAAGTTCATGCTGCTTATGCAGATACTATACAGTCTGAGGGATACCCTTATCCTACATTTCGATGTGGAAGAGGTACAGGCTTTAGCTTTTTAGAGGAACCACAATTAGTAGTTGGTAATAAAACAGTACTGGAGCCTGGAATGGTATTTGCAGTAGATGGTGGGGCAAGTGCAAATAATTTTAGATCACAAGTTGGTGATAGTTTTATTATAACAAAAGATGGATATGAACAAATTACACATCATTCTAAAAATATTGATGACCTAATAATTACACATGGATGAAATCACAGTATTTAACACACATTGCTGTGGTGAAGTTGGGGATGTCGTAACTGGAATTAAAGGCTTGAAGTTTAATTCACCTGAGGAAGCTTCTAAAAAACTTTTTTTAGATAAAAAATGGAGAAATTTTTTTTTAAATGAACCTCGGGGAGGGGTCTTTAAACATTGTAATATTATTTTAGAACCTTCAAATAAAAATGCAGATGCTGGATTTGTAATCATGGAACCAGAAGATAATCCTCCAATGAGCGGATCAAATGCAATTTGTGTAACAACAGTCTTATTAGAAAAAAATATTGTTCAAATGAAATATCCTAAAACCATGCTTACACTTGAAGCTCCCGGTGGTTTAATAAAAGTTGTTGCTGATTGTGAAAATAAGAAAGTTAAAAGTGTCACTTTAACTAATCTTGCCTGCTTTGCAGATAAAATAGATGTAGATTTAAAGACTAAAAATTATGGTACAATTAAAGTAAGTACTGCTTTTGGAGGTGACAGTTTTTTAATTTGTAATGCTAGTGATTTTAATCTTAAAATTGAACCAAAGAATGCAAATAAATTTGTAAATGTTGCTAAAGAATTATTGAAAGAAGCAAACGCATCTATAGGATTTGAACATCCTACTATTAAAGGATTAGACTATCTTTCCTTTTGCCAATTTATTGAACCTTTAAAAAAAAATAAACAATTATTACTTACAGGATTAAATACAGTTGTTATACGACCTGGGAAACTTGATCGCTCACCTTGTGGTACAGGTACTTCAGCAAGATTAGCAGTGATGAAAGAAAAAAATGAAATACAAATAAATGAAGAATTTGTATCAAAGTCTATTATAGGATCTTCATTTAAAGCCAGTATTGAAAAGGAAATTACAATTAATAACAAAAATTGTATTATTCCAAAAATAACAGGTAGTGCATTTATCACGGGAAAACAAAGTTTATATATCGATAAGGATGATCCTTTTCCAGAAGGTTATAGATTAAATGACACATGGCCAGATTCATCAAGTTAACTGGGATTAAATAATATTAGCATAGCAAGTTAATTCATTTTACTTTCATCAACTATTCTAATAATTAATAAAACAAATGACAAAATTTAATGCCTGGAATGTAATTAAAAACGGTTTAAATGGTCAATCTTATTGGACTAGACAATGGCGTGATCCAGAACCAAAAAGTAGTTATGATGTTGTTATAATTGGGGGAGGTTTACACGGTCTTGCCACAGCATATTATCTAGCAAAGAATCATAATATAAAAAATGTAGCTGTCTTAGAAAAAGGCTGGATTGGTGGAGGAAACGCCGGACGTAATACAACTATTGTAAGATCAAATTATATGATGCCAGGCAACCACGAATTTTATGAACATTCTTTAAAGTTATGGGAAAATTTAAGTCACGAATTAAATTATAACGTAATGTTTAGCCAACGAGCTCATGTCTCATTATTTCATAGCCCTGGTGCTAAAGATTCAGTTTCACGGATTTATAATATTATGCGACTCCACGGAACTGATGCAGAACTTTGGGATTTAAAAACTTTAAAGAAAAAAATTCCGCATTTAAATTATCATAATTCTAGATTTCCAATACTTGGAGCTGCAGTTCAAAAAAGAGCAGGCAATGCAAGACACGATGCAGTTGCATGGGGTTATGCAAGGGCTGCAGATACATTAGGTGTAGACATTCTGCAAAATTGTGAAGTTACAGGTTTTACAAGAAAGAATGGAAATATTGAAAGTATTCAAACTTCAAGAGGAATTATAAAAGGAAAGAAAATAGGATTTGCTGTTGCAGGCAATACTTCAGTATTATGGCAAATGGCAGAATTAGGCAATCTGCCAATTGAGTCTCATAAACTACAGGCATTTGTATCTGAGGCAGTTAAACCACTTCTAGATCAGGTTGTTGTGTATGGCGTAGGCGGTGCACATTTCTATATATCGCAGTCTGATAAAGGAAGCATGGTATTTGGTGGTGATCTTGACTGGTATAAATCATATGCGCAAAGAGGAAATCTTCCTATGGTTCAAGATGTTGCCGAAGCGGCCATGGCAATATTTCCTTCACTTGGAAGAATAAGATTACTTCGTCATTGGGCAGGTGTTATGGACATGACAATGGACGGATCATTTTTTATTTGTAAAACACCAATATCTAATCTCTATTTAAATGCTGGCTGGAACTATGGGGGTTTTAAAGCAAGTCCAGCATCAGGTTGGTATTTTGCTGACTTAATTGCAAATGAAAGCCCGCATAGCTACGTGCAAAATCATAATTTAGAAAGATTTGAAAAAGGTATCAATATTGATGAACGTGGCGCAGGACCTGATCCGAAATTGCACGGTTAAATGATTAGAATCAATTGTCCTTATTGTGGTGAAAGAGATCATAGTGAATTTAGTTATGGAGGAGATGCAACAATCAATTATCCTTCGTTAGATTCATCAGAGAAAGAATGGACTGAAGCTATATTTTTCAGAAAGAATATAAAAGGTTTTCAATTTGAAACATGGCATCATTCTAATGGATGTAGAATGTGGTTGGTAGTTGAACGTTCTACAGTCACTCATGAAATAAAAAGTGTCAAACCATGTCATCCGAATTTACAGAAGGTTGTAGAAAATAATAAATGAAAACAAGAAGATTAGATAATTATGGAAAAATTAATAGAGATAAAATTCTATCCTTTAGTTGGGATAAAAAGAATTACAAAGGTTTTGAAGGAGATACTCTAGCATCAGCATTACTTGCAAATAATATTGGTATAGTTGGTAGAAGTTTTAAATATCATAGGCCAAGAGGAATATTTTCTAGTGGAGTCGAGGAATCTGGCGCCTTAGTTACTATTGGTTCAAAAGATAGAAGAGATCCAAATGTAAGAGCAACAACACAAGAATTATATAATGGTTTGGAAGCAAGTGGTCAAAATGCATTCCCAAATGTAAATTTTGATCTAGCGGGAATAAATAATTACTTAGGTAGATTTTTTGCAGCTGGTTTTTATTATAAAACTTTTATGGGAATACCTCCATTTGAATGGGGTAGAGGGACAACCATATGGATGTTTTTCGAAAAGTTTATTAGAAAAGCGGCGGGAATGGGAAGTGCTTCTGAGTTACCTGATCCAGATTCTTATGAACATGCTCATGATTTTTGTGATTTAATTGTTGTAGGATCAGGACCTGCTGGTGTTGCAGCTGCAATAGAGGCAGCAGAAAAAAAATTAGATGTTATTTTAGTTGAGCAAGATAGTCTTGTTGGAGGAGATCAACTTGCAGAAAATAATTTTGATAACTCACAGATTAAAAATCAACTTGAAAATCTAGGAATAAAAATAATGACTAGAACTACTGCGTTCGGACTATATGATAATTGTGTTGTTGGTTTATTAGAGAGAGTAACAGATCATATATCAACACCAAATGTAAACATTCCACGTCAAAGATTTTGGACTATTAGAGCAAAGCATATAATTGTTGGCGCTGGAGCAATTGAAAGACATATTGCATTTAATAATAATGATATTCCTGGTGTAATGACTGTAAATGCATCAAAGCATTATTTAAATAGATATGGTGTACTAACAGGAAAAAGAATTGCGATAGCTACAAATAATGATTCTGTTTATGAAACAGCACAACAATTATCGGAAGCTGGAGCCAATGTAACTGTTCTTGACTCACGAACTAATTTTGAAATTGAAACAAATAAAAGTTTTGAAATTAGAAAAGGGTATGTTCCTTATAATATTAATGGTTCAAAAAAAATTCATAGTTTAGATGTATCAAAAAGTGAAAATATGAATAAATCTGAAACTATAAATTGTGATCAGGTTCTATTATCAGGCGGTTGGTCGCCTGCTGTACATTTGTTATCTCACAGGGGTGTAAGGCCTAAATGGGATTATAGCAATGCTTGTTTTTTACCGAGTGACTCAAAAGAAAATATTACAATGGTAGGTTCTTCTAGAGGTTTATGGAATAAAAATGATTGTATTGCTTCTGGCATAGCAGGAACTACAGATGCATTGAACCGTTTAGGTATTTCTAAAACAAATTATTTTTTCCCAAAACCTGGTGGATGGAAAAATCCCATACAACCACTTTATGAAGTAAAATATAAAAAATCTAGATCAAAAAGTTTTGTAGATTATCAACATGATGTAACGACAGATGACGTAAGACTCGCATATCGTGAAGGTTTCATTTCGGTAGAGCATCTTAAAAGATACACAACTTTAGGTATGGCAAACGATCAAGGAAAAATGGGAAATATCATTGGATTATCTTTAATGGCTGAACTTTTAAATAAAGAAATTCCAGAAGTTGGAACTACTGTTTTCAGACCTCCTTATACTCCTGTATCTATAGGCGCCTTAAGCGGAAGAAATGTTGGAAAGCATTTTAGGCCGTTAAGAGTAACACCAATGCATCAATGGAATATTGATCATGGTGCAAAAATGATTGAAGTTGGATTGTATCAAAGACCTTGGTATTATCCCAAAGAAAATGAAACTTTAAGTGACTCTTATATAAGAGAAGCATCAACAGTAAGAAAAACAGTTGGAATATGTGATGTAACATCATTAGGCAAAATAGCTATTCAAGGACCAGACTCTACCGAATTTTTAAATAGAATTTATTCGAATGGTTTTTCAAAACTACAAGTTGGAAAAGCTAGATACGGTATCATGTTGCGTGATGACGGTATTGTAATGGATGATGGCACATCTTGGAGATTAGCAGAAAATGAATATTTTATGACGACGTCTACAGGTGAAGCTGCAAAAGTGATGTCATGGTTAGAAGAATTACTTCAAACTAGATGGACAAATCTTAATGTTAATGTGACTAGTGTTTCTGAACAATGGGCAGGCGTATCAGTTGCAGGACCTAAATCTAGAGAAGTTCTAAATAATTGTGTCGATGATTATTTGGTTATAACTAATAATAACTTACCTTTTATGGGTGTTACTTCAACATTTCTTAAAGGTAATATTCCTTGTAGAATTGCAAGAATTAGTTTTTCAGGTGAATTAGCTTTTGAAGTTTATGTCAAATCAGATTTTGCTAATACAATGATGGATCTACTTTGGGCAAATGCAAAAAAATATGATGGATGTTTATATGGATTAGAAGCTTTAGGTGCACTTAGAGTTGAAAAAGGTCATGTAGCAGCCGCTGAGCTTGATGGAAGGGTAACAATTGATGATGCAGGTTTAAGCAAAATGGCTTCTACAAAAAAATCATATATTGGAAGCGCAATGAGAAAACGAGGAGTATTAAAAAATAATGATCGAGAAATTCTAGTAGGTTTCTTTCCTACAAACTTAAAGGAAACTTTTAATGCTGGAACTATTGTCTGTGAAAAAAATAATATTAAAGGACAGGGTATCGGAAGAATTACCTCAGTTACTTATTCTCCTGAACTTGGACATTGGATTGGATTAGGTTTTGTCAAAGGTGGTTTAGATAAATGGAAAGATACCAATTTAGTTGGGGCTGATCCTGTAAGAAATAAACAAATGAATTTAAAAGTTGTTTCACCACATATGATTGATCCTAAAGGAGAACGAATGTATGCATAGACATTCTGCACTAGAAACAATTTATAAGGTTGGAAAATACTCATCAAGCGAGAAACAAACCCTAACATTTAGAGAATTAAAAAGTTTAGAAATTTTGCAACTTGCTTGTTGGCCTGACAAAATTGATGAAATGGATAATTTACTATCAAAAGAACTAAAAATTAAAAATATTCCTAGTTTTAATAAAGGGATAATTTTTGAAAATAAATCATTATGGAGAATGGAACCTTTGAAATGGTGGCTATTTAATAAAGAAATTGAAATAAGTGAGGAAATAGCAACAATTTTAGACATGTCTCATGCTTTCACAGGTATTGAAATTACAGGAGATAATTCATCATTATTTTTAAATAGACATCTTCCAATTGATTTAAGAGCTAGGAATTTTCCAGATCTATCCTCTGCTAGCACAGCTATTCATCATGTAAGTGTTAAGCTATTTAAAATAACTTCCAATAACTACTTTCTATATATACCAAGAGGTTTCGCTTTATCAATTTGGGAGATCCTTCTTGAAACAGCGGATCAGTTTGGATACGAAGTATTAGAGAGATAGATAGATTATCTTAGGGTAACAGAAATTGGTTATAAACTAATTACTAATGTATTTAGCGATTTGAATATAGTAAATTAATCATTTGCATCCCCACCCCCGGCACCTTTTGCTCTAGACTCCTCTGACTCAGGAACAAAAGTTCTAAAAGCTATTTTAGATATTTGATCCCAAGATTTTTTATCAGGATTGATACCCTTAGAGAGCATATTATTTATATTTGATGATGAAATATTAATATCTAATTTTTGTTCATTAAAAATTTTCTTTGTCAGTAAAAGATCAAAATTTCTTTTATAATTTGTAGAGATAATTTCTCTATTAACCCTAATATTTTCATTTGTTATTTGTACATCGATTTTTTGATCTAACAAAAACTGTGAATAGATATTTTTTTTGGCATACTTATAAAGTAAAGGTATTAGGAATATAGGGTCACTACAATTTTTTAAAGTTAATTTAAAATCATCCCTTTTATCTATTTTTGATACTAAATAATCAATCAATCCCGGGCCTATCACCAAAAAAGATTTATTTTCACAATCAAACTCATCATTTATTTTTGACGGATCTATACTGGCATTGAAAGTGTTATCTAATTCTTCAATTTTTAATTTTAATAATTTGATCCCATCCAAACCAAATATTTCAAGCCATGTTGTAATAAATGCAGCATCCTCATCTGATCCATAAGTGAACCCTAATCCTGAAAAAGCTCGTTGTGTATTAGTGTAGACTTCATAGTAAGAATAACTCACAGATATTAATATGTACTCATTGTTGCAAAACCCCATTCATCAACATTTTTATTATTCAGATCTGATAAATAAGGGGCTCCAGAAAAAAAACTTACTCTTAACCATCTATCTGACTTAGGATCATAACGATTGGCACCAAAAAAAGATAACTTAAATCTTAACATATCAATTGGCATTGTTTTTTTATCAAGAACATTATCTTGAACTTCTGAAAAGGGATAATTTTTTAAAGATTGAATTCTCTTAACAATTCCTCTGTATTCTGGATGCATTAACAAAAATTCACAAATTAATTGATTTTCATCTACATTTTTAATTTGCTTAAATAAATCATTAACCATTTTTGCAATTCCTAAATTTTGCTCCAATTCACTTCCTTGTTCATTATATCTTTCACCTAATCTAGGTTCTAACTTAGCTGCTGAAACATACCAAAATAAATAATTGCTATCTTTATTATTAAAATCAATATTTTTTATCCAAGAATATTTATCATTGATTATTTTTTTCAAATCTCCAATAGATTGATTTCCATCAATATCCATTATCTCCTCATCTGCCATATCTTCTGCTAACTCTTCTGATATTTGAGGATATAATTCAATTAGTTGTACTCTTGCAATTTCCTTAGTATCATTATTAAAATTCGAATCACAATAATTTAGAATATCTAACCATTTAAATTTTTGAGAAAGATCTAGGTCATTAATGTAGGAAATATATTTTTTTAAATCTTCAGTAGTTAATTTATTTTTATTAATTTGGAATTCATCACTTGTGTTAACTTCTTCAAGATAATTTAGGGCTTTATTCAAAAGTTTTTTATATTTTTCGAAAACTATATTATCTAACTCAATTTGAGAAATTTCTTCTAATGTTTTTGAGTACTGTTTCATCCACTTATTAATCAACTTTGGATGTTTAATGATAAAAGGTGCCATACCTAAACCTGTTGAATTACCAATACCTAAATGTTGTTTAATTTTTCTATCTAACTTTACTGCTTTTTTTGGATTAATTTGCCTTGCAACATGTTCAACTAATTCAATACTGAATTCTCTAATTAAATAAACTGATAACATTTCTGCTCTAAAGGGCTGATTGAAAACAGTTGTATTTTTTGTGTTAGTAAAATCTGATAATCCAAATTTACCACTACCATAAACAGCAGTAGTTCTTAGTAAATATCCAACTTTATTTATTTCATAAATATCTGGCTGATTACCATTTGAAAGACAATCGACAACATACTGAAACAATCTTACACTTTTATTTGCTCTGCTAAGAATTAATTCATTTGGAGAATTACGACCTGATTCTTGAAGGGGAATTGTTTTTTTTAATCTATTTAGATCTTGATCAGATAATTTACCTACATGTAACGTATAGGCTGTATCCCATTTACTAGCGATAACTCTATCACTTCTATCCTTATCATCTAGAAAAGCAGAGAAACATACAAGTGAATAAGTTTGTTTATTAATAATTACTTCATAAACAACCGTACCGAAACCATCTTTATCTAAATCAAATTTTGATTTATGTATTGCCCAGTTGTCGTTAATTAATCTTCTTAACATACTTCTGGAAAAACTAAGACGAGAAGGGTAGCGTGAACCCATTCTTGATAGTTTCATGTAGCTATCGTTTTCTCTTACTTTTTGTAACATTTATTAAATATCTATAGTTAATTTTGGTTTTTTCATTAATAGAAGTATTAATCTATGTCAAAAATAAGTGAAGATATACTTCTAATTGATGGATTGGAATATTGTAACTGGAATAGGGAATTATTTGAAAATGCCCACCAAGCTGGATTAACTGCAATCCATGCGACATTAGTGTATTGGGAAAATACTGAAGAGTCTTTCGAAAAAATAAATGATTGGCAACGTCTTTTTAAAGATCATCATGACATTATTGCTCACGCAAAAACTTCAGAGGATATTTTGGATGCAAAAAAAAATAATAAAGTTGCAATTATTTTTGGTTTTCAAAATTCTGCTCCAATTGCCAACGATATATTTTTAATTGAAAAATTTTTTGACGCAGGTGTGAGATTTATGCAACTCACCTATAATAATCAAACTCCGCTTGCTGGAGGATGCTTTGAACCTAAAGACTCTGGTGTTTCACGATTTGGAAAAGCTGTTATTGAAGAAATGAATAGACTTGGCATGATTGTAGATTTAAGTCATGCAGGAAAGCAAACTTGTCTTGATGCTATTGAAGTCTCAAATAAACCTGTGGCAATTTCTCATGCTAATCCAAATTTCTTTCATAAATCTAAAAGAAACATTGATACTGATATTTTACAAAAACTTGTTAAAAAAAATGGTTTTATTGGGTTAAGTTTATATCCTTACCATCTTAAAAATTTAGGTGATTGTACAATAGAAGATTTTTGTGAAATGATTAAGGAACTAGTAAACCTAATTGGTGAAGACAATATTGGAATAGGTTCTGATCTTTGTTTAAATTGGCCTGATGATGTAGTTATGTGGATGAGAAATGGAAAGTGGACAAAAAATATCGACTATGGAGAATCTAAAGATAAAAATCCAAAATGGCCTAAGTTACCAAGTTGGTATAAGCAACCAAGTGACTTAAATAATTTATTTTTTTTAATGTGTGAAAATAATATTTCAGAAAAAGTTTCTACAAAAATAATAGGTCAGAATTGGTTTAACTTCATGCAAAATCAATTTTAGTTTCTACGACTAATAAAAGAAGCTGATAGCAAACTTATTATTACAATCGAAGCACCAATCATTTGATAAGTTTCTAAATTTTCTTTTAATAAAAAAACAGCCCCAAGAACACCTACCACTGGTTCTAAATACAAAAATAAAGCAGTATATGATTGTCCAATCTTTGGGATAGCAATTAATTGTGATAAAAGTGCAAAGCTATAACATACCGAAGGAATTAAAATTAAAAGATAAATACTGATATCAAAATTAAAATTTAAAGAAAAAAATATTTTTAATATTACAAAGAAGAAAAAAGTATTAAAAACATTTATAAAGATATTAATTGGTATTGGTGAAATACCTTTAATAGACATTTTTTGATTTACTATAATCATACTAGTTGATCCCAGTGAGGCAAGAAAAGCTAAAAGAATACCTACTATATTTATGACTTTAAAAGACGGTCCTATAACTAAAATAATTCCTAGAAATGTAACAAAAAAGAGAATCTTTACAGTTAATGAAATTTTTTCTTTATCGACAATAATAGAAAATAAAAGAACATATATTGGATAGAGGCAAAAAATAAGAATTGTTAAACTAACTTCAATAAATATAACTGAAGTCAATAATCCAAGCGTTAATAATATTGAGCCCGCTGATATAGATAAAAAATATTTTAGGTTCTTTTTAAAAATTTCTAATAGATTATTTTGATAAGGGATAAAAGGTAATATAATTATCGAGGCAACTGCGTAACGTAAAAAAATAGTTAATGCTACAGAAGCACCAGAATTATATGCTATTTTTGTAGTAGGACCAATTAAGCCAAACAAAATTCCAGCAACTAAAGCAAAAATTACTCCAAATATGAACATTTTTTAAATTAACTTTTGACTATTTGTTTTCATGCAGTTATTCAAGCTTCATTACAATATATTATGAATGACACATCTCAAAGTTTCGTTAAATTTGAAAAGATCGATAAAAGTTATGATGGAGAAGTACTAGTAGTAAAAAACTTAAACTTGGATATTGCTAAGGGTGAGTTTGTAACAATGTTGGGTCCATCAGGATCAGGTAAAACAACAACTTTGATGATGTTAGCTGGTTTTGAAACACCTACAAACGGTGAAATATTTTTAGATACTAAACCAATAAGTAAAATACCACCCTATGAAAGAGAAATTGGAATGGTTTTTCAAAACTATGCTTTATTTCCTCACATGACTGTTGCGGAAAATTTGTCATTTCCGCTAGAAGTGAGAAAAATTTCAAAACCAGACATTAAAGAAAAAGTGCAGAAAGCACTTGATATGGTTGAGTTAGGTAATTTTGGTACAAGATTTCCAGCTCAATTATCTGGTGGACAACAGCAAAGAGTCGCTTTGGCTAGAGCACTGGTATTTGAACCACGTCTAGTATTAATGGATGAGCCTTTAGGTGCACTCGATAAGAATTTACGCGAACAGATGCAATACGAAATAAAACATATTCATGATAGGATTGGTATAACAGTTGTCTATGTTACTCATGATCAAAGTGAAGCATTAACAATGTCCAATAGAATTGCAGTATTCAATGATGGAGTTGTACAACAATTGTCTACACCTGATATCTTGTATGAAAAACCTGAAAATTCTTTTGTTGCAAAATTTATAGGTGAAAATAATACACTTAATGGTGTTGTAAGGGAAGTGAATGGATCATCATGTACTGTTGAATTGGATGGAGGTTTTGGAATGGTGAAAGCATTAAAAATTAATGTGAATGAAGTTGGAGAAAAAACCCAACTATCTATTAGACCAGAACGTGTTTCAATTGATAAAACAACATCTGACTCCAACAATTTTTCAGGTAAAATTGAAGAACTAATTTACCTAGGCGATCACATTAGAGCTAGGCTTGATGTTTGTGGTAATAAAGAGTTTATAGTCAAGGTTCCAAATGAGGGAAGTTTTAATCATAAAGAGGGTGATGAACTTAAATTAAGCTGGAATTCTGAAGATGTTCGAGCATTAGATCTGTAATTATACTTTTTTCTTTATATTTAGCCAAAATTTTTTACTTTTACCCCTTTTTTTTCATTTAACGACATGTTATTACACTCGCATTACAGACATAATCTTAAGATTAAATAATTAAAAAATAGGAGGATATATATGTCTAAATTTTTAAAAGCCTTCTTATTTGTGTCACTTGTATTTGCTCCTTTTGCAGCTAGCGCTGTAACGGTTGCTTCATGGGGTGGTGCTTATACAGAAAGTCAACAAAAAGCTTATGCTGATACATATTCTGATCCTAGCTCAATTGTCTTTGAAAACTACAACGGAGGTTTAGGTGAAGTAAGAGCTCAAGTAGAAAGTGGAAGTGTTACTTGGGATTTAGTAGATGTATTACCATCTGATGCAATCACAGGTTGTGATGAAGGTCTATTTGAAGATATTTCTTCTGAAATTGCTGAATTATCAACTCCAGGTCCTGACGGTGAATCAATGTTAGAAGATATGGAAAATAATGGTCTTGAATACCACTCTGGTTGGGACTGTTGTGTACCACAAATCTTTTGGACATACGTTGTATTTTATGACCCAGATGCATTCCCTGGAGAGAAGCCTGACAGTATGGCAGACTTTTTTGATACAGAAAAATTTCCTGGCAAAAGAGGTATTCATACTTGGGCAACAGGTATAATCGAAAAAGCAATGGTAGCAGATGGAGTAAGTCCAAATGCAGTTCCTACAGTTTTAGCTAACCAAACAGGTGCTATTGATAGAGCATTTGAAGTTATGGACAGAATTAAGGACGATGTTGTTTTCTGGTCTGCTGGTTCACAACCACTTGAGTTAGTAAAAAGTGGTGAAGTTATTATGGCTATTGCATATAACGGTCGTGTAGGTGCAGCAAACTTAGCTGAAGGTGAAAACTTTGAGTATATTTGGGAAGGTCAGGTTTTAGACCAAGAGTATCTTTGTCTAACTGCTGGAGCTCCTAATAGAGATGCAGCTATTGACTTTATGATGCATGCTTCAACTCCTGAAGCTCAAGCTGAACAAGCTAAATATATTACATATGGACCAATGAGAGCATCTGGTATTCCAATCATTGAAAACAATGAGCCTTGGGGACCAGGAGGTGTTGATATTATGCCTCATATGCCCAACACACCAGAACGTTTAAAAGTTTCAATCGTGAGTGATCCACAATGGTGGTCAGATTACGGTGCAGAAATTAACGAGCGTTATGCTGCATGGATGGGTAACTAAGCTTGATAAATTAAAATTTGTAATTTAATCTAAAGGCGAGAATTATCTCGCCTTTTTATTTGGAGGTTACTATTTCTACAGCTGAATTATTAACTACTGACGGTATCCCACTTAAACAAAGTCTTCGCAAAGCTGAAAGAAGAAATAAACTTCGAGCTTTTCTTCTAGTTTTTCCTTTACTTCTTTTTATTATTGTTACTTTTGTAATGCCAATCGGAGATATGCTTCTGAGGAGTGTTGACGATAGCCAAATTAATTCAGTTTTTCCCAATACTTTTGAAGAATACAAAAACTGGGATAAAGGAGCCGACGAACTACCTCCAGAAGAAGTATATAAAAGTCTTTTTTTCGAACTAGCCAATGGAGACAAAAGGCAGATAGGTAAAGCTTTAACAAGAATGAATTATGCTAAATCTGGTTGGAAAAGTTTAATAAAAAAAACAACTAGAGAAATAAAAAAAATTGTAAAAAAGGGTGAAGAGCCTGTTTCGTACAAAGATACATTTATAAAAATAAATAAGTTTTGGGGTGATCCAACTTACTGGTACTCTTTTAACCAAATGGTAAATGATAGATCTTCAATTTATTATTGGAACGCACTTGATAGAACATTTGATGAAGATGGAGATGTTGTTCTACAAGATGAAAAAAGAAGAATGTATATAAAAACTTGGCTTAGAACTTTTAAGGTAAGTGTATATGTTACAATTTTTTGCTTAATTCTTGGTTTTCCGGTTGCTCATCTATTAGCTAATCTACCTCTTAGATACAGTAATCTTTTAATGATTTTTGTATTATTACCCTTTTGGACTTCCTTACTTGTGAGAACAACAGCATGGATTGTAATGCTTCAACAAAATGGCGTTATCAATGGAATTCTAGTTTGGTTAGGTGTTATAAGCGATGATGGTCGTATTCAAATGGTTTACAATGAGGCTGGAACTTTAATTGCTATGACTCAAATTTTATTACCATTTATGATTTTACCTTTGTATAGCGTAATGAGAGTAATTCCTAAAAGTCATATGAGAGCAGCTCAAAACTTAGGCGCTAAACCTGCAATGGCATTTTGGCGTGTTTACTTGCCACAGACTATTCCTGGAATAAGTGCTGGAGGTTTATTAGTATTTGTTCTTGCAATTGGATATTTTATAACCCCTGAATTAGTTGGAGGAAAAGATGGTAAATTAATTGGAAGTTGGATAGCATACCATTTAAAAACTACACTCAATTGGGGATTGTGTGCTGCTCTTGGAGGTATACTTCTTGGTATAATGCTGATCTTCTATTGGCTTTACAATAAAATTGTTGGAATAGACAACATAAAGTTAGGATAATAATATGGCTCTCCCAAGTTACGCATCACCAGTTCAAAGAACATACTATTACTTTTATTTATTTTTTTGCACTGTAGTTTTCTTCTTTTTAATAGCACCACTATTTGCAATTATTCCAATATCTTTCAGCGTTTCACCTTTTATGGTTTTTACAGAAGGAATGCTGGCTTGGCCCCCTGATCCTGAAGCTTGGTCGATAAGATGGTATAAAAATATGATTGGTGATTGTAGTGCTGACGTCGTTTCATCCACAGTTCCATGTTCAACAAAGTGGATGGTTGGTACAGTAAATAGTTTTTATATAGGTATTATTGCAACTGTTATTGCTACAGCTTTAGGAACACTGGCAGCTCTTGGTTTAAGTAGACCACATATGCCATATAAAGGTTTGATAATGGCAATATTAATTTCACCAATGATTGTTCCACTAATTATAACAGCCGCAGGAATGTTCTTCTTCTATGCAAGAATAAATCTTGTTTATACTTTCACAGGTGTAATTCTTGCACATGTTGCTCTTGCCACACCTTTTGTAGTAATCACTGTAACGGCAACATTAGTTGGTTTTGATATGAATATGGTAAAAGCAGCTCAAAGCTTAGGCGCTAAACCAATGAGAACTTTTTTTAAAGTCATTATGCCATTGATTTTACCAGGTATTATATCAGGAGCTTTATTTGCTTTTATTACATCGTTTGATGAAGTTGTTATAGTTATGTTTATGGCTAGTATTGATCAGTTAACTATTCCAAAACAAATGTGGGCCGGAATACGACAAGAAATTAGCCCTGTTATTTTATGTATGGCTACTTGTTTAGTGCTTCTTTCTATATTTTTATTAACTACAGTTGAGCTACTTAGAAGAAGGTCTGAAAAACTCAGAGGTATTAAAGCTCGATAGAACAGTGAAGAACATTGCTGTTATTGGAGCTGGCATAGTTGGTATATGTAGCGCATATTTTTTAAAAAAATCTGGATTTAATGTAACTTTAATTGACAGGGAGCATCCTGGCTCAATGACAAGTTTTGGTCATGCTTGTACTTTTGCAGACTATGCAAATGTTCCTGTAAATTATCCTGGATTGATTTGGGATATACCATCAATGCTCTTAAGAAAAGATGGACCTTTGGCAGTTGATTTTTTTTATATTTTAAAGAACTTGCCTTGGGCAATAAGTTTTTTAAAAAACTGTAAAAAAGAAAAAGTTAATGAAATAGCAAACTCTCTTACCAACTTATTAAAACACTCTCAAATATCTTACGATGAAATTTTTCAAGAAGTAAACGTAAAAGAATATATTAGCTATGAAGAAAATCTTTACCTTTTTGATTCAAAAAAATCTTATGAAAATTATGAATACGCAAACATTATTAGAAAAAATAATAATGTTAAAGTAAGAAATTTAAATAAAGATGAAGTTAAAGAATTAGAACCAAATTTAGCTGATGTTTATTATTCTGGGCAAGTCTTTACTGGATCAAGACACACAACAAATCCATTAGCAATAAGTACTAAGATTTTTAAAAAGTTTTTAGAACTAGGCGGTATATATATAAATCAAAATATAAAAAATTTAACACAGAAAGAAAAAAATATAGAATTATTTTTAGAAAATAAAAAACTTAAATTTGATAAAATAATTGTAAGTGCTGGTGCTTGGTCTAATCAAATTGCAAATAAGCTTGGAGATAAATTCCCTCTTGATACCGAAAGAGGGTATCACCTTTTATTTGAAACTGAAGAGAAATTAATAAATCGTCCCGTTGCTTGGTCTGAGTCTGGATTTTACTTAATACAAATTCATGATGGTATAAGAGCTGCTGGTACAGTTGAGATAGCAGGTTTAAATAAACCACCTAATAAAAAACGTCTTGAAATGATAGAGAGACAATCAAGAAAGGTTTTGCCCCAATTAAAAGAAGTAAGATCAACATGGATGGGTAGAAGGCCTACCTTACCAGACTCATTACCTGTTATTGGAAAATCTCAGAAAAATAATAATGTCATTTATGCATTTGGACATCAACATATTGGCTGGACTTTAGGAGCTGTTACGGGAAAAATTATTGATAGTTTATCAAAAGATCAACTGCCGAATATAGATATTAGCGCTTATTCTCCTGGCCGATTTTAACCTAAACTAATACCAACATTTTTGACTTGAAGATAAGATTTAAGTCCATCTACTCCTTTTTCACGGCTATATCCTGATTGTTTATAACCTCCAAAAGGTGTTGCATGATTTCCAGTGAACCATTTATTTACATATACTTGACCAGCTTCTAATTTGCTTGCAGTCCAAGATGCTTTTTTTAGATCTTTTGTAAAAACACCAGCACCTAAACCATACTCAGTATCATTCGCAATATCAATTGCTTCTTCTTGATCTTCATATTCAAGAACTGAGAGTACTGGACCAAAAATTTCTTCTCTGGCTACAGTCATACTTTGTTTAACATTGTTTAGAACTGTTGGTTCCATAAAATATCCTTCACGATCTAATCTTTTTCCACCATATGCTGCTTCTGCTCCTTCTTGGATTCCTGATCTTGCATAACCTTCAACTTTTTGAAGTTGATTTTCTGATATAACTGGAGTTAGATCTGTATCTTTTTCTATACCAGGTCCAATTTTTAACGATTTACTCATATCCACAAGCTTATCTACTAATTCATCTTTGATTGATTTATGAACTACCAATCTAGACATCGCTGTACAAATTTGTCCTGCAACACTAAATATTCCTGAACGTGCACTCTCTAAAACTTCATTTAGATCTGCGTCAGGGTATACTATACCAGCTGACTTACCACCTAATTCAACTACAGCAGGTATAGCTTTGTCAGCACAAGCATGAAGTATCTTTTTTCCAGTTGCAACTGAGCCTGTAAATACTACGTGATTTACATCTTCATGAGATACAAGATAAGATCCTGCTTCATTCCCATATCCACAAATTATGTTTATTAATCCTTCAGGTACTCCAGCATTTTGTATTGCTTTAGCAAAAACTGTTGCTGACAAGGGGGTTAATTCTGCAGTTTTTATAATTGTTGAATTTCCTGTAGCAAAAGAACATGACAGTGATCTTCCAATCATTGATAATGGAAAATTCCATGGCACAACATGTGCTGATACACCAAATGGTTCTAAAACTGTGTAATCAAAAACATTTTTTGCAACAGGTATTGTTTTACCCTCAAGTTTATCTGTTAAGCCTGCATAATAATCAAACATATCTGCTACATCATTGAATTCTTTAATTGCTGAAGCGATATTTTTTCCATTTTCATAACAAAGAAGCTCACCACCTTCTTTTG
Source organism: uncultured Alphaproteobacteria bacterium (assembly GCA_902582755.1). Lineage (GTDB taxonomy): Bacteria > Pseudomonadota > Alphaproteobacteria > HIMB59 > CACPNW01. The sequence goes on along the minus strand of CACHSZ010000003.1, from coordinate 119,525 downwards.
AAACCTTTCTTGTCTCTTCTGCAATTTTTCTCATTAGTTTCGCTCTTGAAAGTAAAGGCATATCTACAAGTACTCTGCTGTTATAAGAATTTTTAGCTGCTTCAACCGCAAGATCAACTTCATTTTTTTTTGCACATGAAATTTCGCCAATGATTTTACCATTTGAAGGATCATCAACCTTTATTGTTTCTTTGGACTCACTTTCAATCCATTTATTATTTATAAAATTCTTATATTTTTCCATTTTCTGCGTTTTTTAATCAATTATTTTTGTTTCATTCTTTATCATTTAGGATATGAAAATGATACAAATTTAATTTTAAGAAACATGAGTATTACATTTAATCAGTTAAAAAAACTAATAACAAAAAAAGAAATAGATACAGTTTTAGTTTGCGTATCAGATATGCAAGGTAGACTAAATGGTAAAAGAGTTACCGGAAAAGCTTTTATTGATTATGTTTATAAAGAAACGCATATGTGCGATTATCTCTATACCGTTGATATGGATATGTTTACTGTACCCGGATATAAATCTTCTTCATGGGAAACGGGTTATGGAGATATGACTGTAATTCCAGATCTCAAAACGATAAAGATAGCAAATTGGTTAAATAAAACAGCTATAGTAATATGTGATTGTTTAGACCATTCAGGAAAAAAACCACTTATTCATTCAACAAGACAGATATTAAAAGATGTTTTAGCTAAGGCGGACAAAATGGGATTTCAATCTATGGTTGGTTCAGAATTAGAATTTTTTCTTTTTAATCAAACTTATGAAGAAATTCATAAAAATAATTATACAAAACTTAAAGAGTCTTCTTGGTATATTGAAGACTATATGATTTTCCAAACTACGAAAGAAGAGGATGTGATGCAGGAATTAAGGAATTCTCTTCTAGATAGTGGAATTTATGTAGAATGTTCAAAGGGTGAAGCAGCTCCAGGACAAGAAGAAATCAATGTTGTTTTTTCTGATGCATTAAACATGGCTGACAATCATATTTTAATTAAAAATGCGACAAAAGAAATTGCTTATAAACATAACAAAGCAGTAACCTTTATGGCTAAATATAACAAAGAAGTTTGTGGAAGTTCATGTCATATTCATAACTCTTTATTCGATAAGAAAACAAAGAAAAATATTTTTTATAACCCTAAGGATAAATATGGAATGTCTGATATTTTTAAAAGTTATCTTGCGGGACAAATTAAATTATTACCAGATATTTCAATTTTTTTAGCTCCAAATATTAATTCTTATAAAAGATTTCAAGATGGATCATTTGCTCCTACAAAATCTGTTTGGGGCATTGATAATCGTACTGCTGGGTTTAGACTAGCTGGTCATGGATCATCCATAAGAATTGAATGTCGAGTCCCAGGAGCGGATGTGAATCCTTATCTTTCTTTTGCAGCTTTAGTTGGTGCTGGTTTATACGGTATTAAAAATAAACTTAAATTAGATAAACCTTATTCAGGGAATATTTATGAGAAAAAAGTAAATGAAGTTCCTAAAACACTTAACGAAGCAATCCAACTTGCTAAAAAATCTAAATTTTTAAAAGAGATATTTCCTCAAGATGTACTTGATCATTATATCCATGCTGCTGAATGGGAGCAAAAAGATTATGATGGTTCAGTTAATGATTGGCAATTACGAAGATATTTCGAACGAGGCTAATTTTACTAAATGTTTGAGACTATTACTCCAATAGACAACTCCGTCTTAGTTAAAAGAGAATATGCAACAGAAGAAGATATTGAAAAAAGTCTCAGCAATTCCTATGCTATAAGACAGCATTGGAAGAATATATCTCTAGATGAAAGAAAAAAGTCAGTTTTAAATTTTGTAGAAATATTTTTAAAAAATAAGGATGTTTCTAGTAATTTATGTAAGCAAATAGGAAGACCTATAGCACAGTGCCCAGGAGAGATGCGAGGTTTTGAAGAAAGAGCTCGTTATATGATTGAAAATGCTGATAGAGCACTATCAAGAGTAGTTTCAATTAAAAATGATGAATTTGATAATTATATAAAAAAAGAACCACTAGGGACTATATTTGTAATTGCACCATGGAATTACCCTTTCAACACTTCTGTTAATTCAATTGTACCAAGTTTACTTGCCGGTAATGCAGTTATATTAAAACATTCTTCTCAAACACCACTTTGTGCTGAAGAATTATATGAGGCAGCAAAAAAATCTTCATTACCAAAAAATATTTTTCAGTATTTACATTTAGATCATGATCAAACATCAAGAATAATTTCAGATTCAAGAATTAATCATGTTTTATTTACAGGTTCTGTTAGTGGCGGAAAACAAATAAAAAAATCTATAGGCACTAGATTTATTGGAGCTGGTTTAGAATTAGGTGGAAAAGATCCTGCTTATGTTAGAGCTGATTGTGAATTAGATCATGCTGTTGAAAATTTAGTTGATGGATCATACTTCAATTCTGGCCAATCTTGTTGTGGTATTGAAAGAATTTATGTTGATAAAAAAATATACAATACATTTGTAGAAAAATTTAAAGATGTAACTGAGAAATATGTTTTAGGAAATCCACTAGAGATGGAGACAAATTTAGGCCCAGTAGTGAAGCAATCTGCTGCAAATTATATTAGATCTGAAGTTAACAACGCAATTAATCAAGGCGGAAAGAACATTATAGATAACAAAAAATTCAATTTAGATGATGGTAATAATTGTTATGTAAGCCCAAGTGCACTCATCAATGTCGATCATTCGATGAAATACATGATGGAAGAAATATTTGGCCCTTCAGTAGGAATAATGAAAGTAGAAAATGAAAATGAAGCTTTATCTTTGATGAATGATAGTTCTTATGGATTAACAGCAAGTATTTGGACAAATGATAAGTCTTTTGCAGAAAATTTTGGAAAAAATGTTGAGACAGGAACTTTTTTTATGAATAGATGTGATTACTTAGATCCTGGCTTAGCATGGACTGGTGTAAAAGATACTGGAATTGGTGTTACTTTATCTGTTCTAGGATTTGATCATTTAACAAGAGCAAAAAGTTATCATATAAGAAATATTTAAATTTATGGAAAATATAAATTGGAATTATCCAACTACAATTTGGTTTGGTGCTGATAGAATAGTAGAAATACAAAAAGCCTGTGAAGAATTAAATATTCAAAAACCATTAATAGTTACTGATAATGGAATTTTAAAAACAAACATTATTAATAAATTAAATGATTGTTTAGATAAACACACATCTATTTTTAGTGATGTTAAATCAAATCCTACAGGTAAGAATGTTGAAGATGGTGTTAAAGTTTTTAATGAAAATAAACATGATGGAGTAATAGCTGTTGGGGGAGGCTCGGGTATGGATACAGGAAAGGCAATTGCATTCATGGCCAAGCAAGAAAGACCAATCTGGGATTTTGAAGATATTGGTGATTGGTGGACTAGGGCTAATGCAGATTCAATTTTTCCTATAATTGCTCTACCTACTACAGCTGGAACAGGTTCTGAAACTGGAAGAGCTTCAGTTTTTACTAATGAAAAAACACAAGAAAAAAAAATAATTTTCCATCCAAAAATGCTTCCATCAATTGTTATCCTTGATCCAAATTTGACAATTCCACTTCCTGCAAATTTAACAGCCTTTACAGGAATGGATGCACTAGCTCATTGCTTAGAAGCATATTTGTCTAATATTTTCCATCCTTATTCTCAAGGTATTGCATTAGAGGGTATTAGATTAGTAAAAAATAATCTTGTTCATGCTTTTAATAATGGATCAAACTTAGAAGCTAGATCGCATATGCTAGCATCTTCATCTATGGGCTCAATAGCTTTCCAAAAAGGTTTAGGTGCTATCCATTCTTTAAGTCATCCTGTTGGTGCAATTTATAATACACATCATGGATTAACCAATGCAGTATTTATGCCATATGTTTTACAATATAATAAAAAAGGTATTGAAGAAAAAATTATAGATATTTCAAGATATATAAATTTAAAATCAGCAACATTTAACAATTTTATGGATTGGATTTTAGAGCTTAGGTCTAATTTAAATATTCCTCATACTTTAAGTGAAATAATTGATAATGACAAAAATTTAGAAAAAATGAGTTTAATGGCTTTTAATGATCCTTCCACAAGTACTAATCCTATACCAGTGAATGCAGAAGATTTTTTAAAAATGTATGTTAACGCTTTTAAAGGTGATTTATAAATTTATAGTGTTGCTCCAATTATCCAGGGATTAAATTCATCATCCCCATAATCATTTATTTCACTCTTTGATTTTTCACCTGATGCAACTGAAATTATTTTATCAAATATTTCTTTGCCAACCTCATTAACGCTTGCAACGTTATCCATAATTGTACCAGCATTTATATCCATATCTTCACTAAGTTTATTATACATATTTGTATTTGTTGCTATTTTAATACTTGGAGTGGGTTTAAATCCAAAGCAAGAACCTCGACCAGTAGTAAAACAAATAACATTAGCGCCAGAAGCAACTTGACCAGTTACAGATACAGGATCGTAACCTGGAGAATTCATAAAGTTAAAACCTTTGGTTTTTACCTGTTCAGCATAATCGAGGACATCAACCATATTTCTATTACCAGCTTTGGATACTGCACCTAATGATTTTTCCAGAATTGTAGTTAACCCACCTTTTTTATTACCAGGACTTGGATTATTATCTAATGTGCTATCGTTGCTAGCTACATATTCTTTCCACCAATCAATTTGTTTGTTTAGTTTCTCTATATTTTTTTCATTTGATGATTTTTCAAATAATAAATGTTCCGCTCCATATATTTCTGGAGTCTCTGATAGTAATGTTGTTCCACCATGATCAATAATCAAATCTGAAGCAAAGCCTAGTGCAGGATTTGCAGTTATCCCAGAATACGAATCTGAACCTCCACATTGCAAAGCAACTGTTAGTTCTGAAACAGGAATATTTGTCCTAGAAATACTATTAATTTCATTTAGTTGATTAATAATTCTTGAAGTTACTTTTGTTATTATTTCATTTGTTCCACCTTCGTCTTGAATATTCAAATATTCAATATTTCTTTTTTCCTGATCATTATTATACAAACTTATTTGGGCACATTCGCATCCTAGTCCGATAACAAAAACTTTTCCAAAGTTTGGATGAATTTTAAAACCTTCAATAGTTCTGTTAAACACACTCATAGCGTATCCAGAAGTATTCATGCCACAACCTGATGAATGTTTTAAACAAACCGCTCCATCAATATTTTCAAAATTATTATCTTTTAAATAATTATTTATTTTATCTGATATTTTTTTAACAACAGTTGCAGAACAATTAACTGTACTAATTAAACCTATATAATTTCTAGTACCTGATGACCCATTATTTCTTTTGAAACCCTTAAAGTATTCTATTTTTTTATTTTTGATAACTGCATTTTTAAAATTATTACGGGTATATTCTCTTTTGAAATCACTATATCCCATATTATGGGAATGCACATGTTCACCAGGTTCTATATTTTTATTAGAGATTCCTATAATCTGACCATACTTAAAAATAAAATCACCACTTTTAATTTTTTTTAAAGAAATTTTATGGCCATAGGGAATGTTATCAATTGATCTAATTCCATAATTTATATTAATATTCTGAGGAATATCCATTGGAGCAATTCCAATATTATCTTTTTCATTTAATTTGATTATGTTAAACATATCTTTGATAAACATATAACATAAATAATCATGAACGAAATCGCAACTTATCCATCACTTAAAGATAGGGTGGTTCTTATTACAGGTGGTGCCTCAGGAATTGGGGAAAGTATCGTCGAACAATTTGTTTCTCAAAAATCAAAAGTAGCATTTTTAGACATAAATGATGAGTTAGGTATTGATTTATCAAAAAAAATCAAAAACAAATATGATGTTGATAGTTTATTTGTAAAATGTGATTTAAAAAATATAGAACAACTTAAAAGTTCATTAGAAAAAGTAAAAAAAGAAATTGGTCCAATTTCAATTCTAGTAAATAATGCAGCTAATGATGAAAGACATGACATAGATAGTGTCACTCCTGAATATTGGGATGATAGAATGAATATTAATTTGAGACATTATTTTTTTGCAACACAAGCTGTCTATAAAGATATGAAAAATTTTGGTAAAGGTTCTGTTGTAAACATTGGAAGTTTTTCATGGATGATTTCCCAAGGCGGTATGGCTGGATATACAACTGCAAAATCTGCTATTATGGGATTAACGAGAACTTTAGCAAGAGATTTAGGTGTTTATAATATCAGAGTAAATTGTATTGTTCCTGGCTGGATCATTACGGAGAGGCAAAAAAAATTATGGCTTACTCCAGAAATTGAAAAAACCCAACTTGAGAGACAATGTATAAAGAGAATGCTTATGCCTGAAGATATATCAAAGCCAGTTTTGTTTTTTGCATCTGATCAAAGTTCTGGTTGTACCGCACAAAATTATGTAATTGATGGTGGCATAGTTAATTAATGAAAAAAAAATCCAAAATTGCTTTTGGTAGATTAGACTTACTTAGAAATGATACTTTAAATAATAAAAATAAAATTAGAATTGGTTTTATTGGTGGAGGTCCTAATTCATTTATTGGATACACACATAGGTTATCAGCAAGATTTGATAATAAATTTGAATTTGTTGCTGGAATATTTTCAAAAGATAAAAAAAAATCTAAATCTTTTGGTTCTTCATTAGGATTAGCTGATGATCGTTGTTACAGTGATTATAAGTCTATGGCATCCGCTGAGTCAAAAAGAAAAGATGGTATTCAAGCGCTTGGAATAATGACTCCATCGGGTGATCATTATAAGATAGCAAAAGCATTTATTGAAAAAGGAATACATATTATTTGTGACAAGCCTTTAACCGCAACAGTTAAGGATGCTGTTAAATTAAAAAAAGTAATTTTAAAAAATAAAATTGTATTTGCATTAACACACAATTACTCAAGCTATCCAATGCTACGAGAGGCAAAAAATATTATTTCAAATCATAAATTAGGAAAAATCAATTTAATAAATGTTGAGTATCCCCAAGGTTATACAGTCGGAGTAAAAAAGAAAGATGAAAAAAGAACATTAAAATGGAGACTAGATAAAAAACAATCTGGGCCTTCAATGATATTATCTGAAATTGGAACTCACGCATATCATTTGTTGAGATATGTGACTGGATTAGAAGCAAACGAAATATCAGCAGAAGTAAATTCATTATCCTCAGAAATTTCAGTTGATGATAATGCTTTTGTATTATTAAGAATGCGAAATAAAGCAAGAGGTATAATCTGGGTATCGTCTGCTGCTACTGGTGGAGAAAATGGTCTAAAAATTAGAGTGTTTGGAACAAAAGGTTCAATAGAGTGGTTACAGGATGATCCAAATAATCTAAAGTTTACTGAACTAGATAAACCAATGAAAGTTATAACAAGAGCAAGTAAATTAGTATCTAAATTTTCACTATCATCTTCAAGAATTGCTGCTGGTCACCCAGAAGGTTTTTTTGAAGCTTTTGCAAATATTTATTCAGAATTTGCTGATCAGATTCATAATAAAAATAAAAAATATTCATTTCCAACAATTGATGATGGTGTAGCTGGTATTAAATTTATTTATGCAGCAAAAAAATCTTCTAATTTAAATTCAAAGTGGATAAAAATCTAAAATGATTAATTTTGCCTTATTAGGAACAGGAAGAATTGGGAAATTACATGCGTCAATCATAAATGATCATCCAGAAGCGAGCCTCAAATACGTTTATGACATTGATACAAGCTCTGCTAAAAAAATTGCAAAAAAATATAGTTGTGAAGTTGCAAAGACTGCAAAGGAAGCAATTTCTTCAGATCAAATAAATGCTATTTTAATTGCTTCTGCCACCCCGACTCATACAGATTATATTTCTCTAGGAGCAGAATGTAATAAAGCTATATTATGTGAAAAGCCAATTGATTTAGATATAAATAAAGTAAATAAATGTTGGCAAAACATTAAAAAATATAAACCAACTATTCAAATTGGTTTTAATCGTAGATTTGATCCTAACCATAATAAAGTACAAAGTGAGGTTCTATCAGGAAAGATTGGGAAAATTGAAATGATTGTAATCACAAGTAGGGACCCTTCTCCACCTGGTATTGATTATTTAAAACAATCGGGTGGAATTTTTAGAGATTGTTCAATACATGATTTTGATTTGGCACGATTTATTCTTAATAATGATCCAATTGTAGAAGTTTTTGCACAAGGTTCTGTAAATGTCTCAAATGATTTTAAGATTACCAATGATTATGACACAACTATGTGTTTTATGAAATCAAAAAAAGGGGTTTTAGTTCATATAAATAATTCAAGAAGAGCTGTATATGGTTACGATCAAAGACTTGAAGTATTTGGAAGTAATGGAATGTTAATTTCTGATAATGTTCCAAATAATGATATTAATTACTATAATCAAAATTTGTCCTTTGCAAAAAAACCTATTAAAAATTTTTTTATAGAAAGATACAAAGATGCTTATCAAATACAATTAGATGAATTTATTAAATCAATAAAAAATAAAAAAAATATATCAGTTACTTTTGAGGATGGAAAGAATGCTTTAATTCTTGCTAATTCAGCTACTAAATCAGTAAAATTAAATAAAGTTGTAAAACCAAAATTATAGTTATAGATAAATTTTATGAATGAACAATTTAAAGATAAGGTCATTATAGTTACAGGTAGTACACAAGGTAGTGGTGCTGAAACAGCGAGATTATTAGCCAGCAGAGGTGCTAAAGCAATTACAATTTGTGGGAGACAAGAAAATAAAGGTCTTGAAGTTAAAAATCAGATTGAGAAATTAGGCACTAAGTGTTTGTATATAAAAGCAGATCTTAAAAATGTTGATGATTGCAAAAAAATTATTTTGGAGACTGATAAAAAATTTGGAACAATAAACTCTTTAATTAATGTTGCAGGATACACAGAAAGAGGAACAATTCTAAGTGCTACACTAGAAAATTATGAAAATAATTATAATATTAATACCCGTGCACCTTTCATATTAATGCAAGAGACAATTAAAATAATGATTCGAGATAAGAACAAAGGAACAATTGCAAATGTATTATCTATGGCAATGTATAGTGGTATGCCATTTATTGTTGCTTATAGTGGTTCAAAAGCTGCTTTAGCTACAATGACAAAAAATATTGCAAATTCTGTCGCTAGTTACCAAATAAGAGTAAATGCCTTAAATATTGGATGGACAGATACTCCTGCTGAACATGATATTCAAACAAGAGTTCATAAAAAAAATCCTAATTGGTTGCAAGATGAAGAAAAAAAAGTTCCTTTTAACAGATTGATTAAGCCTATCGATGTAGCAAAGGGATTAGCTTTTATGTGCTCAGAAGAATCTGGATTAATGACAGGTAGTGTAATTGATTTCGATCAAACAGTACATGGCTGGCATTCTTATTCAGCATATGAAACTAGAGTTTTGGATGATTCTCTACTAGGAGAGTAATTAATCATTTATTTCTCAACCATTTTTTAATTTTTAACTATAATTTATAATTTACACAAATTTAAATATTAATTAATAAATTAAAAATGGGAAAAAAAATAATTTCTATTAATGAAGGAAAATTATCAGAGTTTAAACTTCATAGTATTTGGCTTCGTGAAAGATTAAATGGGAGTGAATTTGTAGACCAAAATAATTTACAACGTTTATATGAACCAAGCCTCTTAGATGATAATCTATTTATAAATTCTTATAATGTTAATGAAAATATATTAAATGTTGAATTTAGTGATGGAGCAAAAGGATCTTTTAATATCGATGATCTTTATAATGAAATTAATAATATCGATGTCATACCTGAAAAAAAAATATGGAATGTCAGTGAACAAAATTTGGAAATTTTTGATAATAATAAAATCTTTGAGAATAAAAAGGAACTTATCAATATGCTTAAAGTATTTTATCAATATGGTTATGTAATAATCGAAAATACAAAAGCAGAAGAAGATGAAGTTATAAATTTTGCTGAAAAATTAGGCCCAGTTCGAGCAACAAATTTTGGAAAATTATTTAACGTTGTCTCAAAACCAAATCCAAATGATCTTGCCTATACTGCATTAGAGTTAACATCCCATTCAGACAATCCATATAGAAAGCCTGTTCCTGGAATTCAATTACTTCATTGTATTGCTAATGAATCTACAGGAGGAGACTCAAGTTTAGTTGATGGTTTTAGTGTTGCAAATTTTTTACAACATAACCAACCTGAATTTTATAAAGTATTAACTGAAACTAATGTTACTTTTAAGTTTACAGATATTGATACTATTTTAGTTGATGAAGCAAAATTAATTGAACTTGATCATAATAATAACTTTAGACAAATACGATTTAGTGGAAGACTTGATTATGTTCCATTATTAGAGGAAAATAATCTTGATCTTTTTTATAAGGCTAGAAAATATATGTTCAAACTTTGTAATTCTGATAATTTCAAAATTAAATTTAGATTATCTAAAGGGATGATAGCAATGTTTGATAACTTGAGATTATTACATGGAAGAACTAAATTTGATCCAAATACTGGTTTTAGACATCTACAAGGATGTTATATTGACCACGATGTAACTGAGGGCAAGCTTAGAAGGTTATTAAAAACCTAATTGACTTCGAAGATCTTTTCAGCTGGGTAAAAATTTAATATTTTATTGTACCAATTACTAAAATTATTTCTTTCAATTAATGAAACAGTAAATCCACCAAATCCTCCCCCAGTTAATCTAGAGCCTAGAGCACCACATTCAACGGATCTTTGAATAATTAAATCAACATCCAAAGTAGATGCCTCAAAATCTTTAGAATATGATTGGTGACTCTCATTCATTAAATTTCCAAACTCGTTAATATTATTTTCTTTCAAATTTTTTTTCGCATTAATTACTCTATCATTTTCAAAAACTACATGCTTTGCTCTTTTTGCAATAGTATTATTGTCAAATTTATCTGTTTGAAAATTTTCTATTTTAACTCCACCCAAATATTCTACACCAAGTTTTTTTTCAGCCTTTTGGAGTTCAGCAAATCTTTCATTATAAGAGCTATTTCTTAAATTTCGTTGAACTTCAGAGTCAATCAAACAAAATTTCCAATTTTCTGGAAAATTAATAAGTTCGTATTCTAAATTCTTACAATTCATAAAGAATGCTTTGCCATGAATACCAATAGAAGAAACCATTTGATCCATTATTCCACCAGAAACACCTATATAGTTGAATTCTACTTTCTTTGCTAATTTTGCAATTTCTGGATCTTTGATTTTTGTTTCAAAAAAAGTATTAAGTGCTTTTAATGTAGCAACACACAATGCTGAAGACGATGAAATACCTCTTTCTAAAGGTATATCAGATGAAATATAAATGTTTAAATATCTAGATGAAATCCTATGTTCATCAAAAAAAATATACAAACAACCTTTTATATAATCAACCCACTCATTGTTGCTTGATTTTTTGAAATCGTTGAATGTTTTTTTTTCTTTAAAATGTTGAGAATAAACTGTGAATTCATTAGAATTATTATTAGATATCTCAATGGTATTTTTAAAAGACAAAAGCGTAGGCATGACATATCCACCAGTATAATCGGTATGTTCACCAATTAAATTTACTCTTGCATGAGCACTTTCCTTTACTTCTGCGTCTATATTAAATATATCTTTAAAACTCATAAAATTACTTATTGTGACTAATCAAATTAATATATCTTTTACAAATGAAAATAAATTAAAAATTATTCTTCATGATAAATTAGTAGATTCAAATTTAAAATTGTGTTTCTCATTAGTTTATTCAATAAAATCTATATCAGGAGGTGAAATAACTAAGCAAATTGGACGTTATTATGAGTTATCTATAAAAAAAAGTACAATTTTATTAGATTTACAAATTCCTAAAATTGGTAACTTCAACCTTTCGTGTGGTCCGGAAGGTATTTTCATTATTGATACATTAAACAATAGTAAATTAAATATAAATGTTTCAGATTTGATATTTGAAAAACCAATTAAAAAGAAAACTTATGAAGATTTAAGAACAAAAAATTTTATACCTATTATTCCTGAGCCAGAAAAAATTCATTTACAAAATGAATTTATAAATATTGAAAATAAAACATTTAATCTAAATACGGAAATTGAAATTGTTTCTAATTTGCAAAATATTATTTCTAAATTGGATATTAATTTTACTTCTACAAAAGGATTTCCAATTTTCTTTAAAAAAGATGATCAGTTATTAATCGATCAATATTTTATTCAGATAACAGAAGATAATATTGAGATAAAATATAATAATTATGGTGGAAAGCTATATGGTCTTATATCTTTAGTTCATTTAATTGATTCCTATCAAACAAACCTTCCAATTTGTACAATACACGATAATCCAAAATATCAATGGAGAGGAATGCATCTCGATTGTGCAAGGCAATTCTACACAATCGATGAAATCAAACGTCTATTTGATTACATGGTATTATTTAAACTTAATAGATTTCACTGGCATTTAACAGATAACGAAGCGTGGAGAATTGAAATTAAAAAATATCCAGATCTAGCATTAAATGGAGGATACAGAGGATATAATTTTAAAATACCACCATTGTATGGAAGTGGTTATGATAAATACGGTGGATATTACTCACAGGAAGACATCAAAGATTTAATTATATATGCAAAAAAATTAAATATCGAGATTATGCCTGAGATTGATTTACCAGCACATTCTTGGGCATTACTAGAAATCATGCCAGAACTTAGAGAACAGTCTTCAAATATAGTTAGTGAAGATGTTGGTTCGTATAAGAATAATACAATAAATCCTTCCTTAGAAAAAACTGTAACTTTTTTAAAAGATATGTTGAATGAAGTAAGTGAAATTTTCTCATATGATGTAATTCATGTTGGCGTTGATGAAAGACCAAGTAATGCATGGGAAGGTTCGCCAGCAATTATCGAGTTTATGAAAAAAAATAATATTAAATCACAAGAGGAATATCAAGATTACTACATGAATTTTTTAATAGATTTTCTAAAATCAAAAAATAAAAGAACAGCTGCATGGAATGAGGCGGCAGTGACTCCTCATATCGATCATGGTGTGGGTGGGAGTGCTGGAAAAATTGATAAATCATGTTTGATCTTTTCATGGGAGCATTCAGATGTTGCAAAAGAAACTACAAATAAGGGATTTGAAACTATACTTTGTCCTGGTCAAAAAACATATTTTGATATGGCTTATAATAATTCAACTGAAGAAAGAGGTATTTGTTGGGCTGCAACTATAGAAGTAAAAGATATTTATGAATGGGACCCAATAAAAGATATAAATAAATCAGAATTGATAAAAGGGTTACAAGGTCAATTGTGGTCAGAGACAATTACAGATAAAAAATTTTTTGATCAAATGATCAACCCAAGATTAGCAACTTTATCAGAAGTTGCATGGAAAGGAAAAATTTCAAGAAAATGGATAGAATTTCGTTCAGCACTTTTAAATTCTATGGATTTTTTAAAAAAATTAGGCTGGCGATATCACAATTTTTAATGTTAAAGTAAAATAAATATGAAAATAGGCGCAGTCGGTTTTGGGAGTAGGACAGCAGGTGTTTATAATGAATTTTCAAAAGTTAATCCAAATTTTGAAATGGTTGCTTATGTAGATCCTCAGCCAATAGGTAAAGATTTTGCTGAGAAAAATAATTTTTTTCCAACTAAATCATATTCAAGTTTAAACGAAATGTTGGATCGTGAGAAACTAGATATGTTAATGATTGGGTCCCCTAATCATTTACATTTAGATCATATAAAGCTTGGATTAAGAGCAGGATTACAAATATTTGCTGAGAAACCTATAGTAATAAGCGAACAAGAAACTTTTGAGTTAGCAAAATTAATAAAAGAATATGGCAAAGAAAGAATTATAGTTGGCTTAGTTTTAAGATATTCACAGCAAGCAAGATCTGTGAGAAAATTATTAGATCAAAATGCTATTGGAAATATAATATCGATTGAAGCTTCAGAACATATCGTACCTTCGCACGGTGCTTTTTTTATGAGAAACTGGAGAAGAAAACAAAAATTTTCTGGAGGCTTTATGCTGGAGAAATGTTGCCATGACATTGACTTTTATTCAATGATTACGAAGAGTAGACCTATTAAAGTTGCTAGTTTTGGTTCAAGAAGATCTTTTATACCCGATAATCTTCCAGATGGTTCTCATGAACAATATACAAAAGACAGGCTGAAAGGTTGGGAGTCAAAATCAAATGTTTTTGATAGTGATGCTGATATCGTCGATCATCAAGTAGCAATAATAGAATATGCAAACAAAGCAGTACTATCTTTTCACACTAATATGAAAGTTCCAGACGAATTTCGAAGATTTGCAGTTATAGGATCTGCAGGAATGATTGAGGGAGATTTTGTTAGAGGATTTATGAAAGCTCATGATGAAAATAATAATGTACTTATTGATGAAGATTATGGAGCAGCTTTTGGAAAAGAAATTAAAGGTCATTATGGCGCAGATAGTATGATGGCTCAAGACATTAACAATTATTTATTAAAAAATAATAAAGAATTACCAGTTGGTGTAATAGAGTGTATGGAGGCAGGAATTGTTGCTATGAAAATTGATGAAGCAAGAAATACAGGTAAAGTAATTGACTTAACAAGCACTTGGGATAAGTTCGACTCCCTATTAAATTAGTAATTATGAATAAAAAATTAAAATCATATACCACCCAAACATATATAGCATATGCACTAATTGCTCCTGCCGCTCTTTATATAATTCTTATTGTTGCTTGGCCATTATTAGAAACAATTAGATTATCTTTTACAAATTCTAGCTTAGCAGGAGAAGATTATGTTGGGTTAGAAAATTATCAAAAAATGTTTTCTAGTAAAAAATTTAATGGAATAGTGACTAGAACATTTGTTTGGATGTTTTTTTCAGTCTCTTTAAAACTTATTATTGGTTTAATTGGAGCTGTTTTACTTAATGCTAATTTAAAAGGAAGATCAATTTTCAGGGTGCTTGTAATGCCTCCATGGGTAGTTCCAATTGCAATTGGTATGCTTGGCTGGTTATGGTTATATAACGGGTATTTTGGTATTATCGCAGGTGTAGGTATGCGAACTGGTATTTTGGACGGTCCTTTTGGGTTTCTTGCTTACAAACAAAGTGCCTTTATTTCTACAATTATTGCCGATGTTTGGGTTGGAACACCAATGGTAACCGTTTTCTTTCTAGCTGCAATGCAAGGTGTGCCAAGAGATTTATACGAAGCTGCTTATTGTGATGGTGCTTCAAGATGGGATAGGTTTTTTAAAATTACATTACCTCAAATCACTCCAGTAATTATTACAATGTCATTATTATCTGCTATTTGGACATTCAACTCGTTTGAAATAATTTGGATATTGACAGAAGGTGGACCAAGAGGTTCTACAACTACTTTAATTATCGACACCTATAAACAAGCATTAGGAAATTATAAATTTGGAAGAGGGGCTGCTAGAGCTGTAGTTGTAATGATTTTATTAATGTTATTTGCAGGCTTTTATCTAGCTTTGCTTGCTAGAATTAATAAGAAAATTTCTCATGAATAAATATAATCCTTTTGAAAAAATATTGATCTATTTTGGCATCTTTGTCTTCATGACTTTTATTCTTTTGCCTTTTATCGAAATGTTTTATGCATCGCTTCGACCTTTAGATCATTTATTTCGCTCACCATACCAATTTTATTCAGATGATTTATCTTTTTGGGCTTATCAAGAAATGTGGAATACGGTTCCAATGCTTGGAAGATATATCTTTAATAGTTTTTTTCTGGCTTCCTGCGTTGCTATACTAACTCTTATTTTTGTTATTCCTGCAGCTTACGCATACGCACGTTTTAAATTTCCAGCTAAGAATACGAGCTTATACATACTCTTAGCAATTAATATGTTTTCAGGAGCAGTAATTTTAATTCCTCTATACAAATTGTTAAGGACTTTAGGTTTATTAAATAGTTATCAATCTATGATTATTCCTGGGGTGGCTTTTTTAATTCCAACTGCAATTTGGCTGCTAAAGTCTTACTTTGAAAAAATACCAATAGATTTAGAAGAGGCAGCTTTTGTCGATGGGGCTTCAAGAGTACAAATACTCAGACACATCATAGCTCCTTTAAGTACACCTGGATTAGTTGTAGTTGGTATTTATGCATTTATAGGTGCATATGCTCAACAATTTTTATTTGCGATTACATTTAACCAGAAAAAAGAATACATGCCAATTCCAACAGGGTTATATGAATTTATAGGATATCAAAGTGTTAAATGGAATGAGATGATGGCAGCTGCTTTAGTAGGAATGTTGCCTGTTTTATTATTATTTGTATTTTTACAAAAGTATATAGTTGAGGGACTTACCGCAGGTGCGGTAAAAAACTAAATTGGATAAATATAATATATACGAAAAGATATTATTATATTTAGGAATATTAATCTTTATGATTTTTATTCTTTTGCCTTTTGTCGAAATGTTTTATGCATCACTTCGACCGTTAGATCATTTATTTAGATCTCCATATCAATTTTATTCAGATGATTTATCTTTTTGGGCCTATAGAGAAATGTGGAAAACAGTACCAATGCTTCCACGATATATTTTTAACAGTTTTTTTCTTGCCTCAGTAACTTCTATTATTACTTTGCTTTTTGTAATTCCTGCAGCTTACTCTTATGCACGTTTTAAATTTCCTTTTAAAAATTCTTCACTCTATATTTTATTAGCAATTAATATGTTTTCTGGAGCAGTTTTATTAATTCCTCTCTATAAAGTATTAAGAACATTTGGTTTGCTAAATACATATCAAGCTATGATTGTTCCTGGTGTTGCTTTTTTAATTCCAACTGCAATTTGGCTGCTAAAGTCTTACTTTGAAAAAATACCAATAGATTTAGAAGAGGCAGCTTTTGTCGATGGGGCTTCAAGAGTACAAATACTTAGACATATCATAGCACCTCTTAGTACGCCCGGTCTGGTAGTTGTTGGGATATACGCTTTTATAGGATCTTATGCTCAACAATTCTTATTTGCGATTACATTTAATCAGAAAAAAGAATATATGCCTATCCCTTCAGGGCTGTATGAATTTATTGGTTACACAACAGTCAAATGGAATGAAATGATGGCAGCTTCTCTTGTTGGGATTGCCCCTGTCTTAATAATTTTCCTTTTTCTACAGAAATATATTGTTGCTGGACTCACTTCTGGGGCAGTAAAAAACTAGAAAAATAACCAAAAACTAACTTGCTTCATAGAGCCAGTTAATGTTATCTCTTTTTTATATTTAAATGGAGGAATTATGAATTTCAAAAAACTATCTTCATTTCTTACAATAGCTATACTTTCACTAGTTGGTTTTAAAACTTATGCTGCTGAAGTACACGGAGTATTTTGTGGTGGTGAGCTTCGACCTAATTATGTTGAAATAGCTGATAAGTACATGGAAGACAATCCTGGAGTTACTGTAACTCTAGAGGCTGTTCCTTGGGGAACATGTCAGGATAAAGTAATCAATCTTGCAATTGCAGGTGATCCCGTTGCATTTTCATATGTTGGATCAAGAACTCTAAAAGGTCTTGCAGAAAACGGACATATTTTAGAAACAAATATTCCTGCTTCACAAAAAGCAATGTATCAACCAGGTATCTTAAACACAGTTACACACATGGGTAAAACTTGGGGTTTCCCTCATGCATTTTCAACTAAAGCACTATTCATGAATTGTGGTCTTTTAGAAAAAGCAGGTGTTGCATGTGAAGGTCCTCAAAGTTGGGATGAATTATACTCAATGGCTGAAGCTGTAACAAAAAATGTTGATGGAGCGGCAGGAATTGGACTAGCTGGTAAAGATTTTGATAATACTATGCACCAATTCTTAAACTACCTATACAGTAATGGGGGACAAGTTATTGATCCAATGACAAATGAAATAACTTTAAATTCATCTAATACTGTTGAAACATTAGAATTTTATGGAAAGTTAGCAAACGTTGCTCAGGAAGGTCCTTTAGCTTGGGAGAGATCTCAGTTAACAGAACTATTTAATGACGAAAAAATTGCTATGTATATTAATGGACCTTGGGGTAGAGGTCAGCATAAGGAAGGTCTAGATGTTAAAACAGTTAGAATTCCGGCTGGACCACAAGGAAGCCAAGGTACGCTTTTAATCACTGATAGTGTTGCAGTTTTCTCAAACACAGGTGTTGAAAAAGAAGCAATGGAATTAGCTAGCATAATCACATCAGGTGATTCTCAATACAGTCTAGATACTGATTGGGGTCTAACACCAATTATGCAATATCCTCAAATTGGAAATGAAGCTCCATACAATGAAGATTATTGGATGATGTTTATTGATTCTATTGGCGATGGTGGACCAGAGCCACTATTTGTAGACTACAAAGCTTTTCAAGCTGTTATGAACTCTATGATCCAAGGTGCAATTCTTGGTGAAGGAGATGCTGCAGATTTAGTAGCTGAGGCAGCTGAAGAGTTAGAAGAATACAAATAATTACATTATTTTGCTAGGGCAACATTTGCCCTAGCATCTAAAATAAAATTTAAATGAGTAAATTAACAAGATCTTATTCCTCAAAAATTAATTCGATTTTAAAGAAGATATTAAAAGAAGAAGAAAAAAAATTCTTACAGTGTGCTAAATTAATTAGCAAATCATATAAAAAAGGTGGGCAGTTATATATTTTTGGAACTGGACACTCTAGATTACTCGGAGAAGAATCATTTCATAGAGCAGGTGGTTTTGCTGCCGCATGTCCAATAAGAGATGATGATCTCAGTTTTAAAAAAGGAGCAAGAAAAGCTACTGCTTTAGAAAGAACTCCAAACATTGCAAAAAAAGCTCTCGCTAAATATAAAATTACTAGCAAAGATATTTTAATGATTGTATCTAATTCTGGCGTCAATCACGCTCCAGTTGAAGCAGCTTTGATTGCTAAGAAAAAGAAAATAAAAACTATTTCACTAACATCTGTAAAATACTCAAAACAAGCTCCTCTATCTAAATTGAATAAAAGATTATTTGAAATAACCGATATATTCATCGATAATAAGATTCCACCTGGTGATGCAATTATAAATATTAAAGATAACATGGTTGGACCAGCTTCAACAATTACAGGATCTTTTATTTTAAATTCAATTTTAATTGAAGTTGCAAATATCTTAAAAAATGAAAAATTGTTTCCATTCTATATCAGTGTAAATATGCCAAATGCTAAAAGAAATAATGACAAATTAGAGAAAAAATTTAGTAAGATTAATCCTCATTTATAAGTTTTTTTAATTTTTTTAAAAATCAACAAATTACTATATAAGATAATAAGTTTAGATGACTGATCAAAATAAAGTTAGTGGAAAAATTATTAATTATAATTCTTCCTATATTGGTGATGTATATTTTAGTGAAAAAATTAGTGACTTAAAAATAAAGGACTCTGATGATTATAATAATATTATAATTCCTGGTTTTATTGATCTCCATTGTCATGGTGGTAATGGTTTTGATGTAATGGAGGGCTCAGAATCAATTATTGAAATGTCTAAGTATCATTTACGACATGGAACCACTTCAATAATGCCAACTACTTGGACCAATACCTTAGAAAATACTATTTCAGCGTTAAAAGGATTTAATGAAATAAAGAAAGATAATGGTAATAATATCCTTGGAGTTCATTTAGAAGGACCTTTTATTAATCCTAATAAACTTGGTGCTCAACCAAATTTAACTGAGAAACCATCTTTAGAGTTTTTAAAAAAAATTCTTGAAATTGCCGATGTAAAAATCATTACCTTAGCCCCAGAAATTGATGGAATGCAAGAATTTATAAATGATTTAGTGGAGCTAAATATTAAGATTCAATTTGGCCACACTTTGGCAGACTTTGATTGCTGTGAAAAAATTATGAAAGATCATGAAATTGGTTTTACACATTTGTATAATGCTATGTCTGGTAATCATCATAGATCCCCAGGAGTTTTATCAGCTGCTCTTTCAAAAGGAAAATATGCTGAAATAATTTGTGATAATATTCATGTTAGTAAAGAAGCAATAAAAATTGCAAAAAAATGTATTCCTGGTCTTTATTCGATAACAGATTCTATTAACGCTAGCGGAATGAATGATGGAGAATATATTTTTGCAAAAAATAATATAAAAAAAGAAAATCATTCAGTAAAAATTAAGTCTGACGGTACTTTAGCAGGAAGTATTGTTACTATGGATCAAACTTTTAAAAATTTAATATCAATGAATTTTTCATTAGAAGAAGCAGTCGCTTTAACTAGTTATAATGCTTCTAAATATATGAATCTAGACAATGTCGGTGTAATTCAAAAAAATTTTTTAAGTAATTTTCTTATTTTAGATAAAGAATTTAATCTTAAAGAAGTTTATTTAAGAGGAAAAAAAATTAATGTCTAATTCCCAAGTTTTATCTGAAGCACTCTCTATTCCAAATAAAATTAATCATTTTATCTTGAATGATAAAAATAATTATCAGGAAATATCAAGTTTAATATCAGAAAAAAAAATTGATTATGTTGTTACTGTGGCAAGGGGGACTTCAGATTGTGCTGCTCTTTATTTATCTTATATGTTTGCAAAATATCTTGGTCTACCAACGTACAGCATGCCTCCATCTATAATAACTTTAGAAGAATCAAAATTTAATTTTTCGAGAGCATTAGTTTTCATTATTTCTCAATCAGGAAAAAGTGAAGATTTGGTTGAATGTCATAAAATGGTACAAAAAATGGGAGCAAAGACTATATTAATAAGTAATAACTTAAATAGCCCAATTGCAAACACATCCAATTATTTTTTTGATATAAATGCTGGAGAAGAAAAAAGTGTTGCAGCGACAAAAACTTTTGTTTTGTCTTTATTGATAATTTTAAAGCTTGTTTTTAATACTCTTAATAAAAAAGATATTAATAAACAAATTGAAAAGTTAAGTGATCATTTAATCTTAGATAATCAAAATCAATGGAATCCAAATATATTAGATAAAACTATAAGTAATGGATACATAATTAGTAGAGGTGTTGGATATGCAATTTCTAATGAAATATCTTTAAAGTTTAAAGAGTTATGTCAAGAAATGATAGAACCTTTCAGTAGTGCTGAAGTAATGCATGGGCCAAAAAGCTTGATACAAAACTCATTCAAATTATTTACTATATCGCTTAGAGATAAAAGTGGAATGATAGTAGCAAAAGATGCTAGTCAAATTATTTCATTAACCAATCTTCACTATGAAATAACCTATGATAAAAAATCTAACACTGAACTTCTATATAGCCCTAATGATATGTTAGAGTTAGATCCAATTATAGTTCTATCAAAATTTTATCCATGGATAGTTAATTACTCTTTTCAAAAGGGATTAGATCCAGACAATCCTAGATATTTAACTAAAGTAACACAAACATTCTAATTTGAATAATATTGATATAGCAATTATTGGAGCAGGTTCTGCAGGAAGTATAATAGCAAATAAACTTCTGACTAAAACTAATTTTAATATAGCCCTTATTGAGGCTGGGCCTAAAGATAACAATCCTATTATTGACGTTCCTCTTGGTTATGGAATGACATTTTATAATAAAAAAATTAATTGGAACTTCTACTCAGAAAAACAAGATAATTTATTCAATAGGCAAATATATTATCCGAGAGGTAAAGTTTTAGGTGGCTCTGGTTCAATAAATGCAATGGTCTATGCAAGAGGATTAGAAACAGATTATGAAAATTGGGGTAGCAATAAGGAATGGAGTTTTGAAAATATAAAAAAAGTATACAGTTCTATGGAGCAACAAATAAATCATGATAAAGAATTTCTTACAAAAGAAAAGATTCCAGTAAATAATGTAAGTAAGCATCATCATCCAATTTTAGAATATTTTTTTAATGCTAGTAATGAAATTGGTATTAAAAAAAATACAAATTTAACTACATCAATCGAAAATCAAGTAGGTCATTATAATATTAATACTTACAATGGTACTAGACATTCATCATCAAAAGTATTTTTAAAGCCTGTATTAAAAAATCCAAGACTTACAATATTAGACAATACTCAAGTTAAAAATTTAATAATTAAAGATAAAAAAATTACTGGTATTAAAATTCAAAATAAATCAACAGAACAAATCATACAATTATCTCATGGAGCAATTTTATGTTCTGGTTCTATAATGACACCTTATTTGTTAATGCATTCTGGTATTGGTGATAAAGAACATTTAAAAAAATTTGATAAAGAAATAGTAATTGATAATTCTAATGTTGGAAGAAATCTTCAGGATCATCTTGGGTTAGATTATTTATTTAAAACTCACCATCATTCACTAAATAAATCGTTAGGAACTTGGCCAGGCAGAATTACTTCTGTATTAAAATATATTTATAATAGGAAAGGACCATTATCACTAAGTATTAATCAGTCTGGGGGATATGTAAATTGGAATTCAAAACATCATTATCCCAACTTACAGATATATTTCAATCCGTTGACTTATTCTATTACTCATAAAAATAAAAGACCTCTTCTAAAAACTGACAAATTTAATGGTTTTATTATTGGTTATAATTCTTGTCGACCAAAAAGTTTGGGTAGAGTTGCATTGAACTCTCCTAATTTTGAAGATGCTCCATTAATTGATCCAAATTTTCTATCACATGAAGAAGATATATATGATGTTAAATGCGCAATTAATTTTTCTCAAGTTTTGGCGAATACAAATAGTATAAAAAAAATAAGAAATGAAAGTGTTAAGCATGATCTTTTAAATGCTACTGAAGAAGAAATGATTGATCACTTTAAATCTAATGCAGTTTCTATATATCACCCTTGTGGTACTTGTAAAATGGATGAAGATCCTAAAAAGGGAGTTGTTTCTGAAAGATTAAAAGTTCATGGAATGGAGAATCTTTGGATTGCTGATGCATCTGTTTTTCCAAATATTACTTCTGGCAATATAAATGCCCCTGTAATGATGCTTGCTAATCTTGGAAGTAAATTTATTATTGAGGATTTAAATAAGATTTAATTCATGAAAATAGTTAAACTTGAAACATTCACAAAACCATATGTAAGTTTTGTAAAAATAACAGTTGAGGATGGTTCAATTGGTTATGGTCAAATGTCAACTTATCATGCAGATATCACAACTCAAATTTTTCATAAACAAGTTGCACCTTGGGTTTTAGGAAAAGAATATTTTGATTTTGATGATTTAGAAGATTTTATTTTTGAAAGAGAACATAAATTTCCAGGATCCTATCTTTTACGTGCAATTGCTGGTTTAGATACAGCATTGTGGGATTTGAAAGGTAAAATCGAAGGTAAGCCTGTAGTTTCATTGATTGGAGGATCTCCAGGAAATTTAAGAATATATGGTTCTTCAATGAAAAGAGATATTACACCAGATGATGAAGCAAATAGATTTAAAAAACTCTTTGATGAAAAGGGTGTTAATGCATTTAAATTTAGAGTTGGTTCTGAATGTGGAAGAGGGGTTGATGAATGGGAAGGAAGAACGCCTAGTATTGTAAAAACAATAAATTCTACTCTGGATAAAAGTGTAACTAAAATGGTCGACGCAAACAGTTGTTATAGCTCTGTTCAAGCAATAGAAATTGGGAAACTTTTAGAAGATAATGATGTTACTCATTTTGAAGAACCATGTCCTTACTGGAAACCAGAAGAAACCAAAAAAGTTACTGATAGTTTGAATATAGATGTTACTGGGGGAGAACAAGATTGTGATCTGAGAATTTGGAGAGATATGGTTAACAGAAAAATTGTAAATATTTTTCAGCCAGATGTAATGTACATGGGAGGATTAACAAAAGCTTTGAAGGTTGCGAAAATTATTGAAAAGGGTGGTTTTATATGTACTCCACATACAGCTAATTTATCTTTAGTAACAATTTGTACAATGCATTTTTTAAAAGCAATAAATAATTCAGGTCCCTATCTTGAATTTTCAATTGAAGGTAAAGATTATTATCCATGGCAACAGAATTTATTTTTAGGTGATCCTTTTAAAATATCTAATGGAATGGTTAAAATTGAAGATACTCCTGGTTGGGGTATAGAGATTAATCCTGATTGGTTAGAGAAATCAGAATATAAAAAGACAGAAATATAAAATAATGATTAAAAATATAATTTTTGATTTTGATGGAGTAATAGTTGATAGTGAGGTCTTAGCTTCTAAGGCATTTTCCAAATATTTTAGTAAATTTGATCAATCAATTAAAGAGGAGCAATTTTATAAATATGCTGGAAAAAAAACAGTCGAAGTAATAGATTTATTGTCTTCTAAATATAAGATTGAAAACAAAGAAAAATTTACAAATGAAATATTTGATATTGTTTCAGAAGTTTATTCCAAGGATTTAAAACTAGTTGATGGAGCAAAAGATTATATTAGTAAATCAGATAGAAATCACTTTATTGGATCTAACAGTAATAAGGATAGAATTCTTGATGGATTGAAGCTTGTTGGGTTAGATAAACTTTTTTTAAGTGATCAGGTTTATTCATTCGATATGGTTAAAAGACCAAAACCTGATCCAGATATATACTTAAAGGTTTTAAATGATAATTCACTAATTAGAGAAGAGTCAGTTATTATTGAAGATAGTGGCGTAGGTGTTAAAGCAGCAACTGCAGCAGGAGTAAGGGTATTTGGTCTTACTGCAGGAAAACATTGGCATTCAGATAGGGATACAAATGAATTATTTGACAATGGTGCTTTGAATGTATTTAGTGATTATGAAAGTTTAGGTAAGGCAATAGAGGAGCTTTAAATGGGGCCAGATGTAAAAGGAAATCCACTTTATATTTCAGTCTATCTTTTAATAGCCTCCTATATTTTAGGTGAATTTATTTTTCCTAAATATCCACTACTATATATTCTTAATCTTTTTGGATTATTAATTATAATTTTAATGCCAATTGTATTTTTTTCCTCAAGAAATGCATTTAATGCACATGAAGAAAAATTACCTCCTCAAACTGAAACAAATAAAATTATAAAAACTGGAATTTATGCTTACTCTAGAAATCCAATTTATCTATGTTTTGTTTTATTTCATTTTGGTATGTTTCTTACCTTTGAAAACATTATGTATTTTATTTGTTCTATAGGATTATTTTTTTGGTTAAATAATTTTGTAATATATGAAGAGGAAAAATATTTAAAAGATAAATTTGGTGATGAATTTGAAAGATATTGTAATTCGGTTAAAAGATGGATTTTTTTCTAGTTAAAATTTATTGAAGAAATTTTATGATTTTTTTCAAGTTTAATAACAATCTGAGCTTTTTTATTCAGATCCTTCATCATCCATTTAGTTATTTTCTCATAATGTTGAACAAAATATTTAATTTCATTTGAAGTCATTCTTTTTGATTTTTTGTTTTTTGATTGATTTGTTTTTTCCTGCTTTAATCGCCATTTGAAAACATTATCAAAAGAGGATGTTTTCAAAAAAATAAGTTCATCAAATAATTTAAATAATTTTTTATATTCTAATTTTAATTTATTATTATAGAAATTTCTCCATTGATATTTTGGATCTTTAATTTTTTCTAAATTATTTATATTTTTATGAAGAATTTTTTTTGGAATTTCTGAACTTCCACAACACCAACCTTCTAAGAAAAGAATATCACATTTAGTCTTAGTTATTTTAGTTGATTTAGTCGTATCATCAATCAACTTATCAAATAGAGGGGTTGTGATAGGGTATTTACTTTTATTGAATTGTTTTATATTTTTAAATAATTTTTCAATATCATGTGTTCCTGGAACACCTCGAGTTTTTAACAATTGATGTATTTTTTTTGATAATTGTAATCGTTGTTTTCTCGATAAATAATAATTATCTAAACTAAGCAAAAGAATTTTCTTATTATAAAATTTTTCTATAGTTTTAGAGATAATATTAATAAATGATGACTTACCAATACCCTGAGAGCCTCCAAATAGAAATTTTTTTGATTTACTAGAACAAATATAATTTATGATTGGAATTAATTTATCTTCTATGTACTTTTTGGAATATTTTTTATTATATGTTTTGTGTATTTCTATTTGAATATAGTCTATTAATGCACTCATTTAATATTTATTTATAAACAAAATACTTATACATGAAATTTCTTTTTGATTTAGGTGGCGTTTTTTTTGATTGGGACCCGCATTATTTTTATAAAGATGTAATTGAAGACAAAGAAGAAAGAGATTATTTTCTCAATAATATTTGCAACGATGAATGGAATATCCAACAAGATGCTGGAAGACTTATAAAAGATGCAGAAACTGATCTAATAAAAACTTATCCTGATTATGAAGATAAAATTAAATTATATTATAAAAATCATCATAAAATGTTTAGAAAAATCTTTCAGTATTCAGTTGATGTTTTAGATGATTTAAAAAATAAAAAATATGAGTGTTATGTTTTGTCAAACTGGTCTTGGGAAACATTTCAAGATATGGATAAAAAATATCTATTCTTAAATAAATTTGATGGCCTAATAATATCTGGAAAAGAAAAATTGGTTAAACCTAATGCTGAAATATATAAGTTAGCTAAAAGTCGTTTTAATCTAATTCCAGAGGAAACTGTGTTTATTGATGATAAAAAAGAGAATATTGAGGCCGCAAAGAAACTTGGTTTTTTAACTATACATTTAACTGACCCTGAAATAATAATCCACGAAATTAATAGATTTATTTAATTTAAGCATGAATGAAACTTTTGATATTTTAGTTATTGGTGGAGGGATTAATGGTGCTGGAATTGTTAGAGATGCATCAGGCAGAAATTTAAAAGTTTGTTTAGTTGAAAAAAACAAAGTTGGTTCCGCAACCTCGTCCTGGTCTACAAAATTAATACATGGTGGATTAAGGTATCTTGAAAATTATGAATTTCGCCTTGTGCGTGAATCTCTCAAGGAAAGAGAAGTAATTAAAAAAATTGCCAGTAATATAACAACACCATTACCTTTTATTATACCTTATCAAAAATCTTTAAGACCTAAATGGTTAATTAAATTAGGATTATTTTTATACGATAATATTGGTGGTAAAATAACTATACCAAAATCTTCAACTGTAAATATTAAAAAGGAAATGCCAAATATTTTAAAAGATCAATTTAAAATTGGTTTCCAATATTATGATTTACAAGTTGATGATAAAAAACTTGTTCAGTTAAATGTTGAAGATGCAAAGAAAAAAGGTGCTACGATTATTCAAAATAGAAAAGTAATAGACGCAAAACGAAATAAAAATACTTGGGATATAACTTTAGATGATAATACTATACTTCAATCTAAAATACTTATAAATGCTGCTGGGCCTTGGATAAATGAAGTTTTAAGCAATGTCATTAAATTAAATTCAAAAAAATCAATTCGACTTGTAAAAGGTAGTCACATAATAACTAAAAGTCTATATAGTCAGAAAAAAGCTTTCACTTTACAAAATGAAGATAACAGAATAATTTTTGTCATACCTTATAAAGATGAATATTCTCTTATTGGCACTACCGAAACAGAAGTTGTTTCACCAGAAAACCCAAAAATTGATGAAAGTGAAATTGATTATTTATTAAATTCAGTAAATAAATATTTCATTAAACAAATATCGAGAGATGATATAGTAAATTCTTATTCTGGAATTAGACCACTTATTGAAGATTTTAAAGAAGCATCAAAAGTTACTAGAGACTATATATTCGACTTAAATGAGGATGGTTCACAGGCACCATTATTAAACATCTATGGAGGTAAATTAACGACGTATAGAAAATTAGCTGAAAATGTTCTTTTAACTCTTAATAAACACATTCCAATAAATAAGGAAAATACTTGGACTGCTAAACAAAAACTATAATTGGTATCCCTCTTAAATAACTTTTCAAATTTGGTGGGCAGAAAAGTTTTATAAGAGGAATACTTCTTATAGGAGGAAATAATATGAACCCTCTGCCCATCATTATTTTAGTTTAAATTTATGATATTTATAAAAAATTTTTAAAAAAGGGATTTATTGCCCCTTATATTAGGGGCAATATTCAATACGATTCTATTATTTAAATGCTTGTCCTGAACTGTCAAATAACTGGCATCTTCCAGCAGGAAAACCAACTTTTACAGTATCACCAACTTTAATTTCTGAATGTCCTTCAGTTTCAGCAACTAATGGCTCTCCATCTTTTTCAAGGTATAGGTAAGTAACGTCACCAAGTTTTTCGACAACAAACACTTTACTCTCCCAAGATCCATCTGCATCACCATTTACTACTAAGTGTTCAGGTCTAATACCTAGAGTTACTGAATCACCCTCTGAGGAGGATGCTGACATTTTAGAGACTGATATTTTTGACATTCCCATAATATCAACTTCTGTAGCATCAGAACTTTTGCTTAATATCTTACTTGAAATAAAGTTCATTTTTGGTGAACCAATAAATCCACCTACGAACATATTATTTGGTCTATCATAAAGTTCTAATGGTGATCCTTTTTGTGAAACGATACCTGTATCAAGAACAACAATATCATCAGCCAAAGTCATTGCTTCTGTCTGATCGTGTGTAACATAAATCATTGTTGCTTCTAGTTCATTATGAAGTTTCGCCAATTCAACTCTCATTTGAACCCTTAATGCAGCATCAAGGTTTGAAAGTGGTTCATCAAATAAGAAAACTTTCGGCTTTCTTGTAATTGCTCTTCCAATTGCAACACGTTGTCTTTGACCACCTGAAAGTTGTTTTGGCTTTCTTTGAAGATAATCTTCTATTTGAAGAATTCTTGCAGCCTCATTAACTCTTTCATTAATCTCATCTTTTGATCTTTTTTCTAATTTTAAACCAAAAGCCATATTATCAAATACAGTCATATGAGGGTATAGTGCATAAGATTGAAAAACCATTGCAATATTTCTTTGCTTTGGTGGTAAATCATTAACTACTTGACCATCAATTGAAATTGTACCTGAATTAATATCTTCAAGTCCCGCGATCATTCTTAACATAGTTGATTTACCACAACCACTTGGACCAACTAGAACTGTGAATGATTGACTTTTTATGTCTAGAGATACGTCTTTAATTACATGGACGTCTCCAAAATATTTATTAACAGTATTTATATTTATATCTGCCACTTCATCCTCCTTTGAGCGATCTTTCAAGTGTATGAACACATCATCATACAAATATAATGTATTTAACGATAATTTAGATAAAAAATCAATAGTTTTTGATATTAACCCTTAACTGATCCTGCGACTAATCCTCTTATAAAATACCTTTGTAGAGCAAAAAAGATAAATAAAGGAACGGTCATTGATACAAATGCTCCAGTAGTTAATATTTCCCAATTTTCACCCCTTGATCCTAGCAATTCTTTTAATTTTGCAGTTAATATTATTTCACTTGGAACTTGATCCAAGAATACTAAACCAACTAATAAATCATTCCAACACCATAAAAATTGTAAAATAAATATTGAAGCAAAAGCTGGTATGGATAGAGGAATAATTATTCGTAAAAAAATATCATAATGAGAAGCACCGTCAACTTTAGCAGCTTCCATCATTTCATTAGGTAAGCTTTTTAAAAAGTTTCTTAATAGAAAAGTAGTTGATGCTAATCCAAAACCAGTATGTGCCATCCAAACACCAGGATAAGATTTAGCTGCAACACCAAATAATGCACCAAAATCATTATAGATTGTTAGTATAGGTATAAGGGACATTTGAAGAGGAACAACAAGAGAAGCAATTATTATTGCTAAAAGAGTATCTCTTCCATAGAATTTCATCCAAGTTAAGGAATATGCAAAGAAAGAGCATATTATTAATGGAATTAATGTTGAAGGTAATGCCACTGCCATAGTATTCACAAAAGCTCTACCAATTCCTTCTTTGAATAAAACTTCTCTATAATTTTCAAAAGTAAATGCTGGCGGGCTTAATGATGTAGTAAATAATCTCTTACCTTTTTTCTTTTTAAATTCTGTTCTTGATCTCCATTCATAATTTCCATCTTCATCAAGAAGTACTTCACTTTCATCTTTAAAAATTGCGACATCACCAATATTAAATTCATTAATTTTTTTTGAAGTAATTCCAAAACTTTCTATTTTTTTTCCTGAATTATCTTCAAATAACTTTCCTTTAATTTTGAAATAACCATCTTCTTCAATCTGGCTTTCCATTCCTGACATTCTGTAAATTTCATTTACCTCTGTAGTAGTTAAAGAAGTCCACCATCCACTTATAGCCAATAAATCTTTATCTCTTAAAGAGCTAATAAAAAGACCAAAGGTAGGAATGATCCATATAATAACAAAGAACAGTAGTAATAGTTGAGACAAGATAGATGATATTGAAAATTTCTTCATTAAATTTTTTGTTCCTGCCTATGTTTGTATAAATTCCATGCTAAGATTGGTATGACACCAATCATAATAACAATAGCTAAAACACTTCCTCTTCCCGAGTCACCACCACCTCTAAACATCCAGTCGTACATTAAGTTCGCTAAGACTCCGGTTTGCCATTCCCCATTAGTCATGGCAAAAATGATATCAAATATTCTTAAAACAATTATTGTTATCAAGGTCCAAATAACAAGTATCGTTTGCTCTAAATAAGGAATGATAATTGAAAAAAATATTTTTAATTCACTAGCTCCGTCAATTCTTGCCGCTTCAAGCATTTCCTTAGGTATACTTCTTAATGCAGCACTAAAAATAACTAGTGCTAATCCAGTTTGTATCCAAATCATAATAGCCATTAAAAAAAAATTGTTCCACATTGGTATTGTTAACCACGCTTGTGGTTCATAGCCAAGTGATACAATAATTGCATTTAGTAATCCAATTTGTGTGTTTTCAGGCCCTCTATATTCATAAATAAATTTCCAAATTACACCCGCTCCTACAAACGATATTGCCATAGGCATAAATATTATAGATTTTGCAATTGAGCCCCACCAAATTCTATCAGCTAAGTTTGCAATGACTAATCCAAAAAAAGTACTTAATGTTGGTACAACCAGTAACCATACTAAATTATTCAATATACTCCTTCTAAATTCAGGATCATTAACTGCCCATTTGTAATTGTATAAACCTACAAATTCTCTTCCAAATTTATCATAAAAGCTAAGTCTAATAGTTTCAAACACAGGATATAAAATAAAAATAAATAAAACAATAAAAGCAGGGGCTATAAAAACTATAACTCTTATAGAATTTTCAAAATTATATCTCTTCAGTGTTTTATTGCCATAAATATCTAAAATATAATTTGAGATATGAAAGTAGGCTATAAAAAATAATATTCCTAAAAAAACAATGAATACTAAATTCAGGATAGTCATTAGTGAGTAAATATATAAAAAAAACAGGCGAACAAGTTAATTGTTCGCCTGTTATTAATTGAAAAGTTACTTAATTGCGTCCCAACTATCTTGGATCGCATCTGCTACATCTTGGGCAGATTTTCCGTTAGTATAGTCAACCATACCAGTCCAGAAAGTTCCAGCACCAATAGCACCAGGCATTAAGTCTGACGCATCAAATCTAAATGTTGTTGCACCTGTTAGAATTTCACCTAGTTTTCTAAAAGTTTCACTAGCATATTTGCTTCCATCAACGCCTTTATGAGGTGTTAGGAAGCCACCTTTAGCCATCCAATATTCATGAGCTTCAGGATGCATTAAAAATTTTATAAACTCTATAGTTGCTTGGTTATCATTAGTAGCAGCTACTAGTGTACCAGCTCCAAGTACAGGAGTTCCTAAATCTTTAGTTGCATATGCAGGGAAATAAAAGAAATCATAATCAACACCAGCTTCTACACCTTCAGGGAAGAATGCAGGAATAAAACTAGCTTGTCTATGCATCATACACTCTGCAGGTGAAGTGAAAAGTCCGTTTGGAGCATCTCTAAAATCAGTAGTTGCTACTGCTTTAGATCCGCCATTTACAAACTTGTCATTTAACGCAAAAGTTCCAAAGAAATTCATTGCTTCAATAACTCTTGGGTCATTAAAAGGCATTTCATTAGATACCCACATGTCATAAACATCAGGCGTATGTGTTCTTAGCATGATATCTTCCATCCAGTCAGTTGCAGGCCAACCTGTTGCTGCACCTGAACCCAGACCAATACACCATGGAGTATTTCCATCAGAAGCCATTTGTCTTGTTAGTGCAATTAGTTCTTCCATAGTTCCAGGAACTTCGTAACCATTATCTTCAAAGTTATCTGGTGAATACCAAACCAAACTTTTTACGTTTGTTCTAAAGAAAATTGCATTAAACTGATCATTACCGTTTTCATCTGCATAAGTTGAAAGATCTACCCATGATTGACCAGCAGCATAGTTATCTAAAACCATTTGCTTAATATCATTTCCAAGAGGAACTAATCCTCCCATTGCTGCAGCATTTGCAGCAAGTCCTGGTTGTGGAAATACAACTAGATCCGCTGCACTTCCAGCTTTTAGATCGATCATAACTTGTTGTTCAAAACTATCTGAACCACCATATTCAAATGTAGCCCCTGTAGCTTTTTCAAATATAGCACCAACCTCTCTCATTGTTTCTTGTTCTGGTGATAACCATGGACCAAACATAACTACCTTTTGTCCACTTAGATCTGGACCAGTATATTTGTGACCTCCAGCATAAGCTGAAAAACTTAGAAATAATGAAGAAAGTATAATTAATAAATTTTTTATTTTCATAATTCCTCCGTAAATAATAATTTATAATTATCCAAAACGTTTTGGTTGTCAATTTATATTATCTGGTTTATGAAAAAAAACATGAATATTAAAGAATTAGCAAAAAAGCTTAATCTATCAATAACGACAGTTTCTAGGGGTTTAGCCGATTATTCAGATGTAAGTGAAAAAACAAAAAAAAGAATTAAGAAATTTGCTGAAAAATATAACTATAATCCTAATCCTTATGCTGCAAATTTGGCATCACGAAACTCAAAGAACCTCGGTTTCATTCTACCGTTATATGGTTTAAATTCATCACCTCTAAATCAAATTTCATTTATTCAATTTTTATCAGGAATGTATTCTAATCTTTCAAAAAATAATATTCAGCTGTCAATGCTTATGGCAAGAAGTCAAAATGAAGAAAAATCTTTATACGAAAAACTTATTGTAGAACAAAAGGTAAGGAATATCATTATAAATAATTTAAGAATTAATGATAGTAGGATACCACTTTTAAAAAAAAATAAAGTTAATTTTGTAGCTTGGGGAAGAACACAAAATTTAAAAAATTATTCATGGGTAGATTTGGATAATCATAAAAGTATGCAAATTATTTTTGATCACTTAATAAAAAAAAATCATGAAAAAATTGCATTCATCAATATTAATAAAAAATTTAATTTTGCTTATCAGAGAATGAAAACTTATATAAGTGAAATTAAAAAATATAAAATTAGTTTTGATAAAAACCTATACATTGAAATACCCAAAAATGATTCATTATTAAGCGAGGAAGTCACAAGAAAATTGCTAAAAAATAAAAAAGTTAGCGCTATTATATGTTGTACTGAATATATTGCTGCAGGTGCAATTCGTGCATGTAATGACCTAAAAATAAAAATTGGTCATGACATTTCTCTTATTACGTATGATAGTTTAATAGTAAGTAATCTAATTACACCAAAAATAACTTCTATTTCTCACCCCACTGAAGACTTAGGCTATAATGCAGTAAAGTTATTAATGAATAAAAATGGTAATCCTTCTCAAGATAATTTTTATATGGCTAAGCCTAAGATTATTGATAGGGGTTCAGTAAAAAAATTGTAACTATACTTGTATTAGGACGCAATTTCTTTTTGAATAAAATAACTGTTATCTTTATGTTGTTTTATTATTGCCGGAATTATTTCCTTATAGGCATCATACAAACTAGAATTAGCTTTTGGCAATTGATCTTTAATTAAATTACTCAACTTAGGTAAGTTGTATGATGGTACGGAAGGAAACATATGATGCTCTACGTGATATTCCATGTGCCAATATAAAAAACTAAATATAGGATTAAAACGTACAGATCTAGTTGTGAACCTGTGATCTTTTATATCTTCTGGTAGTCCTATGTGTTGAGTCATATTAAATATGTTAACAATGTTCCCCCAGTATCTAGGAAAAAATATTAATAATGCAGGAAGAGGATTCATTAAATAAAATGATAAAGCAAAAGAGGCTATCCATAAAGAAACATGTATTCTTGAAATAAGACGACATTTCCAAATCTCATCTAGAGGAATACATTCCTTCATAACAGGTGTGGTCATTCCTAAGGCGTGCTTAATAGTTTCAAATTTAAAGGAGTCCTTGAACTTAATAAGTTCATAGAATGGAGCAAAACTAAATAGGAAACTTTTTAGACTTGGATATTCATGGAACAATGCTGCTTCAAAATCATGAGGGTCAGCAACAGAAGAAGTATTGCTATGGTGTCTAAAATGACTCCAAGTCCATCTAGTTGGTTCAAAGTCAGTCATAAAAGAACCAATTTGATAAAAAAATTCATTTAAAAATTTTGATTTGAATGCAGTTCTATGTCCGCATTCATGCCAAATTGGGTTGCTTGAATAGAAAAGAACACCGTAAAGCCATAACCAAAAAACTGTCCACCATGTTCCCCAAGTAACTACCGACATATATCCAAAAATAAATAAAAGAATAAAGTATATAGTTACATGTTGTAATCCTTTTAGATCACTTTTTTTTGATAACTCTTTAAGATCTTTTTTACTTATTTCAGCTCTAAACCATTTATCATCAACATTATCTAATTTTTCTGACATATTATTTTATTTATAAAACTATTCTTAGATTTAAAAGACAAATATTAACTATTTTGTCTCACTAAATGTCAACCCATCTTCCATTTTCATTACTTTCTATACATTTATCAATTATATTTTGAATTTTTGCACCTTGATAAAAATCGGGTTGCATATTCAAGTTTGTTTTTATTGACTCTATAAAGTTTTGATAATTACTTGGAGTTTTTGGACATTCAATTGTATCCCAAGCCATTTTATTTATATTTTCGTCAATACAAATATGCAATGTAGACCACTTAGTCCTTTCCTCATCTAGTTCAACTTTTAAGGCACCTTTTGAACAAAATACTTCTAGAATTAAGGAGTTTGCATGTCCAGTTGCATATCTTGTATTAGTTATTGTTCCGATAGCTCCATTTTCAAATCTAACTAATGAATTGAAACCATCATTAGCATCTAATGTATATTCTTTTATTTTATTTCCTTTATCGAAGTAAGTTTTTAAATCAGTACATATCTCCTTTATGTCACCTACAGCATTAACAGCAAAATCAAAAATATGAACACCTGTATCTCCTAAAGCACCGTTACTTCCATGTTTCGTTGATAGTCTCCACAGCCATTTATCCTCTTCTCTCCAATTACCCCATTTATTACTTGTAAGCCAAGACTGATAATAACAGGCACTAACATGTCTAGGATTTCCTATTTCTCCAGATTTTAATATTTCAACTAATTTTTGATATGCACTTGACTCTCTATAAGTAAAATTAACCATATTAATTTTTTTAGATTGAACTGCTGCATTTACCATATCTCTTGCATCACTATAATTTTCCGCAAGTGGTTTCTCACAAAAAACATTATAACCTTTTTTTAAAATTTGAATTGTAGTTTCTTTATGAAACTTATCAGGTGTTGTGTTACTAATACCATCAAAAGTTTTTTCTTTTTCAAGCATTTCTTCTAAACTCAAATATCCTCTGATATCTGCATTTTTGTTATTTAATAAAAATATTTCTAAATTTTTTTGATTTGTATCACAAACCGCTTCAACATTGACATTTGGCATATTATTAAATTCATCAAGATGTCTTGAAGAGATATTTCCTGTTCCAACAATGCCAATTTTCATTTTATTTTTCTTCTGTTGGATGTCC
Organism: uncultured Alphaproteobacteria bacterium; assembly: GCA_902582755.1. GTDB lineage: Bacteria > Pseudomonadota > Alphaproteobacteria > HIMB59 > CACPNW01. Next base: position 83,283 of record CACHSZ010000003.1, on the reverse strand, counting down.
TACACTAAAACCTTTCTTACTAATCTTTTCAATAGGTTTTGGTCTATTACTTTTTGGAGTTGGAGAATGTATATCTTCCCACAAAACTTTATTTTTCTGTTTTACAAAATGTATTGCGTTTTTAATTACGATTTGCACATTTATATTATGATAAGTTGGATATGCTTCATGACCTGGTCGAAAATAAAATATTTGACCATTTCCTCTTCTATATAATAAACCAGATCTAAAAGTTTCTCCTCCTTCAAACCAACTAGTAAAAAGTGTTTCATCTGGAGATGGAACCTGAAAAGGCTCACCATACATTTCTTCCATTTCTAGTTCAAAATGTGGTTCTAAACCTTCACAAATAGGATGGCCAGGATTGCATATCCACAATCTTTCTTTTTCACCGTATTCTCTCCAGGTTAAATTACAATTAGTACCCATTAATCTTTTAAATATCTTAGAGTGATGTCCGGAATGTAATACTATCAAGCCCATTCCTTCAAGAACTCGTCGTTGTACTAAATCAACTGTTTTATCTAATACTTCGTCATGCGCTTTGTGACCCCACCAAATAACAACATCACAATTTTTTAATAATTCCTCACTTAATCCATTTTGATCTTCTTTGAGCGTAGCAGTTTTAATTTTTAAACTATTATCAGTTGATAAAAAATCTTTTATGCATCCATGAATTCCCTTAGGATAAATTTTTTTAACTTCTTCATTTTCTACTTCATGAATATTTTCATTCCAAATTATAACATTAGTCATCTAATACTATCTAACTCTTTCTCCGTGCAACCGATGTCCTAGTAATGCTAGCAATATGATTAATCCGTTAAAGAATTGTCTCCACTCACCACTCCAACCAATTGCAATAATTCCTATTTCCATATAGGCAATTATACCAACACCGAACACTGCTCCAATAATAGTTCCTAACCCTCCCCAGTAAGGAGTGCCGCCAACAAAAACAGCTGCTAGAGCAAGCAATAAATAACCAAATCCTTGAGTAGGAAAAAATGTATAAGTAATCATCGTTGTAAAAATTCCTCCAATTGCAGAGCCAATACCTACAAACATGAATGCTTTAATCTTTACGGCATTTACATTAATACCCATTTGTTCAGCACTAACAGAATTATCTCCTACATGCTGAATATGAATTCCAAAAACATGTTTATTAAAAAAATAGTAACAAAAAATTACAAATATTGCTGCCCAAAAAATTTGCATTGGGAAGCCATAAAAATTTCCAACCAAAAGAGGGTAGATCCAATGGTTCTCTACTTCCATAATCGTAATTGATCTGCTGTTAGATAATAAAAGAATTACACCTCTCAGTAAAAATAATACTCCAAGTGACGCAACAAGAGAGGAAAGTCTAAATACAACAATTAATGTTCCAACGAGAGCACCAATAGCTGCTCCAGTAAAAATGCCAAGAACTAAACAAATAGCTGGATCAACTCCATTTTTAACAAGTAAAGCAAATACGTAAGCTGCTACAGCGTAAGTAGAGGCAAAGGAAAGATCTATTTCACCAGATGCAACTAGAAAAACTAATGGTATAGTTAAAAATATCAAAGTTGGCATCATTACAAATACTGATTGATGAAGGTTAGGTCTTATCCAAGCTTCTGGTGCACCTATTAAAAAAATTACCATTAAGAGTACAAAGTATCCAATGCTTCCTAAAGCTCTTCCATTTCTGTGAAAGTAATTACTTAAATATGAATTATTATTGCTCATTAGTGTGCCCCTATAGTATCTCTCATTATTTTCATGAGTTCTTCAGGAGTAGATATCTCATTCTTGTTGAGTTGATGAACGACTTCTCCTCTATCTAAAATTACAAATCTATCTGATATGTCGTAAACATGATAAATGTTATGACCAATAAATAGAACTGATCTATTTGATTTTTTAACATTTAAGACAAAATCAAAAACTTTCTGTGTTTCATTAAGAGATAAATTATTTGTCGGCTCATCAAGAACAATTAACTCAGCTTTATTATAAATTGCTCTTGCAATTGCTACGCCTTGTCTTTCACCTCCGGATAAATTCCCAACTGGAGATTCAGCATTTATTAATTTGGAAGTAAAGCCTATTTCTCTTATTAATCTATTTGCTTCAAAAATTTGTTCTTTTTCTTTTATAAAACCAAATGGATATCGAAGTTCCTTACCCATAAAAATGTTTTTAACTATTGATTGTTGTGGAGTTAAAGCTCTATCTTGAAAAACAGTTTCTATACCTGATTCTCTAGCCTTGAGTGCATTCCAAGCGTTTACTTTTTTTCCTCTTATAAGTATATCACCTTCGTCGGGACTATAAACGCCTACTAGTGTTTTAATTAATGTTGATTTACCTGCACCATTATCACCAATTAAACCTACCACTTCACCCCTGGTTACTTTTAATGATGCTTTGTTTAGAGCAGTAATACCGCCAAATCTTTTTGTAACATTATCTAATTCAATGATATTTTCCATAAATTTTGAAATGCTAACCCATTAAAATGGGTTAGCAATATATTTACCTATCTTAAGCCTGCATCAGCAAGAGCTTTAACAGCTTGATAGTTATTTGTATCAACAAATCCTGCACCAGTATCTTGGTTTATTGCACCAGTACCAAGTACAGCTGTTTGACAAAGTGATAACACTGGAAGATACCCTTGAAGGAAAGGTTGTTGATCAGATGTTAGATGAACATATCCTTTTTCAAACGCCGACATAATTTGTGGGCTAGTATCAAATCCAATTTGAAGTAACTCATTTGGTCCATAACCAGCAGCTTTGGCAATACCTTCTGCAACATTCATTACATCACTTCCAGAGTGAACAATTACTTTTGTTTCAGGATTTGCATTTAACGCTGCTGAGAAAACTGGGATAGTCATATTCGGATCTGAAGCATAAGCTGGTTGTCCATCAAGAACAGTAACTGTCATTCCGTGTTCTTCAAATATGATTCTTGCACCATCTTCTCTTTGAGCTCTAGCGTAATCTCCAATAGGAACCATTACTATAGCGTGATCTCCAGCTTTGAAACCAAATTGCCTAATTGCTTCTCTTGCAAGAGCTTTACCTTGAGTTGCTAAATTTGCTCCTACGTATCCACCACCAAATTTTGCTCTTACACCTGATGGGTCAACGTTTTGATAAGTCATTAGAATACCTTTTTCAGCAGCTTGTTTTGCTAAAGGCATTAGAGCTTCATCTCCTGGATGCCCCATCATTGCAATAGCATCTACTCCAAGTCCAACTGATTCTCTAAGTTGACGGACCATTTTTTCAAAATCCCATTCAGAGTATATAATTTCAGCATCTGCACCAGTATCTCTAATAGCATTCATTGCTCCTGCTGCAACTATTCCAGCAAAGCCTCCAGCTTCTGGACCACCAGCATAAAAATGCATTTTTACATCTGAGCACCATTTATCACCAAGATCTTGTCCAGTTGGAGCAGCATAAGCATGCATAGAAACTGGAAGAAGAAAAATTGTGATTAAAAATAATTTTAAGATTTTCATAATTCCTCCCATGAATTAATTAAAATATAATAATGTTGTTAAACTAAAAATACCTGTGAATGTCAACTAGTACAATCTTTTACTTATTCTTTTAGTTTGTCCGTGACTGTAAATGCCATCAACACCACCGTCTCTTCCATAGCCTGATCTTTTATATCCACCACCTGGAAGGTTGGTACCATCTACAAACCAATCATTTTGCCAAATTATTCCTGCTTGTATCCTATCTGCTGTCCATTTAGCTTTTTGATCATCAGCAGTAAATACTCCTGAAGCTAAACCGTATTTAGTTGAGTTTGCAATATTTATTGCTTCTTCTTCATCTTCAAAATCAAATACTGATGTTACAGGACCAAAAATTTCTTCTTGAGCAATTGTAGCTTCAACTTTAACGTTATCAAAAATAGTTGGTTGATAGAAATTTCCATCATCTCTCTCAGCTTTATCCCCACCTATCGTCAAAGTCGCACCAGATTGTACTCCTGATTTAACATAGTTTGATACTCTTTGCATTTGATCAGTTGAAATTAAAGGTGTTACTTCAGTTCCTTCTTCGTCTCCTGCACCAATTTTAAGTTTTTGAGTTTTTGCAATTAGTTTTGTCATATATTCATCTTTTATTTTTGGGTGAACAATAACTCTAGACATTGCAACACATATTTGACCAGCATTAGGTTTAAAAATTCCCTTAACTGTACTATCAACAGCTTTGTCAATGTCAGCATCAGGATAAATAATAGCTGCCGATTTTCCACCTAATTCAAAATGAGTAGGTATAATTCTATCTGCTGTTTCCTTAAGAATTTCTGATGCTACTTCAGGTGATCCTGTAAAAACAATATAATCACTTCCAGGATGTTGAACTAGTTTACGACCAGTTGTTTCACCATAACCATGAACAATATTTATAATTCCTTCTGGCACACCAACATCTTTAAAAATTTGTCCATAGAAATTAGAAGATATAGGACATAATTCTGGAGGTTTTATTACGATTGTATTTCCAACAATCCAGTTTTGCGCAACCATGCCTGAAAAAATAGAAACAGGATAGTTCCACGGAACGATTTGAAGAGCAACACCAAAAGGCTCAAGAACAACATAATTCAAACTATCATGTCCAGAAGGTATAAGTTTATTTTCTATTTTATCTGTTAGTCCAGCATAAAAATCAAAAGTATCGGCAGCTCCTTTAAATTCATCAATACATTGTTTAATCGTTTTACCATTTTCTTGACTAAGAAGTTTACCTCCTTCTTCTTTTCGTTCTCTTAACTTTTGAGCAATTGCTCTCATCATCTTCGATTTATCTTTTGCATCCATATCGACTAAAATTCTTTTATTGAATGCTTTTTTTGCAGCTGTGAAAGCTAAATCTATTTCTTCATCCAACGCTTCATCAATATTACCTACAATTTTTTGGTTTGCAGGATTTAAAACAGGAATATTTTTCTTAGAAAGTGAATCAATGAACTTACCATCAATAAAGTTTCTTAACTCCATATAAAGTAGTAGATAAAACTAAAGGACAAGGTGTGTCAAGTGTAGTTTAATTATTTGGAACTTGTACAGGAATAAAATAGTCAGGATTTTTAGATTTTTTTATAACTGCAGGTATTATATCTTTATATGCAGAATACAATGTTTGTGGTTCTGGTAATTGATCTTTTATTACTTCATATAATTTAGGAAGATTATAAGATGGGACCATTGGAAACATATGATGTTCAATGTGGTACTCCATTTTCCAATATATAAAGCTAAAGATTGGATTCAATCTTACTGATCTTGTAGAGAGACGGTGATCTTTTGTATTCTCTTGTAAACCCATATGTTGGGTTAAACCCCAAATACCATTAAAAGTAGCAAAGAATTTTGGTACTAAAAATAATAATATTGGAAGTAATGAAGAAAAGTAAATTGAAGAAGAAATAATTGCAACCCAAAGAAAAACAAAAATTCTTGAACTATTGATACAATCTTTAATTTTATCTTCGGGGATACAGTCATTCATAACATCTGTTTTAATTCCAAAAGCATGTTTTATAATTTCAATATAAAGTGATTTATGGATTGTAAAAAATCCAATTCCAGGAATAAAATTTATCAAAAAACTAAAAAGTGTGTGTTTAGAAAAGATACTTCCATCGGCTTCGTAATCATGAGGATCAACTGAAGCAGTATAACTATGATGAAGAGAATGACTCCATCTCCATCTTACAGGTTCGAAATTATTCATAAAGCTTGCAATATGATAAAAGAAATCATTTAATTTTCGTGTTCTGAAAGCAGTTCTATGACCACATTCATGCCAAATAGCATCTGCACCACCCCAGAACATGCAGTACGCTAGATAGAATGGAATAAACCACCAAGTTTGCCAAAAGTAAGCAGATAGAATACCTAATCCTGAAAGGGATAAAGTAAATATGATTATATGTTTCCATCCCTCGTAATCAGTTCTTTTAGACAGATTTTTAAGAGTTTTTCGGTCAATATTTGCTCTGAACCATTCATTTGAAATATTATTAATACCAGTCTGTATTTTTTGTTCTTTAGTCATATTTTTCAATATAATTAATAAAAAATTAATATTTTTCCAGTAATTTTATCAATATTATTTTATAACAATCAGTATATTTAGTTTATTTAGAAAAAAATAAAAATCTTAAAATAATGAATCTTACTATCGTTGGAACAGGTTATGTTGGGTTAGTAACTGGAGCATGCTTTGCCGAATTTGGTTATTCTGTAACATGTGTAGATAACGATATCAAACGCCTTGAAATACTTAAATCAGGTAAATGTCCATTTTTTGAACCAGGTATGGATGAGCTTTTGGATAAGCATATCAACAAAACAAAATTAATAACTTTTGAATCAACCATTAAAAATAACTTAGGTAATACAGATATAATTTTTATTACTGTGGGAACTCCAACAAGAAGATTAGAGGATGAGGCTGATTTAAGTTTTGTCTGGCAAGTTGCTGAAGAAATTGCAGAAAATATAAAAAAATATTGTTTAGTTGTAACTAAGTCTACTGTTCCAGTTGGAACTACAAGAGAAGTACAAAAAATTATTTCAAATAAAATTGATCAAAAACTTTTTGATGTAGTATCCAATCCAGAATTTCTTAGAGAGGGATCTGCAATTAATGATTTTATCAGGCCAGATAGAGTAGTTATAGGAACAGAAAATAAAAAATCAGAAAATATTATGAAGGAGCTTTACAGACCTTTATTCCTTAAAGAAACTCCAATTGTAGCTACATCTATTGAAACTTCAGAGATAATTAAATATGCATCAAATAGTTTTCTAGCTACAAAAATAGCTTTCATTAATGAGATTGCAGATTTATGCGAAGTTGTTGGAGCTGATGTTCAGCAAGTTGCGTACGCAATGGGCATAGATAAAAGAATTGGATCTAAATTTTTGAATGCTGGACCTGGATTTGGTGGTTCATGTTTTCCAAAGGATGTTAAGGCATTTGCCTCAACTGCTAAAAAGAAAAATATTGATTTATCAATTATTAATGCGGTTAATAAATCTAACCAAGATCGAATAATAAAAATTTTAAATAAAATAATTTCAAATATTGAGAAAAAATCTACTATTTGTTTTCTTGGTTTAAGCTTCAAGCCTAATACTGATGATGTTAGAGACTCTACTTCCATGAAAATTGCATCTAAACTGTTTGAAAGAGGATATAATGTTCAATGCTATGATCCTGAAGCAATGAATAATGCCAAAAAAGAAAATACTAGTCTTATTTTTTTCAATTCTGCTTATGAAGCTTGTGAAGGAGCATCGGCCATTATTATCGGAACAGAATGGAATGAATTTAGGGCATTAAATTTCAAAAAAATATCAAAAATTTTAAAAGAAAAAATAATTTTTGATCTTAGAAATATTTATATCCCAGAAGATTTAAAAGAGTTGGGATTTAAATATTATGGAACTGGAAAATAAATTGAAAATTGAAAATTTTGATAAAGAGGTTCTTAGAGAATATGATATTAGAGGAGTAGTTGGAGATAATATTAATCAAAATACAGCATATACAATAGGAAGAACATTTGGATATACTGTAATTAATAGATTACAATCTAATATAATTGCTTCTGGTTATGATGGAAGATTAACATCACCAGATTTACATCAAGCTCTTTGTGAAGGATTAAAAGACTCTGGAGCAAAAGTTATCAATATTGGTATGGGGCCTACGCCAATGACTTACTTTGCTCACTACCACCTCAATGCAGACGCAGCTATAATGGTAACAGGCTCTCATAATCCTTCAGAATACAATGGATTTAAAATGGTTTTAAATAAACATTCTTTTTATGCCGAAGACATTCAAGGCCTTCAAAAATTAATTACTCAGGATAATTTAAAATTAGCACAAGGTGAAATTATTAATGAAGATATAAAAATTGAATATACTAAAAGATTATTACAAAATATTAATCTCAATAAAAAAATAAAGATTGCTTGGGATATTGGTAATGGCGCGATGGGAGCTGTTATTAAGGAAGTTACAAATAATTTAAATAATTCTGAAAACATATTAATTAATGAAGAAGTTGATGGAAATTTCCCTAATCATCATCCAGATCCAACTGTTGCAAAAAATATGGAGCAATTAATTAAGTCAGTCAAAGATAACAGTTGTGACATAGGTCTAGCTTTTGATGGAGATGGAGATCGTTTGGGTGTTGTAGACAACTTAGGGAATTTAGTTTGGGCAGATCAGTACATGTTACTACTATGCACAGAAATTGCTAACTTATACGATAACCCAAAAATAATTATGGATGTTAAATGTAGTAAAGTATTTTTTGATGAAGCAAAAAAACTTAATTGCGAGCCTATTATGTCTAAAACTGGTCACTCTCCAATAAAAGAAAAAATGAAAGAATTAAAATCGCCTTTATCAGGAGAAATGAGCGGTCATGTGTGTTATGCAGATGATTTTTATGGTTACGATGATGCAATGTATGTTGCGTTACGCTTATTACGAATATTATGTAATCAAGAAAAATCCTTGAATAAGTTAATTAATATATATCCAAAAACTTATTCAACTCCTGAAACAAGGTTTGATGTAGATGAAACAAAAAAATTTTTAATTATTGAAGAAATAAAAGAAAGAATAAAAAATACAGAAGGTAAAATAATAGATATCGACGGTATAAGAGTTGAAAATGATAATGGATGGTTTCTAATGAGAGCTAGTAATACCCAAAACCAACTAACTTGTAGAGCAGAGTCTACTTCTGAAGAAGGTCTCAAGTCTTTAATAGCAATTATCGAAAATCAGTTATCTCTAAGCGGTGTAAACTATAAGTTTACAGTCTAACAAAACAATCACGATTATATTTTTTCAATCTTTTACAGGCTGTATATGCTTCTTTTCTAGAAAAATTTTCAAACCTAGACTCATAAAGTTGTTTACCACTAACTTTTATCAGCACAACATTTGAAATTTTATCTTTAGTAGAAACTGGATATTTACTTTTAATTAATTTGATTTGTTTTTCTGCATTATTTCTATATTTAAATGTACCAACAACAATGGAATAAGCATTTTTTTTCTTTTCAATTTTATTGTTTTGAGTCTCTTCTTTTTTAACTATTTTTTTATTACTACTTTTAGTCTTAATATTTAATTCAGCAAATTCTTTATCCATTATTATTTTTAAAGATTTGTTTCTTTGACTGCCTGTATCACCCCCAAAAATAATTCCTATTAATCTTTTATCATCTCTTACAGCTGAAAAAGCTAACTGAAAACCAGATGCTTTGATATATCCAGTTTTAATTCCATCAGCACCTTCGTAGCTTAACATTAATTTATTATGAGTTTTGTAAGTCTTTCCCTTATAACTAAATTTTGTTTTACCAAACAATTTATACTCTTCTGGAAAATTTGAAATTAGTGCATGTGAAAGTTTTGCTATATCTCTTGCAGTTGTTAATTGAGCTCTATTAGGAAGACCAGATGCATTTTTAAATGTTGTGTTTTTCATACCTAGATTTTTTGCATAGCTTGTCATAAGTTTAGCGAACTCTTTTTCACTACCCGATATATTTTCAGAAACTACAGTTGCTACATCATTTGCTGATTTAATTATAAGTGCATTAATTGCATCTCTGACTTTTATATTTGAGCCTGCTTCTAAATAAAGCTTGCTTGGTGATCTTGAAGCGGCAATATTTGATACACTTAATTGAGTATCATAGCTTAGCTTTCCTTTTTTTATATAATCAAAAACTATGTAGAGAGTCATTATTTTTGTTAAGGATGCTGGATAATTCCTCGTATCTGCATTAACTTCGAATAATACTTCTTCCGTGTCGAAATCAATAACGATTGCTGCTTTTTTAGCAAAAATATTTGATGAAAAACCTAATATTAAAAAGCAATTTAAAAATATGATTAATAATAAATTTTTTTTCATTTTTTATTGATTAACATAAGGTTTTCGATGCTTTCAAACAGAAAAATACTTTAAAATATTCTAAAACATATTATTTAGTAAATATGGCAAATGAAGATCAAAATAATAACAACAATAAGGACGATTTTCAAAGAGGCCTTTTATTAGATACAAAGCCTAAGACAAAAAAACCATCCATGTATAATGTACTACTTTTAAATGATGATTATACCCCTATGGAGTTTGTTGTTATGGTATTAGAAAAAATATTTAATAAAAAACAAGAGGAGGCTACACAAATCATGCTACATGTTCATAAAAATGGTATTGGAGTATGTGGAACATTTACTTATGAAGTAGCTGAGTCTAAATGTAAATCAGTAATGGATATGGCAAAAAAAAATGAACATCCTTTACAATGTACAATGGAAAAAAGTTAATGCTGTCACAAAATTTAGAAAAAACATTAAGAGAAGCATATCAATTAGCAACTAATTATAAGCATGAGTACGTAACTCTAGAGCATCTATTATATTCTCTTTTGGAAGATCAAGATGCAATTAGTGTACTTAAAGCGTGTGCAGTAGATATTTCAAATTTAAAAGAAAGTGTTGAGAAATTTATTATTAATGATTTAGAAAATCTTAAAGATAACTTTACTGGAGAGCCAAAATTAACAAATGGTTTTCAAAGAGTTTTACAAAGAGCTGCTATTCACGTGCAATCAAGTGGAAGAGAGAGTGTTACAGGAGCTAACATGATTGTAGCTCTATTTTCTGAGAAAGAAAGTCATGCAGTATATTTTCTTCATCAACAAAATATGAGTAGATTAGATGCTGTTCAATATATTTCACATGGTATTTCTAAAAGTAATGAAAGTTTTGAAAATGAAGAATTTGTAGATAGTCAAACAAATGAAAATAATGAACAACAAAAACCAAAAAGTGCTTTAGGTCAGTTTTGTATTAACTTAAATGAAAAATCAAAAGATGGTAGAATTGACAAACTAATCGGAAGAAGCAAAGAACTGGATAGAACAATTCAAATTTTATGCAGAAGACAAAAAAATAATCCTTTATTTGTCGGAGACCCCGGTGTTGGAAAAACAGCAATTGCTGAAGGTTTAGCAAAAAGAATTACAGAAAAAAAAGTACCTAAAATTATGGAGGATGCTGTAATTTATTCTTTAGATATGGGCGCATTACTAGCAGGCACAAGATACAGAGGTGATTTTGAAGAAAGATTAAAAGCAGTTCTTAAAGAATTACAAAAGAAAGACAAAGCCGTTCTTTTTATCGATGAAATCCACACAGTTATTGGGGCAGGAGCAACGAGTGGAGGCTCAATGGATGCAAGTAATTTATTGAAACCATCTCTAGGAAATGGCACTCTCAAATGTATTGGATCAACAACGTATAAGGAATTTAAAAACTATTTTGAAAAAGATAGAGCTTTAGTAAGACGATTCCAAAAAATTGATGTTAAGGAACCATCAAAAGATGAGACTGTCAAAATTCTTGAGGGTTTAAAAACTTACTATGAGGAACACCATAATATTAAATATTCACCAGAAGCAATAATTAGTGCGGTAGAGTTATCGAATAAATATATAGGTGATAGAAAACTTCCAGACAAAGCTATTGATGTTATCGATGAAGCGGGAGCCTCTCAATATTTATTGCCAGAAGAAAAAAGAAAAAAAATTATTCTTTCTAAAGATATTGAGTCAGTCGTTGCTTTAATGGCAAGAATTCCTACAAAATCTGTTAATCAAAGTGATAAAAATAGTTTAAAAAATTTAGAGAGAGATTTGAAAAATTTTGTTTTTGGTCAAGACAAAGCTATCGAAGAATTATCATCTTCCATTAAGTTGGCAAGAGCAGGACTAAGAGAAGATGGAAAGCCAATTGGCTCATATTTATTTTCTGGGCCTACCGGGGTAGGGAAGACTGAGGTAGCTAAACAGTTAAGCAATACACTTGGTATCAAACTGCTTAGATTTGATATGTCAGAATATATGGAGCGTCATACCGTGAGCAGACTTATTGGAGCTCCTCCTGGTTACGTAGGTTTCGACCAAGGTGGATTATTAACTGACGGCGTTGATCAAAATCCTCATTGTGTATTGTTATTGGATGAAATTGAAAAAGCTCACTATGATTTATTCAATATTCTTTTACAAGTTATGGATTATGGAAAACTAACCGATCACAATGGCAAGACTATAGATTTTAGAAATGTTATATTGATCATGACAACTAACGCTGGTGCAATTGATGTATCTAAAAACAAAATTGGCTTTAATGCAAAAAGATCTAACGATGATAGTAGCGATGCAATAAATAGAATTTTTTCACCAGAATTTAGAAATCGCATAGACTCAATTATCCACTTTAATCATTTATCTAAAAATATAGTACTTTCTATAGTAGATAAATTTATTATAGAAATTGAAGCACAGCTTGAGGACAAAGGAGTTTCATTATCGATTAATAAAGAGGCAAAGGAATTTTTAGCTGAAGAGGGTTATGATGAAGTATATGGTGCTAGAGAATTAGGAAGAGTAATACAAGAAAAAGTTAAAAAACCGATGGCTGAAGAACTTATCTTTGGTAAACTTGCTAAAGGTGGTCATGTTGAAATTACATGTAAAGATAAAAAAATTAACTTTGAATTTTCTAATAAACAAGAAGTAAAAAAAGAATTAGCCTAATTTTTGAAAGGAAGATAATCTTCTAATTTTTCTTTTTGATTATCAATAAGCTGACTTTCATTATCAAGAAAGTTTTGAATAGCTTTGCTAAACTCTTGATCTTTTATCCAATGAGCACTCCATGTTTTTGTAGGCACATAACCTCTTTGCAATTTATGTTCACCTTGAGCTCCTGCTTCCACAATTTGAATCTTATTTTGAATCGCATATTCAATTGCTTGATAATAACAAAGTTCAAAATGTAAAAATGGCACTTCATATTTTGATCCCCATAATCGTCCATACAAATGAGTTTTACTTATAAAATTGATTGCAGAGGCTACCATTTTATTTTCTTGATAAGCCATTATTAGTAATATTTTTTTTCTAAAATTATTTAATATTTCAAAGAAAAATTCTTTAGTTAAATACGTAGATCCCCATTTTCTTCCAGTAGTATCTAAGTAACAATCGTAAAAAAAATTTATGTGCTCTTCTTTAATATCATCTCCATTAAGTAATTTTACAGTTAAATTATTATTTTCAATACATTGTCTTTCTCGTCTAATAATTTTTCTTTTTCTTGAGGATAAGTCATTTAAGAATTCATTAAAATTTTTATATTCATTATTGTTCCAATGAAATTGTATTCCTGATCTAACCATAATATTATCAATTTCATTCCAATTTGATGCATCATTGACAAAATTAAAATGGAGAGAAGAAACATTTATTTTTTTTGCCTCTTCTATCATATTATTAATTACTTGAACTTGCTTTGTCCTTTTATCTTTTACTGATTTGTTTAAAACAATTCTATCACCAGTTACTGGTGTAAATGGTATTGCAGATTGAAGTTTTGGATAATAGTTTATTCCATATCGATGATAAGCATCAGCCCAAGAATGATCAAAAATATATTCTCCAAAAGAATGATTCTTTATGTAAAGTGGACATAATGAGATAATTTTATCATTTTCTTGTTCTATATAATGATATGGCTGCCAACCTGTTTTGGTATTTGCACTATTACTTTTTTCTAAAGCATAAAGAAATTCATATTGTAAAAACGGATGATCATTACCAACACATTCGTTCCAATCAGAACTTTTGATGTTACTGAGCGAAGAGCAAAAAAAATGTTCACTCATATGGAGTATTTATTTAATTTTAATTATTGCGTCTATTTCAACAGATATATTGAGTGGAAGAGCATTTGAACCAACTGCGAACCGCGCATGTCTTCCTTTGTCACCAAAAATATTAACTAATAAATCTGATGCTCCATTTATAATTTTAGGTTGATCAGTAAAGTTGTCATTACAATTAACAAAACCCCCAAGTTTTAAAAAGCTGTCTAATCTGTCCCAATCACCATTTATGGATGTTTTTAGAGCTGCGATAATATTAATGCAGCAAATTTCAGCTGCTTTAATTCCATCTTCTTCAGAAATATCTACACCAACTTTTCCACTATAGAGAATTTTTCCATCCATTACTGGTCCTTGACCTGATACATAAACAGTACTATCTGAAACTTTATAAGGAACGTAATTTGCCAGTGGTGTTGGCATATCAGGAATATTTAAATCTAATTTCTTGATATTTTCTTCAAAGATGTGCATTACATATATATAAAACAATTTGGGTGAAGGTAAAGAAAACAAATATGATTAAATTTAAAAAACTATTTATTTTCATCTTCATTTTCTCAATATTTTTAAAAGGAGAGATTTTAATGGCTGATGAAAAAAAAGATATTATACACATGACACTTAAAGATGGTGTTGTTGTAATAGAGACAAAACCAGATGTAGCACCAAAACATGTCAAACAAATTAAGCAACTTATTGAAGAAGGTCAGTATGATGGAGTCGTTTTTCATAGAGTGATTGATGGTTTTATGGCTCAGACGGGAGATGTAGAATTTGGAAATTCAACTAATGACGATTTTAATCTATCAAGAGCCGGTACAGGTGGTTCAAAACTTCCTGATATAGTAGCTGAATTCTCTTCAGAAAATCATGGAAGAGGGGCAGTGTCCATGGCCAGAGCTCAAAATCCAAATAGTGCTAATAGTCAATTTTTCATTTGTTTTAATGACTGCTCTTTTCTAGACGGTCAATATACTGTTTGGGCTCAAGTTACCGAAGGTATGGAATATGTAGATAATATCACAAGAGGTGAACCACCTGCCGATCCAGATAAAATTATTAAAATGGAGATTATTAAATAATTAAATGTTTGTAGCTGACTTGCATAATGATCTTGTGCAAAGAGTTATTGAAGGTGAAGATGTTACTAAACCTACATCGCACGGGCATACGGATATACCAAGGTTATTAAAATCTGAAATTGATTTAGAAATTTTAATTATTTGGGTCTCAAGTAATTCTAAAGAACCAAATTTTTTTAAAAGAGCTGATAAAATGTATGATGAGATTGAAAGAATTTCATCACATGAAGAAATTGTCATTCCAAAAAAACTCTCGGATATTAGAGAAGCAATAGAAAAAAATAAGTTAATGCTTCCAATTTCAATGGAAGGTGGAGAGGGTTTAGAAAATGATATTAATAATTTATATCATTTTATTGAAAGGGGTCTTTTCTATTTCGGCCCAACCTGGAACCATTCTTTGGAATGGGTTTCATCAAATTATGATGAGACATACAATTCTTCAAAGCTGAAAAGCCATGGCTTAAATGAATTTGGGAAAGAAGTTATTTCTATTTGCCAAGATAATAATGTGTTAGTTGATGTTTCGCACATTGGAGAGAAAAGTTTTTGGGATATTGCATCAATAAGTACTAAACCTTTTATAGCCTCACATTCTAGTGTTTATAATTTGTGTCCTCATTTTCGTAATTTAAAAGATGATCAAATTGAAGCTATTAAAAAAGTAAAAGGTTTGATTGGTCTTAATCCATACCCTTTCTTTATTGATAAATCTTTTAAAGAAAGAGAAACCGAAGAAAGAAAAAAATATATTGATGAATTAAATTCTATTGAAAGAAAATATTCAAACAAAACATCTCAATGGATCGCAAAACAACATTTTCTCCAAAAAAAATTAGAAAATATATGTCCGAGTATTGAAATATTTGTTGATCATATTGAGTATGTAATTAATCAAATAGGTATTGATTATGTTGGTATAGGCAGTGATTATGATGGTCTTGATTGTTTGCCAAATAAATGGAGCGATTGTCTAGATCACATGATAATTCAAGAAAGTTTAGAAAAAAGAGGATATAAAAATACTGAAATTGAAAAAATTATGGGTAAAAATATCTTAAGAGTTTTGGAAGAAATCTATAATTAGAAGTATACCAATTAAAACTAAAATTATTCCCGATGTTTTTTGAATAAATTTTTTTCTTCTCTGAAAAAAATTGCCCATTCCGTAACTTGTTACTATAACTGTAACTATAATATACCAAATACCATCTATTAAAGATGCAGTAATGACAAGAATTGAGTGTGAAAAAAAAGATGCATCTATTTTTACAAATTGTGAAAATACTGCAGAAAACCATATGAGAATTTTAGGATTTAAAATTGCTATAGAAAATCCCTGTAAGAATGAATTAAAATGTTTTTGATTATTTATATGGTCAATTTCTTGATTTTTTTTAAAAAGAAATTGGAAGCCTATAAATAATAAAAATAGAATTCCAATAATTTGTATAAATTGAAATAGTATTTCATTTGTTGTTAAAATAATTATTAGACCAGTTACTGCAAAAATTGCGTACACCCCCATACCAATCCCGTGACCAATAGAAGTCAGAATGCCAGCATATCTATTAATTGTAACACTGTTTCTGATAATTAATGCCAAACTAGGCCCAGGAGACATAGCTCCAGCAATACATACTAAGGCAAATTGAAGCCAAAAGATAAAAGTCATTTAATTTTTTGTTAGAGATAAATATTTTTTAATTGTTTTTTCTAAACCAAATTCAAAGGTATCACAGATCAGAGCATGACCTATTGAAACTTCTTCGATATCATTAATATTTTCTAAGAAAAATTTTAAATTTTCCAAATTTAAATCATGGCCTGCATTTAATTTAATTTTAGGAAATTCTTTTTTTAAATATGTTGATACATCTATATAGGACTTTATGGCAGTATCTTTATTCTCTATAAAATTATGAGCATAATCGTATGTATAAAGTTCAACTCTATCAGTTTGTATAACTTCTAAATTTTCCAGTGTTTTAATCGATGGATTTATAAAAATTGAAACACGAATTTTATTTTTTTTAAATTCACTAACAATATCTCGAAGAAATTCTTTATTTTCATGACAATCCCAACCAAATGAAGAGGTTAATGCACCAGGTGGATCTGGCACTAATGTGACTTGATCTGGTTTAACCTCAATTACTTTTTTAACAAAAAAATCTGATGGATATCCTTCAATATTGAACTCTTTATTTTCAAATTTTGCCAATAAATTTTTTAATGGCTCTAGGTCAGAAAATTTTGCATGTCTTTCATCAGGGCGAGGGTGTACTGTAATTCCATCAGCACCAAAGTTTAAACATTTATTACTAATATCAATCAAGTTTGGTAAGTCAGCACCTCTTGCATTTCTCACTAAAGCAAATTTATTCACATTTACGCTTAAAGCTGTCATAATTTATTAATTTTTTTATTTTAACTTCACTTATTATTTTTATTAATCAATAACATCAAATTGAAAGGAGTAATATGAATAAATTTTATTTAATCGGAAAATTAAGTCCAGAATACGTTAAAGGTTATATGAGTAATCCAGATCAAGATAGAGCAGCGATTGTTGGAAGTGCTGCTGAAAAAGCTGGAGGTAAATTACATAGTTTAGAATTTGTAAGAGGTGACTTTGACATGATTGCTACAGCAGAAGGTGATTATGAAACAATGCTTGCCATGAAGGTTACAGCTTTACAATCAGGAATGTTAAATGAATTAATCATTTTAGATACCAAATTTGATATGGTTAGTACTGTAAAAAAAGCAGTGGAAGCCTCTGGAACTTATAAAAAAACTTAAGAATTACTTTAAATTATTTTTCCATACGTTTTAAGCATCCATTCATTAACTTTTGGATGCTTATACACTTCTTCTCTCAATTTATTTAATTTCTCATAGGGTTCTAATATGTTAGCTGGAACACCATCTAAAAGGCCTGAACTTAACCATCCCAGCAATCTCCAAATTGCTAAATCAGCAATAGAAATTTTTTTACCAACAAAGAAATTAGAATCTTTATTTTCTAAAAGTAAATTTTCAAGAAATTGAAACCATTTTGGTAAATGTTTTGTTGCTAATATTTTTCTAGCTAATTCTAATCTTTCCTTTTCTTTATCTCTGCCAGACAGAGTTACTAGATAGTTAATGTCTTGTGCTGCATCAATTATTTGATCAATTTGTGCTGCTTCAAAATCATTATTTTTTGGATATAAACCTGATAACTTTCCACAAAATCTGGCAATTGCTCCAGTTTGTGCAAAAATTATACCATCAACATCTAAAACTGGTAACTGCTTAAATGGTGCTATTAGCCCGTTAGGAAGTTTCCCATCTTTTTTTAGCGCTTCCGTATCTTGACTTTCAAAGCGATAATCTTTGAAAGGAATATCACCAATAAATAGGGCTAAACGCGCAACCTCAGCTCTCCAAAAAGGTATTTTGAAATAGTATAATGTAATTTCCATATTGATTTTTTAATTATGATCTATGATACACAGTTATGATCAAAAAAATAGATCTTTTAATTATCATCATTAATATTATTTTTTTTTCATACTATTCAATCCAACTTCTTGTATACACTGATGAATTTGCTTTAAATAATTTAGGTTTCTTTAATCATGCAGTTGCAGGATTATCTGAGATAATTGGCATAATTTTTTTATCTTTTGTAGTAGCACTAATAACGATTATTTTTAGAGGAATTGATAAACAATCACCTCTTATTTATTGTATTTTCGTATTACAGTTTTTAGTATCTATTAATTTCTGGAGATATGTCATAACAAACAGCCCAGGGGAAACTAACTTACAAACAATTAGTATAAATGCATTTTTATTTTCGCTAATCACTCTTCTAAATTTACTATTGATAATAAATAATTTTAAAAAAATGTAATATTATTATATTAGAATAATTATAAAATCTTTTTTGATTATATGGATTTCACAATACTAAGTACCAAAATTAAAAATATCTTTGATAATAATAAGATTCCTTGTTTATCAGTAATAATAACAAATAAAGACAAAAATATTTTTGAACAATACCATGGCCATACACATTTAAAAAAAATGACATCTTTTAATGAAAACTCAATAGTAAGAATAGCATCAATGACGAAACCAATTACCTCATTATGTATTTTTCAACTAATTGAAAAAAACTTAATAAGTCTAGAAACCAACCTTGAGGATATCGATAGACGCTTCGCTGATGTAAAAATTATTGAAATTGTTGATAACAATGTTCAGTATAAAAAACCTAAATCAAAAATTAAAATCAAACATCTCTTAACTCATACGTCAGGGTATGGTTATCAATTTCTTAATGCTGAAATTAAATATTTAGTAGATAATCAATTATTACAAGATTTAAAAGATGATGGAGGGGATTTTCTTGATGCACCTATTTTATTTGAACCAGGTACAAGATGGAATTATGGAATTGGAATTGATCTACTTGGACATGTAATAGAAAAATTATCTAATCAAAAATTAAATGATTATATGAAAGAAAACTTATTTGATAAAATTGGAATGAATAATACTACCTTTCATTTGGATGAAAATAAATTTGAAAATTTGGCTTTTGTTTATGATTATTTAGACAATAAATTAACGCTTAATAAAGACATTACTTTTTATCAAGAAGAAAAAATTAATAGGTTATTTCATGCAGGAGGAGGCGGTTTATTTTCAAACGCACAAGATTATGCAAAATTTATGCGTATATTTTTGAGTGAAAAAAATAACATATTATCTCAAGAATCTATCAATTTGATGAAAACTAATCAAATAGGAGATCTTGAAGTAAAAAGGATGCCTTCAGTTGATCAAGAGTTATCCGCTTCCTTAGATTACGATGATAATATTGAAAAAAAATTTGGATATGGTTTTATGATAAATAAAAATAAAACTCTTGAAGGTAGGCCAATAGGAAGTATTTTTTGGACAGGAATCTTTAATAGTTTTTTTTGGATTGATTTTGAAAACAAAATAGGATGTGCAATATTTATGCAAATGTTACCATATATGAACGAAGTATCTTTAAGAGCCTATTCTGAGATTGAGAAAAGTATTTACGAAAATATTCAAAAATAGATCTCTAGCATTTATCATCAATCATTTCATTTTTTCTCATTGGCATCGAATCTATAAGATCAAACAATCCTAAAAATATTTTATCATCTTCCGTATAATCTTTTATATTGCCATCATAACCAATTAGCCAGATACCATATTTATCTTCAATAAAAATGGGAGTTGCGTATTCTTTATTTTTAAAATTTTTAAAAAAAATAATTTTTAAATTTCTTTCATTAATTTCACATTTGTAATTGGAAATAAATTTTGTACTTTGATCAAATATCAGATCATTTTCATTTTGATAAGATACAAGTAGTAATCTTTTTTTCCAATTGAGTTCTGAAATTTGTTTAGCCATAATCTCTATACTTAAGAATAAAATTAATATTATAAAAATATATTTCATTAAAAATGGTGCTGATACCGAGAATCGAACTTGGATCTGACCGTTACCAACGGCCTGTAATAACCATTATACTATATCAGCTTAAAATGAGTAATATCACAAAATTTATTTAAGAAAAGAAATGTAATTAGCGGATCAATATCCGCTAATTTTACTTTTTAATAAATTACTCCCAGGTGGTTTCTAGTATTCGTACTAGACTCATTCCTTGTGGTTCTACCTCATCCAAAAATTCTTTATGATTAGACCAATAATCATCTCCATTTAATTTGTCTTGAGCAGCTCCATACTCTTTCATGTTATTAAATCGTACACTAAATCCATAGGACCCATTATCTTTTCCATTTAATGTTCCTACACTGCCACCTGTTGCACCATTATCCATCCATGCCTTTATAAAAATATCACCTTTTTCTTTTATTAAATTGATATCTTTATGAAAAAACATCCAATTAGCAAAAACTGGTTTAATCCCAGCATCTGATGGCATAGTATGAATCATAGGTTCATAAAAGTTATTTGTTTCCCACTTTGTGTCTGAAAAATATGGCTCCATATCTTTTGCCCAATTTTCATCATTAGAGATTTGATCATCAACTTCACCAAAATGAGCATAATTTTCATATCCTATATTCACACTGTATAGTCCGTTATCCCTACCAAGATGATTTCCAATTGATGCTCCAATCGCACCATATTTTTTAAAATAAGTAGCAGCAGTATTAAATGCTTTTATAGCATTTGAGTTTGATATGCTGTATGTCCAACTTCCTACAATCATGTTACCTCCTTTTTTTTAATTGTAATCAATTTGGATAATATTATGAAATTGTTAATGAAATATTAAAAGTATTTAATTTTAATAATAATTATAGTTTTTAATTAACCAGTATATTGAAAAAACTTCTGGTTCTTTTATTTATTTTAACCAAACAAAATTAGAATGATTATAAATTATTATTAGTTTGTAATAATTATTGAAAAAAAATTAATAATTTATAATATAAATTTATGAAAGAAATTAATTTTTGGTTCTCAATAGGAAGTACATATACTTACCTAACTGTAAATAGATTGCATGAGGTTGCAAAAAAAGAAAACCTGAAATTTAATTGGAATCCTTTTAGTGTACGAAAAATTATGATGGATATGGATAACATTCCATTCACTCCACCAGCAAAAAAGATAAAATCAGATTACATGTGGAGAGATATTGAAAGACGCGCAAAATTTTATGGTTTTGAAGCAAAGGTTCCTGCACCATACCCATTAAAAGAGTTCGATTTGGCAAATCAAATAGCAATTCTTGGAATGAATGAAGGATGGGGAGTCGATTATGTTTACAAAACATATCAAAGGTGGTTTCAGCAAGGGAAAGAACCAGCTACACAACCAAATTTAAATGAAATCTTTCAAGAACTAAACTTGGATACCGATGATACTATAAAGAAAGCTAATGCACAGGAAATAAAAGATAAATACTTAAGCAATACTGAATATGCTTATAAAAAAGGAGTTTTTGGAAGTCCTACATTTATATACGATGGAAAGGAAGTATTTTGGGGGGATGATAGGCTTGAAGATTGTATTAAATGGTTACGATTAAATGAAAAATAGTAATTATTAAGTATTATAAATTAATACAAAAAGTTTTTACAGAATCTGTATCTTTAATATTTAGTTTTTTATATTTGAAGGAGGATAAATGAATCTTAGTTTACTTTTTAAAATTCAAGGTGTTGTATTAATAGTTAATGGATTGGGCTCATTATTTTTAGGATCAATTTGGATTGCACTTGGCACTGGTTGGGAGGCTACGCCAGACTTAATTACATTTGGTCAGTTTACAGGTGTTGTGCTTTTTGTAGTTGGTATTTGGAGCTGGAGATTTCCAGATATTGCTGCAGAAAATCTTAAATCAATTGGAATGTTATTTGCTTTTGGTAGTCTTTTATTTACTGGGATTATCTTATTTCATATTGTTACGGGAGTCATTGCGGGTGCTACACCGTATGTAAATGTTGTTTTAACTGCTTTATTTACGCTAGCTTTCTACATTTATAGTAGATCATAATTATGCGGGCATTTGCCCGCTAATTTAATTTTTCTTCAATCAAAAAATCAATTATAGAGTTAATTATGAAATTTTTTGAATATATTTTTCCTAAAGGTCAATGGTCTCTTCTTAGAGTAGCAATTTTGTTTATAATATTTATGATATTAGATTTTATAGTTGTTTATTATAAAATTATATAAGACTTTAATTCGTGATAAGTGATTTATTATTTTCACTCAGAGAAGTAGAAATTAAATTTGGAAAAAAAGTAATTTTTCAAGATTTAAATCTAAATTTACATAAGGGTGATATGATTGCGCTCGTTGGTAAGAATGGTGTTGGAAAAACTACCTTAATGAAAACTATTTATGGCGATCAAGATTTAGATGCAGGAGAATTATGGAATTACCCTGGTCTTAAAGTTGGATATTTTAATCAAAAATTTGAAAAGCTAGATAACAAAACCATTGAAGAGAATTTTTCAGACTTACTTAATGAACAAAATAAACATTTTGTTGATATATTTTGCAATAAACTAAATTTAGACAAATATGCTAATGTTGAAGATCTTTCAGGGGGTCAAAAAAGAAAAGTTTATTTAATTCGATCTTTATTAAAAGACTCAGATGTTTTGCTGTTAGATGAGCCAACCAATCATCTAGATTTGCAATGTATTGAATGGTTAGAAAGTTATTTACGAAATTTAAATAAGACAATTATATGTGTCAGTCATGATAGAACTTTTCTAAGTAATTTTACTAATAAAGTTTTTTGGATAGATAGAGGAAAATTACGGGTAAGCCCAAGAGGATTTAAAGATTTTGATAAATGGTCAGAGGAGTTACTTGATCAAGAATATAGAGAATTAAGAAATAGAAAGCAATTTGTTAATATTGAACTCGACTGGGCAAATAAAGGAGTAAAGGCGCGAGTTAAGCGAAATGAAAAAAGATTAAAAAGAGCTAAAGAATTAAAAGCACAATTAGAAAAAGATGAAGCATCTTACAGAAGTGCAATTAAATCTTTAAGACCTCAAGTTTCTAAAAAGTCTACTGATCAATCTAAATTTATTGCTGAACTTCAAGAAGTGTTTGTGAAATATCCAAAACAAAGTGAATTTGTTTTTAAAAATTTATCCATTAAAATTTCAAAAAATGATCGTATCGGTCTGTTAGGTAATAATGGAAGTGGCAAATCAACTTTTCTTCGAACAATTCTGAATGAAATAAAAATTTTTAAAGGTAAAATCAAGCTCAAAAAAAATTTAGAATTTTCTTATTTTGATCAAATGCGTAATGATCTTAATGGTAGAAAATCTATTAAAGATATCTTAGTACCCTCTGGAGGTGACTATTTAAAAGTTCAAGGAAAAGATAGGCATGTTTGTAGTTATGTGAAAGATTTTCAGTTTGATCCTAAAAATGTTAATCATACGATACAAACATTATCAGGAGGAGAGCAAAATAGATTACTTTTGGCAAAAGTATTAGCTAACCCAAAGACTGGACTTATTTTAGATGAGCCAACAAATGACCTAGATTTAGAAACATTAGATCTATTAACTGAAATGTTATCCAATTATAATGGAACTTTATTAATAGTATCGCATGATCGAGATTTTTTAGATCAAACTGTAAATAAAATTCTTCATTTCAAAGAGGATGGAAATGTATCATTGTTCTTTGGTGGATACAGTGATTTTCTAAAATCTGAAAATCAACAAGTTGTTAAAAATAAAGAAACAAAAAAATCACATTCAGTAAATAACAAAGTAAAGAATTCTAAAGCTAAACTATCATATAAGTTTCAATATGAATTAGAGCAATTACCAAATCAAATAAAAAATATTCAACAAGAATTAGAAGATATTAAAAATGAATTGAAGGATACAAATTTATACTTGGAAAATTATGAACGCTACCAAGAAATAACTTCTAAAATGGAACTTCTTAATAGTGATCTCAATATAAAAGAGAATAGATGGTATGAATTAATTAAAATGGAGGAAGATTTAGTGAGTAATTGAGTGACTATTAATACGCGCTAGTATTATCAGATTTAGTATCTACATCTTTCAATTCTTTTAATAAACTTTCAGCATGAGATGTCATCATTCTAAAATCAGAAAGTAACGTGGTGAATTGAAAACCGTATTCCATCATTTCTTTCATATACTTAACTGATCCATTATGAATACCAGCAATCTTTCCTTTTTCTTTTGCTTTTTTTGCAATCATTTTAATGTTTGAAAATACCGGATCTTCACGAACATCAAATTTAGGTGGCAAACCATAAGAAGAACTCATATCCGCAGGCCCAATATAAATGCCAGTTAAGTTTGGAACCGAGAGAATGGCATCAAGATTCTCCACTGCTTGTTTCGTTTCGATCATTGCTAAACTTACAATATTATCATTTGCGTGTTGATAGTAATCTGAACCATAAACTACTTGAGCTCTCATAGGGCCAAAACTCCTTTGACCTATTGGTGGATAATAGCAATATGAAACAAACTTTTCGCAGTCCTCTTTTGTATTAATCATTGGTGCAATAATTCCTTGAATACCTAAATCTAACATTTTCATAATTATACCTGGCTCGTTCCATGGAACTCTTGTCATAGGTACAGTATCACTATTTGTTAAACCCTGAACCATCGCAATAGCTGTTGAATAGTCATTTTGACCATGTTGCATATCAATTGTAACAGAATCCCATCCCATTTTTCCAAACGCTTCAGCTGTAAAAGAATTAGGTATAGATAACCATGCATTGACTGATGCTTCACCTTTATTCCATATTTGAAATAATTTGTTTTTCATGGAAATATTACCTTAATATTATTTACGTTAAATTACTATTAAAAATAAGTTCTAATTTATTTAATGCATACCCAGATATTGTTGATTGAAATATATTAACTTGAAGTGGCTCTAAAATTCTTTAAGATATAAGTATTAAATGGAGGAATTATGATAAAAACAATAATAAGTTTTGTTTCCGCAATAATTTTATCTGTATCTTTTTCCGCTTTTTCAAAAACCAAAGTTACTTGGTCTATGGAATCTAATGCTGATAGAGATCCTATATTTTTAGAAAAGTTACAAAATGCTTATAATAGTGCTCAAGATAAGTATGAATTAGAAATTCAATTTGAGCCAAATGAAACACGTATAGAATCTTTACGTACATCAATGCTAGCTGGTATGGGTCCTGATATTGTTGAAACACCTGGTCCATCTTATGTAAAAGAATATCAAGAAGCAGGCATGTTGGAAAATCTTGATTCTTATGCTGCCGAATTTGGATGGAAAGATAAATTAATTCCATGGGCATATAGTTCAGGAGTTTTTGATGGAAGTTTATATGCTATTCCTAAAACTCATGAGTCAATGGTAATGCTTTATAATAAAACTCTTTTTGAAGAAAATGGATGGAAAGTACCAACTACATTAGAAGAATTAGAAGATGTAGCTGGAAAAATTAAAGCTAAAGGAATGGATGTTTACACATATGGTTCCTCTGGTTGGCAACCAACCCATGAACATTTGGTTGGAATTTATTTAAACAATTATGCTGGTCCTCAAGCTGTTTATGAAGCAATCACTGGTGAAAGAGAATGGACTGATCCAGTATTTGTTGAAGCTTTAGAACTTCTTAAAAAACACATGGTTGATGAAGGCTGGTGGTCTGGAAGTTTAGAAAACTACTATGCTATTGGATGGGATGATTTCCATGCACAATTTGCTACTCGTGGAGCAGCGATGATGACTATTGGAACTTGGACATTCCAAGCAACAAGTTTAGGTATTGGTCAATCTGGTGATGAATGGGGTTGGGCTCCTTTACCATCTCTATCATCCAACTCAGGTGGACCAAACTTTATGATTGCAATTGGTACTACAATGTCAGTAAATGCTGCTGCAAAAAATAAAGATGGTGCAATTGATGTTTTAAATTGGATTATGTCTAATAAAGATGTTGTAATTGATATTGCTAGTGACTTCCAATTTGGAGAGTTCGTAGTACCACTATTGCTTGATGATAGCGATATTCCTAGCACAATATCTCCTCAAGTAACTAGTTACTTAAATGAGTATGCTAGAATTACAGGAGAAGGTAATTATGGATATTGTACATGGACTTTCTGGCCAGCTGAGCCAGGAGTTCATATCTGGAAAGATATGGAGGTTGTATGGGCAGGTGATATATCTGTAGAAGACTTCATGTATGATCATCAAAAAATGTGGGATAAGGCAAGAAAGAAAAATGAAACGTTGCCTGTTCCATTAAGAGACTAATATATATTTTAAAAACGAAGCTCAAAGAGCTTCGTTTTTTTATAATTTTCTTTTAAATATAATTTAATGAATTTTTTATCTAAGAAAAGTTACATTGCTTGGTATTTTGTAATACCAGTAGTATTTATTCATTTATTTGTAATAGGTATTCCATCTATTTTAAGCCTTGCATTATGTCTTACCGATTGGAGCGGATTAGGTAAAATAAATTACGTTGGTTTTGAAAACTTTATAGAACTCTTCGATGATAGATATTTTAAGAAAGCTATTTTTCATAATATTTTATGGACAATTATTTTTTTAACTGTTCCAGTTTGTATAGCACTTATGTGTGCTTATTTACTTACTGGAATTAAACGTGGTCAAATGTTTTATCGTTTAGCCTTCTTTTTTCCTTATATGCTTGCAAGTGTAGTTAATTGCCAAATTTGGAAATATCTTTTCCATCCTATTCATGGATTAGGTGGTTTTTTTGAGTCTATAGGAATTGAAGCTTTAGCCTCTTCTCCCTTTACCACCAAAGAAACTTCACTTTATGCTGCTGCATTTGTGGATGGTTGGCATTTTTGGGGATTTTTAGTCGTAATATATTTAACTGGAATGTATCAAGTTGATAATCATTTATATGAAGCAGCCGATATAGAAGGTGCCAGCAAGTTTCAAAAATTTAGGTACATAACTTTACCCATGATTAGACCAATTTTTATTTTTAGTCTTATGATTATAATTATTTGGTCAGTACCCGTATTTGATTATGTTTATATTTTAACTGGAGGTGGGCCCGCATACAGTTCAGAAGTTGTTGCAAATTATCTTTATACTCATGCTTTTGTTAGATTTAATGTTGGCTATGCATCTGCAGTTGGAACTTTAATGTTTATTTATGTGATATTTATCGTTGGAATATTTGGTCTTTTAAGAAAATTAGGTTGGGAAATATAAATGTTAGTTTCAAATTTTAGAAGAAAAGAAGCAATTCCAAATCATTTTATACTAATTTTATTTGCACTTTTAGCTGTACTACCAATTTTAGTTTTATTTTTCAATTCTATTAAGCCTTTTAGTGAGTTTGGCTTAAATCCTTTAGGTCCTCCATCTGAAATTAGGTTACAAAATTTTCCAGATGCTTGGATTGCTGGAGAATATACAAAAATTTTTTTTAATTCTGCAAAACTTGTTTTTGGATCAGTCTTATTATGTCTAGCTGTTTCTTTGTTAGCTGGTTTTAGTTTAGCAAAATTAAACCCAAAAGGATCAACTGTAATAGCAATATATTTATTAGTTGGTATTAGTATACCTGCTCAGCTTTATATACTTCCTTTGTTTCTGCTTTGGAAAGAGTTAAGTCTATTAAATACGCATGTTGGGCTGATAATTATATATTCTGCATTAAATGCTCCTTTTGCAACATTTTTAATTAGATCTTATATGATTAGACTTCCAGATGAATTATTTGATGCCGCAAAACTTGATGGAGCGAATACATTTCAAATTTTTTTTAGAATAGCCTTACCATTATCATGGCCTGTTATATTAACAGCTGGATTAATAATTGGATTAGCAGTTTGGAATGAATTTTTATTTGCTCTTACCTTTATCACTGATCCAAATTTTAAACCAATGGCTACAATTCTATTTTCATTTCAAGCTAGATTTGAAAATAATTATGCTTTACAAAGTGCAGCTGCTATAATGATGGTAGCTCCAATTGCTGTTTTATTCATGTTGTTCCAAAGAAGATTTATTTCAGGATTAACAAGTGGAGGATTAAAAGAATAATGACTTTTAAGTTAGATAAAAATTTTGAGGAAAAGGTTTACGCAGGTGTATTAGGTAAAATAATTGGCGTATTTCTTGGACGTCCATTTGAAGGTTGGTCTTATGAAAGAATAATGAAGGAATTGGGACCTATTAATTATTATGTAAATGAAAAATTAGATTTCCCGTTACCTGTCTCTGATGATGACATTACTGGCACATTTACCTTTCTTCGTGCTTTTAGAGAGTGCAATTTTAACAAAAATATTACTGCTAAAGATATAGGTAAAACGTGGTTAAATAATATTATTGAAGATAAAACAATTCTATGGTGGGGAGGAAAAGGACATTCAGCAGAAGACACAGCTTTTCAAAATTTAAAACAGGGTATTGATGCGCCTGATAGTGGTTCAATTAAAACTAATGGTAAGGTAATTGCTGAACAAATAGGAGCTCAAATTTTTATTGATGGTTGGGCCATGGTAGCACCTGGTGATCCAGAAAGAGCAGTTCATTATGCTAAACTTGCTGCAAGTGTTAGTCATGATGGAGAGGCAATTTATGGTGCACAAGTTGTAGCTGCTCTAGAGTCAATGGCCTTTGTTGAAAGTGATTTAACAAAGTTAGTTGAGCAAGCTAAAAAATATATTCCAGATAATTCAGTAATATTTAGATTAATATCTGATATACAAGAATGGCGATCTGGAAATTTAGGTTGGGAACAAGCAAGAGAAAAAATTGCTGAAAATTACGGATACGATAAATATTTAGGTAACTGTCATATGGTACCCAATCATGCTTTAATTATTATGGCTTTATTATTTGGAGATGATGATTTTCAAAAAACTATGATGATTGTGAATACAGCAGGTTGGGATACTGATTGTAATTCAGGAAATGTTGGTTGTATTTTAGGAATTAAAAATGGAATAGAAGGACTTAAATCAGGTCCTGATTATTTATCTCCTATAAATGATATTTTATATTGTCCCTCTGCATCAGGAGGTGAAACACTTACTGATGCACTGACAGAAACTTACAAAATAATTAATACAACTAGAAAAATTAATGGTTTAGAAGAAAATTTACCTAAAAATGGAGCTAGATTTCATTTTGATATTAAAGATTCAACACAAGGTTGGCGAACTAAAGTTGGAAATAAGTTTTGTGAAACAATAATTAGTAATGTCGAATACAATTCTAAATTAGGTGAAAGAGGTTTAAAAATTACATATAAAAATCTTTCAGAAGATTTAACATCGGAAGTGTATGTAGAAACATTTTTTCCTGAGGTAATTTTAGATTTAAAAGGAAAAAAAAGAGATGATTTTTTTCATTACGATTATATTTCTTGCCCAACTATTTTTCCAGGTCAGAAAGTAACTTTGGAAATAGAAAATATTTTTTCTCATGAAATTTCAATCACATTATTCTCAAAATATTGGGGTGAAAATGATAAACTTCAAAAAATTTCTTCAAATATTTTTAAAATAAGTGGCAATGAAAAAAAACAAATATCATGGGATGTGCCTGACACTGACTCAAACCCTATAGGTCAAATTGGTTTTAATATTTCATCGAATGAAAAAAAAGAAGGAGAAATTATTCTTAACTATGTTAATTTTGAAGGAGAGCCAAAACAAACATTTAAAAGACCTGATCACGTAGAAAATTATCAAAGAGGTAAAGAAAAAAAAGAGGGCTACTATGGTGAAATTTGGAGAAATGCATGGGTTCAATCATTAGACAAATGGGAAAAGAGAGGTAAAAATTTTAGAATTTGCCAAAATAATGGTAGGGGAATTTTATTTACTGGAACAGATTTATGGAGAAATTATTCAATTGCATCAAGTATTATGTTGCAGTCTAGTAACTCTGGAGGAATAGTATCAAGAGTCCAAGGTGTAAATAAATACTACACCTTTGAAATTTGTAAAGGGAATAAGTTACGTATTGGAAAGATGAATAATGATTATAAAATATTAAAAGAAGAAGAATTTGAAGTAGAATTTTTTAAAGAATATAATTTAAAAATGACAGTAATGAAAAATAAAATTATTGGACATATTAATGATAAAGTTATTATTGAAGTTGAGGATGATAACTCTCCTTTTCTTAGAGGTGGAGCAGGTTTAGTTGTTGATAATGGAACTTTAGTAACAGAACAGATAATCTTAAATTAAAATATGAAATATAGAAAATTTGGCTCTCTTGATTGGAATATATCTGAAATAGGTTTAGGCTGTTGGCAAATTGGTGCTGATTGGGGAAATGTTAGTGAAGAGAAGGCAAATGAGGTATTACAATCATCATTTGAAAATGGAGTAAACTTTTTTGATACAGCTGATGTTTATGGTGATGGTAGAAGTGAAAAATTTGTGGGAAATTTTATAAATTCTATTTCTGAGAGAATTTATGTAGCAACAAAAGCTGGTAGACGTATTAACCCACACGTTGCAAATGGTTATTATGATAAAAATTTAATGGAGTCATTTGTAGACCGATCTTTATCAAATCTTAATATTGAAACAATCGATCTTTTACAAATGCATTGTCCTCCAACAGAAGTTTATTCATCAGATCATACTTTTGAAATGTTAGATTATTTAGTAGGTAAAGGAAAAATACAAAATTATGGTTTTAGTGTTGAAACAGTTGATCAAGCATTAGAATGTATACAAAAACCTCAAACAAAGTCTATTCAAGTTATATTTAACATTTTTAGACAAAAACCTGCAGAAGAATTATTTAAAATAGCAAAAGAAAAAAAAGTAGCAATTATAATTAGAGTTCCTCTTGCTAGTGGTTTGTTATCAGGAAAATTTGATAAAAATTCTTCATTTGCCTCTGACGATCATCGAAATTATAATATTAACGGCGATGCATTTGATGTTGGTGAAACATTCTCTGGGGTCAATTATTCAAAAGCTCTGGAAGCAGTTGAAGAACTTAAAAATATTATTCCAAATGAAGTAACTCTTTCTCAATTATCTCTTAAATGGATTTTAATGCATGAGGCTGTGAGTGTTGTAATTCCAGGTGCAAAAAACAAAGATCATGTTGATCTAAATACTGCCTCCAGTGAAATTAAAGAAATTTCTTCTTTGATGGATGAAATAAGTCATATCTATACAAAATATTTCTATGAGGATGTACATCATCGTTGGTAATAAATTTTGTTAGAAGAAAATAAGATATTTAGAAGAGCAACTTTAGCTTCAATAATAACATCAAGTTACCCTATGATTGTTGTTGGATGTTATTTTGGCATTACACCATGGAATATGAATAGGTTATCAATTGATGAATCTGATTTGAGTTTTTCAATATTAATTTTTGGGATTTTTTTTGTATTATCAAACCAAATTGCTGGAAGAATACTTGTACCAAAATACGGAACAAAGCTAGTAATGTCTTTAGCTTTTCCGCTTATTACTTTTTCTACTTTACTATCAATTATATCTCCATCATATTTGTATTTTTTATTAACTTTTATTCCAGCAGGGATTGGATGGGGTGCTTCTGGACCAATTGGAGGGATACATTGCCAACTAATTGAAAAGCATTTTAAGAAAATTATTACTCCTTATTATGCGATGGGTTTCAACATTGGTATTCTTGTTGGTGGAGGTTTAGCCGGTATAATTATGCGGTATAGCTTTGAGCCTTTTATGTTTTTTCTTGTTTTATCTTTTTTTTCAATTTTAGTTGCACTATTAGTTCTTCATTTGGGATTACCAAGTAATTTAGATTTCAAAGGTAAAGGTGAAAAATTTAAAATCCCAGAATCAAATGTTCTTATATTTGGGTTCTTATTATTTTTTGTTTTTGGGTCTGGTGGTATAATAATGGATTGGTCTACATTATGGCTATCAAAAGATTTAAATACCCCTCTTTATCTTGCAAGTATGGGATTAATATTTTTCAGTATTGGGGGAATTTTAGCTAATTTATTTTCTAACTCCTTAATTGATTTATTTACTGAAAAAGTTGTAGGATGTCATTTTGTAATGATTGGAGCATCAATAATGCTTTTGTCTTTATTAACAAACAATTTTTATATTATATTAGGAGTCTTATGTATTTATGGATTTGCTATAGCAAACTTGGTACCTATAGTTATTCGCCAGGCTGTCATGCAGTCTAATGAGAGTATTCCTATGACTGTAACTAATCTGATAACTATTGGATTATCTTCTACAATGATTATGCCAGCAGCGATTGGTTTTCTTGCAGAAAAATTTTCTCTTACTTTAAATATGTATTTACTATCTATTATTGTCTTTACTTCTGGATTTGTTTTTTTACTTAAGTTTAAATCAAATTAATGAATAAATTAAAAATATCTCAAGTTCAATTTCAAGCAAGTCATATAACAACTTTAAATGCAGAGATTCTTGAGAAAAGTTTTTATAATACATTAAAATTTAAACCTCACTTAATTTGTACACCAGAATGTTCAAATATTATTACTAATGATAACAATTATTTAATATCAAATGCTCCGTATCAAAACACCTGTCCAGTTTTGAAAATGGCAAAAGATTTTGCAAAAAAAAATAAAGTTAGCATCAATCTTGGTTCTTTACTTTTAAAAGTTAAAAATCAAAGAAAACTTGTGAATAGATCTTATTTTATAAACAATAATGGTTTTATAGAAAAAACTTATGATAAGATCCATATGTTTGACGTTAAAATTAATAACAAAGAAAGACATCAGGAATCATCTTTGTTTAAAGCTGGCAATAAAATAATTTTTACAAAAATTAATAATATTAAATTGGGAATGACAATTTGTTATGATTTACGATTTCCTAATTTGTATAGGCAGCTTGCTAAAAAAGATTGTTCAATTATTTTAGTTCCTGCTGCTTTTACTAGACCAACCGGAAAAGATCATTGGGTGGTTTTGAATAGATCACGAGCTATAGAGAATAATATATTTATTGTAGCAACAGGTATGTGTGGAAATCATCATATGAAAAGAAAAACCTATGGATATTCTCTCTTAGCAGATCCATGGGGAAATATTGTAAATAGTACCAAAAATAAACCTACAATTCTTAACTCAACTATTAATATTTCTGATGTAAAAAAAATAAGAAAAAAAATTCCTTCTTTAAAATATGAGTAATTTTAAATCATTAGTTTCAGGTGTTGGCAATTTGAGTAAAATAACAAAATATTATGATGATTGGTCAGAAAATTATGATTCAACACTTAAGTTATGGAATTATCAAGCACCCAAAAAAAGTATTAAATTTTTAAAAGAAACAAATAATTTTAAACCAAAAAATATCTTAGATCTAGCATGTGGAACTGGCTTGTTTGGTGCAGAATTAAAAAAAGTTTATCCAAAAAGTCATATTTATGGATCAGATATTTCAAAAAAAAGCTTAAAAATTTCATCAGGAAAAAAAATTTATAAAAAACTACAAATAAAAAACTTTGAACAATTACATCATTATAAAATAAAATTTGATCTCATTTCTTTGATTGGTTCTATGACGTATTGTAAAAACTTTGACAAATTTTTTGCTAATATTAATAAAAATATTAAAGAAAAAGGCTTTGTACTATTTACCCATAGAATAGATTTATGGGAGAAACAAAATTTTTTAAGTATTTTAAAAAAATATCAAATGTCATTAAAAATCAATAAAATTTCTAGACCTGTAAATTATTTACCTTTGAACAAGGATTTCAAAAATAAAATAAAAATAAAAATTATTTTGTTACAAAAATATTAAAATTTAGGTTTTTTAATTAAAAAATTTGAGCCAAAACCGAGAATCGGATATTTATTTATTAGGTTTATTTTCTATCCATAAACCAACTATAAAAGAAGGGATATTCGCCGTGTCCCTTCTTTTTTTATACACTAGATAAAATTGATTTGGCAATAGTTTAAATTTATTTTTTCGAGTTAAAATTATCCATTTTTCGAAGTGTCTTTTCACTAACATGATGTTCAATTCCTTCAGCATCTTCAGAGGCCGTATTTTTGTCTAAACCAAGATTTAGTAAAAAATTGTAAACTATATTATGCCTTTTTTTTGATTCACTTGCTATTTTCTGACCTTTAAAAGTTAAGAATATCGATCGATAGGGTTCTCTTTTAATATAACCCTGTGTTTGTAATCTTTGGATTGTTTTATTGGCTGTAGCCTGCGCAATACCCAAGCTTTCAGCAATATCAACGATACGAGCCTCTCCTTTGGAATTTAAAAGTTCTGCAATTAGTTCTAAATAATCTTCTGTGTTTTCTGTTTTATGAGCATTTCGGACTTTGCTGAATGACATACCTATTTTTATCATAAAATTTGAAAAAAATTAATAGTAAATATAGCCATAGCTACATTTATTAGCTATATATACATTTAATGAATGCACTAATTAATGCTATTAATGAAAAAACCAAAATCATTCTTGAGAATGATGGAAGGTTATTAAAGAAATCTTTTTTTGGTCTTTTGCTTCTTTCTCTTGTTTTTCAAGGAGGAGAGTTTGGAGAAGTCATAAGATCATCAATGATAGATGCTTATATACAGGTATCTGTTTTTGTTGGATTTACTCTATTTGTTTTTATTGGCTTGGATAGTTTAACAAAATTTGATGTTAAGAATTTTTTATCTAAAACACAAAAGTTCCATGTCGGTATAGCTGCTTTTTTAGGTGCAATACCTGGATGTGGTGGAGCTATAATAGTTGTGACGCAATATATTCAGGGTCGTATTTCTTTTGGATCCTTAGTCGCTGTGTTAACTGCAACAATGGGTGATGCTGCTTTTTTAATACTTGCTATTGAGCCCACAACAGGACTTTTAATCTTTGGTGTTGGAATAATTGTTGGATCAATTTCAGGTTATATAATTGATTTTATACATGGTATAAATTTTATGCAATCAGAGACAAAAATAAAAGTTGAATTTGAGAAAATAAATAAAACTTTTGTATCAAATTTTAATTTCTTTTGGCTGTTTTTATTTATTCCTGGTTTTATTTTAGGTATTCTAGTTGCATTCCAGATAGAATTTGTTTCGCCAGCTTATAACTCACTTTTAGTTTTCGTAGCTTCTGCTGGAGCAATACTTTCAATATTTATGTGGTCATTAAATCCATTAAGTGATTTTCAATGCTCAACTGACAAAAGCAGAGGATTATTATCAAGAGTAGTAGATACAACTAATTTTGTAACCACTTGGGTCATTAGTGGTTTCCTTGTCTTTGAAATATTTATGTATTTTACAAGTTTAGATTTAAAAATATTTTTTGATTTATGGCTACCGTTTGTTCCATTAGTAGCAATTCTATTTGGGTTTTTACCTGGTTGTGGACCGCAAGTTGTTGTAGCAACGTTTTATCTAAATGGTTATATTCCTCTTTCTGCCGAGCTTGGTAATGCTATTTCAAATGATGGTGATGCTTTATTCCCAGCAATTGCTCTTGCCCCAAAAGCTGCGATTTTAGCTACACTATATAGTGCAATTCCTGCATTAGTTGTTGCCTACGGATATTTTTACCTATTTGAGTAAAATCTTGAAGAAAAACTTACCATCTAAAATTTGTATTGTTTGCAATAGGCCATTCTCTTGGAGAAAAAAATGGGAAAGAGATTGGAAAAATGTTTTATATTGTTCTAAGAAATGCTCTAAAAATGGATTAAAAAAAAATAATAACAATAATTAAATCTTATTTGTGACAGATAAATTAAATAAAGAAAAAGATATACATCTTGCAAAAAATGATTCTAAAAAAGAAATACGATTAACGAGATTAAAAAGGTTAGAAAAAAAACTCAAATCAAATATTTTAAAAAGAAAAAAAGCTATTAGTAAAAATGGATAAATTAATAATAAAAGGAGGTTCTAAAATTTCTGGCTCAGTTAATGTTCATGGTTCAAAAAATTCTGCACTACCGATTATAGTATCTTCTCTTTTATCTGAAAAAACTTTAAAACTCTCAAATGTACCTAATGTGGTTGATGTTCTAAATTTAATAAAATTATTGAAAAATTATGGTGTAAAAATTGAACACAAAAAAAATAAATTAAAAATAAGTCCCTCAAAAATTAAGAATCTATCAGCAGATTATGATGTTGTGCGAAAAATGAGAGCTTCTATATTGATTCTAGGCCCATTACTTTCTCGATTTGGTGAGGCTAGAATATCTTTACCAGGTGGATGTGCCATTGGAACTAGACCAATAGATATACATCTTGCAGGTTTATCAAAATTGGGAGCTAATTTTGAAATTCAAAATGGCTTTGTAGTTGGCAGTGTTAAATCACAATTGATTGGAAATAAAATAAAATTACCTTTTCCAAGTGTAGGAGCAACTGAAAATATACTGATGGCTTCGGTATTGGCAAAAGGTGAAACTAAAATTTCTAATGCTGCAAGAGAACCAGAAATAGAAGATTTGTCAAACTGTCTTATAAAAATGGGTGCAAAAATAGAAGGTCATGGTACAAAAACTATTCTTGTTCAAGGTGTTACAAAATTAAAAAAAGCAGAGCATGAGATAATTTCTGATAGAATTGTAGCCGGCACATATATAATTGCAGCTTTGATGTTAAATTCAGCTTTAGAAATAAATAACTTTAATACTATTTATTTAAAATCCTTAATTGATATTTTAAAAAAAATGGGTGCAAAATTAAAAGTGAGTAAAAATTCAATAATAGTTTTTAAAGGATCAAAACTAAAATCTAGTAGTCTTTCAACTAGTCCATATCCAGGTTTCCCCACCGATTTACAGGCTCAGTTAATGTCTCTTATGTGTATCTCTGATGGGAAGTCAAAAATTAAAGAAACAATTTTTGAAAATAGATTTATGCATGTTCCTGAACTGAATCGATTAGGTGCAAATATTACAGTAGAAAAAGATACTGCTACAATTATAGGTAATCAAACATTTAAAGGAGCGCAGGTAATGGCTAGTGATTTACGAGCTAGTATAAGTTTAGTTTTAGCTGCTATGAATGCAAATGGTCAAACAATACTAAATCGTGTCTATCATCTTGATAGAGGCTATGAAAATATTGAAAAAACATTAGGTAGTTTGGGAGTAAAAATAAAAAGAAAGAAAAGCTAACTTTTTCTAGTTTTTTCTTTGATCACAATATAAAAGCCTGCAATTTATGAGCAAAATAGTTATTGCAGTACCAAGAGGCAGAATAACAAAAGAATGTAAAAACTTGTTACTTAAAACAAGTTTTGCCCCTGATCCTCTACTATTTGATAAAGATACAAGAAAGTTAACTTTTAAATCTAAAAAAAGAAACATTGAGTATATTAAAGTAAGAGCATTTGATGCATGTACATTTGTTGCATTTGGAGCTGCGCAAATAGGAATAGCTGGTGAAGATGTAATTAATGAATTTGATTACTCAGAAATATACGCTCCGCTTGATTTAAATATTGGTCACTGTCGAATTTCTGTAGCTGCTTTGAAATCTTTATTAAAAAAAGAGGATCCAGAAACTTGGAGCAATATAAGAATTGCTACTAAATACCCAAATATTACTAAAAAATTTTTTTATAATAAGGGGATACAAGTAGAAATTATAAAACTAAGTGGATCAATGGAATTAGCTCCCTCTTTAAATATGTGTAGAAGAATTGTAGATTTAGTTTCTACAGGAAAAACATTGAAAGAAAATGGTTTGACTGAAATTGAAGAAATAATGAAAATTCAATCTAAATTAATTGTCAATAGATCAGCTTATAAGACAAATATGAATGAGGTTTCAAAAATTATTTCTGAAATAGGTACTTTTGTTAAATGAAAATAATAAAATTTAATAAAAATTTTTATAATCAATTTAAGACAAAGATTGAAAAAAGAAATTCATTATCAAGTAAATCAATTCAAGAAGATGTAAAAAAAATTATTTATGATGTTAAAAAAAATGGCGATAAATCTCTAATTAAGTATGCAGCAAAATTTGATAAAGTTAAAATTAGCAAACAAGATCTTAGTTTAGATTTATCTAAAATAAAAATACAATCTAAAGTTGAGTCACAAATATTTAATAGTTTTAAAAAAGCTATAAAAAATATTTCATTATTTCACAAAAAACAATTACCTAAAAATATCATCTATACTAATAATGGTGCAACATTGAAATCTGTATGGAAACCTATTGACTCAGTTGGCTTGTACGTACCTGGAGGAAGGGCTTTTTATCCCTCATCTTTAATTATGAACGCAGTACCTGCAATCATAGCTGGAGTAAAAAGAATTGTTTGTATCACACCACCAACTAAATCAATTAATCCATATTTTATAAAATTAATAAGCGAATTAGGTATTAAAGAAACGTATTTTGTAGGAGGAGCCCAAGCTATTAGTGCACTAACGTTTGGCACTCAAACTATTAAGCCAGTCAATAAAATATTTGGACCTGGTAATGCTTATGTAGCAGAGGCAAAAAAACAATTGTATGGAAAAGTAGGTATAGATTTACTAGCAGGACCATCTGAAATAATAGTTGTTGCAAATAACAATAACAATCCAGATTGGGTAGCATCAGATCTAATAGCTCAAGCAGAACATGATGAAAATGCACAATCAATTTTAATTACGGATAGTAAAGATTTTGCAACTAAAGTCTTAAGTTCAATTAAAAAAATTAAAAAAGATTTATCAAAAAAGAAAATAATTGAAAAAAGTTTAAATAATAATGGAATTATTGCTTTGGTCGATAATATAGAACTTGCTTCAGAAATCATAAATTTTGTTGCACCAGAACATTTACATATTCACATTTCTAATAATAAAAAATTATTATCGAATATAAATAATGCTGGCGGTATATTTTTAGGTGAATACTCTGTCGAAGCTTTTGGTGATTATATTGTAGGAACTAACCATGTATTGCCAACATCAGGAGCAGCAAAATTTTCATCAGGTCTAGGTGTTTTAGATTTTATGAAAAGAACCTCTGTTGTTGATATGAATAAAAAATCTTTTAATGCTCTTTCGGAAGATACTGAAAAAATGTCAGGACTTGAAGGTCTAGATGGACATAAATTGTCAGTTAAAATTAGACAAAAGAAATAATTTTTACTATAAGCTTATAAAATATGCCAAAAGAAGGATCGATTGAATTTCAAGGAGTTGTCTTAGAACTTCTTCCAAATGCAATGTTTAAAGTAAAATTAGAAAATGATCATGAAATTCTAGCTCACTCATCAGGAAAAATGAGAAAAAATAGAATAAGAGTATTAGCTGGTGATAAAGTGACAGTAGAAATGACACCTTATGATTTAACAAAAGGTAGAATTACTTTTAGATGGAAGTAAAAAAATCCAAAAAAAATAATATTATTTCATTAAAAAAAAAATCTAAATGCCCAACATGTAAAAAGGTTTCTAAGGAACCATTTATACCTTTTTGTTCAAAAAAATGTGCTAGTCTTGATTTGATGAAATGGTTAACTGATGAACATGGGCTGCAAATAAAATCTGATTAATTTTTCTATTTTTAATTGAATTTAATTATAAATACTTTATCTGATGTCTTGTGCCCAGGTAGCTCAGTTGGTAGAGCAGAGGACTGAAAATCCTCGTGTCGGTGGTTCGATTCCGCCCTTGGGCACCACTTTTTTTTACTTTTTTTTTGAAGGTAACTCCCTTGCTTTTGCAAAGATAAACTACACAGATTTTATTAGAGAAAAGTCTAAGTTTTGATAATTTTTGGTTAATTAATTAGGTCGTAAATGTCACCTTTTATCACCCTCGAAATGTTGTGTTTTATTTACGCTATTTAATCTTACAATTCTTCAAAATTAGACTCTTAAAAAATTTGTGTTAAAGTGTTCTAATATGACTAAAAAAATTTTAGTTTTTTCAAATGGTGAAAAAATTGGAGATGGAATAATTAAATTACAACTTCTTTACGAAATTAAATCAAGACTTCCAGACTATAAATTATATTGGCTTACTAATAAGGGTAAGACTGTTTATTCAAGCACTCTTAAATTCATTGCAAGTAATTATATTGATGAGATTCTTGATCAAGCAGATCTTAGTCCATTTTTTTGGAATAAAATATCAAAAAAATATAATTTAGAGAATGATTTTTTTGATTATATTTTAGATACACAAAAATCAGTAATAAGAACTATAGCATTAAAACGAATCAAGCATAAAAATTTTATTTCTGGATCAGCTAATGGTTTTTTTTCTTCTAAAAAAATTAAAAGCAACAAGAAAAGAAAGTATTACTTAAACTACATTTTAGATTTATTAGATTTAATAGTTTCTAAAAAAAATAGAAGTGATTTTAAAATTCCAATAAGTGAAAATCTCGAAGGAATAATAAGTAATATTTTATTAAAACATAAAAGCTATGTAGGAATTGCACCCGGTGCAGGTGAAAAAAATAAGATTTGGTCTTTAGAAAAATACATCGAGTTATGTAACTATCTTCAAGTAAATAATAAGACTATAGTTTTTTTTATTGGACCTGATGAACTTTATTTAAAAGAAAAATTAAAAAATATCTTTCCTCACTCAATATTTATCGAGGATCATATTACTGGATTTCAAAATATAGAAATTGTTATGGCTACCACAAAATATTTACAATTAGCCATATCGAACGATAGTGGTGTTAGTCATATGTTGTCCACTGGATATTGCCCATTAATTAAACTTTTTGGTCCAAAAGATTCTACAAAATTTACTCCTGAAAATCCAAATCTATTTTCTATATCTTCAAGTGATTTTAACTCAAAAAATATCAATAAAATACCTGTCTCTAGAGTGATTGAAGAAATAGAAAAAGTTCTGATTTAAAATTTCATACATTAGAAGGTAGACAAGTATATTTTTCATCATTACTTGTTTAGCTTTATATGTTTAAATTTGATAAGCTTGTATTTGGAGATGCAGGATGGGGCGATGAATTTCTTATTGCAACACTCATGACTCTACTAGTAAGCATTTTATCAATGGGACTGGGTCTTTTTTTAGCAATTATTACAGTTTGGGCAAAGATAATACAAAACAGAATAACAAGATTTATTGCAAATTTTTATACGACAGTAATAAGAGGTGTTCCTGAATTATTAGTTATTTATCTAATTTTCTTTGGCGGCAATGCTGTTGTTATGAGTATAGCTAAAGTATTTGGATATAATAAATATATAGAACTAAACGCACTTACAATTGCGACAATTGCCATTGCAGTAATATCAGCTACATATTCGAGTGAAGTTTTAAGAGCTTCTTATTTGGCTATATCTAAGGGTCAAATAGAAGCTGCAAGAGCACTGGGTATGAATAAATTTAGTATTTTTTTTAAAGTTATTTCACCTCAAGTTATTAGACATGCCTTACCGGGAATAGGGAATGTATGGCAAATAACTCTTAAAGATACTTCGCTCATTTCCGTAACTGGTCTTGTTGAAATTATGCGTCAATCTAGAATATCTTCTAACGTTGAGCATTCACCTTTAACTTTCTTAATAACAGCCGCAATATTATATTTATGTTTAACAACAATCTCTGGCAGGGTTTTTAAAACATTAGAAGTAAATTATTCAAAAGGATTTTCGACATGATTGAATTTTTAAATAGTATTGAAAATTCTCTAATTTATGAAAATTTCTTTTTGGTCCTATCTGGCTTAGATAATACAATTTTATTATTATTAATTTCATTACCAGTTGGTTTTGTTTTAGCATTATTATTTGCTCTAGGAAGAGTTTCTAAAATTGCATTATTATCAAGAACAATTGCTAGTTATATTTTTGTCATTAGAGGAACTCCTTTACTAGTTCAAATATATTTA
This sequence comes from uncultured Alphaproteobacteria bacterium, assembly GCA_902582755.1. GTDB lineage: Bacteria > Pseudomonadota > Alphaproteobacteria > HIMB59 > CACPNW01. The sequence continues at coordinate 40,964 of CACHSZ010000003.1, read as the reverse complement.
ATTTATTTTGGTTTAGGTTCAGTAAAATTTATTCGAGAAAGTTTTTTATGGTACGCATTGAAAGAACCTTTTTGGTGCGGAGTAATAGCACTTACAATTAATACTGTTGCATATGGAGCAGAAATTTTTCGAGGTGGTATTCAATCAATTGAGAAAAGTCAGGTTGAATCAGGCCTATCTCTTGGGTTTGGAAAATTTTTACTTTTAAGAAAAATTATTCTACCTATAGCTATACGAAAAGTTCTACCGTCTTACGGTAATGAATTAATACTAATGGTTAAAGCAACCTCTTTAGTTAGTTTGACAACCTATATGGAAATGACAGGTATTGCTAGAAAGATAATGGCTAAAACATTTGCACCTGTTGAAGCATTTATTGCTGCAGGAATTCTTTATCTTTTTTTAAATTTTCTAATGGTTCAATTTGTTAAATATTTAGAATGGAAATATAATCCACACTTAAGATTAAATAATTAATTTCTAAATTTTTTATGACAAGTGCTGCAATTTGCAGCCATTGCTTTAATAGCATCACTTATCATCTCTTTATCTTCTAATTCTATACTTAAAGATATCATTTCGATATCATCTACAAAGTTTTGGTTATATTCATTAAATGTCTCACGATCACTCCAAATATTATCACTAGCTCCTTCTGCTTGACTATTTTCAGGATAAAAATCTTTAAATTCAGATGCTGAGTGAAGAAGAGTTTCATTAAGCTCTAACATTTCCTCATATTGATCTGAATTTATTAATCTGTAAAGTTTCGATGATGTGCTTTTAATTTTTTGCATTAATGCCATTCTTTCGTTAACAATCTTTTCTAACGATTTGTCCTCTAAATTTACTTTGTGAGCTAGAACATATAAAGGAATGAATGAAATTAAGGTACTTATTGTTATTTTAAAGAATATACCCATTTTTTGTTATTATATTATGCAAGTAATTATGTCCTAATTTTGCATATTCAAGAGGGTTTGCTTTTTTAGGATCCTGCTCAGCTTCAATAATTAACCATTCCTGATATTTTGCCTCATATAGTATCTTAATTAATGGATCGTAATCAATGCAACCATCTCCTGGAACAGTGAAAACACCATCTAAAAAAGACTCTCTAAAACTTAAGTCATCTTTAATAGATTTTAAAAAAACATCTTTTCTAATATCTTTACAATGAACATGGTTAATTCGAGAAATATAATTTTTTAATACTCTTTCGTAATTTGCTTCGGCAAACATTAAGTGTCCAGTATCGTAAAGCAAAAATGTATTTTGATTTGTCATATCCATAAATCGATCTACATCTTCCTCGGACTGTATAATAGTTCCCATATGCTCATGATACGACATTGGCATTCCTTCATCCATCAGCATATCAGATAATTCACTGATTTTTTTGCAATAACTATCCCATTCATCTTTTTCAAGTATTGGTCTTTTACTAAGAGCTTTTGATTGATCGCCTTGAATTGAACCAGATACATCAGCAAAAACAAAAACATCCGCATTAATTAACTTTAATAAATTTAAATGATCTTGAAGTGCTATCCATTCTTCTTTTACACTTCTTTCTCTAAGCATTGCGCCATACCAACCACCTGGCATTTTTAAATTAAATTTTTCTAAAAGATATTTTGTTATTCCAGGATTTCTCGGAAATTTTCCACCTAATTCAATACCTGAAAATCCAGATGTGCTTGCATCCTCTAAACATTTTTCAATAGGAGTGTCACCTCCTAGTTCTGGCATATCATCATTGCTCCAGGCAATAGGCGCGATACCAAGTTTAATTTTCATGAAGTTTTACATATTTCATGATAGATGAAAAATAAAGATAAATATGAACATATTATTAGTCGATGGAAATGAAAAAGAAGCTTCTGATCGATATACAAAATTGGGTATGGATACTCAATTTCAAGTATATGAAAAAATTTTAAAAAAATATTCTAGTTCGATTATCAATATTACAACAATTCATCCTGCTGTTCATAATAATTATCTTCCTTTAGGCATAGGTCTTGACGATTTCGAAGCGGTTGCTTGGACAGGAAGCTTACTTAATATATATAACATGACAAAATCCATAACTAATCAAATAGATTTAGCTAAAGAATTATTTAAAAAAAAGAATAAAATATTTGGTAGTTGTTGGGGGCTTCAGGTTTTAGTAACTGCCGCAGGAGGTAAAGTAAGAAAAAATCCAAATGGCCTTGAAGCAGTTTTAGCTAAAAATATTACATTAAATCAAGATGGTGAAATTCATCCCATGTATAAAAACAAAAAAAAATCATTTAATGCACTGTGTTGGCATTATGATGAAGCAGAAAAGCTTCCAAAAGAAACTAAGGTACTAGCCTCAAATAAGATCAGTCAATTCCAATCTATAAGCTTTGAAGTAAATCAATCAAGTGTTTGGGCAGTGCAATACCATCCAGAATTTAATTCAAAATGGATGGCTGGACTTATGGAAATGAGAAAAGATATTTTGTTGGAACAAAAAGTATATGAAAATTTATCAGAATTTGAAAATGAAAAAATGATTTTACAAAACCCTGATAATCTTAAGAAAAAAGAATTACATATATATGATGATGTAGTTGATGAGGAAATCCATTCTTTAGAACTTTCAAATTGGTTAAATCTTAATAAAAATTATTGACTACATTTATAATTGATTTCCACTTACTAATACTAGAAGTTGAAATGGATTTGTTAATATTTGCTTTTACTGTTTTATCTTTTTTCCAAAGTTTACTTATTTGGCTTGTATTTTTTAAATATCCAGATTGAATTGCTGCAAGATATGCTACGCCAAGTGAAGTAGTCTCAACATTACTTGGTCTAATAATTTTAATTTGAGAAATATTTGCTAAACTTTGTAGAAAACTATTATTTTTAACCATACCTCCATCAACTCTTATTTCACTAATCTTAGTCTTAGAATCTTTTTCCATACACTCAATTAATTCATAAGTTTGAAAAGATAGGCTGTCCAAAGTTGCTTTGATGATATCTTCTTTAGACGTATTTCTAGTGATGCCAAAAAATGTGCCTCTTGCATTAGGGTTCCAATATGGGGCGCCAAGTCCAGTTAAGGCTGGAACAAAAAATAAACTTTCATCTTTATTAGCTTTTTTATACAATTTATCAGTTTCACTAGAATCTTTTATAAATTTTAAATTATCGCGAAGCCATTGTATGGCAGAGCCTGCTACAAAAATACTTCCTTCATAGCAAAACATTTTTTTACCATTTATTTTAAAAGCAACAGTTGTTAGTAATCTATTTTTAGATAATTTAAATTTTTCTCCAATATTCATAAGAAGAAAACAGCCTGTACCATATGTACTTTTTGATTGCCCTTTTTTAAAACAAGCTTGACCAATTGTTGCTGACTGTTGGTCTCCAGCCATGCCTCCAATTGGTATTGAATCACCAAATAATTTAGTAGAGCCAAAATCATATGCATTTTCAACTACAGTTGGTAAGATATTTTTTGGAATATTAAATATTTTTAAAATTGTGTCAGACCACTGCTCTTTTTGAGAATCAAAAATCATGGTTCTTGAGGCATTTGATATATCTGTTAGGTGAGATTTTCCCTTGGTTAATTTCCATAATAGCCAGGTGTCTATTGTTCCAAAAAGTAAATTATTATTTTTTAAATTCTTATTTACTTCCTTAACATTATCAATAATCCATTTAATTTTAGTAGCTGAAAAATATGGATCAAGCTCTAGACCAGTTATTTTTTGAATTTTTTTATCAATCCCTTTTCTTTTTAAATTTTCACAAAGATTAGCTGTTCTTCTATCTTGCCAGACTATTGCTCTGTAAACTGGTTTCCCAGTTTTCTTATTCCACAAAACTGTTGTTTCTCTTTGATTGGTAATTCCAATTGAAATTATATTTTTTGAATTTAACTTATTTTTTCTTAATATTTTTGAAATTAAATTTCTAACATCATCCCAAATTTCTGTTGCATTATGTTCTACCCATCCTTCATTGGGAAAATATTGTTTAAATTCTTTTTGGACAATATCGAATATTTCAAATTTTTTATTATACAGTACAATTCTTGAACTTGTTGTTCCTTGATCTATTACCAAAAAATATTTTTTCATAAATTAGACGTCTAAATTTTTAATGAAGTTAGCATTATTTTGAATAAATTTAAAACGTAACTCTGCTTGTTTTCCCATTAAGGTTTCGAATAAACTTTCGGTATTCTTCATATCTTTCTTAGCTTTTTCAGAGTTAATCAATATTAGATTTCTTTTGTTTTGATCCATTGTAGTCTCTTTCAATTGATCAGCTGGCATTTCACCCAAACCTTTAAATCTTGTAATGTTATAATTGTCAGACTTAAATTCTTTTTCAATTAATTTATCTTTCTCTTTTTCATCATATGCGTAAAAAGATTTATTTTTGTTATAAATTTTAAATAAAGGAGGCATTGCTAGATATAGTTTATTTTCATCAATTAAACTTTTCATATATTTATAAAAAAAAGTAATAAGTAGAGTTGCAATATGTGAACCATCTACGTCCGCATCAGTCATTAAAATTATTTTCTCATATCGAAGTTTTGAAATTTCAAAGTTTTTTCCAATACCACAACCCAAAGATTGAATAAGATTTTGTATTTCATTGTTATCAGCAATTTTAGATAAACCAACATTATAAACATTTAATATTTTCCCCCTTAAAGGAAGTATTGCTTGAAATTCTCTATTTCTTGCTTGCTTAGCAGAACCTCCAGCACTGTCACCTTCAACAATAAATATTTCAGAATCTTTTATTGATTTACTCGAACAATCTACTAGTTTACCTGGAAGACGATTTCTTTCTTTAATACTTTTTCTATCTAACTCTTTAATTTTTGATAAATCAGTTCTTTGAAGAGCTCTTTCAATTAAATTATCTAAAAGTATTTTTGAATTTTTCTTATTAGCATTTAACCATAATAAAAATTCTTGTTGTGTTTTTGTTTCAATTTCTTTTTGTAAATTTGGCATTATTATTCTCTTTTTAGTTTGGCCTTCAAAACTTGGATCATTTATAAAGATTGAAATAATAACGTTAGAGTAATCAAAAATATCACTGTGATTGATATTACTGATTTTTGAGAATTGATTTTTTTGGCCATAAAGTTTTATAGCTTTTAGAATTCCATTACGAATACCATTTTCATGAGAGCCGCCATCTGGTGTTTCAATAGTGTTACAATATGACATTAAACTTGAATTTTCATTTGTATTAAATGAAATTAAAGTTTCAAAATTTTCATTATCTTTAATTTTTGATTTTAATAAAAAATTTTTTTCAAATAATTTAGAGTTGTTTGCGTATTCTAATTGAAAATAATCTTCAATTCCTTTTTTATAAAAAAAACTTTTTTTGTTAGGGGTTTTATCTTTTATTAATTCTTTATCAATTTCAAAGTTGATAGTTGTGCCTCCAACTAATACTGATTTCATATTTATAAAATTATATAATTTTTTTGGAACAAATTGTGTTTCTTCAAATATACTTTCATCTGGAATAAAAGAAATTTCTGTACCTTTTAATTTTTTGCTACATTTTTCAATTTTTATTTTTGTCTTAACCTTTCCTTTTGAGTAATCTTGTCTATACGCTTTTCCATCTTTGAATACCTGAACTTGTAATAAAGAACTTAATGCATTTACAACAGAAATCCCAACCCCGTGTAATCCACCAGAAGTTTTGTAAGCATTACTGTTAAATTTACCACCTGCGTGAAGTGTAGTTAAAACTACTTCAAGTGCTCTTTTATTTTTATATTTTGGATGAAAATCAATAGGAATACCTCTTCCATTATCTTTTATTTTTATCGAACCATCTTTTTTATATTGAAAACTTATATCGGTCGCGTGACCAGCTAAAACTTCATCTATACTATTATCTAGTACTTCGTTAACTAAATGATGAAGACCATCTTGATTTGTGCTTCCAATATACATACCCGGTCTTTTACGAACTGGCTCAAGACCCTCAAGTACTTCAATATCTTTGGCATTATAAGTAGATTTTTTAGCCACAAATATTTCTTATCAAAAGTGTTGTTCTAAAAACATAAAAAAAACCGCCCTAAGGCGGTTTTCTTTATAGAGAAAAGTATAATTCTACACGTCGTAGTATAGTTTAAACTCGTGAGGGTGAGGTCTAATATTAATAGGGTCAACCTCACTCTCTTTTTTATAGCTAATATAAGTTTCAATTACATCTTTGGTGAATACATCACCCTCTAATAAAAATGCATGATCTTTTTCAAGAGCTTCAAGAGATTCAGCTAAAGATCCAGGCGTAGATTGAATTTTAGACAAAACTTCATCGCTAGCAGCATAGAGATTTATATCTGTTGGATCACCAGGATTAATTTTATTTTTAATTCCATCTAATCCTGCCATTAACATTGCTGAGAATGCTAAGTATGGATTTGCACTTGGATCTGGACATCTAAATTCCATTCTTTTTGCTTTAGGGCTTTGAGAATAAGCAGGAATTCTCACAGATGCAGTTCTATTTCTTTGAGAGTAAACAATGTTTACCGGAGCCTCAAAGCCTGGTACCAATCTTTTATAAGAATTAGTAGTTGGAGCACAAAAAGCTAATAGAGCAGGTGCGTGTTTAAGAATACCTCCAATATAGTTTAGAGCTAAATCACTCAGGTTAGCATAGTTACCTTCTTTATACATTAATGTGTCACCGTCTTTCCAAACACTTTGATGCACGTGCATTCCTGAACCATTATCTTCAAATAAAGGTTTAGGCATAAATGTAGCAGTCATTCCATGTTGTCTGGCAACATTTTTTACAACGTACTTATATTTCATCATATCATCGGCCATTTTTAACAGTGGTGAAAATTCTAAATCAATTTCACACTGTCCACCTGTTGCAACTTCATGGTGATGTGCTTCAACAGTAAGACCAATGTCTTGCATAGTCATTACCATTTCAGTTCTTACATCTTGAAGTGTATCAACTGGTGGTAAAGGAAAATAACCTTCTTTATGTCTAGGTTTATGTCCTAAGTTTGGGTTTTCATCAGCGCCACTATTCCAAGTACCTTCGACAGAATCAACTTCATGAAACGCAAAGTTTGATCCAGAATCAAACTGAACATTGTTAAATACAAAAAATTCTGCTTCTGGTCCGAAAAATGCTGTATCGCCAATACCAGATGATTTCAAATATGCCTCAGCTTTTTTGGCAATATTTCTTGGATCACGACTATAATCAACCAAAGTTACAGGATCCTTAATATTACAATGTAATGCTAGAGTTTTTTCTGAAAAAAATGGATCAATGTATGCAGTCGTTGCATCTGGCAAAACAATCATATCACTGTCTTGAATTTCTTGGAAACCTCTAACTGAAGATCCATCAAAACCAAGTCCATCAGAAAATATATCTTCGTCTAAAAATTTAATTGGTATTGTAAAATGTTGAGTTGTACCTGGTATGTCAGTAAAGCGCATATCAACCATTTTAATGTCCATATCTTTAATTTCAGACATTAAATCTTTTGGAGTCGAGCTTTTTAATTTCATATCTATCTCCTTACTTCAACAAAAGGGTATGCTATCCAGCGTTACCCGGTTAAATCATGCTCTAGTTATGAAATCTGCTTTTGATGCGCGTTCCTTCAGCTTTAGCTTACTTCCGACCTACTAATAATAGGTTGAACGATTTATAACTTTTGCATGCGTTCCTTCGGCACAATGCCTACTTCCGACTCTAAAAGAGTTGAACGATTGTAGTTTAATTACTAGGTTTTATATAAAAGTAAAGAAAAATTAGACAGCATCACTGTCTTTTTCACCAGTCCTTATTCTAATTACCTGCTCAATATTTGATACAAAAATCTTACCATCGCCGATTTTTCCTGAATAAGCGCTAGTTTTTATTGATTCAATAACATCATTTACTTGATTGTCTTCGACGATCACTTCAAGTTTCATTTTTGCTAAAAATTCATCATCATACCCATCATTAGGATCAATTCCACCAGTTGATCCTCTTTGTCTACCGAAACCTTTTACATCCACTAATGTCATTCCGGATATTCCAAGTTCATGTAAAGCTTCTTTAACTTGAGAAAGTTTAAATGGTTTAATGATTGCTTCTATTTTTTTCATATCGTAGATAACCTATTAATTGCTTCTTTAATATTTTCTAGAGAATTAGCAAAACTTATTCTTACAAATTCTCCAGCATTATCTCCAAAGCTAGAGCCAGGAACTAATGCAACACCTTTTTCTTCAAGTGCGATTTCTGAAAATTTTTTTCCGCTCAATCCAGTTTTTGAAATATTTGGAAATGCATAAAAAGCACCACCTGGTTCAAAACAAGAAATTTTTTCTAATTTATTCAATTCATTAAATACGTACTCTTTTCTTTTTTGAAATTCACTAACAATTTTTGTTATTTCTTTCTGAGAACCTTTTATTGCTTCTAACCCTGCATATTGCGAAATTGAGGTAGGGCAGGAATTGTAATTGACACATATTTTATTAGCATGTTCAATTAAATTTTCTGGCCATATACTCCAGCCTAATCTCCATCCAGTCATACAATATGTTTTGCTCCATCCTTCAAGAACTATTAATCTATCTTTTATGCTTTCGTATTCTAATAATGATGGCATTTGTTCATTATTAAAAATAATATTACTATAAATTTCATCACTTAAAATGGATACGTTTGGGTACTGCTCTAGTAAATTAACAAGATCAGTAATTTTTTTCTTATTCATATATGATCCTGTTGGATTGTTTGGATTATTTATTATTATCAAACTTGTTTTCTCAGAAATTAATTCTTTTAATTGTTCAGTATTAATTTCGAAATTATCTTTTTCTGAAAGCTTTAATGGTACAGCTTTTGCACCGCTATATTTAATCATAGATCTATAAATTGGAAAACCTGGATCGGGAAAAATAATTTCTCTGTCTTCACTTCCTAATAATAATGCTGAAATAAAAATTACTGGCTTACCACCTGGAGTTATTAAAACATTTTCTGGATTAATATTTGATTTATATTTTTTAAATACTAGCTCTGAAATTGATTCTCGTAATTCGGGGATCCCATTTGATGGAGTATAGCCATGATGACCATCTTTAATTGCTTTAATGGCAGCTTCCTGAATATTTATTGGTGTAGGAAAATCGGGTTGTCCTATTCCTAAATTAATAATATTTTTACCTTTAGCAGCAAGATTATTAGCTTTAGCAAGAATAGAGAATGCTGTTTCTGTTTCTAAATTAAATATTCTTTTTGAAACTTCCATAATTTTGATATAGCGATTTAATAAAAAAATTAAACTTTTAATTAAGTTATATGGCGAACGTAGCTCAGTTGGTTAGAGCGCAGGCTTGTGGTGCCTGATGCCGTGGGTTCGAATCCCATCGTTCGCCCCAATTTATATTTAGTTAATTTTCTCTATTGTTTTTTAATTTATTGTCCATAAAAGGCTAATAATAATAGGGCCGGTGGTGGAATTGGTAGACACGCTAGATTTAGGTTCTAGTGCCGCGAGGTGTGAAGGTTCAAGTCCTTTCCGGCCTACCATTAGGTTTGATAAAATATGAATACAAAAGAATTAAAGTCAAAAAAACTTTATAAGGAATACTCATTAGAAATCCCTTATGAGGAAATTGATATTGAAGTAGACAATAAAATAAATCAAATACTACCTACTGTTAATATTCCTGGTTTTAGAAAAGGTAAGGCCCCACTCAATATTGTTAAAAAAAAATATGAAGATAATGTTTTAAATGAAGTTATTCAAAAAGTAATAGATACAAATACAAAAAAATTAATTGATGAAAAAAAGTTTTCTCTTTTTAGAGCTCCTAAAGTTGAGCTTAGTAAATATGAAAAAAATAAGCCAATAACTATAAATTTAAAATTTGATTTAAAACCTGAAATCAAACTCAAAGATTTTAAAGATCTAAAAACCAATAAGTATGAAATTGAATTAGGCAAAAAAGCAGAAGAAAATCAATTTAAGAGTTTTATAGATTCACAGAAAAATTTTAAAAAAATTGAAAGTTCAAGACAAGTTAAAAATTCTGACAAGGTTATTATTAATTTTGAATCCTCTCAAGAAGACCTTCCAGAATATTTAAAATCTCAAAAAAATTTTCCCATTGATCTGGGTTTTGATGATGGAATACTTCCAGGTTTAAATAAAGAATTGATAGACAGAAAAGTAAAAGCTGGAGATAAAATTGAATTAAAAATCAACTTATCTAAAATTTTAAAAGATGATAAATTTAAAAAAACAACTTTTCATTTTGAAATAATATCAATTGAAGAAAAAATTAAATTTGAACTTACAAAAGAGTTTTTAGATAAGAATGGTTTCAAGACAGAAAAAGATCTTAAAGAGTTCCTAGTGAGCAATATGAAAACTCAATATGAGGAAGGAATAAAACAAATAGAAAAAAAAGAATTGATGGATCTTTTAGATAATAGTTATAAATTTGAATTACCTGATGGAGTACTAGAAGATGATTTTAATCAAATATGGAATCGTTTAGAACAAGCTAAAAAAGAAGGTAGTTTAGATGAGGATGATAAGTTGTTAAAAGATGATGATCTTAAAAAAAGATATAAAAAAATTTCAGAAAGAAGAGTTAAGCTTGGTTTATTAATGCAACATATCGCTTTAGAAGAAAAAATTGTTGTATCTGAAGAAGAAATTAACAAAGGGATTCTAGAATATACTAGGCAATATCCTGGTCAAGAAAAGCAGATTATGGAATATTTTGAAAAAAATCCATCATCACTTGATACAATTCGCGCACCTCTCATCGAGCAAAAAGTAATAGATTCAATTATTTCCAAATCGAAGACAAATGTTATAAAATTAAATGAAGATGAATATAAAAAACTTGAAGTTAAAACATTTGATATTAAAGATAAGAAAAAATGAAAGATCCAATAGACAACATTACAAATAATCTTATCCCAATGGTTGTTGAGCAATCATCAAGAGGTGAAAGATCATATGACATCTATTCAAGGTTATTAAAAGAAAGAATAATTTTCCTTACTGGACCAATTGATGATAATGTTGCAAGCCTAATATGTGCTCAAATATTATTTCTAGAGTCTGAAAATCCAAAAAAAGAAATTTCTTTCTATATTAATTCACCTGGTGGCATAGTTTGGTCTGGACTAGCTATTTATGATACTATGCAATATGTTTCTTCAAAGATTATGACTATATGTATTGGTCAGGCTGCTTCCGCTGGCTCTCTCCTTTTGACAGCTGGAGAAAAAGGTATGAGATTTTCATTACCCAATTCTAGAATTATGGTTCATCAACCAAGTGGAGGTTATCAAGGTCAAGTGACTGATATTGAAATTCAAACTAATGAAATAAAGAGAGCAAAGATAAAGTTAAATGAAATTTACTCAAAACATACAGGAAAGAAATTATCAGAAATTTCTAGTATTATGGAAAGAGATAAGTATTTCTCTGCTGATGAAGCTATTAAATTTGGTTTAATAGATAAAGTTGTAAAGGATAGGAAATAATGAATAAAAAAAATGATAAAGATTCATTGTTTTGTTCTTTTTGTGGCAAAAATCAGAAAGAAGTTAAAAAATTAATAGCAGGCCCCACTGTCTTTGTCTGCGATGAATGTGTTGAGCTATGCATGGACATTATTAAAGAGGATAATAAAAATAATAAATTCAAGATTAAAAAAGATATACCTAAGCCTTCAGAGATTAATAAATTTTTAAACGATTATGTAATAGGCCAGAAAGACTCAAAAAAAATACTATCTGTAGCTGTCTACAATCACTATAAAAGATTATCTTCTAATTTAGAAAATGATAATATTGAAATTTCAAAATCAAATATTTTGCTAGTTGGCCCTACCGGCACAGGCAAAACTTTGTTAGCTCAAACATTAGCAAAAATATTAGATGTCCCCTTTACAGTTGCTGATGCAACGAGTCTAACTGAAGCTGGATATGTTGGGGAAGATGTAGAAAATATAATTCTAAAATTATTACAAGCTTCTGATTACAATGTTGAAAGGGCACAAAAAGGAATAGTCTATATTGATGAAATAGATAAAATTGGTAGAAAAAGTGATAATCCGTCTATTACCAGAGATGTTTCTGGTGAAGGTGTACAACAAGCTCTCCTCAAAATCATGGAAGGAACTATAGCAAGTGTGCCTCCGCAGGGAGGAAGAAAACATCCTCAACAAGAATTTTTACAAGTAGATACCTCTAACATACTGTTCATATGTGGAGGGGCTTTTTCAGGCTTAGAAGAAATCATAAATTATCGTTTAAAAGGAACTGCTATAGGCTTTAATTCTAAGTTAGATTTAGAACCTAAAAAGACTATTGGTGCATCACTAAAAAAACTAGAGAATCAAGATTTATTAAAATTTGGAATGATACCAGAATTTATTGGAAGACTGCCAGTAATTACAACTTTAAGTGAATTAGATGAAGATATGCTAATTCGTATAATGACTCAGCCAAAAAATGCTATTGTAAAACAATTTGCGTCTCTCATGAAAATGGATGGAGTTAAATTAGAAATTAAAGATGATGCATTGAAGGAAATTGCAAAGCTGGCAGTTTCTCAGAATACCGGAGCAAGAGGTTTGAGATCAATTATAGAAGATTCACTAATGGATCTTATGTATGATGTGCCTGACCAAAAAGATTTGTATAAAGTTGTTATAAATAAAGATGTAATTGCAAAAAAATCTGATCCAATTTTAATTTATTCAAATAAAGAAAATAGTCAAAAATTAATGTCTAACAACTCTTGAATTTAATTATTATATAGACATTTATACAATATGGTAAAAAATAATATTCCAGTTCTTCCACTCAGAGACATAGTAGTATTTCCTAATATGGTAGCTCCATTATTTGTTGGAAGGGAGCAATCAGTGAATGCTCTTAACCATGTAATGACAGGTGATAAAAAAATTTTTTTACTTTCTCAAAAAAATTCAAAAGTTGATAATCCTAATAAAGAAAATCTTTATTCTTTCGGTACTGTTGCTAAAATAATACAACTACTAAAACTTCCAGATGGTACTCTTAAGGTTTTAGTTGAAGGTATCGAAAGAGCAAAAGTTAATAAAATAAATTTCACCAAAGAATTTATTACTGCATCGGTTACCGAAATTAAACAAAAAACCAAAAAAAATTCAAACATAAAAGCTTTGCAAAAACTTATTATTGAACAGTTTGTTGAGTTCCAAAAAATTAATAAGAAAGTTTCTCAAGATGTCATTAACAATGTCAAAGCTTTAAATGATCCAGATAAAATTGTTGATATAATTGTATCTAATATTTCAATTTCTATCTCTCAAAAACAGGAAATTTTAGAAATGATTAACACAGAAGATAGACTCAATAAAATCTATGGATATTTAGTATCTGAAATTGACTCTTTTCAAGTCGAGAAAAAAATAAAGGGTCGTGTAAAAAGACAAATGGAGAAAACCCAGAAAGAATATTACTTAAATGAACAAATGAAAGCTATACAAAAAGAATTAGGAGAAAATGAAGATTTAGACGAAATTACTGAGCTGGAAAAGAAATTAAATCAATTTAATTTATCAAAGGAAGCTAGAGATAAATGTACTTCAGAAATTAAAAAATTAAAAAATATGAGTCCAATGTCTGCTGAGGCAACTGTAATTAGAAATTATCTAGACTGGGTAATGTCTATACCTTGGAATAATCCTGATCAAATTTCTCAAAATATCAATAAAGCATCAACAATTTTAGAAGATGATCACTATGGTTTAGATAAGGTCAAAGAAAGAATTCTTGAATATTTAGCTGTCCAAAAAAGAACAAACAAACTCAAAGGACCTATTTTGTGTTTAGTTGGTCCACCAGGCGTTGGTAAGACTTCACTTGGTAAGTCTATTGCAAATGCAACAGGGAGAACGTTCGTGAGAATGTCGCTTGGAGGTGTTAGAGATGAAGCTGAAATTAGAGGCCATAGGAAAACATATATAGGATCGATGCCTGGTAGGTTCATACAAGCAATGAAAAAATCAAAATCATCCAATCCACTAATATTGTTGGATGAAATTGATAAATTAGGCGCTGATTGGAGAGGAGATCCATCTTCTGCACTTTTAGAAGTTCTTGATCCTGAACAAAATAGTAAGTTCAATGACCATTATCTAGAACTTGATTACGATCTTTCCGATGTAATGTTTGTATGTACAGCAAATACACTTAACATACCTCCAGCACTTCTAGATAGAATGGAAGTGATAAGAATCCCTGGATATACAGAAAAAGAAAAAAATCAAATTGCAAAGAGATATTTAGTACCTAAACAAGTAAAAAATCACGGAATAAAAAAATCTGAGATTACATTTAATGCTAGGGTTTTAAATTCAATAATTAGAAATTATACTAAAGAAGCTGGTGTAAGAAATCTTGAAAAAGAAATCTCTAAAGTTTGTAGAAAGACAGTTAAAAAATTAGAAACAACGAGATTAAAGAAAATTAAATTAAATGAGAAATCTTTACAAGATTTTCTAGGAATTGCAAAATTTAGATCTAGTGAAATTGAAAAAAAGAATTTAGTTGGCGTTACCAATGGTTTAGCGTGGACAGAAGTAGGTGGAGAGATCTTATCAGTTGAGGTTATTTTATCTTTAGGTAAAGGAAAACTTACCATAACAGGTAAATTAGGTGAAGTTATGAGAGAATCAATTCAAGCTGCAACTTCATACGTAAAGTCAAAATCAGTAAGTTTAGGAATTAATCCTAAAGATTTTGAAAATTATGATATCCATATACATGTTCCTGAAGGAGCTACTCCAAAAGATGGTCCAAGTGCAGGTATAGCAATCTTTAATTCACTAGTATCTTCTTTAACTAATAATAAAATTAGGAGGGACGTTGCAATGACTGGAGAAATTACTCTAAGGGGACGTGTCCTACCTATTGGTGGTTTAAAAGAAAAGATTTATGCAGCTAGTAGAGCAGGAATTAAAAAGGTCCTGATACCTCAAGAAAACTATAGAGAAGTATCTGAATTTGATAAACTAGTAATTAAGGGTATAAAAATTATTCCTGTTGCAGATGCTTTTTCTATTTTAGAACACACACTGACAAAACCAATAATTCCACTAAATTTAACCGAATCTCAATTAAAAAATAATCAAAATACAACTAGTACTCATTAAAATTTTATCTTAAAAAATCAAGTTTTTGAGGCGTTTTTTCGTTAAACTCCAGCATTTCTGGGAAAATTTATATATTAATGTTGACTTGTTGAGAAAACAGACAATTATCAACAAAATTTATTAGAAGGAGACTAAAAGTGAACAAAAATGATCTTATAGCATCTGTAGCATCTTCAGCTGGATTATCAAAATCTGACGCAACTAGAGCAATTGAAAGTTTTCTAGATGCAATAACTAATTCTTTAAAAAGAGATGAAAAGGTTAGCATTGTAGGTTTTGGTAATTTTAGCGTTAGCCATAGAAAAGCAACTACTGGTAGAAACCCTAGAACAGGTGAATCAATACAAATACCAGCATCTAAAAGACCAAAATTTACTGTAGGAAAAGCCTTAAAAGACTCAGTAAATAATTAATTATCTTTTTTTCTTGCACCGGCTGTTAAATAAATTTAACAGCCGTTTTTATTTGGGTGTTTAGCTCAGTTGGTAGAGCATCTCGTTTACACCGAGAGGGTCGGGAGTTCAAGTCTCTCAACACCCACCATGCGCGGGAGTAGTTCAGCTGGTTAGAACGCTGCCCTGTCACGGCAGAGGCCGCGGGTTCGAATCCCGTCTCTCGCGCCAATCTTTTCTGTGTTTTTTTGTGTACTAAAGTCGCAACGAGACACGTTGTTATTGTTGAATAAATCGTTAAATACATTACTAATTTATTTGTGAGATTATAGTGTCAGAGTTTCTATTTGAATATTTACCTATATTAATTTTTATATTCATTGCTATGGCATTAGCTGTCGGAATGACATTATTATCCTTTGTGGTAGGAGATTCTCAACCAGACCAAGAAAAATTATCAGCTTATGAGTGTGGATTTGAAGCTTTTGACGATGCTCGTGGTAGGTTTGATGTAAGGTTTTATTTAGTAGCAATACTATTTATAATTTTTGATTTAGAAGTTGCTTTTTTATTTCCGTGGGCAATAACATTAGGCAAAATAGGATTATTTGGCTTTTGGTCAATGATGATATTTTTAACAGTTTTAACAATTGGTTTTATTTATGAATGGAAAAAAGGAGCTTTAGAATGGGAGTAGATGAAGCTAAAAAGTATGTTGATGATGCTTTAAACACAGAACTTTCTTCTAAAGGTTTCTTAGTTGCAAGTTATGACAAAATACTTACTTGGGCTAGAACAGGTTCTTTATGGCCAATGACTTTTGGATTGGCATGCTGTGGAGTAGAAATGATACATTCTTATATGGCAAGATATGATCTTGATCGATATGGAGTAATACCAAGAGGTAGTCCAAGACAATCTGATGTAATGATAGTTGCTGGCACCCTAACGAATAAAATGGCACCAGCTTTAAGGAAAGTTTATGATCAAATGCCTGAACCAAGATGGGTTATATCAATGGGTTCTTGTGCAAATGGAGGAGGTTATTATCACTATTCATATTCAGTAGTTAGAGGCTGCGATAGAATAGTCCCTGTAGATATTTATGTACCAGGATGTCCACCAACAGCTGAAGCTTTAGTTTATGGTATTCTTCAGTTACAAAAAAAAATCAGAAGAGAAAATAAATTTAAAAGATAATTTTATATGATTAAAATTCTTACTAAGATAGATGGCATAAATAATGTTGTAAATAATAATAATTTGTTAGAAATAGAATTTGAAAAAAATAATATTATTAAAATTTTTAACGAACTAAAAGACAATACTGAGCTTAATTTTAATCAATTATTAGATATTACAGCTGTTGACTATCCTTCAAGAGAATTTAGATTTGATTTGGTTTATATTTTGCAAAGTTTAACGAAAAATAAAAAAATTATTCTAAAAACTTTTATTAAAGAAAATGAAAACATAGAATCAATAACCAATATACACAAATCTGCTGATTGGTATGAAAGAGAATGTTATGATTTATTTGGAATTGAATTTATTAACCATCCTGATTTAAGAAGGATAATGACAGATTACAATTTTGAAGGTTATCCATTGCGCAAAGATTTTCCTTTAACAGGACACACAGAAGTACGATATGATGACCTTGAAAAAAAAGTAATATATGAGCCTGTTAAGTTAACTCAAGAATTTAGAAATTTCGATAGTGAATCTCCTTGGGAAGGAATGGAAAACAAACTTTTTGGTGATGAGAAATCTACTGGTGAAAATTAGATGAAAGAAGTAGAACTTAACACAACTACAATTAACTTTGGCCCCCAACATCCAGCTGCGCATGGTGTTTTACGTTTAGTAGTTGAGCTGGAAGGTGAAGTAGTTCAAAGAGCAGAACCACACATTGGATTGTTACATAGGGGAACAGAAAAATTAATTGAATATAAAACTTATCTTCAGGCAGTTCCTTATTTTGATAGACTTGATTATGTTTCGCCAATGTGTCAAGAACATGCTTTTGCATTAGCAACTGAAAATCTCCTAGGTATTAATGTTCCTGAAAGAGCTAAATATATTCGTGTTATTTTTGCTGAAATTACTAGAATACTTAATCATTTATTAAATATACCTGCCTATGCTGCTGACATTGGTGCAGTGACACCATTCTTATGGTGTTTTGAAGAAAGGGAAAAGCTCTTAGAATTTCATGAAGCCGTATCTGGGGCAAGATTTCATGCAGCCTATTTTAGACCTGGTGGCGTTCATCAGGATATGCCAGAAGGAATGGAAGAAAAATTATTTGAGCATTTTAAAACTCTTCCAAAATTTATTGATGATCTTGAAAGCTTGCTGACTAATAACAGAATATTAAGACAGAGATCAGTTGATATAGGAATAATTTCAAAGTCGGAAGCAATTGAATGGGGATGCTCAGGCCCTGTTTTAAGAAGTGCTGGTGTTGCATGGGATTTAAGAAGATCACAACCTTATGATGCCTATGATAAAGTAGATTTTGAAGTTCCTGTTGGGAAAAAAGGCGACTGTTTTGATAGATATTTGGTTCGAATAGAAGAAATGAGACAAAGTATTAGTATTATTAACCAATGTTTGAATAAAATAAAACCAGGGCCAATATCAATTGAGGATAATAAAATTACACCGCCTAAAAGAAATCAAATGAAAAAATCAATGGAAGCATTAATTCATCATTTTAAACTTTTCACTGAAGGTTATCGTGTTCCAGCTGGTCAAGTTTATAGTGCAGTTGAAGCTCCAAAAGGTGAATTCGGTGTTTACCTTGTTTCTGATGGATCTAGTAAACCATATAGATGTAAAATAAGAGCACCAGGTTTTGCACACCTTCAAACATTGGATCGTTTATCTAAAGGCCACTTAATGGCTGACATAGCCGCTATACTAGGTAGCTTAGATATTGTTTTTGGAGAGATAGATAGATAATGCATCATCCAGGCACAAATAATAAAGTATATAAAAAAATTAATGATAATTTTGAATGGTCATCAGAAAATTTTAAAAAAATTTCTGAAATAATAAAAAAATATCCATCAAACCGTATTCAAAGTGCAGTTATTCCTTTACTTGATTTAGCACAAAGACAAAATAATGGATGGCTAAGTAAAAACTCAATGGAAAAAGTAGCTGAAACTTTAAGTATGTCTTATATAAGAGTATTGGAAGTTGCCACTTTTTATTCGATGTTTAATTTAGAACCTATTGGTAAAAATTTTGTCCAAATTTGTAGAACGACACCTTGTTGGTTAAGAGGGAGTGATAAACTTTCTAAAGTTGCACAAGAAGTTTGTGAAACTAATATTGGGGAAACAAGTGATAATAAAATATTTACAGTTGTTGAAGTTGAATGCTTAGGTGCATGTTGCAATGCTCCTATGGTCCAGATCAATGATGATTATTATGAAGATTTAGATGAAGAGAGTTTTAAAAAATTACTTCAAGATTTAAAAGATAATAAATCAATAAAAGTAGGTTCACAAATTGGTAGAAAATCATCACAACCTGAAAGAAAATTTGATGCTTAAGGAAAAAGATAAAATTTTTAAAAATTTATACGGTTTTGAAGACTGGAAATTAGAAGGTGCCAAAAAAAGAGGTATTTGGTCAAATACTAAAGAACTTATTAAAATGGGTAGTGAAAAAATTGTTGAGGAAATTAAAAATAGTCAATTAAGAGGAAGGGGAGGAGCAGGTTTCCCTGCGGGACTTAAGTGGTCATTTATGCCAAAAGACTCTGGAAAAGATCATTACCTAGTTGTTAATGCAGATGAGTCAGAGCCAGGGACATGTAAAGATCGAGAGATTATGAGAAACGACCCACATCTTCTTTTAGAAGGTTGTTTAGTTGCTGCTTTTGCTATGCATGCACATACTTGTTATATTTATATAAGGGGTGAATATTATTCTGAATCTTCTAATTTACAAAAAGCAATAGATGAAGCTTACGCAAATAATTTAATTGGTAAAAATGCATGTGGTACAGGGTGGGATTTTGATATTTATCTTCACAGAGGAGCAGGAGCATATATTTGTGGTGAAGAAACTGCTTTACTTGAAAGTTTAGAGGGTAAAAAAGGTCAGCCCCGATTAAAGCCTCCGTTTCCTGCTGGCGCAGGTTTATATGGATGTCCAACAACAGTTACAAATGTTGAAACAGTTGCCGTTTCACCAACTATTTTAAGACGTGGTTCAAAATGGTTTGCTAATTTAGGTAGTGCAAATAATACAGGTACAAAAATTTTTAGTATTTCAGGACACGTAAATAACCCATGTAATGTAGAAGAAGAAATGGGAATACCACTAAAAGATCTCATTGAAAAACATGCAGGTGGGGTAATCGGTGGTTGGGAAAATTTATTAGCTGTAATTCCTGGAGGTGCAAGTGTGCCTTTATTACCTAAGTCTATTTGTGATACCGTTAAAATGGATTTTGATAGTTTAAAAGAAGTTCAAAGTGGATTAGGAACTGCTGCTGTTATTGTAATGAATCAATCGACAGATATTGTTGAAGCAATAGCTAGATTATCACATTTTTATAAACATGAAAGCTGCGGTCAATGTACACCTTGCAGAGAAGGTACTGGATGGATGTACAGAATGATGGAAAAAATGATTCATGGAAATGTTGAAAATCAAGATATTGATAAAATTTTAGATGTGACTAAGCAAATTGAAGGTCATACTATTTGTGCCTTAGGTGATGCTGCTGCTTGGCCTATTCAAGGTTTGTTTAGACACTTTAGACCTGAAATTGAAAAAAGAATTCAAGAAAGAAACAGAAGGGTAGCCTAGTGCCAAAGATAACAATTGATAATAAGGAATACGAATTTGAAAACGGCATGACCGTAATGCAAGCTTGTGAACAAGCAGGAACTGAAATTCCAAGATTTTGTTATCATGAAAAACTCTCAATAGCAGGAAACTGTAGAATGTGTTTAGTAGAAATGGAAAAAGCTCCAAAACCTATTGCATCATGTGCCATGCCAGCTGCAGATGGAATGGTTATAAAAACAAAAACAGAAACAGTTAAAAAAGCTCGAAAAGGTGTAATGGAGTTTCTTCTCATTAATCATCCATTGGATTGCCCTATTTGTGATCAAGGAGGAGAATGTGATCTTCAAGATCAAGCGATGTATTATGGTTTTGATAAAACTAGATATGAAGAAAATAAAAGAGCAGTTCAAAATAAAAATATGGGACCACTTGTCAAAACAATTATGACAAGATGTATACATTGTACAAGATGCGTAAGGTTTTCAACAGAAGTTGCGGGTGTTGATGATATAGGATTACTTGGCAGAGGTGAAAATGCTGAGATCACGACGTACTTAGAAAAAACTATTGAGTCAGAATTATCTGGAAATGTAATTGATTTATGCCCCGTAGGTGCTTTAACAAGTAAACCATATGCATTTAAATCTAGACCATGGGAGCTAACAAAGACAGAAACATTTGATGTGTTCGATGGTATAGGCTCAAGTATAAGGATTGATACAAGAGGAAAAAAAGTTTTAAGAGCTCTTCCTAGAATAAATGAAGAAACCAATGAAGAATGGATAAGTGATAAATCTAGATTTGCAGTTGATGGACTCTCAAGTCAGAGATTGGATAATGTATATACTAAATCAAATAAAAAACTCCAAAAATCTTCATGGGATAATGCATTTGAATTAATAAAAAAAGAAATTACAAAAAGAGGTAAAGAAAATACTGTATTCCTATCTGGTAAGTTTACCGATATTGAAACTTTATATTCCGCACAAAAATTTAGCAATTCACTAAAATCAAAAAACTATGATTGCAGATTTGATAATACACAAATTATCGATAATTCATCTTCTAGTTATAAATTTAATTCAACAATTCAAGAAATTGAAAAGGCTGATGCTATTCTTTTAATCGGATCAAACCCTAGATGGGAAGCAGCGGTACTAAACGCTAGAATTAGAAAGGCATATATTGAAAATAATTGCAAAATTGGTCTTATAGGTCCTAAATTAGATCTGACTTACGATTATCATCATTTATCTGATTCTTTAGATTACCTTAATAAATTATCTAATAATAAATCTGAATTCAATAAAGTTTTAAAATCTGCAAAAAACCCACTTATAATATTAGGTACTTCAGCAATAAATAATGATCATGGAAAAAAAATATTAGAAACTGCAGGATTAATTGCGAAAAAAATTCAAAAAAATAAAAATACAAATCCATTAAATATTCTTAACCAAGATATTTCTAGAGTAGGAGCATTAGATTTGAAATTTTATAATAAAAAATTTGATAATGATTACAATAAACAATTAAAAAAACATATTGATAAAACAAAGCCTGTAGTTTTCTTAATGGGGTTAGATGAGATAAATATTTCAACATTTGAAAATGCTTTTGTTGTTTATCTTGGTCATCATGGAGATGTTTCAGCATCTATAGCTGATATAATTTTACCAACCCCTGCATATACTGAGAAAAGTTCTACTTATATGAATATAGAAGGTAGAGTTATTCAAACAACTAAGTGTCATAATCCAATAGGTGAAGCAAAAGAGGAGTGGAAAATTTTTAGAGTTTTAAGTGACTTATTTGAAAAAAATTTAAATTTTAATAATCTTGGGGAGCTTCGAAATGAGCTTACAAGTACCTATGGTCAATTTGCTCTCTTAAATGAAGTTAATTCTATTGGCGAAATAACTTTTGCTAAAAATAATAAAATTGAGAATATTAAAATTAAATATAACATTGAAAATTTTTATATGAATGATTCTATTTCTAGATCTTCTGAAACAATGGCAAAATGTACTAAAGATATTTTAAATAAGGCAGCATAATAATTAGATGACTTATGATATATTAATTACAGGGTTAATAATCATTGCCCAAATACTTGCTGTTGTTGTGCCAGTTTTAATATCTGTAGCTTTTTTAGTTTATGCTGAAAGAAAAGTTTTAGCATTGATTCAATTAAGAAGAGGTCCAAATATAGTAGGACCTTTTGGTATATTACAAAGCTTTGCTGATGCATTAAAACTTATTACTAAAGAAAATATTATACCTTCTGGATCAAATAAAATTGTTTTTATTTTAGCACCTATAATAACAATGGTACTTAGCTTAGCAGGTTGGGCAGTAATACCTTTTGCTCCAGGATGGGTAGTCTCTGATATTAACGTAGGTATCATGTATCTGTTTGCAGTATCATCTCTTGGAGTATACGGAATAATAATGGCTGGATGGGCTAGTAACTCTCAATATCCTTTTCTAGGAGCCTTAAGATCAGCTGCTCAAATGGTTTCATATGAAGTATCTATTGGATTTGTAATAATTACAGTATTATTATGTGTAGGTTCTTTAAATTTATCAAAGATAGTTTTAGCTCAGCAGACTGTATGGTTTGCAATTCCATTATTACCTATGTTCATTATTTTTTTTATTTCTGCGTTAGCTGAAACAAATAGATTACCTTTTGATCTTCCTGAAGATGAATCAACACTTGTTGCAGGATTTTTTACTGAATATTCATCTGCTTCATTTGTATTATTTTTTTTAGGTGAATACGCGAGTATGATTTTAATGTCTTCTATGACTGTCATTCTTTTTTTAGGCGGATGGCTTCCTCCATTTGATGTATACCCATTAAATGTTGTTCCTGGAGTAATCTGGTTTACTGTGAAAGTAATATTTATATTATTCTTATTTATTTGGGTTAGAGGAACTTTCCCAAGATATAGATATGATCAGTTAATGAGACTTGGATGGAAAGTTTTTCTACCGTTTTCTTTGTTTTGGGTTGTGGCAACTTCTGGTTTTTTAGTATATTTTGACATGCTGCCAAATTAATATGTATAAATTAATTAAATCTTTTACTTTATTTGAATTATTTCAAGGGCTATTTTTAACTTTCAAATACATATTTAAATCTAAAGTTACAATAAATTATCCTCACGAAAAAGGTCCATTAAGCCCACGTTTTAGAGGCGAGCATGCTTTGAGAAGATATCCAAGTGGAGAAGAGAGATGTATCGCATGTAAACTTTGTGAAGCAGTATGTCCTGCTCAGGCAATTACAATTGAAGCAGAGCCAAGAGAGGATGGAAGCAGAAGAACAACAAGATATGATATAGATATGACTAAATGTATTTACTGTGGTTTATGTCAAGAATCTTGCCCAGTTGATGCGATAGTAGAAGGACCAAATTTTGAATTTGCCACTGAAACAAGAGAAGAATTAATTTATAATAAAGATAAACTTTTAGAAAATGGCGATAGATGGGAGCAAGAAATTGCTCAAAATATTCATCTCGATAGAAAATATAGATAAGAATGATTATTTATTCATTAACATTTTATCTTTTTTCATCTGTTGCAGTTCTTTCTGCTCTAATGGTAATAAGTGCTAAAAATCCAGTTCATTCAGTTTTGTTTTTAATTTTAAGCTTTGTTAACGCATCAGGACTCTTTGTTTTATTAGGTGCTGAATTTTTGGCAATGATTCTTGTCGTTGTGTACGTTGGAGCTGTTGCCGTCCTCTTTCTATTTGTTGTAATGATGCTTGATATAAATTTTGTAAAGTTGAGAGAGGGTTTTTTGCAATATTTACCTTTTGGAGCATTATTAGGTATAGTTCTAGTAATTGAACTTGGAATACTTTTTTTAACAGATAGATCGTCTAATATTTATAACAATCAAACACCACTACAACCTATAGTTAATGAAGTGGAAAATACAAAAATGATTGGGCAAATACTCTACACTGAATATTTTTATTTATTTCAAATATGTGGGATAATTTTATTAGTCGCTATGATTGGCTCTATTACACTTACATTAAGAGATAAAGGTGGTGTTAAAAGGCAAAATATAGATTCTCAAAATACAGTTGATGCATCAACAGCTATAGAAAAGAAAAAAGTAAAAATAGGCGAAGGAATTTAATTAATGATTACTCTTGAACACTATCTTTTTCTCGGCGCAATTATTTTTACTTTAGGTGTTTTAGGAATATTTTTAAATAAGAAAAATTTAATTATAATTCTAATGTCTATAGAACTCATCTTGTTGTCGGTAAATATTAATTTTATTGCTTTCTCAGCGTATATTAATGATATTTCAGGGCAAATCTTCGCAATGCTTACACTTACTGTTGCAGCCGCGGAAGCAGCAATTGGACTCGCCATACTTGTAGTATTTTTTAGAAATTTAGGATCAATAGAAGTAAATAAAATTAATCAGCTTAAGGGATAGTAGATGGCAACCTCAATTATATTTTTACCTCTACTTGGTTTTCTTTTTTGTTTTTTACTCGGTAAACAGTTTAACTATAAGGTTTATCAAATATCAACAACTTCAATCCTTTTTCTTTGTACTTTATTTTCTTGGATAATATTCATTCAGTTTATTAATAATAAGGAAACTGAAATAATTTTTATTCTTAACTGGATCACTTCTGGAAACTTTATTGTTGATTGGTCAATTAGATTAGACACTTTAACTGCTGTGATGTTTATTGTGGTTACAACTGTTTCTGCTTGTGTTCATTTATATTCAATAGGCTATATGGAAGAAGATCCATCAAAAATAAGATTTATGGGTTATCTAAGCTTATTTACTTTTTTTATGCTTGTTCTTGTATCAAGTAATAACTTGTTGCAAATGTTCTTTGGTTGGGAAGGTGTTGGGCTAGCCTCATATTTATTAATTGGTTTTTGGCACCATAAAGATTCAGCAAATAAAGCTGCTATAAAAGCATTTGTTGTAAACAGAGTTGGAGATTTTGGATACGCAATTGGAATTGCTGGAATTTTTTATATTTTTGGCACGATAAGTTTCGACAGTATATTTTCACAAGTAGATCAATTTAGTGAGCATCAAATGCAATTCCTTTCTTTCAGTTTTCCAACTTTAGATTTTTTATGTTTTCTTTTATTCATAGGTGCAATGGGTAAATCTGCCCAATTAGGTTTACACACCTGGTTGCCAGATGCTATGGAGGGGCCTACTCCTGTATCTGCACTAATACATGCTGCAACAATGGTAACTGCTGGTGTATTTTTAGTTGCAAGAATGAGTCCTCTTTATGAATTTGCGACATTTACTAATTTATTCATTACTTTTATTGGTGCGGCCACAGCTATTTTTGCTGCCTCTATAGCCTTAACGCAAAATGATATTAAACGAGTCATTGCATATTCAACATGCAGTCAATTAGGATATATGTTTTTTGCAGCAGGTGTAGGCGCTTATAATGCATCAATATTTCACTTAACAACTCATGCCTTTTTTAAAGCTCTTCTATTTCTTTCTGCAGGTTCTGTAATTCACGCAATGCATCATGAACAGGATATGAGAAAAATGGGGGGACTTTATAAAAAAATACCTTTTACTGCTACAATGATGTGGATTGGATCTCTTGCAATTATTGGTTTCCCATATCTATCTGGTTACTATTCAAAAGAAAGTATTTTAGAAAATGCTTTCTATGCTTCAAATGGAATAGCATACTTTGCATATTTAGTAGGTATTTTAACTGCTTTACTTACTGCTTTTTATTCATGGAGATTATTATTCCTAACATTTCATGGTGAAAATAGATCAAATAGTAAAACATATGATCACGCCCATGAATCACCTTTAGTAATGACAGTTCCATTATTTATTCTTGCAACTGGTTCTATTTTTTCTGGAATATTCTTTGCTGATTATTTTATTGGATATTACAAAAAAGAATTTTGGGATAATGCAATATTACTAACAGAAAGTTCTCATAAATATCTTCCTCTTACGCAATCACTAATATCAAAATCGGCTGTTGCAATTGGAATCCTTGTCTGTGTGTTGATATACTCAAATAATTTAAACAGAGCAAAAAATCTTTCCTATAACTTAGATCCTTTATATTCTCTTTCTAAAAATAAATGGTATGTGGATGAGCTATATCATAAAGTATTTGTTTTAACTTTTTTCAAATTGGCAAACTTTTTCTGGAAAAAAGGAGATGAAAAAACTATTGATGGTTTAGGACCAAACGGGGTCTCCTGGATTATTTCAAAATCTTCATCTTATGTAAGTTTGTTTCAATCAGGGTATTTGTTTCATTATGCTTTTGCTATGCTTGGAGGCTTAGTAATAATTTTAACATGGTTTTTATATTACTAAATGATTGACTGGCCATTAGTATCAGTAATAATTTTTTTACCTTTAATTGGCGCTTTAATTATTCTTTTTATTAAAGAAGATGAATTAACATCAATTAATATTAAATGGGCTGCTTTACTAGCAACATTAGGAACATTTATTTTAAGTTTAATACTCTGGTTACAATTTGATTATTCCAATCCGTCTTATCAATATGAAGAAAAATTTAGATGGTTTGATGATTTTAATTTCTTCTACCATGTAGGAGTTGACGGTATCTCACTTTTTATGATTTTACTAAGTACATTTTTGACCCCACTCTGTATTTTAGCTAGTTGGAATAATATAAAAAAAAGAGTCAAGGAATACATGCTTTCTTTTTTATTTTTAGAGACTGTAATGATTGGAATGTTTGCTTCTATAGACATACTTTTATTTTATATTTTTTTTGAAGCTGTATTAATACCAATGTATCTAATCATAGGTATATGGGGAGGTAATAGAAGAATTTATGCTTCTTTTAAATTCTTTCTCTACACTCTTTTGGGTTCAGTACTCATGTTGATTGCTATTATTGTGATGTACAGAAATACAAGTTCAATGAGTATTGAATTCTTACAAGGTAACTATTTTTCCTATAATACTCAGTTGTTTCTATGGCTCGCCTTCTTTGCTTCTTTTGCAGTTAAAATTCCTATGTGGCCGTTTCATACATGGTTGCCCGATGCCCATGTTGAAGCTCCAACAGCTGGATCTGTTATTTTAGCAGGAGTACTTTTAAAAATGGGTGGATATGGTTTTATCCGTTTCTCTTTAGGCATGCTTCCAGAAGCAACAGAGTTTTTTATTCCTTTAATTATGACATTAAGTATAGTTGCCATAGTATACACTTCCTTAGTAGCACTAGCACAAACTGATATTAAAAAACTAATTGCATATTCATCTGTTGCTCATATGGGAATTGTAACAATTGGAATTTTCTTAGTGAATCAACAAGGCTTAGAAGGAGCAATGATGCAAATGATTAGTCATGGACTAGTTTCAGCAGCTTTATTTTTATGTGTTGGTGTTATTTATGATCGAATGCATACTAGAGAAATTGAATTTTACGGAGGATTAGTTCAAAGAATGCCACTTTATGCAACAGTATTCATGATTTTTATGCTGGGATCAGTTGGATTGCCTGGAACTAGTGGTTTTATTGGAGAATTTTTAGTCATTGTTGGCGCATTTAAATTTTCAAGTTACGTTGTTATTGGCGCGGCTTTTGGAATAATATTATCCGCTGTTTACATGCTATACCTTTATAAAAGAATTATTTTTGGCACCATAACTAATAATAAACTTGCAGATATTTTAGATATAAACACAAGAGAGAAAATCATATTAATTCCTTTAGCAATTTCAGTAATATTACTAGGTATATTTCCAAATCTATTTTTAGATCCTATGAGATTGTCACTTGAACTGATTATAACAAACTATGAAATAGCCAATGCTAAATAATATTTACAATATTTTTTTTATACCCGAAATTTTTTTAGCATGCTCTTCTTTTGTTTGCTTACTTTTTGGGCTTTTTTTAAAAAAGAATGCATTTAGACAAACTTCCAATCTAGCAGTTTTCGTTTTATTATTAACCATTTTGCTTGTTTACTATGATAGTGAATCAAATTTTGCAAATTATAAAAGTTTATTTAGTCACTCTTCTTTTATAAATTTTTTTAAAATTTTAGCTCTATTAGGATCTATAGCTAGTATCATCATTTCTAAAGATTATTTCTTAGGCATTAAGCTTAAAAACTTTGAAATTCCTGTTTTATTTTTATTTTCTACACTTGGGATGATGTTAATGATTGCTTCAAATAATCTTATGTCTATGTATCTAGCAATAGAACTTCAAAGTTTATCTCTATACGTTGCTGCAGCTATAAAAAGAGATTCAATCTCATCAGCTGAGTCAGGAGTAAAATACTTTATTTTAGGAGCATTATCTTCGGGTATACTTTTATACGGCTTCTCCTTAATTTATGGATTTACTGGTTCAATGAATTTTAATGAGATAAGTTTCTATTTATCAAAATATGATAATTTAAATTTAGGTCTAATATTTGGGCTTGTATTTGTGATGGTAGGCTTGGCTTTTAAGGTTTCAGCCGTACCTTTCCATATGTGGACTCCTGATGTTTATGAAGGAGCTCCAAACTCAATTACAGGTTTTTTTGCTATTGTCCCTAAGATTGCTGCAGTAGCTTTAATTTATCGTTTTTGCTTAGTTCCATTTGAAAATTTTTACTTAGAATGGAGTCAAATAATTTTATTTTTATCAATAGCCTCAATGTTTCTTGGAGCTATAGCGGCTATAGCACAGTCAAATATCAAAAGATTATTAGCTTATAGTTCTATTGGACATATAGGTTATATCTTAATAGCTTTAGTTGCCGCAAATGATGATGGAATTAAAGCAGCATCAATTTATATGTTTTCATACATGATAATGAATGTTGCTATTTTTGCTATTTTACTTTCGTTAAAAGTTAAAAATGAATATTTAATTAATATAAGTGATTTAAAAGGGTTAAGTAAAAGTAATCCAATCGTTAGTCTTTCTATTTCAATAATAATGCTATCTATGGCTGGCATCCCACCCTTTATAGGATTTTTTGGAAAGTTTTATGTTTTCATTGCTGCAATTGAACAAGAATTATATGTGCTTTCAGTTCTTGGCGTCCTAGCAAGTGTTATTTCTGCTTTTTATTATTTAAGAATTATTAAGATAATGTATTTTGATGAAAGTATAAGTGAAGGAATAATTAATTTTCAAATTTCTTTTCAATCAAAAATTATTCTGTCCTTAAGTTTGTTTGTAATTATTTGTTTTATATTTTACCCGTCTTTATTGATTAATATATCAGCAAGTTTGACCATTTGATTAATGTCATTAGATAAAATTAAAAATCTATTAGATAAAAACAATTTTGATTTTCATTTTATTGAATCTGTAGACTCTACAATGTCAGAGGTTAAAAAACTTATTGATAATAGAGATATATGTTTGATGGCAAATGAACAAAAAAAAGGATTTGGAAGACGAGGAACAACTTGGGAAAGTCCAAAAAATAATGTCTATATTTCTATTTTATCTAAAAATATATTGCCAATAGAAAATCATTTTTTAAATAATGCTTTTATTACTAATATGATCTGTTCTGTGATTGAAAATATTTGTAATGTTAAAACTCAAATTAAATGGCCAAATGATATTTTAATTAATAAAGAAAAAATTTCTGGAATAATTTCTGAAATATTTAGTATTAAAAGTGATAAATATATCAATACTGGTTTTGGGGTTAATATAGTATCTTCTCCAGAAATTGAAAATTATCCAACAACTAATATTAATAAATATAATAAAGAAATTAACAATTTTTATTTTGTATATGAAATTTTGGAAGAGTATTTTAAAAATTTTACACAACTGCTAAATAACCACGAAAAAATTATGACTGAATATAAAAGTAGATTATTATATTTAGGAAGCAACATTAATTTAAAAATTGATGAACAAAATGTAAAACAAGGAATATTTCATAATCTTAACCCAGATGGCTCAATCACTTTAAAAAATAATATTAATTTTGAAAATATATATAATGCTAGAATAATTTAATGATTGTTATAGATGTAGGTAATACGAATATAGTTATAGGTTTTTATACAAAAAATAAATTAATTAAAATTATTAGATTAAAAACAGAAAAAAAAATCAATATTACAAAAAAAGAAATAAATAAATTTTTTAAATCTAACAAAAAATTGATTAATAATCTTAAAGATAGATTTTGTATCTTGTCCTCTGTTGTACCTTCTTTAAATTTAATTTTAAAAAATATTTTTCAAAAAAATAAATTCAAATTTTATGTAATTAATCCCAAAAAAATATCATTTAGAAATAGTATCAATTATAATTTAAATCAAATTGGGAGTGATCGAATAGCAAACTATGCCTATGTATATAGTAAAAAAATCAAAGACTGTATAATTCTCGACTTTGGTACAGCTACTACTTTCGATGTCATTAAAAATAATCAATATTTAGGTGGATTAATTTTTCCAGGTATAAATCTTTCAATGGAGACACTTTTAAAAAATGCTGAGTTAATAAAAACTTCAAAAATCTCAAAATCTAATAAAATTGTTAATAATAATACATCAGCTTCTATTCAATCAGGTTTCTATTTTGGTTATTTGCATGCAGTTAATGGCATATTAAAGCAAATTATTAAGGAGAATAACTTTAAGCCCAAAGTCTATATTACGGGTGGTCTAGGTAAAATATTTAGGGATAAAATTATTTATAAACCTATATATATGGAACATTTGACATTAGAAGGAATAAAAGAAATCGGTAACAAACATTTTTATGAGTAATAATTTACAACTAAATGATTTTAATGAAGGACTACACTTTTTATCTCTTGGAGGTATTGGAGAAATAGGTGCAAATTGTTATCTTTACGGATGTGATGGAAAATGGATAATGATAGATTTAGGTCTTTCATTTGCAGATGAAAAGTTTCCTGGTGTAGATTTATTAGTACCAAAAATTGATCATATTGAAAGTTTAGAAGATAATCTCGAGGCAATTATAATCAGCCATGGTCATGAAGATCATGCAGGAGCTGTTGCGTTCTTAGCAAATAAAATTAAATGTCCAGTATATGCAAGTAAATTTGCAAAATTTCTTATTGAAAATAGGCTAAAAGAATTCAATAAAGTAGAAGGATTTACTTTAGAAGAGATAAATCTAGAAAAGAAATTAATACTCAATAATTTTGATATAAGTTTTATTCCAACTACACACTCAATTCCTGAACCAACTGCAATTGTAATTAAAACAACATATGGATCATTACTTCATACTGCTGATTGGAAAATAGATCATTCACCTACTTTAGGAGACTCATTTTCAAAAGAAAAATTTGAAAAATTAGGAAATGATGGATTACTTGCCTTAATAGGTGACTCTACTAACGCAAATGTGCCTGGTAAATCAGAATCTGAAAATGACGTTAGGGATGAACTAACAAGTGTATTTTCAAGATTTTCTAATAGAATTGTTGTTACATGTTTTTCTTCAAATATTGCAAGAATGAAAAATATTATTCACGCAGCAAAAAAAAATAAAAGAAAGGTCGCTCTTGTTGGCAGAAGTATGAAAAAAAATATCGAGGTAGCAAGAAAATGTGGTTATGTTGCAGATGATGAAATTTTTATCAGTGAAGATGAAGCTTCTTATATACCAAGAGAAAATTTAGTCATAATTTGTACTGGTAGTCAGGGTGAAAAAAGATCTGCCCTTTTTAGAATAGCTTATAATTCTCATCAAAATTTACATTTAGAGCCTGAAGATGTAGTCATTTTTAGCTCTAGAGATATTCCTGGTAATGAAAAATCAATAAATAATTTAAAGAACTTACTTATTAGACAAAGAGTTGAGATAGTAACTGCTGATGATGATTTAGTACATGTTTCAGGTCATGGTTATGCAGATGAAATAAAACAAATGTATAATTGGACAAAACCTTACTTATCTATTCCTGTGCATGGTGAACCTATGCATCTAGAGGCACATAAACAATTATCTTACTCATCTCAAGTACCATTTACTAAAATTTTAGAAAATGGAAAATGTCTCAAAATTGCACCAGGTGAACCTAAAATTGTAGAAAAATTTGAAACTGGAAAGTTAATTGTTGAGGGTAAAAATCTTTACGACTCTGAATCTGCTTTTATTAAAGAGAGAAGGAAATATTCATTTGAGGGGCTAGTTTTAATTTCTTTAATTATCAATGATGATGACTATTCAATTAATAAAAATATGTTACTTACTTTAAAAGGATTGCCGGGAATAGATGAAGAAAATATTAAAAATGATTTTAAAATACTTTTTATAGAAAACTATACAAAACTTAATAAAGATCAAAAATCATCAGATCTTATAGTATCTGACTTAGTTAAAAGTAGTTTTAGAAAGATTATAAAAAATTCAATTCAAAAAAAACCAGAAATTGAAGTTCATTTAATACGATCTTAATGGCACTATTTACTCATGTTCTAATTTTTATCCTTGTTTGGTGGATTTTATTTTTCATACTCCTACCAATTAAGATAAAAGTACCCCAAAAAGTAGAATCTGGACATGCAAAAAGTGCTCCAAGTAAGCCATATCTTCTAATAAAATTTATAGCAACTTCATTAATATCAGCTTTAATTTTATTTTTTTTGATTTTATTTGGATTTGATTTATCAAATATATTTAATAAATGAAATATTCTAACTTTTTCCTTCCCACTATTAAAGATGCACCATCAGATGCTGAAATAATTTCACATAAATTAATGATCAGAGCTGGCATGATTAAACAATCTAGTGCCGGTATTTATTCGTGGCTACCTCTAGGTC
Organism: uncultured Alphaproteobacteria bacterium; assembly: GCA_902582755.1. Taxonomy (GTDB): domain Bacteria; phylum Pseudomonadota; class Alphaproteobacteria; order HIMB59; genus CACPNW01. The sequence continues at coordinate 7,687 of CACHSZ010000003.1, read as the reverse complement.
TACTTGTATTAAAAAAAATTGAACAGATTGTTAGAGAGGAACAAAATAATGCAGGAGCAGTAGAACTGCTTATGCCTACAATTCAATCTTCTGATTTATGGATTAAATCAGGAAGATACGATGATTATGGAAAAGAAATGTTAAGGATTACAGATAGAAGTGGAAGGGAAATGCTTTACGGTCCAACAAATGAAGAATTAATTACAGATATATTTCAATCACATATAAATTCTTACAAAGATCTTCCAAAAAATCTTTATCATATTCAATGGAAATTCCGAGATGAAGTTAGGCCTAGGTTTGGAGTAATGCGAGGAAGAGAATTCTTAATGAAGGATAATTATTCATTTGATCTTGATGAAAACGAAGCAAAAAAATCTTATGACAATATGTTTAAAGCATACATAAAAACTTTTATTAGAATGGGTTTAACACCAATTTCTTTAAGAGCAGAAACAGGACCAATTGGCGGTAACTTAAGTCATGAATTTCAAATACTAGCTAAGACTGGTGAAAGTACACTTTATTATGATAAAAAATTAGAAACACTAAACCCTGAAACTATAGACCCAAATGAGTTGCAGTCATTTTATGCTGCAGTTGATGATCAACATGATGAAAAAAATTGCCCAATTTCAAATGAAGATCTAAAAATTTCTAAGGGCATTGAAGTGGGTCATATATTTTATTTTGGAACAAAATATTCTGAGAAATTAAACGCATTTGTTCAAGATAAAAGTGGGAATAATGTTCCAGTGCATATGGGATCATATGGCATTGGTGTTTCAAGACTTGTGGGTGCAATTATAGAAGCTTATCATGATGAAAAAGGAATTAGGTGGCCTTTAGAGGTTGCTCCATTTAAGGTTTCCATAATTAATTTAATGCCAGATGATCAAGATTGTGCCACAAAATCATCAGAATATTATGAATACTTTATGAAAAATAATATTGAAGTCATTTTAGATGATAGAATCTGCAGTATAGGAAAAAAATTATCTGATAATGAATTAATTGGGACACCATATCAAATTATTATTGGCAAAAGAGATTTAAAAGATAATTTAGTAGAAATAAAAAATCGCCAAAATAATGAAAGTGAAAAAATTTCATCCAGTAGTGTAATTGATTTTATTAATAATAAGTTAAAAAAATAGATGATTTCTAAATCAGAACGACTACTGATTTTTAGGTTTTTATTGTCTAAGAAATCCGATGGCTATGTGTCTATTTTCGCTTGGTTTTCAATAATTGGTATTAGTTTAGGAGTTGCAGCAATTATTATAGTAATGTCTGTTATGAATGGTTTTAGAATTGATCTAACTAACAGAATAATTGGACTTAATTCGCACCTTAATATTTATAGTTTTGATAATGAGATAACAAATAAGCAAGCTGATGAACTTATATTGAATATTGATAATTCTTTTTTTTACCAACACTACAAATCTATTGAAACAAACGGATTAATTATAAGATCAAATAACTCAAAAGGTGTGATGATCAAAGGCTATGATGCATATGATAAAAATCATTTTTTGTTTAATTCAATTAATATGGGCGCATTAATTCAAAATCCAAAAAGTGAAATATTAATTGGAGACTCCTTAGCGAACGAAATGAATTTAAGTGTTGGAGATAAGGTTAAAATTGCAATTCCAAAGACTGATAAAACAATATTAGGAAATATTCCAAGGTTTAAAACATTGGAGGTAGTAGGTGTATTTGATCTAGGTTTATATGAATATGATTCAAATTTAATTTTTTTATCTTCAGAACTTGTTAGAAAATTACTCTTATATGATGAAGGTATATATAACAAAATTGAATTCTTTACATCATCTCCTAATGAAATTGAATTATTTAAAAATAAAGTAGAATTAGAAACATCTAATCTTTTATTAAATTTTTATTCAATATCTTGGAAGGATCAAAACAAAACTTTAATAAACGCACTTAAAGTAGAAAAGAATGTTATGTTTATTATCCTTTCTTTAATCATCTTAGTTGCATCATTAAATATTATTTCAGGTTTAATTATTTTTGTAAAAGAAAAAAATAAAGATATTGGCATATTAAAAACTATTGGAATGAGTAATAAAAGTATTATAAAAATATTTTTTACTATTGGAATCTCAATTGGCTTGATTGGCTCATTGATAGGATTAATAATTGGAATACTTTTCACAATAAATATTAAATCAATTCAAAGTTTTTTAGAATATTTACTTGGGACAAAGCTCTTTTCTGAAGAAGTCTATTATTTATCATCTTTACCTTCAAAGATTAGTATAAATGAGGTTGTTTACGTACTTTGTGTGGCTATAATCATATCAATTATCTCAACTATTTTTCCAGCTTTAAGTTCAGCCAGAATAGATCCTATTAAGAGTTTAAGAAGTGAATAACAAATATTTATTAGAGATAACCAATCTTTGTAAAAATTATACAAATGAAAATAATTCAAAAATTGAGATAGTTAAAAATTTAAATTTTAAATTAAAGCAAAACACTAAAGTTTCAATTGTTGGGCCTTCAGGTTCAGGCAAAACAACTTTTCTCAATATTATTGGTTTACTTGACTCAGAATATGATGGAGACTTTTATTTTAAGAACAAAGATATTTCTTTGTGTTCTAAAGATGAAACGAATAAAATTAGAGGATTATCCATTGGTTTTATTCATCAATTTTTTCATCTGATTCCTGAACTCACTGTGATCGAGAATGTTATGCTACCATTATTAATAAATAAAAATGAAAAGAAAAGTTATGAAATTTCTAAAAAACTACTTCTTGAATTTGGTTTAGATGAAAGGATAAATTATAAACCTTTAAAATTATCAGGAGGAGAGCAGCAAAGAGTTGCTATTGCAAGATCTTTAGTAAATAATCCAGATTTAATTTTAGCTGATGAGATGACAGGGAATCTTGATGAAGATACTGCTAACAATATTTTTAAATTTTTTATAAATTATATCGAACAAAATAAAAAAACTTTAGTATATGTTACTCATAACAAAACTTATTCTTTATTAGCTGATGAAATTTATTATTTTAAAAATAAGAAAATACATTTAAAGAATGAATAATCCTTTTATTCATTTACGATCTTTATCTTCATATTCTTTATCTGAAAGTACTCTAAAAATTACAAATTTAGTAGATCTAGCTAAAAGAAATGACATGCCTGCAATAGCAATTACAGATAATAATAATATGTTTGGAGTATTTGAATTTTCCAAAGAATGTGTAAAAAATAATATTCAACCTATAATTGGAACTTCAATAAATTTATTAGATATTATTGTAAATAATCAAATTTCCCAAGTTACATTTTTAGTCAAAAATGAAATTGGGTATAGAAATCTATTAGAATTAAGCTCACTCTCTCATCTTAATGAAGAAAATAATGTTGGTGTATACTTTTCACAATTAGAGAAATTTTCTGAAGGTTTATTTTGTTATATAGGTGGTGAGTTTAATCCTTTACTTTTATTAAATAAAGAAAACAGAAAAAAAGATATAATTCAATTAATAAGTAATTTTAAAAAAGTTTTTAAACAAAATTTTCTTTTTGAAATTCAAAGAATAAATGATCAAAATATAGATGTTTTTGAAAAAGAATTTATTAATTTATCAAAAGAATTTGATATACCCCTTATTGGCTCAAACAACATTAAGTACGCTAATAAAGATGATTATCCAGCACATGATGCATTACTATGTATTGCTCAAAAATCTACAATTAATAATTCTCAAAGAAATACTTCAAATGAAAATATTTATTTTAAGTCAAATGAAGAAATGTATTCAAATTTTGAAGATATTCCTGAGATAATACAAAATAATTTAAATATTTCTCTTTCTTGTAATTATTTTCCTGAGTCAACAAGACCACAATTACCTGAATTTAAAAATGATTTAAATTTATCAGCAGAAGATTTTTTATTAAATTCCTCAGAACTGGGACTTGAAAAAAAAATTAAAGAAAAGAATATTAAGAACATACAAATTTATAGCGATAGGTTGAAATATGAAAATGAAATAATAATTAGAATGGGTTTTGCAGGATACTTCTTAATAGTAGCAGATTTTGTTAACTGGGCTAAAGAGCAATTTATTCCTGTTGGTCCTGGAAGAGGATCTGGTGCCGGCAGTTTAGTAGCTTGGTGTCTAGGTATAACTGATATAGATCCATTAGAGTATGAATTATTATTTGAAAGATTCTTAAATCCAGAAAGAGTGTCAATGCCAGACTTTGACATAGATTTTTGTCAAACTAGAAGGGATGAAGTTATTGAATATGTAAATAATAAATATGGAAGTGAATGTGTTGCTCATATAATTACATTTGGTACTTTAGCATCAAGAGCTGCGGTAAGAGATATTGGTAGGGTTTTAGAAGTTCCATATGGAGAAGTAGATTCTTTTGCTAAACTAATACCTTTTAATCCATCAAATCCACTTACTTTAAGTGAGTCTATAAAAACTGAAAGAAGTTTGCAAGAAAGGATAAGTAGCGATGAAAGAATTTCAAATATAATTGATGTAAGTCTAAAAATTGAAGGAACTCATAGACATGCTTCAACCCATGCTGCTGGAGTTGTTATTGGTCATGAAAAGTTATCTAAAGTAGTTCCTTTATACAAAGATCAAAATACTAATACAAATGCTACACAATTTTCAATGAAGTATGTTGAAGAGGCAGGTTTAATTAAATTTGATTTTCTTGGTTTAACTACATTATCTATTATAGATGATTGTATAAAATTAATAGTTAAAGAAAATAAAAATTTTTTAATAAATAAAATACCTCTTAATGATTCAAAAACCTATGATCAGTTAAGTAAAGGTGATACGGTAGGAATATTCCAATTAGAAAGTAATGGTATGGGAAGCGTCCTTCGCCAATTGCAACCTGATAGATTTGAAGAAATAATTGCTGTAGTTGCTTTGTTTAGACCTGGGCCAATGGATAATATTCCATCTTTTTGTAATAGAAAACATGGACGTGAAGAAATCAAATATCTTCATTCTATGTTAGAAGATGTCTTAAAAGAAACTTATGGAATTATTGTTTATCAAGAACAAGTAATGCAGATTGCACAAGTTTTATCAAATTATTCTTTAGGCGAAGCAGACTTACTGAGAAGAGCAATGGGAAAAAAAATTCAAAAAGAAATGGATATGCAAAAATCAAGATTTATAGAGGGTGCTGTTCAAAATAATATTGATAAAAAAGAAGCTGCAAAAATATTTGATTTAGTTGATAAATTTGCTGGGTATGGTTTTAATAAAAGTCATGCAGCAGCATATGCTTTAATATCTTATCAAACTGCTTATTTAAAAGCAAACTTTCCTCATGAATTTCTTACAGCAACTTTAAACTATTCTATAGATAGAACAGAAAAAATTATTTTACTTAAACAAGAAATAGAAAGATTAAATATCAATTTTTTAAAGCCGGATATAAATTTTTCTGATCCTTTATTTTCAATTGAAATAAATGAAAACTTAAAATCAATAAGATTTGGATTAGCAGCAATTAAAGGTGTTGGTATAAAATCAATTTCTAGCATGGTTAATGAAAGAAATAAAAATGGTAAATTTAAAAGTATCATTGATTTTATGAATAGAGTTTCTAAGGAAGTAATAAATAAAAGACAGCTCGAAAAACTTATTCAGGCTGGAGCATTTGATAGTATTGAAGCTAACAGATCGAAATTATTTAATAATGTACCAAAATTTGTCGAGCTATTTGGAGGAGAAAAACATATCAATCAAGACATGCTTTTTGAAGAAAATGAGATTTCTTTCGAAGATAAAAACCTTTTCAATCAAAATTATGAAAAATGGAAAAATGCAGAAATTTTATCTAATGAATTAGAGGTTATTGGGTTTTATTTTTCTGATCATCCATTAAATCTATATCCAAAAAAATTCTTTGAATTAGAGAATATTAGTCTTTTTAAAAACTACTCAGAGAACAATTCTACAAATTCTATTAAAGTCTGTGGAGCTATTTTAGATATTAAAGAAAGATCTAATAAGGATGGAAAAAAATATGCTTTTATAACAGTTTCAGAAACTAATTTTCAATTTGAATTAACTATATTTAGTGAAAATTTATATAGATATCGCCCATTATTGAAAGAAGGTAATTTATTAATATTTAATGTAGATGTAGTAAAAAATAATACTGATACACGTTTTATAATTAGAGAGATAGTATCACTAGAAAAAACTTATTTACAGAAAAAATATAAATTTAATATTTATACAAATATAAAAAACATCTTAAAATTAAAAGATAGCATTCTTGCAGAAAAGGAAAATAGCAATCATAATTATGATATTGATCTTTTTGTTACAGTGGATGAAAAGATGGTAAATTTCGATTTCAACAAATATTCTATTAAATCGTACAAGAAACTTGACGATTTAAATAAATCAAAAATTTTGGACTATTCTTTAGAAATATCTTGAAAAAATAACTCTTTATAAGTAATAGTCCCTCCAAATAAAATCTAGCACACAGAAAAAACCGGTGTTTTTGTTTCTGTGGAGGTTAAACCGGGAGTTAATATGAATTTACCAGAAGTTAAATTAGAAGATCTTCTAGAATCAGGAGTTCATTTCGGACATAACGTCAGAAGATGGAACCCAAAAATGAAAGAATATATCTATGGTGTTAGGAATAACATACACATCTTTGATTTAAGGATTACATTAGAGTTGCTGCAGGCAGCACTTTTGAAAATTCACGAAACAGTTACTAAATCAGGAAAAATTTTATTTGTTGGCACAAAAAAACAATGTAGTGATGTTGTTAAAGAACTAGCATCAATTAATAATAATTACTATGTTAATAAAAGATGGTTAGGTGGAACTCTTACTAACTGGAAAACAATTTCTAATTCTATTAAAAGATTGGATGAAATTGAGTTATTCTTAAAAGATAATGAGACATCAAAAAATTTGTCAAAAAAAGAATTACTTGATATTTCAAGGGAGAAACAAAAGCTTGATTTAAATATTGGAGGTATTAGAACTCTAAATGGTAAACCAGATCTATTAATTGTTTTTGATGTAATTAAAGATAAAATTGCAGTCCGTGAAGCAAAAAAATTAAATATACCTGTAGTAGCTATAGTTGATTCAAATGCTGATCCAGAAAATATTGATTATGTAATCCCTGGTAACGATGATGCTCTTAGATCTATTAATCTTTACAAAAATTATTTTCTTGAAACTATTCAGGATGCTTCCAATTTTCAAGATCAATCTGATAAAAAAGAAACTGATATTGATGAAGATAATTCAAAAAAGGATGAAAAATAATGACTAGTATTACCGAACTAATTAAAGAGTTAAGAGAAAAAACTGGTGCTGGTTTTTTAGATTGTAAAAAATCTTTAGAAGAAAATAGTAATGATATTGAAAAGTCTGTAGAATCATTAAGAAAAAAAGGTTTAGCCAAAGCATCAAAAAAAACTGATCGTGCAGCAAATGAAGGAGCTGTAGGAGTATTTTTTAATAATGATATTACTGTCTTAATAAAGGTTAATAGTGAAACTGATTTTGCTGCAAAAAGTGATACATTTTTAGATTTTCTAGATAGTTTGGGTAAATTAGTTTTAGAAAATAATTCGTTAATTACAAAAGAAAATTTTTTAAAATTAAAAT
>CACHSZ010000002.1 GCA_902582755.1 uncultured Alphaproteobacteria bacterium | reverse complement strand
CCAATCATGATCTAATCTTTGAAACGCTCCTGCTGAAACTAAATAAAAGGAATTTTCTTTTTCTTTTGCAATTGTGAATTCTGAATGAACTCCTCCGGCAGTGTTTAATGCATGACAAAGATTAACTCTTCCAATTTTTTTAGGAATTTTGTTTGCTACTAAATAGTCTAGAAACTCTTCTGCACCAGGTCCTGAAATCCGACATTTAGCAAAGGCAGTCATATCTAGAAGGCCAGCATTATCCTGAACATTCAAGCACTCGTTGCCAACATGTTCAAACCATTTTGATCTTCTAAATGACCAATCATCTTTTTGTAATTCTTTTGAAGGTGCAAACCAGTTAGCACGTTCCCAACCAAACTTTTGACCAAAAACTGCACCAAGATTTTTTAATCTATCATAACAAGGAGCTTGTCTTAATGGACGTCCCTCTTCTCTTTCTTCATCAGGATAGTGTACTGTAAAGACATTCGCATAAGCTTCTTCATTCTTTTTAATTAAATATGCCTCTGTTGCATAATCACCAAATCTTCTAGGATCTACACCTAACATATCAATTGTAGGTTCACCGTCTACTATCCACTCGGCAATTTGCCATCCAGCTCCACCAGCTGCAGTAATTCCGAAACTATGACCTTCATTTAACCAGAAATTTTTAAGTCCCCATGCCGGTCCAACAATTGGACTTCCATCTGGTGTATAACAAATAGCACCATTGTAAACTTTCTTAACTCCAACTTCTCCAAAAATAGGAACACGGTGCATTGCTGATTCAATGTGAGGCTCTAAACGCTCCAGATCTTCTTGAAATAATTCGAATTCAGATTCTTTATCAGGTCCATCAACATAACAAACGGGAGCTCCTTTTTCATAAGGCCCTAAAATCAATCCTCCTCTTTCTTCACGCATGTACCAAGAACTATCAGAATCTCTTAAGACCCCCATTTCAGGAAGTCCTTGTTCTTTTCTTTTTAATATTTCAGGATGATCGTCAGTCACAATGTATTGATGTTCAACAGGTATAACTGGAATGTCTAGTCCGACCATCTTTCCAGTCTGTCTTGCAAAATTACCACTACATGACACTACATGCTCACATTCAATAGATCCTTTATCAGTTTCTACAATCCATAAATCATCTTTATTTTTTTTAATTCCTATTACAGAAGTGTTTCTATAAATTTCCGCACCTTTATCTCTTGCTCCTTTTGCAAGAGCTTGAGTTAGATCGGCTGGTTGAATATATCCATCTTCAGGATGTTGAATTGCGCCTATTAATCCATCTGTGTTACAAAGTGGCCAAATTTCTTTTACTTGTTCAGGAGTTAAAAAATTTACATCTACACCAATTGTTTTAGCGACTCCAGAATATTGATAATACTCATCCATTCTATCTTGAGTAGTTGCTAAACGAATATTTGAAACCACACTAAACCCAACTTTTTGTCCTGTTTCTTCTTCTAAAGTTTTGTAAAGTTTGACTGCGTATTTATGCAATTGACCAACTGAATAACTCATATTGAATAATGGAAGTAACCCTGCAGCATGCCATGTTGATCCTGAGGTTAATTCCTTTCTTTCAACGAGAACTACATCTGACCAACCTTTTTTTGCTAAATGATAGAGAGTGCTAACACCTACAGCACCTCCACCGATGACAACGACTTTTGACTTTGATTTCATTATTACTATTTAATACTGTACTTCATTAATCATATTAAATAAGGTGGGTCAATCATGAGATACTTCAAAAAAATAATTTTGGTGGTTATAATAAGTGCGTTTATTTGTCTTCCTGTTAAGGCTGAGATGACTCTTAAAGAATTATTTTTTGATGAGTCTAAGCCTTTTCATTTAAAAATATTAGATGTTATTCCTGAGGAAGGAATTGTTCAAATTGGTGATAAAAATGCGAAAAATACTATTATTGAATTCATGGATTATTTTTGTGGATACTGTAAAAAAGTCCATCCTGAATTACTTCAAATTGCAAACGAAAGAGATGATACAAGGATAGTTTTCCTGCAACATCCAATTTTAAGTGAGTCATCTAAATTACTAGCAAATATGGTAGTGGCTGCCAATATGCAGAACAAGGGTATTGATTTTCATAATGCGTTATTTGAAGTTGAGGGAAATTTAAATAATGCAAAACTAAAACAAATAATTGAAAACCTTGAGTTGAATGATGCTAAATTAAATATCGATATGACAAAAGATGAAGTTAATAACGTTGTTAGACTTAGTTCTTTTTTAGCTAATGGATCAGGTGCTCGAGGTACTCCTACTTTTTTTGTTAATGAAGAACTTGTTGTTGGTTATATCTCCATTGATAGAATAAAAGCTTTATTAAAATAAAGAAGCTCTATTAATTAAATAGAGCTTCTTAAAATATTTTATTTATCTACTACTTCTCTAGTATTAGCGTTGTGTGATTCAGTAAAAGGAATTGGCACAACTTCTGCATCCACTGGCACACCAGGTGCATCTGCATATTGATCAGGTAGATGAACCTTGAATTTACGACCAAAATTTCCAATAGGAAAACCATTTTTATTTAGAGTTCCATCAAATGGTACATAGCCCATAGCAATGTTTCTTCCTTGCTCAGGATGATACCAAGGAGATGTTATGAAACCACAAGGCTCATTGCCATCTTCTGAAACAAGCCAAAAATCAGGAGCATATTCTTCGATAGGTTTTCCACCTAAGCTTAATCCAACTAACTGAAGCTTGTATGGTTTTTTTCCATCTTTTAAATCTGCCTTCATCTTTTCAAGAACAGTCTTACCAACATAATCAGAAGTTTTATTCCACTCACCTTTACCAGATAGAGATACTTGATAGCCTAAATTACATTGAAAAGGATTATGCTGATTATCCATGTCTTGACCCCAAGATAGAATTCCTGCTTGGATTCTTCGATGATGAGCCGGAGCTATAACCATAAGATTATGTTTTTTTCCTGCTTCTAAAACAGCATTCCACATATCATCAGCATACTTAGTAGACTCATATAAATAAATTTCAAATCCAGCCTCTCCAGAGAAACCTGTTTGAGAAATTATACAATCTCTTCCACCTACTTTAGCAGCAGCAAGTCCATAGAATGGCATTTCATCAACTTTAACTTGATCACCTATTAAATCATTCATCAAAGCATGCGCTTTAGGGCCTTGAATTTGAACTGGGCTTACATCGATTTCATCAATATGAACATTAAACCTATTATCATGATTTACACCCTGTAAATAAAGACCAATATCTGAGTCAGATAATGAAAACCAAAACTCGTCCTTTGAAATTCTTAGAAGAATAGGGTCATTTAAAACACCGCCATATTGATTACAAAGAATAACATATCTTCCTCTCATTGGAGATATTTTAGTAGCATCTCTAGTTATGACATAATCAACAAATGCCTCAGCATCAGGACCTTTAACCTGAATTTGTCTTTCGACAGCAACATTCCACATAGTAACATGGTTTTTAATTGCCTCATACTCAACCATTGCTCCACCATCTTCAGGCTTTACGTAACCTCTTGGATGATAAATTCTATTATAAACTGTTGCTCTCCAACATCCCGCCTCCATTGACAAATGCCAATAAGGTGATTTTCTCACTCTGGTTGAAATAAGCATTTGGACTGGTGTAGGACCACTTTGTCTTAAATTGTAGGGAACCTTTCTGTCCGATTGATCCACCGACGTAGAATGTTTAATCATTATAAACTCCTTAAATTAATATGCTATTTCTGTATTTAATCTTTAAATACTCTGCAATAATAAAATGTAGGTGATGTAAAAAAAATGGTGGACCTTAATTAGGTCAAAATTTCGTCTTAGTTTTGACAGCAAATTTTGATATTTGTACTTTATGAAATTTAAATTATTACTACCCATTATCTCTTTACTAATTTTTTTAGGCGGTTGTTCAGCTAGTTATAAACAACTCTCTACAATGGAAAATAAAGAACCAAAGAACTTTCAAGAATACTTACTATCTGAATACAAAAAAAAAGCTAGTTTCGAGGCAGAAGAAATGCACGATTGGAATTCTGCAAAATTATATTCTGAAAAAGCTCTCAAGAGTTTAAAAACTGATGAAATATATCCAGAAGAAATTTCATATTGGAAAATTCCAAAAGAAAATATCAATGAAATAAAAATTGCATATGACAACCTTATGACAATTTATAAAGATGCTAAAAGTATAGATCCTTTTAATTTAGCAAGAGCTATTTCGTCGTTAGATTGCTGGTCAGAGCAACAGGAGGAAAATTGGCAAACATGGGATATTAATAGTTGCAAGAATGATTTCTTAAAAGCTATGCATAATATTTATGAAAAAATATCTACTCAGGAAAATGAACAGGAAACTTCAAATAACAAAGATAATAATTTAGAAAATGAAATAAAAGATGAAGTAACAATTGTGACTAAAAATGAAAATAAAGAATTAATGCAAATAATTTATTTTGATTTTGATCAATTCAATTTATCTGAAGTTAGTAAAGATAAAATAAAAAAATTTTTAAATAATTATGGAAGTGTTATTAATGAATATCTTGTTATTGGACATACTGATACTAAAGGAACAAATAAATATAATTTATCATTATCAATCAAAAGAGCAGAGGTGGTGAAAGAAATTTTAATTAATTATGGAATTAATCAAAATAGTATTAAAATTTTAGGTAAAGGTGAGGAATCCTTAGCTGTAAATACGCCAGATGACACTAAACAGCCCGCAAATAGAAGAGTAGAAATAAAAAAAACAAATTAACTTTTGTTTATAAATATTTTGGTATATTGAGCTTTTTCAATGTATTCTAAAACTACAAAAAAAATAAATATTACTGTTAAGCCTTATTATCTTGAAGATCAATCTGAACCTGAAGATCAACATTATGTATGGGCGTATAAAGTAACAATTGATAACCAAGGTAATGAAAAAGTACAACTGGTAAACAGACATTGGAAAATTATTGATGCTAATGGTACTCTTCAAGAGGTAAGTGGTAAAGGTGTAGTAGGTGAACAACCTATATTAAATCCAGGTGAAAAGTTTGAGTATACTAGTGGCACACCTTTAACTACTTCTTCAGGTTTTATGGAGGGAAGTTACAAGATGCAATGCGATAATGGAAATACCTTTGATGTTCAAATACCTCAGTTTTCATTAGATACACCATTTGAAAATAATAAATTAAATTAATTCACAAACATAATGAGAGACTTTAGGTCAATACTAAATATAATCGGAATACTAATATGTATTGAAGCAGTAGCAATGCTGATACCAATGTTCTTTGATCTTTATTATGGTAATTATGATTGGTTACAATTTTTTTACTCAAGCTTAATCACATTTTTTATTGGTATAATTTTATATTTTTCATTTAGAAAAAAAAATATTAAGCTTGGTATTAGGCAGGCATTTTTATTAACAATTTCATCTTGGTTAGTAATATCTCTTTTTGGTGCAATTCCGTTTGTTTATTCATCATCTTCACTTTCATATACAGATGCATTTTTTGAGTCTGTAAGTGGAATTACTACAACTGGAGCAACTGTTATTTATAATTTAGAAAACTTATCAGAGGGTATATTAATATGGAGATCTCTTCTTCAATGGTTTGGAGGAATAGGAATTATAGTTCTTGCAATGGCTATATTGCCAACTTTACAAATTGGTGGAATGCAGTTGCTGCACATGGAACATGATGATCCTTATGAAAAAACAATTCCTAAAGTTAATCGATTTGTAATTGAATTATTTCTGCTTTACATTTCTTTATCAATGATTTGTGCCTTTTTGTATTTTATAAATGGGATGAAAGGTTTTGATTCAATCATTCATGCAATGACTACAATTTCAACTGGTGGATTTTCCAATTATGATGAATCATTTTCATATTTTAATTCGTTTAAAATAGAAAGTATAAGTATTATTTTTATGTTAGTAGGAAGTTTACCATTTGTCTTGTATTTACAATTTTTACATAACCAACAAAAATTGATATTTAAAGATGATCAAATAAAATTATTCTTTATAATTTTGTTTATAATTGTTATGCTAACTACAATTTGGCTAACTACTAATCAATCTATAGATGCAATTTCTGCACTTAGAATTGCTTTATTCAATATTACATCAATTTTAACTGGAACTGGTTATACAAGTAGTAACTTTTCCAATTGGGGGAGTTTTGGTATTGTAATAATGATGATTATTATGTTTGTTGGTGGATGCGCAGGATCTACCACCGGTGGAATTAAAATATTTAGATTATTAATTTTGTTCAGAGGAGCAATTACACAAATTAGAAAGTTAACTCAGCCCCATGCAGTCTTGGTTATGAGATTTAATGGCAAAACAGTTAATGAAAATACTTATAACTCAATAATGGGCTTTTTCTTTATGTATATATTTTTATTTATTTTATCAGCAGTGAGTTTAAGCTTATTCAATTTAGATTTTTTAACCGCCTTTTCAGCGGCAGCTTCTGCAATATCAAATGTTGGACCCGGGTTAGGTGAAATAATTGGGCCTAGTGGTAATTATTTTTTATTAGATAATGGAGCTAAATGGATACTATCAATTACTATGATTATTGGAAGATTAGAAATTTTTACAGTATTAGTTTTATTATCTATGAATTTTTGGAGAAGTTAAAAACTTAAATAATCTCCCATATAAATTGATAATTGGTTTTTTGTTTCATTTATATAATCTCTCATTGCTGAAATTAATAAATCATTAATAATTATTTCAGTTTCATTTAAAGAAATATATTTTTGAGAAGTTGTAGATCTTGAAGTCTCTACTGTAGTATTAGCTATTAAATAACTACTACTATCATAAAGCTCATACTCAACTAAATAAAATACTTCGTAATTAAATATAGTTTTTTCCTCATATTTTTTAGCATCAACATTCATTATTTCAGTTTTTTTTATAGATGCATCTAAAATATTTATAACTAACTTGTTTTCATTTCCAAGTTTAAGAATGTTTTGACTATTCCATTCTATCATTAAATTGATTGGAGATTTTCGAATTTGATCTTCAATATTTGATTTTGAAAATACTGAATTGTATTTCTTATTAACTTCAACTTGTTCTGCATTTATTGATATTTTTTCAAATATAGATGCGTCAATTTCAATTGGTTTTAATATTTCAACTGGTTGACAAGATAGAATCGTAAACAAGATTAAGATAAAACTATTTTTTAAGTACATAAATTAAAATTGCTTGTTGAATATACATTCTATTTTTTGCTTGCTTTAATACTACAGAATTTTTACCATCAAGAACATCTGATGTGACTTCTTTTTCTCTTTTAGCTGGTAAACAATGCATAAATATTACATTCCTTGATGCATTATTCATAATTTCTTTATTTACTGTAAAATTTTTAAAATACTTTACTTTGTTTTTATTTTTTTCACCCATAGAAACCCAAACATCAGTCATTATACAATTTGAATTTTTTGTACCTAAGATAGGATCAAAAAAATGATTTAAATTTGTATTTTTGTATTGTTGAAACTCTTTTTTATAATTTTTAAAAATTTCTTTTGGGACAATTAAATTCAGTTTAAAGTTATAAATATTTTGAAGATGTATGAGAGAACGTAAGACATTATTATAATCACCTATCCAAGCAATATTTGTTTTTTTTATACTTTTAAAATACTCTTGAAGAGTTAAAAAATCACCAAGTATCTGACATGGATGACTATATTCAGTTAAACCATTTATAATCGGTATAATATTTTCTTTGCTTAAATTTACTATATGTTTGTGATTATTATTTCTAATCATTATACAGTCAATATATTGACTTAATACTTTAAGAACATCTTCGGCTTTTTCTCTTTTGTTATCAAAACCAATATCTTTACTTTGTAGTTCTAAAACAGAACCTCCTAATTTTTGCATTCCTACATTGAAGCTTAGTCTAGTTCTTAGTGATTGTTTTTCAAAAATTAAACCAAGAGTTTTATCACTACAAAATGAAGAATATTTTTTTGGGTTTTTTTTAATTTTTTTTGCAAGTGATATTATTTCATCAATTTCTTTTTTTTTTAAATTATTAATATCAATAAAATGTTTCATTATGATAGTTCTTTTAAGCTCTTATTAATTATTGTAATTGATTTATCAATCTCTTTATAAGAAACAATAAGTGGTGGAGCTAATCTTACTGTATTATCTGCAGCTGGCACATTCAGTAATTTATTTTTTTTTAATTGTTCAGAAAATTCTATATTACTAATATTTGTTTTGATCCCCAATAAAAGTCCTGCACCTCTTACCTCTGAAATAATATTGGAAGTATTCTCTAATTTTTTTAAATTTTTCCAAAAATATCTGGCAGTTTTGTCAACTTTTGAAAGAAATTTTTTATTTGAGATAAGTTTTAAAACTTCTAAACCTACACTCATAGCTAACGGATTACCGCCATAAGTTGATCCATGACTGCCCTTGGTCATTGCAACACATGCTTTGTTTGTTGACATACAAGCTCCAAGAGGAAAACCCGATCCAATACCTTTTGCTACAGACATAATATCAGGCTTAATTTTTGCCCATTCATGGGAAAATAATTTACCAGATCTACCAAAACCGCATTGAACTTCATCAAAGAATAGTAAAATACCATTTTCATTACAAATTTTTCTTAATGATTTTAAAAAACTTAAGTTTGCAGGACGAATACCTCCTTCTCCCTGAATTGGCTCAATAATAATACCTGCAGTTTTTTTATTTATCGCTAACTTTAATTTTTTTTCATCATTGAATTTAATTTGTTTAAAACCTTTCAAAAGAGGGCCAAAACCATGAGAGTATTTTTTATTTTTTTGCGCAGAAAGTGCGCCGTAAGTTCTACCATGAAAAGCACCATCAAAAGTAATAATCTCTGTTTTCTTTGTATTATGGTATGAATGAAAACTTCTAATTATTTTAATTCCACATTCAATAGATTCAGTTCCAGAATTAGTAAAAAAAACTTTATCTGCAAAAGATTTTTTACAAAGTAATTTCGCAAATTGCTCCTGTTTTTTTATTAAATATAGATTTGAAATATGCCAAAGTTGTTTTGATTGTTTATTAAGTGCCTTTATTAGCTTAGGATGACAATGACCGAGAGAATTTACTGCTATTCCACTTGCAAAATCTAAATATTTTTTGTTTTGACTAGAGTATAAATAACATCCTTTACCTTTTACAAATTCAAGAGTTTTATTGCCATAAGTTGGCATAACATTTGATAGAGGTTTGCTAGACATATTTAAAATTTGATTTTATATCCTTTGTGAAACATAAAATAGCATATTAAAATTAATATAATATTAATAATTATTAAGAACATTGATCCTTGAATTAACGAGCTATCAGAAATACCTGTAAAAGCATATCTAAAACCATCAATATTATAGAAGAATGGATTAAATGAAGAAACTGTTTGCCAAAACTCAGGAAGTCTTGAAATTGAATAAAATGTTCCTGATAAAAAAGTAAGCGGCAAAACAATAAAGTTAGTTATACCTTGTTGCTGATCCCATTTATCTGCCCAAATACCAACAATTGTACCCAAAGTAGCCATCATTGTGCATCCCATTAATGTGAAAAATAATAGTGCCGTATACGAGTGCACATGAAGTGGTACAAATATCATAACTCCTAAAGTTGTTACTATACCGCACACAACACCTCTGCAAACTGAGCCAATTATAAATCCGAATGCCAATTCTAAATTATTTAATGGAGCCATTAATATATCTACAATATTACCTTGAAATTTTGATTGACCAATACTTGATGCCGAATTAGCAAAAGAGTTTTGAAGCATAGTCATCATTATCAAACCAGGCGCAATAAAATAAGGAAGATCAATACCATTTATTGAATTAACAGATCTACCTAGAGCTAGACTAAAAACAGCTAAAAATAACAAAGAGCTGATAGCTGGACCAATCACCGTTTGTATTCCAACTTTTAAAAACCTAAAAACTTCTTTTTTCACTAATGTAAGAAAACAAAGATAATTATACTCAATCATATTAGGAGTTTTCTTTTAATATATTTAAATAATTTGTATATTAATTTAGTGGATCAAAAAAAACTCTTAAAATACGCGGTTGATTACTTAAGTAAATACGATTCCTCGAAGAATAATTTAGTTAATGTACTTAAAAGAAAAATTTTAAGATTAAATGTAACAAATTTTGAGAAAAAAAAACTCATAGATATTATTGAAAGTATAATTTTAAAATTAGAAAAGAATAAATTTATTGATGATGATAGATATAGCTCAACAAAAATTCTTTCTTTGTCCAATTCTGGAAGATCTAAGAATTTTATTTTCAATTACTTAATAAAAAAAGGAGTTAATAAATCTCAAATTCAAAAAAATTTAATTTCTATGAACCAAAATAACGATAATTGGGAATTAGAGTCAGCAAAAATATTTGTAAAGAAAAAAAAATTATTAGAAAAAAATGAAAGTTATGAAAAAAAATTAGCAAAAATGGCAAGAGCTGGTTTTAGTTATGATATATGTAAAAAAATATTAGGTTAACTTTCTTTTATATGAATCTTACCTTCTAATAATCTTGCAATTTGTTTGGTTGTTTTAAATCTTTCAAATGAAATTCTGATGATTGCAGTTAAAGGTGCTGCGAGAAGAACTCCAATAAAGCCCCAAATCATTCCCCAGAAAATTAAGGATAAAATAATTGTAATTGGATGTAAACCAAAACTCTCACCAAATATTTTAGGTTCTACAAAATTTCCTACTATTTGATGAATAATCGTAGGTAAAATTATAATTAATACAACTAGTGTTGGATCATTGTATTGAAGGAAAGCGATTGGTAATGGAAGTAGAACAGCAATTACAGACCCAATAACTGGAATAAAATTTAAAATAAATGTTAAACTTCCAAAAATAAAGGCTAATTCTAAACCTAAAAACCAATAAATAAATCCTGCAACAATGCCTGTAAAAGCTGATGTTAAAAATTTAGTAAATATATATTTTTTTACTAATCTAATAATATCGTTCCATTCATCTGAAGTATTTTTAGGAGGAGTTCCTAATAATAAAAATAAAGTTATAATTACAACTAAGAGAAACTTTGAAATAAAATTTGCACTGTTACTTAATATAGTTGCTGCCCAATTAGTGATGGGTAACTCTGCAATTGTATTTCTGATTGTTTCTCTATCAATATCAATTTCAAATTGTTGAAGCTGTATTATTATTGCCTCAATTAAGATGATTACTTTTTGATTATAGTCATCTGCAGACTCCAAGAATGTTGCTACAGAAGAAACAATAAAAGGAACTATAATTGAGAATAAAAGTACAATTAAACAAATACTTATAAAAACTGCTATAAATCTGTGTACACGAAGATATATAGTCTGAAAATCAATTATTGGATCAATTAATATCCTTAAAAGAAGTGCTAACACAAACGGGACCATTATTGGTTGAGAAAAATTTAGTATAAACGCAACAGCAATACTAGCTAATATAAAAAGAGAACCAGAAATTACACGATTATTTTCATTCATTATTTCTTAGTAGATTGAGGATTAAAAATTTCTGTTTTTTCATCTGATAATTTTTCAACATAAAGTGATTGACTCGGAAAAGCAAAACCGGCTTCATTATTTTCAACTATTTCTATTATTTTGACAGCAAGATTTTCTTTTATTTTTAAAAATTCTGACCATTCATTCGTAACTGTAAATGTTTGCACTAGCATATCAATAGAACTATCAGAAAAACTATCTATTCGAACATAAAAACTTGCGTTTTGATTTTTTGCAAAGTTATCATCTTTTTCAATTAAATTATTTATATCATCTCTGATATTTTTTAATTGATCTATACTAGTTCTATATTCTAATCCAATTAGCCATCTTATTCGTCTATGATGTCTTCTTGTGTAATTAGTTACAGACTGCTCAGCAAATTTATAATTTGGCACCATTACTGGAGTTGAATCAAATCTTCTAACAAGTGTGGATCTAAATCCAATTTGTTCAACAACTCCTTCTACTTCACCTGAAACTAATATAACATCACCAACAGTAAACCTTTTTTCCATTAGTATCATGATACCACTAATTAAATTTTTAAATAAATCTTGAGCACCAAGTGCAACTGCTACACCAAATAATCCTAATCCAGCAATTACAGGGCCTACTCTTATACCCCACAATTCTAATATTGCGACAGCACCAAGAACAATAACAAGAATTTTTAAACCTTTAAGAGTCCAATCAACTAATGGCTTTGAAATTTTTGACTCAAAATTTTTTATTACAAATGAAAAAGGTATAATCAATTGATGTAGTAACCAGAATATAAAAATTGTAATTAATGATCTGTTTAGTAAATCTAAAAAATCTTGATTGTTATCAGAAACATCCAAATATGAAGAAGCTATAAAAAAACCTAAAACAACAGGGAGAAATTTTAATGGTCCATCGAGTACTTCAATAACAGCGTCATCAATTTGATTGGATGTTCTCGAAACAATTCTTGATAATCGATTAAGAATAAATCTGGCTATAAGTCTTCTAAGTAAATAAAAAAGCAGGAAAATTACAAGACTTACTATGATATCAGTAGCATTTATGCCAAAAACACCATTATTCCAAACATCTAAAAAAAGGTCAGTAAAGCTATTGAATGTTTCCATAAGCGATATATTTAATACTCACTATCATGAAAATTAAATTTTTACTTGTTTTTTTGATTATGCTTAACTTAAAGAATACTTTATTAGCAAATGAAACAGTGAATTTATACGATTTCTCATTTGAAGATATAGACGGCAATCATGTAAATTTAGAGAAGTTTGCAGGTAAGCCAATTTTAATAGTAAATACAGCCTCAAGATGTGGTTTCACTCCACAGTATGAAGATCTTCAAAATTTATTTCTTAATTACAGAAAAAGTGATTTAACAATAATAGCTACTACGAGCAATTCCTTTAACCAAGAATATTCAGATATCGAAGATATTAAAAAAATATGTTTAGTTAACTACGGTGTAGGCTTTGTTACTTCATCGCCAATGGATGTTAAAGGAAGTAGTGCCCATCCAATTTATACTTGGATCAACAATGAATATAACGAAAAGCCAAAGTGGAATTTTTATAAATATCTTTTTGATAGAAATGGACAGCTTGTTAAATCTTGGTCTTCTATGACAAAACCAGATAGTACAAAAATCACGAATTTAATAGATCGATTAATTTAAAAAAAAAGGGCAAATAAATTTGCCCTCTTTTCATAATTTTTTTTATAAAAGATTACATCATGCCGCCCATGCCGCCCATGCCACCCATGCCGCCCATGCCGCCGCCCATGTCAGGCATTGCAGGTGCTGCAGATTTATCTTCAGGAGCATCAGCTACCATAGCTTCAGTTGTAATTAGTAAACCAGCTACAGATGCTGCATCTTGTAGTGCAGTTCTAACAACTTTAGTTGGATCAATTATACCAGCATTTACCATGTTGGTATATTTGTCCATTTGGGCATCATAGCCAATATTATGATCTTTACTTTCACGAATTTTACCCGCTACTACTGCTCCATCAACACCAGCATTTTCTGCAATTTGTCTCATTGGATTAAAGAGCGCTCTTCTTACTATATCAACGCCAATCTTTTGATCATCATTAGCAGTTTTAACTGATTTCAATGAATTTGTAGCATATGCAAGAGCTGAACCACCACCTGGCACTATACCTTCTTCGACGGCTGCTCTTGTTGCATGCATTGCATCTTCGACTCTGTCTTTTTTCTCTTTAACTTCAACTTCTGTAGCTCCACCAACTCTGATAACAGCTACACCACCTGCTAATTTTGCAAGCCTTTCTTGAAGTTTTTCTCTATCATAGTCAGAAGTTGTTTCTTCAATTTGTGCTCTGATTTGATTACATCTGCCTTCAATGTCTTTCTTTTTACCAGCTCCTTGAACAATAGTAGTATTCTCTTTATCAACGACTATTCTTTTAGCAGTACCTAGCATTTCAAGATTAACATTTTCTAACTTTATACCAAGATCTTCACTTATCACTTGGCCACCAGTTAAAATTGCAATGTCCTCTAACATAGCTTTTCTTCTATCTCCAAAACCTGGAGCTTTAACTGCAGCTATTTTTAAGCCACCTCTTAGTTTATTTACAACTAAAGTAGCTAAAGCTTCACCTTCAATATCTTCAGCTATAATTAATAGTGGCTTAGTAGATTGAACAATAGATTCAAGCAAAGGTAACATTGGTTGTAAACTTGATAATTTTTTCTCATGAAGTAATACATAGCAGTCACCAAGTTCGGTGATCATTTTTTCTGCATTAGTTACAAAATATGGAGAAAGATAACCTCTATCGAACATCATACCTTCAACAACATCAAGTTCAGTATCTAAGCTCTTTGCTTCCTCAACGGTAATAACGCCTTCTTTACCAACTTTTTGCATTGCGCTTGAAATCATTTTACCAACTTCAGCATCACCATTTGAAGCAATAGTACCAACTTGTGCAACTTCCTTGTCAGTTTTAATGACTTTAGATTTTTTTCTAATTTCATTAACTACAGCATCTACAGCTAAATCAACTCCTCTTTTTAAATCCATAGGATTCATTCCAGCGGCGACAGCTTTCATTCCTTCAGTTGCAATTGCTTGTGTTAAGACGGTTGCGGTAGTTGTTCCATCACCAGCAATATCATTCGTTTTACTAGCAACGTCTCTAACCATTTGAGCACCCATATTTTCAAATTTATCTTTTAATTCTATTTCCTTGGCAACACTTACACCATCTTTAGTAATTCTAGGTGCGCCAAAAGATTTATCCATAACTACATTCCTACCCTTAGGTCCTAATGTAACTTTTACTGCATCAGCTAGTTTGTTAACGCCAGTTAACATTTTTGATCTAGCATCTGATCCAAAAAATATATTTTTTGCAGACATTTTATTTATCCTCTCTTAAGTTTATTTTTTTTTCTTACCCGAAGTAATAATTCCCATGATATCAGACTCTTTCATTATTAAGTAATCTGCTCCATTCATTTTAACTTCAGTACCGGACCATTTTCCAAAAAGTATTTTATCTCCTTTTTTTACATCCAAAGGTACTAGTTTTCCTGTTTCATCTCTTGCTCCAGAACCAACTTCTAGTACTTCACCTTCCATTGGTTTCTCTTGAGCGGTATCAGGGATTATTATTCCTCCTGCTGTTTTTTGATCAGAGTCTACTCTTTTGACTAGAACTCTATCATGTAAAGGTCTAAAATTCATATTTCCTCATTTGTTAACTAATTGAAATTTAGTGTTTTTATATTAGCACTCTTCTATAAGAGTGCTAGTTATGTAAGCATTATTGCTTTCTATTCAAGGAAAAAACTCAAAAAAAAATTCGAAACTAGTAAACTTATGATATTTTAAAAAAAATGGTATTTTTTAGTGTTTTTTTTAGAACTCTTGGTTTTTTAGTTGCTATATTAATCTTTCTAATCATTGTTAATATTTTTATAAATTTTTCTAAAGATTTTCAAAAATATCAATTTTCAATGATTGATGGAAATGAAAACTCTAAAAATATTATAGCTAGCATAAATTTAAATGGACCAATATTTAATGATACAAATAATGTTTTTGGGAGTGGTTTTTATGATTATATTAATCCTACACAAGTCAAATCTTATTTGGAAGAATTAAAAAAACTTAAAATCAAGGCTCTAATAATAAACATCAATTCACCAGGTGGTACAGTTAGTGCTACAGCAGAGCTAGAAAAAATTATTTATGAATTTAAAAAAAATACAAATACAAAAATATATTTCTTTACAAAAGAAATATTAGCCTCTGGAGGATATTGGGCTGCAACTTCAGCCGACAAAATATTTGCATCTTATGGATCAATCATAGGAAGTATTGGTGTAAGTGGACCAAGCTGGTTCTATTATAATGATCCCACAAGCATATCCTCGGGAATTTTTGGTCAATCAATTGAAACTAAAAATGGTATAGAAGTTTTCAGCCAAAATGCAGGACAAAGTAAAGATTTATTTAATCCATATAGACGTCCCGAAAATAAAGAAATTGAACATCTTCAGAATATTATTGATGCAATATATAATGACTTTATTTCAAAGGTATCAAAGAGTCGTAAAATTGAAAAATCTTATTTAAAAAAAAATATTGGAGCCTTAATTTATAGTAGTCAACAAGCAAAAGATAATTTTTTAATTGATGATATTTTAGATTACGAAACTTTAATCAAATTAATAGTTAATGAAAACAAATTTGAAGATTACAAAATTTATGAAAATATAATGAATAATTCCCTTTTAGAAGATTTTCTAGTTACCTATAAAAAGGAAAAATATAATCTAGACTATTATAATTACATTTGTAAAAACTTGGAGACAAGTATTAATCTTTTAATTCCTACGTTTTTAAAAGAATGCTAACTTAGACTAAATTATTGAGATCTTGAATTTTGACAATTAAGTTTTTATAATAATTACTTTGAGACAAAACTGAGGGATGAATATATTTTTTAGCAGATATAGAATGAGTATCAACATCAACAGTATCACATATAATTTTATTGTGTTTAAGATTGTTTAATGCTGATAAATCTGCAAATCTATCATTAAAGAATTTTTCATTTTCTTTAAAAGTAGGAGAAATTTCTAAAATTTCTGTTCCAGGTCTACAAAAAATTATATTAGCTAAATTAGAACCATGGGGTGCAATGATTTTTTCTGCATTTGCAAAAATTTCTATTTGCTCATCAATTTCATATAATTGAGGATTAATAACTTTATATTCTTTCTCTCTGAGAAGAGTAATTACATCACCCTCATTAATTATTTTTCTATAATTAGAATCTTCCCTTGTAACATATATTTTTTTACTGTTTCTGTTATTTATATTGGGTTTAATAAAATTTTTTAAAATTTTTACTGAATTTTCTAGATTTAAAAATTGTGGGAATTCAGATTCTAAAAAAAAATAAAAATTGTCATCAAGAAAAACAAAATTAAAATTTATTTTTAAGGATTGAAGAATTTTTTCTATAAATTTTCTAAATTTATTTGAAGAATTTCTATGGATTGCAATTTTAATATTTGATTTTTTATTAAAATAAATTCTTGGTAAAAACTGTAATAGATTTGAATAATAATTGTTACCAGAATTTGAACCAAGGACAAATATTTGCTTAAATGTTTTAAAAGAATCTTTTTTATTAAGAAAATTATTGTAAAATTTTTCTGAATAAAAATTTGAAATATCATTGTAATTTCTAAAATATAAAGAAGAAAATGTCTGATCATTATTTGTAATTGGAAAATAGTGAAATGAATCTGAAAAAAAGCTGCCTTTTAAAATATTGCAGTTTATTGATAAATTACTAAAATGAGCATTTATAAATAGATCGTCTAGATAATTTTTATTTTCTAAATTATTTATATCTACATCAATTAACATATGTCTTTCTTAAGTAATATAATTTTAAATAAATTTATATAAATTTTTGGTTTTTTTCCACTGGCGCGCCCGAGAAGAGTCGAACTCCTAACCTTATGATCCGTAGTCATACGCTCTATCCAATTGAGCTACGGGCGCTAAAATTATTATATATACACTTTATGTAAATCGTATGCTACTTTATATAAATGTAATATGAGATTGTTTTTATTATTTATCTTATGCTACTCTTTTTCTTTTCAAAGTAATGCTGAAATAGGAATAGAGACTGGACTCGAAATACCTAGATACATATCTTTAAAATCAAATGATACAAATGTTCGAGTAGGGCCAAGTATAAACTATCCAATAACTATAAAATTTATAGTTAAAAACTATCCACTAATGATAATAGAAGAGTATGGTGATTGGAGAAAAGTTGAAGATTTTAATAATAAAGTAGGATGGGTTCATAAAAGTCTAATATCTGGAAAAAGAACAGGAATTATATTATCTCAAAAGGATGATTTTGTAGAAGTATCAAATACAAATAATGGTTCTATTATTGGTAAATTAGGAAAGGGCAATGTAATTGATGTAATTAAGTGCAAAATTAAATGGTGTTTAATTTCTTTTAATACCCATAAAGGCTGGGTTAATAAAAAAAATATTTGGGGTGTAAAAGACAAAGAAATAATAAATAGAAGTTATTTCCAAATATTTGAGGATATATATTGGAAAAGCCTTAATGCAATTAATAATAACATCAATTTTTAAATTTGGCTGGGGCGGTAGGATTCGAACCTACGAATGCCGACTCCAAAAGGTGAAGAGACAACCATCAGAGTTGTATATTTGTTAGATAGCTTGGATTATTTTTTCTAAAATTTTATAAAGTGACCTTGTAAGTGTAGCCAAATTGTAGCCAAAAATTAATATTTAATTATATTAAATTTTTTTATATTCTTAAAAAAAGGAGATTATAAAATGTCAATAATGGTTTGGATTAAAGTTCATATTAAAGAAGGTAAAATGGATGAATATATGAATTTACATAACTCACCAAATGGAAGAGCTTACACTTTATCTCAAGAAGGATGCAATAATATTATTAGATCAATAGATACAGAAAATAAAAATGTATTACTTTTAACAGAAGAATGGAGCTCCATGGATGATTGGGATAAATATATAGCTAAAAGAGAAAGTGGTGAAGAAGATGATAATTTTTTAAAGAAGATAGAAAATCTTCTTACCGATAAAGGTCATGAAATCACATTTTCAGAAATAACTAACTAGATAGATTAGTTTTAGTGTAGCCTATGTGTCGCGAAAACTTATAATTCAGAAATGTTCACGGAAATATTGGCTGGGGCGGTAGGATTCGAACCTACGAATGCCGACTCCAAAAACCGGTGCCTTACCGCTTGGCGACGCCCCAAATTATGAATACTCTCTAGTATTTAGCGCAAAATAAGTCAAATTCTTCAAGTGCGACATTACCATAAATAACGTTAAAAAGTAAAAAAAGTGATTCATATTGATTCAAGAGTGTTTCAAAATAGGGGATTTACATTTTTAAAGCTAAACCTATTTAATTTTTATGCGAAAATTACTTACAGTAGTTTCATTGTTATCAATTTTTTTAATAATGGCTCAGGCCAATGCGAATACAGAAAAATTGTATGAGAGACTTGTTAATGATTGGTCTATTATTTTTCCTGATGGGAATAGAAATGCAGCAGGACCAAGATTTTTTAAATATATTTTAGATCAAAACTTAGATTATGAAGAGTTTATACAATTTAATAAGTTATACTGTGCTGTTTCAGGTTCTCTAATTCCTCCAGATACACAACCAGATGAAATTTTTCTTACTAATTTAGAAAATGATGAAAGAATTTGTGGTCAATATTATAAATGTTGTTGGCCTTGCTTATGCGATGTAATGAAATATTCAGAAACAAAAAAAATCAATATCGATTTTAAAGATCAATCAAAAGATATCTATACAATCGTTATTGATAATCCATGTAACAAAAATGATTTTCCCGAACTTGTTAATAGAAATTATTTTTGTGAAGGTAATGAATTAAATAAAGAATATACATACTCAGTAGATAACAAACTTGTTATTGGTTTATTACATAATGCAAAAAAATGTGATGCTTACGATTTAGATTATATAAAAAATAACCAAATAACTGGACCTATGTGTGAAGCTAGAAATAGTATGCCTCTTGAAGAACTTAATTTTGGAATGGGCGATATTTTTATTAGATTGGCGAATTGAAAATACTTGCAATGTATAAATTAATTTTTATTTTTATTATATTGATATCTAATATGGCTAAGGCAGATTTTTTTTCTAATATTTCTGATATAATCGAAAATAATAATGATCGATTAAGCTATGGAGTTTCAGTAACTGACTTTAATAAAGATGGAACTTTTGAATTTATTGTTGCTGGTTTTGGTTACTCTAATTTAGCTCTTAGCTATAAAAATGGAAAACTAATTAACATAATTCAAGATCCTTTATTCGTTGATGAAGATAGGAATACTATTGGTGTATCAGCTTGTGATATTGATCAGGATGGTTTTGAAGAAATTTATTTCTTAAATACTGATACGTATAGTGGAGAAAAAAAATACTCTGATAGATTACTGGATAACAATAACAAAATATTCGATTATTTTGAGTTAGAAAAAAATTTAGAAAATTTAAATTTAACCGCAGGCAGATCTGTTGTTTGCGTAGACAGAAATGGATCGGGAAAGTACGGCATATATGTTGCTAATTATGGAGGTCCTACTAGGTTTTATGAAATTGAAGAAAATGAAGTTAAAGATTTAGCTTCAATTCTTGGAATAGATCAAATAACTGGAGGAAGAGCAGTAATTTCAGGACATATAGTTTCTGATAATATGGATATATTTGCAGCTAATGAAAGGGGTCCAAATTTTTTATATAAAAATAT
The DNA here is from genome assembly GCA_902582755.1 of uncultured Alphaproteobacteria bacterium. Lineage (GTDB taxonomy): Bacteria > Pseudomonadota > Alphaproteobacteria > HIMB59 > CACPNW01. The sequence goes on along the minus strand of CACHSZ010000002.1, from coordinate 226,858 downwards.
TAATGGTAATTTTAATGATATTGCAATTGAAAAAAATGTGCAAGATACTTTTCAAAATGGTCGTGGAACTGCTTTAACTGATTTTTTGTATAGAGGTGAGCTTGATATTATAACAAGTAACTGGGAAGGTTATCATCGTATTTTTGTAAAACAAAAAGAATCTTTTCTCGATATGTCATCATTAGATTTTAGATCACCTAGTAGAATACGAACAGTTATATCGGCAGATTTTGATAATGATGGTTATGATGAAATTTTTTTAAATAATATCGGTCAACCAAATAAACTCTTTCGTATTATTGATGAAGGAAACTTAGAAGAAATCAAATTAGACGAAGCACTAGAAGCACAAGGTCTAGGAACCGGTGCTGCTGTTGCCGATATTGATGGAGATGGAGTTTTAGAATTACTTGTTTCTCATGGTGAATCTGGTGCTCAACCGCTAAGTTTATTTAAAGCAAATGTATCAAATACAAACTATATTAGAATTAAAGCCCTTAATACCTTTGGTGCTCCAGCTAGAGGTGCAACTGTTACATTACATACAAATTTGAGAAATCACGCCAAGACTATTGATGCTGGCTCAGGATATTTATGTCAAATGGAACCTATAGCACATTATGGTTTACGCCCTGGTGAAGTAATTAAAAATATATCAATTAAATGGACTAATGGTACAATTGATACTTATGAAATTAATGATATAAATAAGACTTTAGAATTCAAACAAGGAATATAATTTAAATGTCTGTAGCTGAAACATTAAAAAAACCAGCTCCACGTTTTCATTGGAAATGCAAACATACATGGAGAAGAAGTGCTAAAAATACTGCTTGGTGTTTGCTAGGATGTAGTATTGGCGATTTTGGAACCATACTATATTTTCAATTAACTGGCATTCCTTGGCCTACTCTTTATATTATGATCCTAGCAATCATTAATGGTATTATTACTAGCATCATTTTAGAGACTGTCGTTTTATCAAGACAAATGATTATCAGCAAAGCTTTTAAAACAGCCATAGGAATGAGTTTAATTTCAATGGTGTCTATGGAAATAGCCATGAATGCAGTTGACTGGATCATTATGGGTGGTGCTAAACTTGTATGGTGGGTAATACCTATAATGCTTCTTGCAGGCTTTCTAACACCGTGGCCATATAATTATTACAGATTAAAAAAGTATAATATCGCCTGCCATTAATTAAATTAATTCACATACAAATATTGAAATTGTTTTAAACCCACATATTTCATCTTGATGATTAGAATATTTCTTACATTATTATTTATAAGTTCCACGTCATTTGCCGCTAGTACTAGTTCAGATGACAGTGAAACTAGCATTTCAGCTAGTGAACAAGTTACAAAATTATACGACAAAGCTTACGAATTAGTTTATTATAAGAAATTTGATAAATCTATTAAATTACTTGAAAAAATTGCTAAGCGTAAAGACCTAGGTGAAAAAAAAGCTGATGTATATAACCTACTTGGTTTTAGTTACAGGAAGCATAGTGAGCCAAATCTAGATAAGGCATTTGAAGCTTATAGAATTGCTTTAGAGGCAAATCCAGAACATTTAGGAGCACATGAATATCTTGGAGAACTTTACATCACCCTTGGTAATATGAATAAAGCTAATGAAATGTTATTAAAATTAGAAACAATAGCTGGAACTAATTCTATGGAATATAGAAAATTGAAAACAGCAATTGATAATTCATAAATATAACAATTGCTCTTTATAAAAGAGCAATTTTAACTAATGATAATTTATACTCTTAATTTTTTAGTAACAATCCTTATAGGATCTATGATTTTCTTTATGGCTGTTGTCTCGCCCTCAGTCTTTACCACATTAAGTACTAATGCCAGCAGTAAATTTTTAAGAATAATTTTTCCTCGAATGTTTTTATTTGGGTTTATAATAGCTTTTTTATCTTTAATCCTTAGTTATATTTCAGGTAATATTTTAAATTCTATTTTATTAATAGTAGTGGCTGTAAGTTTTATTATTAATAGAAATTATTTAACACCCAAAATTAATAATTTTAGAGATAAAGAATTAGAAGGCGATAAAAGAGCATCTTCAAGTTTTAAATATATGCATTTGCTTTCAGTTTTATTATTTGTATTGAATTTTGTTATTCTAATTGGGATCGTAATTAATAACTACCTTAATTATAATTTATAAACTTTATCCTGTCCAACAGGATAAATACTCAAATTATTCTTACCTAATACATCACTTATTTGTTTAGAATGGATATCTAATCCACCTGTTAAAATTCCAAAACTTGGTAAAATGAATATTTTTTCATTATGTATAAAACATGTTTTAAAAATAGTTTTTCCTCTGTGTGAAATTTTTACCTTTGGATGATAGTGACCACAAATTTGAAATAAAGATGTTTCGATAGGTATGTGTGTAAATAATAATTTATCAATTTTGTAATTTGTAAAATTTTTAAAACCCTCAATTTGTATATTTTTATCATGATTACCCTTGATCCATATGAAATCGGTATTTTTCCTATATTGAATAAGATTTTTATGATCTTGATCTTTTAAACTCAATGTTGAAAAAACATCATGTAATAAATCACCAACTATAATTAAATTACTTGGTTTAATCTTATCTAAACTAACAAAAATTTTGTTTAATATTTCTTTTGTATCATACGGAGGTAAAAATTGCTTATTCTTTGCATAACTAATAGATTTACCTATATGTAAATCTGATACGATCAGAGTATTTAGTCTTTTCCAATAAAGAGATTTATCTGGGTAAGCATGAAATTCTTCATTACCAAAATTAATTAATTGATAGTACATTAGCCTCTTTTAATATTTCATTTTCTAAATCCTCTAAAATATATTCATCAGTTTCCTTTTTTGATAAATTTTCACTATTTATTTCAAGAATAATTGGAACAGCCAATGGTGAGATACTTGTGAGTTTTTTCAATATAATTTTTTTATCAATTTTTTTTAAGATTTCTCTAAGTCTATCATAATCAATCATATTCTTTTTTGCATCTTCATATGATGATTTTAGAAGAATGTGATCTGGTTCATTTTTTTTGAGAACTGTATAAATTAGATCAGAACTAAATAAAACTTGCTTCCCAGTTTTTTCCATTCCTGGCAACCTTCTTTCTATTAAACAAGATATAATGGCATTATCTCTAAACAATCTTTTGACTATTGAAGTTTCTTCAAGATAATTATCTAAATGTTTATCTAACAATCCTAAATTTAGAATTGTTTTAATTTCTTTAACTTCTTTTAAAGACCATAAAACAATAGCATAATCATTAGCGACAAAACCTAGAGGTTTATAGTTAAATTCTTTAAAGCCTCTAAGCAATAAAAATCCTAGTGTTTGATTGGCATGCCATCCTGCAAAAGTATAGATCACAGTATAAAAATTTTTTTTTCGGGGAAATTGTTCCACTAGATATTCATCTTTTTTGGGAATTTTAGATATATTTTTTTGTCTTTTTAACCATTCAGTAATTTGCTCTGGATATAAATCCCACATATTACTTTTTGCCAATAAAGCCCTAACTGAGTTAGCCAAATTTGTTGATAATGGCATTCTGCCTCCAGAATATGATGGAATTTTTGAAATTAAAGATTTACTTCTTTTAACTTGTACTAAATTATTTTTCATAGATTGAAATTCTAGTACTTGACCGGCAAATATAAATGAATCGCCTTGAGAAAGGTTTTGAATAAAAACTTCTTCTATATTCCCTAACGTTTTTGTTCCAAGTTTTATTTTTAACATCGGATTTTCAATTATTGTTCCAACATTCATGCGGTATTTTCGTGTTTCTCTTCTATTTACTAGCTTATAAATATTTTTATTTTCTCTCAATTGAAAGATTCTCTTAAATTGATCATAATTTTTTAAAACATATCCGCCATCTTGTATGAGATTAATCAATTGTTTAAAATCATTAAGTTTTAATTTTTTGTATGGATATGCTTTAATAATTTCTTTGTAGAGATCATTAATATCAAATTGCCCAGCACAAGCCGTTGCAAAAATATGTTGAGCTACAACATCAAAACTTCCTTCTTTTAAATCTATTTTATCTAAGTTATTTTTTTTTATTTCTTCAATAGCAGCTTTTGCTTCGATAAATTCAAAACGATTAGTGGGTACTAAAATTGCTTTTGAAGGCGTGTTTAAATTATGATTTGATCTTCCTACACGCTGTAATAATCTATTAATTCCTTTAGGAGCTCCGACTTGAACAATTTTTTCTACATCTCCATAATCTAATCCGAGTTCTAAAGAAGAGGTCGCAACTACACAGTCAACTAATCCTTCGCTAAGATTATTTTCTACTTTTAAACGTAAGTTTTTTTCTAATGAACCATGGTGAACAGCAATTTTCAATTTTTTCTTATTAATTAGCCATAAGTTTTTAAACATATATTCGGCTTGTGCCCTCGTATTAACAAAAATAATAGTTAATTTCGATTTCATTATTTCTTTATAGATTTCATTAATAGAATACGTAGCCATATGACCAGACCAAGGAATACGTTTTTTTGATTCTAGAATTTTAATTTTAGGTAAAACTGAATTTTCATAAGAAATTATTTTTGGTTTTTTGCGGCAAAGCCATTTTTTGGCATCTTGTTTATTCTTGAGAGTTGCTGACAAACCTATTCGTTGTAAATTTGGAGAGAAAGTTTGTAGTCTTTCAATATTTAAACTCAGAAGATCAGCTCTCTTATTATCCAAAAAAGTGTGTATCTCATCAATAATTATATATTTTAGATTGTGAAAAAATTCTTTCGCATTCTCATACGAATTTAATAATGCAAGTGACTCTGGAGTTGTAATAAGGATATTAGGAGGTTTTTGTTTTTGTTTTTGTTTTTTATAAGGTGTTGTGTCTCCTGTTCTTACTTGAAATGAAATATTTAAATCAAGCTCTTTAATAGGTTTCTCTAAATTTCTCACAATATCGTTTGCAAGAGATTTTAATGGAGAAATATAGAGAGTATGAAGACCTTTAAATTTTTTTAATTTTATTAAATCATCTATTGGATTAATAAACCCTGTTAATGTTTTGCCAGCACCAGTAGGAGCAAATACAACAACATCAGATCCAGTTCGAACATGATGAAACGTTTCAATTTGATGAGGAAACCAGGACCATTTTTTTTTCTTCATCCACTTATTTAGGGGGTGTAATAATAAGGGATTCGATTTATTTATATTCATATGGATTTCATTAACCATCAGCTATTTATCAAAGATATAAATGTACATATAGATCCAATATTGCCAAAAAAAACAGCAATTATTACACATGGTCACGCAGATCATGCTCGATTTGGACATGATCATGTTATTGCTACTAGGCAGACAATAGACATAATGAAAATTCGCTACGGAGATAAATGTGCGAAGAAATTTACTCCTCTTCGATATGGGCAAAAATACTCGATTAAAAACTTTAATTTTACATTATACCCTGCAGGACATATTTTAGGGAGTGCTCAAGTTTTAATTGAAAAAAATAATCATCGTTTGGTCATCACAGGTGATTATAAAGTAGGAAAAGACGAAACATGTAAAAATTTTAAACTGGTTAAATGTGATACTTTAATTACCGAAGCAACATTTGGATTACCCATATTTCAACATCCAGATCCCAAAGATGAAATTCAAAAACTCATACGATCTGTAAAGATAAATAAAAATAATTGTCATATTGTTGGCGCGTATGCACTTGGCAAAGCACAAAGAGTAATGAATCTTTTACGTCAGCAGAAATATAATGAGACAATTTATATTCATGGCTCTCTAGAAAAGTTATGCCAATATTATTCAAAAGAAAAAATTAATATTGGAAAGTTTGAAAAAGTTTCTTCAAAAGATAAAAGCTTTTATGAGGGTAAAATAATTATTGCCCCTCCTTCAGCTTTAAAGGATCGTTGGTCAAGACGATTTCCTAATCCTATTATTTGCATGGCAAGTGGATGGATGACAGTTAAGCAAAGAGCAAAACAACGAGGTATTGAATTACCTTTAGTTATTAGTGATCATAGTGATTGGAATGAATTACTAGATACAATTAAAAAATCAAAAGCGAAAAATATTCTTATTACGCATGGTCAGGAAGATGCATTGGTTTATTATTGTAAGAAACAAAATCTTGTTTCAAAGCCCCTTTCCATCCAAGGAAGAAGTGATGAAGAAATAGAATGAAAAAATTTTCTTCCTTACTTCACAATTTGATTTTAACACCAAGTCGAAATACTAAAATTAAATTACTTCAGGATTATTTTAAAATACTTGATATCAACCGTGCATATGCGCTTGCAATTTTATCTGACCAACTTTCATTTCAATTTATTAAAGCATCTAAACTCAGAGAACTTGTCTATGAACAAGTAGATCAACATTTATTTGATTACTCATATGACTATGTTGGGGATTTAGCAGAAACAATATCATTAATTTGGCCAACAAATAAAGAGGGTAAATCACAAAATTTATCTACCTTAATAGAAAATATAAAAAAAATTAAAAAGTCTGAAATTAATACAGAGTTTAGTAAAGTTTTGAGCGAACTATCTAATAACGAAAGGTGGACTTTAATAAAAATTTGCACGGGTGGATTGCGAATTGGAGTCTCAGAAAGATTAGTCAAAACAGCCTTAGCTGATCTGTATAATAAATCTGTAAATGAGATTGAGGAAATTTGGCATGGTCTAGAATTTCCATATGAAAATTTATTTCAATGGTTAAAAAATGAAATATCAAAACCAAAAATAGATTTTAAAAAATTATTTCATCCTATGATGCTTGCTAATCCTATTGATGAGGAAAAAGATTTTAAAAGATTAGACGCGAATGAATTTCAAGCAGAATATAAATGGGATGGGATCAGAGTTCAGCTTATGGTTTCATCAAACAGTGTTTCACTATACTCAAGAACAGGCGATAATATATCATCTGCATTCCCAGAAATAATTGAAACTACTAAAGGTGATGCAGTTATTGACGGGGAATTACTTGTGGGTGGAAATTTTAAGCCCTCTGGTTTTAATGATCTACAACAAAGATTAAATAGAAAAAAAGCTTCAAAAGATCTTCAAAAAAAGTTTCCTGTTTTCATACGAGCTTATGATATCCTTTTTTATAAAGGAAAAGATTTAAGAAAATTATCTCTCGTTGAAAGAAGAAAATATTTAGAAAAATTTCAAAAAGAAAATACAACTAATCAAATTGATTTATCTACCATCATTAATTTTTCAACATGGGAAGAATTAACTAAATATAAAAATAATTTTTATGATGATTTAAATGAAGGTGTAATGATTAAACTTAAAAATAGTGAATATTTACCAGGAAGAAAAAAGGGGTATTGGTACAAATGGAAAAAAAATCCAAAACTAGTTGATGCTATTTTAATGTATGCTCAACGAGGACATGGCAAAAGATCATCATATTATTCAGATTTTACGTTTGGTGTTTGGAAAGAAAATGAATTAGTTCCTATAGGAAAAGCATATTCCGGTTACACAGATAAAGAGCTATTAGTTTTAGATAAATTTATTAGAAATAATACTACCAATAAATTTGGTCCTGTAAGAGAAGTAAAAAAAGAAATTATTTTAGAAGTAGCCTTTGACGATGTATTCCCCAGCACTAGACATAAATCAGGTGTCGCTATGCGTTTTCCTCGAATTCATAGAATTAGGTGGGACAAGCCAATAAATGAAGTGCTTTCAATTAAAGAATTTAAGAAAGAATTTAAAATAGATTAATCAAATTATTTTCACTTAGATGTGTCCATAGATTTGAAAAGCTTTGTTGAAATTTTTTTTGCGCATTTATAGCATGCTCTTTTTTTTCAAATACACTGTAAATACAAGAACCACTCCCAGTCAGTCTTGAAAATATAACATCATCAAAATCCTCCAAGAAATTTATGATTGATAAAAATTCTGGTTCATTTTTTTTAAGAATTTTTTCAAAATCATTTCCAGAATCTTGATCATTTATTTCTTCTAAATCAAATTCAGCGTTATAATCAAAATCTGAAGGTTGAAATGAATCATACATTTTTTTTGTAGAACATTTGAAAGACGGTCTAATTAGTAAGAAATAATATTTTGGAAAATGAACATTAGCAATTAAATCTCCCCTACCTCTAACTAGAGCATCTTTTTGATTCAAGAAAATAGGGATATCGGAACCGAGATCAACATAATCAAATATATTTTTCTTTCTTATTATCTCAAGATTTTCTAAAATTTTTATAACACTTGCAACATTAGAGGAAGCAGAACCTAAACCAGCTTCATAAGGAAAATTCTTTGATATAGTAAAGAGAAGTTTAGGTTTATCTTCATTTATATAGGTAAATAATTTATCAATAATGCAATCCTCAAATAGATTATTTTTTGGAGCAAAATTACCTGTATAGATTACTTGAAATTTGCTGTGAGGTTGAACAGTTATCTCATCAAAAAGATCAATGAATGTTATTCCAGTACGAATATTATGAAAACCATCATCTCTTCTATTTATAATTTTTAAAAATAAATTAATTTTGGCAGGTGATTTTTCAATTATTTTATCCAGCATTAATATTATCTAATTTGCTTTGAACATCTTCAGTTATTTCATCTTCTGGCTCAGCCAACTCTAACGCTTGTTGCCAAAAATGAATTGCTTCTCTTTTTCTATTCATAGCATAATAAATATCACCAAGATGGTCTAGAGATATTGCTTCACCAGGTGCAATATCTATTACCTTTTCCATTAATCTTGCAGCTTCTGAAAGATTATTTTTTTTAAAATGAGCCCACGCTAAACTGTCTATAATATAAAAACTATCAGGATTAGCTTTATATGCCTCCTCTAACATTTTCAAAGAACGGTCTAATTTAATATTTCTTTCAACCCAACCATATGCAAGATAATTTAAAACATTTGGTGTCCCAGGTTTAATTTCTAAGGATCGTAAAAAATCTTTTTCAGCTAAGTCCCATTCATCTTTTTGTTCATAGCAAATACCTCTCATATAAAAAATATTCCAGATATCATCCTGGTTTTCTTTGATCATTTCATCATAAACATCTAAAGCTAAATCATACTTTTTATTGTAACGATAAAAATCACCTAAAGTTTTTTTTAGAGAATAATTGTTGTTATTATTTTCAACTAATGATTTAATTTTAGTTTCAGCTTCCTCGTAGGTATTATTGAATAAGTAATGTCTAGCAAGACTATTCTGAGCATCTAAATAATAAATACTTTCCTTATCTATCTTCGCATATATATCTGATGCAACCTTATCTTGTCCAACTTGCGAAAATAACTCTGCTTTAATAATCATTGCTCTGTCATTTTTTGGATCAAGTATTTTTGCGAGTGAGGTATAAAATAATAAAAAATTATAATTTAAACGACTTTGTTCATTATTTGAATATGAGGATGATACCAATTCAACTAGAGCATTACTTATAGTACTATTATTTTTAAGTCTGTTATCAGCAAAAAAAATAAAGTCTAATAATTCACTTGGTTGCAGCATGTTATCTCTTAGTTCAATGATGTCTTTAAATTTTTTATCTTTGTAAAGAGATGTGGTTTTTATAATTAAAGCTTCTGGGTTATTTTTGTTTTCACTTAAGATTTTATCAGCAATTTTTAAAGCTAAAACTAGATCCTCTGTAATTATTGCAGCAATAGCTTTATCTAAAAGACTATCTTGAGATAGGGTGACTTTATCCATATTAAATTTAAATAAAGTGGAACTATAATCATAATTATTAAAGGCAGATTGTGAGATTAAAAAAGATGAGCTAGTTAAAGCTAAAGCTCCAGAATTAATAACCAGAAAAATTATGATAAATTGTAGTGTTTTAATTAAATTAACCATTTCAAATATAGTATAGTTACACTATGAATAGATAATTGTAATTTTACATGAATCAATCAAATAAAAAAAATTTAGAATTTATTATTAATTCAGGGGTAAATTATTTTCTTCAAGATTTCCCTAGAAACTGGTTTGAAAATGAGAAAAAATTAGAGCAGCCTAGTTTCGACAAGGATACTGGGGATAAAAAATCTAAAATTGATAGTGTTATTGAAGATCTTAAAAATCATAAATCTCCTCTCCAAAAAACAGCAAAAAATTTAGTAGTTTATGATGGTAACTTAAATGCAAAAGTAATGTTAATTGGTGAAGCACCAGGTAGAGATGAGGATGAACAAGGAATTCCATTCGTCGGAAGAGCTGGACAACTTTTAAATAAAATGCTTTTGGCCATTAATTTACAAAGAGAAGACGTTTATATTACTAATGTAGTTAATTGGCGTCCAGCCGAAAATAGAACACCTAATGACGATGAAATTTTAGAATTTTTACCGTTTTTGCAAAGACAAATTGATATCATTAAACCTAGATTTATTTTCCTACTAGGTGGTGTCGCAGCAAAAGCCATTTTATCAACCCCTCTTGCACTTGGAAAACTAAGGGGCAAATGGCATGAATACAAATCACTCAATTTAGTAGAAGGTATTCCTACAATAGCCTCTTATCATCCAGCTTTTTTACTTCGATCTCCTCAATATAAAAAACATTCTTGGGAAGATTTACAAATGTTACAAGAAAAATTAAAGAAATGAATCATAAAAAATTTTCTATTATTTGTTTTTTTATATTCTTAGTATTTTTTTCGAAACAAATCTATGCATACCAACAGGATATAGTCATCAAATATGATAATATTTTCTCAAAAAAGGTTCTTAGTGAAGAAGATGTATATAATTATCAACAAGCTTATAAATTTCAGGAAAAATGCAAATGGAAAAGCGCAAATAATTTTATTTTAAAAATAAAAAATAAATCTTTGCTTGGTCATATTTATGCACAGAAATTTTTACATCCTAATTGTTATCGATCAAAGTATTTGGAATTATATTATTGGCTTAAAAAATATAATGATCACCCTCAAGCAAAACAAATTTATAAATTGGCTATTCGAAGAATGCCAGCCGGTTATAAAAGTCCAACTAAACCTAGTGCTCCAATTGGTATTGAGTCAGAACAAGTAAAAAGTAAAAAAACTAATAAATATAAAAGTTCAAAGAAACTATCCAACAATCAGAGAGCTGAAAAAAGAAAATTAATTAATGGTATCAAATCAAGAGTAAATAAAGGTTGGCCAACGGGAGCAGTACAACTATTAAATCAAAGAGATGTAGATCTATTATTAGATCAAGTTGAGATAGATCAACAAAAAGAATTAATAGCGAAAGGATATTTCTTAGCAAATAAAAATGACTTAGCAATTCAATACGCTTCTGAAGCTCTTGTTAATTCTGCTAAATATGTTCCTTATGCAGCTTGGACAGCTGGTCTATGTTCTTGGAGACTAGAAAAATATGAAGATGCTGCAAAATATTTTTCTCTTTTTTCTATTAGTTTAAAAGATGATGCGTGGCACCAAACGTCAGGTAGTTTTTGGACAGCTAGATCATATGCAAAACTTGGTCGCTATGATGATATTAATTTTTGGTTAAAAAGAGCATCAAATAATCCAAATAGTTTTTATGGAATGCTTGCATTAGAAATATTAGGGGTAGATAAAAAAATTGAATGGGTAGAACATACTGATCTTAATAAAAATAATAGTACTATTTTAAATATACCAGCAGGAAAAAGGATGCAGACACTAATCCAGGTTGGTTTTGCGGATGAATTAGAAAAGGAAATTGTTCATATCAATTCTATTTTAAATAGAGAAATAGCAAAGGAATCTATTCAAATTGCTGAAAATTTTGATCTTGCCTATACACAATTAAAAATTGTCAATAAGCTAGAAAATTTTGGTATGGATGTTCCAACCTACCTCTACTACCCGACTAGTGTTTGGAAGCCACGAGATGGTTTCAAATTAGAAAAAGAATTACTCCACGCGTTCATGCATCAAGAATCGATGTTTAACATAAAAGCAAAAAGTAAAGACGGTGCTATAGGTTTAATGCAAGTATTACCTTCGACGGCAAAATTTATTACAACAAGTAAAGACGTAAAAAGAAGCAACAGTAATATTCTTAAAAATCCCGAAATAAATTTAGAGGTTGGACAAGAATACTTAACGTATCTTCTTGATCTAGAGCAAGTTTCAAGAAATCTTATATTTCTCGCAGCAGCTTATAATGGTGGTCCAGGAAATTTACAAAAATGGAAAAATGAAACAAATTATATGGAAGACTCACTCTTTTTTATGGAAAGTATTCCTTCAAGAGAAACAAGGTGGTTTATAGAAAAAATCTTAACGAAATATTGGATTTACCAAAATAAAAATAATAAAGAAATGCGTTCCCTAAAAATGCTAGCAAATGGAAATGATCCACTTTATTAATAGGTTATGCCAATTGATACTTCTCTAGATTTTGTTCCTATAAATATTGCTGTAATTACCATCTCAGATTCAAGAACTAAAGAGAATGATACATCTGGTGATACATTAGAAAATCGTATTACTAATGCTGGTCATACAATGATTAAACGTACAATTATCCCAGATGATGTTTCTCAAATAAAAGATACCTTAGATACAATGTCAAAAGAAGTAGACATTGATTGCATTATTACAACTGGTGGGACTGGGCTAACAGGAAGAGATACAACACCAGAAGCTGTAAATGCTATTGCTAGTAAACATATCGATGGATTTGGGGAATTATTTCGCCAAGTTAGTTTTGAAAAAATTGGTACATCAGCAATTCAATCACGTGCAGTTGCGGCCTTAATAAATAGTACATATGTTTTTTGTTTACCTGGATCTACGGGTGCATGCAAAGATGGTTGGGATGAAATTTTACAATATCAATTAGACATTAGACACAAGCCCTGTAATTTTGTTGAAATCATGCCAAGATTAAATGAAAAATAGTGACTGATTTTTCTATAGAGAAATCAATTAATGGACCTGTAATTGGTTTAGATGAAGTAGGTAGAGGTCCGTTGGCAGGCCCAGTGGTGAGTTGTGGATGTTATTTTTCTAATTATGATAATTTAGAATCAGAAATACCCATTACTGACTCAAAGAAACATACAGCAAAACAAAGAGAAAAATTATTCTTATTTTTTAAAAAATTACAAAAAGAAAAAAAACTTCAATATTACTTAGGTTACGCTAGCGTCGAAGAAATAGATACAATTAATATTTTGGAAGCAACAAAATTATCAATGAAAAGAGTGATAGAAAAATTTCATTTAGAAAATCCACATTTTATTATTGATGGAAACTTTTCATTAAATTATCAAAATGAAAAATCTATAATAGGCGGCGATAAAAAATCTTTATCGATTGCAAGTGCATCTATTATTGCAAAAGTTCACCGTGATCGACTGATGAGTATACTTGATAGTAAGTTTACATTTTATGATTGGAAAAAAAATGCAGGTTATGGAACTAAAAAACATATTGATGCAATACACAAGCACGGTGTAACTCAGTTTCACCGAAAATCATTTGAACCAATTAAATCGTTATTAAAAAAATAAATTACCCAAATTTATCCATGCAAAGAATGCATATCAAATATTATTTTATTATGCTTCAAAAAGATGCGACAAACACTAAATAATAATTAAGTTTCATCATTCCTCCCATTTGATGAACTATTCCAGGGGTCTACGGACCCCTTTTTTTATATTTTTAGCCAAATTTTAAGGTTATCCCTACCTAAAGATTCCACCTGTTGATAACTCAATTGACCTGATTCCATATCTGCTTAAAGATTCTTTTTATCAATTATGAAGAAAAATCAAATTATTTTGGGTGATTCCATTAAGGAAATGAAAAAATTAAAAGATCATTCGGTTGATCTTATTTTTGCTGATCCACCATATAATCTTCAATTAAAGGATACATTATACAGACCTGATCAAACAACGGTCGAAGCTGTTACACAAGATTGGGATAAATTTAGCACATATAAAGAATATGATCAATTTACCAATGCATGGCTTAATGAATGTAAACGTGTTCTAAAAAAAGGTGGAGCGCTTTGGGTCATAGGGAGTTATCATAATATTTTACGTGTTGGCTCTACAATCCAAGATGAAGGCTTATGGATCTTGAATGATATTATTTGGCATAAAACAAACCCTATGCCAAACTTTCGTGGTACACGTTTCACAAATGCCCATGAAACACTTTTATGGTGTACAACATCAAGAGAGGCGAAATACACATTCAACTATCAAAATCTCAAAGAACTAAATGAAGGAAAACAAATGCGTAGTGACTGGTATATTCCTATTTGTTCAGGGAAAGAAAGATTACGTAAAGATAACAATCAACGATCACACCCAACACAAAAACCAGAAGCTCTCCTCTACCGAATTTTATTAGCCTCAACAAACAAAGGTGATCTTGTTCTTGATCCTTTTTCTGGAAGTGGGACAACAGCTGTTGTAGCTAAGAAATTACAACGTAACTTTATTGGCATAGAAAAAGATAAAGACTACGTTAAACTTTCAAAAGAACGATTAAAGAATACAAAAGTATTGAAAGAAGAAGTTGTTACTATTGCAAAGAGCAGAAAAGATTTACCGAAGGTTCCTTTTGGTGAATTAGTCGAACAAGGAATTATTCCACCCGGCGCCGTATTAACAGATAAAAAAGAACGTTTTAAAGCAACGGTTAGCATTGATGGTACACTTAAAATAAAAGATTTAACAGGTTCTATTCATCAAATGGGAGCAAAGATACAAGGACTACCAAGTTGTAATGGCTGGGATTTTTGGCATGTAAAAGATAAGTCAAAATCAATCCTACTTGACGAAATACGATCTAATTACCGTAAAGATAAACTGAATTAAAAAAAATTTTCATTTTAAACTTCTAAGTTTTCTGCTAGTTTTATTATTGTTCAAAACAAAACTGCTTATTAAATAAAAGGACTATTATGAAAAAATTTGAAGACTTAATGAGTGTTAAAAATGAAATTGAAAATATAACTGCAGAAGAAGCAAAAGAAAAGCTTAATGATCCCAATGTACAATTTATCGATGTTAGAGATAAAGAGAGTTTTGAAAAAGAAACTATTGGAAATGCAATGCATTTGGACAAGGCTTTTCTTGAATTTTATTTAGCCGAGGGTAGTCCTTTAGAAAACGAATTTTTTAAAAACAACCCAGATAAAGAATATGTTGTATTTTGTGGTGTCGGTGGACAAGGAACTTTAGCCACTAAAACTATGCAGGATATGGGTATCAAAAACGTTAAGAATATTACTGGCGGTATGGCAGAATGGGAAAAAATTAAAAAATAATTAAAGATATCTTTTTCATGAATGTACTATTTATACATCTTGTAAACTTTTAGAATATATTGTTCTTAATCAATAGTCTTTAATTCTTCCAAGTACATTAAGATTTCGATCAGCTATTAATATTTCACCGGAAGTAACTGCCTGACCAAAAATAGCAGTGATTACTACGTAGTGTGTAACAAATACTATATTACCTTCATTTTCTAGATTATTTATAAAATTAATTAATTTGTCTAGTTGTGGTTCTTTATTTTTATAAAATTTTGGATCATAAAAAGAATTAAGAGCATCAAAAGTTTCAAATTTTTGGAATGCTAGATTTGCTGTTTCTTTACAACGACACCATTCACTAGATAAAACTAAATCTATAGAAATATTGTTTGTATCAAAAAATTTACCTAATTCGATAGATTGCTCTCTTCCAACACTATTAAGATTGCGCTGAGTAGAACAATCAAAAATATCAAAATTATCAGGATCTCCATTTCCAGGAGCTAATGCATGTCGAATAAATATTAATTTATTGTTTTTTTTTAATAGCTCTACATAATCTAAATTAGCACTACCTGGTAAAGAATAAAAAAAAATCAGTACAATTATAATTAATTTCTTAATCAATTATAATTCTAGGCTCAAAAGGGTGAAGTTTCTCTAAACGCTCAACTGACCAAAGATTATCTTCCGTGACTTGATTTAAAGAATACATACCCTCCACATCGCCGTTAATGTCAAAATCTAGCGATCCAGAAACACCCTCATAATTAATTTCAACGCCTCGAACAAGTAAAGCACGAGCAGCTTCCCAACTTCCAGGTCCCATTTTAATTCCTGGTGGATTTGCAACACTAACTAAACTTTTTGATAAATCTTCCTTTGCAATATTATTGTGTGCTTGATGTTGTAGTGCCAAAGCTGCTAGCATCATAGTGTCAAAACTTATAGCTGAGTACGGGGAATTAGGATCAACACCCGCATTCAACATAATATTAGCGTAAGTTTGAAATTCTTCTGAACTTTGTGAAGTTGCTTGGGCAACTATAGTTGTATTTTCGTTTAATTGGATTGGAATATATGAATAAATTAAATCTTTAACTTCATTCGTTAACATACTATCAGAACCATAATGATGTTTAAAAATTCCTGAGGTTCCTAATTCTTGTAATCTGCTTAAAACAGTATTGGTAAACTGTTCAAGCAAATTGACAGTTCTCTCATTTCCATGAAGAAACATTACTAAACCTGGTTGATCATTCTCTATGGCAATATCAACAAATGTATTGATGAAGTTTTGATTAATAACTGTTTTGTCTGTCAGTAAAGTATTAAATAACACTATACCTTCTTGCTCAGTGTAAACTTTTAAAAAATTTTGAGCCAGTGTAGAATTATAATTATCATCACCGTAAAGAAGAATTATTTCTCTGATATTCTTGGATAGAAGATAATTGGCAATAGAGGTTGATTGCTGAATATCAGAAGGAATGGTTCTAAAAAATAGATCATTATCTTCAATTGTTGAGAGTAAAGGGTAACTTGCAGAAGAAGAGATCGTTAATATTTTTTCTGGAATAGTTACTTTCTCTATTACTCTAACTGCACTTGTTGAACACGTCGGTCCTAAAAGAATTTCAGGGTCATTTTTTTTTAAATAGTCATTTAAACTATCTTCTGTTTTTCTAGGATCACATCCTGAATCAATGCTATCAATAGAGATGAGGCCTCTTCCTACAATACCAATACCATCCGCATTAATTGTTTCAACAGCAACTCTTTTTGCTTCTGCAATTGACTCAGCAATTTCACTCACTGGGCCACTTTCTGCATAAAGGGCAGCAATCTTAACTTCTGCACTCACAAAAGTTGAGTAAAATAATATGATCTTAAGGATAATTATCGTAAAAATTTTCATTATGTGAGATGTTTTTATCATAAATTTTTAGAATGAAAATGTGGTATTAAGTAAATACACAGGTCTAGAAGTAGTCCCCTCAATACTTTTATCAGCTTCTGCTACTTCAAAACTAATATCAAGGCTGTTAGAATTGAGAGGAATTTTAATTTTAACACCGTACCCTCCACTTGCTACTTCTGTTCGACTGAACTCACCTGAGGCTGGTCGTTTATAGTAGGTAGCACCAACACCGAGATGGATATATGGTTCAATACGTATAGACTCTTCCCTTTTATCTTCGTCATCTTCTGAAAAAGGATACAAGGGCCTACTCAATTCTGTTCGCAAAAAGAAGCCTTGATCACCAGACATATTACCTGATTCAAAACCAGACATTTGACCTGGTCCTGTTATATTTATTTGTTCTGAATTAATTAAACCTCTATCACTTACAAGTTTTTGAAAAACAAAACGTGTGTTCAATAAATACTCTCTAAATATTTGCCTATTCAAATTAATATCACTATTCCATTTAATAAAATTTAAAGTGGAGCCCACACGGGATAATGTTTTAGTATCTGATGTTTTATTAGTATAGATCGGAGTGCCAAACTTTAAAGCTGAACTACCTTTGAGAGAAAACGTATCTAAGAAAGATAAGTTAGTCGTCGTATATTTTAACTCAAGAGCATTGTATTCATCATAAAAGGTATCATTTGTGAGGAAAGATAATGTTCGATGTTCTCTTTCCTTAATCCATTGCCAATCTAATGAAAGATTATTTTTTATAAGCCGCGTATTTTTTATTTGATATTCAAGACCAAGGTTAATTTTTTTAAATTCCCCTTTTTTATTTAAACCATTAGGTTCTGAATAAGATTCATTAACAGCACCAAAAATAGAAAAGTCTGAGGCAAGAAGTGGTACTTTACCACCAACAAGATATGCTTCTCGAAAATCTGTTCGTTTAATAATTTCTGTTTCATCAAATGGAACATTAACACCATTTTCAGGATCTAAGACGTAGGCTGCATAAAGATTTTCACCATAACCAAAAGGACTATTAAAACTTAGGTAAGAAGTGAACTGATCTTTTCCTGCTGTTTCTGATAATCCATTTGAATAGGTAAAATAACCACTTACTAATTCGTGTTCAGCATTTAGTTGTAGTGAAGATGTTCCAGGTTCTTCTCCTGCCTTAATTGTTGTTTCTAAATCAACACCTGGTAATTCTCGTGATTTAATGATCGATTTTTCAATAGCAGGATATTCTAACCCTTTAATACCAACGAGTTTATCGAAATATTTCTTTATTGGTTTTGAAATACGTTTATCTAATTGTGAGTAATCAATTGATTCAATTTTACCAGGAAAAACAATAGCTCTTATTTTAGTATTTTGTTCAATTGTTTGAGGTGGAACAATAAAACGCGTTAAAAAATATCCATTTAAAACATACAATTGCTCTAATGCAATCAGTAAATTATAAAAATCTTTTAATGTTATTGTTTTAAAAATTTTTGATTTAAATAAATTTTTACGGAGATCAATCATTTCTTCGATTTCATTTTCAATTTCAATTCCAACAAAATTAAATGAAATATTTTCTGCTCCAGGTGGTACGACCAAGCCTGTTTCATAAACAATATAATTACCAGTATTTGTCAAACCAGGATATGACATGAATGAAATAGAAATAAAAAAGATAAAAGATAAAAAATATCGCATTTATAGTCTTTGAATACTAAGCGCGTCTACCTGAGGAAAAGATGTAATAAATTCATTTTGTATTAGTGCTGCATTAGATGCACCATCAACAGATATAAAAGACACAATTCGAGATACGTCATCGAAAACATCTTTATTTATTTTTTCTTGAACAACAATTTTTTCTTTTTCTTCATCTGGTGCTACGCCTGGAAGTGGCGGAGTTTTAGAACCACTAAGAATGTTAGCAAGTGGAACCGTTTCTAAAGGTCCATTCGAATCTTCAATTGTAATGCTACCCGAAGTATACCCTGAGAGTTGATAATTGATTGGAACCTCTTTATTATTTTCAACATCTGCTGTTAAAAAACTACCAGAGGAACTTATAGAAAGATCAGTACCTGTTAAATTTAAACCTGATATTGTTCCTCCACTAACTGTAGCTGATGTAGTTCCATCATATGTCTTATCGTCAGCGCTAGCCCCTGATATTGAAAAATTATCTGAAATTAGAGTACCTGTGGTAGCAGTGACAGTAGATAGATTTATATTTCCCATACTAGCATTGGTTAATGTACCACCATCTAAAAGTTTTATAGTTAAATCATCTGCTGTTAAGCTTGCAGAACTAGCAACAACATCTCCTACTCCAGCATCTCTATCACTATCAGAAACATTGTTAGTATTTGTGTCACTTGCAATAATTTCTAGATCTGCTGCTGTATTGATATTGCTGTTAATATTAACATCCCTTCCGGCATGAAGATTTAAATTTCCAGTTCCTGTAACAGTAATAGCAGAGCTAATGGTAATATCTGTGTTTGCTTGAAGGGTAACTTCAACGCCGTTATTTAAAAATTCCTCTAATTCTGTTATGTTGATAACCACATCATCACTTGCAAAATCTGTGTAAGATGTTGCCCCTTGCATGATTGTATCAGACCATAAATATACTGCTCCCGCATCTGTTCCATCAACGTCATCATTACCAAGTCCATCATCCCTAGTTGCTCCTACAGCCATTAATGTTCCTGTATCATCCATAGCTATACTGTTTGGAAATTCATCAGCATCTTCTAGTCCGTGAGTCGTAGCATTAAGCGTATTACTACCAGTTTGACCAAGTCCTATAGTAAATTGTAAACTTGCTCCATTTAAAGATGTATCCTGAAAACCAAATACATGTACATCATCCGTATCATGGTGACCAATTGCTAGTCGATTTCCATCACCATCAATAGCTACCTGACCTGCCTTAAAACCAGAAATTCCTGATGTATCGTAATCTTTTCCACCATTACCCTCATATTTATTTCCTATAGATGCAACATAGTCAGGAGTGCTAAAATTATCACCAAAGGTGAAAAGGTGCACTGCACCTGTATCAGTATAATTGCCATCAAAACCATCATCTTTATGCGTTCCAACAGCTAAAATTTTACCATCCTTTGTTAATGCAATATGACTAGCAAAATTGTCATTATTATCTAAAATTGCACTTATATTTTCATTATTATTTCCTGTATAACCAGATCCTATTGTGCCGACATGATTAGGATTATCAAAATCGGTATTACTAAATCTAATTAAATGAACTGCACCTGCATTTGTTGCGGTATCATCATATCCATCATCTCTTTGAGCGCCAACAACAAGACCTGATCCATCATCAGTTAAAGCCACTGAGGTAAATAAATCACCGTCATCTAAAGTACTTATTGATAGATTGTGTTCGTTATCTGAGGGATAACTTCTTCCAATTGTACCGACATGTTCAGGAGTACTAAAATTATCACCAAATGTTACTAAATAGACAGATCCTGTTTCTACTGCTCCTGTAGTAGTTTTATATCCTGAAAAAGCTAATCTGTCACCGTCTCCATCTAAAGCTACTCGCCATGCTCTTTCATTATTTGCTAGAGAATTTATATCTAAATTGTTGGACCCTGTATAACCTTTTCCAATTTTTCCTTTAAATTCTGGGGTAGAAAAATTTGTATCAGCAAATGTAAATAAATATACTGCTCCAGTATTTGTTTGGAGGTCGTCACTTCCATCATCATAAGTTGATGTTACAGCCATTCTATCTCCATCACGATCGAGAGATATACCTCTACCAAATTGGTCATTACTATCTAGTTGATCATCAATATCTAAATTACTAGCACCATATCCACTACCAACGATTCCATAAATTTCACCACTGCTGAAAGCATCATCATCAAATTTAATTAGCATCACTTCACCACTTTTAGATTGTGTATTACTATTTCCGCTTGCAAGCATACCTGAAATTACAAGACGACTGCCCGTTTCATTCAAATCTACACCATCTCCAAAAAGATCTTTAGCATCCATATACGCACTTAAATCAACATTTTTACCACCACTATACCCATCACCTATTGTTGCTACATAAGATGCTGATGCTAAATTATCAGTTAAATTATATAAATGTACACCACCAGGCTTGGTAGTACCACCCTCAGATAACTTGTCGTTAAAGCTAACAGCTAAACGATTAGCATCTTTATCAAACGCCACTGATTTACCTAAAACATCTTGTGATCCAAGTGTTTCTGTGTGTTCACTATCATCACTCGTATCTAGATAATCGTAACCATACCCAATTGTTCCAACATAAGTAGCTGTTCCCGTTTCAGCAGAAACAACACTACCGTCTTTCATAAATTTAAATAAATTAACTGCTCCCGCATTTGTTGCATTATTACCTTTACCATCATCAAATATCCTTGATGCTGCAAGTAAAGATCCTTCATGATTTAACGTTACACTCCAACCAAGACGATCTCTTCTGTTTAACTTTAAATCGGTTTCACTTTCTGTATCAAAATCCTGTGAAAATGATGCACAAGTGCTATTTGCATAACAATCAGAACCTGTATTATATGTATAGCCATGACCAATTCGAGATTTAACTTCACCACCTTTAAAATCTGAATTTAAGGAAATCATAAAAACTGAACCAGAGTCATCTCTTTCTGACCCTCCCTCCGAATAACCATGGTCACCATAACTACCGACTGCCAAAACATCAGCATCACCATCTAGAGCTACACTTACTCCAAATAAATCAGATACCTCAATAACAGGAGCATTATTATCTCCCTGACTCAATAAATTTATATCGTCAGAACCAGTATAACCGGCCCCTATTGTGCCTACGTGTTTACCACCTGCGTATGATGTATCACTAAAAGTAATTAAATAAACTGCACCTGCATTTTTATAATCACCAGCATAACCATCATCACCCGTTGCTCCAATTGCTAGTCGTTTTCCTGTGCTATCAAAAGATACAGATCGTCCAAATTTATCATCTTTACCTATAGTGCTGATATTTATATTAAGACCTCCGGTATATCCTTTTCCTATACGACCCATGAGTGTAGCATTTGTAAAATCGCCATCATCAAATTTATACAAATATACTTCTCCAGATGATGATGATTGATTTGAAGATCCTTTACCGTGCCTTGCTCCAACTACCATTAAAGTAGCATCATCACTAATGCTAACATCTGATCCAAAATTATCATCTATTTCTAGATTTCCTTCATTTACATTTCCATCTAGTAATGTATCTACGTAATCGTGTCCAATCAATCCTCGATAGATCCAATTTTGTGATGTTACACCTGTTCCAACAGTTATATTTTTTGGATCAAGTAATAAATGACCACCATCTGATATATTGACATTTGATAATCCCACATGGCGTAAGGTATCTTTGGAAGAAATCTCAACTGCACCACCAGTTGTTCCTGTTGCAAGAATATTTCCAAGCATAGTTGTTTCTTGATCACTCCAAATAATTGCGGTACCGGCTTTTCCTTCAGATGATGATATATCAATCCTAGAACCGTCAGAGACTAAAACTGTTTTTGCATTTGTCAGTGATCGTCTTTCACCCCATCTATCAACAAAAACATTTTGTTGTTCTTCCGTTCTTGTTAAATTATTATTGCCTTGAAACTCTCCACCAATACGAACTAAACCACCTTGGGTATTACCTGTTACATCAATCTTAGAGGATAATAATCGAATATACCCCTCTGATTCTATATCAATATATCCACCTTGTTGATCTCCCTTTGCGGAAACTGATCCCGAAGACATAATATTAGGTGCGGATAAAAGGATATTACCACCATTGGTATTTCCTGATGAATTAATTTCACTGCCGTAACTTTGAACAATTTTATACTCAGATTTAATATTTATATCACCGCCATCATTACTAGTAGAAGAAGCATTTAGAGTTCCTCCCAAAGAAATTTCTCCAGTGCTATTTAAATTTATTGCGCCTGCATTTGTTCCAGATACGTTAACTTCTCCACCAAAAGATAAAAAGTCTCCCTCTACATTAATGTTACCACCCTCTTTTGCTGTTAAGTTTCCTGCAACAACAATGTCGCTTCCACTTCCAAGAGTAATGACACCGTTTTGTTGTGAAGCCGTAGTTGCAACAAGATTGCCGGGAATATTAACAGCACGCTGAACAACATTTTTGGCAGCACCCACATCAATGTCTATTCTATTTCCCGTTGATGTTCCTGCATGATTTATAATTGTACTTAATTCTTCTGCATTTTGATCGAGCAAGGTAATGGCTTCAGTAAAGGGGATGCTTACTTGTAAAAATTTATCACCACTTAAGTCTAATGTTATTTCTTTTCCAGCTCCTATGCCAATTTTACCAAGATTAGCATTAATCGTGCCTTCATTATCGACAGCACCACCTAATAAGGCAGTAAACCCTCCATCCAAAGTTGTAATAGAACCTTTATGAACGATAGAAGAAAAAATATTATCTACGTCATCTAGTTTAAATAATAATTTATTATTAAGAAAATCGTCATTGGATAAAGCAAGGGTGGACGCAGCAAATGAATGAGCGTTGATTGTTGACGTAGGTGTAAAATAGACGCCGTTTTCATTCACAACAAAAACTTTACCATTGGCATTTAGTACACCAGCTAATGTTGTTGGATTGCCAGAAATGACTCTATTAAGTGCACTAGCAGCTGCAGAAGGTTGATTAAAAGTAACTGTATTATTTTCTCCAATGTTAAAACTATTCCATTCTATGATAGCTTGGTCTGATTGCTGTTGAATTGCCAGCGTCTGATCATCAGTAGTAAGTGAAACATCACCTGATATCGTTGTACTTCCACTCGGTAATTCAGCAAATAAATGAAGTGAATAAAAAAAGAATAAAATAATTACAAATACTCTCATAATAATGTTTATCGCCTTTTAAAAATTTAGACCAAATTTTTGATATTATTTATATATGTTTTAAAAAAAATATAGGTATTTTCTCAGTTTTTTAGGTGATGCGTTGATAAATTTTACCTAAATAAGAAAATAAAGTCAAAGCTCTGGCAATAAAGAAGATGCAGAGTGATAACCATAAGCCTGTATTACCAAAACTTGCTATTAAGAAAAAAGAAGCGACAATATAAATAGCCACAGATACTATCATTGCGTTTCGCAGTTCTGTTGTTTGGGATGCACCTACAAAAATACCATCAAATTGAAAACAGAAAGAGGAAATAAAAGGAATAATAACAATCCAATATGCATAGGAAAAACAGATATCTCTAATCTCGGACAAATCAGTCATGGCAATAATAAAGTAATGATTACCAAAGAAAAAAATAACACATATTAATAAAGCTGTAGAAGCACTTAAAATAAAAGAATTTTTAATAACGTCTTTTAATAAACGTAAATTTTTAGAGCCAATAGAATATCCAACAATACCCTCTGTTGAAAATGCATAGGCATCAAGAATAAACGCAGATAGCATCGTTAGATTAAGCAATATTGTGTTTGCAGCAACCGTCTCCTCACTAATAGAATTGCCAAGATAGGTAAAATATAAGAAAGCAAATGTAAGAAGAATAGATCGGATAAATATATTAAAATTAATATTAAAAATATTTTTAATTTTTTTAAAGTTAAAAATCTTTTGTGTATTATATTCTAACTGAGCAAACTTATTTAAATCAAAAAAAGTATAAAATAAAAAAATAATTGTTGTCAAAGAAGAAGAGACTAAAGTACCAAGAGCAACACCCTGAACATTCAAATTTAAATATAAAACAAAAAATAAGCTAAAGAGTATATTTGTAATAGAAAAGAAACCAATAATGATACTTGATGTTTTTGTTTTCTGTAAACCAATAAACAATCCTGTAATTACAAAAATAGTAAGCTCTCCAAATGAGGAATAAATACGAAGATTAAAATAGTCTTTAAAATATTTTTTTGTTTCTAATGATAGTTCAAATATAGATAATGATATTTGAAATATATATCTCTGAAAAATAATAAGTAGTAAGGAAATAATAATTACAAAAGAAATATTTCGTAAAAATATATTTATAATTTCCTGATAATCTTTTGATCCATAAGCTTGAGCTACCATGCCGACCGTACCCATACGCAGGAAGCCAAAACTCCAGAAAATCATCGAAAAAACACTTGCTGCAATACTGGTAGCAACCAAGTAACTAGCATTATCAAGATTGCCCATTAGTCCTGTGTCAACAATGGCAACTAAAGGAATAGCTAAGTTTGCAAAAAATATTGGAATAGAAAGTTTAATTATATTTTTGATAGAAGATTTAGAGGACATTATAAATATTTAGATTTTTATTAGTAAAATTTGATAATAAACTATTTATCCAATCACTAAAGTAACAAATTATTCACTATCTTTATTAATCAAATCTTATAAAGCATTACATACTTTAAATGAAAATTGGCAGATATAAATACGAGTTTGATTTCTTTAGTTGGATCAAAAAAACAGAACTTGTTGAACTAGATGGTGTTAATCCATCTGATGATCCGGTACGACCAGAACTTGATAATGAATTTCGAACTTCTAAAGGAAGAAAAATTTTTGGCCTTAAATATAAGGATGATATTGAGGGTATTGCCTGCTTTGCTTTTACAAATGAAATACCAGCAACCATTAAAGAAATGGATTTGATGAGCGTCGAAGAAGATCAAGCAACTATACCAATTGCCTATACTTTATGGTCTTTTAAAAAAGGAGCAGGGAAAAAAATTATGAAAGAATTGCAAAAATATATTAAATCAAAAGAGCAATTTGAAAGTATAATTACTATTTCGCCATTAACTCCAGTTGCTACACACTATCATATTCGAAATGGTGCAAGATTAATAAAGATTAACCCTACAACGCAGAACTTCGAATATAAAATTTAATACGTAGGGGTTCAAAAAGTATTATTTGAACTATTTATTTTACAAATCGAAACAAAATAAATATTGTTGGAAATGGCCTACCAGATAAATACTAATTATTCCGTTACTTTTGATGATGTTTTGCTCTCACCAGCGTATTCGGAGATCAAACCAAAAAATGTAGATACATCGATTACCATTGGAAAAATCAAATTACATATTCCCATACTCTCGGCTGCTATGGATACCGTGACAGAGAACAAGATGGCGATCAATCTAGCACTTAATGGTGGTCTAGGTGTTATTCACCGTAACATGCCAATTGATAAACAAGCAAGTGAAGTAAACAAAGTTCATAGCTTTAAAGTTAACGGTAAAAAATTTCAAAATGCTGTAATTAATTCTAAAAAACAGATTGCAGTAGGAGCGGCAATCGGCGTTGAAAATAATGCTTACTTACGACTGTTAGAATTATTAAAAGTCGGCGTTGATATAGTCTTTATTGATGTTGCTCATGCACATACCAAAACTACTTTAAAGTTTATTGAAAAAGCAAAAAAAGTTTTAAAGAAAACCCCTCTCATAGTTGGAAACATTGCTACTAAAAAGGCTGCATCAGATTTAATTAGTGCTGGCGTTGATGCTATTAAAGTAGGTATTGGACCGGGATCAATTTGTACAACAAGGGTTGTGACTGGTGTTGGTATTCCTCAACTCTCTGCTGTGATGGATACATTTCAAGTTGCCAAAAAATTTAAAATTCCTGTGATTGCAGATGGAGGAATAAAAACATCAGGTGATATTGCGAAAGCTATAGCAGGTGGTGCAAGTGCTTGCATGATAGGATCTTTATTTGCTGGTACTGAAGAATCACCAGGGAAATTATTAACGATTAAAGGTAAAAAATTTAAATCATATAGAGGTATGGGTTCAGTAGGAGCAATGCAAAAAGGATCTTTTGATCGATACTCGCAAGAAGAAACAAAGAATGCAAAAAAATTAGTAGCAGAAGGTGTGGAAGGGATGGTTCCATACAAAGGTAAAATAGAAGATGTAGCCTATCAACTTGTTGGTGGCTTAAGATCTTCTATGGGGTACACTGGTCATAAGACGATTAAGAAAATGCAAGGCAATTGTAAATTTGTCTTTATTTCTAAAGCAGGAGCCCGCGAAAGTAATGTCCACGATGTAATTATGTAATAATGTATCGAATCATCATTGAATTGATACAATAAAATAAAAATGACGTCAGCTTTAACAACACATAAGGTAGCAATTGTGATGGGTAGTAAATCTGATTATGGTACCATGAAAAGTTGTGAAAAAATTTTAAAATTACTGAAAGTTAAGTTTGAAACTAAAATTGTTTCTGCACACCGCACTCCAGAGAGAATGTTCAAATTTGCCAAAGCAGCTGAAGATAATAATATTTCTGTCATTATTGCTGGCGCAGGAGGTTCTGCACATTTACCAGGAATGATTGCATCGTTGACAACTATACCTGTAATCGGTGTACCAATAGAAAGTCGTAAATTAAAGGGATTGGATAGTTTATTATCAATAGTACAAATGCCAAAAGGTATTCCTGTTGGCAGTGTAGCAATTGGTGAGGATGGAGCAATGAATGCTGGTTTATATGCAGCTTCCATTATTGCTCTTACGAATAAAGAAATTAAGGAAAATCTAAAAAATTATCGAAGTAAACAATCAAAAGCTGTTAAACAAAAACCATAAGCCATGAATACACCCACACTTGGCATTATCGGTGGTGGACAATTAGGAAGTCTTTTAGCAGATGCTGCAAAAAAAATAGATATACAAACCGTCATATTAAGTGATGATCCTGATGCACCCGGGAAACACTTTGCGACTAAATTTATTTTTGGTCAGTATGATGATGATACAACGATAAATAATTTTATTAATGCAGTTGATCTTGTTACATATGAATTTGAAAATATTCCCTTTGCAATATTAAAAAAAATTAATGAAAAGAAACAAGTTTTACCAAAACCTGAAATTAATCAACTCATTCAACACCGAGAAACAGAAAAAAAATTTCTCAATGACAATAATATAACAACAACAAAATATGTAACTGTCAAAAATAGAAAAGATTTGAGTGAAAATGTAGACTTGTTTCCTGGTTTGTTAAAAACCACAACGTTAGGATACGATGGTAAAGGTCAGTATAAATTAAACACTGTAGATGATATTGCGAAAGAAATTGATTTTACAAAAGAATATATTTTAGAAAAACTCATTCATCTTAAAAAAGAAATTTCAGTCGTCATTACTCGTTATGATCAAAATAGTTATGAGATCTATGATCCTATTGAGAATTTTCATGAAGAACAAATTTTAAAATATTCAACGATACCAAGTGATATCTCTGATGACATACGAATAAAATCAATTGAGTGGGCAAAACAAGTTGTAGAAAAACTAGATTATATTGGAACGTTATGTGTAGAATTTTTTATTGATACTGATGATAATTTATATGCTAACGAAATTGCTCCTCGTGTTCATAATTCTGGACATCTAACAATGAACTCTCATAATATTAGTCAATTTGAAAATCATGTACGAGCAGTATGTGGCTTAGAAAAGATTAAGACAAAAAAATTATATAATGCCAAAATGATTAATTTAATTGGTGATGATATAACACCGTATCGAAATAAAAAATTTAAAGATAATGAATTTTTTTATGATTATTTAAAAACAGAAATTAAACATAAAAGAAAAATGGGCCATTTAACGATTATTGAAAAATAAATTATTAATTTTAATTAAATTGATCAGTTAGTTGTGTTACCAGTTGATATTTATTGGCAACATTTATTAAATCTTCTCCTTCACGAAAAGATTGTTTATCTAATTGTTTAGTGGGATCTCCGCCAGGCCATATTCGCCAACTATCATTATCAACGACATCAGATAAAACTAACGAATTATCTGATAATCTAAAACCAAGCTCAAACTTAATATCGACTAAATGTATAGGACCATCAATTGTCTCAATAGTTTTCCATTTGTCTTCTATAAGCTCGAAACTTGGAAGAATAATTCCATTAATAGCTATTTCTAATTCTTGATTAGACAATAATTTTTTGGTTTTCATCAAGCTTTTGCTTGTAACAGGTTGTTTGGCTGAAAATAACTCCCATTCTTCTCCAGTTTTTACAAATGGATCCGTAAATACACCCTCTTCCCATTTTCCATCTTTCAAAAATTGTCTTCTCGCTTCACTCTCATCCATTTGCACAGGTTCTGAAACATGCGGAGGGATAACAACGGCTTGTTTATGAAATATTTCCCAAACTAAGTTTTCAAATTGATGAGGATTACTTTTATCTTTTTCAAATTGAGTGTTTCTACTTAAATAACTTCCCCAAGCATAACGTCTAACTACAAATTCCAAAGGAAGCATATTACAGTTATGACTTAAAAGACTATTTGGCGAATCTTGCTCAATAAATGATGTTGCAATACCTGCCTTGCTTAGCATGCTAAAAACATTACTTGTTTGTTTTGTCTTTTGAATTCCAATATCTTTAATTTCCTCTTTCTTCGCTGCATCACCACCTGTTAAAAAATCTTTTGTTACAATTCGAATGATATTTTGATCATTTGTTTTCTCAATAATTTTTGTTTTTCCTTCAACTAAAAAAGAATTACTCATCAATATATCTCCAACCAATATCTTTTCGATAATATCCCTCATCCCAATTAATTTGATTAATTATATTGTGAATAGTTTCTCTAATAGTTTTTAAATCCTTGCCCGTACTAGAGATATTTAAAACGCGCCCACCATTAGAGAGCCATTTGTTTTCTTTAAGCATTGTTCCTGCATGGAATAGATAGTCATCCGTTGATAAAGTAAGATTTTCTAAATTATTAATTGATGTGAATTTTTTATAATCCTCAGGATAACCATGAGCAGCCATTACTACTGTCATGGCATAATCATTTTTCCACTTAATTTTTTTTATTTCATTTAAGGTACCTATCGCTGATGCATGAAGGAGTTCTAATAAATCTGTTTCTAATAGTGGAATAATTGCTTGTGTTTCCGGATCGCCGAAACGAACATTAATTTCGAGTAAATTTGGACCCTTATCTGTTAGAATTAATCCTGCATAAAACATTCCTTGATAGTTGATGCCTTGTTCAGCAAGATGTTGAACAATAGGCTCAACAAATGTTTTGGATAATTCATTCATTTTATTTGATGAAATAGAAGGAACAGGTGTGTAGGCACCCATACCACCAGTGTTTAACCCTTTTTCTCCTTCCAAGATTTTTTTATGATCTTGTGCTGTTGTAAGAGGTAACACAAATCCATTTTTATCAACAAGTGAAAATAGACTTACCTCTTCACCAACTAAAAATTCTTCAATAACAACAACAGAACCAGCATCACCAAAAGAATTATCTTTAAAACATTTGATCAGTGCATCTTTTGCATCTTCAATTGTTTGACAAATAATAACTCCTTTTCCTGCTGCTAAACCATCAGCTTTAATAACAAGAGGATAGGATTGGTTTTGACAAAAAATGAAGGCGTCATCATAGTTGTCAAATACGTCATAGGCAGCTGTTGCAATATTTAATTTTTTACAAATATCTTTTGTAAACTTTTTTGATTTTTCTAGCTCAGCTCCCATTTGATCAGGACCAAAAACTAATATAGAATTACTCATTAAGACATTTGATAATCCTTTAGTTAATGGTAGTTCTGGACCAATCACCACGAGATCAATTTTAGTTTCTAGACAAAATTGAAGAATAGCATCATGATCATTAACATCTATGACAACCGATGATGCAATTTCACTGATACTATCACTTCCAGGAATACAATATAAATTTGAACAATTAGGAGATTGTTTTATACCATAACATAATGCGTGCTCTCTTCCACCATTACCAATGACAAGAACGTTCATGAAAAAAGATAATTCATTAATTAATTATTTGAAGCAAGACTTAAAAATGATAGTTTTTTTAAGCTTTCGTCATTCAAGTAATCTAAAGGTCTGACTGGATACTCTCCCGTAAAATAATGATCGGTAAATTGAGGATTATCATTATCTCTCTCATCGTAACCAAGAGCTTGATACAGACCATCTAATGATAAAAATTTTAACGATTTAGCTCCAATATATTTGCGCATTTCCTCTAAATTTTTGTTTGCAGCCAATAATTCTTCTTGGGTCGGAGTATCAACTCCGTAAAAATCTGGATATTTAATTGCAGGTGAAGCAATGCGCATATGGACTTCTTTTGCCCCAAAATCATAAAGCATTTTTATTATCTTAGTGGATGTTGTTCCTCGAACTAATGAATCGTCAATTAAAACAACTTTCTTTTTTTTAATAGAACTTTGGTTAGGATTTAATTTTAACTTTACGCCTAAACTTCTAATTTGCTGAGTTGGCTCAATAAATGTTCTACCCACATAATGATTTCGTATTAATCCTAATTCAAAAGGAATACCGGACTCTTGACTAAAACCAAGCGCGGCGGGAACACCAGAGTCTGGAACTGGCACGACTACATCGGGTTTTATATCGGTTTCTTTTGCTAAGTATGTGCCTAAATTTTTTCTATATTCATAGGCAGTTTTGTTTTTTAAAATACTATCTGGTCGTGAAAAATAAATATATTCAAAAACACATGGTTTAATTTGTTTTTTTGGAAATGGTCTTCGACTTTCAACTTTATTATCTTTAATAACTACAACTTCACCATTTTCAATTTCGCGGATAAATTTTGCACCTATAATATCTAAAGCGCAAGTTTCAGAGGCAAGGATAAATGCATTTTTAAATTTACCTAAAACAAGTGGACGAATACCTAATGGATCTCTTGCGCCAATCAATGTACCATTAGCAATAATTGATAAAGCATAACCACCTTGAATTTGCATTAAAGCATCAATAATTTTATTTAAAATATCTTTCTTTTTTGAACGAGCTACAAGTTGAACAATAGTTTCAGTATCAGATGTTGTTTGAAATATTGCACCTTCACGTACCATTTGCTCTCTTAGAAGGAGTGCATTGGTTAGATTACCATTATGAGCAATACTAATAGCTCCACCATGAAGGTCAGCATAAAAAGGTTGTATATTCCTTATTGTTTCACCACCCGTTGTTGAATAACGATTGTGTCCTATCGCTATTTTTCCCTTTAACTTATCTAATGAGTGTTTCTTCGTAAAATTATCGCCAACCAATCCAAATTTTCTTTCTGAGTGATAGGAGTTGCCATCATAACTGACAATTCCACAACCTTCTTGACCACGATGTTGCAACGCATGCAAACCAAGAGCTGTTAAAGCAGCAGCATCTTTGGTTCCACTTATTCCAAAAACACCACACTCCTCATTAAATCTGGGAAAATGAGATTGCGTTACTTCAAATTTTTTTAAGAATTTTAGTCGATTTTTCATCTTACTTTTGTCTTGTTAAAAGTGTTTTTGCAACCATTTGTAATGCTCGAGGATAAACCTTATGCTCTTCTATCAATATTTTCTTTGAGAGTGATTCGGTATTATCTTTCTTCAAAATCTTTACTTTTTTTTGCAATATAATCTTTCCAGAGTCAATTTTAGCGTTTACGTAATGAACACTACAACCAGAATACCTCGCTTTCGCCTTTATGGCCTGATCCTGAGCATTTAAGCCTTTGAAAGCAGGAAGATAAGATGGATGAATATTGATTAATCGCGATCGCCACTGCCTTACAAATTTTGAGTCTAAGACTTGCATAAAACCAGCTAAACAAATGATATCTATATTATTTAGATACTTTATGACATTGTTTTCAAAATTTTTTCTTGGAATAAAATGTATGAATGGAATTTTATTTTTTTTGGCAATAGTTAAACCTTTTGCTTTGGAGTTATTAGATACAACTAATTGAACCTCTACTAAACTTTGTTTTTTAAATGATGATTGTATTAGTGATTCTAAATTTGAACCTCTACCCGATATGAAAATAGCAACTTGTAATTTTTTCAACTAATTGTGCACCTTGATGATTTGTTAACTTCTATTTTCCCAATTTCAAAAATATCTAAATTTTCATCTTTTATTAATTGCTCAAATTCTTTGTAATTATTTTTTGAAATAGTCATTATCAAACCTAATCCACAATTAAAGGTCTTCAACATTTCTTCATCTGAAATGTTAGCTAAACTTTGAAACCATTGGAAAATTTCTTCATCACAAATAAATTTTTTATCAATCCTTGCTGATAAATTTTCAGAGAGCATTCTTGGTGCATTACCAATAATACCTCCCCCTGTTATATGCGAGATACCGTTGATAAGATTTGTTGTTAAAATTTTTTTTAAAAAAGGAAAATATAATTTTGTTGGAGCCATTAAGGCTGCTGCATTTGTTTCATAAGATGATTTAAATTCTGTTTCTTTATGTAGATCTATATTTTTATCTTTTAAAACTTTTCGAATGAGAGAATATCCATTTGAATGAAAGCCCGAAGATCTAATCCCATATAGAAGATCATCTTCTTTCATGATGTTTCTTTTAGGTAGAATTTTTTTTCTCTCTACAGCACCAACACAAAATCCAGCAAAATCAAAATCATCTTTTTTATAGAGTCCAGGCATCTCTGCTGTTTCACCACCAATAAGGGAGCAATTATTTATCTTGCAAGCTTCAGTGATGCTTTTCATAATTTTTAAAAAAGAATTTTTATCAATCTTGGAAGAAGCATAGTAATCTAAAAAAAATAATGGCTCTGCACCGTGGCAAAGAATATCATTAAGGCACATACCAACGAGATCGTGACCCAAACCATCTAAAATGTCAGTTTCAATCCCTAGTAATATTTTTGTTCCTATGCCATCTGTTCCAGACACCAATAAAGGGTCTTCATATCCACAATTTTTAAGATCAAAAATCCCACCAAATCCCCCAATTTTATCAAAATTTCCGTTTCTGTTTGTAGATTTGCTTAGCTCAGAAATATCTTTAACAAGGGCATCTGTATTTTCTATATCAACACCTGCTTCTTTATATGTTGTCATATTTAATTAGTTTTAAACGAATCGTTAACGAGTAAACTATTAATATAGTAAATTAAGTTGATTCGTACTCATAATGACAAATACAATTCAAATTCTCTCCATTGAGAAGACAGGGAAAGAAAGTTCACTACAAAAAGAACATAATAATAAATCCATCAAAATTATAGATGGATATTTCTTTTCGAGAAATCTTGATGATCAAAAGTTTACTAAAATAAGTAAACTTATTTCTAATGACGTTTCTCAAACAATATTAACTAAAAAAAATGTAAATAAGGTTTTATCTAGTTATTGTAATTTCAACTGGGTTGTAGAAATAAAATTTTTACCTGGTGTAACGGATAATATAGCTACAACTGTAAAAGAAATAATCAAAGATAATCTAAAAAGTAGTTTTAAAAGCTTTGAACTTGGTTCAACAAAAATTATTTTAATAAAAGGAAGAAAAGAAGATATTACCAAAATATCTAAAAATGAAGCAAATCCCTTAATTCAAACAATTAAGATTTATCCATTTAAAAAATATTTAAATAATTTTAAAAAAAATCAGTTCAAAATAGAAAAGGTAAAATTACCGAAAAAAAAATATAGTAAAAAAGAAGTTAATTTAGATATTTCTGATTATCATCTCAGCCTCATTGGTAAACTTGGTATTGAAGAAAATGATAAATCTAGAAGAGGAACACTTGGCTTAGATCTAGAATCTTTAAAAACCATAAGAAATTATTTTTCCACTATAAAACGTAAACCAACAGATGTAGAAATTGAAACATTAGCTCAGACGTGGTCCGAGCACTGTAAACACAAAATATTTTCAGCTAAAATTGATGATATTCAAGAAGGTATATTTAAAAAATATATAAAAGGCGCTACTGAAAAAATTATTCAATTAAGAAAAGATAATTTTTGTGTTTCTCTTTTTACGGATAATGCCGGTGGGATAGAATTTAATAAAGATTGGATTATTTGTCATAAAGTTGAAACACATAATACACCTTCAGCCTTAGATCCATTTGGTGGTGCAATCACTGGAATTGTTGGTGTTAATAGGGATTGTCTTGGATTTGGGAAAGGAGCAAAACCTATAGCGAATACGTATGCATATTATTTAGCAAACCCGAGTAAGAAATATCAATTGTATCGTCAAAAAAATAAGGATCCAATGCTTCCAGCAAATTTTATTGCGAAGGGTATTATAAGTGGTGTTAGAGTTGGGGGAAATTGTTCGGGTATTCCTACTCCTCAAGGTAATGTATATTTTGATGACCGGTTTGCAGGAAAGCCCCTTGTATTTTGTGGAACAGTTGGGATTATTCCTAAAAAAATTAAAGGAAAATTATCACATAAGAAGAAAGCTAATCCAGGGGATATCATACTAATGGCTGGAGGCAGAGTAGGAAAAGATGGTATTCACGGTGCAACATTTTCTTCAGAGGAATTAGATCCTAATAGTCCAGTTTCTGCAGTACAAATTGGTGATCCAATAACACAAAAGAAAATGTCTGATGTCATCATTAGAGAATTGCGTGATGAAAATCTTTACTCGAGCATAACAGATAATGGAGCTGGAGGATTATCATCATCAATTGGAGAAATGGCAAAAGAGAGTGGCGGTTTTATAGTTAATCTTGAAAAAGTTCCTCTCAAATATAATGGATTATATCCTTGGGAGATTTGGGTTTCTGAATCGCAAGAAAGAATGACACTAGCAGTACCTCCAGCGAACGTAAAAAAAGTTATAAAGAGATTTAATGCAAGAGGTGTGGAAGCAACAATAATTGGTAAGTTTATTAAAAAAGAAAAAGCCATAGTAAAATACAATAAAACTGAAATTCTCAATTTAAATATGGAATTTCTTCATGAAGGTTATCCAAAATTAAATTTAAAAACATCTTTTCCAAAAATTAAAAAAGAAAAGAAAAAAATAATTAAGAACAGTTCTTTGATAGATAAGCTACATAAACTTCTCTCTAGTCCAAATATTGTATCAAAAGAATTTATAGCCACGCAATATGATCACGAAGTACAAGCTACCTCTATTATAAAACCATTACAAGGCGAAGGCAGAGTTTTTGGAAATGCTACTGCTATTAAACCTCTATTTGATGATGAAAAATCAATAGCTCTTTCTCAAGCTGCATATCCTCAGTACGCCGAAACAAATCCTTATGATATGGCCGGGTGCTCTATTGATACAGCATATAAAAATTTAATTGTAAGTGGTGCCAACTCAAAAAAAATTGCAATTCTTGATAACTTTTGTTGGTGCAGCTCGGATGAACCTGATCGCTTATATCAATTGAAAGAAGCAGCAAAAGCTTGTTATGATTATGCAGTTGCTTACCAAACACCTTTTATTTCAGGAAAAGATAGTATGTTTAATGATTTTAAAGGTTTTGATAAAACTGGAAAATCAGTAAAAATTTCAATACCTCCAACATTGCTGATTTCTTCTATTGGAGTGGTAGATAAAATTTCACACTTAACAAAAATGACACCCGATGATGGTGATATACTTTTAGTTTTAGGAAATACCCGTAATGAATTACAGGATAGTGTTTATTTCAAAATTATAGGTTATGAAAAATCAAAAAATCCAGTTGTAAATAGCAAGGATGCACTTCGCACATATAGAAATTTTGAAAAAGCTAATAAACTAGGAATTATAAATTCTGCAATTGGAATAGATTTGGGTGGAATTGGAATTGCAGTTATAAAGATGGCAATTGCTTCAAAGAAAGGTTTAACCATTGATTTAAAACTAAAAAATAAAATCTCAGTTGACCAATTTTTATTCTCTGAAACACAAAGTAGAATTCTTGTTTCCATGAAAAAAAATAAGTTAGCCAATTTTAAAAAAATATTTAAAGGTTCTGATTATACAATTATTGGCAAATGTACGGGCTCAGATGTAATTGAGTTTAAAGATAACAAAAAAATTATTAGAGGTAAAATTTCAGATTTTGCTAAGTCATACAAACAAAATATTAAAGGGTTATGAACGTATTAGTCTTATCAGGTTATGGTATTAATTGTGAAAATGAAACACTACATGCATTTGAAGTAGTAGGCTTTAAAGGAAAAATTGTTCATATTAATGATCTAATACAAAATGCTAAACAACTTAATAACTATCAAGTATTCGCTATACCTGGTGGTTTTTCGTATGGCGATGATACAGGTTCAGGAAATGCAATGGCGAAAAAAATTCTGACCAATTTGTATGATCAGCTAATAGATTTTTCATTAAAAGATAAATTAATTATAGGCATTTGTAATGGATGCCAGATATTAATTAATCTTGGGTTAGTTCCAAGCCTAAATAAAAAAGATCCAGAAGTTGCAATGATTGAAAATAAATCTGGGAGCTATGAGTGTCGATGGGTTGATGTAAAAGTAAATAATAATAAATCACCATGGCTAAAAAATATTAGTATCTTGAACTTGCCTGTCGCCCATCAAGAGGGGCAATTTATGATACCTATTAATCTACTTAAAAGTATCAAAGCTAATAACCTTATTGGCTTACAATACATTAATAACCATAAAAAATTAGCAAAAGGTCAGTTTCCCTTTAACCCTAATGGATCTAAAGATGATATAGCTGCATTAACAAATCAAAATGGGAATATTCTTGCAATGATGCCTCACCCAGAAAGAGCATTTTATCATTATCATGTTCCTAATTGGCAAAACAATACTTCTAAAAAATTCGGTGATGGGTATAAAATTTTTATGAACGCAAAAAAATTCTTTGCATAAATTATACTGCTATATCTACTATTTTTTTCATAACAGTTGGCATTCTAGAACTAGAATAAGATGATTTCTTTATCCAATTACTTTTTGATAATTTTGCTTTTTTAACATTTCCATAAAAAATTTCTGTTTCTAAATCAAAATGACTAAATGAATATTCAAGTGAACCTTTAGATTGTAATTTTGTTTTAATTTTTTGTATATCTTGATCAGTAGTTAATAATTTCTTGTTTTTAACCCAGACGTCATTTGGTACTTCAAGCATGGAGGCCAACATTCCTTTATTTGGTCTACTTCGTACAAGGATTTCATTTTTTTCATTCACAATTACATAAGCTCTTGTATACTTTATGGGCTTATTACTTTTCTTTTTTAGTTTTAAAGGAATTTTTTGCTGTAAATTTTTTTTATATGATTGGCAAAATTTATTAATTCCACAAATATTACATTTAGGGTTTCGTGGAAGACAGATCTCTGATCCATAATCCATAAAAGACTGAATTAGATTTGAAGAGTTTTCATCTGAGATGAATTTTTTTCCCAAATCTTTAAGTTTATTTTTGACTTTATTAATTGGTTTATCGATAGCATATAACCTAACCAAAATTCTCTCAATATTAGCATCAAGTGGCATAACTGATTGATTGAATCCTATTCCAAGAATTGCTTTTGCTGTGTAATCTCCAATACCAGGAAGTTGGATGAGTTCATCATAAGTTTGTGGTATGTTATTTTTAAAATTTTTGTGAATTATTTTTGCAGACTTTAATAAATTTCTAGCTCTTGAATAATATCCAAGGCCTGACCAGAACTTTAAAATATTTGGCTCTGAAGTTTGTGCTAATTTATTTAGTGAAGGCCATTTTAAAATAAAATCATTAAATTTATTTTTTACGGTATTTACTGTTGTTTGTTGAAGCATATACTCACTTACAAATACAAAGTATGGATGAGGTAAATTTAGATTATTTTTCTTCCGCCATGGTAATTTTCTAGCATTCATAGAATACCATTGAAGTAAAAACTTTATTACTTGTGTTTCGTGTTTAAACATATTGCTTTCATATTTAGGTACTATAAATTATTTATGAATATGGACAAAAAAAATTTAAAACAAAAAAGAACATTTGTTCCACAATCTATTGGCCATACTCTGAGGAAGGTTAATAGAAAATTTTCTTCTAAATATAATCGTACAGAATTTGTAATTAACTCCAAATGGCCTGAAATTGCTGGTAGTTATTTTAAAGAATATTCAGAGCCGTTAAATGTTTCAAGGGTGCGTGATTTTGAAAATGATTTAGGTGAGACAGTATATAAAAATTATCTAAATGTGAGTGTTGCACCAGCCGCAGCTATTGAATTTCAACACTTTAAGGACACTATAATTGAAAAAATTAATACTTATTTTGGCTATAAAGCTATAATGGACTTGAGAATTCATCAAAATTACATACCTAAATATACGCAGATGAAACAAAGTAAAAGAAAACAAATAAACAAAAATGACATAAAATTTGTTGAAGAAAACGTTAAAAAATTTCAAAATTCAGATTTGAAAAAATCACTATTAAATTTAGGTAATAAAATTACAACTGAGGACAAATGATGAAAATTAAAATTTTATTTATTTCTATTATACTATCACTACTTTTTATTAATGCCAAAGCAACTGAAAACTCAATACTAGATGTTAAAGATAATGATTTTTATATTGGAGAAGAAAATGCTCCAATCACAATTATAGAATATGCTTCAATGTCTTGTAGTCACTGTGCAGATTTTCATAATGATACTCTAGCAGAATTAAAAAAAGAGTTTATAGATACTGGTAAAGTTAAGTTTATTTTTCGTGATTTTCCCTTTAATTATCCGGCTCTTGCTGGAAGTATGATTTTAAGATGTGTGCCAGATGAGGTAAGATACGATTATATGAATGGCCTTTATAAGCTTCAAAATAGTTGGGTTAATAGAGATCATTCCAAAACAAGATCTGAATTATATAAAATTATGCAAAGTGGCGGTATGCAACAAGAAGATTTTGATTCATGTTTAAGTAATGTGGATTTAGAGAATCAATTACTTGAGGGTGTAATGGAAGCGCAAAGAGAATATAAAATAGGCTCTACTCCGTCATTCATTGTTAATGGAGTTTTATATTCCGGGAATAAAAACATAAAAGAGTTTAGACAAATCATCGATAAAATATTATCACAATAGTTGATGATTAATTTTAGGACCCTTAAGGTCAAAGGCTTTAAGTCTTTTGTTGAACCCACAGAAATTATGATTGAAAATGGCCTAACAGGTATTGTTGGTCCAAACGGATGTGGTAAATCGAATCTTGTAGAAGCTTTTAGGTTTGTTATGGGTGAACTTTCTCCAAAACAAATGAGAGGAAGTGAATTAGATGATGTTATCTTTAATGGAACAGATGATAGACCAGCATGGGATATTGCTGAAGTTACTATAGATTTAGATAATAAAGCAAGAAAAGCACCAAGTATTTTCAATGAAAACGATACTATTGAAGTAACTAGAAGAATTTGGCGAGGTGAAGGCTCAGAATATAGAGTTAATGGGAAGGAGGTTCGATTAAAGGATGTACAATTGTTATTTGCTGATGCAGCAACAGGTGCTCGTTCAACATCGATGGTCAGTCAAGGTAGAGTTGGAGCTATTATCGCAGCTAAACCTGAACAAAGAAGGACATTACTGGAAGAAGCTGCTGGAATTACTGGTCTTCACTCAAGACGACACGAGGCTGAATTAAGATTAAATGCTACTGAAAATAACTTAGAGCGTGTTAAGGACGTATTAAAAGCACAAGACGAACAACTCACAATATTAAAGAAACAATCAAAACAAGCTGAAAGATATAAGTATATTCAAAAAGATATTACAAAAGCAAGAGCGAGATTATTTTATAAAAAATGGATTGATGAAAAAGATAAATTAAAAAATGCTAACGAAAAAATTGAATCTGAGACAAATGTTGTAAATGACCAAACGCAAGTTGTTGCACAAATAAATGTAGAATTTGAAAAAGTTCAAGAAAGTCTTCCAAACCTTAGACTCCAGGAAAGTAAGATTGCTGCTGAACTGCAAAAATATTCAATTAGCTTAGAAAATCAAGAAAAAGAAATTGAAAGAGCAAATATTGCAGTAGATG
Organism: uncultured Alphaproteobacteria bacterium; assembly: GCA_902582755.1. Lineage (GTDB taxonomy): Bacteria > Pseudomonadota > Alphaproteobacteria > HIMB59 > CACPNW01. The sequence continues at coordinate 185,671 of CACHSZ010000002.1, read as the reverse complement.
AAACGAAAGTCCGTATAGAGCAAATTAAAAATGATATTGAAAGAGAGAAATTTTTATTTGAGGATGCAAAGCAAAATCTTGAAAGAGTAAGAGAAGAAAAATCAATACTTTTAAAACAACAAGGTGATCTTTTCATTCAAACAGATGATGATCTAAAGAATGAAAATGAGAACAATAAAAAAAATAATAATCCAATAATAGATTATCTGGATTTTGAAGATGGTCTTGAACAAGCAATCGCTGCTGTTTTTTCAGATGAGTTAATTGCATCTATTGATGAAGAACAAAGTATTTTTTGGAGAAAATTAGATGTAGAAGATTCGTCCTTTGATTCTGAAATTACTAAGTTTTCGTCTCTGATCAAAGCTCCAGATAATCTAAAAAAGAAATTAGAATTTGTTGGATTAATAGAAGATAAAGAAAATGTTTTAAAAATTCAAAAAAGCTTAAAACCAGGACAGATATTAGTAAGTAAACTAGGAGAAATTTGGAGGTGGGATGGATATGTATCTAAAGGTAAACAAAATAATTCTACTAAAGCTATATTAGAGCAACTTAAAAATAGAAGAATAAAGCAATTAAGTGCTGAAGAAAAACAATGGAATGATATTTCTGCAAAAGCAAATCAAAGAATAGAAGAGTTAAATTCAAGGCAAAATACATTAATTGGTGAATTATCAAATCTCCAATCCGTTCCTGAAGATGTATCAAGTGAAAAATTAAAAATACAAAAACTCATTGATGAAAATAAGAATTCTTACGAGCAAATAGCTGAGAAACTTCGTCAAACTGAGCAAAATTCTAATGAAATCAATAAGAAATTAAAACTAGAGGAAATTAAATTAAATGAATTGAGAGAAGAGAGAATTAGAACTGAAGGTCAAATTAATACAATTAATGAAGCAATTAAATTATTATCTACTCAAGTAAAAGAAAGATTGAGTGTAGATCTAGACGAACTTTACAATATTGGAGAAATCAATCCAAATAAAGTTTTAGGCGAGACTGATTATTTAGAAAAAAAGTTAGAGAGACTAATTGGAGAGCAAGAACGTTTAGGTGGTGTTAATCTTCTCGCAGAACAAGAGTCAAAAGATTTAGAAGAAAAAGTTAATACGATAAAAAAAGATCAAAGCGACCTTTTAAGTGCAATTGCAAAACTAAGAGAAGCAATTGACTCACTTAATACAGAAGGTAGACAACGTTTACTTGCTGCATATGGAATAGTAAATGAAAATTTTCAAAAGTTATTTACCAGGTTGTTTGGTGGTGGAAAGGCTTATCTAAAGTTTACAGATGAATCAGATCCTCTTCAAGCTGGTTTAGAAATATTTGCTAGTCCTCCTGGAAAAAAATTACAAAATCTAAATTTACTTTCTGGAGGTGAGCAAGCTCTTACAGCCTTATCATTATTATTTGCTGTATTTTTATCAAACCCAGCTCCAATTTGTGTACTTGATGAGGTTGACGCTCCATTAGATGATACTAATGTTGATAGATTTTGTTCATTAGTGGAGGAAATAGCTAAAACTTCTTCAACAAAATTCTTAGTAATAACTCACCATAGAATGACAATGGCAAGAGTAAATAGATTATTTGGTGTTACTATGCCTGAGAAAGGTGTATCACAATTAGTTTCCGTTGATCTTGAAAAAGCAATTGAGATAAAAGAACAAGACGCTACAAATGAATTATAAAAATAAAAATTTAGAAGAATTAGGTAAAAAAATTGATGATTTAGATAATCAAAATAAAGAACCTAATATTAAAAAAAAAGAAAGTGGTGCAGGATTTGGTTTTAAAATTAGTACAGAAATTATAGCCGCACTAGTTGTTGGAGTTGGAATTGGGCTTATTGTGGATAATTACTTTAATACTAAACCATTAGGCTTAATTATTTTCTTCATATTTGGCGCATTAGCTGGATTTTTGAACGTTTATCGTGTAATGCGTCGCATTGAAAAGCAAAGATAATTTTAATATTCAATATCAATTATGGCCGCAAAAGATAGTCCTCTAAAACAGTTCGAGATAAATCCAATATCTAATATTGAATTTGGTGGTTATAACATTTCTTTCACAAACTCATCTTTTGCAATGCTAATTACTGTTTTAGTAATTACTCTATTTTTAACTTTAACAGTGAACACAAGATCAATTATCCCTTCTAGGATGCAGCTTATTTCAGAGCTGATGTATAATTTTATTGCTCAGTTACTCTCAGATACAGTTGGAGATAATGGAAAAAGATATTTCCCATTTGTTTTCTCTTTGTTCATGTTTGTACTAATTGGAAATATGGTTGGAATGGTACCGTATCAATTTACTTTCACGAGTCACATCATTGTTACATTTGCATTAGCAGCAGTTGTATTTGTTGGCGTAACTATTCTTGGGTTTATTAACCATGGCATTAAATTTTTTACTTTCTTCTATATACCAGGTGTGCCGTTTTACATGCATCCACTGCTTATTCCCATTGAGGTAATTTCTTATTTATCAAGACCTATAAGTTTATCAGTTAGATTATTTGCAAACATGCTGGCCGGTCACACACTACTAAAAGTATTTGCAGGCTTTGTAGTTTCAATGCCTTTTTTTACAGGAGTTTTTCCTTTAGCTTTCATTGTAGCTTTAACAGGATTAGAAATTTTAATTGCTTTTTTGCAAGCATATGTGTTTGCAATACTGACGTGTTTATATATTAACGATGCTTATCATTTACATTAATTTAAAATAGGAGGACTTATGGAAATTGAAGCAGCAAAAGTAATCGGAGCGGGTTTAGCCGTTATCGGTGTTATTGGATCAGGTATTGGAATTGGGAATATTTTCTCATCTTTTATTCAAGCAGTTGGAAGAAATCCGGCAGCAAGAGGTGAAGTTTTTACAATGACAATGTTAGGTTTCGCATTAGTTGAAGCGATTGCACTTTTCGCGCTAGTTATTGCGTTAGTTATTTTGTTTGGATAGAACTCAATAATTAATTAATGCCTCAATTAAATCCAGAGTTTTTTGTTTCACAGCTCTTTTGGTTAGCTGTATTTTTTACTTTTCTATTTGTATTTTTATGGAGGGTATCACTTCCAAGAATAGCTACAGTTTTAGAGAAAAGGCAAAATAAAATAGATGAAAATTTATCTTCAGCAAAAGAGCTTCAAGAACAGGCAATGGAAATTGAAAAAAAAATTAATGATCAAATCAATAAAGCTAAACTAGAAACAGATGAGAAAATTAAAGAAACAATCAATGCTTTACAAGAAGATGTTTCTTCTCAACTTTCTTCACTTGATAAAGATTTAGAAAAAAAAGTTTCTGATGCAGAAAAAGAAATTTTAAAAAGTAAAGATGATCAAATGAAAAATATTAACAATGAAATAGTTAATATTACAAAACTGACTGTTGGAAAAATTACAGATATTGAATTGTCAGACAATGAACTTAATAAAGTTATTGAAACACATAAAGGTAATTTTAATTAATGTTTTCTGATCCTCAATTTTGGGTAGCGGTATCTTTTATATTATTTATTGCAGCTATTTTTAATCCAGTACGAAAAATTCTTACATCTAGTTTAGATACACAAATAAAAGATATAAAAAATAAAATAGATGAAGTTGAGAATTTAAAAAACGAGGCTCAAAAAGCTTTGGATGAACTTAGGGATAGAGAATCTAAAGTAGAGAAAGAAATACAAAATCTAAAGTTAGAATCTGAGAAAAGAATTGCTGAATTGAAAGATATATCCGCCACTAAATTAACTGATCAAATTGAAAAAAGAAAAATATTGGCAGAAAATAAAATTGAACAATTAGTTAGAGATACCAATAATTCTATCAAAAGTTATATTTCAAGTGTTGCAATAGAGGCTACTAGAAATATTCTACTTCAAAATCTAAGTAAGGATAAAAAATCTGCTTTAATTGAAGAATCAATTACCGAATTTAACTCTGTTCTAAAGAACTAGTAGTAGATTTAGTTATTCCAAAATCTACTTAAAATATTAATAATTTAATATTAAAAGATTTTTAAAATCTATAGTATTATTAAGTAACCAAAATTAATGGTAACAAATTTGGATGACAAAAAAACTTAATATATTTCTTGCAGGACCTCGGGGATTTTGTGCAGGTGTAGATAGGGCTATAGAAATGGTAAAGGGTGCTCTAAAAAAATATGGTGCGCCCGTATATGTTCGTCATGAAATAGTGCATAATAAATTTGTTGTAGAAAATCTTAAGTCAGAAGGAGCTATTTTTGTTGAAGAACTAAATGAAATTCAAGATAAAAGCAGGCCAGTTATCTTTTCTGCACACGGTGTTCCTAAAGCAGTGCCAGAGGAAGCATTAAGTTTAAATTTAGTATATTATGATGCAACGTGTCCACTTGTTAGCAAAATCCATAAAGAAGTTGAAAATTTTGATAAAAAAAATCTTCCTGTCATTTTAATTGGTCATAGAAATCATCCTGAAGTTATTGGGACTATGGGCCAAACAGATAAAAAAATTCATTTAGTAGAAAAAGTTGAAGATGTTAAAAAATTACCTTTTGACCAAAATGATGAGATTGCATATGTTACTCAGACAACGCTATCAGTAGATGATACTAAAGATATAATAAAAGAGATAAAATTACATTTTAGTAATGTCATAGAACCAAAAAAAAATGATATTTGTTATGCAACAACAAATAGACAAGAAGCTGTTAAAAAAATAGCTAATCAATGTGATTATTTTTTAGTAATTGGTGCAAGTAACTCATCAAATTCTCTAAGATTAGTTGAAGTAGCAAAAAATTATGGATCAACAAAAGCTATTTTAGTAGAAGATGTAGATTCCTTAAATTTAAATATATTTCAAGAATCTGAAAATATAGGAATAACAGCAAGTGCATCATCACCAGAAGTACTCGTTAAAAAACTTCTTGATAATTTGAAAAGAAATTTTGAAATACATATAAATGAAGGATCTTACCAAAAAGAAGATGTATTTTTTAAAGTGCCACAAAAACTAAACGTATAGAAGATGGCAGTCTTTACTAAATTACTTAAAGAAGATATTGAAAACTTTATTTCTGAGTACTCAATTGGAAATTTAGATAGTTTTGAAGAAATTGTAGATGGGATAGAGAACTCAAATTTTAAAATTTTTTGTAATAATCAACCATATATTTTAACAATTTTTGAAAAAAGAGTAACTGAGCAAGAATTACCCTTTTTTATAAATTTAAAAAACTTTTTAAATAAAAATAATTTTAAATGTCCAAAAGCTATCTCAGATAAAAATGGAAAAATTTTAAAAAGAATAAAAAATAAAACAGCTGTTATAATATCTTTTCTGGAAGGTAAAAGTATTGAAAAACCTAACTCTGAAATGTGTAGACAAGTTGGAAAAATGGTTGCTGATTTACATAATCTTACCATAAATTTTGATGAAAAAAGACCTAACAGTTTAGATCTACAGGATTGGAAAGAAATTTACAAAAAATGCGTTAATAACAAATCCGAAAAGTTTAATGAAACAATGTATTTGTTAAAAAATGAAATAGACTATTTAGAAAATTATTGGCCAGCAAATATTCCTAGCGGTGTCATACATGCTGATTTGTTTAGAGATAATATTTTTTTTAAAGATGAAAAAATTTCTGGAGTAATAGATTTCTATTTTGCATGTTATTATTTTTATATTTACGATTTAGCCATAATTATTAATGATTGGTGCTTTAGTGAAAATGGACAATACTGTAACAAAGAGAACTGCTTAATAATTCTTGAGGAATATCAAAAGTTGAGAGAATTAAGTGATCTTGAGAAGAAATCGTTAAATATTTTATTAAGAGCTGCTGCTGTTAGAATATTATGTACGAGAGTGCACGATTATATTTTTCATCCGCCTGATGCAGTAGTTGTTAAAAAAGATCCATTTGAATATTTGAATATTTTAAAATGGCATCAACAAAATGATATTTTTGAATAATGATTAATATTTATACAGATGGTGCATGTTCTGGGAATCCTGGTGTAGGGGGATGGGGTGTCGTGATATTAGATAATAATAAAGAAATTTTATTAAATGGTGGTGATCAACACACAACTAATAATAAAATGGAACTTACAGCTGCAATAAAAGCACTGGAATATTTTGAGATAAAAAAAGAATTAATCATTTATACCGATAGCAAATATGTAAAGGATGGTATTGAATCATGGATTACAAATTGGAAAAAAAATGGATGGAAAACTTCAACAAAAAAAATAGTGAAAAATAAAGAATTATGGATGCAATTAGATAATCTAATAGATAAACATAGTGTAACATGGAAGTGGGTTAAGGGTCATGCAGGTTTTGAATTTAATGAAAAAGCTGATGAACTAGCAAGGAAATATATTGAAAGTAATATTTAGTTTATTTTTTATTTTTCTTTATTGTAAACAGACTGTTGCAAATGATTTATGGACTATAGATAAAGATATTTCTAGCATAGAATTTGAAGTTCCAGTTTTGTTTGCAAAAAATGTTTCTGGTAAATTTAATACATTTGATGGTTTTGTTTCCTTGGATTTGTCTAATGAAAATAATAACAAAGCATTAATAAATGTTAGTATTGATAGTTTAGATTTAAATTATAAACGATATAAAGATTTAGTACTGAGTGAGATTTTCTTTGATTCTAAAAAATTTCCATTCGGTCTTATTGATACCAATAATTTTAAATTTAACTATGAAGATAATAATATTATTTTAATAGGTGAATTAACAATAAAGGGTATAAGTCAAAAAATCCCTATTGATATTGAGATTATAAAACTAGCTAATGAGTTGGTTCAGGTAAAAAGTGAAATATCTTTTTCCAGAAATGACTTTGAAATTGGCACTGGTAATTGGAAAAACACAACAATTCTTAAAGACAAAATAAATATAAGGGCAAATATTTTTCTTTTTAAAGAATAATTATCTTATCTAAGAGTATATCCTCCATCTATAACTAATACTTCACCTGTAATGTAACTTGAAGCAGGGCTGCATAAAAAAAGTGCTGCAGATGCAATTTCACTTGGTTTACCCATTCTTTTGAGTGGTGTCATACTATTCCAAGTTTCATACCAATGTTCGTTTTCTTTAGTTAGCTTTGTCATTTCTGTATCAATGTAACCTGGGGCAATAGCATTCACACGAATATTTTCTTCTGCAAAATCACTTGCTAAACTTTTTGTTAACATATGTACAGCTGCTTTTGATGCATTATAAGCCACTTGAGGTTGAGGAATATTTGATACTAATCCAGATATCGAACCTATATTTAAAATCACTCCTTCACCTTGTTTTTTCATTTGTGGTAAAACTAAACGACACATTCTAAAAACAGAATCAACATTTGTATTCATTATTTTATCTAATAATTCATCATCAAATTCTTCCATAGTTCCGTGTTGAGCAACACCAGCATTATTAACTAGGATATCAATTGAATTATATTTTTCTAATACAAAATTTATAATTTTTTGAGGTTCATCTGGTTTAGTAATATCACCCTGTAAAAAGGAAACATCATAATTTGCTTCTTTTAAACTTTTTAAACCATCATATTTATCGGTTCTACTAGTGACAATTATTTTTGCTCCAGCTTCTCCAAGAGCATGAGCTATAGATAGACCAATTCCTCTTGTTCCACCTGTTACAATAGCAACTTTATTAGTTAACTTAAATTGATCAATAATCATTAATACTTACAATATGTTAACAAAGTAGAAATTTCATCAAAAATTATAATAATTTATTTTAAAAATATGTTATTTATTAACAGTCATGAAAGCATTAGTTTTAGAAAAAAAACTTGAATTAAATTTAAGAGATATTGAACTACAAAATAAGGTTGGCTTGAATGACGTAAAAATCAAAATGCATACTGTTGGAATATGTGGATCAGATATTCACTATTATGAACATGGAAAGATTGGGCAATGGAATGTCAATGCTCCAATGGTTTTGGGTCACGAAGGCTCAGGTACAATTATTGAAGTAGGTGCTAATGAAAAAAATTTGAAGGTTGGTGACAGAGTTTGTATTGAACCACAGATAGTTAGTAAAACTACTAAAGAATATAAACTTGGTATCTACAATTATGATCAAGAAGTAAAATTTTGGGCTACACCACCTATTCATGGTTGTTTAACACCTGAAGTTATTTTTCCAAGTGATATGGTTTTTAAATTACCAGATAATCTGTCGTATGCCGAAGGAGCAATGGTTGAGCCTTTGGCAGTAGGTATGCAAGGTGTGACAAAGGCAAAAATAAAACCTGGTCAAATTGGTTTAGTGATGGGATGTGGACCAATTGGTTTGGTTACAGCTCTTGCAGCTTTGGCTGGTGGATGTGCAAAAGTTTATATAGCAGATATTTTAAGTGAAAAATTAAAAATGTGTGATTATTACCCGGATCTTATTCCTGTAGATTTATCAAAAGAAAATTTAGAAACAAAAATTATGAATGAAACTAAAGGATGGGGAGTTGATAGGTTTTTTGAATGCAGTGGAGCAGTAAAAGCATATGAAGCTATTTTCACTTGCTGCTCACCTGGGGCGCATGTAGTTTTAATTGGAAATAATGCTGAACCAGTTCCTATGAACTGGGCAGTACTATTTGCCAAAGGTCTTGAATTTCAAACTGTACATAGGTATTCACATCAATATGAACCATCAATAAGGTTACTAGAACGTGGAAAAATTGATGTCAAACCAATGATTACACATACCTTTAAATTTGAAGAAAGTGTTGAAGCATTTATAAGAGCAGCAGAACATAGGCCTACTGATGTAAAACTTCAAATTAAAATTGATGAATAAAAATGAATTAGTTATTTCATCTTTTAAGAGAGAGAATTGTAAAACTGGTATTGTTCATCTTGGTGTTGGGAACTTTCATAGAGCTCATCAGGCAAACTATATACATGAATATCTTAATACGTTTAATGATCTTAATTGGGGAATTTGTGGAATTAATTTAAGAAAAGAAGATTGCAAAAATTTTGATAATCTTAAATTAAAAAAAGGAAAATATATTCTTAAAACAATTTCTACATCCGGAGAAGAAGAATATAAAGAAATTAATTCGATAATTGAATTAATAGACTGGAGTAGAAATAAAGAAGAAGCTGAGGATGCACTTGCAAATCCAGATGTAAAATTAGTTACTATGACTGTTACTGAAAGTGGTTACTATATAAATGAAAAAAATAAATTAAATTTAAATTTAGAAATTATTAAAAATAATATTGAAGGAAAAGAACATAGTATCATTTATTCCTATCTCATGGCAGCTTTAAAAAAAAGGATGGTGTCTATAAATAAAAAAATCACATTATTGTGTTGTGACAATATTAGGGAAAATGGAGTAATGTTACAAGACTGTTTGAAGCAATACTTATCAGTGTCTAAAGAATATGAACTTTTAGAATGGATAGAAAATAATGTAAGTTTTCCCTCTTGTGTTGTTGATCGAATTACTCCTAGAACTCCTGAATTTTTAAAATCTGAAATAATGGAAAAATTTAATTTAGATGATAATTGTGGTGTTATGGCTGAGTCATTTATTCAATGGATAATAGAGGATGACTTCATCAATGAAAGGCCAAGACTGGAAGATGTTGGTGTCAAGTTTGTGGATGATGTTTTTCCTTATGAAGAAGCAAAAATTAGAATTCTTAATGGAGCTCACGTAGCATTAAGTTATTTTGGTGCACTTAAAGGTTACACAACGTATGATGAAGCAATATCTGATAAAAATTTGGAACAATATTTCTTTGAAATTCAACAAAAAGAAATATTACCAGCTCTTGTACACAAACCCTTTAATTTAGAGGAATATATGGTCACAATTTATGAAAGGTTTAAAAATAAAAATATTGCTGATAAATTAGAGAGGATTGCAATGGATGGAGTAGGTAAATTTCCAATATTTATATTACCGACCATACGTAATTGCTTTGAAAAAAAAATAATTCCAGAAAACTGTATTGATGCAATCGCAAGTTGGTATGTTTTTATGTTGAAAATAAAAGATAAAAAATTAAATTTTGAATATTATGAACCCAGTTGGGAATGGATCAAATATTATTTAGAAAAAGAAAAAGTTATTGAATTTACAAATTGTGTAGAGCTTTGGGGTGATACACCAAAACAGTTTCCTTTATTTTCTCAAATTTTAGAGGAAAAAATTAATTTTTTAGAAAATATTTACTAAAAAATTTGATTTTGAGCGATCTTATTATTACTGTTATATAAATCTTTCCAAATTGAATATCTTTTTAATAAAAGATCAATATTATCTTCATTAGGCTCATAAGTTTTACTTATTTTTATTTCACTAATAATATTTTCTTTATTATCATTAGTAGCATCTTCATACATAGCTAATCTTGCAACGCCAAGTGCGGCACCAAATTCGCTCTGATCACAAACACTTAATTGCCTATTTAAAAGTGATGCAAGCAATTCAATCCAAAATGAACTTTTTGATCCTCCTCCAACCATAAATATTTTATCAAAGTTATTATTAACTTTCAAAATAGAATTTACTCCATCTAATATACCAAAACTGACACCTTCAATTACTGCATACTGTAGATCTGTTGCATTTGTTGTTGTTTTTATAGAATGGAGCGAACCTCTAATATGTGGATCATTATGTGGGGTTCTTTCTCCTGACAAATAAGGTAAAAAATAAGAAGAATTTTTTATAGAATTTTGATCATTATAAAAATGCTCCACATTATTGAGTGTATCAGCAATTGCAGTATTGGTTATGGTGCAAATCCAATCTAAACAATTACTTGCACTTAACATAACAGACATTAAGTGCCATTTATTTGGTAAACAATGACAGAAAGAATGTACTGCATCTCCAGTATTACTCAAAAAATTTTCAGTGGGAGTAAAAAAAACCCCTGAAGTGCCAAGAGATATAAATGATTGATTTTTATTTGTTATACCCATACCAGTTGCTGCGGCAGCATTATCACCTGCTCCACCCACAACTTTAACATTATTGTTAAAATTAAATTTCTCTTTTAAATCTTTTTTTAAAAATCCTGTCTGCTCATTTCCTTCCACTAAATCTGGCATGTGTTTTTCTTCTAAAAATGAGCAAGATAAAAGTTGATTAGACCATTTTCTTTTTTGAATATCTAGCCATAATGTTCCAGATGCATCTGACATTTCAGAAAAAAATTCACCAGTAAGAACAAATCGTAAATAATCTTTCGGAAGTAAAACTTTGAAAATTTTTTTAAAATTATCAATTTCATTATTTTTTATCCAATTTATTTTTGGTGCAGTAAAACCGGGCATGGTGATATTTCCTGAAATTGATCGTACATCAAAATTTTGTTTTTCAAATTCTTCACACTCTTGATATGATCTTGTATCATTCCAAAGAATACATGGTCTAATAACTTTTCCATCCTTGTCTATTAACGTAGCTCCATGCATATGACCTGATATTCCTATTGAAATAGTTTGTGAAAATTCTTTTGGTTTTTTTGATTTTAACGCCTCCAAGCATTCTATTGTTGAATCAATCCATTCTTGTGGATTTTGTTCACTAAAACCATCTTTAGGTGATTGTACAGTAAGACTTGAATTAGCGGATGCAAGAATGCTTTGATTTTGATCAATTAAAATCATTTTGACTGATGAAGTTCCAAGATCGATACCAATAAACATAAAGCAAATTTATAACATTAATTTTTTAATTGATACAAAGAAATTAAAACTACTTATAAGAATATCTAAATATAAATATTCCTGATGAAACAATAATAATTGCTCCTATAATCGTAAATATATCTGGGACTTCTCCATATACTAATAAACCAAAAATTATTCCCCAAACAATTATAGTATAATTATAAGGTGCTAAAATACTAGCTGGTGTAACACTCAATGCCTTAATTTGTAAAAATAAACCTGTACAAAAAAAGATACCCAAAAAAATAAAAAAAATAAAAGAAAATGAATGTAGTGGTTGCCAGAAAAAAAGTGATAGTACAAATGTAATAATAGCGCCTATAAGACCATTGTAGAATAACATAGTTTCATTATCATCATACTTAGCATTTAATCTAGTTGCTATTTGAAAAAGTGAATAGAAAAAAGCAGCACATAATGGAATAATTAGATATGGATTAAATATAGTTAGTCCAGGTCGCATGATTAGAATAACTCCACAGAAACTAACAGCGATTGCAAGCCAAGTTGCCACATTTATTTTTTCTTTTAAAATAAAATAAGAGAAAACTAAAACTAGAACAGGAGCTAAAGATCCTATAGTATGAGCATCTGCCAGAGCTAAGTGCCTAAAAGACAATACAAAAAAACAAGATTCACATACAGATAAAATACATCTAGTTATTTGTATCTTGTAATTATTTGAAAGATAAAATTTTTTAACTTTATTTTTTTTTGCAATAAAAAAAGAAAAAATAAAACAGAAAGTAAATTTTACAAATAATAATACAAAAACAGAGTGATATTGAACTGCTGTTTTTTGAATTGTATCTAAAATACCAAAAGATAAATAAGTTAAAAGAGTTAAAATTATTCCATAGGTATAGGGATTTGATTTCATGTTCATTAAAGATTTTTAAAGATATTATTGTAAAAATCTTTTTTAATATTCTTATCTGCATCTAAAATTTGCATCATTAAAACAGCTGACAAATTATTTTTTGGATCTGCCAAAAAATAAGTAGCGGCATAGCCTGACCATCCAAATTCTCCAATTGGACCAAACTTATTTTGAGAGGTATTATTCATTAACACTCTAAATCCTAAACCCCAACCATATCCATCTAGATCATTTTCATAATCTTCATCTTTATTCGTATTAATTGATGTGATTTCAATTGGAAATAACTCTTTATTTAAAGAATTATTTCGCATTAATTCTAAACTTTGAGAATTAATGAGCTCTTTTCCATTTTTATTTTTACCATCGATAAGCATTGTAGCAAATTTTTCATAATCTTCAGCTGTAGAAAACAAACCATGGCCTCCTCTGGAATAATTTTTATTATTTGTTGGGTACCCGTATAATATTAACTTTCTTTTATCATAATTTAAATTTGTTAGTTTTAATTTATTGCTGTTATATTCAAATGTTTCAACTAATTTACTATTACTATTTTCATCAATATAAAAATTTGTATTATTCATTTCTAAAGGTAAAAAAATATTTTCGTTTAAAACGTCAAAAATTTTATCTTTTGTTACAACTTCTATAATTCTGGCTAAAACATCAATAGATATAGAATAATGCCATTTTGAACCAGGTTCATATAACAGAGGTAATTCAGAAATTTTACTAATCTCTTCCTCCAAACTTGAAGATACAGAATGAAATAAACTTCTATCCTCATATTCTTGAGCTAAAAAATTATCACAACTGTTATATGTAAAGCCTGCTGTATGTTGTAAAAGTTGTCTAACAGTAGGTTTATCTTCTAGAGAAGTTGTATTTTTTAAATTACTCTCAATACTACTAAGTTTTTTTAAATTTTTAAAATCAGATAAATGTTTATCTATAGTATCATCAAGAGATAAGAAATTTTTTTCAATTAATTGCATTGCTGCAAAACCAATAATTGGCTTTGTCATTGACCAAATTCTATAATATGAATTTTTATTTAGCTTATTTTTTAATTCCAAATCTTTGTAACCAATTACGTCATGATAAATATTATTTTTATGATTTATTATCCATTCAGCTCCATTACATCTTCCTGCATCAATATGTTTTTGAAAATCTAATTTAATATTATCCATAAATGGATTAGATTAGACTGTTTATCTTTTCTATTAGCTCTGAATTAATTTGTCTTGGACCTTTATTTTGCCTATTAGTGTGTCTTCGTTGTCCAGGCAAACGTACACCGTCTAAAGATGTCATTTGTTCAAAAAATTTCTCAGCATGTTCATTCCAATTTTTTCCTGCAATGAGCTCTGGAGATAAGGCCATAATAAATTCACCGCCCCTTGCAGGACCTCCATCATTATTGTCTTCTTCTTTAGCTTCAAAACTAAATAAATCTCCTACTAGACCTGCAGCTAATAACTCAATCATCATTGCTATTGCAGAACCTTTGTAGTCACCAAATGTTAAAAGTACTCCTCCATTTGCAATTTCAGAAGGATTATCAGTTTTTTCTCCATTTTTATTTAAGCCTGTTCCAAATGGAACTTTATGGCCATCACGTGCTGCAACCTGAACTTCCCCCATCGCCATTGTTGAAGTTGCCATATCATAGACTACTGGGGTATTATTTTTTCTAGGCCAAGCAAATGATATTGGATTTGTTCCAAATAGTGGTTTTTTTGCACCAGCCGGAGCTACACTTGGTTTATAAGCTGTACAAGCAATCCCAACTAAGTTGTTTTCAGCCAATGCTTCAGTTTCGTGCCATAAGGCTGCAAAGTGATGAGTATTAGATATAGTTAAAACACCAACTCCGTGTTTATTTGTTGTTTTTATCAATTCAGGCAAACCAACTTTTATACCTACAGGAGCAAAACCATAATCACCTTCAACACGAATCGCATTTTGTGTAAGATAAGTATTTGTAGGTCTTGAGACTCCATTAACTTTTTTACTTTTAAGAGAAGCTACATAACCAGGAATTCGAAATAATCCATGAGAAACACTTCCATCTCTTTCAGCATGTGAAACTGTTGTCGCTACAGAATCAGCATTGAAATGATCACATCCATTAGTTGATAATGCTTTATATGCTAGATCATATATATTTTCTAATTCTAATGGCGTGGTATTCATTTACTTTTATTGAATAATTAATATTATTAATTAATGGATAGAGGATTATTGGACAATTTAAAAGATATTTTACAAGAAAGAATATCATTTTCAGAAAGTGTAAGAAATAATCATGCAAAAGGTGAAGATGCTTATGATCCTGTTCTACCTAGAGCAGTTTTATTTCCAAACAACAATGAAGAACTTTCAAAAATACTTAAAATTTGTAATGAATTTAAAGTACCAGTAACTGCCTATGGCACAGGCACATCATTAGAGGGTCATGTTGTTGGAAATGATGAAGGTTTCACAATCTCTATGGAAAATTTTAACAAAATTATATCTATTAATGAGTCAGACTTTGATTGTCGAGTTCAAGCAAATGTGTCTAGAGAACAACTCAATGAAACTTTAAAAGATAAAGGAGTTTTCTTTCCAATTGATCCCGGTGCAAATGCTTCTCTAGGGGGTATGGCTGCTTGTTCTGCTTCAGGAACAATGGCTGTGAGATATGGTACAATGAGAACTACAGTCCTTGGTTTAACCGTTGTAATGGCCAATGGTGAAATTATAAATACAGGAACAAGATCTAAAAAAACATCTGCAGGATATAATCTAACCAATCTTTTTGTTGGATCAGAGGGAACATTAGGAATAATAACTGAAGTGCATCTACGATTGTCTCCAATTCCAGAGAGTATAATGAGTGCTGTTTGTCAATTCCCTGATCTAGACTCTGCAGTTTTAACAGCACAAGAAATAATTCAATATGGCGTCCCTATTGCAAGAGTAGAGTTATTAAATAAAGATCAAATGGATATAAGTATACGATACTCACAACTAGACAATTTAGATCGTCTGCCAACACTTTTCTATGAGTTTCATGGTAGCGAGATTTCAAATAAAGAATCAATTGGTGTAGTTGAAGAAATTTCCAAAAATAATAATGGCAGTGAGTTTAAATGGGCTACAAATACAGAAGAAAGAAACAAAATCTGGAAAGCAAGACATAATGTTTATTATTCTGTAAAAGCTCAAGGTGATAATATTAGAGTGTATGTTACTGATGTTTGTGTGCCTATTTCAAATATTGTGGAATGTATTAAATTTGCAGAAACAGAACTGCGTAACACTGGATTAAAAGCGCCAATGGTTGGTCATGTGGGTGATGGAAATTTTCATGTATCTATTATCTATGATCCTAGTAAAGAAAATGAATATAAATATATTAGAGAATTTAGTAATAAATTAATTGATAAAGCTTTAGAGATGGAAGGAACAATTACTGGTGAGCATGGTATTGGTCTTCAAAAAAAAGAGTATTTACTGAAACAACACCCCGATAATATTCCGTTAATGAAATTAATTAAAAAAAGTTTCGATCCAAATAATATTTTAAATCCAGGTAAGGTTTTTGATTTATAAAAATTAATTAATGACTATGCCTTTTTACTTCAGCACCTCTTTTACCAATAAGAAAATCTAAGTCTGCACCTTTGTCAGCTTGCATGACATGTTCTATATACATTTTTTGGTAACCACCTGTGATTTCTGGAACGACAGGTGAATAATTTTCTAGACGGTTTTTTATTGTTTCGTCATCAACTTTTAAATTCATTGTACCATTAGTAACATCTACTTCTATTTCATCTCCATTTTGTACTGCTGCTAAAGGACCTTTAACTGCGGCTTCTGGAGCTGTATGAAGTATAACTGTGCCATATGCTGTTCCACTCATTCTGGCGTCAGATATTCTAATCATATCTCTCACACCTTTCTTTAGAACTTTTTGTGGAAGTCTCATATTGCCAACTTCTGCCATACCAGGATAACCTTTTGGCCCACAGTTTTTTAAAACTAATATTGAATTTTCATCAACTTCTAAATTAGGATCATCAATCTTTTCATGAAACTCTTCAACACTTTCAAAGACTACGGCTTTTCCAGTATGTTTCATTAATTCTGGTGATGCAGCTGATGGTTTGATAATTGCACCATTTGGAGCAATATTACCTCTAAGAATTTTAATTCCTCCATTTTTTGTTAATGGATTTTCAAATTCTTTTATAACATCATTGTTCCAACATTTAGCATTTATATTATTTTCAGATATAGTTTTTCCATTAACAGTCATTTCATTTTCTTCTAATAGTTTTTTTTCCATTAATCTTTTTATAACTACGGGAACACCACCTGCATAATAAAAATCCTCCATTAAATATTTTCCAGAAGGTTGTAAGTTTACTAGTGTTGGAATACCATCTCCACATTTATTCCAGTCCTCTAAATCTAAATCTATTTCCATTCGACCAGCAATTGCAGCCAAATGGATAACCGCATTTGTAGATCCCCCTATTGCTCCATTGACCTTTATTGCATTTTCAAATGATTTTTTTGTAACAATTTTTGACATAGTTATGTCTTCCTTAACCATTTCAACAATTCTTTTCCCAGACATATGTGCTAAAGCATATCTTCTTGAATCAACTGCAGGTATTGCAGCATTTCCAGGTAGTGACATCCCTAATGCTTCCACCATTGATCCCATTGTTGATGCAGTCCCCATTGTCATGCAATTACCTTTCGATCTACTCATTGAAATTTCTGCATTAATAAAATCTTCTTCTGTAATTACGCCAGCATTTAAATCTGCATCAAGTTTCCAAACTCCAGTGCCAGAACCTATTGTTTCACCTTGATGGTGTCCATTGAGCATTGGTCCACCTGAAACACCTATAGTAGGAAGATCTACACTTGCAGCTCCCATCATTAACGAAGGTGTTGTTTTGTCACACCCCATTAATAGTACTACTCCGTCAATAGGATTACCCCTTATTGCCTCTTCAACATCCATACTTGCTAAATTTCTAAACAACATAGCTGTGGGTCTTAAATTGGATTCGCTTGCTGAAAAAACAGGAAATTCAAGAGGAAAACCGCCGGCTTCATAAACACCTTTTTTAACAGACTCTGCTATCTCTCTGAAATGACCATTACAAGGAGTTAATTCTGACCAAGTATTACAAATTCCAATTACAGGACGGCCATCAAACAAATGATTTGGATGACCTTGATTTCTCATCCAGCCTCTGTGAATAAATGTATCTCTTCGATGTGATTTAGAATTATACCAATTAGAAGATCTAAATTTATTTTTTTTATTCATGTGTGAAAGTTTTAGCTAATTAAAGTAAAAAATCAAATTTTAAATTTATTATCTTCAAGGCCAGGTACATTAACATTTAATGCAAATAAACTACCATCATATTGATTTTTACCTGAATTTGTTGCACTTGTAATAAATAAAGTTTTAAGATCACTTCCTCCAAATACACAATTTGTTACATTTTCAACAGGTAGTTCGTAAATTTTATCTATTCTTCCTTTAGGATCTATTCTCACTACACATGACCCACCCCAACGACAATTCCAAATAAAACCATCACTATCAATAGTTGATCCATCTGGAGCACCTCTATCAAAATCGAAGAAGTTTTTTTTGTCTGACAAACTACCTTCATCTAGGCTAAAATTGTATTCTAGTAATGATCCCTTAGTTGTATCGGCAAAATAAAATTTCGTGTTATCTGGACTCCAAACAAATGTATTAGGTATACCAAGATTTGTTTCAACAATATTTACCTTATTATCAGATAGACAATATAAACTACCAGATTTAGCATTTAAAGATTTTGCACTTCCATCTTGATTAAAATTATTTTGCATCGTTCCAAACCAAAGCCTACCTTTAGCATCTGATGCACCATCATTAGATCTATTTGTTAAAATATCATCTTCAACATTAATTATTCTTTCATATTTTTTAGATTGAAAGTTAAATTTATTTACTCCATTATTTGAGACTAAAGCAATTTCATTCTTTGAGATTATTGACGTCGCTGTTACAAAATCAGGTAAATCAAAAGTTTCTAATTTTTCGTTATCTAAATTAATTCTGAATAAAACTGATTTTGGTTTAATATCTACCCAAAGTAAACTTTGGTCAATTGAAGACCAAGTAATACCTTCTCCTAAACTATTTTTTACATCTTTATATAATTCGACCTTACTCATATTTTAGATCAATATAATAAAAATTAATATTTATGAAGATAAGTTTAGAGGTAATGGGCTTTATCTTTGATACGAGCCATTACTTCTTTGGTTGCTTCTTCAGAGCCATCATGGAACGTACCCATTAATTTATCTAAGAAACTAGTGTTTCCACCTGAGTAATTGCATTCAAAATATTTATGATGGATATAATGCATATAATCACCTGTTGGAATTGATACACCATTTTTGAAAGTCATTTTTTCATATCCTGTATGTCCAGGTGTAGGTGCTAAACCAGCATGAAATACATGATACATCGCAACAAGAGGATGTGAAGGAATTATCCAATGAACTAAGATACCTGAAAAATAGAGTATATGCTCTATTGGATGCATAGACATACCCGACCAAGCACCTGTATTCGTATTACGGTGGTGTACTTTATGTGCAATTTTATAAAGGGGTGCCCAGTGTAATAATCTATGAGTTAAGTAAAAATGTGCGTCTCTTATAAATGGAACAAGAAAGAACATAAAACAACAATATATTGGATACGCCTCCCAGCTTACATATGGGATTATTTGATTTGCAAATGCCCAAAATGTAATTACTTCATAAGCTGTCCATAATGGAATAGCACTGCAAAAAGTATAGAATAGGTTATCTTTAGTCTGATCATTAAATAAAAAAGTTGAGTTATTTTTTTCTAGAGGTCGTGGGTTATATTTAAATGAAGTTCCTTGTGTCTTCAGTCTTAAATGAAAGAAGCCTGTCCAAAGCAAAATAATAACTGCGTTTCTGAAAAATATATAGGATATCCATCCTATTTCAAAAGTCTTCATTGTCTCTAAAGAAGGAGTCAAAAAAAGATATGTAGCAACTGTTATTGCTGCAAAGACAAAGGTCCACGGGAAAAAAATTCCAGGAAATTTAAAAAAATACTTTAAAAATTTTATCGGGTTAAAAAATATATCTTTAGGTGGGTTAATACTTATTGTACCAAATGGTTTCCAATGACCCCTTTTATCTCTTGTACCAAAATCGCTATCATTCAGTTGATTTGTCATAATGTATTTATAGTATATTTTGAATAAAAAAAAAGAGACTAAATTGTCGTATCTGGAACCTTCACATCAATAAAATAATTTTTATCTTTAGATTGCTTAAATATTGCTGGGATGATTGATCTATAAGCAGAAATTATTCCGTTATGAGGTTTAGGCATTTGATTTTTAACTATTTTGTGAAATTTTTTTAAATTATGGCATGGGATTTTTGGGAAAATGTGGTGCTCAATATGATACTCCATGTTTGAATACAAAAAACTAAAAAAGGGATTCATAATAACGGTTCTTGTACTTTTTCTATGATCTTTAATATTATCAGCTAGTCCAGCATGTTGAGTCATGCCGCATATCATCAATATAGTATTCCCATAAAATGGGGGTAGAATTATCATTATGATTGGTAACCATGATTGTAAGAAAACTGAACATAAAATTACGAGCAACCAAAAACTTAAATATAATCTTGAACTATTAATAATTTTTTTTATCTCCTTTTCAGGCACTGTTACTTTTACAACAGGAGTAATTATCCCAAATGAATGTTTAATAATTTCAAAATGTGTAAAATGTCTTATTTTTTGAATATTAATTATTGGACCAAGAGGTAAAAAATTTAAAAGAAATCTTACAGGTTCTGTTGGTTTTGGGCTATTATTTTCATAATCGTACACCTCTTCATGTGTAAATATAGTGTAAGTATGGTGATGAAAATGACTCCACTTCCATCTAACTGCTTCAAAACCACCGAGTAAAGAAGTTATATGATAAAAAAATTTATTTAACGCTCTTGTTTTAAAATATGTTTCGTGATTTGTTTCATGTTGAATGCTTATGATTTTACAATAGAAAATATTTCCATAAAGCAAAAGAGCAGGTATTGACCATAAAGTACCCCAACTTAGAATACATAGATACCCACTTAATATTAGAGCAACAATAAATATGGATATATCTAATAAACCTTTTATATCCGATCTCTTAGAAAGTTCCTTTAAAGTTTTCTTATCTATTTTTGGTTTATACCAAGTTTTTAAATCAACTTCGCCCGCAAACATTAATCAAAATTTTTCTGAAAGTTTTAAAAATTTTTCAAATTCACCTTCATCAATGTTAACTGTGATTTTAGGATCATTAAATTTTTTGTTTACCGTATCATCGTGAAACTCTTTAAATGCACTTACTCTTTCAGCTTGTAGTTTTGAAAATTCTTTTTTAAAATCTCTATAAATTCGAGCATGTCTTGGAATTTTTCCTTGAGTATATCCAAGTACATCATTTGCAAATAAATATTGCCCATCGCATCCAGAACCACTTCCCATTGAGAGAGTCATGATATCAACTTTTTTTGTAATAACTTCTGCAACTTTTGGTGGAACTACTTCGAGTTCAACTCCAATAGCACCCGCTTCTTGTAACTCAAGAGTATGTTCTAATATTCTTATGGCTTTATCTGCTGTTTTACCTTGTGCAACAAATCCTCCAATCCAAGTAGCATTTCCTGGAACTAATCCAACATGACTATTAATTGGAACATATTCATCTCTTAATGCTCTAATCCATTTGTAACTCCAATTACCACCATAGATAACATCTGCACCAATGTCTAAATACTTGTGTGATAGTTTCATTGCTTCGTATTCAGAAGCTACTCTTACTGCTCCTCCGGATTGCATAAAGCAAGTTGGTGCAGCTTCGCGAATTCGCTTAAGCTCATCAAAAGAATTGAAAATACCAAATTGTGGAGCATCATGAGAAGTACAAATCATGTCAATGCCTGCCTCTTCAGCTGCTGCAGCCTCATCAGCATTATGCACAAACATAACACTTAGTTGTCTTTTACCTTTGCATTGCAAATAATCATAAACTGTAAGTTTTTTTCTGCTCATAAAATCTCCAAAAAAATAGTTAATCTATCTTAATGAAAATTTTGTCATTATCAACTTTAACTGGATATGTTTTTAAATCCTCACACGCTGGTGGGCTTAAAGCTTCTCCGGATTTAATATTAAAAATTCCCTGGTGCATTGGACATTCAATTTCATCATCCATAACCAAACCATCTTCAAGATGTACCGCCTCGTGTGTACAAATTCCATCGGTAGCATAAAAACCATCTGTTAGTTTATACACACAAAAAGTTTTATCTTGATGATCAAATCTGATGAGATCCTCTTCTTCAATACTATCTGTAGACCCTACTTCAATCCAATTTTCTTCAGACATAGATTGTATATAATAGCTATTTTATGAAAATAAATACAAAATAATTAAATTGTTATTTTTGTATAAGTTTATTTAATTTTAGATTTTGATCTGAGAGAATTTGTTTATCTACAATGGTATCTTTCTCAGTTAATTTAGAAGTTATTCTAATGTCACGGCCTACTTTTCCTATGATTCCAACACCACATGCTCCTCTTATTTTATTATTTTTTAGGAAAAAATAAATAACCCCATTATTAATATCATTACCTCTTTCGATGATTTCATCATATTCATCACACATACCAGTCAGTTGAAGATTCAAATTAAATTGATCAGACCACATCCAAGGAATTGAAGTGTATTCTGTTTTTACTCCAGCAATATTTTTTCCAGCACATATTCCATGATTTTGTGCATGTTGATAAGACTCGAGTCGCATATTTCTTTCATAGAATGGATGATAAAAATTAGATACGTCACCTGCTGCATAAACATCTTTAATAGAAGTTTCACAAAATTGATTAGTTACAATACCATTATCAAGCTTTAAATTTGTATTTTCAAATAACTTTACAGTCGGCGTTGAGCCTATACCTGCAATTATAAAATCTGTTTCTATTAAAGAATTATCATTTAATAAAATTTCATAAATGCCATTTTTTTTAGTTATTTTTTCTATCTGTTTATTTAATATTATTTCATTTCCATGTTCTATATGAGTGTTTTGAACTAAATCAGCAATTTGTTTGGGTATAATTCTTCCCATAAGTTGATTACCAATTTCAATAACAATTACTTTCTTTTGAAGCTGAGATAAAGATGAGGCAATTTCTAAGCCAATAAAACCACCACCAATAATTGTTATTTTATTTTTATTTGAAATTATTTCTTTAATTTTTTTGGCTTCTTCTAAATTTCTTAGATAATAAATATCATTCTTTAAATTGTTATCTAAAGTAAGTTTTTTATTTTCAGAACCTGTTGAAATAAGCAGACTATCATAAGAGTAAACATTATCATTTTTTGCAAAAAGTTTTTTATTTTCAAAATCAACTTTATTAATTGATATATTTTCAAATTCTATATTTTCATTTTTTAGTACGTCGATAGAATGAAAATAAAGATCTTCTTCTTTTTTTTTATCTAGCAAAAAATCTTTAGATAAAGGAGGTCTTTCGTATGGTAATAAATTTTCTTCACCTAAAATTTTAATATTTGATTTTGAATCATTTTGTCTTATCTCTCTAGCAGCATAGATTCCGGCTTGACCACCACCTAAAATTATAATGTTATTTTTCACTCAGTCTAAGCGTTGCTTGGAACAGATAATGGAATTTGATAGTCAGGATTTTTTGCTTGTTTTATGAGTGCTGGAACAATTTCTTTATAAGCCCCAAGAAGACCTTTTCTGGCAGGTGGTAATTGATCTTTAATCATAGCATGCAGCTTAGGTAAATTATGTGAGGGAACTTGAGGGAACATATGGTGCTCAACATGATATTCCATATGCCAATATAAAAAACTTAAAACTGGATTTAAATATACTGTTCTAGTTGTATACCTATGGTCTCTTTTATCTTCTCTAAGTCCTGCGTGTTGAGTAAGACCCATAAGCATAACAAGGGTCTTTCCATAAAAATTAGGCAATAAAACATATAGAACTGGAAGCCAACTTTGAAAGTAAACTGAAGAAGCTATACTAATCATCCAAATAGAAAGATGACTCCACGCAGATAATCTACATTTCCATCTTTCATTTTTTGGAATGCAAACTTTCATTACATCAGTAGTTACACCAAATGCATGTTTTATAGTTTCCCATTGAAGAGAATTTTTAAAGAAAATAAAACCTGAGAATGGAATGTAATGAGAGAAAAACACAATCAAGTCAGTTGGTTTTTTTACATGTATTTCAAAATCTACAGGATCATTAAATTGAGTATAAGTATGGTGATGATAGTGAGAATATCTCCATCTGATAGGTTCAAAATTATCCATGAAACTAGCAATATAATAAAAGAAATCATTCCAGAACTTAGATTTAAAAGCAGTTCTGTGACCAGTTTCATGCCATATAGCATCGCTGCATCCCCAAATATTTCCGTATATTAAAAAAAATAATAATGACCACCAAGTGCCCCAAGTGACATACGCAAGATATCCAAAAAGAAATAGAGATGAAAAATAAATAATCATATGCTTAAAACCCTGCCAATCAGATTTCTTGCATAACTGCTTGAATTCTTTTTTATCTATATTTGCCCGATACCATTTACCTAAATCAACATCCATAATCAAAAAATAGCACTTTTTAATAATCTTATAAATATAAAAATTGCTTTAAATTAGTAAATAAGTGCGACTATTTTATCTATCAAAAGAAAGGGGATTTTAATTTGTAATAAGATCTTTAATACTTTAATTTAATTGTATTATTGATTTATTTACTTATAAATTAATGCATAAATTATTTGGAGGAATTATGAAAAAAATCTTTGCTGTCATTGCTTTATTTTTTGCTTTTGTATCTACTTCAGCAGTAGCAAAAAATGATTACAGCTGTGATAAGAAATTTATATTTTTCCCAGGTGGTCCTGAAGGTGGCCCATTTGGAACTATCGTTTATAATGGTGCAGTAGCTGCTGCTGAACACACTGGTTGTGAAGTAGATTACTACTGGTCACAGTGGAACTCAGAAATCATGATTAAACAATTTAAAGAAGCTGTTGCTTTACAGCCTGATGGAATTGCAATCTATGGTTTTCCAGGAGACGCTGCAATGAGACCTATCATTCAAGAAGCAAGAGAAATGGGAATAGTGATTACTACTATGAATACACCTCTTCCTGATCTTGAATCAGAATATAAAACTGAAGGGTTTGGTTATGCAGGAGCAGATCTATTTGATGCTGGATTTAATCTAGGTAAAAAAGCTGTTGAAGTTTGTGGTCTACAAGCTGGAGATAAAGCATTTATCTGGGGTCTCGCAAGTATGCCAAATAGAGGAGAAAGAACTAAAGGTGCAATAGCAGGTGTTGAAGCAGCAGGTGTTGAAGTTGTTTATCAAGAAATTCCTGATAACGTAAACTCAGATGCATCACAGGGAACTCCTATGTACGTGGCTACTTACAGTGCAAATCCTGATATCAAATTAGCAATTACTGATCATGGAGGATTAACTGCAAGCTTACCAACATATATGAAGGCTGCAGGTCATGGTACTGAAGAAGTATGTGGTGCTGGATTTGATTTATCAGCTCCTATTGTTGATGGAATTAATTCTGGTTACATTGATGTTGTAATTGATCAACAACCATTTATCCAAGGGTATATGCCAATTGTTCAGTTATTCCTAAGTACAAAATATGGAATGGCTGGATTAGCTATGGATACTGGTGCTGCATTTGTTACAGCTGATAACGTTGATGCTGTTGCTCCATTAGCAGCAGTACAAATCAGATAAATTAAATATTATAGCCTGCCTTATTTTATAAGGCAGGTTTATTTTTATGGCTGAAGAACTCTTAAAATTACAAAATATTTACAAAAACTTTGGAAACGTAAAAGTTTTAAAAGATGTGAATATCAAAATAAACAAAGGTGAAGTAGTAGCTTTAATCGGTGATAACGGAGCTGGTAAATCTACACTTATAAAAGTTATAACTGGAGTTCATAGTCCAAACTCGGGAAAAGTTTTTTTTAAAGAAAAAGAAGTACAAATTAAATCAGTTGCTCAATCAAGAAAAATGGGGATTGAAGCAGTGTATCAAGAAAGAGCATTATGTGATCAGCAAGAATTATACAGAAATATCTTTGCAGGAAGAGAAATTACAAATTCATTTGGTTTTTTAGATATAAAAAAACAAAGAAAAGAAGCAGAAAAAATTTTACGTGACTATATAGGTTTTACTTCAAAGGCAATAACAGTTGACTCTCAAGTAATGGGTCTATCTGGTGGTGAAAAACAAGGTGTAGCTTTCGGTAGATCATTGTATTTTAATTCTGATTTAATAGTATTAGATGAACCAACAATGGGATTATCGATACAGGAAACAGAAAAAGTTCTTAATTTTGTAAAAGGTTTAAAAAATGAAAACAAATCTGCAATATTTATCGATCATAATATAATACACGTATATGGCGCTGCAGATAGGTTTATCATTTTAGATAGAGGAGAAGTTGTAGGAGAGTTTAACAAAGAAGATATTTCAAGGGAAGAGCTTGTTCAAAAAATGATCCAACTTCATGAATCAGGAAAAATTAAGGTAGAAGATTAAATGAATAGTTTATTAAATAGTTATTTTGTAAAAACACACAAACTTGAAATTAGTATTACAATAATTGCCATAGTGCTTTTCTTAATTTACTTCTTGGGTGCACCTCATGTATTTACAAGATTTCCAATTTACAGAGCTTTCATGCAATCGATGCCTTTTTTTGGCATTATTGCTATATCAGCAACTTTTGTTGTTACTCTTGGTGAAATTGATTTATCATTTCCATCTATAGTTGGAATTACTTCTCTCATATTTGGAATTATAATGACATCGACTGATGGTAACTTTTTTATAGCATTTATTTTGGCAACTTCACTTGGAATGTTTGCTGGATTAGTAAATGGATTACTTGTTACTAAAATTGGTATACCTTCAATAGTTGCCACTATAGGTACATTATTTTTTTGGCGTGGATTAGTTAATGTAATTTCTCAAGGTAGCGGTATTGCAATCGTCGATGTAGCTGATGGAACATGGCATCATATGATATTTGTTGAAAAATTATTTGGAAAAATTCCAATGCAATTTATTTGGTTCATTGTATTAACTGGATTGATGCAATGGGTTTATCGATACCATAAATTTGGAAATCATATCCACTTTGTAGGTGATAACAAAGCAAGCGCCCAAATGATGGGAATTAACGTTGATAATGTAAAAATTATTGCTTTTGTTCAACTAGGATTTTTCTCTGCATTAGCAGGAATTTTTACAATGTATGAAATGTTATATTTCTGGCCTACACAAGGTGAAGGTTTGATGTTAACAACACTAGCAGCTGTCTTTGTTGGTGGCACTTCAGTCTTTGGTGGCAAAGGTACTATTTTTGGAACTTTTATTGGAGTATTAATTATTGGATCATTAGAATCAGGAATAGTTGCTTTAGGCCTATCTGGTTTTTATGTAAAATTTATTAACGGACTCATGATTACAGTAGCCGTAACAGTCTACGCCCTAATACAAAGAAGAAAAAATTAATAAGTAGCTCTACCACCACTCAAATCAAAAGTTGATCCTGTGGTATAAGAATTCTCTTCAGAGGACATCCAAGCAACTAAAGAAGCTAATTCTTCTACTAACACAAATCTATTTCTCGGAATTTTTGATAACATATAATCAATATGTTCTTGTGTAATTTGATCAAAAATACGTGTTTTAGCAGGTGCAGGGGTAACACAATTAACTGAAATATTATTTTCAGCTAATTCTTTTCCTAAAGATTTAGTAAGTGCAATAACTCCTGCTTTTGCTGCACTATAAGGCATTGCGTTAGGATTACCTTCCTTACCAGCTATCGACGAAATATTAACGATACGTCCATAATTATTTTTGATAAAATGAGGAACTATAGTTTTACAGCAATAAAATACTCCGCTTAGATCTATGTCTATAACTTTTTGCCATTCCTCAAGTGGATAATCCCATGTCTTAAAATTTGGTCCAGCTATTCCTGCATTATTTACTAAAATATCAATTTTGTTTTCATATGTAATACTTTCAGCAAATGCATTCTCTACACTTTTATAATTTGAAACATCAACTTCAATTTTTTGAGTATTTTTTAGATCAACTTTATTTAAATATTCTGTATCTTTATCCCATATTAATACTTTTGCACCTGACTCTATAAATCTTTTAGTAATAGCTAAGCCAAAGCCTTGTGCTCCACCCGTTACAATTGCAACTCTATTTTCTAAATTAATTTTATTCATTAGATTTGTTTTAAAATATATTCAGCTGAACTAACATTGTATTCGCCATCATTTTCAATAAATTTATTTAAAATCACATTATTCTCAATTATCATCGCAAACCTTCTAGACCTAAAACCCATATAATTTTTTGTCTTATCAGATATCAAGTCAAAATACTTTGTAATCTCAGCATTTCCATCTGCAATTCCATTAATTATTTCTCCGTCTGTATAACTCAATAACCACGATTTCATCACATGTTCATCATTTACAGATAGACAGTAAATACCATCAATTTTTTTATCTATAAATGAATTATATAATTTTATGTAACCTGGGAGATGTTTCTCAGAACAAGTTGGCGTGAATGCGCCCGGAACACCAAATAGAATAATTTTTTTATTTATAAATTCATTTTTTAATGAAGATACTGATGAAACACCTTTTTTAATAATAGGCACTTTAAAATCATCAATAATCATTTTCATCATTTAACTTTATTATATGTTTCAAATATTTGTTTCTCAGTCAATATTTCATTCATTACTATTCCTTCAGGAAACTTTGAAGAATAAAATGCATTAAAAGGTATGCCAAATTTATTATATTTTTTTAAAAATTTATTTATTTTTTCATTTGGTTGTGTCCAATCAGCTTTTATCAATGTAATTTCTTGTGAATCAAAAAATTCTGAAATTACTTCTGAGTTTAAAACATTAATTTTATTAAACTTACAAGTAATGCACCAATCTGCCGTTATATCTAAAAAAACAATTTCATTATTAGCTATTATTTCAGGAATACTTTTGGAATTAAAATCTAACCAATTATTACTTTTATAATTTTCTTCATTAATTTTTTGAAAAGAATTTAAATACGGAGTTAAAAAGAAAATAATTATTAAAGAAATAATTAAGGGAGTTTGATAAATTCTAAATTTTAAAATTGCTGATATTAAGATCAATAAAACAGTAAATGAAACTATAAATAAATAATTGAAATAATTATTTAATATACTTAAAAGCCAAACAATTGTTATGAATAATAAAATAGATAAAAAATATTTAAAATAAATCATCCATTTTCCAGATCGAGGTAAGAAGGAAATCAGACCCGGAAAAAAAGCTATAATCAAATAAGGTAAGCTCATTCCTATACCCATAAAAAAGAATATTAAAAATAGATACGTTGTTGATTGAGTAAAAGCAGCCGTTACAGCTGTTCCTAAATAAGGTGCAGAACATGGTGTAGCAAGTAGTGTAGCAAAAAAACCATTAAAAAAATTCTTTGTATAAAAATTGTTTCCTGAATTTAAAATTTTTGATGAAGATAAAAAACCTGGTAAGTTTATTTGGATAAGACCAAGAGTGTTCAAGAAGAACATTGATATAATTATCAAAATGAACATTAAAAAGTAGGGTTCTTGAAATTGCATACCCCAAGATATTGAAATATTAATTTGTTTCAGGATAGCAAAAAATGCACCAAGTATTAGAAAAGAAGAGATAATACCCAATATGGTTATAAAAAAACTACTTTTAATTTTTTTATCCTCAGTATTAATTACAGATAATAATTTTAACGATAATACTGGAAAAACACATGGCATAAGATTCAAAATAAACCCACCTAAGAGTGAAATTAAGAGTAAGTATATAAGACTAGTATTTATAGAGATATTTTTATCTACATTTTCAATTTCTACATTTTTTTTAACTTTAAAGCTGTGATTATTATCATAAAAAAATATTTCTATTGGAAATTTTTTTTCATTAAACTGATCGGCACTGTAATATAAAGAGGTATTCAATTTTTGGAAATCAAGGGAATAATTATTTATTGGTTCTACAACAGGTAGTCCAAATGGTGTGTGAATAAAAATTTTTGGATCATCGAAAAAAGAGGTAGTTGATATTTCAATATCAAAAATAACACTATTGTTATTTTCAATAGCCTTGAATGAGAAATTAGAAATAGGTGTAAAATCAATATTATTATTTAATGTGGTAGATAGAACTTTTTCAATTTCAAAAAAATAATCTGTGTATTCACCATCTCCAGATGGTATATTTAGAAAAATATCTGCACTACCTGGAATACAAACATCTTTACAAACTAAATAATTAATATTTAAATTTAAATTTGTTTGTTTTTGATTATCTTCAATATCTACAATCAAAGGGAATATAACTTTATCTTTATATCCGATGGATTTTAAACCTAGTATTTCAAATTCTATTGGCTCTGGCCATAGTATTTTTATATCTTTAACGTTCGAAGAATTATTCCATATAATTTTTTGAGGAAAACCTCCTCCTCCAGGCGATTTCCAATACGTTTTCCATTCATCTTCTAGTTCGTATTCTAATGCTAAAATTAATTGATTATTATTTGATGAAGTCATTGGTGAAATTAATCTAACTTTTGATTTTTCACTAATTGCCCAATCTGAAGATAAGGAGTATCCAGCTGTGCTAAATAGTCCAAAAGCAAATATTATTGCAATTTTTAATAGATTTATAACTTTTATTACCTTGTCCATATAAAATAAATCAATACAATATTGAAAAATATAAATTAACGCGAATATATATACTATATGAATTTAACTGGTCAGTTCTTAATTTCAATGCCTTCATTAGAAGATGATAGATTCGAAAAAACGGTAATTTATATGTGTG
Organism: uncultured Alphaproteobacteria bacterium; assembly: GCA_902582755.1. Classification (GTDB taxonomy): domain Bacteria; phylum Pseudomonadota; class Alphaproteobacteria; order HIMB59; genus CACPNW01. The sequence continues at coordinate 154,886 of CACHSZ010000002.1, read as the reverse complement.
CTCACTCAAAAGATGGGGCTATGGGTATAATAATCAACAAAAAAATTGATTATGATCTTTACCCAGATTTGCTTGAACAACTAGGTATAGACAAGCCGTTAGAAGATAAGAAACTTTACATTCGCTATGGTGGTCCTGTTGAAAGTGGCAGGGGGTTTGTTTTACATTCTGACGAAGTTATTCAAAAAGAAACCCTAACAATAGATAAAGGGGTAGCTTTAACTAGTACTTCAGAATTTTTTGAAGACCTTTCTAAAGGTAATGGTCCAAAGAATAGTATTCTAGCTCTTGGATATGCAGGATGGGGTCCAGGACAAATTGAAAAGGAATTAGCGTCAAATAGTTGGATGACGCTAAAAACAAATAGTGATTTTATTTTTGATGAAAAAGTTAACAATAAATGGAATGATGCATTTAATTTGTTAGGAATAGATGCAAGTAAACTTTCAATATTTTCAGGTAGTTGTTAATTATAGAATAATATCAAAAATCCTTTCCTTATCTTTTTCTAAAACTTTTTTTATTTTAAACTTTATAGTTTTTGCAAGTTTAACACCTTTATTGGTAACAAATGATTTCATTTTTATTACCTCTTTTTCAGGCATTTTTCTTTCATATTTTAAAATATGCTTCTTTCCATTAATCATAAAAGCTGTCTTCATATTTTATCTCCTTTATTTTTAAGAGAGGTAAAATTACCTCTCTTAATTTTTTTAAGTATTAGTCTCTAATTGAATAAGCTACTACTCCAACCTCGGCTTTATCAGTGCCAAGTTTTTCAGCTTCTTCACTAATTCTTAATCCCATAATATTTTTAATTAGATATATTACAATATATGAGAAAATAAAAACAAAGATACACACTGAAGCAACGCCCAGTAATTGAATTGAGTATGATGCCTCAGGATTAGTTAGAGGAACAACTAATGTTCCCCAAATACCTGCAAACATATGTACGGGTATTGCGCCTACAACATCATCTAGTTTTAATGAGTTTAAGAAGTTAGTTCCATAATACATTATTACTCCACCAACTGCACCAATTCCAATTGCAAGCAATGGACTAGGCATCAATGGCTCAGCTGTTATTGAAACTAAACCTGCAAGAGCTCCATTAAGCATCATAACAATATCAGTTTTGCCACCAATCAATCTTGTTATTGCTGCACCAGCCATACATCCACCACAAGCTGCAAGTTGAGTATTCATGAAAATTTTTGACATTGCAGTTGCATCTTCATAAGAACCTAATGCAAGTTGGGATCCACCATTAAAGCCATACCACCCCATCCATAAAATAAATGTTCCTAATGTAACTAAAGGAATGGATGATGGAGCAAATGGAGCCATATTAGCTGGTTCTCCACTTGCACTAAATCTTCCAAGTCTTGGTCCTAAAAGAATTACTCCTGCTAAAGCTGCAGAACCACCACAAGCGTGAACTAATGTCGAGCCAGCAAAATCTGCAAATCCTAGGGCGTCTAGCCATCCTCCACCCCATTCCCAACCCATTTGAATTGGATAAATTACTCCTCCAAGTACTGCTGCAAATGTAAAGAAAGGCCAAATTTTTATTCGCTCTGCTACAGCACCTGATACAATAGATACAGTAGCACAAACAAATAAAGCTTGAAAAAACCAGTCCGAAGCATCTGAGTAACCTGTTTCCATAGAAGTATTATCAGTCCATATGGATGGTGTACCAATATAGCCTCCTTCAGGGACAGAATATCCGAGATTGTATCCAATTAAATAGAAAACAATTGAAACTATTGCGAATTTTCCAATATTTTTAGCAGCAATAGTTGATACACTTCTGGTGGTAACAAGGCCTGATTCTAAAAATAGAAATCCTGCAGCCATCCACATGACTAAGAAACCACAAACTAAAAAAGAAAATGTATTAAATATATATGCTACTTCTGCATCAACCTCTGCTCTCACAGAAGAACTTAGCAACAAAATAAAAGAGAGAATTGTAAAAAGACTAAAAAATTTTTTATACATTATTAACTCCATATAAAATTATAGACACATAACTAACCTTTAGTTATGCATTGCATCATGCTTAGCTATGGAAATTAATTACTAAGATCCGCGTTCCTTCGGGTATACCTACTTCCGATTTGCAAGCTGCAAATTGAACGATTTTATAACTTTGCATGCGTTCCTTCGACTTTCGTCTACTTCCGTCACTCTAAAAGAGTGATGAACGTGATTTGACTTATAACTATAATTCGGAAAGTATCAATAAATAGTATTAAAATTAATTATTAAATAAAATTAATTTTCTAAGCTCATTTTATTAAAAAATGTGCCTTCTTTTTTTAACCAACCATTAATCATATCAAGAAAATTATTACTTAAGTAGTAATTCTTAATTCGTTTATCAGATTTACTTTGTTCTTTTACGAATATATTTTTTTCCAAGGCTTCGTTTAAAATTGATTGAATAGAAGATCTAGAACCAATTGACTTAGGTATATTTGCGCAAATTGTTTCAAATGAAATTCCATTTAATCTATTGTTTTCATAGATCTCTAGAGAAATAACGTGATGCAAAATTGATTTAAATAAAAATTTTGAAACGTAATCTTCTGAAAAAAAGCTTGAATATATGTTTCTTTTTTTTTCTTTAATAATTTCTGTTTCAGTCATTTGACCCCCCACTAATTTTTAAGAGTTTGGGAGAGCAAATGCTCTCCCATTTTTTAGTGACCAACTATAAGGAGTTGATGTGCTAATCACTAAATTCATTAGTCTCTGATGCTGTAAGCCATAACACCTACTTCAGATTTATCAGTACCAAGTTTTTCAGCTTCTTCACTGATTCTAATACCAAATAACATTTTCATAATGTACCAAATGATAAATGATACGACAAAAACGAAGACGTTAATTGCTACTATTCCATAAAGTTGAGCTCCAAAACTTGCTGCGCTGTTTGAAATTGGAACTACTAATGTTCCAAAAATTCCAGCAAAACCGTGTACAGGAATTGCTCCAACAACATCATCAATTTTAAAGGAAATTAAAAGTCTTGTTCCATAGAAGACAATTAATCCACCAATAGCACCAATGATCACTGCTAAGAATGGAGAAGGAGCTAAAGGTTCTGCGGTAATTGCTACTAAACCACCTAATGCTCCGTTAAGCATCATAACAACATCTGTTTTACCAGTTACTAGTCTTGAAATTACTGCACAAGCCATTACACCTGCACCAGCTGCTAAGTTAGTATTAATATATATTGTTGCTACTGCTGTAACATCATCAAATGTACCCATTGCAAGTTGTGATCCACCATTAAACCCGAACCATCCAAGCCACAGGATAAATACACCAAGAGTTGCAAGAGGTATTGAAGAATTTGCAAAAGGTTCCATTGGAGCTGCTTCACCACTATCAGTAAATCTTCCTAATCTTGGACCTAATAAAATTGCACCAGCGAGTGCTGCTGCTGCTCCTGCACTATGTACTAGAGTTGAACCAGCAAAATCTGAGAAACCAGCTTCCGCTAAGTATCCTCCACCCCACTGCCAACCCATTTCGATTGGATAAATGAAACCAGTTAATAAAGCACAAAAAATAAAGAATGGCCAAATTTTGATTCTTTCAGCTAGTGTTCCAGATACAATTGAGCATGTTGTTGCACAAAATACCATCTGAAAAAACCAGTCAGAACCATCTGAATAACCTGTATCAAGAGCGCTACCATCACTCCAAGGAAGTGGAGATCCGATAAAACCACCTGCCGGGATGCCATATGCCATATTGTATCCAACTAACCAGAACATTAAGCCAGCTATTGAATATAAGCCTATATTTTTTGCAGCAATTGTTGCTACACTTTTGGACGTAACAAGTCCTGATTCAAGCATTGCAAATCCTGCTGCCATCCACATGACTAAGAACCCAGATACAAGAAATAGGAATGTATTTAAAATGTATTGCACTTCACCATCAACTTCGGCTCTTGCATATGAGCTAAAGAGCATAAAGACGGCAAAAATGCTAATGAAATATATAGATTTTTTTAACATTAATCCTCCATTATAAATTTCACAGTACATGTCTCACATTGAGTCATGCGTTACTTTTCATGCTTAGCTATGGAAATTAAATAATAAGATCCGCGTTCCTTCGGTTTTAACCTACTTCCGATTTGCCTTAGGCAAATTGAACGATTTAATAACTTTGCATGCGTTCCTTCGACTTTCGTCTACTTCCGTCACCCCAAAAAGGTGATGAACGTAAATAGTGATTTAGTTTAATATTAATTTTTAGTAAGATTATAATCGTTAACATTAATATGCAAAAAACGCATATAGTAATATTTCTCTGTTTTGCGGGGAATATTAGCTATTTTATTGTTGATAAATCAGTCCAAGCAGAATCATTATTACTAGACTCTACACTTGCATTGATGAATTTCATAATGTGCAAACCATCATCAATATTTGGAAGTATCTTTAATAATTCTTCCTTATTTTCCTTATTTTGTATGACATCGGCAGCATCTGAATAAATTTGCGCAAATGCTTCAAGATAACCTTCTGGATGACCAGCAGGGATTCGAACGTTAGCTTCAGTTCCCTCAACTTTGATAGAACCACCTCTAGTTATTATTTGGCTAGGTTCTCCTACTTGACTAAAGGTTGCATAATTTGGATTTTCTTGACTCCATTTTAATGCTCCCTTGTCTCCATAAATAGCTACAGTAAAATTATTTTCTTCTCCTGTCGCAACTTGAGAGATAGATAATGAGCCCTTAGCTCCGTTATTTAATCTTATCATTATCGACGCGTCATCATCTAATTTTCTTCCTTCAACAAAAGTTGTAAGATCTGCACTAACTGATTGTAATTTTAATTGAGTTATAAATTCTAATAAATGCATAGTGTGACTCCCAATATCACCCACACCTCCTGCAGCTCCACTTCTTGAGGGATCTGTTCTCCATTCTGCTTGTTTATTTGAACCGGAATCTTCCTCTTTTGATCCGAGCCATCCTTGCAAATAAGATCCTTTAACAATTCTTATTTTTCCAAGTGCTCCATTTTCAATAAGTGATCTCATACCTCTAACGACTGGATAGCCAGAATAATTATGAGTTAAGAAGAAATGAGCATCAGATTTAGAAACTGCATCAACTAATTTATGTGCGTCTTCCATTGTAGAGGTCATTGGTTTATCACAAATGACATGAATATTTTTATTTAGAAATTCTATTGCTGGTGCAGCATGCATATGATTCGGCGTTACAATAGAGACTACGTCAATTCCATCATCTCTTTTAGATTCTTCCTCAGCCATAGTTTTAAAATCAGGATAACTTCTTGAGGGATCAAGGCCAATTTCTTTAGCAGATTTAGCTGCTTTTTCTGGAGTTGAGGATAAGCAACCAGCAACAAATTCATACTTATCGTCCATTCTTGCACATAAACGATGTACAGCTCCTATAAATGCTCCTTGGCCACCACCTATCATTCCTAGTTTTAATCTTTTTGTCATTTAAATTTTCTCCTAAATACCTAAAAGTTTTTTATTAGTTTCTTCATCCATTCCTGAATCAGCAAAATCGTCAAAAGCTTTTTCAGTTACATCGATGATATGCTCTTTTATAAATTTAGCACCCTCTTCTGCTCCTTGTTGAGGGCTTTTTATACAACATTCCCATTCTAACACTGCCCAGCCATCAAAATTATAACCAGATAATTTTGAAAAAATAGATTTAAAGTCAACCTGACCATCTCCTAATGATCTGAATCTGCCGGCTCTATTAATCCATGATTGAAAACCTCCGTATACACCTTGCTTCCCACTTGGATTTAATTCAGCATCTTTTACATGAAACATTTTTAATTTGTCATGATAGATATCAATATGATCCAAATAATTTAAATGTTGAAGAATAAAATGACTTGGATCATAAAGCATATTACATCTTGAATGATTACCAACCTTTTCTAAAAACATTTCAAATGTAATTCCATCATGGAGATCTTCACCTGGATGGATTTCATAACATAGATCTACCCCAGCTTCGTCGAATTTATTTAAAATTGGTTTCCATCTTTTTGCAAGTTCATTAAAAGCTTCATCTACTAAACCTTCTGGTCTTTGAGGCCATGGATATAAATATGGCCATGCTAGTGCACCAGAAAAAGTTGCATGTGCATTTAGTCCAAAGTTCCTTGAAGCAACTGCTGCTTGCATTAATTGATCAATAGCCCATTCTTTTCTTTTACTTGGATTACCTCTTACTTTTTCATCTGCAAATCCATCAAAAGGAATATCGTATGCAGGATGAACAGCAACAAGCTGACCTTGAAGGTGAGTAGATAACTCTGTCAGTTGTAAATTATTATTTTCAAGAATTCCTTTTATATCATCACAATAATCTTTACTTTCAGAAGCTTTTTTTAAATCAATTAATCTTGAATCCCATGAAGGTATCTGTACGCCTTTATACCCTAAATTAGAAGCCCATTTTGATATTGAATCTAATGAGTTGAAAGGTTCATCATCACTTACAAACTGGGCAAGAAATATTGCTGGGCCTTTTATTTTTTTCATATTAAATCTCCATAATTATTTAAACACGAAACAGTTAGGTAGTCATTAAATTTTTAAAATTTTCGTATAATTTTTTAGTATTATAGTTCATTTCTTGAATATTATTTCTAAGCAATTTATCCAGTTCATCAATTGAGTTTTTGCCTAAATATTTTTCTAAAGCATTTTTTAATTCAGGAACTTTGGACCATTTAATTATTGTGTTTTTATCTACTTCCATATGAAATTGAATGCCATAAGCATGGTTTTTATACTTAAAAATTTGAAATTTTGTAATATCTGATGAACCTAAAATTGTAACATCAGAATTATTTAGTTCACTTACCTCGTAACTATGCCATTGTAATGCTTTAATCTGATTATCAAAATTTTTAAAAAGTTGATCCTTTTTTTTATTATCTAAAATATTAATATTTAGAACCCCGATTTCTGGAGGATTAGATTTAATTACTTTACCGCCAAGAATTTCTCCTAAAAATTGACAACCTAAACAGATTCCGAGATATGGTTTTTGATTATTTAGAACAAATTCCTTTATCTTATTTTTTTCATCAATCATCCACGGATATTGTTCTTCCATCCAAGTATCCATTGGTCCACCTAAACATATCATTCCATCATATATATCAAGATTAACAGGAATCTTTTCTCCTTTATCCAATCGAATAATAGTTGTTTCAACTAAGTCTTCATTCATTAACTCTGTAAAGTACCCAGGTGTTACTAAGGGAGTATGTTGAAGAATAATTATTTTATGAGACACTTTTTTCTAAGTTGAGTAATCTTTTTTTTACCTTGATCCCCCCTCTTCCAGAAAATCCTCCAAGTTTACCATCGCTACGAATTATGCGGTGACAGGGAATAATAAGCAAAAGTTTATTTTGTCCACAAACATTACCTACATATCTTGGAGACGTACCAACTTTTTTTGCTATTTCTCCATATGTTGAAACTTTACCATATTTAATTTTAGATAATTCTTTCCAAATTTTTTTTTGCAAAGGGGACCCTTCAAAAGAATACTTAATCTTAAAATTTTTAAGTTTTCCAGAGGCATATAAATTAATCTGTTTCTTAATATTAATTACATCATTCGTTTCATTTGTTTTTCCAAAACTCAGTGATAAGATGTTGCCACCCTTTTTTTTTACCGTAATCCAACCGAGTTTAGTTTTAAAAGAAGCAATTTCCATATAAAATTAATAACATTATTGAATGAATCTATCAAAATAATTTATAGTAAATCATGGATGAAGATAATTTAAATCTAGAGATTAGAAAATTTCTTAAACAAGTTGGTATTAGCTCGCAACGTGAAATAGAGAATTACATACGAAAAAAATTTTCCGAAGGAAATATCAAAACAGGTGAATCCATAAAAGTGTCTATGAATTTATCATCTGAAGATGGAGAGCTTAATCATTCAATTAAAGAAGAAATAAAAATAAAATAATGTTTTAAAATTTTTGAAAAGTTTAGTTAATTCGATTTTGTATTTTATCAATATTTTCAAGTTTAGATAATGGTCCGATACTTGATATAGTTATCGGCCCTTTTACAATTTCATTAGCAATCTTTTGAACTGTCTCTTTAGAAACCTTATCTATATTTTTAATAGTTTCAGCGGGGTCAATTATTCTATTAAAGACCAGAAGTTGTCTAGCAGCACTCTCACATCTTCTAAATGCACTTTCTCTCCCCATCATTAAGCTTGCTTTCAATTGAGCTTTACCTCTATTTATTTCTTTTTCTGTAATTGAATTAGGACTTTCATTTAATTGATCACATAAAACAGGTATGAGCTCTTGGATTTGATTTTCACCTGTTCCACAATAAATACCAAAAACACCCGTGTCAGTATAAGATGAACTAAAAGAGGAAATTCCATATACAAGACCACGTTTCTCTCTTATCTCTTGAAACAATCTTGATGACATACCTCCACCTAATAAAGAAGAATAAACCAATAAAGAATAGTAATCATCATGGTGATAATCTATACCTTCAAAACCAAGTAGTAAGTGAATCTGTTCTAATTTTTTATCTTCTCTGTATTCTCCAGATTTGTAATCAGCTTTTTGTCTTTCAGTAGATAATCCAGTTGGTAGGTTAGTGCATGATTTTTTAATTGATTCAACAAATTGATCATGATCAATTTTTCCAGCTGCACTTATAATCATTTTTTTTGGATTATAATGATTCATCATAAAGTCTTTAACTTCGTCTCTTGAAATATTTTTAATGATATCAGTTTTGCCCAATATAGAACGTCCCATTGGCTGGTCCGGGTATGCTTTTTCTTGCCAATAATCAAAAATCATATCATCAGGTGTATCAAGGTACATGCCAATTTCTTGAATTATGACTCCTCTTTCTCGATTAAGTTCATCTTCAGCAAATGTAGAATTTTGCAAAATGTCTGTCAGAATATCTATTCCATAATGTAGATCATCAGCTAAGAGTTTTACATAATAAGCTGTTATTTCCTTTGAAGTATAGGCATTTATATCTCCGCCAACATTTTCAATTGTTTCGGCAATTTGAAGAGCATTTTTAGTTGATGTGCCCTTAAAAGCCATATGCTCTAAAAGGTGAGCAACACCATTTATGTCTTTTGTTTCATCTCTACCACCAACAAAATTCCATATACCCATTGATACTGTTTCCAACCCTGGCATATTTTGAGTTACTATTCTTAATCCGTTTTCTAGTGTTGTAATTTTATGCATTGCTTATTTTTTCCAAGATGAAGTTTTTTACATCCATAGTACTATTGGGTAATATAGTCATCTTTTCCTCTTTATCAAAGAGATTGCTCAATTCTTTTGGTATATCAATTTCTTTATTGATTGCTTTATTCACAGCTTTGTCAAATTTTGCAGGATGTGCACAAACCAAAGATACCCATGCTTCATTATCTTTTTTATCTAATAATACTTTTAGTCCTGTTGCAGTATGTGGATCAGCAATATAATTATATTTTTCATATACAAATTTAATTGCTTCCAGAGTCTGGCTATCATCAATTGAAGAAGCCTTATATATTTGCTGAAACTTAGCTAAAACAGAGTCATCAAATTGATAAAAACCTTTTGATGAAAAGCTTTCAAATACTTCATTTACTCTTTTGCTATCTCTATTTAGGGTTTCAAAAATTTGTCTTTCAAAATTACTTGAAACTTGTATATCCATACTAGGGCTATAAGTTTGAGAAACAGATTTTTTTTTCATTTCTCCAGTGTCTACTATGGACTTCAAGATATCATTAGAATTAGTTGCAATATGTAAATGACCAATAGGTAATCCCATTTGTTTAGCAACAAAGGCAGAAAAGATATTGCCAAAATTTCCCGAAGGAACAATAAAATTTATTTTATGCTTATCAGTTTGTAAATAAGACCAAAAATAATAAACTACTTGGGCAATTAATCGTGCCCAGTTTATAGAGTTTACTGCAGTTAAAGAAGTAGACTCTTGTATTTCATCATCTACAAATAGTTCTTTGACAATTTTTTGACAATCATCAAAATTACCATCTACAGCAATATTAAAAATATTCTTATCAATTACTGTAGTCATTTGTTTTTGTTGAATAGGTGATACTTTATTATGAGGATGTAGAATAAATACATTTATATCTTTTTTTGATTTGAAAGAATGAATTGCAGCTGACCCAGTATCACCAGAAGTTGCACCTAAAACAGTAATTTTTTTTGGAGACATCTCTAAACTTGTAGAAAATAGGTTACCAAGAAATTGTAAAGCGTAATCTTTAAAAGCATAAGTAGGCCCATAAATTAATTCTAATAAAAATTTATTATTTTCTAATTCTACTAATGGAGCTATTTTTTCATGATTAAAATTTGAATAGGTTTCATTTAAAATTTTTTGTAAATTTAATTTTTCTATATTTTCATTTACATAAGGAAAAATAATTTCACATGCCACTTCTTCGTATGATTTATTTTTTAAACTTAGTAAGTCTATTTTGGGCCAGCTTTGGGGTAAATAGAGACCGCCATCTCTCGATAATCCTTGATAAAGAATATCGTTAAATGATCTACTTAGAGAATCATCTCTTGTACTTAAATATTTCATTAAAGATAGCGATTAGTAATATATTCTTTGAAATATTTAGCATTTAAAGGCGACTTTGTAACCTGTTCTAAAACCTCATTAGTTGAAAAAAAACTAGCTTTTTCATGGATATTTTTTTTAAGCCAATTTACTAAATTTGAAAATTCACCATTTTCTATTTCATTATCTAATTCCTTTTGATCAGTTCTCAATTGAGACGCAAATTGAGCAGCAGTGAGTGCTCCTAATGAATATGTTGGAAAGTATCCAAATAATCCAGCAAACCAATGAATATCTTGTAGACATCCATCAGTGTCTTTATTTATCGATAAATTAAATAATCTATTAAATTCATCATTCCAAGCATCTCGGATATCTGCAATATTTATTTCATTGTTAAAAATTTTTCTTTCTAAATTAAATCTTAAAATAATATGCAAGGGATAGGTTACTTCATCCGACTCAACTCTTATAAAAGATTTATTTACTCGAGTACCTAATTTGTAAAGATTGTCTGGGTTTGTAGCTTTATCTTTAATATTAAATTTTTTATTTAAAGTATTAGATAAAAATTTTTTAAAAGCTAAAGATCTAGTGATTTGCATTTCAATTAATAGTGATTGACTTTCATGCATGGCCATCCCTCTAGATTTGCCTGCTGGCTGATGTATCCAATCTTTTGGTAGGTTTAGCTCATATAATGCATGTCCAGTTTCATGCATAACACCATCTAAAGATGAAAATGGATTTTCATTATTATATCTTGTTGTAATTCTAACATCATTTGTAGATCCTCCACAAAAAGGGTGGACGCTTTTATCAAGTCTTCCTCTTGTAAAATCAAAACCTATTTGTTTCATTATATATTCAGAAATATTTTTCTGCATTTCTTCATCAATACTTGTTTCAAATTGAAATGTTTCTTCTTTTTTTTGCTTATCAATAATTTTATCAATAAGTGGTGTAAGAAATTTTTGTAAATCATCAAATACTTCAGATATTTTATTTTCTTCTGAAGAAGGTTCAAATTTATTTATTAGTGCTTCATAAGGAGAAACTTTAAAAGTTTCCCCTAAAATATTTGCTTCTTCTTTTGTTAAATTTATAAGTTCTTCTAAATCTTTTTTTACTAAATTAAAATCTGACTTTTCCCTTGCATCTTGCCAAACACCTTCACATTTAGCTGAAGATTTTGAAATTTTTTCTACAAGCTCCGTTGGAATAGCAGAAGCTAATTTATATTCTCTATCCATTTCATTTAAGTTTTTCTGATCACTGTTATTTAGATTAAGATTCTTTGAGTCTTCAATTAAATCACCAACTTCAGAAGATGAAATTTTACTATGACTAAGTTTTGATAAATAGGCTAATTGATCTGATCTTTGATCTCGTGAGCTGCTCGGCATCATTGTTGCCATATCCCAGTGTAAAATACCTGCAATATCTGATGTCAATGAAGCTTCATTAAAGATCTCTTTAAGTTTTAAATATGTTTTCATTTTTTCTTCCTAAATAAATAAATTATAAAAATAATCAAAAAAGAAAAACTCATCAAAAACCATGTAATTGCATACTGCAAATGATTATTTGAAAAATTATGATTTTGAGATGATGGTATTAAGAAATTCTCTGCATAATTGCTCATATTTCTAATAAAAAATTTCTGATTGATCTTAACATTTAAGAAAGTTTGAATTTGCTCCAAATCATAATAATACCATTCATTTGAAGAGATAGAATTCTCGGGAGTAAACATCTTTTTTTGAGTTGGATATCGGATGTATCCTAGAATTTCAGCATTTATTATTTCATTATTGTCTTTAAAATAATCATATCTACTTTGCTCAAACCAACCTTCATCAATTAAATAATTATTACCATGATTATCTGACAATAAACTGGCTATTCTAACACCAGAAATCCCATTCAATGTTTCAGCCGGGAAAAAAATTTTTTTACTTCTGTCAACAGTTCCTAAAGTGATAACTTTAGTAAACTCATCAATGTTTGGATACTTCATTTTTCCCATTGATAGTGACAGTGGTTTTTGGTTTTTTAGTTCATTAAATTCAGCTATAATTTTTTCTTTCCATTCCAGTCTTTGCAATTGCCAAATTCCTAAAAATATTGTCAGTGCAACACAAAATGAACTGAATATAAAAAATTTTACTGGAAAGTTTTTAATTTATGCACCCCAAACATAAACGCAGACAAACAAGAACAGCCAAACTACGTCAACAAAGTGCCAGTACCATGCTGCTGCTTCTAAACCGAAATGTCTGTCTGGGGTAAAATGATTTTTGTAAACACGATACAAACAAACAGCTAAGAATGCTGTTCCAACCATTACATGAAATCCATGAAAACCAGTAGCCATATAAAATACTGATGGATATATTCCATCAGTAAAACTAAAATAATGATGAGCTGCCTCATAATATTCTACACCCTGCATAAATGAGAAGAAAATTCCAAGACCAACAGTGCACCATAATGCCTGAATGGCTTGATCTCTATGTCCTTCTCTAACAGCATGGTGAGCCCATGTACAAGTAGTACCTGACATTAATAATATTAATGTATTTAAAAAAGGCACATCAAGTGGATCAAAGGTTTTAATACCTTCTGGTGGCCAAATTCCAACTGCACCATTACTATCAAAAGTTTCTGAAAATTCTTCTATAGGTAATTTAGGTGTTAAACTTGCATCAAAAAAAGCCCAGAAAAAAGCAACAAAGAACATAACTTCTGAAGCAATAAAAAGCGCCATTCCATATCTTAATCCAAGTTCTACGACAGGTGTGTGAACCTTTTGAAAAGTTGACTCTTTGATTACATCTCTCCACCATAGAAACATAATAGTTAGTAAACCAATAGTGCCTAGAATGAGGAGCCAAGAAGTTCCATAATGCATATAAAATACAAGACCAGCAGCCATTGCAAGACCAGCTATTGATGATAAAAATGGAAGTGGGCTTGGATCAACTAAATGATATGGATGTTTCTGCCCTGTTGTTGATTTATTAGCCATTGATTATTCTATATATTTAAAAAAGGTATATGACAACGTTATCTCTTCAACATCTTTCATTGTTGGATCTTCGTTAATTGAAGGGTCTATATAAAACACAACAGGCATTTCAACTGTTTCTCCAGGTTTCAAAGCCTGCTTTTCGAAACAGAAACACTGTGTTTTAATAAAATATGGACCAACCTTTTCTGGTAGAACATTAAATGTCGCAGTTCCGATTGTTTCTACGTCAGATTGATTAGTAGCTTTGTAATTAACAAGTTTATTTTCACCGACTTTAAATTTAATATTTTCTGGTGCAGTAAAAGTCCAATTTATACTATCATTAACATCAGCATTAAATTTAAGATTAATATCTCTTTCTAAAATTGATGATGAAAGGAACTCAGATGTACTTGTCTTACCGCCATAACCAGTAACACGACAAAATAAGTCATATAACGGTACCGAAAACGCAACTAAAGTAATCATTGTTAAAACAATTAATGATAGTCCTAAAGCTGTTCTAGTATTAGTCATTATACTCCAAAAATATTAGCCTTAAACAGAGTCCATAAATAAAAAAATGCAACTATACAAAGTAAAATAATTAGAGTTATAATATTTTTTCTTCTTCTATTTTTCATCTTAATACCACATGATCAATCAACAATGCTGAAAATAAACTGAATAGGTAAAGGATTGAAATAGCAAAAAATTTTAATCCTTCAGAATTTGGTATTGATTTTTTTTCTTTAGATTTTTTTAACTTTAGCGAACTATTAAATAATAATAAATTTAATATAGTAACAATAGTTAGGTATATTATTCCAACTTTACTATCTAAGTATGGAAGATAACTCGATAAAATTAATATTACAGCATAATAAACAATCTGTTTTTTTGTATCATCAATACTACTTACATTTGGTAACATAGGCACGTTCGCGTTTTTATAATCATTATATCTATAAACTGATAAGGCCCAAAAATGCGGTGGGGTCCAGAAAAATATAATTATAAATAAACTAATTGGTAAAAAACTTAATTCTGGAACAACTGCAGTCCATCCAATAATTGGAGGAATTGCTCCGGCTGCGCCTCCAATAACTATGTTTAATGAAGTTGTTCGTTTAAGCCAAAATGTATAAATAAATACATAAAAAAGAATTGTAAAAAGAAGTAAACTTGTTGCTAATGAATTTGAGAACCATTGCATCAAAATTAAAGAAATAGTACCTGTTAATATTCCTACAACTAGTGCCTCATTTTTTGAAACTATTCCAAGTGGAATTGGTCTTAATTTTGTTCTTTCCATAGTTTTATCAATATCTTCATCAAACCACATATTGATTGCTGCTGAAGAACCAGCTCCTAATGCAATAGCAACAATTACTAGAAAACTGTTTAGAAATGTTATCTGCCCTGGTGCCAAAAACATTCCAACAAATGCTGTAAAGATAACCAAGGACATAACTCTTGGTTTCATTAGTTCGTAATAACCTTTGAATTTTCTTAAAAGAAAATTATTGCTATAACCAGCTTCTAAGGATTTAGCATCCACTAAAATTATCCTTTGAATTTAGGTAAAGTCTCAAACTGATGGAATGGTGGAGGTGAAGACAGTGTCCATTCAAGAGTATCAGCTCCCTCTCCCCAAGGATTTGCAACTTCTTTCTTTCCATAAAGTAAAGCATACACAATTGCGAAAAGAAATATCAAAGTAGCAGCAAAAGAGATGTAAGAACCATAAGTTGATACAAGATTCCATCCTGCATAAGCGTCTGGATAATCTGGAATTCTTCTAGGCATACCAGCAAGTCCTAAGAAATGTTGAGGAAAGAATGTTACATTTACCCCAATAAAAAATAACCAAAAATGTAGTTTGCCTAAGAATTCATTATATTTTCTTCCAGACATTTTTCCAAACCAATAGTAAATACCTGCGAAAATTCCAAACATAGCCCCCATACTCAGAACATAATGGAAGTGTGCAACAACATAATACGTATCATGCATTACTGTATCTATTCCAGCATTGGCCAAAATAACACCTGTTACTCCTCCAAGTGTAAATAAGAAAACAAAACCAATTGCAAACAACATTGGAGTTTCAAATGTAAGTGATCCACCCCACATAGTTGCAATCCAACTAAAGATTTTTATACCGGTTGGAACAGCGATAATAATTGTAGCTAGCATAAAATAGGCTCTTAAATCTGCGCTCATACCAACTGTGAACATATGGTGAGCCCAGACAATAAAACCTATAAATCCTATAGATATCATAGCATACACCATTCCAAGATATCCAAATACTGGCTTTCTTGAGAAAGTAGAGATAACCTGACTTACAATTCCAAAAGCTGGTAATATCATAATGTAAACTTCAGGATGACCAAAAAACCAAAATAAGTGTTGGAAAAGAACTGGATCTCCACCACCTGCAGGATTAAAGAATGTTGTACCAAAGTTTCTATCCGTTAGAAGCATTGTGATTGCTCCAGCTAAAACAGGAACAGCTAATAAAAGTAAGAATGCTGTAATTAACATAGCCCATACAAAAAGAGGCATCTTGTGAAGAGTCATTCCAGGTGTTCTCATATTGAGTATTGTTGTTATAAAATTAACTGCACCTAAGATTGACGATGCACCTGCTAAATGAAGAGCAAAAATTGCCATGTCAACAGAGGGTCCTGCGTGTCCGAGTTTATTTGAGAGTGGAGGATAAATTGTCCACCCCGTACCAGCACCAGTTCCTATTGTTGCCGAAACAACTAATAAAACTAGAGCAGGAACAAGTATCCAAAAACTAAAATTATTCATTCTTGGGAAAGCCATATCAGGCGCACCAATCATTAATGGGACAAACCAGTTTCCAAAGCCGCCTATTAATGCTGGCATAACAACAAAAAATACCATTAACAAACCATGAGCAGTGATAATTACATTCCAAACTTGACCATCAGCAACAACATCTAAGCCTGGAGCAGCTAATTCAGCTCTCATTAATAATGAAAAGAAACCTCCAACTAAACCAGCTAGTATGGCAAATATTATATAGAGAGTTCCAATATCTTTATGATTGGTAGAAAAAAACCATCTTTTTATAAATCCTGGTTTGTGATCATGATGGTCGTGGCTTGCTGAATCTGCGTAACTCATTTTTCTCCTATTCTATTATATTCTCTTTAGTGGTTATTTGGTTTGCTAAAGCTAACTTATTTTTTTGTTCGATTATCCAATTGTTGAAATCTTTTTCATTGAGTGCTTCTATGACAATGGGCATGTACCCATGACCTGTTCCACATAATTCGGAACATTGACCTCTGTATATTCCTGGCTCATCTATATTGAACCATGTTTCGTTAAGTCTTCCAGGAACCGCATCTTTTTTTACACCTAATGAAGGCATAGCAAAACTATGAAGCACATCACCAGCAGTTACTAATACATGAATATTTTTATTTGCTGGTAAAACTAGGTGGTTATCTACTGTTAATAATCTTATGTCACCTGGTTCTAATTCATCATCAGGTGTCATGTAGCTCTCAAAAGAAATGTCATCATGTTCAGGGTATTGATACTCCCAGTACCACTGATGGCCTATGACTTTAATCGTCATATCTGTTTCAGGTATTACATCTTGCTGATATACTAACTTAAACGATGGTATTGCCATAAAAATTAATATAATTACCGGAATTCCAGTCCAGAGTATTTCAATAAATGTGTTGTGAGTTGTTTTAGATGCAACTGGATTAACTTTTCTTCTAAATCTAAATACAACATAAAAAATTAGAAAGAGAACAAATATCGTAATTGCAGTCATCATAATTAATACGAAATTATGAAGATCGTAAACATTTCTCATCACGTCACTTGCAGGTTTTTGAAAACCTAGTTGCCAATCGGAAATACCATTTGCAGAAGAAGCAAAGGTAATAAATGTAACAGTAATAAAGGATAAAATGCGCATCTTAATTAGTTATTGTATACACTAATAAATAAATTATTCAGTAAATTAACCAGTGATTTAGAGGCAAAATTCTAGGACAGGTTGTCGCTCATTATAATTTATTCAATAACCGATTGAATAGAAAAAATTGCTGCTGTTGTTGCGGTGTCTGATCGTAGAATTCTTTTTCCCAAAGAGACAGATATGCATGAAGACAAAGATGAGATGGTTCTTCGTTCCTTTTCAGAAAAACCACCTTCAGGTCCAATAATGACAGCCCATTTTTTATATTTTTCTGTTTCTTTGATTAATGCATTGTAAATAGTTGGTAAATTTTCATCTCCTTCATTACAAAAAACTAACCCTCTATCAGATGGAAAATTATTAACTAAATCATCTAGTTTAATTGTTTTATCTAAAGATGGAATGGACAATCTGTCAGATTGTTCTGATGCTTCAATGATATTTAATTCGAAATTTTTAAAATTTATTTTTGATTGATTTGTATATTCTGTCAAAATTGGAATAAATCTAGAGATACCAAGCTCGGTAGCTTTTTGAATGGTGATATTCATTCTATAAGATTTGATTGGTGCAAATATTAGCCATAAATCAGACTCTTGAGGAATCTCTCTCAATTTGTTTTGTATTTGTAAAACAATGTTATCTCTATTGATAGAAATTACTTTAGATAACCATTCACCTGTCAAACCATCAAATAAATTTATGTTATCTTCTTTTTTGATTCTAAGAACATTTTTCAAAAAGTGGTGCTGCTTATTTTTTATATAAATTAAAATATTGGATGATAATTTTTTTGTTACAAATAATCGTGTTTTGGACATTTTCATTACAATAGTTTAGAATTATAACATTATATTCATATATGTGGGATAACTTAGTTGTAAAAAAAATATTTGATTACTGTGAGTTAATAAGACTTAACAAACCAATTGGTTTCCTTCTATTAATGTGGCCTTGCTGGTTTGGTTTAGCGTTACTAGAAATAGAAACTTCTAAACTATTATTTTGGTATTTACTTTTTTTAATTGGTTCTTTTTTAATGAGAAGTGCAGGTTGTATAATTAATGACATCATCGATATTGATTTTGATCAAAAAGTTACACGTACCAAATTTAGACCTTTAGCATCCAAAAAAATTTCTATTACTGAATCCATATTATTATTAATTATATTATTAATAATTAGTTTTTTCATTCTTCTCGAATTTAACTTTAAATCAATTTTATTGGGTTTGTTAAGTTTGCCATTTGTAATTTTATATCCTTTTATGAAAAGAATAACTTACTTCCCACAGCTATTCCTTGGAATTATTTTTAGTTGGGGTGTGCTAATAGTTTCAATGCAATTCAATAAACAAATTACATTTGATTATCTTTTATTGTATTTTGTATGTATTTTTTGGACATTGGCATATGATACGATTTATGCCTACCAAGATAGAGCAGATGATGTTTTAAATAAAATCAAATCTACTGCAGTTTATTTTGATAAAAATGGTAAAAGATTTGTTCAAACATGTTATCTTATTATCCTAATTATATTGTCTTATTTTGTATGGAATTCCTCAAATTTTTTACTTAGTTCAATTATTATAGCCACTATCGCAATTTGTACGTATATAGCAATTCAGAAATGGGATATAACATCACCGTTAAGCTCAAATTATTATTTCAGACAAAATAATTTTTTTGCAATTATGTTATTTTTACTTTTACAAAGTTTTTAATGTCTTCAGATAAAAAACAGTCAGTTACTTCAAGAATAGTTTTTCAATATTTAATGAGTCATAAACTCAAAATAATATTAGCTTTATTTATGATGGTTATATCAGCAGCAGCAACAGGTTTGCATGCTTGGTTAGTAAGACCTGCACTTGATGAAGTTTTAATCAAAGGAAATAAAGAAATGTTATTTTTAATTCCAATTGCAATTATTATAGTGACTCTCTGTAAAGGATTGGCAACATATACTCACTCGTATCAAATGAGTAAAGTTGCACATTCAATTATTGCAAAACTTCAAACTCAGATGTTTGAAAAACTAATGTATTTGAATATGAAATTTTACAATGACTCTAAATCAGGTAATTTAATTTCAAGACTTATAAATGATACTTACTACTTAAGACTTGCAATAGTTAAATCTGTAACAGGAATTATAAAAGATGTCTTAGTTATCATTTTTTTACTAGGTAATATGTTTTACCAAAGCTGGACTCTAACTCTTTTTGCTTTTTTTGCATTTCCTTTAGCAATCTGGCCCATAAGGAAAATTGGAAAGAGTATAAGAAAAATTACTTACACTATCCAAAACGAAATAGCAGTTTTTTCTAATGTATTAGCAGAGAGTATTAAGGGTATTAGACAAGTAAAAGCATACTCACGAGAAAACTATGAAAAACAAAGAGCTTTTGAAACAATAAGTTTTATTGAAAAATATTTTACAAAATCTGCTTTTATTAGCAATCGCTTAAGTCCTTTAATGGAATTTATTGGAAGTTTAGCAGTAGCACTTTCAATTTACGCTGGGGGAGTTTTTGTCTTAAATGAAAGTATGACAACAGGTCAATTTATGAGTTTTTTAGTAAGCCTTCTTCTGGCTTATCAACCAGTAAAAGCTCTTGGAAATTTAAATATTAGTGTCCAGGAAGGATTAGCTGGAGCTGAGAGAATTTTTAAACTTTTAGATACAAGTGAAAATAATATGGAAAATATTTCTACAGAAAAAACCATAGACCTAAATGGAGACATTGTTTTTAAAAATGTTTCGTTTGCATATAATGACAATTTAGTGCTTGATAAAATAAATTTAACGATACCAAAAGGAAAAAAAGTTGCATTAGTTGGCTTATCTGGTTCTGGTAAATCGACAATAGCTAATATAATTTTGCGATTATATGACAATTATTCAGGCTCTATATTAATAAATTCTAAAGATATAAAAGAATTAGATCTAACAGATGTAAGAAATTGTGTTTCAATAGTTACGCAAGAAACGATTTTATTCAACGAGAGTATATTTAATAATATTAAATATGGAAACTTAAAAGCAAGTGATGAAGAGATAATTTTAGTTGCTAAAAATGCTGGAGTGGATAGTTTTTCAGAAGAATTAGAACAAAAACTACATACTGTTATAGGAGAAAACGGCATAAAATTATCAGGTGGACAACGACAAAGAATTGCTATTGCCCGAGCTCTAATAAAAGATGCGCCACTTTTAATTATGGATGAAGCTACATCTTCTTTAGATAACATAACTGAAAATAAAATTCATGAAACAATCAATAGTCTTATGAATAATAAAACCAAATTAATAATTGCACATAGATTAAGTACAATAGAAGATGCAGACATTATCTACGTTTTAGATAAAGGCAAAATTGAAAGTCAGGGAAAGCACGAAGAGTTAATTTCAAAATCAACAATTTATAAAAAATTACAACTAAGAGAACAGTTGGAAGATGAGTTTTAAAAAAAAAATTTTTAAATTTTCTATATCTCAAAAAATTTTGGCATTTATAGTTTACCTATATATCTTATTCGTATGTTACACTTCTAAAATACAGATTATAAACTCTGAATTACCAGAAAAATTGTGGAGAGAGAATAAACCATTTATTTTAGCATTTTGGCATGGTCAATTGATGATGATAGGACATGTATGGAAAAGTAAAGCTGTGTTAAATATGTTAGCATCTAGCCATAGTGATGGTCGATTTGGTGCATATATTGCAAGTCATTTTAATTTAAAAAATGTTTCTATAATGTCAAAAAATAAATCACCCTCATTAAGGAAAGTATTTAAAATTTTAAAAGATAGAAATTATATTGGTATTACTCCTGATGGACCAAGAGGACCAAATAAAAAAGTCTCAGAAGGAATTATAAAAATTGCAATTCATTCTCAAGTCCCAATAATACCACTTGGTTTTGCCTCAAATAAAAATCTTAAACTTAAATCTTGGGACTCATTTTTAATAACATATCCATTTTCAAAATGTAGATTTGTTTGGGGTGAGCCAATTATTATTCCTTCTTCTACTAAAGATGATGATTTAGATAGATATAAAAATTTCTTGGAAGAAAAAATTAATGATTGCATAGAATCAGCAGAAAAAAATCTAAATGTTTAGAATATATCAAATACTCAGTACTCTTCTCATACCATTAATTATTTTTAATATATTTATTCGTATTTATAGAAAAAAAGAGGATAGGCTAAGATTTATTGAAAGGTTTGGAAAACCAACGGTAAAAAAAAATACTAAGAAAAAAACTTTATGGATACATGCTGCAAGTATTGGCGAATTTAAATCTTCAGATTTAATTATAGAACGATATCATAAAGTATTTGATATTTTAGTTACTACAACAACAAAATCTTCAGCAAAATATATTGAAGAGTTTTATAAAAATAAAATTATCCATCAGTACATCCCATTTGATGTATCTCTGTGGTGTTCAAGATTTTTAAACTTTTGGAAACCAAATCTAATTCTATGGATAGAGTCAGATATTTGGCCAAATATGCTTAATAAAATTAGAGTTAAAAATATCAGTTGTTTATATTTAAATGCAAGGATTTCTCCAACATCTTTTAAAAAATGGAAAAGTACAAAAAATTTCTACAGAAATTCATTAATGAGTTTTAATAAAATTTTCGCACAAAGCATAAATGACAAAAAAAGAATTCAAGAATTAACAAACTTACAAATTGGCTATATTGGAAATTTAAAATTAGCTAATAATAAAAATAATTCTATAATAAATAAAGATCAATCAAATACAATCATGATTGCAAGTACTCATTCTAATGAGGAAAAAGAGATAATTAAATGTATTAAAAAAACAATTCGTGAATTTAATTTAAAAATTTATCTTGCACCAAGGCATCCAGAAAGAATTAGTACAATTAAGCGAGAATTAAATAAAGAAGGATTTAATATTTCTTTAGAATCAAAAAAAGAATTTGAAGAAAATAATATCGTAATAATTGATAGTTTTGGAAAATTAGATCAATATTTTAAAATTAGCAATTTAGTTATTTTAGGTGGTTCTTTTTTAAAAAATATTGGCGGGCATAATCCTATAGAGCCTGCAAGTTATGGATGTGCTATTATTAGCGGTAATTATGTTGATAATTGGACTAATATTTATGAAGATATGGTAAAAGCGAAATCATGTATAATGGTAAATAAGTATGAAGATATTGATATAAAGATGAAAGAACTACTAAATAATAATTTGGAAATAAAAAAAATTCAAGCAAGTGCACTAAAGTTTTCTAATAGATCTTTCTTTGAAAAAGAAAAGCTTTTCAAAGACATCGAAAAATACATTAATTAAAATGCTTAAAGCTCCTAAATTTTGGTATAAAAAAAATGATACATATTTATCTAATTCTTTATACCCACTCTCATTACTATTTAGATTTGGAACAAAAATAAGAAATTTTGTAAGCAGAAAAATATCTTCTGGAATTCCTGTGATTTGTATTGGCAATATAGTGGTGGGAGGTGCTGGTAAAACACCTGTTGCGTTAAAAATTGGAAATTTATTAAAACTTAATGGATATAATCCTCACTTTGTTTCAAAGGGTTATGGAGGAGTTGAAACATCTAATGTTCTCGTTAAAGAGTGGCATTCGGCAAAAAGTGTTGGAGATGAATCCCTGTTGCTAGCTGAAGTTGCTCCAACTTGGATTGGACAGGATAGAAATAAATCCTTTATTTTAGCTAAAGAAAAAGGTGCTGACTGTATAATTATGGATGATGGCTTTCAAAATCCAACTCTTCAGAAAGATTTTTCAATTATAGTAATTAATGGTGAACAAGGATTTGGAAATAAAAGAGTGATTCCATCTGGACCTCTTAGGGAAAGCATATCAAGAGGTATTTCTAGAGCAAATTTAGTAATTGTAATTGGTGAAATTGCTCAAGATGTTAAAGATAAAATTCCTAGTACTGTTCCGGTTATTCATGCAAAGTTTCAAATTAGTACAGATAATAAAATTTATAAAAATCAAAAAGTGACAGCTTTTGCAGGCATTGCTTATCCTGAAAAATTTTATAATTCACTAAGTGAACAAGGTGCTATTTTAGAAAAAAAAATTAGCTATCCAGATCATCATATATTTGATGAAAATGACATGTTAAATCTTGCAGAAAATGCTAATCTTACTAAATCTGTATTGGTTACTACAAAAAAAGATTTTGTAAGAATACCAAAATCATATCGTTCTTTAGTCAGCACTCTTAATGGTGAAATCAAATTTGAAGATGAAAATTTACTAAAAGAAATTTTAAGCAATGTACTAGAAAATAAAATTAATGATTTAGCAATATGAAGCAAATAATTTACTTTTTACAGTATATTGGATTTATTTTTATTTATTTTTTATATAAAATTTTACCACTCAATCTATCTTTGAAAGTTTCATCATTTTTATTTAGCACTTTTGGTAAATTTTCACGAGCCAACAAAACAGCTATAAATAATTGTAAGTATGTTTTCCCAAATCTTAAAGATGAAGAAATACAAAAAATTATTAAAAAAAGTTGGAATAATCTTGGAATTACAATTTGTGAACTTCTCAGATTAAATGATATTTTTATTAAAAATAAAATAAAATATATCAATCTAGAAAATATAGAAGATTTTATTAAAAATAGAAAACAAGCAATTTTTATTAGTATTCATCAATCTAATTGGGAAGTATTAGTTCCAGGTTTAGATAGAATTGGAATTAATATTGGTGGTATTTATAGGCATATAAACAATAATTTTATTGATAAACTAATACTTAATATTAGACAAAGTTCACTTGTTTCTAAAAATAGCTTTTACACTCCCAAGGGTAAGAAAAGTGCCAAAGATGTTGTTGATGCAATTAATAATTCTTTATCAATTGTATTATTAATAGATCAAAAAGACTCCTCAGGAGAAGAAGTAATGTTTTTTAATAAAAAAGTTAAAACGCAAACAGGTTTTTTAAAAATAGCTAGAAAATATAACTTACCAATAATTCCAATACAAAATAAAAGAATTGATAATGGAAATATTGAGCTTACGTTTTTAGAACCAATTTATCATAATAATTTAGGAATTAATGATACTCAGATGATGGAAGAAATTCATAATAAGGTTGAACAGTGGATTAAAGCAGAGCCCAGTCAATGGTTCTGGCAGCATAAAAGATTTAGTTAATTTTTGTTACTTTTATATCAATTGTACCATCAATAAGTTTCACTGATAATTGATCGTCAGTAGTAATTTTTTTACTTGTCTTAACAATTTTCTTTTTATCCATCAAAATTGAGTATCCTTTTTTAAGATTTGAAGAAATAGAATTTGAATTGAGCAATCTTATATTAGACTTATATTTTTCAAGCTTATCTTTGTAATTATTGGCTATATTCAAATTAAGATTTTTTGAAAGATTGTTAATCTTTGTTTGTTTTAAATTTATTGATGAATCTGGTGCAATAATAGATTTTCCCAGGTTAACAAGATTCAATTTTGATATACTAAATTTGTTTTCAATTGATAATGTTAAATTTTTAAAATCATCTAAAAGCTTTTCCTTATAATTATTAACTATCAAGCTTGGAGATTTGAGAAATTTATTTAAATATTCATAATTTTCTTTTTTGGATTGAATTTGTGAATTTACTTTTGTGCTTAATCTAAGTTGTAAATTTTTAATTTTTTCTATTAATTCAAATCTAACTGGGGTAGCTTTTTCAGCTGCTGCAGTTGGTGTAGAAGCTCTCAAATCTGATACTAAATCAATAATTGTTGTATCTGTTTCATGACCTATTGCTGAAATAATTGGTATCTTTGATTCAAAAACACTTGTTGCAAGATTTTCATCATTAAATGCCATTAAATCTTCAGTACTACCTCCACCTCTAGCAACAATAAGAATATCTGGTTTACTAGATTTAAGTTTATTGAAACCTTCAATAGCATTTATAATGCTATCTGCTGCGTCAACACCCTGAACAGAAACAGGCCATATATCTAATGGCATTGGAAAACGATCATTCACCCTATTAATTATGTCATGTACTACAGAGCCAGTGGGAGAGGTAATAATACCTAATCTCTCAGGCAAAAAAGGTAATGGGATTTTTTTATCCTCATCAAAATAGCCTTTTTTTTGAAGTCTTTTTTTTCTTTCTTCAATAAGTTTTAAAAGTGCCCCCTCTCCTGCAATTTCAATTTTATCAATATCTATTTGGTAAGTAGTTTTATAGCGAGACCAAGTGGTGATTCTGCCAGTTGCTATTATTTCTAGTCCTATTTCTGGATTTATATCTAAATATTTTTTTTTCTGATCCCAGATAACTCCACTTAAAATAGAATCCTCGTCTTTAAGTGTTAAATAGATTTGACCTCTTGTTGCAGTTTTAACTTCAGAAATTTCTCCTTTAATTCTTACATAATTAAAATTGGACTCAATTACTTCTTTAAAAGCTTGGTTAAATTCTGAAACCTCAAATTCTGGTATATTAATTTTATCTATCACTTTTATTTTTAAAAAATTTTTTTAATAAATAACTACATTCTTTTTCCATAATGCCACCATAAATATTTGGCATAAATATATTTTGTCTTTGAAAAGCAACTCGAAGTTTTTCAATTCCTCCATTTTTTTCATCATAAGCCCCAAAATATACATCTTTAATATGTACCTCACTTATTGCACTAACGCACATAGTGCATGGTTCCAAGGTAACAAATAATGTCATATCCTCTAAATATTTCAGCTTTAATCTTTCGCAAGTTTCTTGAATTAGATTTAATTCACAATGTTTAATAGCATTTTTATCTTTATTTACTGTATTGTAGCTTCTGGTTACAATCTTATTCGTTGTATTATCGACAAGTATTCCCCCAACTGGAACCTCATTTAAATTATAAGCTTTGTCTGCTTCAATAATTGCTTCTTTCATAAAAAAATCAACGTTCATTCTGGAACACACTTATGTTGTACATTATAATTGAATTATAATGAAAAAACCAATTATTGGAATAACTCTTGATAGTGAAAAAAAGAAAACATACTCAAAAT
Organism: uncultured Alphaproteobacteria bacterium; assembly: GCA_902582755.1. Classification (GTDB taxonomy): domain Bacteria; phylum Pseudomonadota; class Alphaproteobacteria; order HIMB59; genus CACPNW01. The sequence continues at coordinate 128,160 of CACHSZ010000002.1, read as the reverse complement.
TTCCATGGTATGCATTGAGGGAAAATTACTTAACTTCCTTAACAAAATTTAATGCTATTCCGTTTCCTCTGTTGCACGAAAAAAAATATATTGATGATTTTTGTCATTTAATTGATGGTTTAATTATTACTGGAGGAGATTTTGATATTAATCCAAAATTATATAAAGCAAGTAACACTCAATCTAAAAATATTAAAAATAAGAGAACAAATTTTGAAATAAATATTTTCAATAATTTTTTTAAATATAACAAACCTATATTGGGAATTTGTGGTGGTGCACAACTTATTAATGTTGCATGTGGTGGAACATTAATACAAGATTTAAATAGAGATCCGATAAACCATGAACAAGTAAATCCAAGAAATCAAACTAGTCATATTGTTAATATTTCAAAAAATACTCAATTACATACAATATGTGGAAGTCAAAAAATTAAAGTTAATAGTGCACATCATCAGTCAGTGAAAAAAATTGGTAAAGACTTGAATGTTTCATGCACAGCCAATGATGGTATTATTGAAGGAATAGAGCACAAAAAACACAAATGGTGCATTGGCTTACAATGGCATCCTGAATTTTTAATTACAAAATATGATATAAAAATAATAAAAAATTTTATTAATGAAGCAAAGTGAATATTAGAATTTCAAAATATCTATCAAGTGCTGGAATTTGTTCACGAAGAGATGCAGAAAAATTAATTGTTGAAAAAAAAATTAAAATTAATAATCAACTATGTGTTCATCCAAGTCATAAAGTGAGTGATTTGGATGTTATTAAAGTTAATAATAAAATTGTTAAAAAAATAAATGAAGTTGAAGTGTGGAAGTTATACAAACCAATTAAATATATTTGTAGTACAAAAGATAACTTAGGTAGAAAAAAAATATTTGATTTATTACCAAAAAATATCGGCAAATTGATAAGTGTTGGAAGATTGGATTATATGAGTGAAGGATTGATCTTACTAACTAATAATGGTGATTATTCAAGATATTTAGAACATCCATCTTCAAACATTGAGCGGATTTATAAAGTTTGTATAAATAGCAATATACAAAATACTGATTTACAAAAAATAAATAAAGGCATTACAATTAAAGAAATAAGTTATAAAAAGATTAAAGTTGCCTTTGAAAAAAAATTAAAAAATCATAGTTGGTTAATTTTTAAACTTAAAGAAGGAAAAAATAGAGAAATTAGAAATATTTGTAATTATTTTTCATGGAATATAGTTAAATTAATAAGAATTGGATATGGCCCTTATAAGCTCGGTAGACTCAAAGAAGGACAATTTCAAAAATTAAATTCAATTAGAAAATGATACGGATTACAGGAGGAAAGTTTAAGCAAAAAAAATTAGCTAGCATTAATGATTTTGTAAGACCAACTTCTTCTCTAAAAAGAGAGGCTTTTTTTTCAATTATTGAAAGTTATGCAATCAAAAATTCTATTGAATTATATAAAAATAAAATTTTTTTAGATCTTTTCGCAGGTATTGGCACAATGGGTTTAGAAGCAATTTCTAGAGGTATAAGTGAGGTAATTTTTTTTGAGAATAATATTGAGGTTATTAATATTTTAAGAAAAAATTGTTTAGGTATTTGTAAAAATAATCAATTTAAAATTTATGATGAAGACCTGATTAATTCTAAATTAGAAATAGAATTTCAAAATATTTCAGTTATTTATATTGATCCACCATATGCAAAATATAATTTAACAAAACTTTTAGAAAGTTTATCAAATAAAATTAAAGGTAATACTTTGATTGGTTTGGAAACTAGTGTGAAAGATAATATTATTGTGCCAGAAAATTTAAATCTGCTTCAAAAAAAAACTTATGGTAAAACAATAATTTATTTTTTTAAATTATCTTAAATAAGTTTTAGTTAGTTTTTTACCCTGTTCAACAGCAGGTTGATCAAAAGGATCAACATCTAAATACATACAGGAAGCAATTGTTTCTATTATACTAAACGATAATAATTTACCTAAGTTTTGTTCATCTATTTTGGGAATATAGATTTCTCTAAAACTAAAATTATTTAATTTAAAAGTTTCAATGGTTGCACGCTGTTCAGCTTCCATTAAATCTCCCATTGTTTTATCTTTAAAATAGTCAATAGCAGTACCTTCAAACATACTATTATTAATTTTTATACCTTTATTTGAATGATCTGTAGTTATAAAGGTGAAGTATTTATCTTTAGGTCCATCTAAATAGAGTTGTAATTGACTATGCTGATCAGTGGTCCCTACTGAATGAATTGCTGTAATACCTTTATTATTTTTTCCAATACTTTCTGCCCAAAGTTGCAGATACCATTTTCCAAAAAAATAAAGTGAATCAGAATATGTCATTAAAACATTATTAGTAAATTTTACATTTTCTTTTTGAGTTAAATATCTTCCAAGATCGTACGGTTTATAATTATCAATATTATTAATTACTTCAGATGCTCCACCAAAAAGTGCATCTATATTTAATCCAGAAATGATTGCAGGAACTATACCAACATTGGTAAATATAGAATATCTGCCCCCAACATCTTTATGATGCTCTAATAGTAAACAATTATTATCTTTTGCAATTTTAAAAAGTGGTGATTCTTTAAATTCAGTTATGATTAGAGTATTTGAAAAAAAATCTTCAACTTTGTTAGCTTCTATTGCCTTTTGATAGAGACATGAAAATTGAGATAATGTCTCTGGTGTAGTACCCGATTTTGAAATAACCAAGAACCCAGTTAGCTCAAAATTAATATTTTGAAAATTTTTTTCAAAATTAATAGGGTCAACATTATCATAAAATTCTAAGATAATTTTATTATTGGAAATAATATTATTTAATGCTCTAGCTCCTAAATTTGAACCTCCTGTACCAAATACAATTATTTTTTCCTTTTTCTCTTTAAATTGATTTGAAATTTTTATAGTTTCTTCTAATAAATTTTTATCTGAAACAATATTCAGAGAAGGAAGTTTTTCTATTAAATTAGTTATACTTTGATCAGTATCTTTATTTTGAGTGATTTTGTCAAAATTTGAATTAAAGAATTTTATTTCCATTTATAAAATTAAAAGAAGAAAAATCTTTTCTTCTTTTTAGACTCACCTTCTTCGTCATCTTCATTTTCTTTTTTACTGTTGAAAAAGAAAAATCTTTTCTTCTTTTTTGGCTCTTCTATATTTTCGCTTTCAACATCTGTATTATCTTGGCTTATTTCATCTTCTGAGTTTCCATCAAGATCTTCTCTGATACTATTATCTACTTGATCTGCTTCAGTTTCTTTTAAAATATTGTCGATAACAGAATTTTCAGAAGATGTTTCATCACTTTCTTCATCCAGGCCAAAGAGAATTTCCTTTGCAAGCTCACTATCGGTATCATCAATATCTTTTGATTCAATTTGATCAGGTGGTAGTAAATTAAAATTTGGTGGAATTACTAATGGAGGATTTTCAACTACATTATATTCATCTATTACTTTTCTTTCTACACCGGCACTACTTCTAATAGTATTACAAGAAGATAGAAAAATTGAGGAAATGATTGTTACAAAAATAACTTTTTTCATTTTGCTGTTTTTGATTTTATAAAAAAACTTATTATTAACATGATAATTCCAATTGTAATATAGATATCTGCTAAATTAAATGCTGGCCAATAAAAATTTTCATAATGTAGTAAGATAAAGTCAACAACATAACTATTTATCAATCTATCAATAATATTTGATAAAGCCCCAATTATAACAAAAAAATAAGCCAGTTTTTCAAGTTGTTTATCTGATTTAATAAATAAATAAAAAATTAATATAACAACTATTAAGGCTATAAATATTAATATCCAATGCGAAACATAACCTGAAAATAAACCAAAAGAAACTCCAAAGTTCTGAACATAAACTAAATCAAAATATTCATTGATTTTTATTGATTGATTTAAAAACAAATTATTTTGAATTAAATACTTAGTTAGAAGATCAAAAAAAATTAATGATACTAGTATAGCTATCTTAATCACTTAACTTATTGCATCATTACAACGATTGCAAATTTCATTTTTTATTAATTCTTTTTCATATTTCCAACATCTTTGACATTTTTGGCCACTCACCTTAGATGCCTGCACTTTTACATTTTCAATATCATCTATTGAAAAACCTTGGCTATTTTCATCTAGTATATGCAATTTAAATGATGAAGTAATAGTAATTTCATCAAACATAACTTCATTAACTTTATCAAAACTTTCTTTAGAAATATAAATGTCCAAATGAGCTTCTAAACTTGAACGTATAATTTTTTCTTCTCTAATTTTCTCAATTGATCCAGTAGCAACTTTTCTAATATTTTTAATTAAATTCCATTTTTCATTTAATTGATTATCTTCATATTCATTTTTACATTGTAAAAAATCTTGTAGGTGTATACTTTCAGTATTTCCCATAGCTTTCCATGCTTCTTCAGTAGTGAAAGAGATAGATGGTGCAAACCACCTTACTAAATGATTAAATATTATATTTAATAGTGTTCTAGTAGATCTTCTTTTAATGGACTGTTTACTATCACAGTATATAGTGTCTTTTCTGATATCAAAATAAAAAGCTGAAAGATCACTTGAGCAAAAATTTAAAAGTGTAGTAAACATCAAATGAAAATTAAAAGTCTTCACACATCTTTGTACAGTTTGATCAACTTCCCACAATCGATGAAGTAGATATTTTTCTAACTCTGGAAACTCACTCTCATCAATAGCTTCCTCTTTAGTAAAATCATTTAAATTGCCAATTAAAAAACGAAAGGTATTTCTTATTCTTCTATAAGACTCAGCTTGTGATTGAAGGATAGCATTATCTAGCTTCAGATCATCATAATAATCGGAAGCCACTACCCATAATCTTAAAATATCTACTCCATATTTTTTTAAAATATCATCAGGAGAAATGACATTACCTAAAGATTTAGACATTTTACGACCTCTTCCATCAACAACAAAACCGTGAGTTAAAACGCTTTCATATGGGGCTTTTCCTCTTGTACCAGAAGATTCTAAAAGAGATGAATGAAACCATCCTCTGTGTTGATCACTTCCTTCTAAGTACATCGATGCAGGCCATTTCAAATCTTCTCTTTGTTCTAGACAAAAAGCATGTGTAGAACCACTATCAAACCATACTTCAACTACATCTTTAACCTGCTCATAATCTTCAAGTGAATATTCATCCCCTAAAAACCTTTGTGGATCTTCGGTAAACCACGTATTGCTACCTTCTTTTTCATAAATATCTGCTATTCTATTGATAATATTTTCATCTCTTAAAGGTTGACCCGTTTTTTTACTTACAAATAATGGTAAAGGTACACCCCACACTCTTTGTCTAGATACACACCAATCTGGTCTAGTTTCAATCATTGATCTAAGTCTTGTTTGGCCTTGAGGAGGATAGAAAATAGTTTCATCAATTGATTTAAGAGCAATGTCTCTTAAATTATTTTTTTCCATGGAAATGAACCATTGTGGAGTATTTCTATAAATAAGAGGAGCTTTAGACCTCCATGAATGTGGGTAGCTATGACGAAGCGTCCCTTTAAATAATAATTTTGAAAATTCTTCTAATTTATCTGCAATTTTGTGATCCACTTTATAAATATGTTCACCTTCAAAACCAACAGCATGTTGATTATACTTTCCATCATCTTGAACTGTCTGGATAATATCAACATTATTTTCTATCCCTAAAACATAATCGTCATCTCCGTGTCCAGGAGCTATATGTACAACTCCTGTTCCCTGTTCTAAGTTAACAAAATCCCCATGAAATGGTTTTACAATAAAATCATAACCCAATTGTTTAAATGGATGCTCACATTCGCAAGTAGATAAATTATCTCCTTTAAATTTCTTTTTTGTACTAAATTGTTTAATTCCAATTTCTTTGGTTACATTTTCTAGAAGTTCTGAAGCAAATATTAATTTATCATTTTTTTTGACTAAACTATTTTCTTCTAATTCTTCAACAACAATAAGTGAATAATCTAATTTTTTACCATAAGCCAGAGCTCGGTTACCTGGAATCGTCCAAGGAGTTGTAGTCCAAATAACAATATTAGAATCAATTAAATCTTTATCGGTAGAATTTTTAATTAAAAATTTAACATATATAGTGTTGGACGTATGATCTTCATATTCAACTTCGGCATCAGCTAGAGCTGTCTTTTCTACAACGGACCAGAGAACTGGTTTTGCTCCTTTATACAAACTTTCATCAAGTAAAAATTTTCCAAGCTCTCGAACAATTTGTGCTTCTGCTTGATTGGACATTGTAAGATATGGATTTTCCCAATCCCCTTCAACACCAAGTCGTCTAAATTCTTTTTTTTGTATATCGATCCATTTTTCTGCAAACTCTCTACACTCATTTCTAAATTGAACAGTTGGAACATCATCCTTGTTCTTTCCTTTTTTTCTATACTCCTCCTCTATTTTCCATTCAATTGGTAAACCGTGACAATCCCATCCAGGAACATAAATAGAGTCTTTTCCAGCCATTTGTTGTGTTCGCACAATGACATCTTTTAAAATTTTATTAAGAGCTGTCCCCATATGAATATGTCCATTTGCATATGGTGGTCCATCATGAAGAACAAATTTTTCTCTACCTTTGGATTTATCTCTTAGCTTTTTAAAAATATTTTTTTTATCCCACTCCTCTATTATTGCAGGTTCTTTTGATGGTAGATTAGCTCTCATTTCAAAAGATGTTTTGGGAAGAAAAATTGTATCTTTATATTCCATTATAATTGGTGATATTCTTTTGCTTTATTTATATCTTTATTGATTTGCTTGGTTAGTTCTTCAAAATTATTAAATTTTTGTTCAGACCTAATAAATGTAAGGAATTCAACAGTCAATTCTTTACCATATATTTCTTCACTAAAATTAAACATATGTGTCTCAAGAAGGAGTTTGCTTCCATCGACTGTTGGTCTTAAACCAAAATTTGAAACACCTTTGTATTTTTTACCTTCTAAAAGCACTTCTACACAATAAACACCTCTTTTTGGTAATATATGTTGATCTGGTATAATATTAGCAGTCGGAAAATTGATTTCTCTAGCTCTTTTATCACCTTTAATTATTTTTCCATGCATATGCCAGGGCCTGCCTAAAGACTCTGTAACATCTTCCATATAACCATCTTTTATTTGTGATCGAATTATTGAAGATGAATATTTATCCGATTTATCTGCAAGCATAATAGGATCGATTAAATGAATATTAAAATTATTTTTTTCAGCATATTTTTCTAATGTTTTAAAATTACCTTTTCTGTCTTTTCCAAACTTAAAGTCACTACCTATAACTAAGTATTTAATATTTAATTTATCAATAAGAATTTTAGTTACAAAATCATCAGCTGATAATATTGATAGATTGTTATCAAAAGAAAAATCTATAAATGTATCTAAACCCAATCGTTCAAGAAAATTTATTTTATCACTTTGAGTATAAATATTAAAAGGCTCATTAATTTGATTAAAGTAAACACGAGGATGAGGATTAAAACTCATTATAGAAGACAATAAATTATTGTTTGATGCAATCTCTTTAATTTTATTTATTATTTCTTGATGTCCTTTATGTATTCCATCAAAATTACCTATTGCGAGACAAAGGTTTAATTTTTCAAACTCTGATTCTGTGTCTAATTTATAAATTTTCATAATATTTATAAATCAATTAGTATAGAAACTTATGGCCAGTAACTACAAATATTTATTTAAGATGTTTTCCAGATATTCTTGTCTTCCTGAACGAGGTTCTGGTTCAATATTATCATCGATTACTTTTTTATTTATATCATCTAATCCAGTATCTTTATTATGAATAAACTGACCCAAATTTTTATCCCAGTCTTCATATCTATCTTCAATAAACTTAGGAATAACATTATCATTCATTAATTTTTCAACAGCAATAAGTGTTTTTGCACATACATCCATACCCCCAATGTGAGCATGAAATAAATCTTCAGCATCAATAGATTGTCTTCTTATTTTTGCATCAAAGTTCATGCCTCCTTGACCTAAGCCGCCATTCTTAAAAATAAAATAAAATGACATAATTAAGTCTGCAGGATTATTTGGGAATTGATCCGTATCCCAACCTATTAAAGTATCACCCCTATTAATATCAATACTTCCTAAGGCACTGTTTGAAGTTGCATAAGCAATTTCATGTTCAAAATTATGACCAGATAAAGTTGCATGATTAACTTCAACATTTAATTTAATCTCATTTTCTAAACCTGCCTTTCGTAAAAACGCTAAGCAAGTGGCAGAGTCAAAATCATATTGATGTTTAGTTGGTTCATGAGGTTTTGGTTCCAATAAAATTTGACCTTTAAATCCTATCTTGTGTTTATAATTAACAACTAATTCTAAAAATCTTTGAAGATTAGCTGTTTCCTTAGTCATATCAGTATTAAGAATTGTTTCGTATCCTTCTCTTCCACCCCAAAGAACGTAGTTTTGACCACCCAATCTCATCGTTGCATCCATACAATCTTTTACTTGTGCAGCTTTATATGCAAAAACTTCTGGGTCTGGATTAGTCGAAGCTCCACTCATATATCTTTTATGAGAAAAAGCATTTGCTGTTCCCCAAAGTAATTTCATTCCTGATTCATTAATTTTTTGTTCCATTATGTCTATAATATGAAAGAAATTTTTTTGTGTCTGAGCATAATTCGAACCTTCAGGAGAAATGTCTCTATCGTGAAAGCAGAAAAAGGGTGTTTTTATTTTAGTGAAAAAATCAAATGCAGCATCAAGTTTCATTTCAGCCATTTTCATTTCATCACCTGCTTGCATCCACGGTCTATCAAATGTTTGACCACCAAATGGATCAAGGCCAGGCCAAGTAAATGTATGCCAATAACAAGTAGCAAACCTTAAATGCTCTTTCATAGACTTGCCTAAAACTTTTTTATTTTCATCGTAAAATTTAAAAGCAAATGGATTTGTGCTTTCTTCGCCTTCAAATTTAATCTCTGGTATTTTACTAAAGTATTCTGTCATACGATTTCCTATATTATATTACTCTATCTTGATGCCCAAAGTAAACCACGTTTATAAATTTTATTCATTTGTGGATGGTTTAATTCATGTGCAAAATGACCAAGAGAGATATAAAAAATTTTACCTTTCCCAATTCGTCTTTTCCAAGCAACTGGCATTTCTACACCTTTTAACCATTCTGTTGTATATGCGTCACCACTTGATGAACCAGGTTCTTGTTCAAGCTTCCAAACTTCGTTACCTTTAAATGTCGTCGTTGCTAAAACTTCATTTAATGGATCCACATGCATGTAATATTGCTCTGAATGATAATCAAAATCTTCAATACCTTCCATGATTGGATCATCTTTTTTTGTTATATTTACTTTATAATCATGAATACCATTTGGGTGACTTACCCATTGACCTCCTGTTAAAAACTGCCAATCAATTGATTGTCTAAATGCATCACACATTCCACCGTGATGACCAGCAAGACCGCATCCATTATGAACAGCTTTAATAACATTGTTAACAGCGGTTTTTTTTATTTCTCCTCTTGGATCAAAATGAAAGGCCATAGTCACTATAGGTATAAGCAAATCCATTTCGTGAACATAATCTTCTGCAAATGCAGAAGTTTGATATTCTGCTCTTACCTCATATCCTTCAGGTTCCAGCATGCCTTTAATTATTTCAGTACATTTCTCTGGCTCATGTCCTGGCCAACCTCCATAAACTATTAAAGCTTTTTTCATTTTATTCCTTTCAATTTAATAATTTACTTATTTCACCCTCAGCAAAGTAACTAACTTCATTAATAGAACTTCTTAATTGTAATTTTTTATCCTTTTCAGAAGATTTAATAATTGTATCTAATATATCTAAAACATGTAAACTTAATTCACCACTGCACCTGTTTAGTCTTTTGTTATTTATAGAATCAACCATCTCACTAACACCAATTCCTCTGTAATTGGCAATTCCAGGATTTTCATTTGTTTTTTTACTATTGTGGATATTGATCTTTCCTAAATTATTTTTATCAGTTTCTATAGTTTCCCATTCTCCATTTTTTGATGTGCAAACATTTATTAAGCCGCCAAAAGTATTGGGATCTGGAATATTTATTGAACCCTTATCTCCATAAAGTTCAATATGGTTTTTATTATGCTTCCATGTATCAAAAGAGAAAAAAGAATCTATAAGCGCTCCATTTTGAAACTCAATTTGAGAAACTAGAGTAGTTGGAATATCTACAATTACTTCTTCGTCTTTTCTGCTACCACTTCCAATAATTCTTTTTTTATAAACTGTTCTAGATTGAGAATAGACAGATTTTGCAGGACCTAATAAATTGACTAATGCTGTAAAATAGTATGGGCCCATATCCAATACTGGTCCTCCACCATACTTATAGTAAAAGTCTGGATTAGGATGCCATATTTCGTGACCCGCAACGCCCATTGCAATACTTCCCATATTAATATTTCCAATTATGTTATTTTCTAGAATTTTCTTTGATTCTTGAATACCTGCTCCCAGAAATGTATCAGGCGCACAACCTAAATACAAATTTTTCTCTTTCGATAAATCTAACAATTGCTTTCCGTGGTTAAATTCAATTGAAAGAGGTTTTTCAGAGTATGAATGCTTTCCAGCTTGAAGAATTGATTGCGAAACTTCAAAGTGGACGTCAGGAATTGTTAAATTAATAATTAATTCTATTTCACTATGATTTAATAATTTATCCACTGATAAATTTTCAACTCCATAAAGTTTGGAATAATGAACAGATGCATCTTCTTTAATATCTGCACATGCAATGATGTCAAAATTATTAAAATATTTTTGAGAATTTTTAAAATATATATCTGCTATATTTCCACATCCTATAATTCCAACTTTCATTAAATTAACTCTGCTCTAAATTTTTTATTTGAACCGGGCGGAGGTATAATTGGCTCAGATGAGTACTGACATAAATATGCTGGTCTGTTTTTGTTTGATTTATTTGGAAAAGAAGCATGAGGTGTTCTACTCGAAAATAAGACTAATCCACCTTCCTCAATTGTACACGAAATTGACTTCTCTTCCTGAACTTTCATACTTAAATCTGATGATTGTTCGGACCAAACATGTTCTTCAATCTTAGCTTCTCTTTCTAGATTTATTGGCAATATTCTTAATGCTCCATTATTTTCATTTGTATCACATAAAGCAATCCAAATAGATAGATATACCTTATGATCATGTCCTACATAACCAGAATCTTGATGCCACGCAAATTTACTTTCAGTTTGTGGCTCCTTATTTACTACTTGTTCATTAAATAAGTAAATTTTTTCACCTAATATTGACCTACAAATAGATTTAACAAAATTACCCTTAGTGAATTTTTCCATCAAAGGAAAATCTTCACAACGATTAGATAAAAACATTTTACCATGCTTAGATATATTTCTATTTTTATCTCTTATAAAAGTTGATTGGTTTTTTTTAAATTCTTCTATCAGTTGAGTCGTTGAATTTTTTAAGTCTGACAATGTCTCCTTGTCCAATTTATCCTTTAAAATTAAATAACCATTTTGATTATAGAATTTTACTTCATTTTCTTTCAGCATTACTCTTTTACTGCTCCACCAGTAAGTCCAGCAATGATGTATTTTTGAGCTAAAAGAAAAAATACTATTGCAGGTATCAATGTTAAAGAAACGTAAGTTAGAACCATTGACCAATCTGTGTCATACTCACCTCTAAAAAACATTATACCCATAGGCCAAGGGTATAACTCCTCATTACTAACCATAATTAATGGAAGTAGATAATTATTCCAGCTTGTTACAAAAGTTACAACTGCTACAGTAGAGAAAATTGGAACAGATAGCGGGATAGTTATTCGGAAAAAGAAATTTGAATAATTACAACCATCAACGTATGCGGCATCAAATAATTCTGGTGGTATTTGTTTGAAAAAACCTCTAAAAAGTAAAATAGCAAAACCAAGACCAAATGCAATTTGAGGTAAAACTACTGCCCAATAAGTTCCAAGTAATCCAAAATCTCTTACCTTTAGAAATAAAGGAATGATTGCAGAGGCAAAAGGGAACATTAACCCAATCAACAAATAATTAAATAAAAATCTATTTCCAAAAAATCTAATATGAGCGAATACGAATGCTGCCATAGATGCACAAATTAAAGTTAACACTGTTGTTAAGACTCCGTATACAAGTGAATTCCAGGCAAATGACCAAAAATATTCCATACCAAAAACATCTGTATAATTTGATAAAATCCACTCTCTTGGCAATCCAATAACATTAGAACTTAAATCACCTAAAGTTTTAAAGCTACTTATAAAAGTTAAGTATAAAGGTACTAAAATTATTCCTGCTAAGAAAGTTAAGAAAAGATACATATAAAATTTTGATAATTTTGATTGCATTAGTTATATCCTTTATCTTTTAAAATTGTTGTTTGATAAATTAAAGCAACAACAAAACATATTATAAAAATTACCACACTAATGGCACTTCCAAAACCAAGTCTCATTCTTCCAACACCAAAATCGTACAAATAAGTAACCATTGAGTGAGTAACATTTGATGGACCTCCCATTGTTAAAGGCATAATTAAATCAAATAGCTGTAAACTTCCGAGCGTTGAAAGAAATATAGATAGAGTAATTGTTGGCCACAAAATCGGAATTTTTATTCTTAAAGCAGTTGTTACTGGTCCAGCACCATCAATTTTTGCAGCTTCAATTACTTCTTTAGATATACCTTGAAGACCTGAAATCATAATCATCATATGTATTCCAAAATATTTCCAAACGACAACTATTAGTATAGCTGTCAATGCCCACTCTTTATCTGCAGTAATCCAAGGCGCATCAGCTCCAAACAAACCCCAAATTGCACCAACTAATCCATAATCTCCTTTGTAAATATAAACCCAAATCAAACTGGCAACAATTTCAGCTAAAATATATGGTAAGAAAAATAAACTTCTAAATATAGCTGCTCCCCTAAAATTATTTGCTAAAAAAAGAGCTAGAAATAACGCAAAGGGTAATTGGATAAAGAGTGAGACAAAAATAATCCAAAAATTATTTTTCAGAGCATTTAAAAAAATTCCGTTTTTAAATAAAAAAGCATAATTTTTAAATCCAACATATTTTTCTGGTGGTCCCATTCCATTCCACCGATAGAAACTAAAATAAGCTGCTTCAAAAATTGGCATAACAACAAAAACAGTAAATAAAGTTAATGCTGGAACTAAAAAAATGATTATTGTGGAATATTTTTCAACAAATGCAGATGTGATGTTTTTCTTTATCATTCAAAAAAAATAACTTTTATAGAGAGGGGCAAAATTATTTGCCCCTCTAATTGATATTTATTGATTAAACTCCCAAGCCTCTTGTACTCTTTGACAAGCTTCTTCTGGAGTGATGTCTTTAGTTGCTAGTTCAACTGAAACATCGTTTACAACCTCACCAATATCTCTTCCAAGATATTGATCCCAGAAAATAGAATGGAAGGTTGAGTTTGCAACATTAAGCGCTTGCTGTTTAAAGAATCTGTTACCCATTTCTGTTTCAGCTCCTTTATAAATAGGCATATACGCTCCACTTTTTGCTCCCATTGATTGATATTTCATTGAGATATAATGCATTAAGAAATCGACTGCTTCTTTTGGTGCATTTTTAGAAACTAACCATCCATTAATTCCACCAAGTGTATCTGAAGGATTTCCTTTTCCATTTTCAGTCATAGGAAATTGGAATGTTCCCATTCTATCATCAGGAATTCCTTCCCCAGAAGTACTTCTTCTTTTAGCACCATTGTAATCCCAACTTCCCATTAGGTGAAGAGCACACTCTCCATTACCAAATGCTGCTGAAGCATCACCATATTCAACTGCCATAAAACCATCTTGAAAAGGCTCAAGGTCAACAAGCTGTTGGAATTCATATCCAGATTTAATGTATTCTTCTCTATCCCATCCGCCATTTTCTAAAGCGTCAAAGAAAGCTGCCTTGCCTCCATTTCTTACATGGAGTAGTGTCCAATAGAAATGAATAGGCCATTTATTTTTACCACCAACACAAATTGGTGTTATGCCAGCATCTTTTATATCTTTTACTACTTCTAGAAGATCGTTCCACATAACAACCTTTGAAGGATCAACTCCTGCTTTTTCAGTTAAATCTTTGTTGTACCAAAATACTACTTGGTTAAATAAATTTGGCAGACCAACTCTTTCACCTTTGTATGTAAAAGCATCTGCTGCTGCAGGACTTAAATTTTCTAAATAACTATCTGGAACTAAAGCAGAAATGTCTTGTAAAAATCCAGCATCAGCTTGATCAAACATAACTCCTCCACCCCAACTGTAAAATAAATGTGGAGCATCGTCACTTTGCAACATTGTAGGTAATTTTAGTTTTAAGTCTGGACCAGCCATATACTGCCACTTAACTTCATGGCCAGTTTTTGCTTCCCAATCAGCAATTGCTGCATCAATGTCTTCTTTATGCGCAGAGTCATCTTGTGCCAATCCAAGCCATTTGATTGTTACTGCATTGGCGTTAAATGATATCCCTAACAAAAAAATGACACTTAAAAATAATTTTATTAATCTCATTTTTCCTCCCAGAAATTTGTTAATATTATTGTTTTAACATGAATTTTTCTGGTAAATTGTCAACTGAATTTTAGGGATACATGAACCAGAAAAAACCGAATATTGTTATTTTTAACCCCGATCAGTGGAGAGGAGATATGCTCGGATATCTAGAATATCCAGGTGCAAAAACTCCTAATTTAGATAATATTATTAAAGAAGATGCAATTGCATTTAAGAATGCTTTTTGCCAAGCAACAGTTTGTACACCAAGTCGTTGTTCATTTATGACTGGATGGTATCCACATGTTCATGGTCATAGAACAATGCATTATATGTTACATACAGATCAGGGTGACTCTAGTATTTTATCAGAGCTAAAAGATGATGATTTCTTTATTTGGTGGGGTGGAAAAAATGATTTAATAGCAGGTCAGGAAGGATATCGTAATCATTGTGATATTTATTTTGAACCAACTGATAGAGATTTTAAAAAATGGAATTACACTCAACAACCAGGTACACATGGTGGAGATCTATCATGGAGAGGGCCTAAAGATGGAGATAATTATTATAGTTTCTTTAAAGGAAAATTAGATAAAAAAGATAAGGATATTTATTTTGATGATGATTGGTCCATGGTTTATGGAGCATTAGATTTCATAAAAGATTATAAAAAAGAAAAACCATTCTGTTTATTTCTACCACTTGGTTATCCGCATCCCCCTTACTGTGTTGAGGATCCATGGTTCTCTTCAATTGATAGAAATTTGATACCTAACAGATATCAATACAAAACATGGGAGGACAAGCCAAGTCTTTTAAAAGGAATAATGGATGGACAAAGAATGCAAGATTGGACTGATGAACGTTGGAATGAATTGCGAGCGGTATATCTTGGTATGTGTTCAAGAGTAGACTATCAATTTGGACTTTTAGTCAATCAACTTAAAGAAAGTAATTTGTATGACGATACTTTAATAATTTTTTTATCTGATCATGGTGACTTTACAGGTGATTACAATTTGGTGGAAAAAACACAAAATACTTTTCAGGATTGTCTTACGAATGTACCTCTTGTAATTAAACCACCAAAAAGTAAAAATACATTAAATGGTATAAGTGACACAATGATAGAATTAATTGATATTGCTGGGACAATATATGATTACAGTAATATCAATCCTTCATATTGGCATTTTGGCAAAAGTATTAAAAATTTTATAGAACAGAAAACTGATAATCATAGAGAAGAAGTATTTACAGAAGGTGGCAGGCTTAGATTAGAGAGACAAGCAAATGAAAGTCAAAGTTTAAATTTACCCCATGGCTTATATTTTCCAAGAGTAAACTTACAAAGTAAAGAGGATGAAATTTTAATGCACACCAAAGCAACAATGTGCAGAAATAAAAAATTTAAATATATAAAAAGAGCTTACGAAAAAGATGAACTTTATAATTTAATTGAAGATCCTGGAGAAATTAATAATGTTATTGACGATCCACAATATGCATTAGAGCTTAAAAACTTAAAAGAAAAAATGCTTTCATGGTACCAAGAAACATGTGATGTTGTTCCATTTAAAGGTGATGAAAGAAATTTCAATTAATATAATTCGTTTTCAATTCTTGTAAGCCAATAGTCAACATCCATTTTCTTGTGACCAGTTAATAACCTCCAAAACTTGACAACATTTATTTTATCAAGTCTATTTGTATCTGCTTCTTGCCAAGGATAGGACCTCATTAAAATATCATTGATGGTTACTTCCTTAACTTCATCAGACCAATAAAGTGCTCTATTTGGTAAGGGCTGATATTTTTTTTCTGGATCCCATAATAATTCTTGTTTCTCTGTTGGTTGTAACCTTACTTTAAACATATATCTAATTTCTTCAGAGAAATTCACACCTGCGCCATGCCACAATCCGTTATGAAATATTCCAACTGTGCCTGGTTTACAAACAATACTCTTTTGGCCTTTAATATTCTGATATTTTGCAATACCAAACTCATTAACAACTCGTAAATGAGTTCCAGGATGATATCTTGTACCTCCCATTTCTTTTGTTACCTCGGTTGGAAAATAGAAAACCTGAATGTCAAATGTAGATCTTGGATCAATAGTGCTATCCTGATGATTTTGTTGAGACATTTGTCTTTGATTGGCTCCTTTGAAATATTTAGTTGGAAAAGTTAAATGAAGAGCCTGGTGATCTACAAGTGGATTAGATCCAACTAAGCTTTTTATTGCTCCATCTACAACCTCATTTTTTAAAATTTTTTCAAGAGGTGAATTCTTAGGATACGAGTCTTTAAGTGGAGTTCCAGCTGGTATTCTTGGAATGCTGCTAGTTGACTTTATATTATCAAAATATGTTTGAACACTCTCAACATTTTCTACACTGGTATGACCAATATCGTCTAAAAATTCTTTATTAGTTTGTTCATCAATTAGTTCCTCAAAAAATAGACATCCACTGCTGGCAAATTCTGCCATTTGTTCTGTAGTTAATAATTTTGGCATACTAAAAATCTCCTTCTTCTAATTTTTCAAAAAAGAACTCATGTTTTAAATATGATGTTCTAAATTCTTGACCTGGATATTCTGGAATAGCTTGGCTCGATTGAAATAATCTCCAACCATCTAATAGTGCATCAAGACCTGTTGGATAAGGGGGCTCATCACTATCACCAGTCATATGTAGTTTTTTTCCTGTACCATCAAAAGTAGCCCAAGAAATGACTTCAGCCTCTAAACTAGGAAACTTTAAATAGAGAACTAAAACCTTTTGTCTTTTTGCCATAAAATAAACCTATACTATTTTCCTAACCCTGCCAATGATCTAACAAAATACTTTTGGAATATTAGGAATACTATTAACACAGGAATTACGGCTATTGTAAGTCCTGCCATAATCGCCCCCCAATCAGATGCCCACTCTCCTCTTAGTTTTAAAAGACCTATAGGCAAAGTTTTGAAGTCGTCTGAAGTTAGCATTATTAATGCTAATAAAAATTCATTCCAAATCCAAACAGTTTGGAAGATTGCAGCACTTGCAATGACTGGTCCAGAAAGAGGTACAATAATTCTAAAAAAAATTTGAAGTTTTGTACAACCATCAATAGTAGCTGCCTCTTCTACTTCTTTTGGAAAGTCTAAAAAGAAAGCATAAAAAAGTATAACAGTAAAAGGAATACCAAATGCAGTTAGAGGCATGATAACCCCAAATAAACTGTTTAATAAATTTAAGTTTGAAACCATCGTATATAAAGGAACAAGCACTGCAGCAGGTGGAATTGCAAAACCTGCTACTATTAGTAAATAAACATATTTATTAATTTTAAAATCAATTCTTGATAGTACATACGCTGCCATTCCTGAAATGGTAACAATTAAAAAAACAGCAAAAAAAGATACAATAAAAGAATTTAACATGAAACTGCCAAGCCCTACAGTTAGAGCTCTTTCAAATGAAGATAAGCCAAATTGACCAGGCAATCCTAAAGGTTCTAAAAAAATTTCTCTTTTAGATTTAAATGTTGTTAATACCATTACTAAAATTGGCATTAAAACATAAATACTAAACAGTGTTACAAAACCATAAGCTATTATGTTTGCTATTTTAAATCTACTCATTAAGCTTTCCTGCTGGATTTAAGTTGTAACCATCCCAAAAATAATGCGATTAAAAGAAGTATTACGGATAATGCATTAGCATATCCCATATGTAGCAAATTGAATGCTTGTAAATAAATGTAAGTACCTAAAACTTGAGTTGCATTGGATGGCCCTCCTTGAGTAAATACAAAAATAAATTCAAAAACTTTAAATGCCCCTATGGTTGTTATCAAAATTGCAACAATCAAAACATTTCTAATCATTGGAAGCGTAATATACCAAAAAGCTTTAACTCCAGTTGCACCATCTATTTCAGCTGCATCATACACCTCTTTAGAAACTCCTTGCAGACCAGCAAGAATTAAGACCATCATAAACCCTGTATTTTGCCATGCAGCTGTTATCATTATCATCCAAATTGAAATATTAGGATCTCCTAACCACCCCTTAGACGGTGTTGATAAACCAATAGATTTAAAGATAGCATTTAATATACCAACATTTGGGTCATAGATTATTAACCAAATTAAACTCACTGCAACTGATGATATGACCATTGGAGTAAATATTATGGTTCGAAAAATTACCCTTCCATATTTTATTCCTCGATCAAGAATTGCTGCTAAAATTGTTCCAACACCTACCTGAAGAACAATAGAAGCAAAAACTATTATAAAGTTATTTTTCAACGCTACCCAAAAATATTCATCCTGCGTTGCTTGAACGTAATTCCCAAAGCCAACCCATTTCCAATTGTTCATTGAGGTAAGGCTGTAGCTATAAAATGATCCTACAATTGTACCAATGGCAGGAATAAAGATAAAAATCGTACAAAATATTAAAGCCGGTACAAGAAGTATAGTGGCTGATACTTTGTCATTTGACAAAGAAAAAATATTTGTTTGTGTATTATTTTTGTTCATAAAAAATTTCGGCTATTAAGAAATAGCCGAAATTAATAAAATATTTACATCGCTGCTTTAGCTTCTAAAGCAACCTGCCTAATAAAATCCATAGCTTCTTGTGGAGTCTTCGTTCTATTTAGAATTTCAGTACCCATATCAAGATAAGCATTTGAAACATTAGCTTCTAATAAAACATCCAAAACATTTACATGACCTGTTTTGTCTGCAATATCATTAACATAAAAATTAAACCAATGAGTTGGATTACTCATTTCGCCAATTTTTGTTGGATTAGAAGGCATGAAACCCATTAGTTCAGCTGCTTGCAATGCCATATCATCTGAAACCATAAACGAGGCAACATGTGCTGCAATTTCTGGATGAGGTGTTTTTGCTGATACCATCATACCTGATGGAACTAAGAAACCTACAGTTGCTGCACCAGCACCACCAACTACTTCTGGGAATCTAAAATAGCTAAAGTCAGAAAAACCTTCACCATTAAAGATACCTCCACACCATGTACCACAATAAATCATTGGTGAAATTTGTGATGCAAACATTGATCTTGTTAGATCTGGATGTGTAGCGTTTGGAGCATCTTGGAAACAACCTGCATCTTGCAGATCTACAACTTTTTGCCAAGCCTCAACATACGCTGGGTTAGTAAATAACTCATCTTCTGATGCAGATAAGTTATAATCTGCCGCAGTATTTTCTTCACCTACAACTCTTTGGTTTAACATAGTTATAACGTGATTAAGCTTCCATCTTTCTGAGTTTCCTAGAGGCCATGGAACAATTGAGGAATCAATTGCTCTGATGTCTTTACAAAGATTTAATAAATCATCAAATGTTTTTGGAACTTCCAAACTATTTGCTTCAAAAAAAGCAGGGTCATAGTGAAAATATTTTGATACTGAAGTATTTGGAACTCCATATATTTTACCATTAACAGCTGTTGTATTTGATAATCCTTCACTTATGTAATTACCGTAGCCACCCTCAACATTTGCGTAAGGAGTGATATCTAATGCTAATCCCGCTCTTGCTAAACGAGCACTATCTTCTCCAAACCAGTTAAAAAATACATCCGGTCCATCATTACCATTTAAGGCTACTTGAATTTGAGTTTTGTAAGCTTCATTTTCAAATGTTTGTAAAATTATATTTACATCAGGATTAATTTTTTTGTATTCCTTGTTAAGATTATCATAAAATTCATCCTGACCATTTCTACCACTTAAATCCCAAATCGTTATATCAATCGCATAGCTGCTTGATATAAAACCAAATGATAGAAAAAAAGATAAAGTAATTAGGTAAATTTTCTTAATTACAAAATTTAAAATATTCATTTTTCCTCCCAATATGTTTAAATAATGAATTTAATCTAGCGGATATAGAAATTTATACAATATTTTTAAGATCTAAAATTTTTTAAAATAATGATATTTATTGGCAATAATTACATTTTTTAATACTCATCAATGAATTAATTATTAAAATTAATTTTTTCGGATTTTTTAAATAAAATAATAATTGAAAAAAAATAATTTATAGTGTTAATTATTCTCAATGAAATATTTACACACAATGGTTAGGGTTGAAAATGTCGATGCTTCACTTGATTTTTATTGTAATAAACTTGGTCTAAAAGAAGTTAGAAGAATTGAAAACGAAAAAGGAAAATTTACACTAATTTTTTTAGCTGCTGAAAATAGTGATGAAAAAACTGGTTTATTAGAATTAACCTATAACTGGGATCCAGAAAAATATTCTGGTGGCAGAAACTTTGGTCATCTAGCTTATAGTGTTAGTAATATTTATGATGTGTGTCAAAAATTAATGGACAATGGTGTTACAATTAACAGACCTCCTCGTGATGGACATATGGCATTTGTGCGATCACCTGATGGGATTTCTATTGAAATCTTACAAGAAGGAGAATCTTTACCAGAACAAGAACCTTGGAAATCAATGGAGAATTCTGGTTCCTGGTAAATTTAGTTATTTAAATTTACTTTATAATATTTATTTTGATCAGTTGCTAAGGCAATAACTGCTGGTAAAACTTTTTTATAAAAATCATAGAGACTGGTGAATGGCTTCGGCAACTCGTTATCAATTTCTTTTCTTAATTTCTTCAAATTATATGATGGTACCATTGGAAACATATGATGTTCTAAATGGTATTCCATGTGCCAATATAGGAAACTTAGAACTGGATTAATTCTCACAGAATATGTGCTGAGACGATGATCCTTTGTGTCAACTTTTGCTGCCAGATGTTGAGTTACATTAACTGCAAACCAAATTGGTTTCCCAATATAAGTTGGTAAAATAATATAAATTATTGGTAAGAAAGAACCTATGTAAAAAGAGTATACAATTACTAATACCCAAATAAAGACATACAATCTTGAGTTCCAAAGAATTTTTTTCTTTTCTTCTTTTGGAGCAGTTATATCAATAACTGGAGTAAATTTTCCAAACGCATGTTTTAAGACTTCGAATTTAATTAATTTATGTGGATATAATAAATCTGTTAAAGGAATAAAATTTAAGAAAAATGCAAGTAGTTCTATTGGTCTTGAGACTTGTATTTCGTGGTCATAATCATCTTCAGTTTGCATTGTTTTTGAGTGATGAAAAGTATGACTCCAACGCCATCTAAATCCTTCAAAATCACACATGAAAGAACTGATGTGATAAAAAAATTCATTTATCCAACGTGTCTTAAAAGCAGTTCGATGAACAGTTTCGTGCCAGTTCGCTACACTAAAAGCGTAAATTGTACCGTAAATAAAAAAGAACAAATATGTCCACCAAGTTCCTAAAGTTAGGTACGCTAGATAACCTGATGCAAATAAAGATAAAAAATAAAAAAAGAAATGGATTAGTCCAGGTAGATCTCTTCTTTTACTTAAGGTTTTTAATTTTTTTCTGTCGACTTCTGGTCTGTACCAATCATCGAGATTAACTTCCATGCTTGATAATTAAATTAATTATCCCAACGATCTAACCATGACCCATCAACTGTGGAGTCAAATTGGTCTTTTTTTGAAGTCCCTCTAAATTTAGTGTGTTCTTCTTCATAACCTTTAAACCAAGAATCCCAATCAGCTGTATAGCTTGGGTCTTCTGATTTTCTCATTATGATTGGATCAACCAAACCAGTATGAAAACCAGCTTCATCTTTTGGATTTTGAAATCTTAGGTCAACACTCCATCTTACATCCTCAGATAAATTTTCAAGTGATCGATGAGGAACTAATTGATGTAAAAATAAAACTGAACCAGCCTTCATTTCACAAGTAACAACTTTCTCCTCTGGAATATCTTTGTCTTCAATAAATAAATACCAAGAATCTTTTACTGAACCATCTTTCTTTTCTAATTTATGATTCAAAACTCTTTCAGGTCTATGTCCCCCAGGAACAACTTGCATGCATCCATTATGTTTATTTACATCAAGAAATGGAATCCACGCAGCAGGCTGAGTGGTTTTTTCTGCTCCATCTTTTAAATAAGCAGAATCTTGGTGCCATGGAACTGTCATCCTAGCTGTCTGAGGTGTTTTAGATCTAATATTCCAAACTGGATGACCAGAAATATCTTTGCCAACCCAATTTTCAACCATATCTAAAAGTTTTTTTGATCCCCATAAGTTAGCAAGTGCTGGTTTTAATTCACCTCTATGATGAATTAAAACTGAAGAACCTTTAAAATCTCTTTCGAGAGCAGCTAGTCTTTTAAAAACATCTTTATCATCATGTTTGTTTGTAATTTTTCCAGCTTGAAAAGCTTTTTCTGCAAAATCATCAACAATTTCTTCAAATTCATTTAATATTGGATTTAACTCATCCATACTAAAAACATTTTCAACGATCGTATAACCTTCTTGGTTATATTGTTTTATTTGCGCATCACTAATCATAATTCCTCCCAAAATTATCCATTTACTAATAAATCAGTGAGATGATCTATTGTTGTATCCTTTTTATCCAAATCAGCAATTTTTTCACCTCTTGCCATTACACATAAATGATCAGCAATTGGATACACATGACTCAAGTTGTGAGTAATAAATATTGATGTTACGCCTTGGCTTTTTAATCCTTCTACAAACCTTAGTACTTTATTTGTTTCTTTTACTGATAGGTGGTTTGTTGGTTCGTCTAATATTAAAACTTTTGATTTAAAATACATTGCTCTTGCAATGACAACACCTTGTCTTTCCCCTCCAGATAATTGGTTAACTGGTGTATCTGGAGATCGAAGATGCAATTCTACATCTGTTAATGCTTTCATAGCATCGTCCTGCATGGTTTTAGTTTTCATCAAACCAAAATTGCCAACATTATATTGAGTTTGTTCACGTCCAATAAAAATATTTCTTGCAATAGACATTTCAGGGATCAAAGCTGAATACTGATAAATTGTTTCAATGCCTAAATTCATTGCTTCTTTTGTAGATTTAAATTTAACCTTATTACCTTCAAAATATATATGACCTGAATCAGGTTGATGTGCTCCAGATAAAATTTTAATTAATGTTGATTTACCAGCACCATTGTCTCCAATAAGACCAACAACAGAGTCTTTTTTTATCTTTAAGCTTAAATCTTTTAAAGCATGAACTCCTGAATAGTATTTGTTTAAACCCTCACAAACTATTATATCTTCCATCTTTAATCCTTTGCCTTGTTTTGACCAATTCGCGTCGCTCTTCTACTTATATAAGTATTAAACACGACGGCTATAATAATTAAAGAACCTAAACCTGCTCTAAACCATTCAGCATCTATTCTAGCCATAATGATTCCACTTTCTAAAAACCTGATTAGTATTGCGCCAATAACGGCACCAAAAACTGTTCCGATACCTCCAAATAAACTGACGCCACCAATAACTGCTGCAGCAATTGACTCTAGTTCTAATAAGTATCCTTGAGATGGTAATGGTGCTTCCAATCTAAATGTTTGAATCATTCCAGCAAAGCCAGCTAAGAAACCACATAAGATGAAACAAAACATTTTAACGTTTCCAGTCTTTATTCCCATTGAAGATGCAGCGTTTTGATCTCCGCCAGTTGCATAGATCCAATTACCAACATTACTTCTGTGAAGCATAACACCTAAAACTACGGCAACTAAAAGAGCCCAGTACAAGGAAGCTCTAAATAACTCAAATTGATAAACGAATAACTCATTTGGTAAAATATGAGGAAATGGTGGTGGAAATCCTGCAGTAGCTACAGTTGTAAGACTTCTAGCAATATAGAGCATTCCAAGAGTTGCTATGAAAGAAGGAATTCCAAATCTTAAGGTAATAAATCCATTAACAAAACCAACAATAATACCAATCATTAATCCTAGAAAAATAGCGAACCAAGGTGGTATCCCTTGATGCACCATTTGCACAATAGTCATCGGGACTAATGCAAAAACAGAGCCTACAGATAAATCAAATTCACCTGAGATCATTAATATTGCAATCCCAATAGCAACAATAATATATTCGGGTGTAATACCCATAACTATTCTTATATTTCTTGCATCTAAAAATCTTTCATTAGCAATATAAAATCCGATCATTATTGCTAGAAACATTAAGAAAGTTGCTACTTCTGGTCTTACTAATAAACTTCTAAGACTATAATTTTTACTCATATTTTTTTTATTTTAAAAAAAACCAGGCTCTATTTAAAGAGCCTGGTTAAGATATTTATCTAACTGACATTCCTTTGAATGATCTGATTGTTTCAACATCATCAGGACCAATCATAGCTTTACCAGTATTGATATCTAGTGCACTTAAACCATACTTGTTCATTAAGTATAATTGGTGAACTGACATGTAACCTTGGTAGTATGGCTGTTGGTCAACTGTTAGTTGAACATAACCTTTGTCCATTTCTTCGAAAACTACGTCAACTAAGTCGAAACCAGCAAGAAGAATTTCACCAGGTCCATAACCTAAGTTTCTTACTGCTGCAGCCGCACCAGCTTCCCAGAAACCTACATCAAGATATGCAGTTGTATTTGGGTTAGCTTGAACATAAGCTGCCACTCTGTTTCCAACAGTTGAAAGATCTAGACCTGACTCGATTTTCTCATAAGTTACTTTTCTATCAGGGTTAGCCGCTTTGTAATCTTCCATGAAACGTGCAATACCGTTTCCTCTAGTGTATGCCCATGATTGGTTCATGTCTGCAACACCGATTAAAACGTGAATATCTCCATCAGGAAACATTTCAGAAAGATTAGCTGTTAATTCATAACCAGCTGCTTCTAAGTCTTGTCCAACATATGCTAGTCTGTTACTACCAGCAGCACCTTCTGGATCATCAGTATTAGCTGTAATTACTGGAATACCAGCAGCTAATGCTTCATCAACTGCAGCATCAAAGATAGTTGGGTTAGTAATTGTAGTTACGATACCATCAACACCTTGAGCTATTGAAGACTCTAAGTTTTGTAATTGCTCTTGTTGATCTCCATCACCTGAAAGAGTTAACATTTGGCAATCAGCATTAATTTGTGCACAAGCATCTTTAAAACCTTTATGAACAGCTGCCCAGAAAGCATTGTTCGTATCACTGTGCATTACGAAGTTAAATTTGTATTCTGCCTTCGCTGAAGTAGCAAAAAGCGCTACAGAGGCAAGAATAATTGAAGCAATTTTTTTCATGCATTCCTCCTATAAATAATTTTTTCCTAACAAGAATAGGTATGTAAAACAAGGAGAAATATTGGGAATTAGGTAGTAAAATTATCGCACTGATCAGTAGCTTAGTAAAATTTATATTTTTTTAAGGATTTGCCTTATGAAATCATCATGCATGGGTTCAGGCTTCACGCATGAGGAGCGAAGTTCAACCTCCACTTTATAAATTGAAGAAATCATGGCACACTCGATGACATCCAAAACGTGAAGAGCAAGTTCTCCATTACATCTATGCATTCTATTATTTTCTATTGCATCAATCATTTCAGCAAGGCCAATACCCCTATAGTTTGCTTGTTCAGGCGCTTCATTACTTCTACCGCTATGGTTAACTATATTTGTTTTTCCAAGGGGTTTATCTTCGACACTGATATCTTTCCATTCAGATCCAAACTCACCAGATATAGATACAGGACCACCAAACATATTTGGATCAGGCACTACTATTGAACCTTTCGTTCCATAAAGTTCCATATGATTACGTTTATGATTTAAAACATCAAATGAAATGAAACCTTGAATGATAGCTTTATTTTGAAACTCAATATTAAACATATAAGAAGTTGGGATATCAACATTAAAGGTTTCTCCTTTTTTTGGACCAGCTTTGTATTCTCTTTTATCAAAAAATTTTGCTCCTCTTCCTCGTATATTTTTTACAGGACCTAGAAGATTAACAAGTGTTGTAAAAAAATATGGACCCATATCTATTACAGGCCCTCCTCCTTCTTGAAACCAAGACTCAGGACTTGGGTGAAAATCTTGAACACCTGGAAAAGCAAAAATAAAATTCCCGGTAAGAACTTGTCCAATATCATTATTATCAATTAAATTTCTAGTAAGCTGTCCTCCTCCTCCTAAAAAAGTATCAGGGGCATTACCAATATATAAGCTATTTTTTTTTGCTAAATTTAATAATTCTTTTGCATCATCAAATTTAACACTCATTGGTTTTTCACAATAAACATGTTTGTTTGCCTCAAGAGCTCTTTTCGATATTTCATAGTGCGCTTGAGGGATTGTGAGATTAAGAATAATGTCTACATTTTTGTCATTTAATATTTCATCAACTGATAGAGCTGCAATATTGTACTGCTCAGCTGTTTTTTTAGCTGCATCTAAATTGATATCAGCACAAGCTACAAAATTTATATTATTAAAATATTCCTGAGCTCTAAAATAAGTTTCTGCAATATTACCACAACCAATTAGTCCAATATTTTTCATAATTTGTTTCTATAAATCAATTGTAAAAGATGGAATAGTAAAAAAAAAGGCCGTAATAACTACGGCCCTTTAAAATAAGTTTTAGCTTTGACTTACATAAAGTCTGCAGCGTTTTCTTTAGTAACTAATACAGTTCCAGTATCGATGTTATCTGGAATACTCTCACCATTAGCTAATTTAAGTGCATTTTCTACACCCATGTATCCCATATTGTATGAGAATTGAGCAATAGTTGCTGACATTTCACCAGCCATTACACTTGCAGCAGCATCAGGGTTAGCATCAAATCCAACAACTACAACATCATCTAGCATATCCGCATTTTTTAATGCTTGGATAGCGCCTAGACCCATATTATCATTAGAAGCAAAGATTGCTTTTAGATTTGGGTTACCAGTGATGATATCTTCCGTTACTGACATACCTTGTGCAGTATCCCAGTTAGCTGGAAGTTCAGCAACAACGTTCATACCACATGCTTTAAGACCTTTGCTAGATCCTTCAGCTCTGTGCTGACCAGTAGTTTGAGTTATCATTCCTTGAAGAATTGCAACATCAGAACCACTTGGAACATTATCACAAATGTATTGAGCAGCTAAAGCAGCACCATTGATATTGTTTGTACCAATGAAAGTTACACCTTCATTAATTCCATTAGTATCAATGTATACAACTGGAACACCTGAAGCCATTGCATCATCAAGAATTGGTGCAACTGCGTTAGGGTCAGTTGGTGCAATCGCAATACCGTCTACACCTTTTGCAATTTGGTCTTCAATTTGAGCTACCTGAGCCATAACATCACTTTCTTGTGGTGGTGAAAGAATGATTAGGTTTACACCAAACTCTTCAGCAGCATCTTTAGCACCAGCTTCAACTGAAGCCCAAAAAGGGTTTCCAGCACCTGGTCCTTTAGTACTTAGCATTATTGTTTTTGCATGTGAGCCTGCAAGCAGACTACCTGAAAAAAACAATATAGAAGTAGTAATTAAAGAAATAAAAAATTTCATTTTTCCTCCTAAAATTTTTTTTTAATCATTAATCAAAAATGAAATCTAATCAAGTGACTGTTTGTCAGAAAGTTGTTATTTTTTAATATTATGTTCTGGTCGCAAGCTGTCTTCTAAGAACATCAATATAAACAGCCAAAATAATAATTGACCCAATAAGAACTTGTTGCCAAAAAACACTAACATTCATTAAATTTAGACCATTTCGGAGTATGCCCATAATCATGACTCCAGCAAACACACCTAAAACGGTTCCTCTGCCCCCAAAGAAGCTTGCACCACCTATAATGACTGCTGCAATCGCATCTAACTCAGATTGTAAACCAGCATTTGGGTAAGCAGAATTTGTTCTTCCAGCTAAAATTAAACCTCCAATACCAGCCAAGAAACCACAAAGGGTGTAAACTACGATTAAAATACGATCGACATTTATACCTGCTGCTCTTGCTGCTCCAGGGTTACCACCAATCGCATAAATCCATTTACCTATTCGTGTATGGTTTAAAAAAACCCAAAAGATAAAGAATATAACAATCATTAAAATTAAACTTGTAGGAATGTACTCTCGCGCCCCTTCTCCAAAAAAAACATCCAGTTTAATTTTACCATTTCCGATAACTCTTATCTGTTCAGCAAAACCTGTTATTGGCACTCCTCCAGAAATAAGGTTTCCAATTCCTCTAAATATGTACAGCGTTCCTAAAGTCATAATAAACGGATGAGGCATTCGAAGTAAGGTAATGCCAATACCATTAAACATACCGCACAAAAATCCAATTGCTGGTGCAACTAACATAACCACGTACCAAGGCATTCCTGCTTTTGAAGCAATAGCAAGTCCCATTAATGATAACATAATAATTGAGCCGACTGATAAATCTATTCCTGCTGTAACTATTACCATGAAGACACCAAGTGCTAACATAGACTGCCAAGAAACTTGTTTAAAAATATTTGTTACATTTCTCCATGATAAAAACACATCAGGTTGCAACAAATGCAAGACAGCAATCATTATTAGAATAAGTAATAAGATCCCATATCTTTCAAAAAAAGGAATAAGTCTGACAAACAAAGATTCTTGATTCTTATCCATTAATCTTTTTTCCCCATGATCCATCCAATCACTTCGTCTCTTGAAGTGTTTTTTAATTCTGATTCAGCGAAGTTTGTTCCTTGAAAAAGTGCCATTACACGATCACAAACAGTAAAAATATCATCCATTCGGTGACTAATTACTATTACACTAACACCTAACTTTTTAAGATTTAAAATTAAATCTAAAACTTTCCCAACTTCCTTAACAGCAAGTGCTGCTGTTGGTTCATCCATCAATACAATTTTTGCATTAAAAGCTGTAGCTCTAGCAATTGCAACAGCTTGTCTTTGTCCACCAGATAATTCTTCAACCTTTTGATCAGCACTCTTTACGTTTATTTTTAGTTTTGAAAGATGCTCTTCCGTTAATTGTTTTCTTTTTTTATGATCTAAAAAATTAAAAGGACCAACTTTTCTTGTTGGTTCTCTTCCTAAAAAAATATTATCACCGATAGGGAGATTCCCAGCTAGTGCTAAATCCTGATAGACCATTTCTAAACCCAAATTTTGGGAGTCTCTGGGACTATTTAAAGTTACCTTTTCTTGATCAAAAAAAAGTGAACCTTCACTTGGCTTATATAGTCCCGATAAAACTTTCATTAATGTAGATTTCCCAGCACCGTTATCGCCGACGACACCAAGTACCTCGCCTTTATTTAAATGAAGATCTACATTTTGAAGAGCTGTAATAGTACCAAAAAATTTTGAAACTGATTTTGCTTCTAGTACTAAATTATCTGACATAAGTGTGTTTTTAAATAAATTTTAATTAATATCAACTGGTTTTGATCGTAAATATTTAACAGTTTCTCTTTCAGCTTTTTTACATAATTTCGGAGGTAAGCCTTTTGAAATAAGTTTTAAATCTTGAATTACTAATTCACCCATCTCTTTAAACGCACTGTCTAATGCACCAGCCCTATGCGGTGAAAAAATTACATTTTTGAGTTTTCTTAATTTATGATTTTTAGGAAATGGTTCTTGTGGAAAAACATCAATGGCAGCAAACACATTTCTATTTTTTAAAAAATTAAAAAAATCATCAAAATTTATTATGGCTGCTCTACTCATTAATACAAAGACTGATCCATCTTTTATTAATTTAAGTTTAGAAGAATTAATCATAGATTCATTAGAGGAAGTAATGGAAGCTAATACATAAATTATGTCAGCATTTTTGAGTAATGAATTTAAACTGGTAGGGTTAACATCAAATTTTTCAATTTCTTTATTGGGAACCCAAGGATCATAAGCAATGATATTATTAGAGAATGCTTTGAGTATAGGAGTAAGTGATTTAGCTAAATCACCAAATCCAATTAAACCAAATATTTTATTTTTTATTAAAAAATTATTCTGACTTATCGCGCCACCATATTTTTCTTTTTTTGAAATAAAGTCTGAGTGAGCGATATGAATACTTCTGGCTATAGATAAAGTAAGGCCCATTGCCATTTCAGCAACAGGTTGCGCAAACACAGGCGATGTTGCTAAAACATGTATTCCTTTTCTAAAACAATAATCGTAATCCATATTGTCCATAAAATTGCTTTCAACATTAAATATTGCTTTAAGTTTTGTTGATTGAGAAATTAAAGATGTAGGTAAATTGGGTTGCCCAAAAATATAATCTGCCTTTGGTAAGTTTTTTTCATAAAAATTATTTTTATTTTTGTTTGGAGCAGTAATGAGTTTAAAATTTTTTTTTAAATATTGTAAATTTTCTTTAGAAAAAAGTAGCTCCATTGTTCTTGGGTATGGATCTAATAAAATTATAGGCTTGTTTTGACTCATACAATGTTTAATTTAGAAGAAGATTTTTTTTATACACCCTTACGTTGTTTATTTTTTCCTTCTAAAAATTCATTAAGAGCTGATTTCTTACCTTCGGTATTATCTACTTCAAGTGTTGGACTTTCCCAGAAAGCTGTCCCTTCTAACCATTCATACCCATCTGTTTTCATAGAAATAACATATGTTTTGTCTGATTCTTTTGCTCTTTTGAAAGCAGCCTCTAACTCTGAAATGGATTTAACAGTCTCACCATTTGCCCCCATACTTTTTGCGTGAGCCTCAAAATCTACAAACTGTACATTTGTCGCCCTAGCTGCATTGAGATTACAAAGATATTCATTTCCACCTTTTGCTAGTTGCAATCTATTAATAACCATGTGACCGCCATTATCACAAACAACTATAATTAATTTTTTATCATATAAAACTGAACTGTAGATATCGCTATTTTGTAAGAGATATGAACCATCACCTACAAATACAATTACATCTTGTTCAGGTTTTGCCATTTTGATTCCAAGTGCGCCTGATATTTCATAACTCATGCAACTAAAACCCCATTCAGTTTCAAAAGTATTTAGTTCTTTAGGTTTCCATATTTGAACCACTTCGCCAACTAACCCTCCAGCTGCAGTTACTACAATATCTGATGGATCTGAGTTTCTGTAAACTGCACCTACAGCATGAGCATATGATGGTAATTCTTGGTTTGTTGGTCCACTTTCTTTGGTAACATATTCATCCCATTTATTTCTTTCATCAATTGAACGCTGGTACCAATTATCTGGTGCTTTCCAATCTCCTAATGCCTTTGATAATTCTTGAAGTCCAATTTTTGCATCACTTACAACAGGAGTTGCGCGATGTTTTGTAGTATCAAATCGTGAAGTATTTATTGATACGAGTTGAAAATTTTCATTTTCAAAATTAGTCCAAGAGCCAGTTGTAAAGTCTCCTAACTTTGTTCCCACAGCTAGTGCTAAATCTGTATCAGTAGCAAGGTTATTAGATGAGCCTTCTCCTAAACATCCAATTGCACTTATATAATAGGGATCATCTTTTTTCATACAACCAATACCCATCACGGTTGCTGTTACAGGAATATTATGTTTTTTTGCAAAAACTGAAATTTCCTTTTCTGCTTCTGAATATAAAACACCTCCACCTGAAATAATGATTGGTTGTTTAGATTTTTTTAATTTATCAGCTGCCTTTTGTATTTGATTTGGATCAGGATGAATTCTTCTAATTTCATGAATTTTTTCTTCAAAAAAGATTTCAGGATAATCATAGGCTTCTCCTTGAACATCTTGAGACATAGAAATTACTGCTGGGCCACAGTCTGCAGGATCAAGCATTACATTAATTGCCTGAGGTAAAGATGTTAAAATTTGTTCAGGCCTAGTAATTCGATCAAAATATCTTGATACAGATTTAAATGAATCATTTTGAGTTTCTGAGGGAGAATTAAAATGTTCTACTTGTTGTAAAACAGGATCCGGAAAACGACTAGAAAATGTATCACCTGGTAAAAGTAAAATTGGAAGTCTATTACTTAAAGCAACTGCAGCAGCTGTAACCATATTAGTAGAACCAGGTCCAACAGATGAAGTTGCTACAAATATTTGTTGTCTTCTTTTGGCACGAGCATATGCAATACCTGTTAGTGCCATATTTTGTTCATGATGACCTCTGTATCCAGGAAGTTCATTTTGATATTCTTCCATAGCTTGTCCAATACAAGCAACATTACCATGGCCATAAATACCGAAAGCACCTGGAAATAGTGGTTCTTTTTTTCCATTAATTAAAATTTTTTGCATAGTTAAATATTTAATTAATGCATGTGAACATGACATTCTAACTGTTTTCATATGTTCCTTTCACAAAAAAAATACATACTATTATAATAAAAAAATAATTTAAAGAGTTAAACAATTTATTTTTCTAATATTTTAGAATATAAAATTATTCATGAAAGTTGGGGTTGTTGGTGAAATTCATCCTAGTGGATATGAGATATTTGATAAAAATAATATTGAATACTTTGTCACTAATAATAGTGATGAATATCATCTAATAGAAAAATTAAAAGATGTGGATGGTATTGTCGTAAGAACGGCAGAACTAAATAAAAATATTCTCTCAAAAGCAAAGAATCTAAAAATTGTTGCTAGACACGGTGTTGGCTATGACAATGTGGATACTCAATATTTAAATAATAATAAAATAGCTATGGCCATTACTGGAAAAGCAAATGCGACCAGCGTAGCTGAACATGTAATGACAATGATGCTTTGTTTAACAAAAAATATTTTTGAATCAGATAGATTAGTTAAATTAGGTAAATTTCAAGAAAAGGGAAATCTACCCGACTACTTTGAACTCTATAATAAAAAAATTTTAATTCTTGGTTTTGGTCGAATAGGAAAAGCTCTAGCAAAAAGATGTAGTGGGTTTGAAATGGAAATTTATGTTCATGATCCATTTCTTTCAGATGAAGAAATAAAAAATAATAAATGTATTCCAATCAATAAAGAAGAAGGTTTTAAGATTGCTGATTATGTAAGTATCCATTTACCTTTAAATGAAGAAACTAAAAATTTGATTTCTTTTGATCAATTTGAAACCTTTAAATCTAATATGATTTTAATTAATACAGCAAGAGGTGGTATAATTAATGAAGATGCCTTATATGAAGCGTTAAAAAATAAAAAAATCTTTGGAGCTGGTGTTGATGTATTTGAAAAAGAGCCACCAATAGAAAAACATAAACTATTTTCTTTAAGTAATACTTTGTTGACACCACATAATGCTGCTTTAACTCTAGAATGCAGAAAAAGGATGTCTGTAGAGTCGTGTGAAAATGTTTTTGATTTTTTAACTAAAAGTAAAAATTTAAACAAAAATAATATTATAAATCTTAATATTATAAGTTAGATATTTAAGTAAATATTTCCATCCTCTTCGGAGATGTCAAAGATCTTAAGGCCCTCTAATTCAGGATCACTAATACAATCACCCGAAACAATACTATAAGTATTACCACAACCAACACACTCTAACTCTTCTCCTTCAATTTCAGATTCACTTAAAGGTGCTTTCTCCTCGCAATTACAGTTTCCTTGTGTACAAAAAAATCCTGGCTCTAAATGATAGACCGCGTAATTAAAATCGTCATGTTCAAAACTCTCCACAGTTCCAACTTCAATATCATCAGTTTCACCAACTAGGATTGGTTCAATTTCATCATTCATAAAAAATTTGTAAAATAAAATTGAATTAGAATAAATATTTTTTTTAAGAAAGTTGTTGATTTATCTGAATTTGAGATTTTTTCTTGTTAGTTCTTTTACGTTAGAAACTCCCATTAATTTCATATCTCGTTCAATTTCATTACGTAAATTAGATAAACTTTTTTCAACACCTTTTTGACCTCCTGCTGCTAAAGCATATAAATACATTCTTCCACCAGAACAAGCTTTTGCACCAAGTGACAGTGCTTTTAAAACATGAGTACCTCTTCTGATTCCTCCTTCGCAAATTACATCTATTTTATCTCCAACAGCATCAACAATTTCAGCTAGTTGATCAAATGGTGATCTAGAGCCATCTAATTGTCGACCTCCATGATTTGAAACCATTATGGCTGACGCACCTACATCTACAGCTTTTTTTGCATCGTCTACGGACATCACCCCTTTAATTGCAAAATGTCGTCCCCACTCTTTATTAATATTTTCTACATCTTTCCAACTCATGGAATTATCAAGCATTTTTGTGAAGTAATCTCCTATGGTTGTCATTACTGTTGTGCCTTCATTAATGTGATCCTTTAGATTACTTAATTCCCATTTTGGTTTTATAAAATAATCTACTGCCCATTTTGGGTGGAGCATAAAACTTAAGACACTATTAAGTTTTAACTTCATTGGAATTGTAAAACCTGTATACAAATCTCGTTCACGGTTTCCTCCAACAGCAGTATCTACAGTCACAGCCATTGCTTCAAAATTTGATTCTTTACATCTTTCTATAAGAGCTTTGTTCAAACCTTTGTCTTTGTGAACATAAAGTTGAAATAATTTTGGTGTTTTGACTAAATTTGATATTTCTTCAATGCTAGCAGTCCCTAAAGAAGAAATTCCAAACATTGTTCCAAATTTTTCTGCAGCTTTTGCAACTCCAATTTCACCTTCATGATGAAACAATCTTTGAAGAGCAGTTGGTGCACAATACAAAGGCATATCTAACTTTTGTCCCATTACAGTAGTTGACATATCAACTTTATCAACGCCACTTAATACATTTGGAATCAAGTCACATTGCTCATAGGCATCTGTATTTCTTTTATAAGTTATCTCATCATCAGCAGCACCATCGATGTAATGGAATATTGGACTAGGCAGTCTTTTTTTTGCTAAGTTTCTAAAATCTTTAACATTATGACAATTATTAATATTGCCAAACATTACGCCTGAATAGTTTTTTGAGTTTGTTCTCCCAAACCCTCAATACCAAGTTTCATTACATCACCTGCTTTTAAAAATACTTGTGGTTTCATTCCCATTCCAACTCCTGGCGGTGTGCCTGTTGAGATGATATCTCCAGGTTGTAATGACATGAATTGACTTAAATAACTTATTAAAAAGTTTACTCCGTAAACCATTGTGCTTGTTGATCCATCTTGCATTCTTTTACCATTTACATCAAGCCACATTTTTAAGTTTTGAGGTTCTGGTACTTCATCGGTAGTAACCAAATATGGTCCGATTGGACCAAATGTGTCACAAGACTTTCCTTTAACCCATTGACCGGAATGTTCTATTTGAAATTCTCTTTCGCTGAGATCATTGATGACACAGTATCCAGCAATATGAGATTGTGATTCGCTCTCAGAAATATATTTTGCTTCTTTTCCAATAATAACACCAAGCTCAACTTCCCAGTCAGATTTTACTGATTTTTTTGGAATCTCAACATCATCGTTTGGTCCAATAACGGCACTTGTTGCTTTTGCAAAAATAATTGGTTCAGGTGGAACTTTCTGGCCTGTTTCTTCAGCATGATCAGAATAATTTAGGCCGATACAAATAAATTTTCCTATACTTTCTTTACGAACACAAGGTGCATATCCATCACTGTTTTCAACTAGAGGTAAAGATGTAGGATCAATTTTTTTCACTTCATTCAATTTGTCAATAGTTACATTTTTATTATCCCAATCCATGACAAGAGATGATACATCACGGATATTCCCTTCTTGATCAAGTATTCCTGGCTTAACTTCATTTCCAATTCTGTATCTTAAAGTTTTCATTATAAAGTCCATCCTCCATCAATTAAATTTAATGTTCCAGTAACAAAATCTGATTCGTCACTAGCTAAGTAAGTTGCAAGCGATGCTATCTCTTCTGGTTGTGCCAATCTACCCATAGCCTGTCGTGCTATAAAGTCTGATCTTGCCTTAACAGGATCATCGGCCATATTAACTCTACCTTCCCAAGAAGGTGTTTCAACAGTTCCTGGCAAAATGGCATTACAGCGAATTCCCTCTTTTATATGATCAATAGCTACAGCTTTAACAAAACCATTTAATGCTGCTTTTGTAGTTCCATAGATAAACCTATTAGGTACACCTTTAACACTAGATGCAGCAGAAGAAACAATAACTATATTACCTTTCTTTGCTTTCAACATTTTTGGTAAAAGGTTGTACGTCATTAAATATGCAGAAAATATATTGACATTGATTGATCGTAAAAATTCATTTTCATCACAATCAAGAATTGTTCCATGGTGAACAAAACCTACAGCATGAAATAAAACATCAACCTTATCTACAGAGGCGCAAAAGGTTGCAACATCATTTTTATTTGTTGAATCTAATTTTATAGTTTGGATACTTTCATTCTCATTTTTTAATTCTTTAAGTTTATCTTCATTAATATCAGTTGCTAAAACCTTAGCTCCCTCATTTGCAAATTTAATGGCTGTTGCTCTTCCAATACCTTGTGCAGCTGCTGTAACTATTATATTTTTTTTATCTAATCTCATATGTCAGTATGATATGTCTTTTTTTTAGCATTAACAGACTTTATTTTGAATTCAATAAATAAAGAAGTTCATAATAGTAGTCATTTACAAAATATATCAATTTTAAATTAATAAATAATAATTTATTAGATACATATATGAATTTTCTTTTAACTGGTGGAGCTGGATATATAGGAAGTCATGCAGCTCTTTCTCTTCTGGATGCTGGTCACAATGTTCATATTATTGATGATTTATCTACTGGAAATGAAAGTCTCATTCCTAAAAATGCATATTTTACAAAATGTAATATTAATGATGATAAAATAATTTCGAAGATAATAAAATCTAGTAAGTTTGATATTTTAATGCACTTTGCCGGTTTTATTCAAGTTGAGGAATCTGTCAAAAATCCTCAGAAATATTTTGATAATAATACTGAAAATGCAACTAAATTATTTGTAACTTGTAAAAATAATGGATTAAATAAAATAGTTTTTTCTTCAACAGCTGCCGCATACGGATTACTAAGTGAAAATAAATTAATTGATGAAAATACAAATTTAAATCCTCAAAATCCATATGCTGAATCTAAAATAAAAACAGAAAATTTTTTAATTGAAAATAAGGATGACTTCAAATTTATAATATTACGATACTTTAATGTTGCAGGTGCTGATAAAAAATTAAGATCAGGACAAATATCTAAAAGATCGACACATTTAATTAAAATTTTATCTGAGGTTGTTTTAGGTAAAAGAGATCATATTGAAATATTTGGCAATGATTATAATACTCCTGATGGTACAGCTATAAGAGACTATGTTCATGTCTCCGATCTTGCTGATATCCATTTAGAAGTAGCAAAATATTTATTAAAAGGTTCAGAATCTAATTTATTTAATTGTGGTTATGGAAACGGTTTTAGTGTTTTGGATGTTATAAATACTGCAAATAAAATCTCACAAAATAAAATAAATTATAAATTTTCAAATAGAAGAGATGGTGATGTTGAAAAATTAATTGCAGATAATTCAAAAATATTAAAACATATTGATTGGAGACCAAAATATAATGATCTAAACGAAATTATTAATTCATCAATTAAATGGGAAGAAAAAATTAGTGAATCAAGTACATAAAAGA
Organism: uncultured Alphaproteobacteria bacterium; assembly: GCA_902582755.1. Lineage (GTDB taxonomy): Bacteria > Pseudomonadota > Alphaproteobacteria > HIMB59 > CACPNW01. Next base: position 89,887 of record CACHSZ010000002.1, on the reverse strand, counting down.
ATTTTTGTAAGAAATGACCAAAAAGAACTTTATCTTTATGGTTATAAAGAACACATAGAAACCCCTAGCCAACAACTTGAGATAACAGAAATTCCAAAACCCCATATGCGATGGAATCCTTCAAGAGAGGAATGGGTTACTTACTCTGCAGGAAGAAAAGATAGAACTTCATTTCCACCAAAAGAATATTGTCCTCTTTGTCCAGGAGCAAACTTAAATTATCCAACTGAAATTCCATTTTCAGATTTCGAGGTTGCTGTCTTTCCAAATCGATGGGCTAGTTTTAATTCGCAGGGAGAAGATATATTTTTAGAAAATATTTTAAGTAAACCTTCGAAAGGAGAATGCGAGGTAGTTGTGTATTCACCAGAACATCTGGATACTATTTCTGAAATGCCTTTAGAGAGAATAGAATTATTGACTAAAGTTTGGATTGATAGATACATTGAATTACTAAAAAAAACAGATGTTAAATATATTCTCCCTTTTGAAAATAGAGGCGAAGAATGTGGTGTTACACTTCATCACCCACATGGTCAAATTTATGCATATCCCTTTATTCCTCCAGTAATAGAAAAAGAAATAAGAGCATTTAAAAAAGAGAATTTTTTAATTAAAATTATGAAGCAGCTAGAAGAAAAATATTATGTATATCAAAATGACAATTTTATTGCTGCCGTACCGCCCTTTGCTAGATATGCTTATGAGATATGGATAATACCAAAAATTCAAATTGAAGGACCATGGAAATTTAATGATAAGCAAATTGAAGATTTTTCTAAATGTATTCGAAAAGTAGTGAAAGGTTATGATACTTTTCTCAATAAAAGATGTCCGTATATAATGGGTTTACATGCTTCACCTGAATTAGATGATAGTCATTTTCATTTTCACGTTGAGTTTTATCCACCTTTACGACACGGTGATAAACCAAAAATATTAGCAGGTTCTGAGTCAATGGCTGGTGTTTTCATAATGGATGTATTGCCAGAAGATTCTGCTAAAGTACTAAGGAAGTTTATGTCATGAAAACAATAGAAGAAAAAATAAATTACTACAAAGAGAGTCTAGATCTTTTTGATGATGGAATGGATAAGTATAAGTTTTTAATTGATCAGGCGAAAAATGCTAAAAATTTTCCTGAAGAATATAGGAATGATTCTTTTAAAGTCTCAGGATGTCAAGCACAAGTTTGGTTAGTGCCTCAATTAAATGAAAATAAACTTTCATTTTATTATGACTCAGATGCATTTATATCAAAGGGCATGGTTACAATTCTATGTGATATTTATGGAGATAGAAATCCCTCTGAGATTAAAAATTCTGATTTTAGCATGTTAAATGTTTTAGAACTTGATACTCTTTTAACTCCAGGAAGAAGAAATGGAGTTTACTCAATGTTAGAGAAAATAAAAGAATATGCTAATTCGTATACATAAAAATATATAATGTTTTATGAACCAAAAAAGGGAAATCCATTTAAAATAGATCCATTTAAATCACTTGTTTTTCCAAGACCAATTGGATGGATATCTTCAATTAGTAAAGATGGATTATCAAACTTAGCACCATATTCATACTTTAACGCTGTAGCAGATGAACCTCCTCAAATTATGTTTTGTTCAAATGGTAGTCCATCTCATGGAAAATATAAAGATTCATTATCAAATATTTTATCTACAAAAGAATTTGTTGTAAATTTTGTTACTTCAGATTTTCGGAATCAAATGAACATATCTTCCAAGGATTTTAAACCAAATGAAGATGAATTTATTTTATCTAATTTAAAAAAGAAAAAATCCAAACTTGTTAACGCACCCTCTGTTAAAGATAGTCCTGTAAATTTAGAATGTAAATTAGTAAAAACAATTACGCTTAAATCAAACTCAAAAAAAATTTCTACAATGATTATTGGAGAAGTAATTGGAATTTTTATAAATGATAAATTTATCAAAAATAATAGAGTAGATAGTGTATCAATGCGTTATATTGCCAGAATGGGATACAGTGAATACACAACAGTAACTTCAAAATTTAATTTGAAAAGATAGCCTAAATTTAAAATACTTAAAAAAATTATTTGCACGTTATCTTTTTTAAAAATTTTGTATTTTAGTTTGGTTTTAATTTTATTTGAGGTCCTTTGCCGGGAATTTCAATATTAATTTCTCCTATTGGATTCTCATTTGAAAGATCAATATCCCACCACATAACTAAATTAGCATCAGGAAAAGATTTTACAGCAATTCTACCTTTACCTTTCAATTTTTTCTGATTATCAAAATTTATCTTAAGATTTTTAAATGATTTAATATTATCAACGCTAAAGAAATTATTTGAATTTTCTTTTATAATGATTTGTTCAACTTTGTTTTCATTAATCAATAATGATAATCTTTCTTCGCTATCAACTTTTGCATTTAATGATAAGGGAACTTTCTGTCCAACCTGGGTAATTATTAATGATAATTCAATTTCTTTATTTAATTCTTTAGATTCTTGATTTGTAACTATATTACTCTTTTCAACTAAGTCTTCACCTTCAAAAATTAAATTTTCCAAAATATCTAAGTAATCTTTTTCATTAATAACATTGTTTTTGAATAATTCTTTTAAACTTTTATATTCTTCAGAGGTAGTTAACAATTTATCTATACCATTATTAAACTGCTCTATTGTAATAGTTTTACTATCTAATAGTTTTTTTAAGTTTGCAAAGTTACTTTGGATAGTATCTTCAGCCATCAGTTTTGAAGTGATAAAAAACAATATTATAAATATAAATTTTAAATACATATCTTTAAAAGATAATATAAAAATCTCTTATTTAATTAAACTATATTTTTATAAAATTTTAGATTCCTTATAGATACCCTATCATTCTAAAAATGGCCTATAACTTAATAGACTTAGCTATTAAAACCGAGTAATATTATGAAAAATTTAAGGGGAGTATGGCGGAACTGGTAGACGCGCCGGATTCAAAATCCGGTCACTTCGGTGGTGTGGGTTCGATTCCCTCTACTCCTACCAAGATTAATTGTGATGAATTTTCTTAGAAATATATATGATTGGACATTAAAAAAAGCTGAGCACAAAAATGCAAAGTGGTATTTAAGTTTAATTTCATTTGTAGAGAGTTCATTTTTTCCAATTCCACCTGATATAGTTCTAATACCAATGGTTTTAGCTTCTAAAGCAAGAGCCTTATTTTATGCATTGATCTGCACCATCTCTTCTGTTCTTGGTGGAATACTAGGATATGCAATAGGATATTTTTTTTATAATTCATTAGGTATTTATATTGTTGAGTTTTATCATCTAGAGAATTCCTTTAGTATTTTTGAAAATTACTACAAAGAATTTGGTATTTTAATTGTTTTAGGCGCAGGTATAACGCCCTTTCCATATAAGTTTATTACAATTGCGAGTGGTGTATTTGGACTAAATATTTTTTTATTTATTATTATTTCTATTATTGGACGAGGATTAAGATTTTATTTGATAGCAATACTTCTGTATTTTTTTGGTGAAAAAATTAAGTTAATTATTGATAAATATTTTAATATTTTAACTATTGTGTTTTTTATTTTACTTGTTGGAAGTGTTTTTATAATTAGATTTATATGATAATTCGTAATTGGACCAAGCTTTTATTTGTAATTTCGTTTTTCTCAATATCATCAGCATTAGTTGCAGAATATATTTTCAATCTTCAGCCGTGTGAATTATGTTTAAAGCAAAGACATCCTTATTATTTAATTTTAATATGTTTAGTTTTCATATTTTTATTAAAAAATTTAAATAAAATTTGGCTTTTTGTAGTAATTCAATTTGTATCAGTTTACGGACTTTTTTATTCAATATGGCATGTTGGAGTTGAAAATAAAATTCTTAGGGGACCAGCAGGTTGTTCAGCGATGCTAACAAACAGTGAAAATGCTACAGACCTTAAAGCGCAGATATTATCAAAGCAAGTGATCAGTTGCGATGAAGTAGTTTGGAGTTTTTTTGGAATTTCTGCTGCTTCAATTAATACGCTTGTTTTACTAGTTATTTTTATTTTTAATGCTATTTATTTATTTAGATACTATGGCTATAAAAAAGAAAAAAACATCTAAAAAAAAATCCTCGTCAAATAGAAGTACTCATAGAGAGATATTAGAAGAAATCATAAGAGTCGATCATGCTGGTGAATATGGTGCAACTAAAATATATGACGGCCAAATAGCAATTTTTGGGAAAAGCTCAAAGCTTGGAAAAACAATTCAGCATATGGCTGACCAAGAACAAGAGCATATTGATAAATTTAACGAGTTAATATTGGAACATAGGGTCAGACCAACTGCTCTCCTCCCTTTGTGGAATGTTGCAGGATATGCGCTTGGAGCATCCACTGCCTTAATGGGTGAAAAAGCTGCCATGGCATGTACTGTAGCTGTTGAAAAAGTAATCGGTGAACATTATCAAGAACAATTAGAGCTCTTAGGAGATGATCACAAAGATTTAAAAAAAACAATTTCCAAATTTAGAGATGATGAACTTGAACATCACGATATTGGAATAGAACATGATGCGGAAAACGCGCCAGGATATAAAATTATGTCAAAGGTAATAGAGCTTGGATGTAAAACAGCAATCGCTATATCAAAGAAAATTTAATTTTCTAATTCTGTATCCCAGTATAAATAATCTCTCCAAGTTTCATGCAAAAAATTAGGGGGGAAATTCCTACCATTATTTTGTAATTGAATTGACGATGGTCGAAGAGGTTTTTTAAAAAGTTTCATATCTGTATTGTGAATTAATTTTCGTCCTTTTTTTAAATTACAAGATGTGCATGCAGACACAACATTTTCCCAAGTGGTTTTTCCATTCAGACATTTAGGAACTAAATGATCAAATGTTAGTTCATTTGCGGGAAAACGATTAGTACAATACTGACAAGTAAAATTATCTCTCAAAAAAACGTTAAAACGAGTAAAAGCGGGTCTTCGTTGAGGTGTTACATAATCTTTTAAAGCAATTACACTTGGTAACTTAAATGTAAGATTTGGAGAATGTACCTCATGCTCATAATTTTCAATTACTGAAACTCTTTCAAGAAAAACGGCTTTGATGGCGTCTTGCCATGAACATAAGGAAAGAGGGTAATAAGATAGAGGCCGAAAATCAGCATTAAGAACCAAAGCTGGATTTTCTGCAGCACTCATTTTATTTTCTACTCACCCAAGTCATATTATACAAATAGTAATATAATATTAAGATTCGATTACTTTAAATATTTTTTTTAATAAAATTTTTGAATAAAGTTATTGTTTCTTGCGACATAGTATGCTCATCATTTGGTAAAAGGTGAGATTCAAATTTAAAATTATAATTTTTTAGGATTTCAACTGATTGATTAAAATTCGAAACAGGCAGAACATTATCTAGTCCACCATGTGAAATAAATATTGGTGTTTCTAAAAATGAATTTTTAGGAACAAATTCTCTTGAAATTATTCTTGAAGAAATAATTGCTATGCCAGCTAATTTTTTATTAAGAGATTGACCCAATTCAAACGCCATTATTCCTCCTTGGGAAAAGCCCATGACAAAACAATCACTCATCTCAATATTTAAATCATTTGTAAGAAGAGATATTGTATTAGAAATTTTTTTAACATTTTCATTTATTAAATTTCTAACATTTTCAAATTCTTTAGGACCAACTTCAGAAATATAAACACCGTTCAGATATAAATCAAACCATTGATAACCCATTGGATTGCCGGGCATAATACTTGGTGCATTTAAAGCTACATAGTGCATTCCCCATTCATCTTGGTCTAAAGGTTCTGCTAAATGAATAAAATTAGCAGCATTATCGCCATAACCATGAAGCATTACCATTAATTTTTTAGGATTATCGTGTTTTGATATTGATGGGCCTAATAATATATCGTCCATGCTGACCTTATGTATGAATTCTTGCTTCATTCAAGAAAAGTTTTATATAGATAGATATATGGGTACAATGCAAATAGTGCTAGTTTTATTTATGGCTGCAACTCTAGCAGTCGTGATTATTGGGGTCATAGCAATGGCTGTAAATGGCAAACTTAATAAAAATCATAGTAATAAGCTAATGCGTTTAAGAGTGCTTTTTCAAGCTATAGCTATATTTGTCTTTGTCGTTATTGTCTGGCTAGCCAGAAATTAAAATTTAGAGTCTAGATAAATCATTAAATTTTTAGTATATACTCGCACATTATGGGAATCCATTTTAATCACAAATCAAGAGCGGGAGACCGCAAAATGCAGAAAGAGCTTAAGCTTAAAATGAAAGCTGAGGAACGCAAAAGAAAACGTGAAGAGCAAGAAAAGCTTAAAATGGAAGAGGAAATGCGTAAACTCGAAGAACTTACAAGACCTGATAAAGAAGAAAATCAATAATAGCAGAAATATTAATTATTAAAAATTTTTAAAATTTACTAACTAGGTAAAGGATAATGTTCAGCTATGAACTTCTTTAGAATTTCTAATGTTTGATCAGCTTCTTCTAAGAGCATCATATGCCCACAATCTTCAATGATCTTTACTTCCGATCCTTTAATATAATCAGCAAGAATTTTTCCATCTTTTAAACGGCACATTCTGTCTTGTGCACCTAATATAGAAAGAGTAGGTAAATCCAATTTCTTAGCAACCTCAGGTCCATTTTTATAATTATCACATGCTCTAAAATCGACACCTAAAGTATCTTTAATTTCTTTATTTTGAACAATCATGGAGCCAACATTTAGGTGATATAAACCTGGAACAGGATGACCTCCAAAATGTCCTGCAGGACCATGCGCAAAATCCATCATAAGATCAACAGCCTTAGGATTACTCTCTTCAGCTAGCTTTAATAATTCTGGATTCATCGGAATAGCAGATGCACCACCCATAAGAGTTAACGTTTTAATTTTTTCTGGGTGTTGAGCAACACATTCCATTGTTACAAGGCATCCTTGAGAATGTCCAACTAGAGAAGCTTCTTTACATCCAACTGCTCCAATTACATCGCCAACCCAGTTTCCCATTTCTTCAATAGTTTTTAAACTTTCGCCAGAAGAAAGTCCGTGACCTGGTAGATCAACGGCTAAAACGCTGTATCCACGAAATGCAAAGTAGCGCGTTTGTAAAACCCAAACCATGTGACTTAGTCCACTACCGTGAACGAAGATTATAAGAGGTTTATTTTTATCAAAAGGTCTGCCTCCAGTGGAGGCAAACGTATCAATTCCGCGAACTTTAAACTTCATTTATTTGTTTGCAACTAAACGAGGTTTTTTTGCAGCTCTGAATCCATCTTCGAAATCGTTTACAATATCTTCAAAGTCTTCTAAGCCAACAGATAATCTAATCATATCATGAGATAATCCAGCAAATTTCAAAGTTGCCTCATCCATTTGTGAGTGAGTTGCTGATGCCGGATGAATAACTAATGTTCTCGCATCACCTACATTAGCTAAATGAGATGCAAGTTTAACATTATTAATAAACGCAGCACCTGCTTCTTTTCCACCTTTAATTCCAAAGGCAATCATTGAACCAGTTCCCTTAGGAAGAATTTTTTCTGCAAGTTCCTTATCTGGATGACCAGGTGCACTTGCATGAGATACCCAAGCAACACTTTCATGATTTGATAAGTATTCAACCATCTTCAGAGCATTAGAACAATGTTTTTCCATACGAAGCGAAAGAGTTTCAAGTCCATGTAAAATATTCCAAGCATTTTGAGGTGCTAAACAAGGTCCCATATCTCTCATTCCTTCAGCTCTTGCCATCATAGTAAATGCTGTTGGACCAAATTCTTCTGCAAATGATAATCCGTGATAACCTTCATAAGGTTCAGTCATTGATGGAAACTTATCATTTTGCATCCAATCAAATGTTCCACCTTCAACTAAAATACCTGCCATAGAAGAACCATTACCACTCATCCACTTAGTTAATGAGTGAACTACAAGGTCAGCACCGTGTTCAAAAGGTCGGCATAAATATGGAGTTTGATAAGTACTATCAATAATAAGTGGAATGCCAGCTTCTTTTGCAATTTTTGATACTTCAGGCATGTTCATTAATTCATTACCTGGATTACCAACAAGCTCACCAAAAATTCCTTTAGTGTTTGGTTTAATTGCTTTTTTGAAACCTTCAGTATCCCTTGGTTTTACAAAAGTTGTTTTAATTCCAAACTTAGGAAGTGTTAATCTAAATAAATTTACCGTCCCTCCGTATAATTGCGAAGATACAACCATATGATCACCGGCATTACACAAAGTCATAATAGTTAAAAATATTGCACTCATTCCAGAAGCAGTTGCAAGAGCAGCTGTTCCACCTTCTAGTGCACAAACTCTTTCCTCTAGAACTTGAACAGTCGGATTAGACATACGACTATAAATATGACCACCTCTTTCTAGATTAAAAAGTGCTGCTGCATGGTCAACATCATCAAACATGTATGAAGTTGTTTGATAAATTGGTACTTGTCTTGAGCCAGCATTTTTACCCGGTTGATAACCAGCATGTAGACTAAGTGTGTCAAATTTATAAGTTTTTGGATCCATTTATAACTCCTTTGCTTTTGTTCTTAATTCAAACTTTTGTATCTTCCCAGTTGAAGTTTTTGGTAATTCACCGAAGATTACATGCTTTGGCCTTTTAAATCCAGCCATATTTTCTTTACAAAACTGAATTATATCATCCTCTGTGGCATTTTTTCCAGGTGCTAATTCTACAAAAGCACAAGGTGTTTCACCCCACTTCTCATCTGGTTTAGCGACTACAGCAACCAAGGAAACAGCTGGATGTTTTGCAACAACATTTTCCACTTCCACAGATGAAATATTTTCTCCACCAGAAATTATAATATCTTTCGATCTATCTTTTATTTGAATATATCCATCAGGATAGACAACGGCCAAATCACCAGAGTGAAACCATCCTTTTTTCATGGATGTTTCAGTCGCCTCTTTATTTTTGTAATATCCTTTCATTACAACATTACCTCGAATTAAAATCTCTCCCATGGTTTCTCCATCCATTGGAACTTTTTCATAGGTCTCTGGATCTGCAACACAAACTTCTTCAGTATTTGGATAACGAACACCTTGTCTTGCTTTAATATCAGCTTTTTTAGATTTTGATTGTGATTCCCATTCTTCATTCCAAGCGCATTGAAGGATATGACCATATGTTTCGGTTAACCCATATACATGCATAACTTCAAAACCTAAGTTATCCATCTTTTCAAGAATTGCACTCGTTGGTGGAGCCCCAGCAGTTAATACATATACTTTATGATTTATTTCTTTTTTATCTTTCTCATCTGCGTTAGCAATTAAACTTAAAACTATAGGAGCACCTCCAAAATGAGTTACTTTATATTTATCTATTAAGTTATAAATATCTTTTGCAACAATGTATCTGCAGCAAATAATCTTTGCATGTATTAAAGCAGCTGTCCAAGGATAACCCCATCCGTTACAGTGGAACATTGGAACCGTATAAAGAAATGTCAATTTATTAGGCATGTTCCATGCCGTAACACTTCCTGTTGACATTAAATATGATCCACGGTGGTGATACACAACGCCTTTTGGTTTACCAGTTGTGCCTGATGTATAGCTTAGTGAGATTGCTTGCCATTCATCTTCAGGTAAAGACCAATTAAAATTATCATCACCTGTTTGTAAAAATTCTTCATATGTCATTTCTCCAATTTTTTCACCCTCACCATCTTTAAAAACTGCCTGATCATCATGAATATCAATAATAGAAATATTCTTCCCATATATTTGCAAAGCTTTTTTCATTGTAGGTGAAAATTGAGTATCAGTTATAAGAAGCTTTGCATCACTATGATCTAAAATATATGCAATTGTTTCTGCATCAAGTCTGGTATTGATCGTATTAATAACGCCACCAGTCATTGGGATAGAGTAATGTGCTTCGAATAATTCCGGAGTATTTGCCGCTATGATTGAAACGGTACTTCCTTTTGTAATTCCTTTTTTTGCTAATGCACTAGCAAACTTGGTACATCGATTATAGGTTTCAAGCCAAGTGTAACTTCTTTTTCCATAAACTAAAGAGTCATAGTTTGGATAAATATCTTTCACGCGAGTTATAAAACTTAATGGTGATAGTGGAACAAAATTGGCTGAATTTTTATCTAGGTTTGTATCAAAATTACTCATCTGTTTCCTAAAAGGATAAAATACTACAAGAAATTAATTTAATTTACTAATGGTTTTCCAGTTTCAAGTGTATGTTTTATTCGCTCTTGAGTTTTAGGCATCTGGATAAGTCTCATGAAAGCTTCTAATTCAAGATTATAAAGATCATCTTCACTTAATTCATTATCAATATTTGTATTTCCACCACTAAGTACAAAAGCAATTTGCTTACCTACTTCTAATCCGTGGTCTAAAATTTTATTGTCATTATATAGTGCTTCAAGTTTTTCAAACATTTTATCTCTGACAGCACTACCGCCTAAATTGAATTTAGGTTGAGATGGTTTTTCATACCCTCCCTCAATATTATTTAATAAATCGATAGCCGTTGATAATTGTCTGTCTCTATTTATTACCACTTTATCCTTTTCTAAAAAGAATTGATTTGGCAGCGCTTCATTTGGTGAGGTAGCAGTAATAGCATAACCAATAAGATCAAAAACTTTCATAGACGCATATTCAGAATTTTCTTTACCTTCTGGAGTTTGTAACCAACGCCACAGCATTTCCTTACAACCTCCACCAGCGGGAATGAGTCCAACTAAAGATTCGACTAATCCAAGAACAACATTTGTATGAGCAACGTTATAATCACAGTGCAATACCACTTCAAATCCACCACCAATAGCAAGACCTGATGGTGCAGCAATAAAAGGCCTATCTGCATATTTTATTGTTTTACACGTTTGTTGGAAATCAATTATAAATTTTTCAATTTTAGACCATTCATTATTTTTAGCAAATTCCATGACATAATTTAGATTTACACCAGCAGAAAATTGCATTGCATCATTAATTACAATTGTGCTTTTATTATTTTGAGCAGCTTCTTTTAAAGCTAACATAGAGTCAGTATCTAAAGCGTTTGCCTTAGTAGTAAATTCAACAACCTGATAAGATGCTGCATTTTTAACATTAGCAGAAGGGTTCTCAAAAGTTTTTTGTAAATTTAACGATCTTAAATTATCAATACTTGAATCTAAATATCCAGGTCTTTTATTAAATTCAAAAATTCCCTTTAGATCTTTAAAGAAGTTAATATCCGTATTTTGATCAATAAAATTTGTTGTATCAATATTTGAAAGCATTTCAAAAGGGCCAACAGTCCAATTGAAACCTAATCTTAGTGCATCATCTATGTCTATATATTTTGACGATACATCAGGGATTAAATATGCAGCATACCTAATTACTTTTGTAAGAATTGATTTTGCATATTCACCATATTTGTCTTTTCTTTGAATAAGTTTGTTTATGTCAATTTTATCTCCAATACCTAAATTAATTTTCTGACTTGGGTGGTAATCGCCAGTTTCTAAATTAATAGCTTCAAGAATTTTTTTTCCATCAGATTTATTCATTCTATAAAAACCACCCTTTCCTTTTCTTCCTGTATATCCAGTTTCAATAAGTTTTCTGACCAATGGAATCTCTTGTGCAACCTCATGGAAAGGGTCTTCTTTTGGGAGTTCTTTGATAAAACTTTTTAAAACATCAGCCATCAAATCAATACCGATTAAATCGTATAGTCCAAAAATTCCAGTCTTTGGGATACCCATAGGTCTTCCAAAAACTGCATCAGCCTCTTCAATTGATATGTTCATTTTAAAAGCTTCAGTCATAGCAACTTGCATTGCATAAACTCCAATTCTGTTTCCGATAAATCCTGGAGTGTCGTTACAAATAATTACACCTTTACCAAGCTTTTCATCACAAAATTGTTTTAATAAATTTATTTTTTCAATGTCATTAACTTCTTCAGTTACTATCTCAAGCAATGCCATATAACGAACTGGGTTAAAAAAATGAGTAATGCAAAAATTTTTTTTCATTTCTTCTGACATATTTGCTGATAAAATTTTTAATGGTATTGTAGATGTATTAGATGAAATTATAGAATTGTTCTTTCTTGTAGTCTGAATTTTATCATAAATGTTGTGTTTAATATCTATTCTCTCAACAACAGCCTCCACAACCCAATCAGCTTCCGCGACTTCATTAAAGTCGTCCTCAATATTTCCAACCTTAATTAATTCTGCTTTATTTTTTTCTACTAAAAGTGGAGGTCGTGATTTTTTAATTCTTTCTTTAGCGTTTTCTGTAATTTGGTTTCTTGATCCTTCTTTTGAAGGTAAGTCTAGAAGTGTTACATCAATACTAGCATTTGCTATTTGGGCTGCAATTCCGCTTCCCATAGTGCCAGATCCTATTACTACTACTTTTTTAATATTCATGTCAGTTCTATAAAGCTGAGCTTATATAAGAAAAATTTGCCGTATGAAAATAATTTAAGCATAAGGGTGGAAATTAATATAAATATCTCTTATAGGCGCGCAAAATGAAAAAAAATCCTTCAAGAAATGTCCATTTTTCAAAAGGACCTAGTGAGATTTTAGATGCAATTAATTCGTCTATAGATATTGATCAACGTCTGTATAAAGAAGATATAACTGGGTCAATAGCGCATGCTAGAATGCTCGGTAAACAAAAAATAATAAATAAAAAAGAACAGGGTGCAATAGTTTCTGGACTTAAAGCAATTGAAAGAGATATTGAAAAAAACAAAGTTGTATTTTCAAAAAAACTTGAAGATATTCATATGAATATTGAAAGTTTATTATTTAAGAAAATTGGAAAAGTTGCAGGAAAGCTTCATACTGCAAGATCTAGAAATGATCAGGTAGTAACTGATTTAAAATTATGGGTAAAAAAAGAATCTAAAATTTTAGATAGTGAACTAAAAAAATTTCAAAGAACTTTAATTAATATCGCAACAAAAAATACTGAAACAATTATGCCAGGTTACACTCATTTACAGATTGCTCAACCAATAACATTGGCTCATCATGTTTTAGCTTATGTTGAAATGATCGGTAGAGACAGAACAAGACTCGAAGATTGTTTATATCGTCTTAATGAAAACCCATTAGGAGCAGCTGCACTTGCGGGCACCTCTTTTCCTATTGATAGAAAATATACATCTAAAGAGTTAGGTTTTAGAGAGCCAACAAAAAATGCCATGGATACAGTCTCAGATAGAGACTTTGTAATAGAATTTTTATTTGTTCTATCATTAATTGCTGTTCATTTATCAAAAATAGCAGATGAAATAGTACTTTGGTCAAATCAACAATTTGATTTTATTAATTTACCAGATGATCTTTCAACTGGCAGTTCAATTATGCCTCAGAAAAAAAATCCTGATGGCGCAGAACTTGTTAGAGGAAAAACAAGTATTATCATTAGTAATTTAAGTACAATGCTTAATATTATTAAGGGGTTACCACTTTCTTATAGTAAAGACTTACAAGATGATAAACAAATAACATTTAATTCATACGACAATGTTTCTTTGTGTATAAAAGTTATGAATGAAATTTTATTAAAATCTACATTCAACAAAACTAGAATGAAAGAGTTGATTGATAATTCAAATGCAACCGCTACAGATTTGGCTAATTGGTTGGTTCAAAAACTTAGATATTCGTTCAGAGACGCTTATATTGTTACAGGAAAGATTGTTTCTTATTGTTCAAAACAAAATAGAAACATAGATTCATTATCACTTGGAGAATTAAAAAAATTTGACAAAAATATAACAGCTGACGCAAAAAAAGTGCTATCAGCTACTAACAGTGTTAAATCAAAATCAAGTTTTGGGGGTACAGCTCCTGAAATTACTAAAAAAATAATAAAACTTGTTATAAAAAAATACTTATAATGATCAGATTAATATTATTATCATTTTTGTTGTTTACTTTTAGCTGTGGTAAAGTTGGTCCTTTAAGTTTACCAGAAGATCAAGTAGACAAATCTGTAATTACATATCCATGTGATGAAGCATGTTTAGAAAAATTAGAAGAAGAAAAAAAACGTCAACAATCCGTTATTATAAATACTGAATAAATGCTCACTTATAAAAATAATGACCCATATATTGAGGGCACTTCTCTATATGACTTGGTGAAAGTTTGTGAAACACCTTTTTACGTGTATTCACAAGAAAAAATTATTAACCAGGTTAATAAAACTAAAGAAATTTTAGGTAACAATATTTTTTATTCAATTAAGTCTAATTCAAATCAAGCTATTTTGAAATTAATGAACTCGTTAGATATTGGCGCAGATGTAGTGTCAGTTGGTGAATTAAAAAGGGCTATGGAAGCTGGTTTCGATCCAAATAAGATAATTTTTGAAGGTGTTGGAAAATCTGAACAAGACTTACTCTATGCTATACATAAAAATATACGTTTAATAAATACTGAATCTTTAGAAGAAATAAAACTTCTCGATAATTTAGCAAATGAAAAAAATAAAATCGTTGATATTGGTGTTAGACTTAATCCAGATGTTGATGGTGAAACTTTAAGTAAAATTTCAACAGGAAAAAAAACTGATAAGTTTGGTATAGAATTCGATAACATAGAAAAAATAATCAAATTAGTTAAAAGTTGCAAAAGTTTAAATTTAATTGGTATTAGTTGTCATATTGGAAGTCAAATTAGTAAAATTGAGGCGTATAAAAATACATTTTCTCAAATGAAAATGGCTGCAGATAAATTTATTGAATCAGGCATTAATATCAAACATGTAGATTTGGGAGGAGGTTTTCATGTTAAATATGAAGATTCTGATCCTGACTTTAATATCAAGACGGTAAAAGAAGAGCTTGATAATTGTTTTAAGCAAACAAACTATGAATTATCGTTTGAGCCTGGTCGATATTTAATTGCTGAGGCTGGAGTTACAGTTACCTCTATTCTTACAATAAAGAATAATGGAGGTATAAATTATTTAATTGTTGATGCTGGTATGAGTACATTGATACGTCCAGCGATGTACGGTGCACATCATGAAATATCAGCGATAAATGTAAACTCAAAAGAATTTATGGATTATGCTATTGCTGGTCCCATCTGTGAAAGTTCAGATGTTTTTTTAAAAAATATTAAATTGGCTAAACAAAAAATTGGCAATCTACTAGTTATAAAAAATACAGGAGCTTATGGAAAAGTAATGTCTTCAAATTATAACTCACGGCCACTACCCTCTGAAATTTTAGTACACAACGATAATTATGCAATTATTTATTCTCCAGAGAAAATTGAGAAAACAATTGAAGCTGATATTATTCCGAGTTGGTTGTAACTAATTTAAAGTATTGTGTATAATTTTAGCTAGGTCTGAAATTATCAAATTTAAATTAAAGAAAAATTCCCTAATATAGAAATCAATAATAATAAAAGTATTTACACCGTAGGATCGATAAATCCATATTGCTAAAATTACAACTATAGCTAGAAAAATTACTATAGTTGAATTAATAACACTTGGTTTTTCTTGTCTTACAACTGTACTTGGTAAATTTCTGACTGGACCTTTTTCTAATTTTTCTTTTTGTTTATTATTTTTTAAATTTTGATCTAATTCTTCTTTATTTGTAGGTGGGACTGATGATGTAATGTCAGTATCATCTAATTCTTGAAACCATTGATGATTACAATTTGCGCATTCAACCATTCTACCATTTGGTTTAAGATCTGCAGAATTTACTAAATACTTGAATTCACAATTAGAGCAAACAATGAACATAAATTATATATAGATCAGTCAGGCTAGTATATAAAACAAAATCATTAAGTATGTTAATTTTAAAAAGTATAATATTTTATATTTCCTTGGTTTTATGGACTGTGTTGATGGGTATTGTATGTTTACCTTTTCTCTTATTGCCAAGTTATTTACTTAAATATCCAACCAAACTTTGGATACGTGTTATTTTTGTTTTTCTTAATCTTATATGTAATATTAAACATAAAATTGAGGGATTAGAAAATATTCCAAATGAAAGTGTCTTGATTGCGTCTAAACATCAGTCAGCATTTGAGACACTCGCACTCTATTATTATTTAAAAGATTGTTTCTTTGTCCATAAAAGAGAGCTTTTCTTTATACCAATTTTTGGACAATATTTGTTCAAGTCTAATATGGTTGCGATTAATAGAAATGGTGGAACAAAAGCTATGAGAGATATGTTGCAAAAAGTTCAATCAAAATTATCTTTTGGATCTTCAATTATTATTTTCCCCGAAGGAACAAGAAAGCTGCCTGGTAGTAAACCTGATTATAAGACAGGTTTTATTGGAATTTATAATCATACAAAAAGAAAAATCCTTCCTGTAGCTTTAAATTCAGGTTTATGTTGGCCAAAACAATCATGGCTATTAGAAAAAGGATTAATTACTATAAAATTTTTACCGACAATTGATGAGGGTTTAGATAAAAAAATATTATTAAACGAAGTTCAAAATAGAATAGAAACTGCTTCAAATTTATTATTGGATAACTAATTCTTTTCTGTGGGATCAAAAGTTCCTGCTTGACCAATCTCTTCAATAATTTTTCTAATTTCTTTTGATTTTATAAATTTTTCTTCCAAATATTTTAAATCATTATTTCTTATTGCTTTTTGATAAGTAAGTAGATCTTCACTGAAACGACCAAGCATTTCTAAAACGGCTTCTTTATTTTTTTCATAAACATCACGCCACATTACTGGATCACTACCTGCTAATCTTGTGAAATCTCTAAAACCTGCAGCTGAATACTTAATTACTTCATCTTTCATTTGAGATTCAAGCTCTGTTGCAGTTCCTACGACAGAATACGCAATGAGTTGTGGAATGTGAGATGTCATAGCTAGTACTCTGTCATGACGTTTAGGTTCCATGATTTCTATATTCATTCCAAATGACTCCCAAATATCTGAAATTGATCTTGTTATTTCACTCTGAGTTTCTATTGGAGTCAAAATACAATACCTATTCTCAAACAGTTTTGCGAAACCAAATTCTGGTCCACTTTTCTCTAATCCAGCAATAGGGTGAGCAGGAACAAATAAAATTTTTTTATTATTAATTGATTCTTTAAAATCTTCTATAACACTTACTTTTGTTGAGCCAACATCAGTTACTAGTGTTGTTTCATTAACATAGCTATTCAATTGTTTAAATATATCTCTATATGAACTCAAAGGCGTACAAATAAAAATAATATCAAATTGTTGATTATATTTATTTAAGTCACTCTCTATTGAATCCACAAGATTTAAATTTTTTGAAATACTTATTACCTCACTGTCCTTATCAATAGCAAAAATTTTTTTTGATAATTGTTTTTCCTTGAGTGCCCTTGCGATAGATGATCCAATTAATCCCATACCAATAACCAGAGCTGAATCATAAGTTGTTTTAGACATTAAATTTCTTCAAACTTTCAACTGTCAAATTCATTTCTTCTTTTGTACCAATACTAATTCTCAAAAAATTGGGCAGATTATAACTATTTAAACGCCTTATAATAATGCCATCATTCATAAGATGATTACTAATTTTTTCAGCTTCTTCTTCTGAAGTTTCAATTAAAGTAAAATTACCTTCAGTTTGTCTGGTTTTAATATTTAGAATTTTGAGCTCTTTTTCAAACCAATCTTTAATTTCAGAATTTAATTTTACAGAGTTTTCAATATGTTCTTTATCCTCCAAAGCTTTAATTGCAAGAGACTGTGAAATAGTTGTAGTATTAAAAGGAGGTTTTATTTTATTAATTATATCAGCAATTTTTTGACTGGTATAACACCAACCCACTCTTAAAGCTGCGAGTCCATATGTTTTTGAAAATGTTCTTGTTAAAATAATATTCTCATATTCATCCGTTAAACTAAATCCTTTATCATAATCTTCTTTTTGCACATATTCGACATATGCCCCGTCTATAACAACTATAATATTTTTAGAAATACTATTCATTAATTTAACAAGTTGGTCTCTAGACAAATAAGTTCCGGTTGGATTATTAGGTGATGCAATATAAATTACTTTAGTAGCATCATTCGTTTGATCTATGAGATTTTCAATATTTAAATTGAAATTTACATCTTCATTAATTTTTTTTGGAACTGCACCAACTACTTTACTCACAATTGAATACATCTCAAAACCGTGGTTTGCGTGGAGAATTTCATCGCCATCTTGACAAAATGCCAAAGCTGCAAATAATAAAACTTCATCTGAGCCAGAGCCAAGAATAATTCTATTACTATCAATAGAAAAATTTTTAGCTATTGCTTCTCTTAATGATGATCCATCAATTTCTGGGTATCTGTGTAAATCATGATTAATGTTTTTTGTTTCTAACAATTCAATTGCTTTTGGTGAAGCACCATAGGGATTTTCATTTGAAGAAAGTTTGATAACTCTTTTATTGTTATTTAACTTTGCCTTTCCACCTTTATAAACATTAATGTTTTCTATAGATCTTTTTGATTGAATATTTTCTTTAGTTAACTTTTGAAGTTTTTCAGAAGATTGAAAAATTTCTCTCCAAAGTCTAACAATAGTATCTTTCGGATAAGATCCTGTAAATTTAGAGCTTAATCTGTCGAGGATTTTTTGTTCTCTATCTAGATCAACAACTGTATTATCTTTTTTGTGTTTTCCTATTTCTAAAACAATTTTAGATCGATTAGATAATAAAGATAAAATTTCATCATCAATATTATTAATTTTGTTTCTTAAATTGTCTAATTCTTTATTTTTCATAATTTTGGACATTTCTTTACAAACTATCTTACGATAAATCAAAATAAAGTAGTATTTAATTTAAAAAATGACGATTTATTGACTTAGAAAGATATATAAATATAAGGCAGATTATCACCGATTTGAGACAGCTTGCGGGTGGAGCAATAATCAGCTAAAGCGTTTACACTCCTCCTTCATTCTTTCAAATAGTGTTAGACTAAAAAGATATGAATACAAAATTTACTACTGACACAAAACTTGAAAGCGAAATAGCCTATTTCGAGAATATTAATTTAAAACTAGAATCAGGAGATATAATAGATAGTTTTAAACTAGCATTCAAAACATATGGAAAATTAAATACTGATAAAACTAATGCTATTCTTGTTTGCCATGCTTTAACTGGAGATCAATATGTTGCTGGCAATAATCCCATTACTGGGAGAGAAGGTTGGTGGTCTAGAATGGTTGGACCTAATAAACCAATTGATACAAACAAATTTTTTGTAATTTGTTCAAATGTGCTAGGTGGTTGTGCTGGCTCAACTGGTCCTAAAGAGTTACAAAATGGCAGTGATGTTGCATATGGTGGTAATTTTCCTTCCGTAACAATAAAAGATATGGTGAAGGCTCAATGTTTATTGATTGAAAGTTTAAATATAGAGAAGTTATTTTCTGTCATTGGCGGTTCGATGGGAGCAATGCAAGCACTTCAATGGGCAATCGATTTTCCAGATAAAATTTTAAATATAATACATATTGCAGGCGCTTTAAAACATTCGGCTCAAAATATTGCATTTCATGAAGTTGGGCGACAGGCAATAATGAGTGATCCTATTTGGAAAAATGGAAAGTATTTTGAAAATAATGAAGTGCCAGAAAGAGGTCTATCAGTAGCAAGAATGATTGCACATATCACATATTTATCTGAAGATGCAATGCATAGAAAATTTGGAAGAAAACTTCAATCAAGAGATATTATTTCTTTTGGATTTGATGCTGATTTTCAAGTTGAGAGTTATCTGAGATATCAAGGTAAATCATTTGTTGAGAGATTTGATGCAAATTCATATCTTTATTTAACAAGGGCTATGGATTATTTTGATCATGATGAAACATTTAAAAAAAATATTGAGTTTAGTCATAATCCAAATAACCACATAAAATATTTAATTGTCTCATTTACCTCGGATTGGTTATTCCCTACAATAGAAAGCAAGATGATTGTAAATCAATTAAATTCTCTATCAAGAGAAGTAAGCTTTCTAGAAATTGATACTGATAAAGGACATGATAGTTTTTTATTAGAGGAACCACAGTTAGATGATGTAATAAAAGGTTTCCTAACAAACAACTTTGCGAAGATAGATGAATAAAATTAATAGTATAAGAAAAGATTGGTCTCTTATTGAAACACTTATCGCACAAGATAGAAAAATCCTAGATATTGGATGTGGTGATGGCGGTCTTATGGAACAATTAGAAAATAATCGTAATGCGATAACTCATGGCATTGAATTAAATAGAGATCTAGCTGCAAATGCTATCGCAAGAGGTTTTAATGTTGTACATGGAAATGCCGAATTAGATTTGTCCCAATATTCAAATAATAGTTTTGATTATGTAATTTTAAGTCAAACTTTACAAGCAATGATGAAACCCAAAGATATTCTGTCTGAATTGTTAAGAATAGGATCAAAAGCAATAGTTTCTTTTCCTAACTTTGGACATTGGAAAATAAGATTACAGCTTTTAATATCTGGAAAAATGCCAGTAACAGAAAGTTTACCTTATACATGGTATGACACACCTAACATTCATTTTTTTACAATTAAGGATTTTTTGAATTTGTGTAATGAAATGAATATTGTGATCGAAAAAAGTATAGGATTAACATCAAAAGGTAAGCAATTTGATATAAGTGAATCAGTTACTGGAGTTAATTTTTTCACTCACGAAGCTATCTTTTTATTAAGTTATAAAAGTTTTGAACCAATAAAAATTAAATCATCAAAAAAAGTTTTTGCAAAAAATTCTGTTATTGCAAATTAGTTATTGGATGAAAGTTGAAATTTTAAATCAGTTAAAAGATAACTATTGTTTTGTTTTATATAATGACACGCTTAAGAGCTGTATTATAGATCCTGCTGATAGTAATCCTATATTAAATTTTGCTCTTAAAAACAACTTAACCATAGAAGATATATTTATTACACATCATCATAAAGATCACACATCAGGTGTAAAAGGAATACTTAATGCTTTTCCAGAAGTTAATATACACTCTCCAAGTGCTCAGATTGAAAATACAAGATTCGTTTTACGTGATGGAGATGAAGTCAACTCCTGCTTAAATACATTTAGAATAATAAAAACACCCGGGCATACATTAGATCATATAATTTACTATGATGAAAACAATGGTGTCTTATTTTGCGGTGATACACTGTTCAGACTTGGTTGTGGTCGTGTATTTGAAGGAACATTAAATGAAATGTTTAATAGTTTACAAAAAATCAAAGAGTTAGATAAAAATACAATTATTTATTGTGGTCATGAATATACAATAAGCAATTTAAATTTTCTTGAGAAAACACTCAAAAAAGAAAGTGCTTATTTGACAGTTAGAAACAAAATTAATGATGATTTAAATAATAAAGGAAAATCCGTACCTTTTTTATTAGAGGATGAAAAACAATATAACTTATTCCTGAATCAAAATTCAAAATTAGGTACTATAATTAAGAGAGAGCTTGGTTTTACAGATTTTGAATTGTTTGCTTATTTGCGAAAAGCAAAGGATAGCTTTTAAGGTCTTTATTTCCAGTATTTACGTCATATTTTTAATTTGACTATTCACATAGTTCACTATAAACCCCGCCATCAAAAGATATGTTAGCAATTTTCAAAACTGGTGGAAAGCAATACTCTGCAAGAGCTGGTCAGATACTTAAAGTAGAAAAACTTGAGGGATCCAAAGGTGATAAAGTTTCTATTACTGATGTATTAGCGATCAGTGATCAAAGCACAAATAGCTTAGGCGAGCCATTACTAAAAGATGCTTCAATTGAAGCAAAAATTGTTGATCAAATCAGAGATAAAAAAATAATAGTTTTTAAAAAAAGAAAAAGACAAAATTACAGACTAACACAAGGGCATAGACAATATCTAACTGTGTTAAGAATAGAATCAATTTCTTATGGTGGAAAAAAGTCCACTGCTGAACCTGAAACAAAAAAAGTTAAAAAAACTGAAACTAAAGCTCCTAAAGAAAAAAGTGAATCTAAAGAGGTTAAAGTTGCAAAAAAGAAGACAGTTGCAAAAAAGGCAATAAATAAAGCTTCACCTACTAAGAAAAAATCAGTAAAGAAAACTGTTAAAAAAACTGTTAAAACTAAAAAAGAAGATAAATAATGGCAACGAAAAAAGCAGGTGGTAGTTCTAGGAATGGAAGAGACTCGGCGGGTCGAAGACTTGGAGTTAAAAAATTTGGCGGTGAAAACGTAATGGCAGGAAATATTATTATTAGGCAACGAGGTACAAAGTTTCATCCAGGTGATAATGTTGGCATAGGTAAAGATCACACAATATTTGCTACAAAAAATGGAAAAGTAGCTTTTAAAAAAACAAGAGTAAGAACTTTTGTATCAGTTGTTCCCACAGAACAATAATCCCAATTAATTAAAAAATTTATTATGAAATTTTTAGATCAAGCAAAAATATATATTGCATCAGGTAATGGTGGAGATGGCTGTGCTAGTTTTCGTAGAGAAAAATATATTGAGTTTGGTGGCCCTAATGGAGGCGATGGAGGCAAAGGTGGAAATATTATTTTTAAAGTAGATGATAATTTAAACACACTAATTGATTTTAGATACCAACAACATTTTAAAGCAAAAAAAGGTGAAAATGGAAGGGGAAAAAATCAAACAGGAGCGAATGGAAGCAACATGGTTATTAAAGTTCCACCTGGAACAGAAATTTACAACGAAGATAAAACGGTATTGCTAACGGATCTAACAAAAATTGATGAAGAATACATTTTATTAAAGGGTGGTAATGGCGGTTTGGGTAATAATCATTTTAAATCGTCAGTTAACCAAGCTCCAAGAAAATTTACAAAAGGTGAATTAGGAGAAGAACGATGGATATGGTTATCACTCAAATTATTTGCAGATATAGGAGTAATAGGCTTACCTAATGCAGGTAAATCAACTCTGTTATCAAAAATTTCTAATGCTAACCCAAAAATTGGGGATTATCCATTTACAACTTTACATCCTGTACTTGGTACCGTGAAGCACTTTGATAAAGAAATTGTATTAGCAGATATCCCAGGTTTGATTGAAGGTGCGCATGAGGGAAAAGGGTTGGGAGATAAATTTTTAGCACATATTGAGAGATGTAAATATTTACTTCATTTAGTAGATATAAATAACGATAATTGGAACGAAAACTATAATACAGTAAGAAACGAAATTTCGAAATATAGTGAAAAAGTTTCTTCAAAAAAAGAAATAATTGTTTTTACCAAAGTTGATTTACTTCATGAAAATTTAGAAGAAAAAAAAATTAAAATTAATCAAAAGTTAAATTCTGATATTCTTTTTATATCAAGTTTTAATAATGAAGGTATAAATGATCTAATTGATTATTTATTCAAATATAATGAAATCACAAATGATTAAAAAATATAAAAAAGTTGTTATAAAAATTGGTTCAAATTCAATTGTTGATTCGAAAACAAAAAAAATCAAATCTAAATGGTTAGATAATTTATGTAAAGATATTGCAGAATTAAATAAAACAAAAAAAATTGTGATTGTGTGTTCTGGTGCTATTGCATTAGGTGCAAAAAGCATTTCAAATACAAAGTTAAGAAAATTAGAAGATAAACAGGCAGCAGCTTCTGTTGGACAAATTGAATTAGCCCATCAATGGCGAAATAAACTAGGAAAATACAAGATAGGTGTTTCTCAAATTCTATTAACATTAGAAGATAGTGAAGAAAGACGACGATATTTAAATGCTAGAAATACAATATCATCATTACAAAGCAAAAACATAATCCCAATCATTAATGAAAATGACACTGTTGCTACTGAAGAAATTCGCTATGGTGATAATGATAGACTTGCAGCACGAGTAGCACAAATGATTGAAGCTGAATTATTAATTTTATTAAGTGATATTGATGGGTTATATCAAGGTAATCCAAAAAAAGATAAGGATGTCAAAAAAATTTCAGAGGTATTTAAAATTGATAAAAAAATTGAAGAACTTGGAAATTATCAATCTTCTGAGCTAGGTAGTGGAGGAATGGCCACAAAAATTTTAGCAGCAAAGATATGTTCTGGGAACGGTTGTGCTACGATAATCACTAATAGTGATAAAATCAAACCAATCAGTAATATTAATAAGAAAAATTCAACGATTTTTTATCCCTTAAGTTCTACAAACTCATCCAAAAAGAAATGGTTATTAAATCATTTAAAACCATCAGGATCGATTATTATTGATACAGGAGCTAAAAATGCAATTTTGAAAAACAAAAGTCTTCTTCCTGCAGGTGTAATAGATATCAAGGGAAGGTTTAAAAGAGGTGATGTAATATCTATCTTAGTTGAGAATGGTCAGAAGGTAGCAATAGGCATATCTGCTTATGATTATAATGATGCAAAAAAAATTATTGGAAAGAAAAGTAAAGAAATTTATAAAGTTTTAGGTTTCGAAGGAAGAGATGAAGTGGTACATAAAGATAATTTAGTTAAACTTTCTACATGAGTATTGAAAATAATATTATTGAATTAGGAAAAAGAGCAAAATCTGCCTCTCTAAATATGAAAGTCTGTGGTAGTGATCAAAAAAATCTTGCTTTAACAAAACTCACTAAAAATTTAGATAAAAACAGAAATAAAATTCTTGAAGCAAATAAAATAGATTTAGAAAATGGTGAAAAAAAATCTTTAGCTAGACCTTTAATAAATAGACTTACATTAACTGAAAAATCTATTGATGGATTAATTACATCAATTGAAGATATAATTGAAATACCAGATCCAATTGGTATTACATTAGAAAAATGGGAAAGACCTAATGGTTTGCAGTTTCGTAAAATTTCAACACCACTTGGAGTATTAGGTGTGATTTATGAATCCAGACCAAACGTAACTGTTGATGCGTCTTGTCTTTCCATAAAATCTGGCAATTGTATAATTTTAAGAGGTGGTAGTGATAGCTTTCATTCCTCTAAGGAATTAGTTAATAATATTACACATGCTTTCTCGGAAGCTGGTCTCCCTGAACATTGTGTCCAAATGATTAATACACCTGAACGAGAAGCGGTTGATCATTTACTTAGTATGAGAGATTATGTTGATGTAATTATTCCTAGAGGTGGCAAAGGTTTGATTGAAAAAATTAATTCTGCAAGCAAAATTCCCGTTATCAAACATTTAGACGGTATCTGTCATGTGTATGTAGATAAAGACGCTGATTTAAGCATTGCAGAAAAAGTGGTTTTTAATAGTAAAATGAGGCGTCCTGAAATTTGTGGTGCTGCAGAAACACTTTTAATTGATGAAAAAATTAAAGATGAAGCAATGAAAATATTAAAACCTCTAAAAGAAGTAAATTGTGAAATTCGAGGCGATGAATATATTCAGTCTTTAGATAGTAATTTTAAAACTGCCAGTGAAGAAGATTGGTCATTAGAATATTTAGATAAAATTTTATCAGTAAAAATTGTTTCAGGAGTTGATGAAGCGGTTAAGCATATAAATGATTATTCTTCTGGACATACTGAAAGTATAATTACTGAAAGTGAAAAAACCTTTGAAAAATTTTATAATAAAATTGATAGCGCAATAATACTTAAAAATGCATCTACACAATTTGCGGATGGTGGTGAATTTGGTTTTGGTGCTGAGATAGGAATCTCAACTGACAAAATACATGTAAGAGGACCAGTGGGAACAAAACATTTAACTACATTTAAGTATGTGGTAAATGGTAATGGTCAAGAAAGACCTTAATTGAAAAAAATCGGACTTCTTGGAGGATCTTTTGATCCGCCACATCGAGGTCATCTATTTATTTCAAATGAAGCTAAAAAAGTATTACAGCTAGATGAAATTTGGTGGTTAGTTACGCCTCAGAACCCTTTGAAGATTTCAAAACCCGCAACATACGAAGAAAGATTACAAAATTGTAAACAAATTACAAAAAATTTTCCTATAAAAATATTAGAGGTAGAAAAAAAAATTAAATCTCAATATTCTTATCAAACGATTAAATTTCTAATTCAATATTATAAAAACATTAAATTTTTTTGGTTAATGGGTGCAGACAATTTAGTTAATTTCCACGAATGGGAAAAATGGCAATCAATTTTTCATATTATCTCTATTGTTATTTTTAGAAGACATGGATATAATACAAACGCTTTGAAAAGTGTTGCAGCAAAAAAATTTATTCACAATAAATATATAGCTCAAGACATAGAACAGGTTTCAAAAAAAATTCCTGCATGGACTTTGATACAAAATAAAGAAATTAAAATTTCATCATCTGAAATTAGAAATCAAAGAAATAAATTAAGAGGCAAATATTAATAAAATTACTTCATTGACAGAAAATATTGTATCAATACTAAGTGATGCAAAAGCTGAAGATATAAAAGTTATTGATTTATCTAATAAATCATCCGTTGCTGATGCCTTTGTGATTGCTACCTGTAGATCAACTAGACATTCAGATGCTACTGCAGATGAAATGGTAAAAAAATTAAAAAGAGCAGGGATAAAATGTCCGAATCCTGAAGGAAGACCTCAATGTGACTGGATAATTGTTGATGCTGGTGAGATCATTGTTCATTTGTTTCGACAAGAAATTAGAGAATTATATGCATTAGAAAAATTATGGGAAGTAAGCTTTGATTCTTCACAAACTAAACTAGCTTAAAATATATGATAATTTCAAAAAATGTATTTTTAAAAGTAATACTACTGTTCACCCTCATTACACTTCATGCACCTAAAACATATGGATCTTCTTCAGATGAAGAAAAATATAAATATTTAGATCTATTTGGACAAGTATTTGACAGGGTAAGATCTTCCTATGTGGAAGAGGTTACGGACCAAGAATTAATTGAAAAAGCGATTGATGGAATGTTGTCAGGTTTAGATCCTCATTCTGGTTTTATGAATGAAGAAGTATTCCAGGAAATGCAAATGGATACAGAGGGTAAATTCGGTGGATTAGGTATTGAAATTACCATGGAAGAAGGTTTTGTGAAAGTCATTGCTCCGATAGAAGATACACCAGCATATGAAGCTGGGGTTCTTGCAGGTGATTATATTATTCAAATAGACGAAACACCTGTTTTTGGTCTCACTCTAAATGAAGCTGTTGAATTAATGAGAGGCAAAAAAGGTGAACCAATAGTAATTACTATTTCGAGAGCAAATACTGAACCTTTTGAGATTGAAATCATCAGAGATTATATCAAAATTAGATCAGTTAAAAGTGAAGTGCTTAACAATATTGGATATTTAAGAATAACATCTTTTAATGAACAAACAGAAAGTGGTCTTCTAGACGCTATAAAAAAAATTGAACAAGAAAATAAAATAAAGGGCTACGTTCTAGATGTACGGTCTAACCCAGGTGGTCTTCTTACTCAAGCAGTAAAGGTAACGGATATATTCTTGGAAAGAGGAGAAATTGTTTCAACAAGAGGTAGAGATAAAAAAGATATAAGAAGATATCGTGCAAAGAAGTCTGATAGAACTAATGGAAAACCACTTGTTGTAATTATTGATGGTGGTTCCGCATCAGCTTCTGAAATTGTTGCAGGCGCACTTCAAGATCATAAAAGAGCAATCATTATAGGTACACAATCTTTTGGAAAGGGTTCAGTTCAAACAATAATTCCTTTTCAAGTTTCAAATAGTGATAATCTAACTGGTATAAGACTAACTACCGCTAGATATTATACTCCTTCAGGTGAATCAATACAGGGTAAGGGCATCGTACCAGATATAATCATTGAACAAGGAGAATTTGAATCGTTTAATTATAAAAGATTTTCTGAATCAGATCTAAAAGACTCTCTTGATAAAAATAATGAAGAAGATGTAGAAGAAAATGAAGATAATGAGTTAAGTGAGTTTGAAAAACGATTAGAAGTTGATTATCAACTTCGTAGAGCTTTTGATCTTGTGCAAGGTGTAAGTCTCTTTAATGAAACTCAAGAATAGTAATGCAAAAAAAATATAGAAAATGCGTGGGAATGATGATTCTCAATGCAAGAAATCAAATTTTAGTAGGTCGAAGATTAGATCATCCTAGTGGATATTGGCAAATGCCTCAAGGTGGTATCGATGAAAATGAAAATCCAGAAGAAGCAGTTTGGAGAGAAATGATGGAAGAGATTGGTACAAATAATGCATCTTTGATTTATTCATCTCAAGAATGGATCTCTTATGACATACCTGCAGAAACACTCAAGACATTACCTTGGGGTGATAAATACATAGGTCAAGTTCAAAAGTGGTTTTTATTTCGTTTTACAGGAATTGATAACGACATAAATGTAGGAACAGAAAATCCTGAGTTTAGTGAATGGAAATGGATGGACTATGATGAAATTAGCCAAAACGCAGTACCATTTAAAAGAAACGTTTATATAAAAATTCAAAAAGAATTTAGAAGTAATTTAGTTAAAGTTTAGTTTAGAAAGAAATTAAATTTTATCGTAATAATTTACATTTATTGCTTCTAATTTTGCTTTAGCTACAGAAAGTTGTTCCTCTGTTTCTTTGCCTTCCTTATTTTCTAATTCTTGTATTTCTTTTTCAATTGATGTTTTTTCTAAAGAATTAACTTCAACAACACTTTCTGCAAGAACAATACATTTTTCAGGATTGATTTCTGCAAAACCACCAGAAACAAAAAAGGATTTAATTAAATTTTTATCTTCACTGTATACCATTACTCTTCCTGGTCTAAGAGAAGACATTACCTTACTATGTCCTGGTAAAATACCTAAGTCACCATCTTTACCAGGGACAATTATAGTACCAACTTCATCATTGAAAACAAGGTTTTCTGGAGAAACTAAATCAAAAGAAATGGTAGCCATTACGCGGCTTCAGCTTCTAATTTTTTAGCTTTTTCAATTGCTTCATCTATACCACCTACCATATAAAATGCAGCTTCTGGCATATGATCATATTCTCCTTTTACCAGTCCATCAAAACTCTTAATGGTATCTTCAAGATCAACATATTTACCTGGTGAACCTGTGAAAACTTCTGCTACAAAAAATGGTTGGCTCAAAAACTTTTCTATTTTTCTTGCTCTAGCAACTGTTAGCTTATCTTCTTCTGAAAGTTCATCCATTCCTAAAATAGCAATAATATCTTGAAGGCTTTTATATGTCTGTAAAACTCTCTGCACTTCTCTTGCTACTCTGTAATGGTCATCACCAACAACTTGTGGATCTAAAATTCTTGAAGTAGAATCTAGTGGGTCAACTGCTGGATATATTCCTTTTTCAGAAATGGCTCTATTGAGAACTGTTGTTGCATCCAAATGTGAAAAGGATGTAGCAGGTGCAGGATCCGTTAAGTCATCCGCAGGAACATAGATTGCTTGCACTGATGTGATTGATCCTTTTTTCGTAGTTGTAATTCGCTCTTGCAGGGCACCCATATCAGTTGCAAGTGTTGGTTGATATCCAACTGCAGATGGAATACGTCCTAGGAGAGCTGACACTTCAGATCCAGCTTGAGTAAATCTAAAGATATTGTCTACAAAAAATAAAACATCCTGTCCTTCTTCGTCTCTAAAATATTCAGCTTGTGTTAATCCTGATAAAGCAACTCTAGCTCTTGCTCCTGGTGGTTCGTTCATCTGGCCATAAACAAGTGCAACTTTTGAGTCCTTACCTTTTAGATCAATAATTCCTGACTCAATCATTTCGTGGTACAAGTCATTACCCTCACGAGTTCTTTCGCCTACACCAGCAAATACAGAATATCCTCCATGAGCCTTGGCAATGTTATTAATTAATTCCATAATTAAAACTGTCTTACCAACTCCAGCTCCACCAAATAATCCAATCTTTCCACCTCTCGCATAAGGTGCTAGTAGATCAACTACTTTAATTCCTGTTACTAGAACTTCGGTTTCTGTAGATTGATCAACAAACTCTGGCGCTGGTCTATGAATAGGATAAGATTTACTCGTTCCAATGTCGCCTCTTTCGTCAACTGGCTCTCCTACAACATTCATAATTCTACCTAAAGTTTCCGGGCCTACAGGCATTGAAATAGGGGCACCTGTATCAGTAGCTGTTTGACCTCTAACTAGTCCATCTGTTGTATCCATAGCAATTGTACGAACAGCATTTTCTCCTAAATGCTGAGCAACCTCTAGCATTAATCTTGTTCCGTTGTTGTCAACTTCTAGAGCGTTCATGATTGCAGGAAGTTCACCATCGAACTCTACATCAACTACAGCTCCAAGAACTTGTGATATTTTTCCAGTTAAATTGTTAGCCATATATCCCCCTTTATATTGATTCAGCTCCAGAAATAATCTCTATTAATTCTTTTGTAATGAAAGCTTGTCGCGTTCTATTATACTTTAACGTTAAACTATCTATCATTTCACCTGCGTTTCGGGTTGCGTTGTCCATTGCGGCCATTCTTGCCCCCTGTTCCCCTGCATCACTTTCTAAAAGTACTTTAAATATTTGAATAGAAACATTTTTTGGAAGTAAATCCTTTAAAATTGTTTCTTCATCAGGCTCATAATCATAAATTGCATTTGAAGAATTTTCTTTTTCTTCTTCCTTTTCAGAATTTGAAACGTCTAATGGTATTAATTGTTGTTGTGTTACTTCTTGCGAAATAGCTGATTTAAATTTGTTAAAAACTAATATGCATTTATCAAACTTACCATCAAAGTATAATTCTTGAAGCTTATTAGAAATGTTTAATGCAGACTCGTAACCAGTACTTGAAACATTTAAGTCGACAAAACTCTCTATAATTTGATCCTTCATTACCCTATTAAAAAAGTCTCTACTTTTTTTCCCAACTGGCATTAGTTGAACTTTTTTTCCATTACCCTCAAGTGATTTAACTAACTTAAAAGTTTCTCTATTTATGCTGCTGTTAAATCCACCACATAAACCTCTATCAGCACTTACTGGAACTACGATATAATTCTGATCATTGCCAGTGCCTGTTAAGAGTTTGATTATACCTTCCCCAGATGCGGCAGATGATGCAAGAGAAGAAAGCATCTCCTCTAGTCTTGATGAATATGGTCTTGCCGCTTCAGCTTTTTCTTGTGATCTACGTAACTTACTTGCAGCAACCATTTTCATTGCTGATGTAATTTTTTTTGTAGATCCAACTGAATTGATCTGAGTTTTGATATCTTTTAAACTTGGCATAGATTAGTTACTTGCAAACTTTCCAACCAAATCATCTAAGATTGATTTTAATTTATCATCATTTTCTTTAGATAATTCTTTTTCATTGGCAATAGCATCTAATAAATCACTATGCTTAGTTCTAATCTCATTTAAAACTTCTGTTTCAAACTTGACTACATCGCCTACTGCAACTTTATCAAGATATCCGCGTACACCTGCATAAATAGATACAACTTGCTCTGAGACCGTTAGTGGTGAATATTGACCTTGTTTTAAAATTTCAACTAGTCTTGCACCACGATCAAGTAATTGTTTCGTTGAAGCGTCTAAGTCTGATGCAAACTGTGCAAAAGCAGCCATTTCACGATATTGAGCTAATTCTAGTTTTACAGGACCAGCAATTTTTTTCATTGCTTTTGTTTGCGCAGCAGAACCAACGCGACTTACAGAAAGACCAACGTTAATTGCAGGTCGAATACCAGCAAAGAATAGGTTGGTTTCCAAGAATATCTGTCCATCAGTAATGGATATAACATTCGTTGGAATATAAGCTGATAAATCCCCTGCTTGAGTTTCAATAATTGGAAGGGCAGTCAAACTTCCACCACCATGTTCATCACTCATTTTGGCAGCTCTTTCTAAAAGACGACTATGAATATAAAATACATCTCCGGGATATGCTTCACGTCCAGGAGGTCTTCTTAATAAAAGAGACATCTGTCTGTAAGCAACAGCTTGCTTTGATAAATCATCATAAACAATTAATGCATGCATACCATTATCTCTAAAATACTCACCCATTGTACAGCCAGTATAAGCAGATAAAAATTGCAACGGTGCAGGCTCTGATGCAGTTGCAGATACAACAATTGTATATTCCATTGCACCATTATCTTCTAGCGTTTTTACTATTTGAGCAACTGTTGATCTTTTCTGACCAATTGCAACATAGATACAATATAACTTTTCTTTTTCATTGTCTGATTGATTTACAGATTTTTGATTTAAGATTGTGTCAATAGCAACAGCAGTTTTACCTGTTTGTCTGTCACCAATTATTAATTCACGCTGTCCTCTTCCAACTGGAACAAGAGCATCAAGTGCTTTAATACCTGTCTGCATAGGTTCAGATACACTTTGACGAGGAATAATACCTGGAGCTTTTAATTCAATTCTTCTCTTTTCAGAAGATTGAATAGGACCTTTTCCATCAATAGGATTTCCTAAACCATCAACAACACGTCCTAACAATTCTTTTCCAACAGGAACGTCAACAATTTCTCCTGTACGTTTAACTGTGTCACCTTCTTTAATTCCAGTATCATCACCGAAGATTGAAACACCAACGTTATCCATTTCAAGGTTGAGGGCCATACCTTTAATGCCGCCTGGGAATTCTACCATCTCTCCAGCTTGTACTTGATCAAGACCATATACACGTGCAATTCCATCTCCAACACTTAATACTGTTCCAACCTCAGCAACATCCGCTTTAGTTTCAAAATTAGCTATTTGGTCTTTAATTACAGACGATATTTCTGCAGCTTTAATTTCCATTATGCCCCCTTCATTGCAATTTTAAGTTTATTAATTTTATTCGCTATAGATGTATCAATCATCTTGGAACCAACCTTAACAATTAAACCACCAATAATTTCTTCATCAACATCAAAATTTAAAGATAATTTTTCACCTAAAGATTTTTTAAGTTGATTTGTAATATTATTTTTTTCATCATCAGATAATATGTTTGCTGATGTTATGTCAGCAGTAATATCACCTCTTTTTTCAGAGTTTATTTTTTTAAATTGTAAAATAATAGAAGCGATATTTGAAATTCTTTTATTGTTATCAAGAACTTTTAAAAAAGTTGTCGTAAGATTATGTAAATTTGCCTTAGAAAATAGTTTTAGCAAAATATTAATCTTCTCATCTGAATTTACTAATGGACTTTTAATTACTTGTCTCAATTCTGAACTTTCTTTCAATGCTTTATTCACTAATTCAAAATCTTTTAAAATATCATCAATGCATTTTTTTTCAGAAGCAAGATCATAGAGAGCAGCTCCGTACCTTTCCGATATAAGATCTCCAGATAATGTATTAGATGCCATAAATTAAGTTCATATGAAGTTTAGAGATAGGCTATTAACACATCAGAAAAAGTAGGTAAACTGTCAGTTTGTGCGTCAAATGAGTTAAATCGAAGATATTTTTAAAATTGTGGGTAAATTACATAAATGAGTAGGGATCGACATCAATAATTAACTTTACAGAAGAAGGTAATTTAGTCTTTTCGAGAATTTTTTTTGTGAATTTATTCAGATTTTTTCTACTATTGCTCTTCAATAATATTCTATATCGATATTGTCCTCTAAGCAAAAAAATTGGAGCTTCAACTGGACCTAGAATTTTAATATTTTCACTATTTTGACCTTGTTGAGCCAGTCTTGAAGCTTGTTTAAAAACTAGAGCTTTTGTATGACTTGAAAGAATTATTGAAGTCATAAAACCAAAAGGAGGAATATTAAAATTCTTTCTCTCTTCTAAAGCTCTTTCAATAAAAGCTTCTCTTTCTCGAAGTTGAATCGACTTAATTATTTCTTGATCTGGAAAATATGTTTGAAGAAAAACTTTACCAATTTTTTTTCCTCTACCAGCTCTTCCTCCAACTTGCTGAAGTAGGTTAAAAGTTTTTTCTATAGCTCTAGGATCACCGCCAAATAAACCTGCGTCCGCATCAATGATTCCTACTAATGACAAATTTGGAAAATCATATCCTTTTGCCATAATTTGTGTGGCTACAATTATATCTATATCTTTGTTGTTTATATCAGTAATAAATTTTTTAATTTTGTTTGGTGTATTAACATTGTCGCTAGACATGATGGAAATATTTTTCCTTGGAAAGAATTCTTTTAACTCCTCTGCAACTCTTTCAACTCCAGGACCAACAAATTTTATACTATCTTTTTCATTACATTGAGGACAATCTAAATTTAATTTTTTTATAGTTCCACATTGATGGCATAAGAAAACTTTTTTGTGTTGATGCATTACCATCCATGATGAACATTGATCACATTCATATCTGAATCCACAACTATTACACAAGGTTAATGGAGAATATCCTCTACGATTTAAAAAAATAAGAGTTTGTTCATTATTTTCTAAGCACTGAGAAATAGAATCTATAATTGATTGTGATATCCATTTATCTTTATCAAGTTTATTTTTATTTAAATCAATTACAGAAATTTCAGGTAATGGAGTTCCAGAAAATTGTTTTGATAAATAGACTTGATCATATTTTTTAATTTTAACATTATTTATTGTTTCTAAAGACGGCGTTGCCGAAGCTAATAATATAAAATTTTTTTCAATTTTAGATCTTACAACTGCAAGATCTCTTGCTTGGTAACGTATATTGTCCTCTTGTTTGTAACTAGAGTCATGTTCTTCATCGACAACAATTAATCCTAAATTTGTAAAAGGAAGAAATAAACTTGAACGAGCACCAATAACAATAAATGAATCTCCTGCAAAACATTTATGCCAAATTTTTTGCCTATTTTTTTTTGTAATTTTAGAATGCCATAAACACACTTCCATTCCAAAACGCTTCTTTACTCTTGTCTCTAATTGTGGTGTTAAGCTAATTTCTGGAACCATTATTAATATTTGTTTTTTTTCTTTTAAAAATTTATCTATTATTTCAAAATATACTTCAGTTTTACCAGAGCCTGTTACACCTTCTAATAAAACAGGTTTGTTTGATTTATTAAATGATTGGGTGATTTCTTTAAATGAATTTGCTTGATCTTCACTCAGGGTCACTAAAGAAGGTTCGGTTTTATTGAAACTATCTAATTTTTTCTTATCAAATTCAACTATATCATTGTTAATAAGAAATAATTTTAAAACTGCTCCTAGTGGAGCTAAAGTATAACTTGCAATCCAATTTATAAAATCGATTGAAGAATTCTGAAGGATAAGATCATTGCAAATTTTTGTAACCTCTTTAATCTCGTATCCAGGATTTTTAACATTCTTCTTCCAAATAATTCCAGCTTCTATTTTTTTTCCAAATGGAACTAAGACTACTTGACCAATTTCAAGTTGCTCATTTGTTGAAGAATAAGTGAAAACTTTGTCGAAAGGTCTTGTTACTACTACATCGTACAACATTATATTTATGTATTTTTTATATGTTAACTTTCTAA
Source organism: uncultured Alphaproteobacteria bacterium (assembly GCA_902582755.1). Lineage (GTDB taxonomy): Bacteria > Pseudomonadota > Alphaproteobacteria > HIMB59 > CACPNW01. The sequence continues at coordinate 54,354 of CACHSZ010000002.1, read as the reverse complement.
ATAACTTGTATATGGTATACAACAAACAATGAAATTTTTTATAGACACTGCTGATATAACTGAAATTGAAAAGTTAATCCCTAGTGGATTAATAGACGGTGTTACGACAAACCCATCTCTAATTGCAAAAAGTGGTAAAGATATGGGAGAAACAATTAAAGCGATTTGTTCCATAGTATCTGGTCCAGTAAGTGCAGAAGTGACGGCAACTGAATATAACAAAATGCTTGAAGAAGGTGAGTACTTAGCATCATTAGCTAAGAATGTTGCTGTAAAAGTTCCTCTCACACCTGCTGGTCTTCAAACGTGCAAAGCCCTTAGAGAAAAAGATATTATGGTAAATGTAACATTGTGTTTTAGTGCTGCTCAAGCATTACTAGCCGCTAAGGTTGGAGCAACATTTATTTCTCCTTTTGTGGGAAGGCTTGATGACATTGGTGAAAAGGGAATGGATCTGATTTCAGATATAGTAATAATGTATGAAAATTATGGATTTGATACGGAAGTATTAGTTGCTTCAGTAAGAAACACTCAACATCTTATTGATGCAGCTGTGATTGGTGCCCATGTTTCAACTCTACCACCTAAAGTTATTCACGAATTATATAAACATCCTCTCACAGATAAGGGTCTGAAAGCATTTCTCGATGATTGGGCAAAAACAGGACAGCAAATCTTGCCAAAATAATCGTCATGGCGCATGAAGATGAAATTAGCGAAAAACAAATAATAAATTTTTTAAAAAAAAATAAAAATTTTTTTATTAAAAATTCAGAATTAGTTAATGATCTAAATTTTCCAACAATAGATAATAGTTCAGGTAAGGTTGTTGATTTAGAAGCTTATAGATATAAAAAAATATCTCAACAAAATATAGATCTACAAAATCAAATGACAAAAGTACTACTTGCAGGGAAAAGTCATTTAAACGCACAGAAAAGAATTCTTAAGTCTACAATTAGAATTTTAAATATAAAAAGTTTACCAAAATTAATAAGTTTAATTAAATATGATCTTAAAACAATTTTAGGTTGTGATGAAATGAATTGTTTTGTTACAAATAAAAATATCAGATCAGAAAACTTATCACAAATAGATAATAAAATTGCAAATAGTTATTTTAAAAACAAAATGGTTACAAATTTAAATCAAAATCCTAAAGGTTTACTTTTATTTTTTCCTAATAAATCAGCAACGATAAAATCATATATTTTATTAAAAGTTAAATTTCGTGAAGATAGTTTAATATTGGCTATGGGATCAAAAGAGAAAAATAAATTCACAGATGATATGCAAACTGATCTTGTTGAGTACTTAATTAAAATTATAGAAGTAAATTTATTAAGTATTAAATGAAAGGAAGGTAAAATGAAAGGTTATAGATTTATTACAGATGATGACACTGTTGATTTTTGCCAAAGAGTAACAGAGGCACTCTCTAATGGATGGAAATTACATGGTGAACCAAAAATGACTTTTGATCATAAAAGAAAAGTTATGAGGTGCGGTCAAGCAGTTGTAAAACAATCATCAAAAAAATACAAAAAAGGAATGGATCTAGCTAAAATTTAAATATGAATTGCTCTACCATCAACACTTAAAGCTGCTTCTTTTACTGCTTCACTAGTTGTTGGATGAGCGTGACATACTCTAGCAATATCTTCTGCACTACCACCAAATTCTATTGTCGTAACAATTTCAGCGATCAGTTGTCCAGCATCATGACCGATTATATGAGCACCTAAAATTTCATCTGTGTGTTTATCAACCAAAATTTTAACAAATCCTTCTGATGCAGAGGTAGTTAAGGCACGGCCATTTGCCATAAAAGGAAATTTTCCAACCTTGAAGTCTTTCTTTTCTAGCTTGAGTTGTTCCTCTGTTTTTCCAACTGATGCTATCTCTGGATTGGTATAAACAATCGCTGGTATAGCATCGTAGTTTATATGAGGTTTTTGACCGTTTATAAATTCAACACAAGCCACTCCTTCTTCTTCAGCTTTGTGTGCTAGCATTGGTCCTGGAGCTACATCGCCAATTGCGTAGATTCCTTCAACAGAAGTTTGAAAATTATCTTTAATTTCAATGGATTTTTTTTCTGTTAATTTAATACCAATTTTTTCGAGACCCAGTCCCTCTGTGTTTGGTTTTCTTCCTACTGACATTAAAACTATTTCGTAGTTTTCTTTTATTTTCTTTTTATCTGATGTTTCCATCTCAACATCTACACCTGACTTACTAGATTTTGCAGAACTAACTTTATGAGATAATTTAAATTCTAATCCTTGTTTAGTTAACATTTTCATAAACTCTTTTGCAATTTCACCATCCATAGTTGGAACAATTCTGTCAAGAGCTTCAACAACTGTTACCTTTGAGCCTAATCTACTCCATACTGATCCCATCTCTAGTCCAATATATCCACCACCAATAACTAGGAGTGATTTTGGTATTTTAGATAGAGAAAGAGCACCTGTTGAAGATACTATTTGTTTTTCATCAACAGGAATATTTGGTATCTCAATCGAAGATGATCCTGTTGCGATAATAAAATTTTTAGCACTGGCAGTAATTTCATTTTTTCCATTTGTAATAGAAATAGTATTTTTATCTACAAATGAAGCCGTGCCAGGAATATGCGTTATTTTATTTTTCTTAAATAAAAAACCGATCCCTGTTGTAAGTTTTTTTACAATTTTAGTTTTGCGATCCATCAAAACATTTAGGTCTAAATCTATCTTTGATGTTTTTATGCCATGCTCTGCAGCATGATTTGAAATTTCAACAAATTTTTCAGATGAATTTAGTAATGCTTTAGAAGGTATGCATCCAATGTTCAAGCAAGTTCCACCAAGTGATGGCTCTTTTTCTATACAAGCAACCTTCATTCCAAGTTGAGCTGCTCTGATTGCAGCTACATATCCGCCAGGTCCCGCACCAATTACTATTAAATCAAAATCTTCCATTTTATATTCCTAATACTAATTCGGATGGATCTTCTAAAAGTTCTTTTACTTTCACTAAAAATCCAACACTTTCTTTTCCATCAATAATTCTATGATCATAACTTAATGCAACATACATCGTTGGCCTAATCACTATTTCATCATTTACAACTACTGCTCTTTTTTGAATATTATGCATCCCTAAAATTCCAGATTGAGGTCTATTGATTATTGGAGTGCTGAGCATTGATCCGTAAACGCCACCATTTGAAATTGTAAAAGTTCCACCAGTCAAATCGTCCATGGTCAGCGTTCCATCTTTGGCTTTTGTACTAAGATCAATAATTTTAGTTTCTATTTCTCCAAAACTCAATTGATCGGCGTCCTTAAGTATTGGTACGACTAATCCTTTTTCAGTTCCAACAGCTATACCTATATCAAAATGATTTTTATAAATTATATTTTCATCTTTAATTTCAGCATTCACAGCTGGATACTCTTGCAAACTTTTTACTACCGCTTTTACAAAAAATGACATGAAACCTAATTTGACCTCATACCGACTTTGAAATTCTTGGTTTTTTGATTTTCTAATTTCCATAACTTTGGACATGTCAATTTCATTGAAAGTCGTAAGAATGGCTGCTGTATTTTGAGCCTCCTTTAAACGTTTAGATATTGTCTGTCTGATTTTAGACATTTTAACAACTTCTTCTCTTTCACCTTTGTTAGTGGTTGTTTTATTTAAAGAAGAAAGATGAGAAACTACATCTTCTTTATTAATTCTTCCATCAGAACGGGATGAGGTGACATTTTCTAGTTTGATATTATTTTCCTCAGCTATTTTTCTTGCAGATGGAGAAGATTTGGCAGGTGAAGATTTTGTTTCAACCTTAACTTCTTTTACTTCTTCTTTTACTTTTTCTTCTTTAGTTTCAGTTTTTTTAGGAGTTGATTTTTTACCTTTAGATTCATCTAAGATTCCTAAAATACCTCCAATTTCAACATCAGTTCCTTCAGAAACTTTTATTTCTTTTAGAGATCCTGCATGAGGGGCTGGTACTTCAACTGTAATTTTGTCAGTTTCAATTTCAACTAAAGGTTCATCTGCTTCAAAATTATCGCCTATATTCTTAAGCCATTTTGAAACAGTTGCTTCCGTAATTGACTCTCCAAGTGTTGGAACTATTAATTCAGTGCTCATTAATTAAATGCTTAATAACATTTACGTCAATTTATTCAATTGGCAGATTAGTCTTTAATTTTGTTGAAATACCTGCCCAAGATTTGATAATTTTGCTAATCGAATCTTCAGTTGCCATTTTTATAATAGTTTCTTGGTTAGTTAAGTGTCTTTCTAAAGAACCAGCAGCAGGAGACGCAGCTGGACTTCTACCAACATAAAATATTTTTTCTTGTTTAACTTTGGATTCCTGCATAACACTTTCCAATCTACCTTTCACAAAACCCCAGGCACCCATATTTTTTGGCTCTTCTTGTGCCCAGACAATTTCAGCATCCGTATAATGTTTTAATTCATCTCTAAAGTTTTCATAAGGAAATGGATAAATCTGCTCCAATCTTATTATGGATAAATTTTTAATTTTATTTTTTGCTATGTGATCTGCAAGTTCAAAATATATTTTGCCAGAACAAATGATTAATCTTTTATTTTTCCTTTTTTCTTTAACAGATAATTTATCAGTAAGAATTCTATGGAAAGTTGATCCATTAATATAATCCTCAATATTAGAAACATTAGATTTATGTCTAAGTGTAGATTTTGGTGTAAATATAATTAGAGGTTTCCTAAAGTTTCTATGTAGCTGCCTTCTTAAAACATGAAAATAATTAGCAGGACTTGTGCAATTAACAATTTGCATATTATCTTCTGCACACATCTGTAAAAATCTTTCTAATCTTCCACTTGTATGCTCAGGACCTTGGCCCTCATGTCCGTGGGGAAGAAGCATCGTTAAACCAGACATTCTCAACCATTTTCTTTCTCCAGAGCTTATGAATTGATCAATCATAATTTGTGCACCATTTGCAAAATCACCAAACTGTGCTTCCCATATAACAAGTGTCTTAGGATCAACTTGCGAATATCCATATTCAAAACCAAGAACACCAAACTCAGATAGAAAACTATCTATAATTTCAAAGTAACCTTGCTTATTTTGAAAGTGTCTTAATGGAACAAAACGATTTTCGTTTTCTTGGTCGTATAGTACACCATGTCTATGACTAAATGTTCCTCTTCCAACATCTTGTCCAGATATTCGAACACCGTATCCCTCATCTAAAAGTGTCGCTAAAGCTAAACTTTCAGAGGTTGCCCAATCAATACCTTTTCCATTGATGACACTTGTTAATCGGTCTCCATAAATTTTTTTTATTCTTCTATGAGCATTAAAATCCGCCGGTATTTCATGAATTTTATTTGCTATATTCAATAATGTTTTTTCTTTTACAGAAGTTTTTCCTCTTCTCGCATCAAATGTTGCGGTTGATAAACCTGTCCAAGTTCCCTCTAACCAATCTACTTTATTTGGTTTATAATTTTTAGTTGATTCAAATTCTTTATCTAAAAAATTTTTAAAAGAATCTACAATATCTCTGGATTCTTCTTCTGAAAGAGTATTGTTCTCAATTAATTTTTTTTCATATTTTTTTCTTGTTGTGATTTGTTTTTTGATAGCCTTATACATTAGTGGCTGAGTAAAAGAAGGTTCATCAGCTTCGTTGTGTCCTGATCTTCTGTAGCAAAACATATCTACCACAACATCGACTTTAAATTTATTTCTAAATTCCGTTGCAAGTCTACAAACATGAACTACTGCTTCTGGGTCATCGCCATTGACATGAAATATTGGTGCCTGAACCATTTTTGCAATTTCAGTACAATAAGGCGCTGATCGTCCATATTGTGGCATTGTTGTAAAACCTATCTGATTATTAATTACAAAGTGAATGGTACCACCAGTTTTAAACCCTCTTAATTGTGACATAGCAAATGTTTCAGCTACTACACCTTGTCCAGCTATTGCTGCATCTCCATGGATTAATAAACCTATAACTTTATCAGTTGTTTTATCTTTAGCTAAAGTTTGTTTTGCTCTTACTTTTCCTGCTACGACTGGGTTAACTGCTTCTAAATGGGAAGGGTTAGAAGTTAGCGATAAATGAATTTTCTTTTTTTCAAATTCACGATCAGCAGAAACTCCTAAATGATATTTTACATCACCGGAACCAAGTACCTCATTTGGATCGTTTAAAGAACCTTGGAATTTTGATAATATTTTTTTGTAAGGCATTTCCAAAACACTTGATAGAAGTGTTAGTCTCCCTCGATGAGCTGTTCCAATGATAATATCTTCAATTCCAGACAAACATGCCTGTTTAACAATTTGTTCTATCCCAGGTATCATCGCTTCACCGCCTTCGATACCGTATCTCTTTGTACCTAAAAACTTTTTATCTAAAAACTGTTCAAATAGTTCTGATTCAACTAATCTTTTATAGATTGCTTTTTTTCCTTCATTTGTAAAATTTGTTTTATTTCTTACTTCTTCAATTCTTTCTTGTACCCATTGTTTTTGATCAGCTTGTTGTATGTGTAAAAATTCAACACCAATTGACGCAGAATAAGTTTCTTTTAATATTTTAATGATATTTTTTAATTTACCTTTTTCTAAACCCAAGCTTCCATCAATGAATATTTCTTTTTCTAAATCTGATTCATTAAAACCATAACTTCTATAATCCAACTCTTGAGGATACTCTCTTTCAGATATTCCTAAGGGATCAAGATCTGCAATTAAATGTCCATTAATTCTAAAAGCTCTAATTAATCTTAATGCTCTAATTGAATCTAAAGTTGAAATTCTAAATTCTTCAGAGTTGTAATTCGCATTTGATTTTATAACTTTAGTTATATAATTTTTATCTATAATACTTGAGGGACGTTCTTTCCATTTTGGTCCTCCAAAATCTTTAAGAACTGAGTATTCATCCTCATTCAAATTGTTAAAAAAATCTTTCCAAGTTGTGTCCACACTTTCAGGATCATTTCTAAATTTAGAATATAGTTCGGCCACATATGGCGCATTAGCACTATTTAAGAAAGTATCATTCATAAATTTTTATTAAACTAAAACCATTTCGCATAACAATCATACTAATGGAAACTAATTATTCCCATTTTGCATTGCTAATTTCATTGTTTTTCCTAATGATGCTGGGGATTTTGATACCAAAACTCCCGCATTTTTTAAAGATTCAATTTTCGAAAGTGCTGTCCCTTTTGAACCTGAGACAATAGCGCCTGCATGACCCATACGCTTTCCTTTAGGTGCTGATTGTCCAGCTATAAATGCTGAAACTGGTTTTTTTATTTTTGAATTTGAAATAAATTCTGCCGCATTTTCTTCTTCTTCGCCACCAATTTCTCCAATCATTAAAATGCCTTCGGTTTCATCGTCTTCTAAAAATAACTTTATACAATCTACAAAATCCATCCCATGTATTGGATCTCCACCTATACCAACACATGTTGATTGGCCTAATCCTACCTCTGTAGTTTGTGCAACAGCTTCATAAGTTAATGTTCCTGATCTACTTACTATTCCTATTTTACCTTTTTTATGGATGAAGCCAGGCATGATACCAATCTTGCATTCGGAAGGGGTGATTAACCCTGGACAGTTTGGTCCAATTAAATATGTTTTATTATTAATAATTCTTTTTTTTATATCAATCATATCTAAGACTGGAATACCTTCTGTAATACAAACAATTAATTCAATGTTTGCATCTAAAGCCTCATGAATTGCTCTAGCAGCAAACTTTGCAGGTACATAAATAACTGTTGCATTTGCTGCAGTTTGTTTAACTGCATCAGCAACGGTATTAAACACAGGTAAATTTAAATGAGTCTGCCCTCCTTTTCCAGGCGTGACACCGCCAACAAGGTTTGTGCCATATGCTATAGCTTGTTCAGAATGATATGTTCCTTGAGAACCAGTAAAGCCTTGGCAAATAAGTCTTGTATTCTTATTAACTAAAATTGACATTATTCTGATAGCTCTACAGCTTTCTGAGCTGCATTTGAAAAATCATCAATTGAAATTAATCCTAATGATGAACTATTTATAATGTCTCTTCCTTCTTTGGAATTTGTTCCTTGAAAACGTACAACAACAGGAAGTTTAAAATCTAATTCTTTAATTGCATCAATGATACCATTAGCAATCATATCACAATGGATAATTCCTCCAAAAATATTTATGAAGACAGATTTCACATTTTTATCTGATTGGATAATCTTGAAAGCTTTAATGGCTCTTTCTTTATTTGCTGTACCACCTAAATCTAAAAAATTGGCTGGCTCCATTCCAAATTGTTTAATAATATCCATAGTTGCCATAGCTAGCCCAGCTCCGTTAACCATACAGCCTATTTTTCCATCTAGTTTAATGTAAACCATATCGTTTTCAGAAGCTTCAAGTTCCAAATCATTTTCTTCTGAAGTATCTTTTAATTTTTCAATTTCAGCCTGTCTATAAAGAGCATTATCATCAATATTAATTTTAGCATCTAAAAGAATTAGTTTTTCATCTTTTGTCACAACAAGAGGATTAATTTCAATTAAAGAAGCATCTATTTCGACATAAGCCTTACATAAATTTGAAATAATTTCTTTAAATTGATTAAACTCATTAATAGAAAAGTTTAATTTATTTTGAAGACTATCACTAATTGTAAAATCTTCTAAGTTATCAAAATAAACATATTGAATTCTTTCTGGTGTTTTTTCAGCCACATCCTCTATGTCTACACCACCAGCATCAGATACCATCATCATTAATTTTGATTGATTCCTATCAAGAAGAATACTTAAATAATATTCCCTATCAATTTCACATCCAGCTTCTAAGTAGATCCTGTTTACTAACTTTCCTTCATTACCTGTTTGTTTTGTAATCAATATGTTGCCCATCATTCCTTTTGCAATTTTTTGTGCATCATCAATTGATTCTGTTATTTGTACTCCACCCTTTGTATTAAATGGTTTTAAAAATTTCCCTGCTCCTCTTCCTCCAGCATGTATCTGTGATTTGATAACCCAGGGTGGTCCTTTTAAATGTTGTAAATCTTTTTCTAAATCGTCAACATTTTTAATGTAACTTTTGCCTTCAAGTATAGGTAGATTGTACTTTCTTAGTAGATCTTTAGCTTGATATTCATGCAAATTCATTTTGATAAAAAGGTAATAGTTAGATTAGATGAAAAATACAATTATTTTTTATTTTTCTGATTTAGAAGCTTGTTAGACAATGTAGTTAATGATTTTACTGCTTTAACAGAATGATTAAATTCTTTCTTTTCATTGTTATTTAGTTTCAATTCAATAATTTTTTCAACACCTTTTTTGCCAATGATAACTGGAACTCCAACATAAAGTCCTTTTACTCCATATTCACCATTAAGATATGCAGCACATGGTAATAATTTTTTTTGATCTAACAAAAATGACTCTGCCATTTGTATAGCTGAAGAAGCTGGCGCATAATAGGCAGATGTATTCATGAGTTTAACAATTTCAGCTCCGCCATCACGTGTTCTTTGAATAATTTTGTCGATATTTTTTTTTGTTGTCCACTTCATCTTTATTAATTCAGGTACAGGAATACCTGATATTGTTGAGTATCGCATTAGAGGAACCATCGTGTCTCCATGACCGCCTAAGACAAAGGCGCTGATATCATTAATTGACACATTAAACTCCTTGGATAAAAAGTATTTTAATCTTGCACTATCTAAAACACCTGCCATACCAATACACATATTTGTCTTAAGGCCGGATGATTTCTGAAGGACACTTACCATTGCATCGAGTGGATTAGTAATGCATATAACAAATGCCTTTGGACAATATTTTTTAATATTTTTCCCTACATTTTGAATGATTATAGAATTTTTTTCTACAAGATCATCTCGGGACATGCCTGGTTTTCTTGGAAAACCTGCAGTAACTATTACTACATCAGAATTTTTGATATCTCTAAAACTTGAAGTACCTTTAAAATCTGCATGAAATCCCTCAATGGAAGATGACTGAGCAAGATCTAAAGATTTGCCCTTAGGCATCCCTTCAAAAATATCTAATAAAACTACATCACCTAATTCTTTAAAACTAGCAAGTTGTGCAAGAGTCCCGCCGATATTGCCTGCTCCAATGAGAGCAATTTTTTTTCTCATTTCAGTTTTATACTTTAATTATAATTCTGTAACAATAGCCTTTTTAAGTCCAGCAATTTCTTTGGCTGGATTTAGACCTTTAGGACAAGACCTGGTACAATTCATTATTGAATGACATCTATAAAGTTTTAATGAATCATTTATTGCTTTTAATCTCTCTTTTCTTTCTGAGTCTCTAGAGTCACTTACCCATCTTGCTGCTTGCAAAAGAACTGCAGGTCCTAGATATTCATCTCCATTCCACCAATAACTTGGGCAGGAAGTAGTGCAGCAAAAACATAATACACACTCCCATTTACCATCTAGTTTTTCTCTTTCTTTTGGTGATTGTTTTTTTTCGTCTCGCGAGTTTTTTTCTTTTTCATTTGTTTTTTTACGCTGCAACCAAGGTTTAATGGAAGCTAGTTGCTCATAAGCTTTACTTAGATCTGGAACTAAATCTTTTACAACACGCATATGCGGAAGAGGATAAATTTTGATTTCATTCTTAACTTCGGACATGCTTTTCAAACATGCTAATGTGTTAACACCATCAATATTCATAGCACAAGAACCACAAACTCCTTCTCTGCAAGATCTTCTAAATGTTAAAGTCGGGTCAATTTCGTTTTTTATTTTCATAAGTGCGTCTAATACCATTGGGCCGCACTTTTCTTGATCTATCTCATAATTATCTATTCTGGGATTTTTATCATCTTCGGGATCCCATCTGTAGATTGCAAGTTTCTTTGGATCATTTGCAGGTTCTTTTAATTGGTGAGTTTTCCCTTTAGTTATTTTTGAATTCGTAGGGAGTGTAAACTGAGCCATTAATAAACTCTTCTTTTAGGTGGTATTGGTTGAACATGATTAGTTAGAGTATTCATGTGAACACCTCTAGAACCCATACTGACATCTCCCTTATCGTTTAACCAAGCTAAAGAGTGAACTAACCAATTATTATCATCTCTTTCTTTATAATCTTCTCTTGCATGTGCACCTCTACTTTCAGTTCGATTTAACGCAGAATGAAGAGTTACTTTTGATTGTGCCATTAAGTTGTGTAACTCTAAAGCTTCGACCAAGTCTGTATTAAAGATTAATGATTTGTCTTTAATATCTATGTCATCCATTGAGCTTTCAACTTTTGAATATTCTTCAATACCTTTTGATATGAGATCATGTGTTCTAAATACTGCGCATTTTTGCTGCATTATATGTTGCATTGAAGTGCGAAGTTCTCCAGTTGTAGAGTTTCCTTTGCTGTTTCTAATCTTATCAAATCTATCAATAATAATATCTGTTTTTGATTTACTAATTTCAATTTTTTTAGAATTTGGTTTTACTTTTTCTTTACATGTTAGACTAGCGGCTTTGCCAAAAACAACAAGATCAATTAATGAATTTGTTCCTAATCTATTTGCACCGTGTACAGACACACATGCAGCCTCACCAACAGCCATTAAACCTTCACATACATTATCTGGATTTTCATTTGTTGGTCTTAAAACTTCTGTTCTATAATTTGTCGGTATACCACCCATATTATAATGAACCGTTGGAAGAACTGGTATTGGATCTTTAGTCAGATCAACTCCAGCAAATATTTTTGCAGTTTCTGAAATACCAGGTAATCTTTTATGTAATGTATCAGCATCAATGTGCTCAAGATGAAGAAGCACATGATCGGCATTGTCTCCACAACCTCTATTTTCACTAATTTCAATTGTCATTGCTCGGCTTACTACATCCCTTGATGCTAGATCTTTTGCATTTGGAGCATATCTTTCCATAAATCTTTCACCATCACTATTAGTTAAATATCCACCTTCTCCTCTTGCTCCCTCAGTGATTAACACTCCTGCACCGTAAACTCCAGTTGGATGGAACTGAATAAATTCCATATCAGAAAGAGGTAGGTTTTGTCTTAAAGCCATTGCGCTACCGTCACCAGTACATATGTGAGCACTCGTAGATGAGAAGTAAGCTCTACCATATCCACCAGTAGCTAGAATTGTTTGATGAGATATAAATCGATGAATTGATCCATCCTCTAAGCACCATGTTACCACACCAATACAATTACCTTCATCATCAGAAATTAAATCTAAAACAAAATATTCAATATAAAATTCTACATTATTTTTTAGTGATTGCTGATAAAGTGTGTGGAGTAAAGCATGTCCCGTTCTATCAGCTGCTGCACAAGCTCTCATAGCAGGTGCTCCTTCCCCATTATTAGTTAAGTGACCACCAAAGGGTCTTTGATAGATCTTTCCATCATCTGTTCTACTAAAAGGCATTCCATATTCTTCAAGTTCAATTACTGCTTCAGGAGCTTTAGAACATAAGTATTCAATTGCATCTTGATCTCCAAGCCAGTCGGAACCCTTAACTGTATCATACATGTGCCACTTCCAATTATCTTCGCCCATATTACCTAGAGCTGCTCCAATTCCACCTTGTGCTGCAACAGTATGACTTCTTGTTGGAAACACTTTTGATATACAAGCTGTTTTTAATCCAGCTTCTGCACATCCAAGCGTAGCTCTCAGTCCTGATCCTCCAGCTCCGACAACTACAACGTCATAATGGTGATCAATAATTTTGTATGAATTAGTCATTTAAAACACCATTCTCGCTAAATTTACTGTAATTAAAACCATGATAAAATAAACAAGATAATTAATCGTTACTTTAATAAATTTGGCTGTTTTTTTCGATGTGACATAATCTTCAATAATTGTTTGCAGACCCAATTTTGAATGTAGAAGCATAGATTGCATCATAATGAAAAATAAAAATGCATTAAGATAAGATTGAAAAAAAATTTCTACTTCAGAATAAGTCATCTTTGATAAGGATATTGCAGAATATATAAACCAAAACGTCAACGGAATTAAAATTGAAGCAGTGATTCTCTGGGTTAACCATTTAAGAGCATAATTTTTCATGCAAAATACCAAACAACTATACTAGAAATTAAAGTTAAACATATAACAGCGTATCCAGATTTATATACTTGAGATAATTCCATTCCAATACCGAATGACCAATATAATTTTCTACATCCATTGAATAAGTGATAAAAAATACCAACAGTCCAAATTATTAGAACTAGTTTAAACAAAATACCCTTAGAAAGAGTTTCAAAATAAATATAAAATTCTGGACCTAAACTAATCAAAAAAAACCACATTGAAATTAATAGTGCACCAACACTTAATCCTATTCCAGATATCCTATGAAAAATTGAAAATACTGCTGTAAGTACTCTTTTGTGAATAGATAGGTGAGGTGATAATGGTCTATTATCAGTCATTTTTTTCATATTTCCTATGTTTCATAAGTAAGTATTTTTCTTTAAATTTCAAAATATTAATGATTTAGTTTTTTTTTCTTACTATCATGGAAGTTCGTAAAATGTTGATAAAAAGTGCCATATTTTATAAGAATCAACCAAATTTAATGTCAAATTTCACTAAAAATCTTGAATTTTAAATAGATAGATATTACTTTGAATAAGCCGGATAATACTCGTTTCTTAGCTTCGGAGGAACGCCAAGAATTTTTAATTATCTTACCCGCCGTTTGATAATTAGTTGAGTTTCTTATTCTAGAGAGGTGTCTGCCAAGGTACAAACTAGTTTTAGAGTCCGGCCTACTTTAAATTTTTATTAAAAAATTCTTCCATCTTTTTGGAATATACTTCTGGATATTTAAACATAGCATCTACATGATAAGAGTTTTCAACTAACCAAAACTCAGCATTAATTTTATTTTGATTTGTATAATCTTTAAAATAGTTAAAGTGTCTTGTTAAGATTCTTGTATCAGAATCGCCATGAGTAAAAAAATAGTGTTGTTTATTTGATAATTTTTTAGCTGGAGATAATTCTCTTGGATCAGTTCCAGTTAAGATTCTTCCAGCTAAACTTACTACTGGCCCAAATTCTATACTAAGACCATATCTTGCTATTTCATCTTTTAAAATCATATTAAATTCAGCAAGTGAACTATCGGCCCACACTGCACGTATTTCCGGTTCAGCATGTGCTGCAAAAATAGAGGTGCTTGCACCAAGAGATATTCCATGTAATCCAATGCTATTAGACTTGAAACCAATTTCTTTTAAAAAATCAAATGCACCAAGAATATCATTAAATGATTTTAAACCTAAATCATCATAACTACTTACAGTATCACTTTGGCCGTAGTTTCTTAAATCTATCGTAAGAACATTAAATTTTTTATTAACTAAAAAACTTGCAATAAGATTGGCTTCAGACTTACATTTACCGTTAGGACTTATACCGTGAGTAACAATTATAATTGGTCTATTTGGAAAATAATTAAACAGCCATCCATTAATCTTAATGTCTGAGTCACGAGATTGAAAGTATACATCTTGCCATTCATCTAAATAATAATCTTTAAAGTTAAAATTTTCTCTTACTTTTTGTCGTGCAAGAATTGAGTATTCATGTGAATCAACTGTTGTACTCCATGTATTAGGAAGGGATCCTTCATGCAGACCACAAGTTGGATCTATTTTTAAAATTTGATAAGCAACATAAAAACCTGCAGTAAAATAAACCACTATTAATAAAACTACTGTACTGACTAAAAATCTGATTATGTATTTCATCAATCTGGTTTTACTATAGTCATTTCATATAATCTGCTAGCAGTTCTTTTAAATTCTTCCGCTAGAGTATTTATATTATTTAATGAATTTATAGGTTTTGATGCTAAAATTACAATTGAACAATTATTTTCATATAACATATCAATTAATCCAATAAACCTTCTGCACGAATCTTTTTTTTGATTATCAAATTCAGGAACATTTTTTAAAAATACCAACTTAAATTTATCTGCAATATTTTTATAATCTTCATTACCAAAATTTACTTCACAAAGATTTTCAAAATCTATCATCATTAGATTTGATGTGCATTTATCAAACTCTAGTTCACGACTTTTAGATTTTATTTTTACAGTTGTTAAATGTGAGGGATCAACAAAGCGATTAAATAATTTTTCAAATTCATTTGTCGTTTCAGTTGTTATAGGTGTGAAATATGTTTTTGATTGATTTAATGTTTGTCGGCGAAAATCTGTTTTAATACTAATATCATAAAGGAAGAAATTTTCTTTAATTAAATCAATAAATGGTAGAAAATCGTTTCTCTGCAAACCATCTTTATATAAATCATCTGGATGAAAATTTGATGAAAGTAATATAAATATTTTATACTTTGAAAAATAATTAAATATTTTTTTTATGATCAATGCGTCAACAATATTAAAAATATGTAACTCATCAATAAATATTATTTTGAAATCTCTACTTAAATTCTTGACATAATTTTCAATTGCAAGTTCTTTATTATCTGAGTTTTTTACCTGATCATGAATCTCATTCATCAAGTTATTAAAATGAATTTTTTTTCCAATTTTACTATTTTGATAAAACAAATTTAATAAAAATGTTTTTCCCGTTCCTACTTTACCATAGAGATAAATTCCTTCAAAAATTTTATCCTTAAAAAACAGCTTAGTTTTACTAAAAGAAGACCATGCATTATTAGCTTGTTTTAAAAATTCAATTTGTTCAACATTCTTTTTGATAAAATTATTTTCTACAAAACTATTGTACTGATCGATTACATTAAACATTATTTTTTACCCAAATATTGTTCTAATTTTTTGAATGTCTCAAGTTCATCACTTGTAAGTTTATTTTTTTCTTTTTTCTTTTTCAAACGCTTATATTCGTCTATGAGATAATTTAAACTTTCCATTATTTTTTTAGTCATGTTTATAAACTATAGGTAAAACTGCAGATACAATAATCATAATTGAGCTAATTAAAAAGATTGCTACTATTCCAAAACCCCAATCTATTGCATATCCAAAAATTACTGGAGATAACGCACTTGCAAATACTCCAACTCCGTGAAGTAATGCCTTCGCAGTACCAATACTTTTTACTCCATAAATTTCTGCCCAAAGAGAGCCCATAAAGGGGGCGGATAAACCAAGGTTAAAACCAAAAAGTGACATATAAATTACAAATGCAAAATAATTATTAAAAAAGAAGAGAATAAAAACACTAATAAGTAAAGGTACTAAAACAAATGGTATTGCTTTTTTAGTATTTATTTTGTCAATCAAAGGTCCGCCAATTATCAGTCCAAAAATTGAACACAAACCAAATATTAAATATCCATCTCCAAGCATTTCAATTGACCATCCTTTAGAGTCAAAAATAAAAATCTGATGAAAAATTAAACCAGTTCCAATAAATGGGGAACTTAAAGCTAAAGGAAAATAAATGAAAAAGATTCTATCAGTAAGTATTTGAGTAATAGTCCAGTGCTTGTGTACTTGTTTATCTTCTATATTTTTTAGAAGAATCACATCTCTATTCTTTTGATCAAAAAGTAAAATAGACACAAAAGGTATTAACAAAAGCAAGCTTATAGCTGAATAGAACCATATGCTTTTGAAATCTAAAAAGGTTTGTAAACTAACCACTAATTTAGGTATAAGCATTATTCCTAACATTCCCCCTAAAGTAGCTACAGATATTGCTTTACCTCTATCAAGAATAAAATAACGTGCCATAGATGTAGAACCTGCATGTGTCATTGCACCCTGCCCAAAAAATCTTAATAAAAATAGAATTATAAAAAGGTGAATAATATTATCAAAAATAAAATTAAAACCAATGCATGCTAATGCTAAACCAATTATTATTAAAGTGGAATAAATTCTTAATTCAATTTTATCAATTAGTTTAGCGAAGTTAATAAATAAAAAGGAACTAACAAGTGTTGCTATAGCATATACAAATCCAAATTGACCATCAGTTAAATTATAAAAATTACGAATGTCTTCATTGAATAGCGCGATATAGAAAGTTTGCCCATAACTTCCAAAAAATACAATTACAAAACCATAAATTAATAGATAAGGATCATGAAAAAAAAATCTTTTCATATATACTCAAAGGATTTCTTTTATATTATTTAAAAGTTTCACCATTTTATTTTGATTTATTCTTCCAGTATTTACATTTCTTGGACTTGGGTGATAACTTCCAACTAATAATTTATTATCTGGTAAAATATTTTTTGAACCATGAGAGAAAATAAAATCTTTGTTTTTTATTTCATAGTATTGTTTATAATAATTTAAACACGCATCATAACCAATTTTTCCAAGAGCAACTATAATGCTTACATTTTTTAAATAACTTATTTCTTCGTTAAAATAATTAAAACAAGTTTTTAATTCTTTAGAGGTAGGTTTATCTTCTGGTGGAACACACTTAAGGGCAGTAGTTAAATACATATTTTTTAATTCTAAACCATCATTTTTGTTTGTAGAGTTAGGTTGATTTGCAAATCCAGTTTTATATAAACAAGAAAATAAAAAATCTGCAGATTTATCACCTGTAAAAACACGACCTGTTCTATTGCCACCGTGAGCAGCAGGTGCAAGACCTACCATTAATAATTTTGCTTTTTGATCACCATACCCAGTAATAGGCTTACCCCAATATATTTGATCGATGTATTGTTTTCTTTTTTCCTTTGCAATTTTTTCACGGAAATTAACTAAACGTTCACACTTAGTACAACGAGTTATAGTTTTATTTAAATTACTTAATGTCATTTGGAGAATATATATCTATATTACAGCTAAGTGATTAATGAAAGAGCTAAAGCGATCTTAGAATTTTGTTTTGTCAAAACTCAACTTGAACAATGGTTTCAAAAAAGTGAAAAATTTGACGAAATTTTGAAGAATAATTTTATGACTGATTATATGAAAGCGATAAATAATGAATATGATAGTTGGTCTAATAATCCCGAAGAATGTGTTGCGTTAATTGTGTTGCTTGATCAATTATCAAGAAATTTTTTTAGAAATAGTTCAAAAGCATATGGCCAAGATGCTAGGTGCATATCAATAGTAAGAAATGCAATAAGTAAAAGATTTTTAGAAAAATTAGGTAATGACAAAATTCATTTTTTATTATTACCTTTAATTCATAGTGAAGATATGGATGATCATATTCTTGGACATAAACTAGTTGATCAATACTTAAATAAACATTTAGAGTTCGATAATATAAAAAAAGCTTGGAATTATCATACTATAGCAATTAAAAAGTTTGGAAGATATCCTCATAGAAATAAGATATTAAAAAGAGAAAGCACAATAGAAGAAATAGATTTCTTAAAACAGCCTAATACTTCTTGGTAATTGTTTAAATTATTTTTGCTCTACTCCAGTTAGTGCACTAACAAATTGTTTCTGAAACATATAAATAAATACTAAAGGAAGAAATCCTGCAATTGAGGATGCAGCAAATTGCTGATTCCATACCATCTCATATTCAGTTGAAAATCTTCCAAGCGTAACTTGAATAAGATGGAGCTCAGGTGAGGGAGCTGCTATTAAGGGCCAAAGGTAAGATTCCCATTGAAAGACAAATAGAAGTAATCCAGCACCAAGAGTAACTGGTACTGAAAGAGGAAGACAAATTCTCCAAAATACACCAAACCAACTTAATCCATCAACTCTTGCCGCCTCAATAAGCTCTTTTGGAATACCCAAAAAAAATTGTCGATATAAAAAAATAATTAATCCATTTGCTAGCATAGGAATTATTAATGCATAGAATGTATCAAACCACCCTATTTGCCTCATCATTTTAAACAAAGGAATTGCAATTGCATCCGCTGGTACTGCAAAAGATAGAAGAACAAAGCCAAAAATTATGTTATCACCTTTAAATCTAAATTGTGCGAATGCAAACCCAGCCATGGAGTTAATTAATAAACCACCAGCAACAGAGGTTATAGAAACAAAAAAAGTGTTTAACATGGATCGACCAAAATCATTTTCAAAAATTGCAAAATATGAATCTAATGAAAATCCTGGAATGAATGCTTTATAGTTTATTGGAGCAAGATCTCTAAAAATTTCAGAGTTACTTTTAAATGAAGCTGCTACTCCCCACCAAAAAGGGAGAATAGTTATAATTAATCCAATAAAGATAATTAAATACCATAAATAAACAGACCATTGTCTTTTAAAATGCATTATCATTTGACTTTTATTCCTTCATTTTTTTCACTTAAAAATAATAGCTGAAGACCTATAACTATAAGAGTTATAACAGTTAGAATAGTTACGATTGAAAGAGATCTTCCCCAATCTTGATAATAAAATCCACTTCTGTAACCTTCATAAATTAAAACATTAGTTGATTGTAATGGACCACCTTTAGTTAAAATAATCATTGGAACCATTAAAACAAAATTTGCTGCTGTATCTGCTACGAAGACAAAAAGTATTGTTCTTTTTAATTGTGGGATCGTAACATATCTAAATTTTTGGAAAGGTGTTGCACCATCAATCTCTGCAGCCTCGAAGTATTGTTTAGGAATATCCTCAAGTCCTGCCAATAAGAACAACATCCAAAACGCTACACCTTTCCAAGTAGCAATTGCAATTATGCACCATAAGGCTTGATTTTCACTAACCAAGAAAGGTTGTGGAGGAATTCCAAAAACTCCAATTAGACCATTAATCAATCCTTGGTTTGGATCTAACATTAGGCCCCAGATAATTGTAGCGATAGGAAGTGCTATCCCAATTGGTAATAGGTAGAGTGATCTAATAATTCTAATAAATTTTGATTTCCTCATCAATAATAATGCTAATCCCAATGACATAGCTATTTGAAGAGGGTTAATAATAATTGTTAAAAAAGCAGTTATTTCTAGAGATTTCCAAAATATTTTATCGTCAAATAAATATTGATAATTTTCAAACCAAACAAAAATTCTTTTTTCAGCACCACCACTAAAGCTTGTGTAGATAAGGCTTTCCCAGAAGCCAATAAAAATAGGGTAAAGTTTAAAAGCAATAGTTCCAATAAGAGCTGGTGCTAAAAACAGGTATGGAACCATCCATTGTCTTTTAAAAAAATTCATACTTTAAGATAAAAGATATCACGCGGTAAAAACCGCGTGATAAAAATATACATTACTTATAACGTCTCATAGAAGATTCAATTCTAGATTCAGCATCTGCAAAAACAGAAGCTGGATCACCACCATTTCTTATATCTTCAAAACTAGTGTTAACTATTTCTTCAAACTCTAAGAAACCAGGTGTTCTTCCTCTAGTAGCGCAATGATTTGCTGACTCATATGTAGCTAAGTTCATAACAATTCCAGGGAAGTTGTTGAATTTTGGATCCTCAGCAACATGAAGTATTGCGGAGTTATGTGCTGGTAAAGAATTATGTTCTTCAACATAATGAATTGCTACTTCTGGACTTGCAGTTAAATATCTAACAAGCTTAGCAGCATCATCTTTTTGTTTTGAATAATTCCAAACACCTATGTGCCAACTGTTACAGCCAGTAACAACTTTTCCACCTTCAAAATAAGGATGTAGAGCTACACCATAATTAAGATCTGTATCAGCCCATCTTCCATTATTCCAAGATCCACCAACAAATATTCCAATTTTACCTAAACCAAATAACTCATGAGTTTGATCAGGACCTACTCCTTTTGGAGAAATGTTAGAAGTGTTGTGGATGTCATAATAAAACTGACCAGCTTTCATCCATCCATCATTTGTTAGACAGCCCTTAACAGATAATCCGCCCTCACAAACTCCAGATCCACCACCAGCAGATTCAGGTAGTGCTTGTAGCTGATAGTATCTACTAATTTGGTCAAAGATAAAACCATGAACGCCATTAGCTTCATCAGTTATTTTTTTTGCACAATCAACTATTTCCTCCCAAGTTACTCTTTCTGCTTCAATCATTGAAGGTTCAGCACAACCTGCTTTAGCAAGTAAATCTTTATTATAATAAGTTAGCTGACCAGAGTTGTTTAGAGGAGGAGCATACATTTCTCCATTCCATGAAGCAGCGGCAATACCAGCAGGAGCGAATATTGCATTAACACTAGTGTCTGCAAAATATTGATCCATTGGACCGATCATACCTCTTACTGCATAAGATGGAACTAATGGTGCATCAACAAATATTACATCAACATCATCAGCTTGCGCATTTCCCCTGACTTCAATAGTTGCCAGTAAATCTCTAAATGGAAATGTTTGGATATTTACTTCAATACCTGTTTCTTTTTCAAACGCTTCGACAAAAGGTGTAAGAGGTTCCTCAGCCCACGTTCCAATAAGAAAGTTAATTTCAGCTTTTGCACTAGTAACTATGTTACTAAATAAAAATATAGTGCATAGGCTTGCTAATATTTTTTTCATTTTATCCTCCCAGATAATTTCTTAAAAGATAACATCATAAAAGTGTAAATTTTAGAAGGAAAAAAGGAACATATTAAGAATATTTTATAATTCTAGGGAAAATACTAATATAAATAATTAATAATTACTGATACAAATTACAAATGGGACATTTTGAAAAATCATTTTACCACGAAAGAGACGACACTGATATCTTGAATTTACTTAAACCAAGAAAAGGTAAAGTAAGGGCTGTTTTAGATACAGACACTTATAATGAAATAGACGATCAGTTTGCACTTGTGCAAATGATGCTTTCTACGGATAGAATTAAAGTCGAAGCTATATATCCAGCTCCCTTCTCAATGAATGATAGATCAGATCATCCAGGTAAAGGTATGGAGTTAAGCTATGATGAAATACTAAGATGTCTTGAAAGAATTAACATATCACCGGAAGGATTAGTCCATAAAGGTGTAACAGAATACATTGGTTCA
The DNA here is from genome assembly GCA_902582755.1 of uncultured Alphaproteobacteria bacterium. GTDB lineage: Bacteria > Pseudomonadota > Alphaproteobacteria > HIMB59 > CACPNW01. The sequence goes on along the minus strand of CACHSZ010000002.1, from coordinate 32,360 downwards.
AAAAAAGAATCCATTGATGCACCTGCGGTTGATGACTTAATTAATAAAGCTAAAGCAGGAAGTAAAGAAGATCCGCTCTATGTAATTGCTATAGGAGCAATTAGTAACGTATCTTCAGCTTTACTAAAAGCTCCAGAGATAAAAGACAAAATTGTTGTTGTTTGGCTTGGGGGTAATGCTTTGTATTGGCCTCATTCCTATGACTATAATTTAAAACAAGATGTAGGTGGCACTCAAGTTTTATTTGATTGTGGTGTACCTTTAGTAATGGTTCCATGTGCAGGAGTTACAACACATCTGACCTCAACTGTACCTGAAGTAGAAAAGTATATAGAACCTCATGGCGAAATAGGAAAATTTTTAGCAATGAGATTTAAAGAGTATAGTGATGATCATAAATGTTGGTCAAAAGAATTATGGGATATGGCCGCAGTAGCTTGGGTTTTAGATGAAAAATGGACTCCAACAAATTTAATCCCCTCACCTGTACTATCTGATAACATGACCTGGAGTGTTGATCAAAGAAGACATCCAATTAAAATTGTATCTATGTTAAACCGAGACGCAATTTTGAAAGATTTTGTAGAGAAGTTAGAAAAATTTAATAGCTAGCTAATTATAGTTTTACGTTCATATTTTCATTTCTCTTTGCTACTTTAATTAAATCATTAATAGATTTGAAAGAATTTGTATTTTTTAACATTTCAATTGCAAGATTAGATGCTTTATATTCACAATTTGCCCTAACTTTAGTGTTTTCTATCCATTCAAAATCTATGTTATGAGCAAAACCATAAATTCTACGAATTATTTTTGCACCCGCATATGAAATGGTTTCTTCAAATAGGTTTTTCATATACTCTTTTTTTTCTGTGATCATTTTTTTACTATTTTTTTTAAAAAGTACTTTTGGGTATGCGTCTCCAAGATTTTCAGTTTCCCATAATTTTAAAAATTTCTTTTCAAACTTAATCCAAATAGTTTTAATTATTTCAAGTAACCATTTCTTATATTTTTTTCTTTCTCCAACTTTTCTTTCATGACCAGTTTGAGAAAAATAACTCATTAATAGATTTGCTATTAGTGCACCAACATCAAACCCCATTGGGCCATAAAAAGCAAATTCTGGATCAATAACTTTTGTGTCTTTTTTTGTAACCATTATTGAGCCTGTATGAAGATCTCCATGTAAAAGAGCATCGGTGTTTTTCATAAATTTCAATTTTAAACGACTTATAGTAATCTTTAGTTTTTCATCTTGTTCTATCTTTTTCTTCATTTTATTTAAGTAAGGCTTAGTCCATCTGTTATTTTTATTTACTGCATATGGATCAGTGAATATCAAGTCCTCTGTAATTTTACAAAGTTCGGTATTTGAAATAAATTTTGAAATAAAATTTTTTTTTGATTCTGCATTTAAATAAAGATCAGATGTATAAAATAGCGTTTTTGCTAAATACGTTGAAATTGATTCTGCAAAACTATTGTATTTAATTCCTTTTATTAATCCATGTCTCATAATTATATGTGGAGATAGTTTTTCCATAGTTATAGAACGTAAAACTCCGTCATAATCGTAAATTTTTGGAAAATGATTTTTTACATATTTTTTGTGAGTATTAAAATATTCATACTCATAATATGAGCGTTTTAAAGTAAGGGGCCAATCTTTTAATACTCTCAAATAAGGTAGAGGTTGTTTTAAGCAAATAGCATTATAATTATTTTCAATGAAAAAAACTAAATTCAAATTTCCATCGCCTACTTCTTTAACTCTTAAGTTTGAAGTGCTCTTAAAAAGCTTTTTTAAGTTTTTTTTTGAATTAATAAATTTTTTTAAATCATTTAATTTTAGCGGCTTATATTTATTTGGTTTGAATTTAGATATCATAGTGATTTATACCAACAAAATAGTTAGAGTGAAATAGATAGTAAAATTAATAGTTCTATTTCTTCAGGAGATATAACAAGTTTTTATATCCTTGGTTTTAAGATTTAAGAAATACTACATGTTATATAATTTCTTAAATATATATGAATTTTTAATATTTATAGATTTTAATAAAATTTATAAAAATTTTTCAGTTTTGCCCATTAAATAATAAGAGACTAAACCTAGCCATTCATGTAATCCACTTTGAAATGAATTAAGATTTGATAATAAATTAAGGTTAGGAGTTAGTTTAAATTCTTTGATATTTTTAAAATCTACTGCGTAAGGAATAAATTTCCAATTATTTTTCTCGGCTATAAGTAAAGCTCTTTTCATATGAAAGGCGGATGTTATTAATAACCAATTTTCATTTTTTTTTGGTTTTGCAATTTTTTTTGAATAAATTATATTTTCGTGAGTATTTCTTGATTTATCTTCAAAAAAAATTTTATTAATATCAACTCCCATTTTTTTGTAAAATAGTTTAGCAACTTGTGAATGACCAAGATCGGATCTATTTACAATGCCTGATCCGCCACTAAAAATGACTTTAGCTTTTTCAAATTTTCTAATTATCATTACTGATTCAACTAATCTTTCTGCAGAGCCATTTAAACTTATTTGATCAAATTCTTTAAATAATAATGGATTTGTTGCTCCACCCAAAATAAGAATGCCGTCTACTCGCTCTGGAATCTTTGTGTTAGTGTGAAATTCTTTTTCAATAATATAAGTAAGATAACTTCCAATAGGCAAGAAAGAAATTAGAGCTATAAATATAAAATTAATTAAATAAATTATTAAGCTTAATCTTCTAAAGTTAATGAAATATAAAAACATTGTAAATAAAGTAATGAAGATAAAAATATTAAACGGATTTACGATTAACCAAAGAATTTTAGATAGATAAAATGACATAATATTTTAAAGCCTCAACTTATACTATATAATGTTTAATTAATAAAAGGTCTCGTGGTGAAATGGATATCACACATGTCTTCGGAACATGAATTTGGGGTTCGAGTCCCTACGAGACTGCCAATCAAATAATTATTTTTTCTGAATACTTTGAAATTACTAACTCAGCGATTTGGACAGCATTAAGTGCTGCGCCTTTACGTAAATTGTCTGAGACTACCCATAAATTCAAACCATTATCTATTGATTGATCATTTCTAATTCTACTAATATAAACTTTATCCTCTCCTGCAATTTCAACAGGAGTCACATAACCTTCATCTTTTCGATGATCAATTACTGAAATACCTGCAGAGTTAGATAATATTTCGTTAGCTTCTTTTTCATCTAATGCTGAATCAAACTCTATATTTACAGCTTCTGAATGACCAATAAATACAGCTGTTCTAACACACGTTGCTGAAACATTGATTCCCTCGTCTAGAATTTTTTTAGTTTCATCAATCATTTTTTGCTCTTCTTCTGTATTACCATTTTCTAAAAAAGCTCCAATGTGAGGAATGGTATTAAAAGCAATTTGTTTTGTAAACTTGTCTTTTTTTAATTCTTGGTTTGCATAAACATTTTGAGTCTGATTAAATAATTCATCCATGCCTGTTTTCCCTGCTCCAGAAACAGCTTGGTATGTTGATACAACAACTCTGTTTATAATTGCTTTTTCATGAAGTGGTTTTAATGCAACAACCATTTGTATAGTTGAACAGTTAGGATTTGAAATAATATTAGTTCTGTTTTCATCATCAAAAAATTCATCAAGCGCATTAGCGTTCACTTCAGGAACGATTAAAGGAATATTTTGTTGCATTCTAAAATGAGAGGTATTGTCTATAACGATACATCCTGATTTAGCCGCTTTTGGTGCATATTCTGCAGAAATTTTACCTCCGGGTGAAAATAAACCAATGTGAGCTTTTGAAAAATCAAATTCTGATAAGTCTTCTACAACAATTTCTTTATCTTTAAATTCTACTTTTTTACCTTTTGATTTTGATGATGCGAGTAAATATAAATTGTCTATTGGAAAATCCCTTTGCTCTAATATTTGAACTATTTCAGTTCCTACCGCACCTGTTGCTCCTACTACTGCTATATTGTATTTTTGAGTCATTTAATTGCCAGATAGAATTTTTAATTCTTCAATAACAGCATTTCCCATTTCTTGAGTTGAGATAATTTTTTCTGCTCCATCTTTAATATCAGCTGTTCTTAAACCTTTTAGTAAAACATTCTGTACAGCTTTCTCAACCATTTGACTATCTTCTTGCATATCAAAACTATATTTCAACATCATAGCAAAGCTCATGATCATTGCTAAAGGATTTGCTTTAGATTGACCAGCTATATCTGGTGCGCTACCATGAACGGGCTCATACATTGCCGCTCTAGTTCCATTTTCTTTAACTGGTCCAAGAGCTGCTGAAGGAAGCATTCCCAAAGATCCGGTTAACATAGCAGCAGTATCACTTAAAAGATCACCAAATAAGTTGTCTGTAAGTATGACATCAAATTGTTTTGGATAACGAACTAACTGCATTGCACAATTATCTGCAAGCATGTGTTCCAAATTAACATCAGAATATTCCTTTTTATGTAAATCTGTTACGGTTTGTTTCCAAAATAAACCTGTTTCCATTACATTTGATTTTTCTACTGATGTAACTTTGTTATTACGCAACTTTGCTAAATCAAATGCCACTCGTGAAACTCTATTAACTTCTGATGTGGTATACAGTTGAGTATCAACTGCCTTACTTTCAGTCTCATTAATTTTTGATATACCTCTTGGTTGTCCAAAATATACACCACTTGTTAATTCTCTTATTATCAAAATATCTAATCCTTTAACAAGATCAGATTTTAAAGATGATGAATCTGAAAGAGCATCTAAAACAACCGCTGGTCTTAGATTAGCAAAGAGATCAAGGTCTTTTCTTAATCTTAATAAGGCTGCTTCAGGTCTTTTATCTCTTTCTACGTTATCCCATTTAGCGCCTCCTACCGCACCAAATAATACTGCATCACAATCCATAGCTACTTGCATTGTTTCATCACTTATAGAATTACCTTCTTTATCGTATGCTGTGCCCCCAACTAATCTTTCAGAAATATCAAAAGATAAAGATTTAGTTTTTTCCATCCAATCAATGATTTTTAATACCTCAGCCATAACTTCATTGCCAATTCCATCACCAGGTAAAATTAAAATTTTTTTATTACTCATTTTTGACTACACTATCCAAGGTTGGATACTGTGAATTTTTTCTTCGTGAACATCAATTTTTTTATTTTTTTTAAGCGTCAAACCAATATCATCCAAACCCTCTAGTAAACATTTTTTTCGAAATGCATCAATTTCAAAATCTATTGTTTTATCATTTTGATAAGTGATTTTTTGATTTTCTAAATCAACTGAAACATCATTTTTATTTTCTGCTTCGTTCATTAATATATCTACCTTTTGTTGATCTAACTTAATTGGCAGTATTCCATTTTTAAAACAATTATTATAGAAAATATCTGCGAAGCTTGGTGCAATTATTGACTTAAAACCAAAATCTAAAAGTGACCATGGTGCATGCTCTCTACTTGATCCACAACCAAAATTTGCCCCAGCAATTAAAATTTTTGAAGTTTTATAAGGGTCCCAGTTAAGAACAAAATCGTTCTTTATGTTACCTTGAATATCGTATCTTAATTCATGAAATAAGTTTTTTCCTAAACCAGATCTCTTTATTGTTTTCAAAAATTGTTTTGGAATAATCATATCGGTATCGACATTAATCATTGGTAGTGGTGCAGGGATGCCAATTATTGTTTTAAATGATTCCATTTATAAATCCTCTACTGTTGCAAAAGAACCTTTGATTGCAGAGGCAGCAGCTATTGCAGGACTAACAAGATGTGTTCTACCTTCTCTACCTTGTCTACCTTCAAAATTTCTATTTGATGTTGATGCACACCTTTCTTGCGGTTTTAATTGATCTGGATTCATAGCTAAACACATGGAACAACCTGGCTCTCTCCAATCAAATCCTGCTTCAATAAAAATTTTATCTAAACCTTCTTCTTCAGCTTGTTTTTTAACTAGACCTGAACCAGGAACAATCATTGAGTCTACAGAAACTTTTTTGCCTTCTACAACTTTGGCAACTTCTCTTAAATCCTCAATTCTTCCATTAGTGCAAGAGCCAATAAACACTTTATCAATTTTAATTTTTTGTATTTCTTGTTTGGGTTCTAAACCCATATACTCAAGAGAACGTTCCATAGCCCTCTTTCTATTTGGATTATTTTCTTCTTGAGGATTTGGCACTATACCATTTATAGCAACAACGTCTTGAGGACTTGTGCCCCAAGTAATTTGTGGTGAAATATCTTCAGCTTTAATTAAAATTTCTTCATCATATTTTGCGCCCTCATCAGATGGAAGAGATTTCCAAAATTCTAGAGCTTTATCCCAATTATCTCCTGATGGAGCGTACGGTCTACCTTTAATATATTCAAAAGTTTTTTCATCAGGAGCGATTAAACCAGCTCTAGCACCTGCTTCAATACTCATATTGCAGATTGTCATTCTTCCTTCCATAGAAAGAGAGGAAATTGCATTACCAGCATATTCAATAACATAACCAGTTCCGCCAGCTGTTCCTATTTTACCTATTATATGAAGAATAATATCTTTTGCTGTAACACCTAAGTTTAAATTACCTTCAACAGAAATTAGCATATTCTTTGCAGGTTTTTGAATTAAGGTCTGAGTGGCTAATACATGCTCAACTTCACTTGTGCCGATACCAAAAGCTAATGCACCAAATGCTCCGTGTGTTGCTGTATGACTATCACCACAAACTATTGTCATACCTGGCTGAGTAATGCCTTGTTCTGGTCCAACTATATGAACTATACCTTGTCTGCTATCTAATAATGGAAAAAGTGTAACATCAAAATCTTTACAATTTTTTTCTAGTGTTTCAACCTGAATTCTACTTTCTTTATTTTCTATACCTTTAGATCTATCTGAGGTTGGAACATTGTGATCAGCTACAGCAAAAGTACTTTCGGGTCTTCTAACTTTACGGTTATTATTTCTTAAACCTTCAAATGCTTGAGGGCTTGTAACTTCATGAACAAGGTGTCTATCAATATATATAAGACAAGTTCCATCTTCTTGTCTATCAACAAGATGATGTTCCCAAATTTTATCAAAAAGAGTTTTAGGATTATTTATTGTCATCCGATTTATTTTCGGCTGCTTTTTCCTCTTCTTTACTAGATTCCTCTGCAGCTTCTGCTTTAGATTCTTCTGCTGGTTTGGCTTCTGCTTCTTCTGCTTTTGTCTCTTCTTGTTTTGCTTCTACCTCTTCAGCTTTTGGTTCCTCTGCAGCATTTGTATCTGTAACTGCAGTTTTTGTTTCTTCTACCGGAGGAGCTTCCTCTATATATTCATATTGATCGGCTTCATCGCCCCTATCTTTATCTGCGATCCTTGCTTTCTTTCCAGATAATTCTCTTAGATAATACAGTTTAGCTCTTCTTACATCGCCTTTTCTAACAACTTCAATTTTTTCTACTAATGGACTGAATAAAGGGAATACTCTTTCAACACCCTCTCCATGAGATATTTTTCTCACAGTAAAGTTAGAGTTTACTGAATTATTTTTTCTTGCAATACAAATACCTTCAAATGCTTGAAGTCTCGACTTACTCCCCTCTGTAATTCTTACAGTAACTTTTAGAGTATCACCTGGACGAAAAGCAGGAACTCTTTTTTTTGAAGTTAACTTTTCAATCTGTTGTTTTTCAAATGTCTCTAATAAATTACTCATTTCATATTTCCTTTTTATAAAGATCTGGTCTTAATTCTTTAGTTTTTTCAACCGATTTTTCTTTTCTCCATTTATCAATTTTTTCATGATGACCTGATGTTAAAACATCTGGAACTTCATGTTTATTTCCCTGAATATCTTCCCAGGTTTGTGGTCTGGTATAATGAGGATATTCAAGCAGATTATTAGAAAAAGATTCTTCTAATAAACTTTGTGGCTGCCCTAATACTCCAGGAATGAGACGAATACAACCTTCAACTAACACCTGGGCAGCAATCTCGCCACCAGAAAGGACGTAATCACCGATACTTATTTCCTGAAAATCAAGAATTTCTATTGCTCTTTGGTCAACCCCTTCAAATCTACCGCATAAAATAAGCATTTCATCATGTTTTGATAGATTATTAAGTTTGGCTTGAGATAATTTCTGACCTGACGGTGTTAGAAAAATTTTGCAGTAATTATCGGTTTTGAACGTGATTGAATTTAATGCTTTTTCAATCACATCTGGACGAATAACCATTCCAGGGCCTCCCCCAAAAGGTTCATCATCAACACTTCCTCTTTTGTCAATTCCAAAATTATGTAGATTGACTATCTCGAGAGAAAATTTTTTATTGTTTAATGCTTTTCCGATTACAGAATATCCTAGTGAACCAGGGAACATCTCAGGATAACAAGTTAAAATTACTACTCTCATTTTAATTAAGAATACCAGGTATTGGATCAGCTATAATTTCTTTTTTATTAATATTAACTGATAAAATATTTGTTTTATCAAAAGGTATAAGAATAAGTTTGGTATTATATTTGACTTCTAATAAATCACCTGCCCCAAAATTTTGAACACTTAAAACTTTTCCAATACTAGTATTATCTTTCAAGAAAATCATGCATTCTGTTAGATCGTTTATGTAAAACTCATTATCTTTTGTTTTTGGAAAAAATTTCTTATTTGAAAAAATTTTTTGACCTTTAAGCTCTAAAACATCTTCTCTAGAAAAGTATTTTTCAACTTGAACAACACACTTATTATTTTTGAATAAAATATTTTTAAAATTCCAAGCAACTGAACCATCAAAATTATAATAGTTTTTTAAATTTTTAAAAACTTCAAACGAGGTAGTCATCATGTTAACTTTTATTTCACCTTTTAATCCTACAGGAGATCCAAACTGACCAACAAGAATGATATCTTTATTACTCAAAGCAAAAATTGATTTTATTCTTTTTTAGCTTCTGCTTCTTCTACTTTTGGTTCTTCAGCAGGTTGTGCATCTTCAGCTGGTTTAGCTTCTGCTTCTTCTACTTTTGGTTCTTCAGCAGGTTGTGCATCTTCAGCTGGTTTAGCTTCTGCTTCTTCTACTTTTGGTTCTTCAGCAGGTTGTGCATCTTCAGCTGGTTTAGCTTCTGCTTCTTCTACTTTTGGTTCTTCTGCTGCAGCTTTCGCAGCTTCTTCTTTTTCTTTAGCAGCAGCTAAACGTTCCTGTGCTTTTTTCTTAGGTAGATGTTTTTTTGTTTTTTCAGTAATAACTGGTTTTTCCATCACACCAAGATTGCTAAGAAAAATAGAGATTCTATCTGATGGTTTTGCTCCTTTTGCAATCCATTCCTTGGCTTTGTCTAAATCCATTTTAACTCTATCAGCACTATCCTTTGGAAGCATTGGGTTATAAGTTCCAATTTGATCTATAAATTTTCCATCTCTCGCTCTTCTAGAATCAGCAACTACTATTCTATAAAATGGTCTTTTCTTTGCACCACCTCTTGATAATCTTATTCTTACTGGCATTTTATTTCCTTTCTAATTTATGTTTGGAGGAAGATTTCCTTGTAATTTTTGCATTAAATCACTGGGAATTCCTCCTTTGCCCATTGATTTCATTCTCTTCATCATTTTTTGTGATTGGAGAAACTGTTTTAATAACCTGTTAACGTCTTGAACTTTTGTTCCAGATCCTTTTGAAATTCTAATTTTACGTGAAGCCTTAATAATATCTGGATCAGCTCTTTCTTTTTTTGTCATTGAACTGATTATAGCTATTTGTTTATTAATAATTGAATTAGAAATTTTATTTTCTGCCATTAACTTCTGTGCCTTTGAAACACCTGGCATCATAGAAAGTAAACCGGAGACTCCACCCATTTTACCCATTTGCTTTAATTGATTGGCAAAATCTTCAAGATCAAATTTTCCTTTAGCGATCTTTTTTGCCATATCTTCCATTTCTTCTTTATCAATATTTTCAGCAGCCTTTTCTACAAGAGATACAATATCTCCCATACCTAAGATTCTTTGTGCAATTCTTTCAGGATGGAAAGGTTCAAAATTTTCTACTTTTTCTCCAAGTCCTATAAATTTTATAGGAGAGTTTGTTATCGATTTAATTGATAGTGCTGCACCACCTCTGCTATCACCATCTATTCGAGTTAAAATTGATCCAGTAATATTTATTGCATCACTAAAACTTTTAGCTACATTTGCAGCATCTTGTCCTGTTAGTGCATCTGCTACTAATAATGTTTCATCAGGTTTAAACTTATTTTCAATTTCTATTAATTCACTCATTAACTTTTTATCTACAACTTGTCGTCCAGCAGTATCTAAAATAAGAATATCAAATAAATTTTTTTGAGCATAGTCTATAGAATCATCAACAATCTTACTGGCTGATGATAGATTGTGACTAAAGAAATCTGAGCCAGTTTCTTCAGCTAATACTTTTAATTGTTCTTGTGCTGCTGGTCGATAAATATCTGCTGATGCTAGTAAAATTTTTTTCTTTGAAGACTTCTTTAACAAATAAGAAAGTTTGGCAATTGATGTTGTTTTCCCAGATCCCTGTAATCCACAAAACAATATTTTAGTTAATTGAGAAGAAGATAAATTTAGAGATTTATTTTCTGATCCAAGAATTTTTACAAGCTCATCTTGCACAAGCTTTATGATCATTTGATCTGGCTTGACAGATTTGAGAATTTCTTTTCCTAAAATGTTTGACTTGATGGAATTTATAAATTCTTTTACTACAACTAAAGAAACATCTGCCTCTAATAAAGCAATTCTAATTTCACGTAATGTAACTTCAAGATCTGTTTCTGATATAACAGCCTTACCCCGAATACTTTGAACAATTTTTTCAAATTTTGTGTTCAGTGTATCAAACATAAATCTCCAATAGCCTTTTAACTCCAGGGCACGAAACTCGTGGGCTAGAGTACCTATCACAATTGTAACAAGCTCAATTCGTTTACAAATATAGGATTTATTGGTGTCCCTCTATTAGGTGAATAATTGAAAGTCAAGTATTCTTAAATTTCCCATATTTACTGAGATTTATCGATAAATTAGGTTATAAAACAAATATGCAAAAAGTAGACTTTATAAAGATGCATGGACTTGGGAACGATTTTGTTATCATAGACAAAAGGTCTAACAATATCGCAATTACTGAAGATATTATTAAAAGACTCAGTGACAGAAGAACTGGGGCAGGGTGTGATCAATTAATCACAATTAATAATACAAGTAATCAAAGTGCTGACGCTGAAATTGAAATTTTTAATCCTGGTGGTGATAGAGCCGAAGCTTGTGGTAATGGAACACGCTGCGTGGCAAAAATACTATTTGATGAAGACTCAAATAAAGAAATTTTAAAAATTCAATCTGATGCAGGCATATTAGAATCAAAAAAAATAGATAACAATATAAGTGTCAACATGGGTTCAATAAAAAATACTTGGGATAAAATTCCTTTAAGTAAAAAAGTCGATACAATGAATATACCAATTTCAATTGATGGATATAGTAATGGGGTAGCTGTTAATGTAGGTAATCCACATGTAGTTTTTTTTGGGAAATCGATCAAAGATACAGATCTTGAAAGTTTAGGTCCTGGAATAGAAAATCATGAGCTCTTTCCAAAAAAAACTAATGTTGAAATAGTTGAAGTTATTAATTCAAATTTAATTGAAATGAGAGTTTGGGAACGTGGAGTTGGAATCACGTTAGCTTGTGGTAGTGGTGCCTGTGCAGCTGTATATGCGGGGTGGAAAAAAGGATTGATTGAAAATAACGCTGAAGTGAAACTTGAAAAAGGTTCACTGCACATAAATATAATTAATAATGAATCTATTATGACAGGACCTGCAGAAATAAGTTATCGGGGTAGTTTAGAAATATAATTTATGAAAAATAAAAATTACGTAGTCAATCTAGGTTGTAGATTGAATATTTATGAAGGTGAAATTATTAAAAACCATCTTAAAACAAATAATTTGAATAATGTTACAGTTATAAACTCATGTGCAGTAACTGAAGAAGCTGAAAAAAAAGTTTCTTATGAAATTAGAAAGGCAAAAAAAAATTTTCCTAATAATAAAATAGTCGTTACAGGATGTGCAGCTCAAATACATCCATTAAAATATAAAGATTTAAAAGAAGTAGACTCAGTAATTGGGAACACAGAAAAATTAGAAAATTTAACATGGAAAAATATCGATCGGTCTAAAAATCTTAAAGTAGGAAATATATTAGAAGAAAGTAAAACAGTGCCTAATTCAATTGAAAAATTTGAAGGAAAATCAAGAGCTTATATTGAAATACAACAAGGTTGTAACCATCGCTGTACTTTTTGTATCATTCCCTTTGGCAGGGGTAATAATAGAAGTGTACCTGCTGGAGAAATAGTAAATAAAATAAAAAAAATTGTTAGTAATGGATATAATGAAGTAGTCTTAACAGGAGTAGATATAACTGATTATGGAAAAGATCTTCCTGCAAAACCTACTTTTTCTAATTTAATTAAAAGAATTCTAAAATTAGTACCTGAATTAAGACAACTGCGTTTGTCTTCAATTGACTGCGCTGAAATAGACAAAGATTTTTGGGATGTTTTAAAGGACAAAAGATTGATGCCTCATTTTCATATAAGTTTACAGGCTGGAAACAATTTAATTTTGAAAAGAATGAAAAGAAGACATTCAAGGGAAATGGCAATCAATTTTTGTAAAAAAGTTTTATCTGTTAGGAAAGATGCAACATTTGGTGCTGATATAATTGCCGGTTTTCCAACAGAGACAGAAACAATGTTTCAAGATTCAATTAAACTTGTTGATGAGTGCAATTTAACTCATCTTCATATTTTTCCATATTCACCAAGAGAAAACACTCCTGCATCTAAAATGCCTCAGGTTCAAAAAAACCTTATCAAAGATAGAGCAAGAAGACTTAGAGAAAAAGGTATGGAAAAATTAAAACAACATTTAAAAAAAAATATTGGAAAGAAGGAACAAATTTTAATTGAAAGTAGAAAAGAAAATTTTTCACTTGGAAAAGATCAGCATTTTTTAAAAGTAAAACTAGAAGAAGAGTTTAAAGAGGGGAATATAATTTCGTGTATATATACAGGCGTAGAAAATGATACGTTATTAGCAAAAATAGCATGAGTTTGTTCTCAATATTTAAAGATAAGTTAAGTAAAACTTCAAATATACTTTCTTTTAATATTTTAGAGATTTTAAAAAACAAAAAAATAGACGATTTAACTTTAGAAGAGTTAGAAAATGTTCTTATTTCATCTGATATTAGTTTGGATGTTGTAAATCAGCTAATAGATTCTATAAAAAAAATAAATATTTCAAATGATGATGGAATAAAAAAAGTACTAGAAATCTTAGCTCAAAATATAGAAAGTATATTACTTCCAAGAGAACATGTTCTGATAAATGAAAAAAATGATGAAAAAAAAATATTAATATTCGTTGGTGTAAACGGAAGTGGAAAAACAACCACTATTGGTAAAATTGCAAATAAAATTTTATCAAATAAAAAAATTCTGATTGCGGCTTGTGATACATTTAGGGCAGCAGCTGTTGAGCAGTTGGAAAATTGGGCGAAAAAAAATAATAATGGTTTTATCGCTGGAAAAAGTAATCAAGATCCAGCAAGTGTAGCATATCAGGCAACTGAAGAATTTGGAAAAGAAAATTATGATTTTTTACTTATTGATACTGCAGGAAGATTATCAAATAATACTAACCTCATTAATCAACTAATTAAATTGAAGAATGTTATCTCAAAAGTTAATTCCTCTTTTAATATTGAAACTGTGTTAGTTTTAGATGGAACAAATGGTTCGAACATGATTAAGCAAGTGGAAACCTTTGGAAATGAACTTAATGTATCAAGTCTTATAATAACTAAATTGGATGGAACAGCAAAAGGTGGCGCATTAATTTCAATTGCAAATAAATTTGAAATCCCTATAAGTTATGTTGGTCTTGGAGAAAGTATTGAGGATCTTGTAACCTTTAATTCTCAAAACTTTGCTAGGTCTATTTTAAATCTAGAAGAACAAAAATGAAGTCAGTTTATAAATTATTAATTGATATAGGACCGCTTGCAGTATTCTTTATTTTTTATACAAGAAGTGGTCTTCAAGAAGCAATACTTCCTCTTATGATTGCAACTGTAATTTCAGTAATCATTTCATATATACTTGAGAAAAAAATACCAATTATGCCAACTCTCGGGGCTTCGATTGTATTAATATTTGGAGGTCTAACAATTTATTTTGACAATGAAATTTTTATTAAAATGAAACCAACAATCATAAATATGGTCTTCGCATTAATTTTATATGGAGGAGTGATTGTTAAAAAACCTCTTTTAAAGTATCTTTTAGGTGCTGCACTTAAACTAGAAGAAGATGGATGGAGAATATTAACTCAAAGGTGGATCGCTTTTTTTGTTGCACTTGCTGTTTTAAATGAAATTGTTTGGAGAACACAAAGTACTGATGTTTGGGTAAATTTTAAAGTTTTTGGTATCTTGCCAATTACTTTTATTTTTACGATGACACAATTCCCTTTAATTAAAAAATATCAAATTGAAGATTAAATTAAAAATTGTTTTCTCTTAGTGCTATAAATCCTGGTGATTTATTTCCCTCAAGCCACTCTAAAAATGCACCGCCAGCAGTAGATAAATATTTAAATGCGTCATTAGCTTTAGCTTTTTTTATTGCTGCAAGTGTATCTCCTCCACCAGCTAGAGCATCTAATTGAGACTTACTTGAATAATTTTGTATGATATTTGCAACTGAAATAGTACTTTTATCAAATGGACTATATTCAAAAGCACCTAATGGCCCATTCCATAATAATGATTTAGATTTAGATATTTCATCAGAAATTAATTTTGTAGTTTGTTCACCAACATCTAATATCATTTGATCATTTGGAATATTATTGATTGAATAAGTCTTAACATTTACTCTATCTTCAATATTTTTTGAACATACAGCATCAATTGGTAAAAGTATTTTGCAATTTTTTAATTCTGCTTTTTTTTGTATCTTTCTTGATAGTTCAATAAAATCATTTTCTACTAGAGAAGAACCAACGTTATAGTTATTTGATAGCAAAAAGGTATTAGCCATTGCACCTCCAATTACTAGAAAGTCAAAAATTTCTACTAAATTCTCTAAAACTTTTATTTTTGTTGAAATCTTTGAACCGCCTATAATTGCTAGATTTGGTTTGTTTGAATTTTCTAAAAATTTATCTAAATTTTCAATTTCTTTTGAAAAACTTAATCCGGCATATGAAGGTAAGTATTTTGAAATACCTGTTATAGATGCATGATTACGATGGGATGCAGAAAAAGCATCATTAATATACATGTCAAAACTAGAAGCTAATAATTTTGAAAAATTAAGATCATTTTTTTCTTCTTCAGCATTAAAACGAATATTTTCTATTAGACAAATTTCTCCCAAGTCCATTTCAGTAATTTTTGTCTCAATTATTTTTTTTTCACAGTTAGCTAAAAAATGAATTGTGTTTAGATTTAAAAATTTTTTTAATTCTAAACATAAAAACTCAATTGAATATTTTTTATTAACTTCACCTTTGGGTCGACCAAAATGAGCAATTAAGAATACCTTATTTTTATTTTTAATTAGTTTTTCAAGTGTTGGTAAAATAGCATGAATTCTTGAATTATCTGTAATTGTCCCTTCCAAAACTGGTACGTTTAAATCCACTCGAACAATTATTTTTTTATTTTTACAGTCTAGATCTCTTAATTCTTTCATTTCTATTCACATGTATATAAAAAAAAAGCTGGAAATCATTGATTTTTTTCAAAAATTTGCAGTTTTATCTTTTTTAATACATATATTTAGTATATTAAACCTTTTTTAGGCTACTAAATGTAGTAATGGAGATTGATAATGCCTTGGGATGATAATAATGTAGCAAAACTTAGAGATTTGTGGGACCAAGGTTTGCCAACGGCACAAATTGGGAAATTACTAGGTTTCACAAAAAATGCAGTTGTTGGTAAAGCTCATAGAATTGGACTCGAGAGAAGACCATCTCCTATAAGAAGAACAGCTGTTAAGCCTGATCGAAAAAAAGCTAGATCACCGGTAATGCCAAAATTAAATTTTGAAAACACCAAAGAATCAGAGAGTGTTTCTACAGAGCCATCTGTTTTCCAGCCAGTGGTTAAAAATTTATTCACTACAACTCCAAAGAGAGGTTGTGAATGGCCTGAAGGTCATCCTGATGAAGCTGATTTTCGTTTTTGCGGTAAAGATAGATTTGAAGATAAGCCTTATTGTTTAGATCATTGTGCTGTTGCATATGTCGTTCCTGAAAAAGAAGAAAATGAAAAGACAGAAGTAAATAATACAATTTAATATAATAAAAATTCTAGAAATAAATATTCTTCCTGTTATCTGTTAAGATATGAAAGATGAGAGAATTAATTCTGTATTTACTCCTATTCTAATTGGAGGAAGTTTAATTCTTTTAATAAGTTTTGCAATTCGTTCAACATTTGGTCTATTTCAAATTCCTATTGCGTCTGATTTTTTATGGAACCGTTCAGAATTTTCTCTTGCCATTGCTATTCAAAATTTAGCTTGGGGTGTAGGTACTCCATTATTTAGTGCTTTTGCCGAAAAATATGGTGATAGAAAAGCAATAGCGCTAGGCTTAATTCTTTATGCAATTGGAATTTTCGTAAGTAGTACTGCTACAACTCCAGAGGCGCATCAAACTTTAAACCTATTAATTGGATTTGGAATAGCTGGTAGTGGTTTTGGTCCAATTTTAGCAGTTGTTGGAAGAGCCACATCTCCAGAAAAAAGATCTTTGGCACTAGGTATTACAACTGCTGCAGGATCAGCTGGACAAGTGGTTGGTCCACCACTAACTTCTATTCTATTATCATTTCTGCCTTGGTCTTCAGTGTTTGAAATCTTTTCAATTATATTATTAATTACACTGATTCTTGTTCCAATTTTAAAAACAGAATTATCAAATACAAATATTAATAATAAAAATGAAAAAATTACTAATGCTGTATTTGTTGCATTAAAAGACCCAACGTATTCAATGTTGTTCTTTGGTTTTTTTTCTTGCGGCTTTCAGTTAGCATTTATCACTGCACATTTTCCTGCATTTATTGTTGAATCTAGTAGTCCAATTATAGAAGGAAGTTTAATAAGTTTGGTTTGTAGTTCTGTAGATGGCTTAGGAGCATTATCTATGGCTCTTATAGGATTGTTTAATATAATTGGTTGTTTGATTGCTGGCGCTTTAGGAAAGGGATATTATAAGAAATATCTTTTATCTTTAATTTATACTGGAAGGACTATTGCGGCAATTTTATTTATCTTACTACCTATTACACCAACATCTATTGCGATATTTTCAATAGTTATGGGTGCTTTATGGTTAGCAACAGTTCCTTTAACTTCAGGAATTATAGGCCATATTTATGGATTAAAATTTATGGGCACATTATATGGCATTGTATTTTTTTCTCATCAGCTAGGATCTTTTGTAGGTGTTTGGTTAGGTGGTCTATTTTATGATATCTATGGAAGTTATGATATTGTATGGTGGGTTGGTATAGGAGTAGGTGCCTTTTCTGCAATAATTCATTTACCAATTAGAGAAAAACCATTATCTAATACAAATATACAAACAGCGTAATTTTATGGATGAAAAAAAAATTATACGAAACTTAATTATAGTAATTTTTTTCTTAGTTATTATTTATTCATTAGCTAGAGTTGGTGTAGGTTTAGATCTTAGCTTTGGACCTTATTTAAAAAAATAGAAAAACTAGTTACACCATTCTCCTTGTTTAAATATTGGCGTAACAGCGCCATCCTTATCAACACCCTCAACATCAATTTTACCTGAGCCAATCATCCAATCAATATGTATCATGCTTGAATTACCACCTCTTTGAGTGATTTCATCTTTCGATAAGTCTTTTTTCGATTTGAAACATTTTGAGTAACATTGACCCAGAGCTATATGAGAAGCAGCATTCTCGTCAAATAAAGTGTTATAGAAAGTTATTCCTAATTGCGAGATAGGTGAACTATTTGGAACTAAGGCTACTTCACCAAGTCTTCTTGATCCCTCATCTGAATCGAGAACTTTTAATAAAACATCTTGTCCTTTAGAAGATTTTGCATCAACAATTTTACCTTCTTCAAAGCGAACATTAATATCTTCAATTAGTGTTCCTTGATACGATAGAGGTTTGGTTGAGCAAACTTCGCCACTAACACGATCAGCATGAGGAGTAGTGAATACTTCTTCAGATGGGATATTTGGATTACAAATAATACCATTTTGAGCTTCTGAAGCTCCTCCCATCCACTCATGGTCGTCAGCAAGACCTACAGTCAAAGAAGTTCCAGGACCAGAGTATTTTAAAGAATGAAAATTTTTAGCATTTAACCAATCTGTTTTATCTCTTAAATTTTTATTATGTTGGTCCCATTCAGCTACAGGATCATCATTGCTAACTCTTGATGCATCAAATATTGCATCACCTAATTTTTTAATTGCTTCACTATCATCAAGATCTGGGAAGACTCTTTTTGCCCATGCTTTTCCCGGCCACGAAATTATATTCCAGTTAATTTTAAATTCAGTAATTCTTTCTCTAGCTGGTTTGTATGCAACAGCATTAGCTTTATTTGCACGTGAAACTTTATTAGGATCAATTTCAGATAGTAGCATGGGATCATCACCAGCAATAGCCATTCTGGCTGTGTTGTTATCAAAAGCTTCACCCATCCCATTATAAAGCCAATTTGCTGCAACATTGAAAGATTCATCATTACCAAACTTAAATCGAGATAATGTAATATCAGAATCATTGAAAAGTGGGGTCACAAGTCCAGCTCCTTCTTTGTAAGCGTATTCAGCTATTTTTCTAACTAAAGGTAAAGATTCTAACGGTGCTGTTATTAAAAGATTTTGACCTTTTTGAAGTGCAACTCCTCTTTTAATAGATAAATGAGCAAGTTTATCGATCTTTTTTGTATCTACATCATAAAACATTAGCATTATAATTAGTTTTTAAATTCTAAAAAGTCTAGAAATTTTATCTTTAAAATTTATCTCTTAAATCTTTCCACAAACACTTGTTTTTTTCCAGATATAAAAATATCAAATCTAGGCAAAAATAGTAAAATAAATTATGGATTATGATCTTTTAGATAAAATTAATTTTCCATCAGACTTAAGAGAATTTAAAAAGAAAGATCTAAAGCAAATCTCAGAGGAATTAAGAGCTAAAACAATTGAGACTGTTTCAAAAACTGGTGGTCATCTAGGTGCTGGATTAGGTGTGGTAGAACTAACTGTAGCAATTCATTATGTATTTAATACTCCACATGATAAATTAATTTGGGACGTTGGACACCAAGCTTATCCTCACAAAATCATAACAGGCAGAAAAAAAAATATTGAGACGCTTAGAAAAAAAGATGGGCTATATGGTTTCGTAAGAAGGTCTGAAAGTGAATATGATCCATTTGGTACAGCTCATAGTTCAACATCAGTTTCAGCAGGCTTAGGAATTAAAGCTGCAAAAGATATAAATAAAGATAAATCGAAAGTTATATGTGTTGTTGGAGATGGTGCTTTAAGTGCTGGTTTAGCGTTTGAAGGATTAAACAACGCTGGTGCCCAAAAAAAAGGTTTAATTGTTATTTTAAATGATAACAAAATGTCAATAGACAAACCTGTTGGTGCAATGAGCACATATTTAACAAGATTGCTATCATCTAAATCTTACTCAAGCTTAAGAAATATTATTAAAAAAATTTCAAAAACCTTACCATCGAATTTTTCAAAGACTCTTTCCAGAACAGAAGAGTATTCGAAAGGACTAATCTCAGGAGGTACTTTATTTGAGGAGTTAGGTTTTTATTATCTTGGGCCCATAGATGGGCATAATATTGACGATATGGTTTCAGTTCTAGAAAATATAAGAGATAACAAATTCGATAAACCAGTTTTTCTTCATTGTATAACTAAAAAAGGTAAGGGATACAGCCCAGCAGAAAAATCAGATGATAAATTTCATGGTGTAGAAAAGTTTGATATTAATACAGGTAACTCAATTAAAAAATCAAATTTAAAATCTTACTCAAATGTCTTTGGAGAAAAACTTACTAAACTTGCTGAAAATGATGAAAAGATTGTAGCAATAACTGCAGCAATGATGTCTGGAACAGGATTAAAATTGTTTAAACAAAATTTCGAAAAAAGATTTTTTGATGTTGGAATTGCTGAACAACATGCAGTTACAATGGCAGCTGGATTAGCTACAGAGGGCTTTAAACCATTTGTTGCAATTTATTCAACATTTTTACAAAGAGCTTATGATCAAATAGTTCATGATGTAGCTATTCAGAAATTACCAGTTAGATTTGCTATTGATAGAGCTGGGTTGGTAGGTTCAGATGGTCCTACTCACGCTGGTTCATTTGATATTACTTATTTAACAACATTACCAAATTTTATTGTTATGGCACCAAGCAATCAAAGAGAGTTATCAAAAATGATAGAATTGTCTTGTGAAATAAATCATACGCCTTCTGCATTTAGATTTCCAAGAGGAACAGGATCGGATGAACTATTCGATAATCAACCTTCTGACATTAATATTGGTAAAGGATATGTTTTAATTGAAGGTAATGACATTGCTATCTTAAATCTAGGAACTAGGCTTGAAAAATGTATTGAAGCTAGTAAGTTTTTAAATAAAAATAATATTTATCCTACTATTGCAGATGCAAGATTTGCAAAACCATTAGACAGTGAATTAATTGATAATTTGTTAGATAATCATAAATATATACTAACAATTGAGGAAGGTTCTATAGGTGGATTTTCATCTCATGTTTTACATTATGTACATAATGTTAGATCAAAAAAAGATAATATTATAATAAAAAATTTAATTTTTCCAGATCGTTTCGTGGAACATATGACTCCAGATGAACAATATCAAGATATTAATATGGACACAGAGTCAATAATCAAAGAAATAAATAATTTTTATGAAAATAAAGTTATTGATATTAAAAATTTTAAATTAAAAGTTTAAAACTTAAAAAATATCTATTTATTAAGATACAATGAAAAATATTAAAATTCTGAATAAAAATTTTTATAAACCAATAAGCTGTTTAACAGCATATTCACCCTCAATTGCAAATATTTTAGATGGGAACATTGATTTAATTCTAGTTGGAGACTCGTTAGGTTCAACTCTCTATGGAATGAAAAATACTCAAGGAGTTACGATGGATATGATGATAAATCATGGAGCAGTTGTAAATAAAGTGATTAAGAAAAGTTTAAAGGTTTTAGATATGCCTTATAAAACCTATGAAAATAAAAAAGATGCGCTCAAAAATGCCAAAATATTATTGAATAACTGTAAGCCAGATTTATTAAAGTTAGAGATAAATAAAAAAAAACTAGAAATTTTAAAACACTTAGTAAGCAAGAAAATAAATATAATTTCACATATAGGTGTAACACCTCAAAACTATAAAAACTTTAATAAAATAAAGATTTTAGGAAAAACTAATATTGAAAGAAATAATTTATTAAAGTTAGCAAAAGAATCAGAAAGGCTTGGGGCAAAAGCTATTTTGTTAGAGTGTATAACAGCAGACACAGCTAAACTAATAACAAAAAATATTTCAATACCTACAATTGGCATAGGTGCTTCAAAATATTGTGATGGTCAAGTTTTAGTATTTGATGATCTAATAAATTTAAGTCCTAATAATAAAAAACCTAAATTTGTAAAAAATTATTTAAACTTTAATAAAATTGCTAGCTATGCAGTAAAAAAATATAATCGAGAAGTTAAACTTAAAAAGTTTCCTAATTTAAAATTTACTTATAGGTAGTCTAAATCTATAAAACTATTTTCTTTATTTAGAAACTTAATTTGACCAGAATTGATTTGATACCACAAACCAATTACATTTAGTTTTTTTTCATTTATCAATTTATTTATAAAATCATATTCATGTAGATTTTCAATTGATTGTTTTATATTCACCTGTTCAAAAAAAGTTATTTTATCATTTTCTGCTAGATCTTTAGGGATTTTATTGTAAGAGTTATTTAGACAACTTAACCATTTATTTACATATTTAAAATTATTTAAATTTTTTTTATCTTTTAAAATTTTGTAAGAATATTCAACTCCACCACAATTTGAGTGTCCTAAAATAATTATATTAGGAATTTTTAAAACTTTTAGAGCATATTCAATGGCGGATAATGTCTGAATATTTTGTTCTTTATCATTTTTGGATGGAACTATATTTGCTATATTTTTATGTATAAAGTAGTCTCCAACACCTCCTCCAAAAATTGAATTTTCTAGAATTCTAGAATCACAACAAGTAATAATCATTGCAATTGGTTTTTGAACAGTTTTGGAAGCTTTATCGTAGATATTTTTGTAATCTTCAAAACTATTCTTTTTCCAGAATTGATATCTTTCAATTAAAAATTTTGGTATTTCCATAATATTATTAATTTAAAAATTATTTATATAGCAAAATTGAATGAAAAAGGAAATTAGTAGAAAATTCTGCGTAGCTCCAATGATGGGATACACAACACCATATGCGAGGAAACTTTATAGAATTTTGTCAAATAATAGTTTTTTATTCAGTGAAATGATAGCAACGAAGTCATTAATTTATTCAAAGAGTAGGGAAAATATTATTGATAATGACTGTAATAATCCTGTTGCACTTCAAGTAGGAGGTTCTGAAATTGATGAATTAATAGAAGCTTCTAAAATTGCAATAGATTACAACTATGATGAAATCAACTTAAATGTTGGATGTCCAAGTAAGGCTGTGCAAAAGGGTAGTTTTGGTGCATGTCTTATGAAGGATAAAATACTTGTAAGAAATTGTATAGAGGCTTTACAAAACGATAAGATTGAAGCAACATTAAAATGTAGATTAGGATTGGGTAGAGAATTAAATTATGAATTTTTTGAAGAATTTATTGATGAGATATCGAATACAGGAATTAAAATTATTTATGTACATGCAAGAAATGCAATATTAAGTGGTATTAGTCCTCAAGCAAATAGATCAATACCACCCCTTAATTATGATTTCGTAAAAAAAATTAAAAATAAATTTCCCAAAATTACATTTATCCTTAATGGAGGTATAGACAATCTTGATAAAGCAGAAAATCTATTGGAAGAATTTGATGGTGTAATGGTTGGAAGATTAATAAAAAATAATCCATTCATATTAAAAGAGGTTGATAAAAAGATTTTTAAAGAAAAAAATAAATTAATTGATGAATCAATAATTAATAATTATTTTGAATATATTAGACCAAAGATGGGCTTTGAATCAATTTTTAGATTATTAAGCCCTCTATTAAATATCTTTTTTTCTGTTCCTAATAGCAAAATTTATAAATCTAAAATTAATCACTATATGAAAGATCAAAAGATTAACCTAATTGAGGATTTATTAATAAAATTTGTTAGTGAAAAAAATCTTAGTTAATTGATCTAGTAAGGTACGTGGTAAGAAATACTAAGAATTTCAACACCTGGGTTTTTATCACCTAAGTTTGCATTAGAAATATGACTAAATGAAATTCCTATTCTATTACCATTACCTAATTCGTAGCTTACTTCTAGGGATGTTCTAAATTGTAGATCATTTCCAAGTTTTTTTCCAGAACCATCATCATAAATACCTGCTGCAAAACTTGGAGTAAAGTAATATTTACTTTTTTTCCCTTCAAATAATTCTCCAAGATTATCTTCAAAATAAATTCCGGTTAATAAATATGAAGCAGAGTCGTTTGTATATTCAATTCCAAAAAAAGGTTTTAAAAAGAAAAAATTGTCTTCTTTTGGACCAATATTAATTATAGACTTATCATCTCTAAACTCATATCTAAAATCAGTAGCTTGATTTTTTTCTGAACCATCAAATTTTATATCATAAAGGCCTATTCCAAAAACACTTGTTCCACTACTAAATGCTAAATTTGGAAATAAAATAAACAATGAGATTAGCAATATTTTGAACACTTTTAATATCTTATAATTATTTGATTTAGCTATCAAATAAAAAATTCTTTATTTTGATTAGAAATTTCTAACAAAGCTTTTTTAAGTTTTTCTAATGCCTTAGTTTCTATTTGTCTAACTCTCTCTTTACTTATCATTAATTTTTGACCTAGCTCATCTAATGTTATGCTTCTTTCTCTAAATTTTCTTAAACGGATGATAGTTTTTTCTCTTTCATTTAATGTATTTATAGCTCTGTTGATAAAATCTTTTTTTATATTTTTATCATTAAAATCTTCGTAGGTTTCTTCTGGGTTTTGTCTTTCATCTGCAAGTAAACTCATAAGATCGTTTTCGGTTTCATTATCTACCTTTTGATTAAGGTGTAAATCTCCACCGGTTAATCTAGATTCCATGTTTTGTACTTCAATTGATTTTACATTCAATATATTAGATACCTTATTTATCTCTTCTTGACCCATAAATTCTCTAGATACATCATTAATTTGTTGTTTAATTTTTTTGAGGTTGAAAAAAAGAGCTTTTTGTGAGGCTGTGGACCCAGTTCTAACAACAGACCAATTTTTTAAAATATAGTCTTGAATAGAAGCTCTAATCCACCAAGATGCATAAGTGGAAAGTCTGAAATCTCTAGTTGTATCAAACTTTTCTAGAGCATGCATTATGCCAAGAACACCCTCATGTATTAAGTCATCAATAGGTAGTCCATAACTTGAATATTTTCTGGCATAAGAAATAGCCAAGCGGAGATATGAGTTCAAAATTTTTTGAAGAGATTTAGGAGTCTTGTTGTCTCTCCAATCATTAATAAGCTTGAATTCTTCATCTTTTTCAAGAATAGCTGCTTTTTTTGAGAGCTCAATAAGATTATTAGAAAAAAAATAGTTTTTAGAAGACATATATATAAATATACGTACAATTATTGTATTGGATCAATTATTTTCAAATAAATCTAAAATTTCACCGTTTTCTGCAAAAATTCCACACAAAATATTTTTATTAGTTAAAGGTTGTTTAAATAATGTACAGATAACATTGTTGTGTAAAATCTCTGAGTGATTAATATGTTTTGATTCATAACCTCTAACAATTCTTAAAAATGTCTTATATGGCTCCTGTATTTTAGAGAAATTTTGATATCCCCACCAAAAACAGTCGTTTTGTGCAGATAAAGGTCTAGTTATATCAACACCCCTATTTACAAATAATATTTTCTTTGTACGAGAATATGCTGCATGTTTAAGGTTTAAAAAATATTCTGAGTGACCAGGATGCATTTGTAAAGATCTATTTAAATTTGCTGTCCATCTAGAAATCTTGATAGTTCCAGAGGAAGCTATATTTTTAACTTCATCTTCTGAAAAACCATATGAGTTTATTGTTTTGTTAACTCCATGCTCAAAAATCCAATCAACAATTTCAGTGGGGTTTGGAGCTAGTTGCAATTGCAATAATTTACTAAACATTTCTTCTTGTGCACCTCTTAGAAATACAATTGTATCTGGTTTTAATTTGAATTTAGACATAAGTTTAAATCTAAGGTCAATTACACTACTTAAAGTTTCTTTTGAATTATCTCCTAATCCTATTACATTTCCAAGGAAGATTAATTTATCATCATAATTAAAATTGTTAGTGATATATTTTTTTATTGAGTTAAAAGAATTTAAGTTTGAATGAATCGATCCAATCGCCCATATCTTACTTGATTTATTTAATTCAACAAAGTTTCCTGTATTACCCAAAATATTATTTTTTATTTAAAATTTGTTCTATTTTTTCTGTAGATTGAAAGTAATCAGTTTTTTCAACTGCAGCTACCTCTCTTGCTAATCGCTCAATTGCAACTTGAAACATTTGTCTTTCACTGTATGACTGTTCCGCCTGACTACTTTTTCTAAATAAATCTCTAACAACTTCGGCTATTTTGATTGGTTCTCCTGAAAAAATTTTTGCTTCGTATTCTTGAGCTCTTCTACTCCACATAATTCTTCGTATTTTTGGTTTTAATTTAAGAGTTGAATAAACCTCCTCAATAATTTTTTTTGAAGATATTTTTCTTAAACCCACTTCTTTTTTTTTATCAAGAGGGACTCTAATTGTAAGTTTGGATTGTTCCATTTTAACAACATAAAAGCTAGTTTTTATATTAGATATTTCCATGTTCTCTATTTTTGTAATTTCACCAACACCATGTTTAGGATAAACCACAATTTCACCTATTTTAAAATCATTACTTTTTTTTGTTTTCATTTATTTGCCTGGTTTTTCACTGAAGTGGTTATCATATTTATTTTGAACATTTTGCCATTTTTCTGCATCTTTAGGAGGTTCTTTTTTTTGGTTTATGTTTGGCCAAATTTCAGAATATTTTCTATTAATTTCAGCCCACTTTTCACTACCATCATCAGTGTCAGATAGGATTGCTTCTACTGGACATTCTGGCTCGCATACTCCACAATCAATACACTCATCTGGATGTATTACTAGCATATTTTCACCTTCATAAAAGCAATCAACAGGACATACTTCTACGCAGTCCATATGCTTACATTTTATACATTTTTCATCAACAACGTAGGTCATATTAGTTTTGAATTTTATTTAGAGCTCTTTTTCTTGCATTTCCAGAGTTTATATCAGAAATATAAAGCAATCCAGCAAGTCTTCTTATAAGATTTGACTCGTAATCATGTATTTCCCCGTCAGATAATACAATTTCCCATAACGCTTCAATAAGGAGAAGTTTTTTCTCATCATCAAAATTTTTATTAATAAATGATGTATAGTAGTGAAGAGATTTGGAATTATTTTTATTTTTAACTGCTTTTTCTAGAACTAAATCCACTGTCTCGGAGTCCTCGGCAAAAACATTGACTAAACTTGACTTAATTTTATTCAATTCACTCAAATCAATTTGACCATCTGTATATGCAGCTTCAATCATCAACCCACAAAGCAGTTCAAGGTTTTTATTATCATCTATATCTTCTGAGGGATTCTTAGTGCTTAAAATATTTTTTAATAATTTTATCAATTTATGCCTTTAAAACTACCATTAAAGAAGTTTTTCTAAAACTGCAAAGGGAGAATTTGGATCTTTTTTAATTTTGTTCTTATCATTTTTTTTATTTATTCTTGTATTTGAATTGTTTTTTTTAAATTTTTTTGTTACTTTTTTCTTATTAGCAAGAAAAAATAATTTCTTTTGATCTGATATAGTTAAATAATCGTAACCACAATAAATCATTATGTCTTTTAGTTGATCACTGTTACATCCAATAGGATTCATTAAATCAGAGGATTCTAAAAAGGGTCCCTTTTTCATTTTCTGTCTAGCAATAAAAAAAATTTTCTCAAATACGTCTATTCTGAATAAAAAATTATTAATTTTTATATATCCTATAGATTGCCAATAATTATCAGGCATTTTTATTTCTGATGTAAATGATACTCTGCCATTTAATGGAAGAGGTAAATATTCATTTATTTCATATTGATAATATGTTTTCCACAAGATTGCAGATAATTCTAATGGTTTTTTCTTTAACAAACTTGGTGTAAAAAAATATTTTGCTCCTATCCTAACACCTAATTTTGAAAGTTGCAGTTTACTTTCATTAGTAATTTTTTTCAAATCATTTTTAAAATTTTCAATGGGATAATTACCAAAATTTTCAAGACAATTAAAAGCTATTGCCCTAATATCTGAATTGATGTTTTCATCTAAGTTTAAAATTAGAGGATGAAGTGTATCACTTATGTGATTGTCTATCCATTTTTGAAGTTTGGCAGAAACCATCAACTTATTTTCTGATGATAAATATTCTGAATTTAATGAATCAGCTGTTGGCTTATATATTGATTTACCTTTTTTTAACTTACCTACTGGTTCTTCCCCCCAATAAATAAAAGTTTCATCTTTTATTTTAGATTTACTAATTTCACCAAAACTAATTGAATCTAATGGTGCATTTAAAAAATTTTCTATTTTTTCATCAATCATTTTTCTTACTGATTTTTTTATATTACTAATTGAAAAAAGAGATTGTGAAAATATCTTTTTATCTTCAATTAGATCAAAACCTTTTAAAATCCCAAATTTATTATTTTCGAGATATATTTCATTGTTATTTTTTACAAGAATATCCTCAAAATTATTAAATTTTGGATTTCCAATAAAATATTTTGATGAGTAGTCTATAAATTTTTTAGTAAGACTATTATGTAATTGGTCTGATAATTTATTCTCTATTTCTTGTGTTTTCTCTCTCCAATAATATGAATTTTTACACCAATCATGGTTGTTTGAAATATAAGTCCATGTTCTTATTTGTGAAATTTTAATTGAAAGCTCAGGTATGCCGCCGCCAAAATTATTAAGTCGACTTACTTTATTTCTTATCCAATCTTCAGGAATACTATAATTATTATCAATTAAAGTAAGAAATATATTCTTCAAAAGTAATAGATAATTATCATTAAAAAGTTTTTCAAAATCAGGTATTTGGCAAATATCCCACAATAAATTTAAATTTTTTTTTGATATTAAGTTTTTTCTTATTTCATTATCATGAATTAAATTACGAAAATTAATTTCATCCAAAGCATTCTTTTTGTGTATAAAAAAATTTTGTATTGGATATTTCTTTAATGACGATAATAATAGTTCAATAGAATTAAAATCTAAGTCATTATTTCTCCAGTAAATTTTTTGAATATTATCAAAGTTATGAGTCTCGATTTGCTGTATTACTAAAGGGTCTAAATTTCCAGCTTCCTTTGTATAACTAAAAGTTCCATCCTTTTTATACCGTCCGGCTCTACCTGCTATTTGGCCAATTTCATTTGGGGCTAGGTTACGATTATATCTACCATCAAATTTTTCTAATGATGAAAAACTCACATGATTAATATTAAGATTTAAACCCATACCAATTGCGTCTGTGGCAACCAAATAATCAACGTTTTTATTTTCATATACTTCAACTTGAGCGTTTCTAGTTCTAGGACTAAGAGATCCTAAAACTACTGCTGTACCACCTTTATGCGTTCTTATGTTTTCAGCAATTTCATAAACTTTATTTATATTAAAGGCAATTATTGCAGATCTTGGTTCAAGTTTAGAAAAATTTTGTTTTCTTAGAAATGTAAGCTGGGAAAATCGTTTTTTTTTCTCAATTACAATATTTGGATAAATCTTTTTTAATATATTTTCTATATTTAATGATCCTAAAAGAATTGTTTGGAAATTTCCTTTTAAATTCAAAATTCTATCTGTAAAAATGTGTCCTCTTTCATAATCAGCTGCTAGTTGAACCTCATCAATAATTACACAATCTACTGAAATATTGTTGGGCATTGACTCTACAGTGCAAAAAAAATATTTTGCTTCTTTAGGATATATTTTTTCTTCGCCAGTTATTAATGCTACCCTACTAACCCCGATTCTTTTAACTGCTTTATCGTAATTCTCTCTAGCAAGTAATCTTAAAGGAAAGCCAAATATCCCAGAAGAATATGAAAATAGTTTTTCAAAGGCTGTGAAAGTTTTTCCAGTATTAGTAGGCCCAAGTATGGCTAATAAATTTTCATCTTCACTGGACATTAATTTATGCAGCTTCTGAAATTATTTCATTCAAAACATAGTTTAAGATTCCTCCAGCCTTATAATATTCAAGTTCTTTGCTAGTATCTATTCTACACCTCAAGTTTATACTTTTACTTTCTCCAGAATTAATTTCACACTTAAGTACTATTCCGGGTTTTAGATTAGATATGCCAAAAATAGAAATAGTTTCTTCTCCCTCAATTTTGAGATTTACCTTGTTTTCATTGTTCATAAATTCAAGAGGTATAACTCCCATACCAATTAAATTTGATCTATGAATTCTTTCAAAACTCTCTGCTATTACTGCTCTAACACCTAAAAGTCTTGTGCCCTTTGCTGCCCAATCTCTTGACGAACCTGTGCCATATTCTTTTCCAGCTATTATAACTGTATCAATATTACTGTTAATGTACTCTTGAGCTGCATCATAAATTGACATCTGTTTATTAGAGATAAAAGATTTAGTAAAACCTCCCTCAACATTATCTAAAATCAGATTTTTGATTCTTATGTTTGCAAAAGTACCTCTCATCATTATTTCATGATTGCCACGTCTTGATCCATAGGAGTTGAAATTTTTAGAATTGATTTGTCTTTCTTTTAAATAAAGACCAGCCGGACTATCTTCTTTAATGCTGCCTGCAGGAGAAATATGGTCTGTAGTCACACTGTCACCTAGTAATGCTAATATTCTTGCTTCATTTATATCTTTAAGTTCAAATTTATTTTGTGAATCAAAGAAAGGTGGATGTTTTATGTAAGTGCTAGTATCATTCCAGTCATATGTTGTTTTCTTAGAATTATTAATTAATTTCCAATTATCGTCACCTTTGTAAATTTCTTTGTATCTTTCTTTAAACATTTCTGGAGTTAAACATAAACTGAGCGTCTGATTGATTTCTGTATTTGATGGCCATAAATCTTTTAAAAAAATTTCTTTACCAGATTTAGATTTACCTAAGGAATCTGTTATAAGGTTAATATTAATATTTCCGGCAATCGCGTATGCAACAACTAGAGGTGGAGATGCAAGAAAATTTGCTTTAACTTCTTGATGTACTCTACCCTCAAAGTTTCTATTTCCAGATAAAACAGAACAAACCGTCAAATTATTTTTTTTAACCTCATTAGATACCCATTCATCAAGTGGGCCAGAGTTACCGATACAAGTTGTACATCCGTATCCTACAGTATTGAAACCAAGAATATCAAGATATTCTGTTAATCCAGCTTTATCAAGATAGTCGCTGACAACCTTACTTCCTGGTGCTAGACTTGTCTTAACCCAAGGTTTAACCTCTAAACCTAAATCAATTGCCTTTTTAGCAACTAATCCAGCCGCAATCATTACGTTAGGATTAGATGTATTTGTGCAACTTGTAATTGCAGCTATTACAATGTCACCGGTGTTTAATTTACCGTTATTAACACTTTGAATGTTATCCATCTTACTAAATTCAAGTGGAACTTCTTTTAAAAGAATTTTATCTTGTGGTCTTTTTGGTCCTGCTATAGTTGGCTCTACTGTATCCAAATCCAATATTATTTTATCAGAATAATCAGGAGCATAGTTTTCATCTACCCAAAGTGTTTGTTTTTTTGAATATTCTCTAACTATGTTTAGATGGTTACTTTTTTTACCAGTTAATTTAAGATAATCTATAGTTTCTTCGTCTGTTGGAAAAAATCCACAAGTCGCTCCATACTCTGGAGCCATATTAGAAATTGTTGCTCTATCAGCCAGTGATAAATTCTTTAAACCTTTACCATAAAACTCCACAAACTTTCCAACAACACCTTTGTCTCTCAAAATTTTAGTAATTGATAAAACTAAATCAGTTGCCGTGATACCTTCTTTCAACGATCCTTTAAATTCAAAGCCAATAACTTCTGGTATATTCATGGAAATTGCTTGACCTAGCATCGCTGCCTCTGCTTCTATTCCTCCAACTCCCCATCCTAAAACAGAAAGTGAGTTGACCATTGTAGTATGGCTATCTGTACCCACAACTGAGTCTGGAAATAAATAGTTTTGATTATTTATTTCCTTCAACCATATGGTCTTTGCGATATTTTCTAGGTTTACTTGATGACATATTCCTGCTCCCGGAGGTACAAGATAAAAATTGTCAAATGAACTTTGCCCCCATTTTAAAAATTCATACCTTTCTTTATTTCTATCAAATTCTTTTCTTACATTTTCTTTCAGGGCGTTATTATCTTTATAGTTATCTACCATAACAGAATGATCAATAACCAGGTCTACCCTTGATAATGGATTTATTTTTTTAGGCTCAATTCCTTTGGATTTTAATGCATTTCTCATTGCAGCAAGATCAGCAACGGCAGGTACACCGGTGAAGTCTTGCATTAGAACTCTTGTTGGAAAAAAAGCTATTTCAATTTTTTTATCATTTTTATTAATTTTTTTTAAAGAATTGAAAACTTTGGAAATCATATCTTTATCTATGTTCTCTCCATCCTCGTTTCTAATTAAATTTTCAATTATTATTTTTATAGAAATTGGTGTTTTGTTTAGATCAATATCGAAGTATTCAGCTGCTTTATTTAAATTAA
>CACHSZ010000001.1 GCA_902582755.1 uncultured Alphaproteobacteria bacterium | reverse complement strand
AGATGTTGGAGATTGTCCGGTAAATCCAGCGGACTTAAATGATAGTTTAGATAAAATAGAAAAATTTTACTCAAATATTTATAATTCCAAAACAATACCATTATCAATTGGAGGTGATCATTTAATCAGCCTACCAATTCTTAGAGGTATTGCGAAAGAAAAACCAATAGGTTTATTTCAGTTTGATTCTCATTCTGATACTTGGGACACTTATTTTGGAGGATTTAAATATACTCATGGCACACCATTTAGAAGAGCTATAGAAGAAAAGCTCATAGATCCAAAAAAATATGTAATCCTTGGTCTTCGTGGAGCTTTATATGATCCTGAAGATTTGAGTTGGGCTAGAAAACAAGGTGTAACTATTATTACTATAGATGATTATTATGAAATGGGATTTAATAAATGTATTGAAAAAATTTATGAAGTTCTAGCGACAACAGATACTTATTTTACATTTGATATAGATGGAATAGACCCAACTTTCGCACCAGGGACTGGAACTCCTGAAGTTGGGGGCTTTAATGTGAGAGAGGCACAAACTATTATAAGAGCACTAAACAAAATCAATTTTGTAGGAGGTGATGTTGTAGAGGTATCACCACCATTTGATGTAAATAATATGACTTCATTAGTAGGAGCAACGATTGCCTTTGAAATACTTTGTACTATGACAAAAGTAAATTAAAATTCTTCAAAATTTGAAGTTCCAACACATAAAACATTTTTTAAATCTAGATATTTATTAATATTATCTTTATTGACTCCACCTGTTGGTATGAATTTTATATTCCTTAAAATATTTTTAATAGATTGTAATTTTTTATCCTCTCCATTTAAATTAGCTGGAAAAAATTTAATTATTTCATAACCTTTCTTACTAAGATGTATGAATTCACTAACCGTCTCAGCTCCTGGAATGTAGGATGGATTTTTCATTTCTAATATTTCTTCAATAATACCAGGGGAAACATAAAAATTAAAATTATGATCTTGACCTCTAATTAAGTCTTCTTTGGTTAAAATAGATCCAAGTCCAAATTTATAATCTGAAAAATATTTATTTAATTCTACAGCAATAGAAAAAGATTCTTTTTCTCTTAATGTTATCTCTATATATTTGATTGATTTATTTTGATTTAAATATTTTTTTAATCTTGCAATATCACTTTCAAGATTGGTTGTATTTAAAATTGGCAATATTTGTTGTTTATTGAGATCAGATTTTAATTGATTATTTAACATCTACAATAGCGCCTTTTTTCATTACTATTTTAGAACCTAAACTGCTGCCAGCTTTTAATGCTAAAAGTGGATCATTATTTACAATAAAATTAGATAAATAAGCAGCATTAAATCCATCGCCAGCACCTGAAGTATCAACTACCTTTTTAAGTAATTTATTCCTAAAAACATACCTAGCTTTATTGAGAAATACGTATGTAAATTTTGCGTTTTTTCTGAAAATACTGTGTTTAATCTTATATTTCCTAACTATTTGCTCATAAGACTTAATATTATTTTTGTTTTTCCAATAATTCATATCTTCACCAGATAAAAAACATATATCTACAAATTTTAGCACTGAGTCAAAAAATATATTTAGATTTTTTTTATTCCATCGACTTGGACGAATATTAAAATCAAAAACAATTTTTATTTTTTTGCTTTTTAATAGTTTTAATAATTTAATAAAATTATTTAGTTTTGATATATGTATTATTGAAAGAGTTATGCCAGAAAAATAAATATAATCAAAATTTTTAAGCTCTTTATATAAATTTAAGAAATCAATATTATTGAAGTATTGTTTTGCTGCACTTTCATCTCTCCAATAAAAAAATTGCTTTTCACCATTGTCTTTATTTTTTATTAAATATAATCCTACTTCAAATTGATTGATTTGTTTTATATATTTTGTTGAAATATTTTTAGATCTGATAAAATCTAAAAGTGATTGATTGATTTCAGATTTTCCAATGGCACTTAAAAAAAAAGCGTTTATTTTTTTCTTATCAAGATAGTTACAAAAATTGAGAGTGTCTCCAGCAAAAGATTGATTGTACAAGCTATTTTTTATATTTGAAATCTCAATCATAGCTTCACCGATTGAGCATACATTTATTTTCATATTTTAATATTAATCGTGGTGAAAAACCTCTTCCATTATTGACCACCATTCACCTTTTTTTCTATTTGGGTCTGGAACTTGACATGGTCCACATAAGCTCCACCATTCTTGAACCTTAGGATTTGCAGCCATTAATTTATTATCTCTTTCAAGATCGTCCCCATGATATTCCATATATCCAAATAGTGTGTTTTTATGTAAATAGATAGAAAAGTTTTTAAAATTAAGTTCTGTCAAATTATCTAAAATCTCAGGCCATACATTTGCATGCAATTTTTTGTATTCATCAATTTTATCTTCTCTAACTCCAAGAGTCATACCTAATCGTATCATTTAAAGATTTTCCTTTCTATTAATTTTGAAACTAACTGCATGATCACATGGTTTGTTATCTGGTCTAGTAATATGAAGACCATCTTTTGTTTGTTTCCATTCAACTTTTTCATTACTACCAAGAAGTTCAACTGACTCAACTTCATTATCAAAGAGTTTATCCATACTTTCTATTGTAAAATCTTTACCTGGCCAACCTAGTGCAGTCGCATAAAGTGAATTTCCTTTGGTTGTAAAACGAAAATCTTGAGCTGTATACTTAAGTTTTGCACGATTATCAGAAAATGGACCAGCTTCGGTCATTTCTGTTGGCCCTTCTCCATATTTATCCCAAGTCTCAGTGTCAAAAATTGCTTCTCCACTTACTTCAAGCCACTTACCGATACCTTCTAAAAGGCTTTTGTCTTCATCTGGAATTGTTCCATCAGGTTTTGGTCCTATATTTAAGAGCATGTACCCATTTTTACTTACATTATCTATTAAGTAATGAACTAAATCAGTTGTTGATTTGTACTTTGAATCTTTCATATATGCCCATGCACTTCCATCGTGAACTGTAGTATCAGTTATCCAGTGATAATGAGTTAATTCTGACTCTCTTCCCAATTCAAGATCCAATAACCCAGAGCCAGGAGGTAAATCATGCCATTTATAAGATACAACAACCTCACTACCCCATTCTTTCTCTTTGTTATAGTAGTATGAGAGAAAATCTTTTTTATATTTTTCATGAATATATCTAATACCAAAATCAAACCAAACATAATCTGGTCGGTAATTATCTACTACTTCTTTTAGTCTATTTAACCAACGATCATGAAAAGCTTTACTAGGTTTATCTTGATATTCTGTCTTTCTACCCCAATGATCTGGGTATATTGCTTGGTTATCACTATTATCTAAATTGTGAAGTTCTCCATATAAGCCTTCAAATTCTTTTTTTGAAGTATCAAAGTCTTTATTCCAATGAGGAAAAAAATACCAATTTTCAGCATGGTGCATTGCAACCATATATTTCATACCTTTATCTCTAATTGCTTTTTCTAATTCTCCAACAACATCTCTTTTTGGTCCCATTTTAGAAGCGCACCATTCAGTGTCGGAGCAGTCCCACATTGGAAATCCATCATGATGTTCTGCTACAGGACCGGCAAATTTTGCACCTGAGCGGGAATATAAATCTGCCCATTCTTCTGCATCAAACTTTTCTGCAGTAAACATTGGAATGAAATCTTTGTATCCAAATTTTGAAGGATGACCAAAATGTTTAACATGATGATCAAATTGTGGACTCGGTTCTCTATACATCCAATACGGATACCATGTAACATTTGGTCCAGCCGCAGGAACTGAGTAAGGTCCCCAATGGGCATAAATTCCATATTTAGCTTTTTTAAACCAGCTAGGAGTTGTATGTTGTTTTATAGACTCCCATGTAGATTGATATTGCATTCCTATACTCATATTATTCTCCTATCTTTTTAAAGCACCATCAACAAGCCCACTTTGAATTTGATTTCTAAATATTAGGAATACTATCATTGGTGGCATTGTGGCTAACATTAAAGCTGCAGTTTTTAAAGTTGTAGCACCACTATATTTTCCTTGGAAGGACATCATTCCAAGAGTTACTGTTCTGAGATCGTGATCATTTAAATAAATTAAAGGCCACATAAAATCATTAAATATCCAAACAAAGTAAATTATTGCAACTGTAACAACAGCAGGTTTAGCTAATGGCATCATGATTTGAAAAAATATTACTAAGTCAGATGCCCCATCAATTTTTGCAGCTTCAATTAAATCTTTTGGTATTCCAAGAAAATAAGCTCTGAAAAAAAATATAGCAAAAGGAACCCAGGCTAAGTAAGTAAATATTACCGCAAAATATGTATTAACCAAACCAATTGTATTCATTATTTTAAATGCAGGAATTAATATTACTTGTGGCGGTATCATCATTCCTAGAAGGAAATAAAAGAAAATTAACATTCTTCCTCGAAATTCAAAATGTGCTAATCCGTATCCAGCAGCTCCACAAAAAGTTACAATTCCTAAAACTGATACTGAAGTTATGCCAATAGAATTAATATAGAGTTTTAAAAAATTTCCTGTTGTCCATGCTTCAATAATATTTTGAAAAACAAATTTAGTTGGTACGCCAAAAGGATTGTTTGTGTAATCTTCCATTGACTTGAAAGAGGTAAACACCATCCACATAAATGGGAATACTATAGTTATTGCAAATGTTAAAAGTAATGCATAACACAATACTCTCGCCCAAATTGGAATTTCATTAATACTCATTTTTCAATCAGTCTTGCAATGATTAATTGAATTGCAGTTACAATAATTACTATGAAAAACAAAAGAACAGCTATAGCAGTACCATAACTGATCTGACCTCTTGAAAATCCATGATAATACATGTACGTAGCTAAAACTTCTGAAGCATGATACGGACCGCCTAAGGTCATTGCATATACCAAATCAAATAATAAAAATGCATTTGTTACAGCAAGTATAATTACTACTAATGAAATATTTCTAATTAATGGAATAGTTACAAAACGAATAGTGGCAAAAACGGATGCGCCATCAATTTTAGCTGCCTCAATTAAATCTTTGGGCACTGCTTGTAAGCCTGCTCCAAATAATAAAATTGAAAATCCTAAATCTCTCCAGATATAAACAGTCATCACTGAATACGTTGCTGTTTCTTTACTTCCTAACCATTGTACATTTTTAAAGCTCTCTAAATTAAAAAAATCAGCAAATTCGTTAATAATTCCAGTTGTTGGGCTTAAAAATAATTTAAATAGAAGTCCTATAACTACACTTGAAATTACAATAGGCACAAAGAAGGTAGTCTGAAACATTCTCCAGCCAAAAGGTTTTAAATTTAAAATTAAGGCAATAGCTAAAGCTGTAAAAAAAATAATACTTACAGCACAAAATACAAAGAGTAGATTATTTTGAAGAGCTGTAGAAAAAAATCTGTCATTAAATAATTTAAAATAATTTGCTAAACCAGCCCACTTTATATGAGCCCACGAAATACCATTCCAACGAGTAAAGCTAATCCATATAGCTACCAGAGTTGGAATAATCCAAAACAATGTATAGAAAAAAAATGCTGGTCCAATAAATATTAAATGAGCATATCTATTTGTTCTTTTATTTTTCATATTTAATTTTGAAAGGACGCAAAGCGTCCTTTCATTAATATTTTATTTTTTTTAGTACTTAGTTTCTATCAAGTCTAGTACACATTGCTCATGATCATCACCAGCTTGTTGAGGTGTAAGATCTCCTGTCAATATACCCTGACTTGCATCCCAAGTATGCGGAACATTACATGCATAATCTTCTAACATGTCAAGGAATGGAGCTGAGCTAGTAGATGTAGCAATAATTCCACTAATATCTTGAATGATTGGATCATAAGCCCAAGATGAAGTATCATGCGTGTATGGAGCTAAAGATTGAGTCGCTTCAGACCAAACTTTAACTGCTGCTGCGCTTGTATAATAATTAAGGAATTCTTTAGCTGCATCAACTGTACCGTTTGCAACTGCACCTCTAGTTATTGTAAGCACAACACTGTTAATAACAAGCTCAGTATTAGTTCCAGGCGCACCTTCTACAGCAGGAAAAGCCATAACTCCTATTGGAGCATCTGGAGCTTGATCTTTTATCATTCCTGCTACCCAAGATCCATTAGAGAAAATTGGAGCTTTACCAGTAAATAGCAAGCCTGCAGCAGTTGGAAAGTCATCTGCTAAATAACCTGAAGTAAAATATCCTTTATCTAATAAACTTCTATAAAGTTCCCAAGCTTTAACAGCTGCTGGATCGTTAAATTTCGTTCCTGCTTCTAAAGTAGGGTTATAGGTTCTTAAGCCAATATTTATATAATCTTCAGTACTTAACATTCTTCTTAGTAGGTGATTATTATAATGATTACCTGGCCAACCTTCAGAGTTACCAAAAGCAATAGGTGTAATTCCTGCATCTAAAAACTTTTGAGCAACACCAGTGAAGCCACTCCAAGTTTCCATTTCTTTAGGATCAATACCCATTTCTTCAAACATATCTTTTCTGTACCAAATCAAGTTTCCAATATGTAAACCTTGCGGTACTCCCCAAAGTTTTCCATCAAATGTATAAACAGATTCAACACCTGGAGCTATTCTATCCGAAATTGAATTTACAAAATCGGTAATATCAACCAATCCACCAACTTCAGCATATTGATACATATTAGAACCACCATTGATTGTAACGATATCCGCAGGTGTTCCTCCAGAAAAAGCTGTTTTCAATGTTGTTTCATAAGGTGTATTTTCGTATGCAGTGTGTTCTACTTCAATTTCATCTTGACTTGCATTAAAATCAGCAACAATTTGATTTAAAGCAGAGAATGCAGGTTCCGCTGCTGATTCACTCCATAAAGATACCTTAGTCTTAGCATTAGCGTGAGCAGAGAAAAAAACTGCTACGCAGATTGTTAAGAAAATATTAATTATATTTTTCATTTATCCTCCTCATTAGTAATAAAAGTATGAAAAAAATGTATACTAGTATACTAGTTAAATCAAAGACTATTGCTTTATTTTTTTGGAATATTAAGGTAATTTTAAATATTATTATGAAAAAACAGGATATTTTAATACTATATTTATCTAATTCTAGCTTAGAATCTAACGTTATTGGGTGGGCGAGACATTATGGAAATAAAAAAAAAATTGGAATGCCAGGTGACAATGATAGTCCACCTTATGAAAGAGGTATTGAAGCAATACATGATGGATGGAGATTATTTCAAAGTAGTCAACTAGAACAACATGCAAAAGGCGATGAATATAGAACAGGATATTTAAAATATGAATTTTTTTTTGAAAAAATAAAATGAAAAAAAGAAAAAATAATAATTTTTTATTAACGGATAATCAAATGGCAGAATTCGTTTCTAAGGGATATTTAATTTTTGACAATATTATTGATAATAAAATTAATAAAAAATTTTTAAGTGAAATTGGTCATACTTCAACTTCTTTGAACAAAAAAAATACTGATCAAGCTTGGTTGGCAGAGCATTATAATGAAATTATGAAAACTAGTAAAATACCATTGGTTAAAGCTGGTACGCCATTAAAGAAAGCTTATAAAAAAAACTCTGCATTAAATGATGTTATTAATAATCCAGTTTTATCAGGAGCAATTAAAAGTTTGGTGGGAGATAAACCAAAGCTAGACCATCATTTTCTACATATAACTTTTCCCTCTAAATATTATCATGATGCAAATCAAAAAATATCTCAAGGTAATCATAATGACTGCGTAATAGATCCAAGAGAAAAAACTTTTGATATACAATTATTTTATTTTCCAACTGCAGTTGAAAAAAACATGGGAGGAACGAGATATATTCCAGGATCTCATTTTAGAATGGTGAATGAGATGGCTATAGCAAGATATCATAATATTAGAGGTCAAAAACATGTAGTTTGTCCTGCAGGAACCGTTATTATTTTTCATCACAATATATGGCATGGCGCAGGAATTAATAATTCTAAAAAAATAAGATATGGTTTTAAAATTCGATTAATGCCAACACAAAAACAGGTTAAACTATGGACTAAAAAAACATATAAAAATAATCACGATGAAGAAGCTCTTTATTGGAATAGAGGTATCGAAAAAAATAGTATTAAAGAAATTCTTCAAAAAACTGAACCGTGGTTTGAAGCAGATAGTGGAAGATTAGATATTTTAAACAGGATAAGATTATGGCGTCATATTACAAATGACAAAAATTTTGATGCTGCATACTGGCTTACGAGAATTGAAAACGATTATAATTAATAATACTAATTTATAATATCTTTATACTTTTTAGTTTTTTTTATAAAATCTGTATATCGCTCTAAAGAAGAAATATGTTTTTTCATTGATTGAACTACTTTTAGCATATTTTTAGAAGATAGATGTTTGACTATTTCTTGATGATCTTTTATCGCTTGTAAAGGACCAAATGTATTATCGTCCTCATGTAAATATGAAATATTTCTTACTCTGTCAATTTGAGTATTGATCTGGGAAATAATTTGCCACGAAATAGGCATTTTTGCTTGTACTGCTAAGGTTTGATGAAACATATTATCAAAATAAAATACTTTTCTGTAATTTTTTTTCTTAAGATTATCTAAAATATTTAAATTAATTTGCTTAAGTTTTTTTATTTGAGTTGAATTAATATTAGAAGATAGTTGTTCAACAACATTTATCTCTAAAACTGATCTTATTTTATTTGCTTCACTAATTTGATTAGTGTTAATTTTTGATACTATGGATTTAACCTGAGGAATGGTATTAATTAATCCTTCATTTTCTAATTTTTTTAACGCATCTCTAATTGGAGTTCTGCTAACGTTGATTATTTTTGACAGTTCACCCTCAGAAATTTCAGTAAGGGGGTATAACTCGGTTGAAATTATTTTTTCCCTTAAACTGAAATAGATTTGCTCTCCAAGAGATTTTTTTCTATCAAGATGTATTTTAATTTTGACCATCTAATTGTGTAAATACTAGTATACTAGTATTTCAAAAAAATTTATTTTATTTTGGTATGTTTGATATTTTTATGTATAAATATATTGGATGAATGAAAAAGATTTTGGCTATAGGGATGAAAAAGGTTTTTGGATACCTAATGAATTATTATTACCAAAGCCAGTATTAAAAGATATTTTTAACTTAAATAAAATATTTAAAAATATATTTGGTTTCCCAGGTTATCTTTTTCCATATAATATTTTGTGGGCTGTAATGGCTCTTTTAATTTGGTTTTATTTTACCCCAGACATTAATACTATGAAAAATTTTAATCTTGATTGGTGTTTATTTATTTATGTAAGGAATGCAGTCATAATTTTTTTATATACTAGTTTTTTTCATCTATATTTATATGTCTTTAGATTGCAGGATAATAATTTTAAATATAATTTAAGCCCTCTAGAAAATAGAAGTTCAAAGTTTATTTTTAAAAATCAATTTATTGATAATTTAATTTGGACTTTTTTAAGTGCTGTACCAATTTGGTCAGCTTATGAGATTACATTTTTTTGGATGTTTGCTAATGGCTATATTATGTCAATAAATTTTGGATCAAATCCAATTTATTTTATTATATTATTTCTTTTGATACCTATTTTTCATAGTATTCACTTTTATTTTACACACAGACTACTTCACACAAAAATTCTTTATAAGATTGCCCATAAAATACATCATCATAATAATAATCCTGGACCTTGGTCAGGATTATCAATGCATCCCATTGAACATATTATATATTTCTCTGGTGTTTTTATTTATTTATTAATCCCCACGCACCCTTTTTTAATACTTTATTATATTTTCTACGCTGGCATTACACCCAATGCTGGTCACAGTGGTTATGATAAAATTATTTTTAAAAATAGAAAATGGCTACCATGTGGAGATTATATGCATTACCTGCATCATAAGTATTTTGAATGTAATTATTCATCAGGGAATACAACTTTTTTAGATTATATTTTTGGTACTTTTCATGATGGATCAGATATTAGTACAAAAAAAACTTTAGATAGAATGAGAAAAAAAGTTTAGCTTTTTTTACCAAATAATTTTTCATGAGCTACTTTAGTTCCATCATGAAATGTACCAAACCATTTGTCAAATGGGTGTGTAATTTCTCCATAGTTACATTCAAAATACTTATGATGAAGGTAATGATAGTATCCCGCACTAGGCACAGATTTACCTGTTTTTGGATTTACGATTAATCTTTCATAGCCTGTATGACCTTTTTGCGCACCAATTGTTGTATGAATTCCTTGATAAATAAAATGAATTGGATGTGAAGGAATAATAAAATGAACGAGTATAGTTGTAAGGTAAAAAATATGCTCAACTGGATGCATCGATAGTCCAGACCAAGGACCAACATTTACATTTTTATGATGAAGATAATGGAACCATTTATATAAAAAACTAAAATGCATAATACGATGGAAAAAATAGAAATGTATATGTTGTATCATTGGAACAAACAAAACTAACAGAACAAAATAAATAATAATGAAAGGGGAAGAAAACCAATCTTTGATGGGAAATAACATATAGTCATTTACAAAACACCATAACATTAAAGTTTCGTAAAAAGTTTGAATAGGTACAGCACTAAATAAACTCCAAAACATATTTTCTTTAGTTTGAGAACCAAATAGCCAATTTTTTCCTTTTCCTAATGGTCTTAAATTAAATCTGTATTGATCTTTTTGAAAGCGGTAAACATGAAGATAGTAATGCCAAGCACTAGAATAAATTAATACAAAAATAAAATTTCTGATAAATATTATCCCTATCCAATTGATACTTAAAGTAGACAAAGTTTCGTAAGAAGGAAGCAG
The DNA here is from genome assembly GCA_902582755.1 of uncultured Alphaproteobacteria bacterium. Lineage (GTDB taxonomy): Bacteria > Pseudomonadota > Alphaproteobacteria > HIMB59 > CACPNW01. The sequence continues at coordinate 349,058 of CACHSZ010000001.1, read as the reverse complement.
AAAAAGATATGAGAGTAACGCTAAACTAAAATGCAATGCTGCCCATGGAAATATATATCCATCTGTTGGATGAAATAGCCATTTTAAAAATTTTAGAGGTTTTGGAGGCCAAACAAGAAATGGGATTTTATCATGATCAAGTTTACCAGGTGCCCAACCTCCTCCACTATTTATAAGTTCATCATTACTAATACTTGTTTTCATATGACAAAATTTTAAAATTTAAATTATACACTAACCCAACCACCGTCAATTGAATAAGAGGAGCCAGTGATATTCTGAGCATCTTTAGAAATTAGGAAATTTACTAAAGACGCAATTTCTTTACCACTTACAAATTTTTGATTTGGATGTTTTTCAAAGAGTAAATTCTTTTTTTCTATTTCTATGGATGTTTTATTTTTAAATGCTAGTCTTTTTATTTGTTTTTCTACTAAAGGTGTAAGTACCCATCCTGGACTTATAGCATTACAAGTAATTTTGGTTTTAGATAATTCTAACGCAATTGCTTTAGTTAATCCAATCAGACCATGCTTGGATGCTACATATGCTGATTTGTTTTCTGAAGCTACTAATCCGTGTACTGAGGATATATTAATAATTCTGCCTGAATTATTCTTTTTCATCACGGGAATAATGTTTTTAGAAGTTATAAAACTACTTGTTAAATTTATATCAATAACTTTTCTCCATTCATTTGTTGGAAAATTTTCTATTTTAGAAATGTATTGAATACCAGCACAATTAATCAATATATCAATTGTTTTAAACTTAGAAATAATTTGTTGAATTTTTTTTTCTGTTTTTTTAATTTCTAAAAGATCAGTTTCAAAATAAAAAATATTTTTTTTAATTTTTTTATAATTTTTTTTAAAATCTTTTTTTAAAGTTTTATCTAAAATTATTACATTATAATTTTTGTTTTCAAAATAATGAACTATTTCTAGACCAATACCACCCGCACCACCTGTAATTAAAATATTTTTCATTATTAAAATTATAAATGAAAATTAAAGATTGTAAAAATTTTTTGCATTTAATGAAAAAATTTTGTTTTTTTCATCTTCTGAGAAAGAGGAGCAATAATCCATAGCTAAATCAAACCAATTTCCATATGAATCTGCCATGGTTAATACGGGCCAATCACTTCCCCACATTAATTTATCTGGACCAAATAAATTGAGAATAAAATCTATATAAGGATCTAATTGATTTTTTTTATAATCTTTACCCACTTCAGTAACAATTCCTGAAAATTTACAATGAACGTTATTAGCCTTTGATAATTCAGTCATATCTTTTTTCCATTCATCAATTTCTGAATTAATAATTACAGGTTTAGCAATATGATCTATTACGACTGGTAGAAAATCATATTTATTTACAAATTTAATTAGGTGTTTAAGATGATTTGGCCTAACTAAAGCGTCAAATGTTAAATTTTTTTTATTCATATATTTTAAATTTTCACTAAGATTTTCTTTTAACATCCATTCGTCATCTTGAATATCATGTATCATTGGTCTGAAACCTTTTAAAAAATTACTTTCACAAAGTTTATCAATATCATCCTTAGCTTTATCACTGTCTAAATCAACCCAACCAACAACACCTGCAATAAAATCATGCTTGGATGCTAGACTTAAGGTAAATTCTGTTTCTGCTACTGTATCCGCTGCTTGAACAATAACAGTTTGGGTTATATTTTTATCTTTAATTAACGGTTCAAGATCTTCTGGAAAAAAATCTTTATATAAAACTTTCATATCTGGAGTCATCCATGAATAATCTCCTCTTGAAAGTTTCCAAAAATGTTGATGACTATCTATGTACATTTATTTCCAATATGTTCCATTATTATAATCAAATTCATTAAGAGAACTATCCTTTATTTTTACTGAATATCCTGGATTTGTTGGAGTTACATATCCACCATCTTTGATTATTGCTGGATTTACAAAATGTTCAGAGCAGCTTTCAGCATATTCACTTAAAAATAAATCGTGATTAGATATTATAAACTTATTAATTAGATTAAGATGTTGAACATATTCACATAAACCGACACCACCAGCGTGAGGAATAACTGGAGTATTATACTTACTTGCTATTAATAGAACTGGTAAAATTTCATTAATACTTGCAATTCTACAGCTATCAATTTGACAATAGTCTAAAGATTTATTTTCAATAAATTGTTTGAACATAACTTTATTTTGTATCATTTCTCCAGTTGCTAGGTTGACATCTGGATGTGCATCTTTAATTTTTCTAAAACCTAAAACATCATCAGGATTAGTTGGTTCTTCATAAAATAAAATATCGAATTGTTTTAATTTTCCAATATTTTCAATAGTCTCATTAACACTCCATATTTGATTTGAGTCTACCATCAATTTATTTTCATTACCTATTAATTCTCTTACTAACTTACAGCGATGAATATCCCTTTCTATATCTTGACCAACTTTCATTTTAAAATGAGTCCAGCCCTTAGATAAATTTTCTTCAACTAGCCTTTTCATTTTTTCATCTGAATATCCTAACCATCCTGCTGCTGTTGTATATGCTGGAAAAATAGTCGAATTTAAATCGTCTAAATTTGAAGGTAAATTTGTTTTTTTCTGATTAATTATTTTAGCCGCATCATCTTTAGTGATGACATCATCAATATAAGAAAAAGAAAGTTTATCTAATAAATCTCTTGTTTCTAATTCTAATATATATCTCCATAGTGGCTTTTTATGGAATTTAGAAATTAAATCCCATATTGCATTAAAAAAAGCTGCTGCTGCAAGATGTGTAACACCTTTTTGTGGTCCTACCCAACGCAATTGACTGTGGTTAGTAATTTTTTCCCATATCGATGCAATATTCTTTTCTATTTCCTGAATATCTTTTCCAATTATAAATTCTTTAAAATATTCTATAACTGTACAGCATAGATCATTGCCCTTTCCAATTGTAAAAGTTAAACCAATACCATTTAAATCTTCTTTATCTGTGAATATTGTTACGTAGGTTGCAGAGTAATCACAATCAACATGAACTGCATCAGTTCCCAAATTATCTTTTGAAGTTGGAAAACGAATGTCCTGAGTTTTAATATCAATTATTTTCATATTGGACATCTTTCATCAATTAATTTTTCATTAAGTAAATCTTTCCATAAATCTTCAGGAATAGGAAAATTTAGATAATCTAAATTTTGCTTTACTTGCTCCACTCTATCCATCCCCAAAATCATGGAAGTGACAAGTTTATTCGTGTAACAAAATTGAATTGCTGCTGCTGGAACAGGTACTTCGTACTTATTACATATATTAGCGATTTTTAAGTATCTTTGTTTAACTTCTTCAGGAATTTTATCATAAAAGTATGTAATATTTTCACCCACACCTTTGGCTAAAATTCCAGAATTAAAAATTCCAGCAAGAATAATGCCTATGTTATTTTTTTCAGCAATTGGGAAAAAATCATTTAAAGCATTTTGATCTAATAATGAATACCTACCTGCTAGAACCATGCAATCAAAATCACCAGCATTAGCAAATCTTGCACATATATCAGAATCATTTACACCTACGCCAATAGCCTTAATTACTTTTTCTTCTTTTAGTTTTTGGACAGCTTTGTATGCTCCGTCCATTGCTAATTTAAAATAATGTTCAACCTCGTCACCAAAATTAAATCGATCTACATCATGAATTAAGCAAATATCTACTTTTGAAACAGCTAATCTTAGTAATGATTGTTCAAATGCTCTCATCACACCATCATAAGAATAATCTAAATTAGGAGAAAAATTTAAACTTCCTGCAAATCTTCCTCTATCTATACTATCTTTTTTTGCTGGTGTAAGATATCTACCAACTTTTGTTGATAAAAAATAACTTTCTTCATCTACAGTTTTTAAAAAGTTACCTAATCTATGTTCACTTAGACCATAACCATAAAGCGGAGATGTATCGTAAATATTAATACCTTCGTCATAGGTTTTTTCAAGTATATCATAACAATTTCGTTCATCAAGATTTTCAAACAAATTACCTAAAGGTGCTCCACCAAATCCTATAGCGGTTAAGTTTATATTTGTATTTCCAAGTTGTCTTTTATTCATGAATATTCCTCATAATTGATGAACTCATTTCTTCATAGCTATGATTATTTATTGTTTCACCAACTACTTTAAAATCTTTCATCGTAATAATTCTATCAGCTAAACTAATCATTTCAGGCATATCACTAGTTATTAAAATAATTGATGTGCCTTTTAAAGATAGTTCAATAATTAATTCATGAAGGTAAGATTTTGTTTTTATATCAATACCAACTGTGGGTTCATCTATAAATAATATATCAGTTCCAGAAGCAAGCCATTTAGCTACACTAATTTTTTGCTGATTACCTCCAGATAAATTAGAAACGATTTGTTGATATGAAGGTGTTTTTACTTCAAGTTGTTTCACATAAGGATCTACTTTGTTATAAACTATACTATCATTCAAAAAAGATAATATTTTTTTCAAATTTGACCAGACTGTTATTCCAGCATTGGATAAAACATCATGCATTAGAATTAATCCTTCTTTTTTTCTGTCTTCACTTATGTATCCAATTTTATATTTTTCTAGTGCATCTTTTGGGGATTTAATTTTAATTTCTTTATTGTTGAGTAAAATCTGTCCAGAATTAATTTTATCAAGCCCAAGTACACATTTTATTAATTCCGTTCTTCCTGCCCCGACTAAACCATACAATCCAAGTATTTCACCTTTTTTTAAATTTAAATTAATATTTTTATGACCAAGGTCAGTGTTTATTGATTGCAGATCTAATAAATTTTCATCCGTAAAATCAATATCTTTTTTAGATTTAATTATTTGTTCATCTCTACCAATCATTAATTTAACAAGTTTTTGTCTATTAAGATTAGTAATTTGTTCAGACTCACAAGCATTTTTACCATCTCTCAAAACAGTAACTTCATCACAAATTTCAAATACTTCCTCTAATTTGTGACTAACAAAAACTATACTTACATCTTGCTCAGCAACTAATCGTTTAAGTAATGCGAATAAATTTTTTGTATCTTGTGGAGATAATGATGAAGTTGGCTCATCTAATAATAGTATTTTTGACTCTAAGGATAAAGCTTTAGCTATTTCACACAGTTGCATTTTTGCAACTGTTAAATCTGAGACTATGGTGTTTGGATCTATGTCTAACTCCATAATATCAAGCCATTTTTTTGATTCTTTTGCAACAGTATAATAATCTATTAAACCTAAATTATTTTTAGGAAGGTTGGTTAACATTAAATTTTCACCAACTGAAAACCTCCTAATTAAATTTCTTTCTTGGTGCACAACTGAAATTCCAGCATTCATTGCTTCATTAGGTGAAGAAAAAGATTTCTCTTGATTATTTAAAAATAGTTTTCCTTCATTTTGGTTATAAACTCCTGTTATGATTTTAATTAATGTAGATTTACCTGCTCCATTTTCACCAAGAAGTGCATGGATTGATTTTTTTTTGAGTTTAAAATTTGCATTATCAAGAGCTTTAACACCAGGAAAATTTTTTGTAATATTGTTAAGCTCTAAAATATAATCACTCATCTGAAAAAACCTTTGTTCTTCTCTCTTCTCTATATTCTCTGTATCTATTTATAAACACTGCTAATAAAATCATAAAGCCTAAAAATATTTGAACAAAAAAAGGATCAATTTTAAAAATAACTAATGCTTGAGAAATTATAGAAACTAATATCACTCCAAAAGCGGTAGCAATAACATCTACTTTTCCTCCAGCCAGTATAGCACCTCCAATTACCGGAGCAGCAAATGAAGGTAACAACCATGAATCTCCTATATTAGGTGTCCCGAGTTGTAATCTACAAACAACTAACATTCCACCTATGGCTGCCAAAAGACCGGATATAACATGCGCATAGATAACTATTTTTGTTGAAGATATGCCTATTAATTCTGATGATTGAACATTATTACCATATGCTAGCATATATCTTCCTAGAGATGTTCTATTCATTAAAATCCACATCAAAATAGTTATAATAATTGGTATAATTACTAAGTAAGGTATAGGGCCAAAGATTTTTGCGTTTCCAAAAAATTTAACAGCTTCAGGAATTTCATAAAAAGGTTGAGCCTCTGTTATTCCTAAATTCATTCCTTTAAAAATGTAAAGTGTAGCTAGAGTAATAATAAAAGCTGATATACCAGTTTTAACGGTGATGTATCCATTTATAAAACCACAAGCAAGACCAATTAATAATCCAATAAGAACAGCAGGTAAAATAGACATGCTATAAACTTCCATTAATCCGGTAAATGAAATTGCAACTAAGCCTCCAATTGCTCCAACAGATAAGTTCATTTGACCAATTGCAATGATAATCATTTGTGACATTGCCACAACGAGCATCAAACTAACACTCAGCATTAAAACATATAAGTTAAATGGAGAAATAAATGCAGGTTTAAACAATGAAATTAAAATTGAGCCAAAAATTAAAACTAAACCAAGTCCAAACCAATCTTTTTTTAAAAGTGCGCTCATGAAACAATTGAATTTTTAACAGTAAAATATTCTCTAGCTCTATCTAGCAAAACGGCTCCCAATAATATGATACCAAGAAAAAATCTTACCCAGAATTCACCAACATCGATTAAGTATAATCCATTATTAATTAATGTAACAAGAATTGCTCCTAGCATTGTTCCAAAAACTGTAACCTTGCCTCCAGAAAGAAGTGTTCCACCTAAAACTGGGGCTAAAAAAGCAGGTAATAACCAGTCAAATCCTAGATGACCGGCCATAGACGGTATTGCAGCACCAATTCTTGCTGTTAACATAATACCTGCAAGTGCTGCTAAGAAGCCTGAAAGCATATGACAATAAATAAACATTCTATCTACAGAAATACCTGATAATTCTGCAGCATCAGGATTTGCTCCAGCTGCAATAAGCTTTCGTCCAATATCGGTGTATTTAAAAATGTAATAAAGTACAAAACAAGTTAGTACACTGATAATTAGTAATGGTGAAATATATTTATTGAAAAGTTTTAAACTCCCAAAATCAGTAAAAGCCTCTGGTAATTTTCTAAATGCTTCTGCTTCAGTAAGCAAAGTCATGAAGCCAAAATAAATACTCATCGTAGCCAGTGTAACAATGAAACTATGAACACCTGTTCTAACAGTTACAAATCCATTAATCCAACCTAGAAATGAGCCAAAAGCTAAAACTAAAATAATTGTTATAGAAATAGGAATCCCGATACTTTCCATACACCAACCGCCAAACATAGCAGCCGAAACACCTAGAGCGCCTAAAGATAAATTTAAACCTCCAGTAAGTATCACTACCATCATTGCTAAACCAATCATTATATCCAAAGCAACTACTCTTGAGAGAGCATAAATATTAAATCTTGAGGTAAATCCGTCAGTCGAAAAAGAAAAAATACAAATAAATACAATTACCAATATAAGTAAACCAAATTGATTGGTTTTTACAAAATTAGGAATTTTATTATTCATAAAAAAAGGGGGCTTAACGCCCCCATATTATTTTAACTTGGACAGTTTAGATATGTGCTATCAAAAGTTTCTAAAATTTCTAAAGAAATTCCTCTCATAGCCATAACGTATGTATCAACATCGCTAATATCAACAAATACAGTACCTGAATCAATAAATTGATCAGTTTGTGCAGTTGATTTCCAAGGTGCATCAGATTTGAACTCACAACCTTGTCTAACTTTGTCCATTACATATGAACCAATGTAACCTTGTCCATATGGGTTTTGAAGCATAGTTCCATGAACATAACCATCTTTAATAGCTTTTAAAACTACTTCGTCATGATCAATACCCACCATTTTTATTCTTTTATCACCCATATTTGTTAAAGCTTGCGCTGCTACAACAGCAGGAACCCAAGCAGTAGTTACAATACCATCTACTTCACTTCCTTGAGCCGCCATGAAAGCATTAATTTTTTCGTCAGCTGGTTCATAAGCATCAATATCAGCAATAACTTGAATAATTTCTACTCCACCACCTGCTTCTGAAACAGCTTGTTCAACAGCATTGATTCTTAGAGTTGTATTTGGATCAACTAAGAAACCTGTAAAGTGAGCAATTTTTCCTTTACCACCTAAAGCTTTAATTAATTCTTTTGTACCAAGATAAGCTGAGTGACCAGTGTCAGTTCCAAAACAAAATTTTGCTTGAGTTGGTTGCTCAACACAACCTGCTAGGGCAGCTGTTGGTATACCAGCATCATCTAGTTCACCTAAAATTTTATTTGTTCCAACTGCATCACCAGGGAATACAAGTACTGCATTGTAACCTTGACCAACTAAACTTTCAATTAACTCGTTTTGTTGACTTAGATCCCACTCTGCAGGGACTCTATAATCTGCTTTTCCTAAACCAAAGTCTTTTACAGCATCTAAACCTGCTTGTTCCCACGCAGCAAAATAAGGGTGCGGGCCACCAGGGACTAGAGCTACTTTAGTAACACCATGACCACCTGCAAAAACAGGTGATACTAGTAAAGCAAAAAAAGAAGTTAAAAATATTATAAATTTTTTCATCATTCCTCCTTAAATTTTTTTTTAATGTATGCAGAATTAGAACTTAAATCAACAAAAATAAAATAAAGTATTTATTTATAATTATATTGATTATACTATTGTCGCATGCTGTATTCATTTAGATGGTTTGGTCATAATGATCCTTCAAAATTAGATCAAATTCGACAGATAGGCGTTGAAGGAATCGTATCATCACTAGCACAAATAAAATATGGTGAAAAATGGTCTGCATTCGAAATCAAGAAAAGAAAGAAATTTATTGAAAGTTTCAAAATTAATAACAATAAAAATTTAACTTGGAGTGTTGTTGAAAGCCTTCCTGTTCATAATGATATAAAAAAGAGATCAGGGAGATATAAATATTATATAGATCAATACAAAGAGTCATTGGTAAATTTAGGAAAGAATAAGATTAAAAATATTTGTTATAATTTTATGCCATTGATTGATTGGGTGAGAACAGATTTAAATTATCAACTACCAAATGGAGCATTTGCTCTAAAATATAATCATCTTCATGTCTGTGCATTTGAAAATTTTATTTTGAAATCTAAAACAGCAAAAAAAAGGTATTCACCCAAAGACATCCATACTTCAAAAAAAATATTACAAAAAATGAATTCTAGTGATTTAAAAAAACTTAAAATGTCTTTACTTGGAGGTTTAGCTGCAAACGATAGAAAGTATACAATTAAAGATTTAAATTATGAGATTGATCAATTTGCAGAATTAAATCATAGTGATTTACAAAATAACCTAAAAGATTTTATTGAAGAAATTTATCCAATCATAAAAAAATATAATATTCATTACAATATTCATCCAGATGATCCTCCATATAATGTTTATGGATTACCAAGAATTGTTTCTAATGAGAAAGATATTAATTTTATTGTGAATATAAAAAAAGATACAAATGTAGGTTTAACTTTTTGTACAGGATCCCTTGGTGTTAATAAAAAAAATAACTTAGTCAATATAATAAAAAAATATGGTTCTTACATAAATTTTATTCATTTAAGAAATATAAGACATATTCCAAAATCTCTTGATTTTTATGAAGATGATCATCTTAATGGAAGTCTGGACATGGTATCTATTATCAAAGCAATATTAAAAGAAGAAAATAAAAGAAAAAAAAATAATCATCCTATCAAACAAATTCCTATGAGGCCTGATCATGGCCATACAATACTGCATGATCAATTTAATTCAGTAATACCTGGATATTCATTATTAGGCAGAATGAAAGGACTAGATCAGCTTAAAGGTGTGATAAAAGCTATAAATTAATTTTTACCTTATATTTATCTGCTAAAAATAAAAAATCGGTTTTTAATTCCTTATCTATCGGAATACCTGTTTTTAATCTTTTTTTAGAAATAATTTTTTCTTTTTCGCCTGGATATAAAATTGGATTATTATTTTTTTTTGATTTTTGTTTTTTTAGATCACTCATATAGTTTTTCATACCTTTAAAATATTGTTTTTTTGTTGTGAAAGCATTTAATGAAATGGCAATTAAGAAATGTCCTAATTTTCTTGGTGTACTAAAATCTGGTCCAATCATTGATAATAAACGGTATCCATGAGCCATACCAATAAGAGGTCCACACATTATTTCTACAGAAGAAGATAATCCAAAACCCTTATATCCATATTCTTTACCGCCAAGTGGGGCCAGAGAAACAGCATTATAAGGGTTAGTTGTGTAATTTCCGAATTTATCGAGGGCAATTTCAGAATTTAATTTAGTAGAATTTGCTCTAGCTCTCATAACTTTATTCCAGGCTATCGAAGTTGAAGAGAAGTCTGCATGTAAAAAATCTTTCTTACCTATTGGTGCTGTAAAAGAATAAGGATTAGTACCATGAAAAGGTTTCTTACCATTATACGGAATGGCAAAAGCATCTGAGTGTGTAAATGAAAAACCAACACAATCATTTTGTGCAATATCCATAGAATATACACCTGCAGCACCATAGTGTGAGGAGTTTATTATGCCAATTGAAGCAATTCCATTCTTCTTTGCCATAGATGATACTATTGCTGATGCTTTTAAAGCTGCAACATGCCCTAGTCCATCATCAGCATCATAGACAGCTACACCTCTGTTTTTTTTTATTAGTTTCATTTTAGGTTTTGCTTTTATTCTTCCATTTTCAATACATTTTACATAATGAGAAAATAATCTAATACCATGACTGTCCACACCTCTAATGGAAGAATCTAAAAGTGATTTAATAAGTAAAATTCTATCTTTTTTTGGAACAGATAGTTTTAATAGAATACTATCAAAAAATTTATTTATTTTAATAGGTAAAATTTTCATATTATGAAATTATTTCTTTTAATAATGATTTTAAAGATTTTTTTTCAATTAAACTTATATTATTTTTAATATCAGTTAACATTTCTTCTTTTTTACTAATAGACAGATTAAAAATATTTTTGTTATTAACAATCTCTTCAAAAAAATTACTCTTATTGTTTTTATAAACTTTGTAGAAATATTCTTTATTAACATCATCAAGTCTATTTTGATCTTCTTCAATAATTTGAAATAAAAAAAATAACCAACAAGATATAATAAAGTGGATGTTTTTAGTTTCACCTTTATTATCATTATAAGTATCAAGTATTCTAATGGGTATTTTTAAAGATCCATCCATAGCAATTCTTAATAATTTATCTTCTATGAAAGTATTTTTAAATCTTTCCAATATTTTGATTTTATATTCATTAATATTAAAATTATCTTTAGTTTCTAAAGTAGGTAAGACTTCCTTATCTAAAAAATTTAAAATGAAATTATAAATATTTTCATCTTTAATTGCTTCATGAACATAAGTGTATCCACACAAATGACCAATATATGCTAATGCTGAATGAGAAGCATTGAGAATTTTAAGTTTAATATTTTCATAAAATTTTACGTCATCAACAAACTTAATTTTATTGTTTGCTAAAATATTTTTTAGTTCATTATTTTTTGATTGAATGTACCAATCTCTATAAGGTTCTGTAACAACAATTGCATTATCAAGATAGGGTAAGTTAAAAAATTCAGATTGCTTATTATTATTTGGTACAATTCCATCAACCATAGATAATGGAAATTCAATATTTTCTTTAAACCAATCTAAACACTCAGGATATTTTTTTTCTATAAATTCCTTGATTAAATTTTGTAAAATTTTTCCATTTTCAGATAAATTATCACAACTCAGTACAATTAATTTTTTCTTATTTTGTTTATATCTTTCTATTATTCCAAAACCCAAGTGACCTATCATAGTAGATAGATCTTTGTCCTCTAGATCATTTTTGATCTCATTTGAAAAATTCAGTTTTTTATTTTTATCAAAATGATATCCTTTTTCTGTGACAGTAATAGTTATTAGTTTGATTTTTTCTGATGCTATTAAATTTCTAATTTCATTCTTGTCTTTTAAGCCAAATAGTATTTTTTTTATTGGATTTAAAATATCAACTTTTTTGTAGTTATTTGATACCCTTACTAAAGTATACAAGTAATCTTGCTTTTTCATTTTTTTGTTTGTTTCGTCTGATCTTAAATTAACTCCAATTATTGAAATATTTTCATTATTTTCTAATATTTCATGAATATAAAGCGCCTGATGAGCTCTATGAAAATTTCCAACACCAAAATGCACTATAGAGTCTTTATTATTATTAATATTATAAGCTGGAAAAGATTGTTCTTTTAATAGATTTCTGTTTATATTTTTATTTAATTGCATATTACTATTTAAAATATACTTAAACGGAAGATGATCAATAAAATATATAAAAGTGTCTTAATAACAGGTGCTTCAAGTGGTATTGGATTAGAAACTCTTAAAAGATTTTTTAAAGAAAAAATAAAAATTTATGCCCTTGATAAAGATATTTCAGCATTAGAGAAATTGAAAAAAAAATATAAATTTGAAATCATTCAAATTGATCTCTTTGATACTGATCAAATTTATAAAAAACTTGCTAAGCTTAAAGTTGATATTGTAATTTGTAATGCTGGTATTGGAAGAGGAGCAGAAGGTATATTAAAAGCGTCAAGACAAGATATTGAGTTATCTACAAGATTAAATGTTGAGTCTTATCTTCATACATTAAAAGCTATTGTTCCAGGAATGATAAAAAGAAGAAAAGGTCACGTAATTTTAATGGGATCACTTGCGGGTCTATATCCACAAATGAGTACTGTTTATGGTGGTCAAAAAGGAGCTATCCATAGAATTGCGCAAAGCTTAAGAATTGAACTTAGTGGATCAAGAGTGAAAGTCTCTGAAATATGTCCTGGAAGAACTAAAACAAATTTTGGTAAAGCTGCTTTTACAGATAAAAATAAAGCAAAAAAATTTATGTCAGGTTTTACTCTTCTTGAACCAAGAGATATTGCTGATGCAATAATGTTTGCTTTAAGTGTGAGATGGCGAAGTAATATTAGTACTATTGAAATTTCTGGTACAGAACAATCCCCAGGTGGAGTGCCAATTATTCCAGTAAAAGATCCAATACTTTCATAAATTAATTAAATATTTTTTTTATTTTAATATAATAAAATTAATTATGGAAAAACCTGTTAGATATGGTGTTATTGGCATAGGAGGTATGGGAGCAAATCATGCTAAGAAATTAAAAGAAAATAAAATAGAAAATGCCATCTTAGCTGCTGTTGCTGATTCAAATGTAGAATATAAAAATAAATATGAAAATATTCATTTTTTTGAAAATACTGATAATTTTTTTGATAATAAAATTATAGATGCGGCAATCATTGCTACACCTCATAAATCGCACATTGATCTAGCGAAAAAAGCTCTAGAAAATAATATTAATGTTATAATTGAAAAACCTTTAGCAATAACTAGTAAAAAGTGTCGAGAATTTATTAATATTTCACAAAATTTTAAAGCATTTTTTACTGTTATGCTCAATCAAAGAACTAATCCTGTTTATGTTAAGATAAAGAAACTAATTAATGGAAATGAATTAGGTAAAATTCACCGTTTTCAATGGACAATAACTAATTGGTTTAGAACAAACTATTATTATCAGACATCTAATTGGAGAGCTAAATGGGAAAGTGAAGGTGGAGGCGTTTTAATAAATCAGAGTATTCACCAACTTGATTTGTGCCAGTGGTTATTTGGCATGCCTGATAGTATATATACTGATTTGGGATTAGGTCGCTTTCATGAGATAGAAGTTGAAGATGAAGTAACTTCAATCTTTAAATATAAAAATGGATTAAAAGGTGTATTTATTACAACAACAGGTGAAGCACCTGGTGTAAATAGATTGGAAATTGCATCAGATAAGGGTTTAATTACAATTCAAGATAATAATGTTACATGGGAAAAAATAGATTCATCTACTGATTTTATTAAAAACTCTAAATCACTTTTTGACATGCCTAAAAAAGAAAAAATTAATTTTAATTTTAAGGCGGATATGGATCAACATATTGAACATCAAAGACTTATTCAAAACTTTACAAATTTTCTTTTAGGAAAAGAAAATCTTTATGTGAATGGAAAAGATGGTTTAAATTCAGTTGAATTAATTAATGCAATGGTCCTATCGGGATTAGAGGAAAAAAAAATTAATCTTCCTTTAGATGAGAATAGATATGAACTAAAACTAGAAGAAATGATAAGTAAATCAAAATGAAAATTAATCAAATTGCTGTAACACTTTATACTGTTAGAGATTTTTGCCAAAATGAAAAAGATTTATTTGAAAGTCTAAAGAAAATAAAAAATATTGGATATAGTAGCATTCAAATCAGTGGCGTTGGTTTAATTGATCCTAAAACAATAAAAAGAATGTGTGAAGATTTGAGTTTAGTTATATGCGCAACACATGAACCAAATGAACAAATTATAAACAACACTGATGAAGTTATTAATAAGTTAAACATTTTTAATTGCAAATATTCAGCTCTTCCTTACCCATTAAATTTGGATATGAAAAATTTAAAAGAAATTGATAAATTCACAGAAGATATAAATACTGCTGGCTCCAAGTTTCATGCAGAAGGAAAAGTACTATGTTACCATAATCACGCACTTGAATTCCAAAAAATTCAAAATCAAATAATTTTAGATAGAATTTATAAAAATACAGATAGTAGATTCATACAAGGAGAACCAGATATTTATTGGATACAAAAAGGTGGTCAAGATCCATTAATGTGGTGTAAAAAATTAGAACAACGGATGCCTTTATTACACTTAAAAGATTTTATAATGATCAATGATCAAGAAAGTTTTTTTGCAGAGGTTGGCTTAGGTAATTTAGATATTGAAAATATTGTTAAAACAGCAACAGATTCAGGTTGTAAGTGGTTTATTGTTGAACAAGATGAATGTAATGGCGATCCTTTTGATTCACTTAGGATTAGCTATAATAATTTAGTAAAATATGCAGTTACTTAAGAAAAAAACTTTTTGCGTTTTGATTTAGTAAATTATTAATATCCCTTTCTATTATATATTTTGATAACTCAAAATTTTTCTTAGAAAGATCTTCATAATATTCATATAAAATTTCATGTAAGATATTTTTGAAATGAGACCATTTATATATAAGTTGATCTGTAACTCTTGCATCAGAATGCTGGGGTATAAATGACAAACCTAGCATATCAATCCTCATTTTTAGAACAATTTTTATAATACTTGGCTGGTTCAAAAACCACCAAAAACCAAAGATTTTTAAATTAGGATGTTTACGAGCTAAGACAGTTAATTCGTGCTGATCATTTAGAGATAAACAAGTTACAAGAAATTTGTTTTCTGGAAAAGTATTACATAATTTACTTAGTTCTTTGAGATTAATATCACCAATTCCATCTCCAGCTTGACCAAAACTACTATTTATAGCTCGTTTAACACCTAGCATTAATGACAAAGGAATATTTTTTTCATTTAACCATGACAAAATTAATTTCCAAAGAGGGTCATTTAAAATTTCTTTAAAATTATCTGAATTTGCTGAAATAGCTGCATATACTGGATTTGATATTAAAAAACAGCTATCTAAATAGTTGATTATAATATCATCTTGTTTTTGATTTATCTTTGTTTGGTTTTTTGCAATATCGATTGCTTGAGAATTATTACCTATTAAATCATCTAGTCGTAATGATGATTGAAATATATTTCTATCCCACTCATTATTTTTAAATAAATTCCATTCATCAATATCAAATGGATTATTTGTCATTACGAGAGAAGAAACATTTGATAATTGTAAAATTTTTTCATCTGTAAGAGATTTATTTTCATATTCATTATTTAGTTCTTCAAAAGTTTTATTATTATAATTAATATCTAATTTTTGAAGTACAGTTAGCACGCCCTTACAAGCCTCAGAAATTGGTGTTCTATTTTGAAATAACTCTTCCCAGATAAGTTTTGCTTTATTTACGTCATCCAGAGAGTAAAATTTTTCTGCAGTTATATTTGCATTGGTTAATAATTCTGCAATTAAATAATGATAGTTTAATAAATTAATAAAACCAGAAAGAGAATGACTTTTAAAGACAGATGGAAATAAATGCGTATGAATATCAAAAATTTTTGTATTATTAATGGCGGCTTCTAAAGTATTGGATAATTCTTGATTAGAGATATTCATTACTTAATATTGCCAAGCCTAATCGCATTTTTTTGAGCTTTGATTGCCAATTCCATAACTTTTAAACAATGTGATTGATCCATTGCAGTACTAGTTCTATTTACAACATCGTCCATTAATCTCTCAAAATATGTTAGGGGTTCTTTAGAAGCATTTTTATATTCATATTTTTTATTATTAACTATAAAAAGGTGATCTGTACCCTCTCTACCAACTAGATCTACATACTTTCTTAATTCAATGTATCCTTTTGTGCCTAAAATGGTCAATCTGCCATCACCCCAATTAGGTAAAGCATCAGGTGTGTACCAGTCTACCCTAATGTAACCTCTACCCTTATCTCCGTGTATTAAAATTTCACCAAAATCTTCAAACTTATTATGTTCAGGATTTGAAAAATTACCTATTGAAGAATTTATAATTTCTACATTTTTAGATCCAGTAAAAAATAAAAACTGATCTATTTGATGTGAAGCAATATCACATAAAATACCACCATATTGGTCGTAATCAAAAAACCAATTAGGTCTAGTTTGAATGTTCAATCGGTGAGGTCCCATTCCAATTGTTTGGACAACATCTCCAATTTCACCAGCTTGAATTAAATCATAGGCAACCTGAACAGAAGGTACTTCAAATCTTTCAGAAAAATCAATTGAAAAAATTTTTCCTGTTTTTTTTACAGTATTTTCAATTTCTTTAAGTTGTTCTAAAGTTGTACATCCAGGTTTATCTAACATTACATCTTTTCCAGCATTCATACACTCAATAGCTAAAGCTGCTCTTTTAACTGGAATGTCTGCTATCAATACTAATTCAATTTCTTTATTTTTTAATAAATCCTCTTTATTTGTAAAGCGGGGTATATCAGGATGTTTTTCATTAAAATCTTTTGTAATATTATTATCCGTTTCATTCCACCAACCAACACATTCACATCCCAAATTTAACATGCCATTTAATTGTCCAAAAATGTGTCTATGCTCAACACCCATTGCAGCTACTTTAATTTTTCTCATGATTAAATATTTTGCTCCATTGTAATTAGTTTATTTTTTTTAGATGATTCTATCATTGCATCAATTAGATAATGAACTTTCAATGCCTCTTTTCCGGTAATTTCAAATTTTTCATTTGTGTTAATTGATTTTGCAAAATTAATTATAAGATCTTTATGCCAATCAAATGGAAAAGCCATAGGATCAGCACTACCGCCAGTTCCAGATTCCTCTCCAAACTCTTCTTTTTTAGCATTCCTCCAATTAATGATAAGTGTTCCTGCTTCAAGTTTGACTGTTGCATTTTCACAATGAAGTACAATTGACTCTGATGAGCCTGGAAAAACACTCGTTGAAGCGAATAAAGATGCAATTACGCTATTTTTAAATTTAATACCTCCAGTTACAAAATTTTCTGACTCCATTTTATGAAACTTTGTAGTTTCTGTCATTACCATCACCTCTTTAACATCTCCTAAAAGACTGATAGCAAGATCAAGTGTATGAATAGCTTGGCTTATAAGAACTCCTCCACCATCTCTTTTATATGTTCCTCTACCTGGTTCATCATAATAGGACTGTTCTCGCCACCATGGAATATTGATTTGAGCTGAAAAAATTTGACCAAATTTATTCTCATTTATTAATGACTTTAATTTAATTGAGGATTTTCTAAATCGATGTTGAAAAACTATACCAAGGTTAACTTTATTATTTTCGCAAATTGAAACTATACTTTTTGCATTTTCTAAAGTTCTTTCAATTGGTTTTTCCATTAAGATATGTTTTCCATATTTACTAAATTGCTCCACTAGTTCTAAGCGTTGATTTGGAGGAGTGATGATATCCACCATGTCAACTTCAGGATTATTATAAATACTATGAATGTCCTGAAATGAATTAAAATTATAATTTTTAGAAAAATTTTCTCTTTTTTCCTTATTTCGAGAAAAAACTCCAACTACATTAATATCACCTTTTAATTCATTTAAAGCCAAGGCATGAGGTTTTGCAGCCATACCTGTACCAATAATGGCAAGTCCAATTTTTTTAGAATTCATTAATTATTTTTTTTTGATACAGACATGCCATTCTCTTCAAAAAGATGAACTGAATCTCTTTTAAAACGCAGATATAATTCTTCTCCCTTATTAATTTTATATTGCCCAGTATGATGAACAATTAATTGTTTTATTCCTTCACCCTTACAATAAAAGTAAGTTTCACTTCCGAGCTGTTCAGTAAAATCAACATGTACTTTTAAATCTGAATTTTGCTGTTCACAAACTTCTATATGTTCAGGCCTTATCCCAAGAGAATAAGGTGTATTGTTTTGTAAGTTTTTATGATTTGTTTGTAAATTCAATGCATCTGAAACTAAATTAAATGAACCAGACTTATCAATTGCATTAACTTTGATAAAATTCATTTTTGGAGATCCAATGAAACCAGCTACAAAAATATCACTGGGATTATTATATAAATCAAGTGGTGCTCCTGCTTGTGCAACATAACCATTATTTAAAACTACTATTTGATCAGCCAAGGTCATTGCTTCAACTTGATCATGTGTAACATAAATCATTGTACCGCCGATTTTTTCATGAAGTGCTGATAATTCTTTTCTCATTGTTACTCTTAACTCAGCATCAAGATTAGATAAGGGCTCATCAAACAAAAATGCCTTTGGATCTCTAACTATTGCTCTGCCAATAGCTACTCTTTGTCTTTGACCACCAGAAAGTGCTTTTGGTTTTCTTTGAAGATACTCTTCAATTTGTAAAAGTTTAGCTGCGCTTTTAACTTTTTCTTCAATTGTTTTTTTATCAATTTTTAGATTTTCCAATGCAAAGGCCATATTTTTAAAAACAGACATGTGAGGATACAAAGCATATGATTGAAAAACCATAGCCAAACCTCTTTCTGAAGCGGGTATATTACTTACTTCATTTCCGTCGATTAAAATTTCTCCTGATGTAATTCTTTCTAATCCAGCAATAATTCTTAATAATGTTGACTTACCACATCCAGAGGGGCCAACTAAAACTAAAAATTTTCCACTTTCAACTTTCAAATCAACTCCATGAATTACTTCTGTTTGATCATAACTTTTAAAAATGTCTTTTAATATAATTTCAGTCATCTATCTCTTCTCATTATTGCTTTGTCAGGGTCAGCATGTTGTAAGTGTATAGGCGGCATCCCATTCAAGATTTTTTTTATATCATTCATCATCATATCTCTTATATTTTTATATGAATAATCTAAAGCACCTGCAACATGTGAAGTAAATAAAATATTAGATTTTTTTCTAAAAGTTGAATCTACTGGAACAGGCTCGACTGGATATACATCTATAGCTGCTCTAAAATATTCATTTTCAGCAAGTTCAATAAATTCATCAAAATCAACAACCTCTGCTCTACTGACTAGAACTACTGAACTATTTTTTTTAATTAATTTTAATTTATCTTTACTAATAAATCCTTCATTTTCAGTAGTAACTCCAGCTAATATGAATATAAATTTATTGTTAGATAATAAATCATCAATAGATACAGGGTTTACACCTTGGCTCTCTAAGTATTCATTAGATAACCATGGATCAAATACTGAAATATTACAGTTAAATGGTTTTAACAAAGGAAGTAAACTTTTTGCTAAATTTCCAAAACCAATTAACCCAACATTTGAGTTAAAAAGTGTGTAAGCAAATTTATTTTCTTTAATTCCATATTGCTCTTCAGAATTTAAAAATTTTTTGTAAACTCCCAAAACATTTCTAGAAAGTGAGATTGCGTAACCTATACAAGCTTCAGCAACAGCAGGAGCCATGGCAGGTGCAGCTGATAAAACATAAATGCCTCTTCTATGTGCTTCATGATAATCAATATTCGGTTCCCAATTTGCTTTGACATTTATAATAGCTTTAATTTTTTTTGATTTATCTAAACGTTCTTTAGGCATAGCAGTCTGTCCAACTAATATTTCAATTTCTTCAATATTTTTATCTACAAGTTCATCAGGAGCTCGACTGCCAAAGTGATAGATTAAATTAGATATTTTTTCTAATTCAGTCTTAACATCATTGGTAAAAACCATTTCTTCATTTCTTGGATAAGGATCAAAAAAAATTAGAGGTTTGTCTTGCATTACTTCATACCTGTACTTGCTATTCCTGTTGTTATAAATTTTTGTAAGTAAGCAAATATAATTGCTATAGGTAATAAAGTAACCATAGTCATTGATAATACATAATTCCACTGACTAGTAAGTTCTCCGTGAAATGCGTTTAATCCAATTTGTAATGTATAAACTTCACTTTTTGATAAAACTATTAAAGGCCATAAGAAATCATTCCATCTCCACATTATGGAAAAAATTGCTAAAACTGCAATTGCCGGTATAGATAAAGGTAGGACAACTCGCCAATAAATTGCCCATTCACTAGCGTGATCCATTCTTGCTGCTTCTATTAGCTCTCTAGGCAATGTAAGCATATATTGTCGAAGTAAAAAAACTCCTGTTGGTGTTGCAGCACCTGGAAGAATTACACCCCATAATGAATTAATCATTCCAAAGTTTGCAACAACATAAAAAACTGGAACCAAAATTATGGTTAATGGAATTAATAATGTACCTATAACAAAAACAAGTGCAAAATTTTTTCCTCTGAACTCATATATAGAAAGTGCATATGCTGCCATTGAATTTATTATTAAAGTTATTATTGTTGCTACAACAGTAATGAAAGTTGAGTTTTTAAAATAAAGTAAAAAATCATATTTTCTTAAAGGATCAACATAGTTTTGCCACTGAATTTTAAATTCTCTAATTTTTTCTCTTTTATCAATAGGTACTTTTACTGTTTCTCCTGGGTTTAGAGGATCAACCATTTTAGCATTAATTCCAATTCTTTTAATTTGTGCTAACTGCTTTACTGACCCATCTTCTTGTGTCACGTTAAAAATTGGTAAGGGTTTATCGTATCCTTCAACATCAACTTGAATTTGAGAAAGTGGCAAAATTGTTGGAGGATATTCTTGTATACCTGCTAATGTCTTTAATGAAGATAATCCTAACCACACAACAGGACCAAACATTAAAAGAACACCTAGAAATAAATAAAAATAAGAAAAATAATCTGTCCAATGATATTTATTTTTATATCTTTTTTTTGTAGCAATTTTTATTATTCTTGAAGTTGTTTCAGACATATTAAATTTCTTGATGTTTACTTTCTTTATTTCGACTGAAATATAATTGCATAAGTGTTAAAAATAAAAGTACCACACCAAGAACCATAGATGCGGCGGCTGCAAGACCAAAATTTTGAACAGATCCAGACGAAGCAAATCCTGTGGTAAAAATATACTGAACAATTAATGATGTAGATGTCCCCGGTCCTCCACCGGTTAGAACATATATTTCATCAAATGTTTGAACACCTTTTATTGAGGCAAGGATAAATACAACTAATAAATTTGGCATTAAAAGAGGTAAAGTTATTCGAAAGAAAATTCTTTCTCTGCTTGTTCCATCCATTTCAGCAGCTTCATATAAATTTGGAGGTATTGCTTGAAGACCTGCTAGAACAATCAAGGTATAAAAGCCCATATGGGCCCATATTGATACAAATATTACAGATGCCATAGCCCATGATGGATCAGTTAAAAATGATACTTTGTCTCCACCATAAGATTCAATTATAGCATTAAAAGCTCCGTTTTTTAAAAGTATCCACTGCCAAATCAAACCAACAACAACTGGTGACAACAAAACAGGGAAAAAAAATACTGATCTAAAAAAACCTCTGCCAATAATCTTCTTATTTAATATCACGGCAGTCAAGACTGAAAAGAAAATCATTAATCCAACTTGAAAAACAACAAAAAATATAGTGTTATAGACTCCTCTCCAAAAGAAATCTTCTGTACATGTATTTGGATTTAAGTAACTCTCACAATCAAATAACTGATCATATTGTTTTGTTGTAGGAAGTTCTCTTTCAGCAAATAATAGTTCATCACCAGATGATAGAGAAAAGAAAAAATTTGCACCAAGAGGGATTATTACAAATAATCCAAAAAAAATTAAATTTGGAAGTAAAAAAATATAGGGCATATTTCTAACACCAATAATTTTTTGAATTGGCCACATGATTAAATCAATGGCTTGCATTAAAAATGCAAAGGGAATATTTAAAATTCTAAGGAAAAAAATTTTTGTTTGATTTCTAATATTTTCCATTAAATCATTTCGAAAAAAAGCTGCTCAAAAAGAGCAGCTTTATATTTTTATTATTTTGGATGTAATTATCCGCCGTATTTTTCTTTAAGTTGTTTTTCAACATCTTCATCCATACGCGCCCAAGCTTCTTCCATTGTCATTTCACCAACAATAGCTTGTCCTAGTCTTGAGATAATTGCGTTAAACATTATACGGTTATCAACATGTGCCTGAAGATCAAAAGCAACTTGATCAATAGTTGGCACTGCGCCAGCAAAAGTGTTTAATGCATGTTTTGCGTTTGGATCATCAGTTTGATAGTCAACTTGTAGATCTAAGTGTCCAGGGATAGCAAGAACTTGACCAATAAAACTACTTAGTTGTTCTTTACTAGAAAGATAATCCATTACCTTTCCAACAGCAGGATTAGCATTGAATGCTAATAGTGCATTTCCGCCTGGCATTCCAGTACATGCAGCAGGACCACATGGCGCTGGTACAGCCCACCAATCAAAATCATCTCCAACTTCATTTGCAAATCTTCCAATTTGCCAAGAACCACTCATCATGAAAACTACCTCAGCAGCATTCCACCAATCATTTGGAGCATGGTATTTTGAACCTGAAACTGAGCCCCAAAGATCTTTACTCATAGTACCTGCTTGGTGCCAGTCATAAAGCATTTGAGTCATAGCCTTTAATCCATCATCAACTAATTTTGGATCACCATTTGAATCAAAATATTTCGCACCCATAGAAATCGCAGGGCCTGATACACGGTGACCTGATCTATCCCAAGCCATTGGTATAGGGGTACCTGTTTTTTCTGCTACTTCAATTGAAACTGCTGCCCATTCTTCCCAAGTTGCACCAGGGCCTAGTAGATCTACACCAGCTTGTTCAAATAGAGTTTTATTTACATATGGACCAGTAACGGTCATTGTAGAATGGAAACCATGAATTGAAGTTGTATCTCCAGGCTTACGATACCAATTTAAAAAAGGACCGAAGCTTTTTTCATAGTAACTTGGATCAGCTACGTAAGGCGTAATATCAGCATAATATTTGTTTAATCCACCAAGATCAGTAACACGAGCAATGTCAGGACCTTCACCAGCAGCAAGCTGGATAGGTAGAGTGTTCATTATTGCATCATATGGTACAATATCTAAAATTACATTTATATCTGGATTAGCTGCATTAAACTCATCAATTTGTGCTGCAATTGGCACATTTTCTTTGTCTCCATCCCCATACCACATAATACGTACATCTGTGGCAGCAAAAGAAACTGCAGAAATTAAAGTTAATGAGAATGAAACTAAAGCTACAGATATTGCTTTTAAAATAAACTTAAAGATCATCATTTATCCTCCAATTTTTTTCAGACTTAAACATATTAAATTATTATATACAAGCAATAAAAACCTAGAAATAATGGTAAATTTAAAAATTAAATAATAATATTTTGTTAAAAAATATTATAAACATATCAAAATTCAATGATTGGTTATTTAGCATTAGCAAGAGATACATTTGATATAAATTATGCTTTAGATAATAAAAAAAGGTTTGAAAAATTTATAGATATTTTAGACATTAAATACTCACATTTTAAAGAATTAATTACAGATGATGAAACAGGAAAAAAAGCTGTTAGATATTTTAAAAAACTAAATTGTAGCAAATATATCATTGCTCAAACAACTTTCACTGATGCAAAATTTATAACAAGTTTTGCCAAAACATTTAATAAACCAATACACTTAATAAGTTTTAAAGAGCCAAGAACAGGAAAACGGTTAAGATTGAACTCTTTATGTGGTGTAAATCTTGCTATGCATTCATTAATCAAATTAAAATATAAGCCAGAATTTTCAATATTTATTAATAATAAATTATTCGAAATGGAAAGAATTAATAATTTTATAAAGAATAAAAAAATTTTAAAGAATAATAGATTAAAAAAAATAACAAATTCTAAAAGAGAGAATTACGAAATTTTTTCAAAAAAAAAGAATTTAGGACTTGTTGGTAAAAGACCAGATGGTTTTTTTACCTGTGATTATGATAATAAAGAAATAGAAAAAAAATTAAATTATAATGTTAAGAAAATTAAATTAGAAACTTTATTTAATATTTCTAAAAATGTTAGCAATAAAGATATTTCAAAAACTAAAAATCAAATAAAAAAAAATTTGAAATCAGTCTCCAAGTTGAATGCGAATGAATTAAATAAAAGTATTTCAATTTTTCATGGATTAGAAAAAATAAAAAATGATAACAAAATTGATAGTTTTGCAATTAAGTGCTGGCCTGAAATGTTTACACAATTTGGATGCGCATCATGTGGTCCAATGGCTATGATGAATGAAAAAGGTATTAGTAGCGCATGTGAAGCTGATGTATTAGGAAGTATAAGTTGTGATATTTTAAATAAGATAAATAATAAACCTTCACTTTTAGTAGACATTGTTGATTGTGACCCCAAAACTGATACTTTAGTTTTTTGGCATTGTGGATTAGCTCCAATTAGTATGGCAAAAAAAAATACAGCAAGTGCAACTGTACATTCTAATAGAAGGAAAGCATTGCTACATGATTTTGCATTTAGACCTGGTAAAATAACAATATTTAGAGTTTCAAAATCAGAAAATAAATTAAAATTTATTGTTATGAAGGGTGAAGTTTTAGATAAAAAAAATTCATTTTCAGGTACTTCGGGTGTTGTTAAATTGCAAAAAAATACCTATCAAAAATTAGTTAGTTTATTCACGTCTGGTATTGAACATCATTTAGCTTTCACTTATGGGGATGTATATTCAGAAATAAATAAATTAAGTGCCCAATTAAATATTCCAATTTACACAACATGAAAACAAAAATTAAATATGGAATTATTGGAAGTGGACTAATGGGTTGTGAACATATTTCAAATATTAATCTTATTGATTCAGCTGAAGTAGTTGCTATCTCTGACAGTAATGAAAATTCAATAAATAAAGCTAAAAATCTTATTTCAAATGATATTAAAATCTATTCAAATAATACTGAAATTTTTAATAATAATGAAGTAGATGCGTTTATTATTTCAACTCCCAACTTTACCCATCATGATATTATTAAAGAAGCATTAAAAACAAAAAAACATTTATTAATTGAAAAACCCTTATGTACAAAATTAGAAGATTGTCTTGAAATTAAAAAATTATCAGCTTCATATCCATCAGTAATATGGGTGGCTATGGAGTATAGGTACATGCCACCTGTTCAAAAAATGATCCAAGAAATAGATAGTAATAAAATTGGTAAGCTTAAAATGCTTTCAATTCGTGAACATAGATTTCCATTTCTCAAAAAGGTAGATGATTGGAATAGATTCCAAATAAATACCGGTGGAACATTAGTAGAAAAATGCTGTCATTTTTTTGATTTAATGCGCCTAATTACAAACAGTGAAGTTACACAAGTATATGCAAGTGGTGGCCAAAGTGTAAATCATCTTAATGAAAATTATAATGGAAAAGTTCCTGATATATTAGACAATGCATTTGTAATTTTAGATTTTAAAAATGGAATAAGAAGTTCTTTAGAACTTTGTATGTTCGCAGAAAATTCAGAAATGCAAGAAGAGCTATGTGTTGTTGGAGATAAGGGTAAAATAGAAACAGGTGTTCCAGCTGATGCATCCGGAAAAAATTCTTCAGAAGTTAGAATTGGTTTAAGAGACTCTAAAAATGCAATTAAAAAAATAGTTGAGGTGGATAAAAAAATCTTATCAGCTGGGCAACATCATGGATCGACTTATTATCAACATTTAGAATTTATTAAATCAATTAATAATAATTTAAAGCCACAAGTTTCTATAAATGATGGTCTTCATGCAGTCGCTATTGGAGAAGCAGCAGAGAAATCAATAAAAGAAAATCGTGTGGTTAAGATGAGTGAATTTAATCTTTAAAATTTTCAAAAAATTTATTTGTTTTATCAATTATAAAATTACTTACTCTCACGTTTGACTCCGCAGTTACACCTGCGATATGAGGTGTTAATATGCAATTCATATCATTTGTAATATTGTTATAAAATGCTTCATTTACTGGTTCATTTTCAAAAACATCTAATGCGAAACCAGAGATATATTTATTTTTATAAGCATCAATTAAGTCTTTCTCATTGATGACGCCACCCCTGGAAGAATTAATTATAATTGGTTGTTTTTTCATTCTAATAAACGCTTGTCTGTCAAATAGATACCTAGTTTCATTATTTAATGGTACATGAATAGAAATTATGTCGGCCAAATTAAGAATTTCATCGAATGATACTTTTTTAACATTTTCTACCTCCATTTGTTTTGAAGTTATAAAAGGATCATATGCAATACAGGTAACATCAAAAACATTTACAAGATTTAAAACTTTTTTAGAAATATCCCCAAAACCTATTAAACCAAGAATCTTTCCTTTTAGTTCTTTTGTAACAATTGATGTTCTTGGCCATTTTCCTTGTAGAGTTTGTTCTTTAATAATGTGAGTTTTTTTTAATAATGTGAGAGAAGAATTCACAACGTATTCAGCAACAGAGTCGGAATTCATACCTGTTGCTGGCTGAACAATGATATTATTTTTTTTGCAGTATTCTGTATCTATATTATCAAGACCAACACCTAATCTTCCTATAAACTTTAAATTTAACGCATTTATTAAAATATTCTTATCTAAACTTGTTTTATTTCTTACAATGATGCCATCAAAATTCTGAATTTCTTTCTCCAAAAAATCTTTATTTTGCCAAGCATCTTTTTTATAAATTACTTCAAATTTTTTATTTATATTTTGCAATGATTGTGAATCCATAAATTCTGTAATTAAAATTTTTGTCATTTAATTTTTCTAATTTTTAATTTTTTTAAAAACTTTTTTACGTTGTTTAAATTTGGTATTGAATATATACCCCCAGCTTTCATACATTTTAAAGTTGCAGTAGCTGCTGCTAATTGAATACTTTGAGAATTTGATTTATTTAATGATAGAGCTGTTGCAAAAGCACCATGAAAAACATCTCCAGCACAATTCGTTTCAACTGTTTTTACCTTTGGAACATTACAATGAAATAATGAGTTATTTTCAACCCAATAAACACCTTTTGATCCCATAGTAACTGCAACAAATTTATTTGTTTCATTGAATATTTGAAAAAGAGCTTTTTGCATATTGATGTTTTTTTTATAAGTTTTCAAGCCTTCTTCAGAAAATATAGGGTGAGAAGCTTTGTTAACGATTTCAGAAATTTTATTTGAATTTTTAAAATTATCTAGATCAGCAACACATTTAATATTTTTTTTATTAGTATTAATAGCAATATTAGAGGCCATATCTATCCATCTCATATCTATTGAATAAATATCCTTTTTTTTAAAATTTAATTTGGGTATTTTCTTACAATTAAGTAATTTTGGATCATTGTATGCTGCTAGTAATCTTTCACCTTTTGTATCCTCTATTACAAAGCTTTGTGAAGACTGACATTTTTTTATAAAAATTGATTTACTAGTATTAATAGAAAATTTTTTTAATTCATTTTTTAAAAAGACTGATGAATCATCATCTCCAAATTTTCCTATGAATCTTGAATCAGAGCCCAAAATTTTTGCAGTAAATGCCGATACCGCTGCTGAACCGCCTAATCTTTTATCAATACCTCTAGATAAGACTTTAATTGGTTTTTTTGGAAATTTATTAATCCTACTTATGTAATCTGTAAATATTGATCCTGCGCAAATGATCATAAAATATTAATTAAAGGTATTTAACTTTTCCAATAAACTTTCTAAACCTATCTCTTATAGTTATAGGATTGAGTGGAATGGGATCAATTTTAACATTCCCAGAATTGATCTTTGAAATTATTACATATGAATTATCTTTATCAGCAATGGCTTTGTGCAATGCATTAACTGTTTCCTCGCCAGAACATTCAACCACATTTTTGCAGCCAGCTCCTAAAGCAACATCCTTTAAGGAAGTTTTCTCATCAGTAAATGTTCGTTGATCTCCTGTTGATCCATAAGAACCATTATCAATTATCAATAAAGTATAGTTTGATGGCGCTCTATTGCCTATTGTTGCTAGGGTATTCATATTCATTAAAACTGATCCATCACCATCTATACTAACAACGTGTTTATTTTGTGATAGTGCCAAGCCTAAGCCAATAGAAGATGATAAGCCCATACTACCTAACATATAAAAAAAATTTGGTTGATCATTAATTTTATACAATTCTTGAGATGGAAGACCTATATTACAAATAACTAAGTTATCTTTAAGAATACTTTGTATCTTATTTAACAAGTCAAAACGGTTCATGTATCATCTTTCATTAAATTGAAATCACATAAAATAGCTACTGGAGATTCAACAACTTTGGCATGTTTGCTAAATGTTGAAATTTTATCTAATTCTTTTTCAGAATAGCAATGCAAAATAGGAATTCTTAATGTTTGTAAAATATCTTCAGTAATTTTCGCCATTCCACCTTGCGCTCCTACTGGTTCACCTGGTGTACCTCTGTAACTAATTAGAAAAACAACAGGCATTTGATATAATTGTAGTAAAGAAACAATTGCATTCACTGAATTTCCTATTCCTGTATTCTGCATCATTATACAGGGGAATTTATTTCCTAAATAAGCCCCAGCACAAATACCCATACCTTCTTCCTCTCTTGGTACAGCAGAATAATAAACATCCTTATCATTTTCAAGAATATCAATCATGTTAGCTAATAGCTTACAAGGAACACTTAAGTAAAAATCTACTCCACCTTTTTTTAAATTATCGATGATTTTTTTACTAATTTTCATTTAAGCGGATGTCTATAGATATAAAATTATAAAACAATAAATTAATTTATTTAAAATCATTTCTTAATTTTATTTTTGTGTTTGAATTATATGTTTCACCTACTTTTAATATAGTTGATGGAAAATTTGGTTGATTAATAGCATCAGGAAAAATTTGCGTCTCCAAACACATACCGTATTGTAAGCCATAATTTCGATTATGTTTGCCATCGTATGAGTCTTTCATCATATTCCCAGTATAAAATTGTATACCAGGTTGATCAGTCGAGTATTCAACTCCTAAACCAGTAATTTTACTGTAGACGGAAGCTATAGATTTATCAATAGAATGATCTTTGAGAACATAATTGTGATCGATACCACCACTTTCTAAAAAAGCATTATTTATTTCAAATGAGTTATTAAGATCATATTTTGTATCAACTACATCTAATAGCTTTCCAGTAGGAATTGACCCCTCATCTGTTTCACAAATTTGATTTGATAATATTCTGACAACATGCTCAGTAATATTTTTATAATTATCTTTATGACCATGAAAATTCCAATAATTATGATTAGTCATATTTACAATAGTATCTTTGTCAGAAGTAGCATTAAAGGAAATTAGAATTTCGTTATTATTATTAAGCTCGTAAATAGTTTTACAATTTAAGTTGCCTGGATAATTTTCTTCTAAATGTTTAGATTGGTAAGTGAGCTCTACTTTTATACTTTTACTTGTTTTTTTAATATCAGCTATTTTCCAAATCTTTTTATTAAAACCTACCTCTCCACCGTGAAGATGATCAGGTTTGGTATTAGAATATAAATTATATTCTTCCCCATTAAGAGTAAATTTACTTTTCCCTATTCTATTACAAACTCTCCCAATAATTGAATTGAAATATCCATGAGCTTCCAGGCAATCATTTAAATTAGCATAACCTAACAATACATCCTCTGTTTCAGCAACATTCGAAGAAATTGGAATACAAACTTCACTCATATAGCCGCCATATGTATAAAAACTAAAACTATAATTATTTGAGTTAATAATATTAACTATGTCAATATCTAAACCTTTATCATTTTGAAGTTTGGTAATTTTGTATTCCATTATGTTTTCCTTAATCTTTGAAAATTATTTTTTCTTTGTTGAAGATAAATGATTAATCCACCTGAAACTATGAAAAAAGCACCTGGGAAGAGTTGATCAACTGGCCATTCTGCAAAAAATATCCAACCTAAAATAAGTGCAAAAAATATCTCAATGTAATCAAATGGCATAATTTTGCTAAGTTCTGCTTTTCTAGCACCATATATTAATAGTAAAGTACCAGATCCTCCTGCAATTCCCATTACACAAACTATTAAGAAATCATTTATACTTTTGAAATTTTCCCACATATCAAAAAACAATACTAACATACATGCAACTATGATCGTTCCTGTTTGACCGTATAAGTTGATAAGAGGTGAAGGAACGTGATCCTCAAAACTTAAAGATGTTACCCTTGCTAATGAATATCCAAAAGCAGCAAGGATAGGAAGTAATAACATATAATTAAAGTCTGATGACCAAGGCTGCATAATTAAAACGATACCCGCAAATCCAGAAATTACAGCACTCATTTTGTACCAACCAAATTTTTCACCTAATATAGGAATGGCAAGAAGAGTAACCATCATAGGTCCTGTGTATTCCATGGTAGCAACTAAAGCAAAAGGGAGGTAAGCATAAGAAGTGTATAGACACAATTGAGCTAAGGCTACAAAAACTCCACGAAATAATCCTAACTTCCATTGCGTTATTTTTATTTGTCTACCTTTGCGATGCCAATCTTGTGAAAAATATAAAGCAATAACACATGGAATCATCCCAAATAAATTTCGAAAAACAGAAAGTTGAGCAGCTGGGTAATCGTTTCGCAAAAACTTTATCGCTATGCCCATACAATCTAATAAGAACAAACCTGAAAGTGATAGGATTACAGCTAAAAATAAATTACTTTTCATAAAATGTTATGTGTTTTTAAAAGATACTTTTTTATAAAACACAACACTGGTCTACCCAGTGACCTGGTTCAACTTCAATAAGGCCCATTTTTATTTCTCCACCTTTGCAATCTACTCCAGGATTAGGACATCTGGTTCTAAACACACAACCTGGAGGTGGATTTAATGCGCTAGGTATTTCTCCCTTTAGTTCTATAGCTTCAGATCTTTTCTCTGGATCAATTGATGGAATAGAAGATAATAGTGCCTTTGTGTAAGAATGTTTTGGGTTCTTAAATAATTCTCTTGAGGGTCCCATTTCAACTATGTGCCCCAAATACATAACTGCAACAACATCACATACATGAGCTACTACACTTAAATCATGACTTATGAATAAATAAGTTAGGTTAAGCTCGGTTTGAAGTTGTTTTAAAAGATTTAATATATCTGCTTGTATTGATACATCTAAAGCAGCAACACTTTCGTCTGCTACTATAAATTTTGGATTACTTACTAAGGCTCTTGCAATTGATATTCTTTGTCTTTGTCCTCCAGAAAATGCATGAGGGAATCTTCGTAAATGCTCAATATTTAGTCTGCATTTAGCTGCGATATCTCTTACTCTTTCATCAGTCTCTTGTCTTGAGTTTGTTATTCTCATCACTTCTAAAGGCTCTGCAATAATATCCCTCACTGTCATTCTTGGACTTAAAGCAGCATAAGGATCTTGAAAAATTAATTGAGCTTTTTTTCTATATTCCTTTAAATCTTGTTTGTTCATATCTGTTAAATCATAATCTCTTTCATCGTCATGAAAAATAACATTTCCAGAACTAATTTTATTAGCTCCAAGTATTGCTCTACCAAGAGTAGTTTTTCCTGAACCAGATTCACCCACTAAACCAAAAAAAGATCCTTTTTTAATTTTGATATTGATATTGTTTACAGCATGTATTTTTTGTTTTTTTGAAATAAAATTTTCTTGATAATCAAAATTTACTGAAACATTATTTACTGAAATTAAATTATCACCCATTTTGACCACACTTAATTCCACATTGATCAACCCAGTGACCTGGTTCAACTTCAATTAATTTCATTTCTATTTTACCATCTTTTCCCTCCGTATTATGATGGGGGCATCTAGTTCTAAATACACACCCTGTTGGTCTATCTAATGGACTTGGAATATTTCCAGGTATTGGAGATAACGGTGCGTCTAAGTTATTTATATCAGGTAAAGCTTGTAATAGCCCTTTTGTATAAGGATGTTTTGGATTTTTAAGGATCTCATTTACTGGACCTTTCTCCACTACACTTCCCAAATACATAACCGCTACATGATCAGCTACCTGAGCAATAACACCTAGATCGTGAGTAATAAATATTACTCCCATTTGATATTCTTTAATAATATCTTTAATTAGATTAATTACTTGAGCTTGAATTGTTACGTCTAAAGCAGTTGTTGGCTCATCTGCTAATAAAAGTTTAGGCATAGTGGATAGTGCCATAGCTATCATTGCTCTTTGACGCATTCCCCCAGATAATTCAAATGCATATTGATTAAACCGTTTTTCTGCATCTGCTATGCCTACTCTTTTTAGCATGTTTATGGATATTGATTTTGCTTCCTCTTTATTAATATTTTTATGAATTAGTAATTGCTCAACCATTTGTGCGCCAATTTTTATTGCTGGAGCAAAACTTGCCATAGGCTCTTGAAAAATCATTGATACTTTACCACCTCTTATTTTTTTTAAGTCTTGCTTAGAGGTAAATTGAAGAACATTTTCGTTGTCTAAAATTATTTCTGCATCTTCATTATAAGAAGTATTACCTGGATTTAATTTCATAATCGATTTAGCAGTCACAGATTTACCTGATCCGGATTCACCAACTATACCAAGTACTTCACCTTGATCTACAGAAAGAGAAATATTTTCAACTGCTGTAATTCTACCTTCATCAGTATCAAATTTTACATCTAAATTTTTTACTTCTAATAAATGACTCATATTACTTTACCTTATGAGGATCTGCTGCATCACGTAATCCATCCCCTACATAGACAAATGTTAAAATTAATACGACTAAGAAAAATACAGGGATAAAATACCATTGATAGTTTAAAAGTACGTCGGCTTTTGTTGCATTTTGCAAAAGTACACCTAAAGAGTTTACCGGTTCTCTCAAACCAAGTCCTATAAAACTTAAAGCCGTTTCAGATAATAACATGTATGGAAAACTAATGACTAAATCCACAATAATATAACTCGTGAAACTTGGTAATAAGTGTCTTACAATAATGTGAGTAGATGATGCTCCACAAAGTTTTGCAGCAAGAATATATTCTTGGCTTCTTTCACTAAGTAAATGTGTTCTTACTCTTCTTGCAAGTGTTGGCCATGAAATTAATCCAAGCAAACAAGATATAAAAAAGAAACGTAATTCAGAACTCCATTCTAATGGCGCAAAGGCAGCAAGACACATAAACAGAGGTATGGGTGGAACCGTTCGAATTGCATCAGTAAACATTTGTAATACGCTATCAATCCAACCACCATAGTAACCTGAGATCCCGCCTATTATTAGGGATAGAACAAAAGATATAAATACACCAAGAGTTCCAACAGCCAGTGAAATGTAAATTGCGCTTAAGGTTCTACTGAATAAATCTTTTCCTGCCTTATCTGTGCCAAATATATGGATACCGCCTTCTTCAACTCCAAATAAATGAGTATTAAATGTAAAACCTGGAATTTTAAAATCTAAAATTTTTCCTGGAAGATTTATATTAAAATCAAAAACTTTATATTCCCATCCTTCAACAAAAAAATAAACGTATCTTCTTTTTTCAGTATCAACTTTATAGACCCATCTAAAATTTGTATCTGCTCCTCTATACTTTTCTAATGTGTGTAAAAACGGCCTAGCAGAAAATCCATTATCATCCCAAAACATTGGAATTTGAGGTGCTCCGTTTTCATAATCTTTATCTCTTCCTTTAATTGTTGGATCATAAGGAGATAGAAAATCTGCAAATAGACTACAAATAATCATAAATAATAAAATAGAACCAGCAATCATTGCAGATCTATTTCCAAAAAAGCGTGTTCTTACTAACTGCATCTGCGTTGCAGTATAATAAGCTTCTTTTTTTTGATTACTAACCTCCACCCATAACTCCTTTTCTTATTCTTGGATCAATTATAGCTAAAATAATATCCGTTATAAAATTTACAAAAACAATTGTTGCTGTTAGAAGAAAAATAATTGCACCTGCTAATTGCTGATCATTTGATCTTGCTAAAGCTTCAATCAACAATGCCCCAGCTTCTGTAAGAATTAAAATTAAGGCCACAATCGGCAATGCACTAAATATACGATTAAGGTCGAAACCTATAGAATTGATTACTGGACCTAAAGAATGTTTTGCTGGATATCTCCACAACAAACTCATTCCTGATATTCCTCTAGCCCTTGCAGCCATTACATATAGTTTATCATTTTCATCTAGCATTAGTGCTCTAACTGTTTGAAGAGCAAAGGCAGTTGCATTCCAACCTAAAACAAATATTGGAAGCCAAGCTCTACTTAAAAAATCAAATAGTTTTGCTGATGACCAGGGTTCGTTTTCATATTCTTGAGAGAATAAACCTGTCATCGTATCTCCATAGTAAACAGTCATAAAAAGCATAATACAGAGTGCTACTAAAAAATTAGGAAGTGCTATTCCAAGATAACTAATAAATTTAAGCGTATTATCTAATGATGCATATTTTGTCGTGGCCGATATGATCCCAACTGGTATGGCAATTAAATATGAAAATATTAGTGCAACCAAACATATTGTTAAAGATAAAGTAAATCTTCCACTTAATAATTCATTAATATTCATTCTTAGAATACAACTATCACCAAAATCTCCATTAAAAACTATATTGGAAACCCATTTGCCATATCTATACAAAAAAGGTTTATCTAAACCTAAACGAATTTTTTCTTTTTCTATGTCTTCATAAGTTATTTGTGATCCTTGTGTATTTTTAAATGCTAGATATCTTTCAGCACAAGTTCCAGGAACTAATTCCATTAATGAAAAAACAATAAAGCATACAAGAAGCAAAGTTATAATTGCAAGTCCTGCTCTTGTGAGAGTAAATTGTATAAAATTAATCATATAAAATAATTAGGAGACAAGAATAATTAAAAAAAGAAAAGCGGCAATATATAATTGCCGCTTTTTTTATTATTTATTGAGTTAAATTACTCGTCTAACCACCATTGAGTAGCTAGGTATGGGTATGTTCTATAATACTCATACGAAGTAGTTTTAAACTGCGTAAAGTTTTTCAAAGCATTTCTATGATAAGTTGGGAAAGGTGCTTTCACCGTACCAATCAATAGACTTTGCTCTGTTAACATTGTTGCAATTTTTTCACCCCACTCATTAGATTCAGCAGTACCAAGAGCGTAAGATTGGAATTTATCAATTCCATCACTTAAGTCATATACCCACTGAGGAGGTTTAGTACCTTCGTCACCATTACTATCAATGTATGCTGCCCAATCTAAACCTTGTGTATGGTTAAAGTAGTTACCAAACGGAGGTTTAAATGTTTCTGGGTTACCAGCAACAATTGCTAATGGTTGACCTTTATCCCAAACATGAACGTCAAGTTGGTTAGCAGCTTGCGAACCACGATATTCATCTGGAGTTACCTCTTTAAAAGTAGTTTTTACTCCTACTTCATTGAAGTATCTTGCAACAAGTTCAACTTCAACACCACCAATACCTTGAGTAGCATAGTCAATGTTAATAGCTAGAGCATCACCATTTGGTAATTCTCTAAATCCATCACCATCAACGTCTTTTAATCCTACTTCATCAAGCAGAGCATTAGCTCCATCTGGATCGTATTGAGTCATATGCATTTTTATACTTTCAGGAACGAAGTCAGGTGCAGGAGAAAATCCTACAAACTGCTCAACTTTACCTAAACCGTAATATGCAACTTCGTTGATCTCGTCTCTATTCATTGCAATTGACATTGCTTGACGGAAACGAATATCCCCATAGACTTTACGTTTTTCAGGATCAGGATGTGTTACATTAAAGCTAAATAATGCAGCACCACAACCTGGATTGATTTGAACTTGATATCCACCAGACTCAGCACCATCAAGTAATTGAGGAGCGGACTCTAATTGAACAGACTGTGATTTATAATCAACTTCACCATTAACAAGTTTTAACAATCTTATTTCATTTTCATTGATGTATCTTTCATTTTGATAATCAATGTATGGTAATTGATTCCCAGCTGTATCAACTTGGAAAAAGTATGGGTTAGCTGCATAGACTCTACCTTCAGTAGTGTCTTCAATAGTCATGTAAGCTTCTAAAGAAGGATAAGCTGCATAAGGTAATCCAGCAACTAGATCTGGTTTAGCTAGTAAAGGAGTTGGAGTATCAGTCCAACCTGAGTTACCATAATATGCTGCTAAAGCATCATAACCATCTGCAAATCCTAATGCCTGAGCATTTGCATCAGCATTTGAATCAATTTCCGGATGGAATTGTTCTAGGAAATGTGAAGGCATGAAGAACTGGTTATATGACCATGCAATAGTTGCAGTTAAACCAGGGAACGGAGATGGTAAGTTAAATCTTACTGTTTGATCATCAATTACATCAACAGTCATTGGCTCACCACCAACTAAAAGATATGGATATGGTTTTTCACGAATCTTTGGATTCATCATCAAATCTTCGTACCAAAACTCAACATCTCTAGCCACAAAAGGTTCACCATTTGACCACTTGTGACCTTTACGTAACATGAATGTTAAAGTAGTGAAATCATCATTCCACTCATAATCTTTAGCAACGTTTGGAACAATTGTAGTTAAGTCATCAGCAAAACGTAATAAGTTAACGTGTCTTGTAGATAACATATCAGAAGTTCCAGCTTCAGTTGCGTTCGATAAGAAGTTTATTGTATTTCCATATTTACCAATAGACTCATATGGTACTACAACAAGCGGTTCATCAGGTAATCTATCCTCAACTGGAGGTAGACTTCCTGGGTTACCTTGTATTGTAGCGTTTATGCTAGCAATATTTGGATTATCTGAAAACTTCATAGTACAGCCGGCTGCACTTTCATATTCTGATAACTCATATTGCTGAGGATATTTTCCGCCTGTCTGTGCATCGTTCATTGTTGTACCTACGCAATGACCACCTGCAAAAGAGCTTCCACTCCAGACAAAGGTTGCGGAAGAAAATACTAACGCTATGAATAGTTTTTTTAACATATATTTTCTCCTATAAGATAAATTTATCGTATGATTTTGTTTGTAAACAATTTTGACTTTTTAGCAAAAATATTTGACGTTTTTATTACAATTTTTTTAAAAAAATTGTGTATTTCTTCTTAATTAATTACTTTAATAATTATTGGTAAATATGGAAAAATCTAAAAAATCTGTTCTTTTTATATGTGCTGATCAATGGCGTTTTGACTGCTTTAGCTTCCTAAATCATCCATATGCTCTAACACCAAACTTAGACAAACTTGCTTCACAAAGTATAATTTTTAAATCACATTTTGCTGGAATTGTCCCTTGTGGTCCATCTAGAACTACTATGCTGACTGGTTTATATCCATTTATACATCGTTCAGTATATAATGGTGCTCCTCTTGATAAAAGATTTACAAATATCGCTAAAGAAGTTCGAAAACTAAATTATAATCCAAGACTTTACGGATACACTGATACCTCTTGGGATCCGAGATACTTGGATCCAAAAGATAAAAAAAATTTTACATATGAATCACCAATGGAAGGGTTTGATGATGGTTGTGTTTTACCAGGAGGAAAACCAGAACCTTGGGCTAACCATCTTAATCAAAATGGTTTTGAAATTAATAAAGCAGAAGATTTGTACAAAGGAAGAAAGCCTAAAGATGATCAAGCGTATATTTATGAACCATATTATATTCCAACTGAATTTTCAGACACTGCATTTTTAGCAGACAAAGTTGTTAACGACTTAAAAAAGGTTAAAGATTCATTTTTTATGCATGTATCTTTTTTAAAACCACACCCACCCTTTCATGTAGCTGATCCATGGTTTAGTAAATTTAATCCAGATAGTATTAACTTATCTAAAAATAATATTTCACTGAAAGAATTATCAAAAAAACATCCACTACTTAAAGAGTTATGTAAAAAATTTTTACTTAAAGAAAATTTCTCTGAAATTAATTATGATCTTTTAAAAGATCAAGATATCAAAAATATTATGAGTGTCTATTTTGCTATGTGCGCAGAAGTTGATTTTAATATTGGTAAAATTTTGAATGCTCTTAAAGAAACAGGGCAAGAAGAAAATACAATGATAATTTTTACTAGTGATCATGGAGAAATGTTAAATGAAAATAATTTATGGGGGAAATTAGGTTGGTGGGACTCTTCTTATAGAATTCCATTATTTATTTATCTGCCTCAAAACAATCCAAAAGAAATTAACCATTTAACAGAATCTGTAGATGTTGCTCCTACAATTTTAGAATGGCTTGGTGGTGACATTCCAATTGATTGGAATGGTCAATCACTGATGCACAATATCAATCATAAATACAAAAAATCACCTAATAAAGAATATGTTGTTTTTGATTAT
Source organism: uncultured Alphaproteobacteria bacterium (assembly GCA_902582755.1). GTDB lineage: Bacteria > Pseudomonadota > Alphaproteobacteria > HIMB59 > CACPNW01. Next base: position 309,999 of record CACHSZ010000001.1, on the reverse strand, counting down.
GATTTTAGAGAAAGTACTTCATTTGTTAAAGATAAAAAATTAGCACCCGAACAATGTAATCTATCGGTCATTAGAAATAATAAATGGAAATATGTTCATTTTCCTTCATTGCCATGTTTATTATTTGATTTAGAAAAAGATCCTGAGGAAATAAATGATCTATCAGACTTAAGAGAATTTCAAGATATAAAACATGAACTAGTATCAAAATTGTTAAGTCACCGCATGATTCATCAGGAGCGACAATTATCAAACACTAAACTTTCCAGTTCAGGTGTTAATACTAAATCTGGACCATTTAGCAGAAAAATGGAATAATAAAAATATGTTAACGACTGTTATAGGCGCCTATCCAAAACCAAGCTACTTAAAAATAACTGATTGGTTTAATGCTTCTGGTGGTACAGATACAGAATATCCAACTAAATTTTACGAAGATGAAATAAAAAAAATGGGCGATAATGTTGAAGAGTTATTTAATAAAGCTAGCAAAGAAATAATTAGTGATCAGGAAGAATGTGGTATTGATATCCTAACCGATGGTGAAGTTAGAAGAGAAAATTACATTCACTATCATTGTAGATATTTAGAAGGAATTGACTTTGAGAAACTCACAGAAAAAGTTGCTAGGACAGGGAATTATAAATGCTGGTTACCAACAATAACTTCAAAAGTTAAAGCAAAAGAATCTTTTTTGGTTGAAGAGTGGAAAAAAAATCAGAGTTTAACGAATAAAGATTTAAAAATTACTATACCTGGACCAATGACTATAACAGACACCATAGCAAATACATTTTATGATTCAGATGAACATATGGGTGAAGACTTAGCTGATGCTATTAATGTAGAAATTAAAAGATTGGTTGATGCAGGATGTAAATACATTCAAGTCGATGAACCGTTGTTTGCTAGAAAACCAGAAAATGCTCTTAATTTTGGAATTAAAAACCTAGAAAGATGTTTTAAGAATATTAATAATCAAAGTATAGAAAAAATTACACATATTTGTTGCGGCTATCCTGATAAATTAGATGCAGTAGATTATCCAAAAGCACCTTTAGATTCTTACAGTAAAATTAGTAAAGCTTTAGATGAGTCAATTATAGATACAGTTTCTATTGAAGATGCTCATCGATATAATGATTTAAATTTTTTAAAAGATTTTAAACAAACAAAAGTTATTTTTGGTTTAGTAAAAATAGCAAGCTCTCAAGTAGAGTCTAAAGAAGAAATTGTCTCGAGAATAAATGATGCATTAAAGTTTATTGATAAGGAACAATTAATTGTTGCTCCTGATTGTGGCCTTGGTCACTTACCTCGAGATTTGGCAAAAATAAAATTAAAGATAATGGTAGAAGCTTCTAATAGTTTTTAGTGTACTAAAGTTTCTGGATTAGCATAATCATAATTTAAATCATCAGCAATAGCTTTATATGTAACGGCACCTTTAAAAATATTTAAACCATTCATAAAATTTTTATCATTTTTTAAAGCATCTTTAAAACCATTAGAAGCTAAGTTTTGGATAAATGGCAAAGTGACTGCATTTAAAGCAAGTGTAGAAGTTCTTGGAACTCCCCCTGGCATATTTGCAACACAATAATGAACAACATCATCAACAACATATGTAGGGTTTGCATGAGTTGTTGGTTTACTAGTTTCAACACAACCACCTTGGTCAATTGCAACATCAACAATTACAGATCCACTTTTCATCTCTTTTATCATGTCCTTAGTTATAATCTTTGGAGCATTAGAGCCTGGAACAAGTACTCCGCCAATTAGTAAATCACATTCAGAAATATAATCTTTTAGATTTATTTTATCACTATGTAGTGGTTCTATTTTATCACCAAATTTTTCTTGTAATTCTTCCAATCTTTTTTCTGATTTATCAACGATGAAAACTTTTGCTTGCATACCTGTAGCAATTATTGCTGCATTTTCTCCCACAACACCTCCACCTAAAATTAATACATTTCCAGGTTGAACTCCAGGTGCCCCACCTAAAAGTAAACCACTTCCACCCTTATGTTTTTCAAGAGAATAAGCTCCTGCTTGTATCGACATTCTACCTGCTACAGCACTCATTGGTGCTAGCAGAGGTAATTTATTATTATGATCACTTACCGTTTCATAAGCTATACAAATCGAATTTGAATCAATTAAACCCTTTGTCAATTCTGGAGCTGCTGAAAGATGTAAATAAGTAAATAAAATTTGGTTTTCTCTTATCATTGCTACTTCATTCATTAGAGGTTCTTTTACTTTTACGATCATTTCAGAATCATTGAAAACATCTTCAGCGGAATTTACAATTTTAGCACCTGACAATTCATAATCACTATTTGAAAAGCCAGCTCCAATACCGGCATCCTTTTGAATTAGAACGGTATGTTTATCTTTTACTAATTCTTTAACACTTTGCGGAGTAAGACCAACCCTAGACTCCTGAGCTTTGATCTCAGAGGGAACACCTATTTTCATTATCTGTCATGCATATAGTTTGAGATACCTGTTCTTAATTTTTCAATTATCTCATCAATATGTTTTTTTTCACAAGTAAATGGAGGTGCAACAATTAAACAATCACCTGTTGCTTTCAAGCTTAAGCCTGCTTCAAATAATTTTTTAAAACAAGCATATCCAGCTTTACCTAAACGTTCATCCATTTTAATATCAATTCCTCCCATCATTCCATATCCTCTTATATCAGTAATGATATCTAAGTCTTTCAAAGTAAATAAACCATCTAAGAAATATGGAGACATATCTTTTGCTCTATTAAATAAATCTTCTTTCTCGATTATATCTTGCATTGCTAAGCCTGCTGCCATTGAGACAGGTATAGCAGAATAAGTATAACCATGAAAAAATTCTATAGCCCCTGTAGGTGAAGCATCAACAATAGTGTCATAGATATGATCACGTGAAGCTACTGCTCCTAAAGGCACAACACCATTAGTAATTGCTTTAGCCATTGTCATGATATCAGGACAAACATCAAAAGCTTGCGCTGCAAATGGAGCACCCATTCTTCCCCAGCCAGTAATAACTTCATCAAAAATTAAAAGAATTCCGTGTTTGTCACAAATTTCTCTTAATCTTTTTAAATATCCTTTTGGCGGAACTAAAGTTCCTGTTGATCCTGCTACTGGCTCAACAATACATGCTGCAATATTTTCAGCGCCTATGTTACCAGCAATTCTTTCAAGATCATCTGCTAGATCAGCACCTGTTTCAGGTTCGCCTTTTACAAATAAATTTTCAGGTAAATGAGTATGTCTTAGATGATGTACATTTGGCATGAGAATATTTGAGAAAGTTTTTCTATTAGCAATCATTCCGCCAACAGAAATTCCTCCAATATTCATTCCATGATAACCTCTTTCTCTTCCAACTATGTGAGATCTATGACCTTCTCCTTTTGCTTTAAAATATGCTATGGCTGTTTTTATTGCTGTTTCAACAGCTGATGAACCACAAATAGTAAAAAATATTTTATTTAAATCTTCGGGTGTATGTTTTGAAACTTTTCTAGCTAAATCAAATGAACCGCCAAAACCTTGTTGAAATGGTTGAACATAATCTAATTGTTCTAATTGTTTTGATACTGCTTCTCTTATTTCTGGTCTTGAATGACCCGCTGGACTACAAAATAATCCTGAGCTTGCATCAATTAATTTATTTCCATAATGATCAGTATAATAAACACCTTCTGCCTTAACCATTAATCTTGGACTATTTTTATAGTCTCTATTAGATGTAAATGGCATCCAATGTTCTTCTAATGAATTAGGTATTTCAGTTCTTTTTTCTAAGTCCATTTTTTTCCTTATTATAGATTGAGTATATGAAATTATCGATAAATCAAAGAATATTTCTTACACAATAAAGAAATATCATAGGAAAAATTGTAGCAGTGGTATAGAGAGAATACCAAATATGAGCACATTACCAGAAGATCTTAAAAGTAAAGCTTTAGAGACTCCTAACATACCAGCAGCAGTTGTGTGCCCCAATCAAGAAAGCATATTATCAGCTGTAATTGAAGGTAAGAATATAAACCTCATCGATCCAACTTTAATTGGAAATAAAAGTTTAATTGCTGAAACAGCGAAAAAATTAAGTTTAGACATTTCTAATTTTAATATTGTAGAGGCTAAAGATGAAGAGGATAGTGCTTCAGTTGCGTGTCAAATGTCTAATGAAAATAAAAGTAAAATTATAATTAAAGGGAACCTCCATACTGATATTTTAATGCGCTCTTATTTAAAAAAAGAATTTAATTTACTTGATGGCAGAAGATTAAGTCATATTTGGCATATGACTACACCGGAACTTAAAAAACCTCTTTTTATCACTGATGGTGCTCTGAATGTTTTACCAAGAGTTGATATAAAATTACAGATTCTCAAAAATGCTGTTCAGTTTTATAACAAATTAAACAGAAACAAACCAAAAGTTGCAATTTTATCAGGTACAGAAGATCCAATTGAAAGTATGCCAAGTTCAGTCGATGCAAAAAAAGTTATGGAACTTGCATTTGAAGAAAGAATTAATGCATTTATTCATGGTCCGCTTGCTTTTGATAATGCGGTTTCTAAAGAAGCGGCTACAATAAAAGGAATCAAAAATGATGTTGCTGGTGATGCTGATATTTTATTAGTACCTAATTTAGAAACTGGAAATTCTTTATCTAAAATAATGGTTTATTTTATGAAGGCATGTGCGGCAGGAATTGTAATTGGTGGTAAAGTACCAGTTGTTGTTCCTAGTAGAGCTGATACTAAACATTCTAAACTTGCATCAATTATGGCTGCTGTAGTTGCTGCAAATAACTAATTAGAAAATAAATTTTAGCTCAAATGCTTTTAAGACATTACTTTTTAATTTTAATAATCACTTTTTTATTTGGAAGTGCCTACCCTGTTCAGAAAGTTATTTTTAATGAAAATGTTCCCCCATTATTAATGGGAAGTTTAAGAATGTTAGTGGTTTTCACATGCCTTTTGCCTTTTTGGCGATTTAGAATTCCTGAAAAAAAATACTGGTTACCACTTCTCTTTTTTTCAATTTCTATGGGCTTTTTGGCAAATGTTTTTATGACATTATCTTTAAATGAAGCAAACATAGTTTCTCCGATAATTATTGGTTCTCAACTGGCTGTACCATTTGCAATATTATTAAGCTCATTTTTTTTAAAAGAGAAAGTAAGTATTAAAAAATGGGTACTTATATTTATTTCTTTTTTTGGCATTATTTTGTTAGGCTTTGATCCATTGATAAGAAATGAAATTTTTGCATTAATCTTAATAACGTTAATGGCCTTCTTTTATGCAAGTGCACAGGTATTTTCCAGATACCTAAAAGATTTAGAAGTCACACTCACAAATGCGGTAATGGGATTAATTGGATTTATATTATTAATTGTCTCATCATCAATATTTGAAGGACAAACATTAAATGAAATAAAAAAAATTAGTTTTCAGTCATGGTTATTAATTTTACATTCAGGTATCTTTGTTTCAATCGCTGCACATATGTCGATGTTCTATTTATATAGGATGTATCCTGTTAATAGAGTATTTCCATTTTATGCTTTATTTCCTGTATTTGGTGTGTTGTTAACATTTATAATTTTTTATGAAATACCAACTTTAATTACTTTTATTGGTGGTATAATTGTAATCGTAGCAACTTATTTTATAAATAAAGAAAATTAAATTTTGATTATTTAGCTGTCCATCCTCCATCAATTACTAGTGATGAACCAGTCATCATTGATGCAGCATCTGAAGCAAGATACACTACAGCACTAGCAATATCACTTTCTGTTGCTACTTTTCCTAAAGGTATGTTTTCAATTACAGATTTTTTAAAACTTTTATCTTTAAAAAATTTTTTGACCATTGGAGTTTCCACAAATGTAGGACAAACGGAATTAACTCTAATGTTGTGCTTAGCCAAATCAATAGCCATCCCTTTGGTAAGACCTTCAACTCCAAACTTAGTCATATTATAAACACTTCTAAGAGGAGCTCCTACTTTACCTAACTGAGAAGAGATATTTATTATTGATCCACCAATTTTTTTTCTATTTTTTGATTTAAGCATAACTTTTGTAGCTAATTGAGCAATATCGAATGATGCTTTAATATTAAGATCAACCACTTCACTCATATCTTTTCTTTTAATTTTGGTGAAATATTCAGGTCTATTTGTGCCAGCATTATTTACTAATATGTCTAATTTATTGATTTTAGTAAATATTTTTTTTATTTCTTTAAAATTAGTTACATCACACACATAATAACTACATTTCTTTTTGAGTTTTTTAATTTTGTTTTGAACAATTAAAAGATCTTTTTCTGTACGACTAAGAATAATTACATTTGCACCTGCTTCTGCTAACGCTATAGCACATGCTTTACCTATGCCTTTGCCTGACCCTGTCACAAGAGCAGTCTTATTTTTTATATTAAAATTTTTTAGAAACATTTGATTTGATTATTTACAATGAAAAAATAGATTGATCTAATAAATTCATTTTTTTAATACACATTTGAAAACTATCTACCAAATGGTAATCACCTGGAAACCCAATGCATTTAATTCCAGCACTTACGGCAGAATTACTACTTTCTTCAGTATCCTCTATTGCAAGACAATCTTCTGGCTGTAAATTTAATTTATCCAATGTAACTTTATAAATTTCTGGATGTGGTTTTTCATTTTTAACAAATGATTTATTACCAATGAATTCAAATTCTTCTTTTGAAATTTGACCAGAAAGACTTTCAAATACTGCATCGACATTATTTAAAGTTGTGGAAGTTGAGAAAGCAAGTTTAATATTATTATCTTTTGTATACTTAATTATTTCATCAACACTCTTTCTTAATTTTTGTTTATTCTGAATAATGTACGAGCTAAAGATTTCTGTTTTTCTATTTCTAATTTGTGAAGCATTTACATTAACATTATTTTTTTCAGCAAAATCTTCTACTCTTTTTGTCCCACCAGATTTTTTTAACAAAATCTTATAATCTTGCTCATCCCAATACCAATCAAGTCCAGCTTCTTTAAAAGCTTCATTAAATGAGTTACGTTGAATGTTAGAAGATTCAATTAGTGTCCCGATAGATCCAAATAAAAGTGCTTTGTATTTCATAAGATTAGAAATTTATTATTAGCCTTTTACTGCACCAGCAGTTAAACCACTTATTAATTGTCTCTGGAAAAACATGATTATCATAAAAAGTGGTGCAGTTGCTGAAACAACGCTTGAGACTGCCCACATGTAATTTCCACTATGTTCAATTGTGCCCAAATAAGCATTTATTTTAGGAACCATAGTATAATTCTGTTGATTTAAAAGAAGTGAAGTAACTGTAAAATCATTATAGGCTAACATCATACTGAATAAACCTGCTGTAACAACTCCAGGCCACATAACAGGCATTATAACAAATCGAAACGCTTGAAAATATGAACAGCCATCAATTAGTGCACTTTCATCTAACTCTTTAGGAACTGTTTTAAAGAAGGAATAAAGCAACCATAATGTAAAGGGTTGATTGATTGCAACTAAAACAATTATGGTAGTTGGAAGTATGCCCCAAACGTTCAATTGGAAGAAAGGAAACAGATAACCAGATACTAATGTAATGTGTGGCATCGCTCTAAAAATCAAGGCAGCTATTAAAATCCAAAAAGTATATTTATATGTCGATCTAGACAAGGCATAAGCACCTAATGTTCCTAAAAATAAAGAGATCGTAACAACTGAAACAGTAATAATAATTGTATTCATTGTTGCTTTCCAAAATTCACCTTCAGTCCAAGACTCTACATAAGCCTTGACTGTAGAAGTATCTCCTGTTTCAATTAAAGTATTAACTCCAGTGACTGCAAACATCCAATCAGCTCTTGAGAAAAAGTCAGCTTTTACTTTAAATGATCCCCAAAAGGTCCATATAAAAGGAAACACGGAAACAATTAACCAAGCAAGAATAAAAAAACTATTTATTAAAATTAGTTGTTTTGAGTATCTATTAATTTTTGATTCCATATTATCTTTCTGTCCTAAATTCTCTCCATGTTCTTATAAGTACTGGTGTTAGTAGAATTGCTACACCAATGATAGTTAACATAGATGTTGCTCCTGCAGACCCAAATAACATTTTGTTTTCACTTCTTAAGTCGTTATAAATCATCCAAGAAAGTGATTGAGCAACTCCTTCAGCAGCGAACCCAATTATTGGCTCAAGAACTCTAAAATTATCCATTAGACAAATTAATATAATAAATGTTGCTACCGGATAAAGATGTGGAATAACAATGTGTCTGACTCGTTCATATCTTGAGGCACCATCTATGATCGCTGCTTCAATTGGATCTTGAGGAACAGTTTGTAATGCAGCATAAAAGACAACAAAAGCAAATGGTGTATTATGCCAAATCCCATAAATAATCAGAGTAATCCAAGTCAATTGACTTGAGGACTTTAGTGATAGGTTTGGATCATCAAATAAGAATTGAATAAATGAACCTAATATTCCCTTAGCATCTATCATCCAAAATAAAACAAGAGATCCAATCAATGGTGTTACAATCATAGGCAATATAACACCAAAAATGGTTGGGCCTTTTAAACTTTTTGTAATTGTGTTTACACTTAAAGCAACGATGAAACCTAAAACTACAACTGGTGGTGTAACGGCAAAACAAAATGTAAGTGTAAATAAAAGTGCTTTGTAAAAAGGTAAATTTAGTAAGATATCTGTAAACTCAGCTATGGATGATGAATTAGTCCAAGCCTCTTTAATTTCATCAAAAGCCAAATGGTTTCTATCGCCATATGTTCCTAAACCATTGAATCTTCCAAGAGGTTGTTCTTCTTGTAATTTTGTTGTTGCTTCAATATCAACTTTTGTTTCTGTTTTACATCCAAATGGATCACATTTTTCTACTTCCATTAAAATTTGTTCAGGCTCAATGTGAAGAGATTGAAAAAAACTAGAAATAATTGGAAGGCCAATAAATAATAGCATTGCCAATCCACTTGGAAAGAAGAACCAAAAAAATGTTCTGTGGGGCATCTATTTCTTACTAAAAAAAAAGTGGAACATAATAATGTTCCACTTTATCATAAATTTATACGGTTTATAGAAAACCTTGCTCAGTAGCTTTTGCTACATAAGCAGCTTCTACATCCGCTAATGCTTTTTCAGCAGACTCATTTCCTTGAAGGAATTCAACAAGTTCTGTACTCAAAGCACCATGTAATAGACTCATGTATGGTAAGCTTGGGTAAGGTGTTGCACCTCTATTAGCAGCATCAACAACTGGTCCTGCTGTATCTCCAGGTGAATAACCATCAATCAACCAAATTGTTGCATTTGGATTAGCATTTGCCATTTCTGTTGAAGTTGCTGCACCTAAAAGAGCTCTAAAAGATGCTTCTGCATTTTCATCAGAAGTGTTTGTTGCAATTCCAAATCCATCCCACCATAGAGTTGTCGCTGGTTTACTTCCACCACCTACAGATGGAGAAGGAGCTAATCTAGTATCAGCTTTAATTGCTTGATCACCTTCATCATCTAACAATGAAGCTGCACCTGAGTTCCAGATATGCATTAATGCTACATTACCAGACTCCCATTCTTCTTTAACTGCATTTGTATCTTGAGTTAAGAAATCAGGGTTACTTACTTCGGTTAATCTTTTAAGCATATTAAGAGCAGCTACACCTTTAGCGTTATTTACACTAACTTCAGCTGTTCCAGCTTTAAAGAAATCGCCTCCATGACCTAGGTACATGTTTACAAACTCTTGACCTAAGTTCCATCCAGATTTGAAAGCACCAGCGTATGGGTTAGCCATTTTACCAGAAGCTTTAATTTTTTCTGCAGCCGCAATTACCTCTTCATATGTTGAAGGAACTGCGATACCTAAATCATTAAGAATACTTTCTCTGTACCAAAGATGTTGAGCATTAGCCATAAATGCTACTGCATAAATTTTACCATCAATCACAATTTTTTGATTGTCTTGTAATGCACTTCCGTATTTAGCAACTAAATCATCAAGTGGACGAATTAAGTTATCATTCATTAAAGTTGTAATTGAACCATTAGTTACAAGTTTAGCAGAGAATTCAGCTGGGTTAGCTGAAAGTGCTGCTACTTGTAATTTATTATGATCAACGGAATGTGTTACAGAAAAATCTGCATCAGGTCCTGCACAACTTTTTACTTCATCCATGAAAATTCTGTATGTTGTAAATTCGTTTGCTAGAATCTTTATTGATCCATCTGTTACTCCACAAGGTGAGTGCCCACCGGCATATGCACTTGTGCTAACAAATGTGAACAATAGAGCTATTAATAGTTTTTTCATATATTTCCCCTTATTAATAAAGTGTGAAATTCACATTTAAGTATAAATCCTTTATATTGGTATTAGAAAATAATGCAATAATATGAATTGATATTCAAGATTTTGAATATTGAAATGGGGGGATAATTCATGAGTTTTAAAAAGACTGCGACATCACAGGACGTGGCAAAACTAGCAGGAGTATCCCAATCAGCTGTTTCTAGATGTTTTACAAAAGGTGCTAGCATTTCTAGTAGAACAAAATTGAGAGTCTTGGAAGCAGCTAGGAAATTAAAATATAAAGCACCTAATATATCTTCTAATTCAATATCTAATGACGATAGCGGATTAGTTGCTGTCATTTTACCTTACGTTACAAGCAGATATTATCCAGAAGTTTTAATAGAGTTACATGAAGCACTTAGGAATGGGGGGTTTAGAATTTTATTAATTACAACTGATGATGGAGAGGAATTAGATGAAAAATTAATACAGCCATACTTAAAAGAAAAACTCATTGCAATAATATCAGCAACAAAACCCACTGATAAATTTGTCGAAGATTGCAATCAAAAAAGAATACAATTTATTGCTTATAATAGAAGTTGGAATATACCAACGATAAGTTCCGTTGCATGTGATCATCGTAACGGAGGAGAATTAGTTGCAGAATATTTTACAAAGAAAAATCATAAAAATATTGGCCTCATTGAAGGACCAAAGGGATCTTTTGTTAGCGATGAGCGATGCAAAGGTTTTAAAAATTATCTTAAAAATAATAAAAAAATTAAATTAAATATTGAAAAAGGTTTTTTTACTTATGAAGGTGGATATCAAGCAACAGAAAAAATTTTCAATAAAAAGATAAGTGCAATATTTTGTGCTGATGACACAATGGCATTTGGATGTTTAGATTATATTAAAAAAAATACTTCATTAAAAACACCTTCTCAATTAGAAATTATTGGTTATGACGATATATCAATGTCAGCTTGGGAATCATATAACCTTACAACTGTCAGACAACCTATTAGACAAATGTCAAAAATAGCAACTCAGTTAATAAATGAATATATTAAAGATCCAGATTTTGAACCTATAAATCATATTGTACAAGGAAGACTTATAAAAAGAAAAACTACAAAATAATTTACTTAAATTTTAATCCCATCTGTTCGAAGACTCCATGATTATCTACCATAACGTAATTATCTAAAAATTTTCCATCTTTAATGGTCCAAAAATCTGAAAATTGCATTTTGATAGATTTACCTGTTGGTTCCACTCCAAGATATGTTCCACTGTGTGTGCCTGTTAGAAATCCCGTTGCACTAATCCACTCACCTTCAGCAACCACAATATCATTTTTTACATGATAATCTGGAAATGCTTCATAAAAAGGTTTTAGAACTTTATATTTAAAATTTTCAATACCATGGATATCACCAAAACCTGGAGGACCGTGCCAAACCATATCATCATGCCAGTACTTATGTTGTGCTTCTAGATCTTGAGCATTAAGTGCATCATACATATCAGCTAATAATTTTTTACTTTCATCTAAAGTCATTTTTTATCTCCTAAAATTTGCATTAGAATTGCAAGCTCATTAAAACCAGTCCACTCTTTAATAATTTTATTATTTTTAATTTCCCATTGAGTGATTCCCCACAAATACACTTCTCTATTAGTTGGTTGGCCATATGAGCCATTACCTCTGTGAGTTCCTAAAGCACCCCAACGAACCGATACTAAGTAACCATCTTTTGTATTTCCCATCCAGTATAAATCTTCAATACTGAGTGCAAGATCAGGAAATGAAGCTAAAAGTGATATTATAAATTTTCTTAATTGCAAAACTCCTTTAAATTTACGACCAGTTGAACCTTCAAATTCTACATTACTAGAGTATGCTTTATTTATTGCAGAAAAGTTTCGTCTATTCCAAATTGTATCATAAACTGCATGAACAAACTCTCTTACATTTTTGATTTTATCTGGAATATCAAAACTAATTGGTTTTAATTTAGTAATATTTCTTGTTGGCTTAGAGTTTTTAAAATGAGGAGCATAGGGCCCTGCGATTCCCTCATCAACAAGTTGCTTTGCAACTTGATTTAAATCTAATCCGAGTTGTTTAATTAAGCCTGCTGTATCGTAAACAACATTTTCGTAATAAATTTCATTATTTTTTGCTACACAATTTGCAATACAAAATAATCTTACTTTTTTATTAGTTGGTTTAGAAAATTTACTAAATCCCGTATTTGTTCCGGTAATAATTGTTCTATGCGAAGTATGAAAACTTGCATTTTCATCCCCTGCCCAAATAACTTCATCTGCAAATAATCGAATATCTGGAAAAGCGTTGTTTGTATGTACAGTATCAGCTACAATTTTTTCAGATCCAGATTGTAAACCAAATTCATCCCAAACTCTGCAATCTTTACTGTAGGTGTCATAGATGTAGCCAATATTTTTTTCTTCCCATATTTGATACGTAATCCTTACAATATAATCGATTATATTTTTATACTGATCCTCAAACCCCTTCATTGATTGATGTTTAAGTTTTTTGGGTTTTGGATTTAATGATTTAGCTGTTCCTCCACCTCCATATGCTTTTAATGAAATATCATAACTCTTAGGCATATGATTGTCTTGAAGAGCTTCTGGTCTTTTATCTGTAATTTTATTAAATTTCATAATTTGTATTTGTAATGAGATACATTTAAAAATATTTCAAAGCAATGAAATTTTATTCAAAAAAATGAATATTGTCTTTTTTAGTTTATTAATATAATCAAAATGAAATGACTGATCTCCAAGCAGAAAAAAAAATAATATTAGATTATTTCAATGAAATAGATAGTTGCAACATTGATGCATTATCTGAAGTTATATCCAAATACGCATCAGAAGATTTTAGTATGAAATGTACCCACCCATTCAACGAACTAGGTAGTATAGATCTTGTTGCTAATAATCTTTGGAAGCCAATTAAAGATTCATTTTCACCTATACAACGTCGATTAGATATATTTTATGCTGGGATAAATTCACTAGATAAAAATAAAGGAAAATGGATCTCCAGTATGGGTCATTTCATGGGTGTTTTCAATAAGCCATTTGTAGGCCTTAAACCAAATAATAAATCAATTTTATTAAGATTTGCAGAATTTTACAAAGTGGAAAATAACAAAATTACTGAAGGAGCTATTTTTTTAGATGTAATGAATTTAATGCAGCAAATAGGTCTTTCTATAATTCCTGAATCTACAGGTCTCGTTTGTGTAACACCAGGACCAATGAATCATAAAGGTTTAAAATTTGATATTTCCAATGAAAGTGAAAGTCAAAAAACATTAGATTTAATTCATAGAATGCGTGATCGACTTGTTAAGGGGTCTAAAATGCAATCTTATAAAGAAGAATTAGAATTAGATTGGCATAATGACATGATTTGGTGGGGACCAGGAGGTATAGGAGCTTCATATACCATTGATGGTTATCAAAAAGGTCACACAAAACCTTTTCAAGATGGTTTAGAGTTTGTTCGTTTCAATGGACACATACTTAGTAGCTCTGAAGATGATCTTGGAGGTTGGTTTGGTTGGCCAAATTTAATTATGAAACCTAAAGGAGAATATTTAGGATTAACAAATGCAAGTGATATTGAATCAGAAATGAGAGTTGTAGATTTATATCGAAGAGATGGAGATAAACTGGCTGAAAACTGGATCTTTATTGATCATTTACATTTTTTAAAAAAACTAGGAGTTGATCTTTTAGAAAGAGCAAAATTTTTAAATCAGTAATTAGATAACTTTTGAGGCAAGTTTAGTACCCTCAACCAATGCATGGAGCTTTTCATAACAAATTTTTTCATCAATTTTTCCAAAACCAGCAAATGTACTAAAACCACAATCTGTCCCTGCCATTAATTGATCTTTTGGAATGACTGTAGAAAACTGAATTAATCTATCTGCAACAACTTCTGGATGTTCAACAAAATTAGAGGTTGAGTCGATTACACCAGGTACTAGGACTTTATCTTTTGGTAACTTTATATCTTGAAAAACTTTCCATTCATGTGCGTGCCTAGGATTAGAAGATTCAATGAGAAAGTATTTTATCTTTGATTTCAAAATTATAGGTAATATTTTCTCTAGAGCAATATCGTGTGTGTGGGGTCCTTCATAATTTCCCCAACATATATGCATTCTAGTTTGTTCAATATCTACATTAGATAATGCTGAGTTTAGGCATTCAATTTGTAGTTCTGCACGTTTAATAAACTCATCTTCAGATAAATTTTTAAAATTCATATGTCTTGCTAAAGCAAGGTCTGGGCAATCTAATTGAACTTGGATATCTGATTTTGTTATTAGCTCATATTCTTTAGCCATAATATTAGATAATTTATCCAAATATTCATCTTCGCTACTATAAAACTTATTTGGCATAAAAACATTTATGACGCCAGGCGATGCTGAATTCATAAATGCATGTCGGTGATTTAGTTTATCAAGTGAATTTTTAAAATTATTTATATCCTGTAGAAGAGAAGTTTCATCTTTTACTTTTAATTCGTTTGTACAACATGGTCTGGTATAAGTTGGTGTGCCACCACTTTTTGCAATCTTTTCTTTGTATTCTGGAAAATCATCAAGATCAGCAGGTGCTCTTCTTTCGCTTTCACCTGAGAACCCGTCAATTCTGTCTTTAATATACGTAGCGTAGCTAATTTTACTCATCTCCCCATCACTGACAAAATCAATTCCAACATCAAGTTGACTTTTAACAACACTTTGCACGTTGTTTTTTAATACTTCATCAAAACTACTTTGACTAAATTTCTCTCCTTTATCTTTTGCAAATAAAAATTCTGAAAGTTCTTTTGATCTAGGAAGGCTTCCAACATGTGTTGTCAAAATATTAGACATTAAATTAACCTGTTTTTAATAAAATCTGTTTCCAGATCATAGTTTCATCATAGAGAACCCATTCATTTTTAATACCTCTTTCTCCAAATTCAACATGATTAATACCCATTATATAAATTTTCGAATTAGAAGCTTTCCCAAAAAGACCATTTCCTTCATGTTTACCTACCATAGACCATCGAACTGAAGCTTTTTTAGGTTCATATTTTTCTTCAGTAAATGCAATATGCTCAACTGAGAACAATGCGTTAGGCAAAGCATCTCTTATTTGTTTCCAAAATTTTACTACCTCATCTCTACCATGGTGAGTTTTTCCCCCTGGTTGAAATTGCTGTATAGCTCTGTCATAACTATCATTTATTGTTTTCTCTAAATTAATGTTCATTATAGAGGTTAAGATACTTGCATATAATTCTCCAGAATTACCAGAAGCTAATATAGGAGATTTATAAATAGATTTAACAGGTGTATTTTGATCAAAGGGTTTACTAGCTTTTTCAGGGCCACCTTCATCTTTAATAAGATTGCTTGCAAATTTCTTAGGATCAATTCCAATTTGTCTCACAATTGCTCCTTGATCTCTCACAAGCCACTCATCATAAACTTGATTATTCATACATGCACAATCAGCGATAGTTCGGTAATATAGTTTTTTCCCTGTCGCTTTCCCATACATCCCATCAACAGAATGAGTAGAAGTTGATAAAATGCGGTGTGATGAAAAATATCCCTCTTCATCATTTCCTATCCAAATTACATCTTCACCTAAAAGTGTTCTGTCGGGAAATAGTTTTTTACTAGCATAAGTACTTTCTATTACCGGGTCTGCACCGTAAATTACTCCAGATGGAGATCTTGTAGGTGTTGGAAGACTTACGTTTGGTGTATCAGCATAATAATCTCTTATTGCTTCAACATCGTTGTTTTCCCAAATTTGATATGTGATATTTAAAATATAATCAGGAAAATCTTTGAATTTTGTATCAAATCCCTTCATATAATTAATATCTAATTAGTTTGTCGTATTATAAATAAATTACCGTCTTGATCACTTATCTGCTTTATTGAACGTAGTGAATTTTTTGGTACAGAAAATGTATCTTTTTCTTTAATTACTACTTTATCTCCATCACAATCTATTTCCCATTCACCAGATAAACAATGATACACTTCTGATTTCTCCAGTTTGTATTCATGTATATGAGCACTCTTGCCGTTGAGAAGTGAAAGGCTAAAACCTGTTGCATGTGGTATGTTAGGGGTAAAAGATTTATCATGGATTTGAAACTGATCAATGTAGTTAATAATTTTATTAGATTGATAGTGATCATCATCGACAAAATATTTATCTTTATCATTAAATCGAATAACAAACTTTTCTATGTCTGCTGAAGAGTAATGATCGAAACTCTCTAATTCATTATCTTCTAGTGGCTGAATAATTTTAGTTTCATCTGTTATTTTCTGTTTCTCTGTATCAATTAAAGAATTATCATTCATTAATACCATGCCAGATTCTTTTGCATCTTTTAAAAGTTTAGGTGTCCAAGTAATAACACCTGGATCATTTTCACCTAACACAACAAACATTAAAGCTTCTTCATCACTTACATTTTGAAAACCTCTGAACATGTTTGTGGGAAAAGAAGCGATGTCACCTTTTTTTAGTATTACTTCTCCTTCTGTTCCATCAACACCCCAATAAAAACGCCAGGCACCTGAGTGAATTATAAAAACTTCTGCTGTTGTATGACTATGTAATCCAGAGCCATTCATCGGCGCTGCACTTACAGCACCAATATTAAAGCCATGTTCTTCAGCTATTTTAACATTTTGTTTAGCATCTTCACTTACACCAGGTCCTATAACCGAATAATTTTTCCTATCTTGATGACCTTTTAGTTTTCCCTCAACAAATGGTATATTACTAGGAATAAGTTCATCGAATTTGGCTAATCTAGATGTAATATTAATTGACATATTGTAATGATCTTTTATTCATTTTTTTTGAATATTATTCAAAATAATGAATAAATCAATTATTATTTAACAATAGTGTTATTAAATTATTATGGCAAATAAAATACAAAACTTTGATACAGGTGAGAAAGATAACTCAAATATAATTCATTTAGATCTTGATCCAAAGATAAATATTGAAAACAAAATATATTTTAAAAATTTATTAAAAAAAATTGCAGAGTGCTCTTTAGATGATTTAGAGGAAAATCTTAAAAATTTATATCACGTAGATGCTGAGTTTAATGGCTTTCATCCAATTAATGAAATTAAGGGAATTGAAGAAATAAAAAATAAATATTTAATACCTCTAAAGAAGGCATTCCCCGATCTTGAAAGAAGAAATAATCTAGTAATTGGTGGTGCATTTAGAGATAAAGTTTTTGTTTCATTTATTAGTCATTTAACTGGAACTTTCAAAAATGAGTGGTTGGGTGTAAAGCCGACTAACAAAACAATTTATCTTAGAACATGTGAAGCACATCAAATTACAAACAATAAAATAATAAAATCGTACACATTGATAGATACTGTAGATTTTATCCGTCAAGCGGGACATTGGCCTATAAATAAATCTCTTGGCGTAGAAGGGATGTGGCCTAGTCCAATCACAGGTGATGGAGAAAATAATCAAAATTTAGATAAGGAACTGTCTTTTCAATCTTTGAATCAAGATTTAACCATGCAAAGAAGTTTAAATATTAAACCAGAGACTGAGCCAGGTCTATCAAAAGATCAAATAAGAGAGAAATTAATTAATCATCCTCAGCAAGATTATTGGCACCCAAAAATGATGTGGTATGGGCCAAGTGGTATAGGTACAGCTAGAGGTTTAGATGGTTTTGTTGATCATCACCAACTCCCATTTAGACTTACATTTAAGGACAGAGATTATTGGAAAATCGGTCATTATATTGAAATTGGAGATGGAAATTATTCTATGACTGGTGGTTGGCATAGTATTCAGTGTGTTCATGGATCAAGTGATTGGCTAGGATATGAACCTACTCAAAAAAAAATAACAATGAGAGTCATGGATTTTTATTTACATCATGAAGGGTTAATTAGAGAAAATTGGGTACCAATCGATATAGCACACATATTAGATCAAATAGGCATTGATATCTTTAAATTAATTCATAAAAAATAATTATGGCAATAGAATATTTAAAAAAAGGTTTAGATGAAAAACAAAGAATTGAAGATAATGATAAAATAAAAAAAATCGTTGAGGAAACATTAAGTAAAATTGACTCAGAAGGCGATAAACATATTAGAGAGTTATCTCAAAAATTTGATAACTATTCTCCAGATAGTTTTCGATTAAGTGAAGATCAAATTAATCAATTAATGAGTGAAGTCTCTGATGATGACAAAGAAGATATTAAATTTGCTCAAAAACAAGTGCGATCATTTGCTGAAGCACAACTCAAAACTTTAAGTGAATTAGAAGTAGAAACGCATCCAGGTGTGATTCTTGGTCATAAAAATATACCAGTACAAGCAGTTGGATGTTATGTCCCTGCCGGAAAATTCCCAATGGTAGCTTCTGCCCATATGTCAGTTGTTACTGCATCTGTTGCTGGTGTACCAAGAATTGTAGCCACTACTCCACCTTTTAAAGGTAAACCAAATCCAGCAGTTGTTACAGCAATGAAAATGGGTGGTGCTCACGAAATTTATGTTTTAGGAGGAATGCAAGGAGTAGGCGCAATGGCTATTGGTACAGAAACTATTAAACCTGTTGATATGCTTGTTGGACCTGGCAATGCATTTGTTGCTGAAGCGAAAAGACAATTGTATGGCAAAGTTGGTATCGATTTATTTGCTGGTCCAACTGAAACAATGGTTATTGCAGATGAAACTGTTGATGGTGAAATATGTGCAACAGACTTATTAGGACAAGCTGAACATGGATATAATTCTCCTGCTGTAATGATTACAAACTCAAGAAAACTTGCAGAAGAAACACTTAAAGAAATTGATAGAATTTTAGAAATATTACCTACTAAAGAAACAGCAAGTACTAGCTGGAGAGATTATGGAGAAATGATTTTATGTGATACATATGAGGAGATGTTATTTAAAGCAAATGATATAGCCTCAGAGCATGTTCAAGTTATGACAAAAAAAGATGATTGGTTTTTAGAAAATATGACATCTTACGGGGCTCTATTTTTGGGTGCTAGAACTAATGTTGCTAATGGTGACAAAGTGATAGGCACTAACCATACTCTTCCTACTAAAAAAGCTGGTAGATATACCGGAGGTTTATGGGTTGGTAAGTTCATTAAAACCCATACTTATCAAAAGATTACAACAGATGAAGCAGCTACACTTATTGGGGAATATGGATCAAGACTTTCACATCTTGAAGGATTTATTGGTCACGCTGAACAATGTAATGTTAGAGTGAGAAGATATGGTGGTCTTAATATTGAGTATGGAAAACCAGTTTCAAAATTAAAAAATTAAATTTTATTATATTGTTTTAAATAAAGAATGACTTCATCTGCTAATTCTTCTGCAGATTTTATTTTTGTTTCCAAAATGATTTCAGGTGATGACGGTATTTCATAATTAGAGTCAATCCCTGTAAAATTTTTTAATTTGCCAGATCTAGCTTTTTTATACAAACCTTTTGGATCTCTTTTTTCACACTCCTCAATTGAGGTATCAACATATATTTCTATAAATTCATCACTTTCTACTAATTCACGAGCCATTTTTCTTTCAGATTTAAAAGGTGAAATAAAAGAAACAATTGTTATTAGTCCTGCATCAACCATTAATCTGGATACTTCTGAAATTCTCCTTATATTTTCAACACGATCTACATCGGTAAATCCCAAATCTTTGTTTAATCCATGTCTAACATTGTCACCGTCTAATAAGTAAGTATGCTTTTCTAGTTTGTGTAACTTTTGCTCGATTATATTTGCTATAGTAGATTTTCCTGAACCTGATAATCCTGTAAACCATAAAACACATGGCTTTTGTCCATTTATAGAAGATCGTAAATTTTTATTTATTGACATTTGATGCCATGAAATATTTGACGCTCTTCTCAGCTCATGCTCAATAACACCTGCTCCTACAGTTTGATTATTGAATTGGTCAATTATGACAAAACTTCCTAATCTTTTATTATTTTTATAGGGATTAAAAATTGTATTTTTATTTAATGCAACTTTGGTGTATCCAATTTCATTTAAGTTTAAAAATTTTGAAGCAATCTTTTCGAATGAATTAATATTTATTTTATGAACTAAATCTGTAATTTTCCCTATTGTTTGAAAGTTTATAAATTTAAAGATATAATTTCTTTCGGGTATCATTTGTTCTTTATTCATCCAAATAATATGAGATGCAAATTGATCTGATAAAAAATAATTATGGTTTTTAATAGAGCATAATAAATCACCTCTAGAAATATCAACTTCTTTGTCCAATGTTAGTGTTACCGCTTGCCCCTTAACTGCAAAGTCACTCTCTCCTTTTGGAGTTAATATTTTGATAATTTTAATTTTCTCTTTGCTTGAAAAGACGTGAACCTCATCATTAACTTTTATTTTTCCTGAAGTGATTGTACCGCTAAATCCTCTAAATTCAGAGCTCAATCTATTAACAAATTGTACTGGTAATGAAAAAATTTCTTCTTCTAAAGGGCCTTTTAAACTAATTTCTTCAAGCTCATCAATTAAAGATTTTCCATTGTACCAAGATATGTTTTTATTTTTTTGAAATACATTATCACCAACTAAAGCAGATATTGGAATAAACTTTTGTAAATTAAAATTAAATTCTCCTGCAAAGTTTTTAAAAGAAGCAATTATATCTTCAAATTTTTTTTCATCATAATTGATTAAATCCATTTTATTTACTGCAACTATAATATTTTCAATACCGAGAAGAGATAAAATAAATGTGTGTCTTTTTGTTTGGTCGAGAATACCTTTAGTTGCGTCAACTAATATAATGCCAACATCTGAGTTCGATGCTCCTGTAACCATATTGCGCGTGTATTCCTCATGGCCAGGAGTATCAGCAATAATAAATTTACATTTTTCAGTCTCAAAATAACGATAAGCAACATCTATAGTTATTCCCTGCTCTCTTTCAGCTTGTAAACCATCAATTAATAATGCTAAATCAATTTGCTTACCTTGTGTACCATACTTTTCACTTTCAATCTTAGTTTGATTTAACTGATCACTGTAAATATTTTTTGAATCAAATAATAGTCTGCCAATGAGTGTTGATTTACCATCATCTACAGAACCACAAGTTAAAATTTTTAATTGTTTTTTATTATTTTGATTTTGAAAAAAAGTTTCTATGTCCATTAGAAATAACCTTCTTGTTTTTTTTTCTCCATAGACCCAATTTGATCATTATCAATAAGTCTTCCTTGTCTTTCTGAATATTTTGACTCTAGTAATTCAACAATGATTTCTTCAACAGTAGTTGCATCAGATTCCACAGCGGCAGTTAATGGATAACAACCCAATGTTCTGAATCTTACTTTTTTTTGTTCTATTTTTTCATTTTCCTTAATTTTTAAACGATCATCATCAACCATAATAATCATATCATTTCTTCTAATAACTGATCTTATTTTGGAAAAATATAACGGAACAAGCGGAATATTTTCCTGATAAATGTATTGCCAAATATCTATTTCAGTCCAATTAGATAATGGAAAAACTCTTACACTTTCATCTTTATCTATATTAGTATTGAACAAATTCCAAAGCTCTGGTTTTTGATTTTTTGGATCCCAACGATGTTTTTTATCTCTAAATGAAAAAATTCTTTCTTTTGCACGTGATTTTTCTTCATCCCTTCTTGCACCTCCAAATGCAGCATCAAATTTATATTTATCTAATGCTTGAATTAATGATTGTGTTTTCATTACATCTGTATGAATTTTTGAACCACTAGAAATAGGATTTATATTATTTCGCACTCCTTCTTGGTTAATATGTACTAATAAGTCTAGATTATACTTCTTAGCAGTCTCATCTCTAAAGTTTATCATTTCTTTAAATTTCCAAGTTGTATCAATATGCATTAACTTGAAAGGAATTTTACTTGGATAAAATGCTTTTTGAGCCAAATGAAGCATTACTGATGAGTCTTTACCAATTGAATAAAGCATTACAGGATTATCAAATTCTGACGCAACCTCTCTTATTATATGTATACTTTCAGACTCTAATTTATCTATATGTGATAGTTTCATATTAATTTAGTTTAGAAACATTCCCGTAAGCTAAAAAATTTGGATTAATTATATTCTCCTTAGTATTGTATAAAATATCTGTATTATCAAATGATTTTAATTTTCCACCAGCTTCCTCTAAAATAATATGACCTGCTGCAATATCCCATTCAGAAGTTGGACCCAATCTAGGATAAATATCTGCAGTTCCTTCTGCTAAAAAACAAAGTTTTAATGAGCTCCCAATTGAAATTAGCTCATATTGTGAAAAATTTTTCTCAACCCAAATTTGAAAATCTTTATTTGAATGTGAACGGCTTCCAATAATTTTAATATTTGAAGTGGTATTATTATTAATATTAATTTTTTTAAATTCGCTAAGTGTATTTATATTATCTTGAGTAATCAATTTGTAGGAACCACTATTTTTTATTCCATAATACAATAAAGATTTTTCTGGCGCATAGATAACTCCAAAAATTGGTAAATTATTTTCAATTAATGAAATATTTACAGTAAATTCACCATTTCTATTTATAAATTCTTTAGTTCCATCAAGTGGATCAATAAGCCAATATTTTTTCCATACTCTTCTTGTCTCCCAATTGACTAAACTCTCTTCAGTTAGAATAGGAATATTTTTTTCTATTTCTATCAATCTTTTTTTTATGAGATTATTAGAATTAATGTCTGCTTCTGTGATTGGTGAATTATCTGCTTTTAAATCTACGTTAAAATTTTTTTTGTATATTTTTAATATTTCTTTACCTGCATCTATAGCAATATTTAAAATATCTAAAATAACTTCTTGGTTATTTAAATTCATATTTTGTTAGATAAAAATATAATAAATGTAGCCTAAATATAACATTAGACCCACACTTCCGTATAACCTACCAAGCTTTTTAAAAATTAACATAAAAATTAAAATAACAAAGGTAATCAAAAGCATAAAATATAAATCCTGTCTTGCTAAAATTTCTGGCATTCCAAAATTTCCAAAAAACGAACTTATACCTAAAACACCAAGAACGTTATAAATGTTTGAACCTAAAATATTTCCTAATGCAAAATCTACTTTTCTTTTTAATGCTGACATTATGCCAATAACCAACTCAGGTAGAGAAGTTCCAAAAGCTATTAACGAAAGTCCTATTACTGCTTCAGATACTTGTAATTTTTTAGCCAAAGTGATTGCGGAGTTTACAAATAAATCTGAACCATAAATTAAAAATATAACTCCAAAAATTATTAATATTAATGAAATAAATATTGAATATTCATTCTTATCTATATCATCAACAATTATAGATCCTTTTTTAATTTGAAAATACATTATCAAAGTCAAAGCTATTAGAGATATAATTCCAAATAAATAGTTAAAATATAAGAAACTCATAATTATCAAAGAAATACCCAGAGCTATGTTGATCCATGCCTGAGTAATTTGATTATTTGTAATGTTTGTTATAGGTACAATTATCGTAGTTGCTGCCATCACTAAGATTAGATTTGCTATATTACTTCCTACAACAGCACCTAGTGCTAAATCTGAATGATTATTTAAGACTGCGTTAATACTGCTTGCAAGTTCGGGAAGAGAAGTGCCTGCTGCAACTATTACTACGCCTATGGCAAAAAGAGAAATATTTAGTTTTTTTCCAAAACTAACCGAACCTCTTATTAAGATTTCAGCTCCGAAAACTAGAATTGCTAAGCCAAGTATTAAGATTAATATATCCACTAATGAAATTATAATTGTTTAAAGTTAGTTACATAATAATTTAACAAATATATACTTAAATAATGAAAATTTCTTGCAAACTATGAATGAAAGCTTTGATTATATTATTATTGGTGCTGGAACAGCTGGTTGTATATTAGCAAATAGACTTACTGAAAATGAAAATATTAGAGTACTTTTAATTGAAGCTGGAGGAAAAGACACTAATCCTTGGATACATATTCCAGGTGGTTATTTTAAAACAATGCATAATCCTAAAACTGATTGGTGCTTCACAACTGAAGAGGAAAAATTTTGTAATAATAGAAAAATGCTTATTCCAAGAGGAAAAACATTGGGTGGAAGTTCATCAATTAATGGAATGTTATATATAAGAGGTCATGCGAATGACTACAATTACTGGAGACAATTAGGTAATATTGGATGGTCTTGGGAAGACGTATTACCATATTTTAAAAAATCTGAAGATTACAGAATTTCTAAAAGTGAATTTCATGGTACCGATGGACCTATCAAAGTAGAGAAAATTAGATCAAATTTTAAATTATTGGATTTATTTTTAGAGGCTTCTCAAGAATTTGGATACAAAAAAAATGAAGACTTTAACGATGGCGATAATGAAGGAATGGGCTATTTCCCAATGACAATTGATAAAGGGTATAGATGTAGTGCTGCAGTTGCTTTCTTAAATCCTATAAAAAATAGAAAAAATTTAAAAATTATAACCAAAGCACATGTTAAAAAATTAACCATCGAAAATTTAAAAGTAAAAACTGTAAATTTATGGAAAAACAATGAAGAATTTTCATATTCTGTAAATAAAGAAGTTTTATTGTCTGCAGGAACAATTGGATCTCCTCACATATTACAAGCTTCAGGTATTGGTCCAGGTAAACTATTAAATGAAAATAATATCAGTATTGTAAAAGAAATTGAAGGTGTTGGAAAAAATTTAACTGATCATTTAATGTTAAGACCAGTTTACAAAATTAAAAACTTAGAAACGTTAAATGACATATATCATAGTTTTGCCAAAAAATTTTTAACAGGATTAAACTATTTAATTTTTAAAAAAGGACCACTAACAGTTGGAGCAAGTTACTTGTGTGGCTTTATTAAAAGTGATTCATATTTAGAAAATCCTAATCTACAATTTCATATCTCACCAGCTAGTACTGATTTACTTGGTAAAGCAAGCCTACATAAATTTCCAGCATTCACTCCTACAATAACAAATATTCGTCCGACAAGTAGAGGTTCAATAGAAATTAAATCTTCAGATACAAGAATTTATCCTCAAATAAAAATGAACTATCTATCTACTGATGAAGATAGGGAAATTGCAGGTAAGTCTATTAAAATTGTAAGAAAAGTTGTTTTAGAATCAAAGGCATTTAAAAATTATGAACCTAAAGAATATAGACCAGGGATACAATTTAAAGATAATGAATCTCTGGCAAAAGAAGCGGGTAAATTTGCAAACACTATTTTTCATCCAGTAAGTACATGTAAAATGGGTAATGATGAAAATTCAGTTGTAAGCGATAATCTTAAAGTAAAAGGAATAAACAACTTAAGAGTTGTTGATGCATCTGTTATGCCCACTATAACATCTGGTAACACCAATGCCCCTACTATGATGATTGCTGAGAAAGCATCAGACTTAATTATTAGAGATCAGAAATAATTATTGAACTACTGTATCTTGAGGGTCAATACCAGCAACTTCAACTGGTGCTTTCATAGCATCTCTTCTAAAAGGTTCTCCCAGTTCTTGGTTTAACATTACTTCTATAAAAGTAGTTATACCTTCCATTTGATCCTTGCAAGATTGTTGTAAAGCTTCTGTTAGTTCCTCTTGAGTGTGAACTTTAATACCTTTAAATCCACACGCTTCTGCAATCTTTGCATAGCTTAATTTAGGATCAAGTTCTGTTCCAACAAAATTATTATTATACCAAAGTGTAGTATTTCTTTTCTCCGCTCCCCATTGATAATTTCTAAAAATTATCATTGTAATATTTGGCCAACCTTCTCTATTACAAGAAGTCATTTCACTCATACTTATTCCAAATGCGCCGTCACCTGCAAAGCCAACAACTGGTGTATTTGGACAACCTATTTTTGCTCCAATAACTGATGGAAAACCATAACCACATGGTCCAAATAAACCCGGTGCTAAATACTTTCTACCATTCTCAAATGTTGGATAAGCATTACCGATTGCACAATTATTTCCTATATCACTTGATATAATTGCATCTTCAGGAAGACCTGCTTGAATAGCTCGCCATGCCATTCTTGGTGACATTTTCTCTGGTTCTCTATCTCGTGAATCTTTATTCCAAGACGTGCCAGGATCATCTTCTTCATGATCAAGGCCAGTTAATGTTTGAAGCCAAGCTGACTTTGTCTTATGAATTAACTCTTCTCTTTCTCTTCTATCTTTATCACCTGCATTTGTTGTAAGGTTTTCTAAAATTTGTTCTGCAACTAGTTTCGCATCTCCACAAATACCAACACTTATTTTTTTTGTTAAACCAATGCGATCGGAATTGATATCAACTTGAATGACATCAGCATTTTTTGGCCAATAATCTATTCCATAACCTGGTAAAGTTGAGAAAGGATTTAACCTTGTACCAAGTGCGAGAACTACATCTGCCTTAGATATTATTTCCATTGCTGCTTTAGATCCATTGTAGCCTAAAGGACCAACCGCAAGAGGATGTTTGCCAGGAAAACTATCATTGTGTTGGTATCCGCAAGCAACTGGAGCGCTTAATTTTTCAGCAAGTTTTTTGCAATCATCAATAGCATCAGCTAAAATTACTCCAGCACCAGATAAAATGACTGGGAATTTTGCATTAGATAAAAGATCGGCAGCTTCTTTAATTGCTTCTGTTCCACCTGCAGGTCTTTCAAATTTAATTATAGGTGGCAGATCAATATCAACAACTTGAGTCCAAAAATCTCTTGGTATATTTAATTGAGCAGGAGCAGATCCTTTAATAGCTTTTGAAATAACTCTATTTAAAACTTCTGCAACTCTTGAGGGATCTCTTACTTCTTCTTGATAGCACACCATATCTTTAAATAAGTTCATTTGCTCGACTTCTTGGAAACCTCCTTGACCAATAGTTTTGTTAGCTGCTTGAGGAGTAACTAAGAGCATTGGAGTATGATTCCAAAAAGCAGTTTTTATAGGTGTAACTAAACCAGTTATACCAGGTCCGTTTTGCGCAATACACATAGCGATTTTACCAGTTGATCTTGTATAACCATCAGCCATAATTCCACCATTTGTTTCATGAGCTACATCCCAAAATGTTATTCCAGCTTTAGGAAAAAGATCTGATATTGGCATAAATGCAGATCCAATTATTCCAAAAGCATGTTGAATACCGTGTTTTTGTAATACTTTCACGAAAGCCTCTTCAGTTGTCATTTTTGCCATAATAAATCCTTAATATATTATTCTTTCCTACATTAAATTAATTATTAAATGAACTACAATAATCTTGTTAGTTATTTATTAATTTTATAAAATTCCTATTTAATGAAAAAATAATTATTTACGATTGATAAAATGACGCTTCTTGGACAAGAGATTATTAAGGCTACATCTAAAACTTTGCCTAATCAACCTGGTGTATACCAAATGCAAGATGAAAAGGGTAACATTCTATATATTGGAAAAGCAAAAGTATTATCTAATAGAGTAAAGAATTATCTATCTTTAAATAACCTAACCAGAAGAATTCAAAGAATGGTTAGTCTAACTAAATCAATGAACTTCTTTGTCACAAATACAGAGTTAGAAGCAATCATACTTGAATGTAATTTAATTAAAAAACATAAACCGCGATTTAATGTTCTGTTAAGAGACGATAAATCATTCCCTTATATATTTATTTCATCAGAACATGATTTTCCTAGAATTGAAAAACATCGTGGTCCTCAAAAGAGAAAAGGTAGATATTATGGACCATTTGCAAGTCCAGATGCAGTAAATAGAACTATTAATACAATACAACGAATATTTCTTTTAAGATCATGCACAGACAAAGAGGTAAATGCAGGAAATAAACTGTGCTTCAATTATTATCTTAAAAGATGTTCTGGTCCTTGCGGAGGAAAAATAACAAAAGAAGCCTATTCAAAATTAATAGAGGCAGCAGATGATTTTCTTAGTAGTGGCAATTCTCAAAAAATACAAAAAAATTTCACAGATCAAATGTATAAGGCATCAAAAAAAAATAATTTTGAATTAGCAGCATCTTTAAGAGATAGACTTAAAGCTTTAAGACATATTGAACAAAATAATTCAATTAAGATTAAGGATATAAAAAATGCTGACATTTTTGCAATAACATTAAATGAAGGAAAAACATGTATTTATGGAAGTTTTTTTAGAAATAATACATCTTATGGTGGCAAAGCTTTCTTTCCAGATCATGACAACTTATTAGATCACGAGGAAATAATGTTAGGTTTCTTAAATATATTTTATGCAGAAAAAGATATTCCTGAGACAATTATTACTAACATTACCATTAATAAAAATAATAATTCACAAATTTTAGGAAAAAATTTTGATAAAACAAAATTCATTAAACCATTAAAAGGACCTAAAAAAAATTTACTTAAATTTGCGGAAAAAAATTCTAAAATAAATTTAGATATTAAATTAAATAAACTTAAATCTTTTGATAGTTTTAATTCAGAAATTAAAAAAATATTTAAACTCAAAAATGAAATTATAAAAATAGAAGCTTACGATAATAGCCATACATTTGGAAAACATCCTGTAGGTGTAATGGTTGCCTATAATCAAAACGGATTTATAAAATCAAATTATAGAAAATTTAATATTCGATTTGATCTTGAAGAAAACAAAAATAAAGTTGATGATTATTATATGATGAAAGAAATGCTTACTAGGAGATTTAGTAATTCAAAATTTCAAGACGAATTAGATTTGCCAAGTTTATTGCTTATAGATGGAGGCAAAGGACAATATAATTCTGCAAAAAAAGTTTTAGATAGTTTAAAAATAGATATACCAATTATCTCTATGGCAAAAGGTGAGGAAAGAGATGCAGGTAGAGAAATTCTGGTACATGATAAATTTACACATAGGTTAAATGAAAATAATCCACTTCTTCATTTTTTACAAAATATTAGAGATGAGGTTCATAGATTTGCAATAACAACTCATCGATCAAAGAGAGCAAAGATGAGTGTCAAATCTGTATTTGATGATATAGAAGGAGTAGGTCCTGAAAGAAAGAAAATTTTAAAAAAACACTTTGGCACAGTCGAGAAATTAAAATTAGCTAGTTTAGATGAATTAAAAGAGGTTAAATCTATACCTGAGTCAATTCTTACAAAAATTTATGAATATTTTCATAGCGTTTAAAAAATTCTTCATCTACAAAGAATAGAAATGAATATATCGAATATTCTAACAATAATTAGAATAGCTATAATCCCAATTATAGTGATTTGTATATATCTTACGAATCCATTCTTTGGTTGGATTGCCTTTATTTTATTTTGTTTAGCTGGAATAACAGATTATTTTGATGGTTATTTAGCAAGACTAAGAAATGAAGTTACAAACTTTGGAACATTTTTAGATCCAATTGCAGATAAATTATTAGTAGCAGCAGTTATTCTTATTTTAACTTCTATGGGTGTAATAAAAGACTGGGATACTATTCCAGCCCTAATAATATTGTTAAGAGAAATAACAGTATCAGGTTTAAGGGAATACTTAGCAGGGATAAAAATTAGTATACCAGTTTCAAGAATTGCAAAAGCAAAAACCTTCCTTCAACTAGCTGCACTTGGATTACTTATATTATCTGAGAGTAATCTAAATTTATCTTTTATTATTTATTTAGGTAAGACTTTTCTTTGGATTGCCGGAATTCTAACTCTCTACACAGCCTATGATTATATTAAAGGATCAATAAAACATTTTTAAAATGAGAATACGATATTTTGCTTGGATTAAAGATATAACAAATAAAGAAGAAGAAATAATTGATATAAATCACCCTAAAAGCATACAAGAATTAAAAAAATATTTAGAAAATTTATATCCTGAGCTAAAAAAACATTTTTTACAAGATGTTTTAAGATTTGCAATTAATCAGGAATATGTTTCAGAAAATTTGAATTTAAAACCAATTGATGAAATTGCAATCTTTCCTCCAGTTAGTGGTGGGTAATGATAAAAATACAAAAAAAAAATTTTAATTTAGAAGAAGAAATAGAGAAAATTAAAAATAAACATTCAGACATAGGAGCACTAACTTCTTTTGTTGGGTATGTGAGAGATTTAAACAACAATAAAGATGTTAAATACTTAAATTTAGAAGTTTATCAAGAAATGGCATTTAAAGAATTATCAAAAATCGAATATAACGCGACTAAAAAATGGGGTTTAATTGAAACTTTGATAATACATAGATATGGAAAATTGTTTGTTAATGAAAAAATTGTTTTAGTTTGTTGTTTTTCACAACATAGAAAAAATAGTTTTGAAGCTTGTGAGTTTATTATGGATTATTTAAAAAAGGATGCTCCATTCTGGAAAAATGAATTTTATTATAAAGATAATGAATGGTTAGAAAATTCTAGCTAGCGTTTTTAACCATATCGCTAAAATCATTCATAAATTTAAAAGTGGTAGTATTATCACCAGTATTATATTTAAAATCATCTATAGATTTAATGGGAGTAATTTCTGCAGCAGTACCTGTTAAAAAAGCTTCATCGTAATTTCCAATTTCGTCAGGCATTAAATGCTTTTCTGTAATTTCAAAACCTTGACTTGTTGCCATTTCAATAACTGTTTGACGTGTAATCCCATTAAGAAAACAATCTGGAATTGGAGTATGGATATTGTTATCTTTAATAAAAAAAATATTTGCTCCTGTGCCTTCAGCAACATAACCTCTGTAATCTAGCATCAAGGCATCATGATAGCCTTTTTTTTCTGCAAATTCTTTTGACAGAGTACATATAATGTAGGGGCCAGAAGCTTTTGCTTCATATGGAGCAGTATCTGGTGCAGGTCTTTTCCAAGGCGATGTAATTAATCTCAAACCTGCTTTTTGATCTTCAATTTTAAAATATGTTGCCCAATCATCCCAAACAGCAATAGCTACATTTATATTCGATTTACCTGTTGATAGACCCATTTGATCACCGCCCCTCCAAGCAAGCGGCCTTACATAACAATTTTTATAATTCATTTTTTCAATTAGTTCGTATTTTGCTTTATTTATTTGTTCATATGTAAAAGGAATTTCCATTCCAATTATTTCCGCAGATTTAAAAAACCTTTTAGTATGCTCCTCTGATTTAAAAATCTTTCCGTTGTATGCTCTTTCCCCCTCAAATACTGCGCTTGCATAATGCAGACCTTGGGTGATTATATGGGAATTTGCATCCTGCCATGGAATTATTTTACCATTCATCCAAATCCATCCATCTCTTTTTTCGAACGATTTAAGCATTTTATTTGTTAATTTTTTTTAATGACAATTGACTATCAGTGATGCATAATTAAGTCAATATGGCTGACCTAAATAAGTTGTTAACACCTCTTTTTTTAAATGAGGAGGAAATTAGAAAGATTATAGAACTGTTATTTTTCTCATATAGAGATTTTACAGAAGGTCCTGATAAAGTTTTGGAAAAAATAAATTTTGGTAGGGCGCATCATCGAGTGATATACTTTGTTGGAAAGCAAAACAATCTTACAATTAAAGAACTCCTTTCAATATTAAAAATAACTAAACAAAGTTTGTCTAGAGTATTGAACCAACTTGTAAACGAGAAATATATTATATTATCTGTTGGTGAAGATAAGCGTACTAAAAAATTAATACTTTCAAAAAAAGGTCAAGAATTAGAGAAAAAATTATCCGAAATTCAAATAAAAAAAATACGTAATGTTTTATTAAAATTCAATGAAATGGATATAAATGGTTTTAAAAAGATATTGTACGAAATGGTCGATGATAAAAATAAAGAAAAATTTGATGAACTTAATAAGTAATAATGAATAAAAATATCTTGATTGTTGATGATGATAAAAGATTGAGGGAACTGCTTAAAGATTATTTAATAGAAAAAAATTTACAAGTTTATCAAAGTGAGGATTATAATGAAGCGAAAGAAATTTTATCTCTTGTTTTGTTTGATTTAATCATTCTTGATAGAATGATGCCAAGTGGTGATGGTATAGGACTTATTGAGTATATAAAACAATTTTCTAATACACCCATAATCATGCTTACAGCAATGGGAGAAGACAAAGATAAAATTGATGGATTAAAAATTGGTGCTGATGATTATTTATCTAAACCATTTGAACCAGAAGAATTATTTTTAAGAATTAAAAATTTATTAGACTTATTTGAAAATCTTAAAAGCAAAAAAATTAAGGTTACGTTTGGAGAATTTACTTTTGATACATCTAATTTTAAATTACAAAAAAATGATAGATTAATTTATTTAACAGAAGGAGAAAATAATTTACTTGTAAAATTAATAAATAAAAGAAATGATATTGTTCTAAGAGAAGAACTAGCAGACCAGGAATTTGATGAGAATGAGCTTAGAAAAGTTGATGTACAAGTTACACGTTTAAGACAAAAAATAGAAACAAATGCAAAACAACCTCAATTTATTAAAACTGTTAGAGGTAAAGGATATAAACTTATTTGTAATGAAATTTAATGATTAAAAAAATAATACCCTCTACGCTAATTGGAAGATCAATAATTATCATCTTTGTACCAATAATTATTATAGTCCTACTTACTTCTTTTGTTTTCTATCAAACCTCATGGAGTATTATTTCCAAAAGACTGACGGAGTCTGTAGCGGCAGATATTAATGTTTTAGTAAAATTAATTAATAGTAATCTTATTGATAATGCAGTTAATATAGCAAATCAGGATTTTAAAATGAAAATCAATATTATTGATGATAAACAATTATTGTCTTCAAAATTTAGTTTAAATTCAGGAATATTATCTAAAAGATTAAATCAATCATTAAGTAATTTGAAAAAAAAGTTTGATTATGATTTGTCTAATCTTGAAGAAGGTGTTTTGATATATATTCAAATTGATGAAGATATTTTAGAAATTAATGTTGATAAAGATAGACTGTATAGTGAATCTGCTTTTGTCTTTCTACTTTGGATGATTTTTGCTTCTATTATTCTTTTTTTTATGTCTTACTTTTTAATGAGCAAGCAATTAAGACCGCTTAAAAGATTGGCTATAATTGCTGAGACATTTGGAAGAGGTTTAGATGCCCCAGATATTAAGACCGCAGGTGCATATGAAATAAGGCAAACGGCTAATGCTTTTAATCAGATGAGAACAAGAATTAAAAGATTTTTAAAGCAAAGAACAGAAATGTTAGCTGGTGTTAGCCATGATCTTAGAACCCCCTTAACAAGAATGAAATTGCAAATTTCCTTGATGAAAGATGAGAAAGCAAAATCTGAACTTGAAGTAGATGTTAATGAAATGACTTCAATGTTAGATAGTTATGTTAGTTTTGTAAAAACAGAATCACCTGAACCAATTGAAACAATTATAATAAATGAATTAATGGGTGATATTATTAAAACTGTTGAAAAAAATGGTGTTCAGTTAACTATAAAAGAGAAAAACATTATTCAAACTTCTGGTAGACAGATACAACTTAAAAGAGCTTTTAATAATATAATTGATAATTCAAAAAGATATGCAAAAAAAATTGAAATAATTCTTTATACAAATGAAAAAGATTGTGTCATTGAATTTAATGATGATGGTGAGGGCATACCAAGAGATAAATATGAAGATGTATTTAAACCTTTTTTTACTTTAGACCCCTCTAGGAACAAACTTAAGGGAGAAAGCGGTTTAGGATTAACTATTACAAGGGATATTATTAGATCACATGGAGGTGATGTTAAATTAGCTGAGTCAAATCTTGGAGGTCTACAACTTAAAGTTTTACTTCCTCTTTGATTTTAAAATAATTTACCCCCATTATTTACTGGCCTATCTGGAGACAATAAAACTGGTTCATTTTCTAAATCTGGTACACCAAGAACTAATACTTCTGAAATAATTTTACCAATTTGTTTAGATTCAAAGTTTATAACAGCAATAACTTGCTTATTAATTAATTCATCACTTTTATAGTATTTTTGTAACTGCGCAGAGGTTTTTTTTATACCGATTTTTTCACCAAAATCTATTTTCAAAATTATAGATGGTTTTTTAAGTTCATTATATTCATAGGCTTCAATTACTGTTCCTATTCTTATATCTACTTTTTTGAATTCTTCGTAATTAATAAAATTTTGAGAGCTCATGAAAATTTTATAAATTTTTCAATATTGTTTAAATATTTATCTAATACACTCATTGTTTTTTCTAAACTTTCATTTTCATCATTAAGCCAAGTGAATAGGGTTAGGTAATAAAGTGCAAAAATAATTTTTATTTTTATCACACCCTGAATACCACTAGGATTGATATTTGCAAAAGTAGCAATTAAAATTTTGCTCTCAATTAATTTAGGAATAAGTTTTAATACTACTTGTGGTTTAGATATAAAATGATTAATTATATTTTTTACAGAAACTCTATATTCATTCAATATATCAAAACGTGCCATCATAATTTCAAATAACATATCTCTTTGAGATGACTGTTCTATATTAGCAAGATTTTTTTTTAATTGAAAATCAAAGAAATCATTAATATTCAAGATTAAATCTACTTTATTATTTATATTTGGCACTTTAGTATTTAATAAAAAATTCTTAATATTAATGTCTCTTAAATTTTTTTTCTCTAAATACTTTAAAGTCTTTTTTGCTAGAGATATTTTATTTTGATTCACTTACCTTTACCTTGTTGTTTTGCTCTTGTATATGCTGCTTTAAAAACTTGATTAAAGATTTTGTCAACTTTATTTATTTTCATTTTCTTGATTCCTGCTTCAGTTGTACCTCCTCTAGTTGCAACAGTTTCAACCATTTTTTCAGCAGAAATATTATTAGAGTTTAATAAATTTAAAGAACCTCTAATAGTTTCATTAATTAAAATTTTAGCTGTGCTTTTAGAAAAACCTAAATTAATTGCAGATTTTTCCATAATATCAATTAACTGAAATATGAAACCTGGTCCACTTCCTGATACAGCAGTTGCTTTATCTATAAAAGCTTCACTGTTAAAAAAAAGAGTTTTGCCACTTAGAGAAAATAATTTATCAATCTCTTTGATTTCTTTTTTATTAATAGATTTATTCGTATAAATGCAATGAATACCCTCTCCTATTAATGCAGGCATATTTGGCATTACTCTTACAATTTTGTTAATATTAAATAAATTTTTTTTAAAAATTTCTGTTTTTTTGCCAGCTATTACACTTATTGCTATAGTTTTTTTATTAAATTTTGCATTTTTTAAATCTTTAAAAACATTTGTTAATTCAAGAGGTCGAGTTGCAAATATTATATAATCAAAACTTTTTAGATTATTTATATCATTAATTGATCTAAAAAGTTTTATGTTCTTATTTCTATTTGTTTTTTTAAGAATTGCGTATTTTTTTTTATCTATAACACTGATATTATAATTCTTGGAGTTGGACCATCCAAGCATTAAAGATCCACCCATATGACCGCATCCAATTAATAAGATATATTTCATCTAGCTATCATATAGCAGTTTTATTATAAAATTTAAGCTCTACCAATAACTTCAAAATTAGAAAATTTTATAGCTTCTTTAGGGGGGATATCGTCAAAGAGAACTTGTTGAAAGCTTGGATAAAATTTTTCACATTCATAAATTCCAATATCAACAAGATCTTCAAATTTTTTGTGTAATGTTTCTGTTGAATTATTTGATAGTAAAGTATGTCTAAATGCTGGGATGCCATTTTTGCTAGTTATATCAAAATGCCCAATCCATAAGTTCTCATTTATAAGACCAAGAAGTTCATAAGCATTATTTAGTTTAGTTTCGGGAAACTTAATGTCAAATGTTATTGAAAAACTTAGCGCGTTGATATTTTCAGACCATGTGAAATATAATCTATATGCGCACCAGTGGGATGCAATCTCGGCTACTAATTCATGATCAGCGGCTCTACTGAAATTCCATTTTTTTTGATGAATAACATCTTCAATAATATCTATAGGATTTAACAATATATTCTCATTTCCCTACATCATGTAGTCATAGCACATATAATTAGTACTATATCTTGATTACTAAATTGAACTCGTGTTTTGCAAGGCAAAATCTATAAAAAATGTGAATTAGTTGAGGATTCCTACCTTTTTGATTTCTTTCTTATAGTTTTTTTCTTTTTAACAGTTTTTTTCTTAGATTTTACTGTTTTTGAAGATGTTTTCTTTAATTTTTCATTTTCCATCATTACTTTTTGCACCATTTTTTTCAGTGCATCAAATTCATCTTTTTTAACGAGATTCATTTTTTTTATAATTTTGTTAACTCGTAAAGATACAATTGTTTCAATCTCCTCTTTAACACCTGAAAAAGTGCTCATAGCATCAACTGCAAATTTTGATAAATCGGAAAGTATTTTGTTTCTATCAACCATGTTATAATATTAAATATAGATAAATGAATTTTATTCAACCATCAATAGATCCTGTCATCTTATCAATTGGTTTCATTGAGATAAGATGGTACAGTTTAGCATATATATTGGGATTTCTATTAGGAATTTATATTATTAAAAAATTAAATGTAATTTACGGAAATCAATACAGTAATAAAAATATAGATAGCTTTCTTATCTGGGCAGTATTAGGTGTAATTATTGGAGGACGAACAGGATACGTTATTTTTTATCAACTTAATGAATTTTTAACTAATCCTTTTTATCTATTTGAAATCTGGAATGGAGGTATGTCATTTCATGGTGGTTTGACGGGTATAATAATAAGTACTTTAATATTTGCAAAAATTAATGAAAAAAGTTTTTTCTACTTATCTGATTTAGTTTCAATCGTTGCTCCTATTGGATTATTCTTTGGGAGAATTGCAAACTTTATTAATACAGAGCTAATTGGTAGACCAACCGATTTTTATATATCAGTTATTTATCCTTCAATAGATAATATACCGAGACATCCTTCTCAAATATATGAAGCTTTTCTTGAGGGAATTATTTTATTTCTCATATTATTAATCTATTTTTATAAGATAAAAAAATACAAAATTTACGGAGCAATTAGTGGTCTATTTTTAATACTTTATTCCATATTTAGATTTCTAATTGAATACGTCAGAGAACCAGATATGCACCTAGGATTATTTTTTAATTTTATTTCAATGGGTCAAATACTATGTATACCTTTTTTTATTTTTGGAATATTGATAATTCAAAATGTTAAGCAAAAGAAAAATTAATAAAATAAAACTTCTTAACAATAAAAAAAATTTTCGTTTAGATAAATTTATAAAAATGGCTCTTTTTGGAAATAATGGTTATTACCTAAGAAAGAAACCCATAGGAAGAAAATTTGACTTTGTTACATCTCCAGAAATTTCACAAATGTTTGGAGAAATTATTGGCGTGTATTTAGTTTATAATTGGAAAGAGAAAATTAACTCAAAATTTAATTTAATTGAATTAGGACCAGGAAATGGAACTTTATTTAAAGATATTGAAAGAACTGCAAAGATACTTCCTAACTTTTTCGAAAATGCTAATGTTAATTTAGTAGAAATAAATAAAGAATTAAGAAAAATACAAGAAAAAAATTTAAATTATTTTAAGCAATCAAAAATTAGATGGGCAAAAACTTTAAATTTCAGATCTAAACTGCCTTCTATAATATATTCAAATGAATTTTTTGACTGCTTTCCTGTAAGGCAATTTTTAAATGATAATAATCATTGGTTTGAAAGATATGTAAAATTCAATAAGAAGGAAAATAAATATTATCCTATAAATAAAAGAGTAATTAGTAAAAAAATATTAGATTATTTAAATAAATACAAAAGACAAAAAATTTATGAAGTTTCTTTTTCAAGAAATAAATATTTCGAGCAAATTTGTAAATATCTAAAAAAAAATAGAGGTTTATGTATTTTAATCGATTATGGATATAATAAAGAATTAAAAAACTTTACGTTACAAGCAATATATAATCATAAAAAAACGAGTATATTTGAAAATATAGGCCATCAAGACATTTCAAGTCACGTAAATTTCAATGAATTAATTGAAATAGCAAAACAAAACAAATTACAAATCAACGAATTTGTTTCGCAAAGAGATTTTCTAATAAAATATGGAATAGTTGAACGAAAGAAAAAATTGCTCACTAAAAATTCAAATTTAAATAAAAATCTATTAGATGAAGAAGTGGATAGATTAATTAATGTTGATAGGATGGGAAACTTATTTAAGTGTCTTGTTGTTTCTAACTTATGATTACTAAAAATTATTTTACTCATGCAAAAATTAAGTCTTTTGTTAGAGCTGGTTTTTTTACTAGAAATGGTGGAGTATCAAAAAAAGAAAACTATTCATTAAACTGTAGCTTTAATCGCAAAGATACTAAAGTAAATGTACATAAAAATATTGATATCTGTCTTAAAAATTTAAAGATCAAAAAAAAAATTAAATTTATTAGTCAAATACACTCCAACAAAATTGTAAAAATTAATAAAAAAAATATAGGTAATAAGTATTCTGGAGATGGATTAATAACAAGCAATAAGCAAATAGCTTTAGGGGTTTTAACTGCAGATTGTTGTCCAATTTTTATTTTCGATAAAAATAAAAAATATATTTGCGCTCTTCATTCAGGTTGGAAAGGGGCCTTAAAAAATATAGCTGCCAAAGGTATAGAATATTTTGTTAAACAAAAAATAATTAAAAAAAATATTGTGGTTCTTATTGGTCCTTGTTTGAGTTTTAAAAACTTTGAAGTATCAAAAGACTTTAAAAGTAAGTTTATAATCAAAAATAAAAAATACTCTATTTTCTTCAAACACAAAAATAAAGACAAAGACTTATTTAATTTAAGAGGATTGATTAACTATCAATTTGAGGAATTGGGTATTAAAAATATATATAATATTAACAAAGATACCTTCTCAAATAAGAGAGTTTTTTTTAGCCATCGAAGGGAATCACAAAAATTTAGAGATACTGGAAGAATGCTAAATATCATTGCATTTAATGATTAATTTTAGTTGATCTATTATTATTCTAATATAGTAATTAATTTGATTATATGAAAATAATCGCCTGTAATAGTAGCAAATCCCTAGCAGAAAAAATCTCTAAACATATTGATGTTCCATTAGCAGATGCCTCTGTTAGAACCTTTAATGACAGAGAAATATTTGTGGAAATAAATGAAAATATTAGAGGTGAAGATGTTTTTATTATTCAATCTACATCACATCCAGCAAATGACCATTTAATGGAACTTTTAATCACAATTGATGCTGCAAGAAGAGGTTCAGCGAAAAGGATTACTGCTGTTATCCCTTATTATGGATATGCAAGACAAGATAGAAAGACTGGACCTAGAACACCAATCACTGCCAAACTTGTTGCAAATTTAATTACATCCGCGGGTGCTGATAGGGTGTTAACAATGGATTTGCATGCTGGTCAAATTCAAGGTTTTTTTGACATTCCTTTAGATAATATTTTTTCTGTAAGACCGATAATCGATGATGTTAAAGAAAGATTCAATGGAAACAAAGATTTAGTTGTTGCCTCACCTGATGTTGGTGGTGTTGTTAGAGCTAGAGCTTTCGCTAAGAGGTTAGATGCTGGGCTAGCAATTGCCGATAAAAGAAGAGAAAAAGCTGGTGAATCTGAAGTAATGAATATTATTGGAGATGTAAAAGATAAAACTTGTATCTTACTAGATGATATAGCTGACTCTGCAGGCACACTATGTAATGCTGCTGAAGCTCTAAATAAAAATGGGGCTAAAGAAATTTATTCTTATATTGTTCACGGTGTATTATCTGGAGATGCCCTTAAAAAGATTGAAAATTCAAGCATAAAAGAATTGGTTTTAACTGATACTATTGAGCCTTCTAAGGAGGTAAAAAGCACAAAAAACATTAGACATATTAGTATTGCTCCTTTAATGGGTGATGCGATTAAAAGAATTAACACTGATACTTCAGTGTCTGCTCTTTTCGATTAAATTTTTTATTTTATGAGTGATTTTAAAGCAATTGAAAGAAATAAAGATATTGGTTCAAATCATAGTCTCTTAGTTAAGGGATTGGTCCCTGGTATTATTTATGGCAAGGGAACTGAACCTAAGAAAATTGCTCTAGAAGATAAAATACTGAAAAAATTAATGGGCACCGGTTCTTTTTATTCAACAATTATCGATCTTGATGTTGATGGAAAGAAAGAAAAAATACTTCCCAAACAATTACAATATCATCCAGTAAGTGATCAACTTATACATTTTGATTTTCTAAGAGTTCAAGAAAATACAAAAGTAAACGTTGAAATTCCTGTTGAGTTTTTAAATCAAGATAAATGTCCTGGTTTGAAAAAAGGTGGAGTTTTAAATACTGTCAGAAGACTTGTTGAACTAACATGTAATGCAAATAATATACCTAGCAAACTAGAATTCGATTTAATTGAAAGCGAAATAGGTGATGCAGTTAAAATTAGTAATATTCAACTACCTGAGGGAGTTGCTCCTACTATTTCAGATAGAGATTTCGTAATAGCTACTTTAGTTCCGCCAACTGTAGAAGTTGAAACTAAAACTGAAGAAACAACTGAAGAAGGTGCAGCAGAAGGTGGTGAAGAGAAATCAGAGGAAAAGAAGGAAGAAACTTCTGATAATAAAGAAGAAAATAAAGAATCTAAGTAACTTTACTTTATATCTCATTTTATGTTTTTGATTTGTGGACTTGGAAACCCAGGTGTGAATTATAAAAATACCAGGCATAATGTAGGTTTCCATTTAGTGGAAAATATAATCTTGCATTTTAATTTAGACAAAATCAAAGAAGATAAAATTAAAGAATTATATTCAGGCGTAATAAATAATCAAAAAATCTTTGTGTTAAAACCTCTTACATTCATGAACTTGTCTGGAAAAGCTGTTTCAGAGATTGTAAATTTTTATAAAATCAAATTAGACCATACTTTTGTTATCCATGATGATCTTGATTTAGAATTATCGAAAGTAAAAATAAAACAAGGTGGTGGAAACGGAGGTCATAATGGATTGGAAAGTATTGACCAATTTATAGGGGAAAATTATTTTAGAATACGTATTGGAATTGATCATCCTGGACATAAAGATTTAGTTTCAAGTTATGTTTTAAATAAATTTTCAAAATCAGAAGAAGAAATAATAAGTAAAAAAATTGATAAAATAGTTAGAAATATAGAATTAATATTTTCAGATATTCCTCTATTTTTAACAAAAATAAGTGAGCAAAATTAATTATGGGGTTTAGGTGTGGGATAGTTGGATTGCCAAATGTTGGTAAATCCACTTTATTCAATGCTCTTACCCAATCAAATAAAGCGGAAGCTGCAAATTATCCATTTGCAACTATAGAACCAAATATAGGAAGAGTTGCAGTGCCCGATGACAGATTAGATAAACTAGCGATCATTGGAAAAAGTGAAAAAATAATTCCTTCTTTTATGGATTTTGTTGA
The DNA here is from genome assembly GCA_902582755.1 of uncultured Alphaproteobacteria bacterium. GTDB lineage: Bacteria > Pseudomonadota > Alphaproteobacteria > HIMB59 > CACPNW01. The sequence goes on along the minus strand of CACHSZ010000001.1, from coordinate 267,936 downwards.
TATTGCAGGATTAGTAAAGGGAGCATCACAAGGAGAAGGTTTAGGAAATAAATTTTTAGGACATGTTAGGGAAGTTGACGCAATAGCACATGTTGTTAGATGCTTTAAAGATACTAACATTACTCATGTATCATCAAAAATTGATCCACTAGATGATATTGAAACAATAAATTTAGAATTGCAATTAGCTGATCTTGAAAGCTTAAATAATAAAAAAACTAGTTTAGAAAAAAAATTAAAAGCAAATGATAAAGAAGCTAAACATCAATTCGAAATAATAAATAAAATCTTACAAATGCTAGATGCTAATAGTATCTTAAAAATTGATGAATTTGCTAGTAATGAAATTGACTTTGTAAATAGTCTTAACTTAATTAGTCTAAAACCTACTATGTACATATGTAATGTAGATGAAGAATCTATTCACACTGGAAACGAGTTATCAAAAAAAGTTATCGAGTTTGCCAAAAAAAATAATCATTGTGTAGTTTTAATCTCTGCATCAATAGAAGCACAAATAGCCGAATTAGATAATGAAGAAGAAAAACTTGAATTTCTTAAAGAACTTAATTTAGATCAAACAACATTGAATAAGGTTATAAAATCAGGATATGAACTTTTAGGTTTGATAAACTATTTTACATGTGGTCCAAAAGAAACAAGATCATGGACAATAAAAAAAGAAACACTTGCACCTCAAGCTGCTGGAAAAATTCATACTGATTTTGAAAAAGGATTTATTAGAGCAGAAACTGTCTCTTATGAAGACTATTTAGAAAATAATGGTGATGCTGGAAGTAGAGATTCAGGAAAGCTAAGACAAGAAGGTAAAGATTATATCGTCAAAGATGGAGATGTAATGAACTTTTTATTTAATGTCTAAGTGACGTCTCGCCAAAGTCTGTTTTTTGCTAAGTACACAATTGTTCCTAAAATAATAAAGAATAATATTACTTTGATTCCTAAATTTTTTCTTTCTTCCATTTCTGGTTCAGCAGCCCAGTGAAGAAAATGTGTTACATCAGCCGATAACTGTTCTGCATTATTATCAGTGCCATCATCATAATCTACGCTTCCATCGGTTATAGGTGCTGGCATAGCTATTTGATTTCCAGCCATCCATTTATTGTACCACATTCCATTACCCACTTCCATTCCCTCTGGAGGTTCAACATAACCAAGAAGAAGATTATAAATATAATCAACTCCATATTTTCTAGCTTTTGTAATTACACTTAAATCAGGAGGATAGGCTCCATTATTATTTGCTCTCGCTTCATTGTCATTGGCGTATGGGTTAACAAATCTGTCTGCTGGCCTAGCCGGTCTTTCAAACATTTCACCATCATCATTTGGACCATCTAATACAGTATATTCAGAAGCAATTACTTTTACTTGAGCCTCGGAAAAACCAACATCAATAAGATCTCTGTAATACAGAAGTTTCATTGAATGACATCCTGCACATACTTCTCTATAAACTTTATAGCCCCTTTGAATTGCAGCTCTATCAAAAGTTCCCGTTACACCTTTAAAAGACCAATCATGTTTTGGCATTTTTTCAGTACTCATTTCTGCAGCAAACAAATTTGAAGCGAATAATAAAAAAATAATAAGTAATAGGCGCATTATAGATTTGTATCTTTTTGCATTGCTGGTGAAGGAATTCCTTTTTCTCCTCCGCCAATATTAGGAGCTATATTTTTAGCATAAACATCACTAATACTGAGCGGTAGCTTACTTGGCTTCTCTATCCAACCAACAAAAGGTGTAATGATAAAGAAAAAACCAAAGTAGTAAAGTAAACCTACTCTAGCAATTAAAAGATATAAACCTTCAGCAGGAAGCATACCAACGTAGCCTAATGCAAAGAAGTTAACAAAAAAGCCCATCATAAACCACTTATATATTGGTCTATAATTACAGCTTCTCACTTTTGATCTATCAAGCCAAGGTAGAACAAAGAGAATTACTATCGCACCAAACATTAGGAGAACTCCTCCTAATTTATCAGGTACTGCTCTTAAAATTGCATAAAAAGGTGCAAGATACCAGTTTGGAACAATGTGAGCTGGAGTAACAAGTGGATCTGCTGGAATATAATTATCAACTTCAGCCATAAGATTTGGTCCAAAGAATATTACTGCAGAAATGGCAACACCAAAAGCACACATAGCTACTGTATCTTTAATTAACATATATGGAAAAAAGTTTACTGAGTCATTGTTAGTTTTAATATCAATCCCATCAGGATTATTTGAACCATGAACATGGACTGCAGCAACATGTAATCCTACAACACCAAAAATAACAAATGGTAAAACATAATGAAGAGCAAAGAAACGGTTTAAAGTAGCATTTCCAACATTGTAATCACCAAGAAGCCATGTCTTTAATCCCTCACCAATAAATGGAATTGCACTAAATAAATTTGTTATAACTGTAGCTCCCCAATAAGACATTTGTCCCCACGGTAATGTGTAACCAAGAAAAGAAGTTGCCATCATTAATAAAAATATGAATACACCTAAAATCCAATTAAGCTCTCTTGGATATTTGTAAGAACCAAAATACATTGCTCTTACTATATGAATGTAAACAATGATGAAGAAAAAGGCTGCACCATTGGAATGGATGTATCGCATTAACCAACCGTAATTGACATCTCGCATTATTCTTTCAACACTATCAAATGCCATATCAGTATGTGGTGTGTAATTCATTGCAAGAAAAATTCCACTTACTATCATTGTAACAAGCGTAATTGTTGCTAATGCACCAAAACTCCAAAAATAATTACAATTTTTAGGCATTGGATAATCACCGTATTCTTTTTTGAAATAAGAAATAATTGGTAAACGAAACTCTATCCAATTGAGGACAGGGTTTTTAAACTGATGTACTTTTCGATTCTTATCCATGTTATCCTATCTTTATAGTATTATCATTTAAAAAGGTATAGGGCGGAACGTCCAAGTTTTTGGGAGCTGGTCCCTTTCTTATCCTACCTGATGTATCGTAATGTGAACCATGACATGGGCAGTACCAACCATCGTACTCACCTTTCATATCTGAAACCTTCTGACCAAGTGGAACACAACCTAAGTGTGTACATACTCCCACTAAAACTAACCATTCTTCTTTTTGTACTCTATCAGCATCATCTTGTGGATCTCTTAATTCAGAAGCTTGAACCATTTTAGCTGCATCAATTTCATCTTTTGTTCTTTTTTTAATGAAAACAGGTTTTCCACGCCACTTTATTGTTATACTTTGACCTTCTTCAATAGCACTAATATCTACTTCGGTTGATCCTGCAGCTAATGTGTCTTCTGCTGGACTCATACTTTTTAGAAAAGGCCATATAAAAGCAGCTGTTCCAACAGCACCAAGCGTTACAGTGCTAAGTTGTAGGAAATCTCTTCTCTTATTTTTGGGTTTTTTAGCCATTTATTGTGAATTTCTTATATCTTAATTACTCAAAAAAATACTTTTTAAATATGTGCCAGCGTGACGCAAGTAATAAAATAATATAGTAAAAAAACATGAGAATTGCTCTATTTGAACCCGACATACCACAGAATGCAGGAAACATATTTAGACTAGGTGCCTGTCTTGGAATACCAGTAGATATAATAGAGCCAGCTGGCTTTGTGATTGATGATAAGAGATTAAAAAGAGCATCAATGGATTACTATGATTATCTAGAATTAAAAAAACATTTAAGTTGGGAAAAATTTTATGAGTGGTCAAAAGATAATTCATATCGACTCGTTCTTCTAACAACTAAAAGTAAAAAAAGTTATTTCGATTATAAATTTCAATCAAATGATATTATTTTATTTGGCAGAGAAAGTGCAGGAGCACCTGATTTTGTCCATAGCTCTGTCGATGAAAGATTAACAATACCAATGATAAAAGGGCCTAGATCGATCAATCTTAGTAGTTCAGTTGCTATTGTAGCTGGTGAAATGTTACGTCAATTAACTTAAGCTAAGCTTCCCATCTTTCCTTCTTGATAGTCCATCATTGCTTGCTTGATTTCTCCCTCAGAATTCGCCACAAAAGGACCATAACGTGCTACAGGTTCTTTAAGCGGCTTACCTGCTAAAACTAGGTAGGATCCCTTTTCTGATATTGATGTAAGTTGAACTTCATCACTTGACTGATCAAAGTAAATCATATCACCTTTATTAGCGATTTTATCTTTCTCATTGAACTGTAACTGACCATCAATAATATAAATCATAAGATTTTGTTCTTTATCAATATTAAACTTTGTCATATCTGGTTTTGTAAATTGAATATCAAATATTGATACAGGTGAATATGTTTGAACTTTGGATTTGGTTCCATTTATTTCACCCACAAGAACTTTAATTTCTATATTTGTGTTTTCAGTTACTGATGGAATATTATTTTTCTTAATATGTTGATACCAAGGTTTCACTTTTTTATTTTTTTGTGGAAGGTTAACCCAGATTTGTAAACCTTGCATGATACCGCCACTCTTCTTGAATTTTTCTGTTACTAATTCAGAGTGAATTAAACCTGAACCAGTTGTCATCCATTGTACATCACCAGTTTCAATTTCTGCTTGTCCGCCAAATGAGTCTCTGTGTTCTACCTCACCACCAAGCATGTAAGTAATTGCCTCAAATCCACAATGAGGATGCGCAGGTACGCCAGTTGCTCCTCCTGGCTCATAATTAATTGGGCCGAAATGATCAAAAAGAAGAAATGGATCATTTTCTCTCATACCAGGGACAGGGAAAGCTCTCGTTACAGGTATCCCGTCACCCTCGAAAGTCTTCATACATTGTTTAATTTCTAATGCTTTTCTCATTTGTATTTTAAATTATTATAAAAAATATATAGGTATGATTATGAAAAATCAAAGTCCAAACCCACCAAAGTGTGGTTGCAGTTGTAGCTGTTGCTGTACTTGTGAAGGTGGAGATTGCTGTTAATAAATTATTTTAAATTTAATAATTTAATGAGTGTGATTTGTTAGATTATTAATATCTGACTCCTCTATTTCTTCTATTGACTTTGCAACTCGCCAATTTTTCATTGATCCGTCTTCATTTCTTGCAGTAATTACAGTTTCAATTGGTGGACAATCAGGTTCATGACAACTGAGCTCAGCAATACTTATTATAGTATTTTCTGGTAATTTATATTTCTTGGAAATTAAATGTTTAAGATTTCTTATTTTTTCAACATTTTGAGTTTTACGATTAAACATATTTTCTCCTTTAATTGTCTGCCCATAAAGATGATAAAAGAATAGAACCTTTCATATCGCCAATTAATATTTGTGAGTTATCACTAGATATAGCTATTGTTGAAACTTCTGAACCTGTTGAACTTCTAATCATAATTGGTTTTTTGCTTTCATCAATTTCTGCTAATAAAACTGACCCATCTGTAAAACCGGTGAAAACAGCTTTTTCTCCATTAAGTGCTTTAACAAATGTTGCAAGTTCTTTACCACCGTTTGCAACAACAATTGGCTTTCTCCCCATTGGTCCTTCTTTACCATCAAATGGCCAGCAAACTGCATCACTGGATCCAGATGTTACCAAATACGGTGTATCACCAACCCAAGTAAAACTTTTAATTTTTGATGGATAACCTCTCATTGCTAAATCCGCTTTGTCATTTATGCGCCAACCATGAATTTGATTTTCTTGCATTGCAGTTACAATATATTTTGTATCTGGGCTAAACGTTACAGTTCCATGCGATCCTTTCCAGGTAAAATTTGATGCTGTCCATTTATTATTATTAAGTTTCCACACTGTTACTCCACCGTATCTTGAGACCGCAAGACGCTTACCTTTATTATCAAATGCTAATCCAGCAACAGTACTTTGATGCTCTAAAGTTTGAGGTTTATCTTTGTTTTTTGTCCAAATATAAACAGTCTTTCCTGATGAACAAACTTTAGTATCTTTGTGAGAAGCTACACAGTCAACCCACTTTGAACCAAAATTAAAAATTTCATCAATATTTCCATCAGATGATATTTTTAGAAAACGTCCATCGTCTCCTCCCGTTAACACATGATCTTCATAATTTGTCATACTCAACACTACACCCTTATGTGCTTTAACAGTTTTAGGATCAGATCCAGATTGAAAAAATCTTACGGTGCCGTCACCAAATCCTACCGCTATTTGATCACGAATTGTAACCGCTTCTGTAGCTGGAGCTCCAATATTAAAAATTGAACCTCTTCTTTCAAGTTCAGTTTTATTTGATTCTTGAAGTTTTTCTAAATCAGCGTTCATGCTGATTTACAATTTTCAAAGCCTTCCTTAAGATTCATATTATCAAGATCACGACCAATAAATACTACTCGAGAACTTCTATCTTTTCCTTTAGGCCAAGGTCCCATTGGTGAAGCATCCATAAGCATATGCACTCCTTGAAATACATATCGCTCTTCTTCACCTTTAAAGTTCAAAATGCCTTTTGATCGAAGAATATCCTGGCCCTTAGTCCTAAGTAAATTTCCAAACCAATCTTGAAACTTATCCATATCTAATGGTGTATCAGATACAAAGGATAGACTAGTAACATCATCATCATGTTCATGATCATGATCTGATTCAAGAAAGTCAGGTTCAATATCTAATACTCTATCTAGACTAAATGCATTTAAGCCTACGATTTCATCAAGAGGTGCATCACAACGTGTTGTTTTAATAATCTTTGCAAAAGGATTTATTTTTCTAATACGATCATTAACTTTCACAATGTCATTATCTTCAACAAGTTCAACTTTATTTAACAAAATGACATCAGCAAAAGCAATTTGCTCTTCTGCTTCATGATGATCTACTAGTTGAGAACTTAGATGAACAGCATCAGCAACTGTAACAATTGCATCTAATTTTGTTCTATCAGCAACGTCTTGATCAACAAAAAATGTCTGAGCAACTGGGGCTGGATCAGCTAAACCAGTTGTTTCAACTATAATTGCATCTAGTTTGTCAGCACGTTTCATTAAACCACTAAGAATTCTAATTAAATCACCTCTAACAGTGCAACAAATGCAACCGTTATTCATTTCAAATACTTCTTCATCAGCATCAACAACAAGGTCATTATCAATTCCCTGCTCACCAAATTCATTAACAATGACAGCATATTTACGTCCATGCTGTTCAGTTAAAATTCGATTTAAAAGTGTTGTTTTTCCAGCTCCAAGAAAACCTGTTAAAACCGTAACTGGAACCTGAGAAGTATTTTCCATATCAATTTCCTTATAATTAGTTCTATAAATTCCACCTTAATACAAGGTGGAATTTATTTAAATATTAAAAATTAACAGCCTTTAAGCTCGTCCCCGAGATTACTAATCAACGTAAAGTAAAGTGACTTACCAGCATCGATGTTAGCACCTAAAGGATCAAAAACTCCTGTTTTGATATTCATATCCTCAGCTATTGTTGAAATAATCTTTGGATTAAATTGAGGTTCAGAGAAAATACATTTTATTCCCTTATCCTTAATAACATCCTGAATATCAGCTATTTGCTTTGCACCAGGTAAAACATCAGTATTCAATGTTAAAGCTCCTGCAGCTCTTACACCAAATCTTTCTTCAAAGTATTGGTAGGCGTCATGGAAAACGACAAATTTTGCATCGGAATTAATATCCTTGCTAACGTCATTTATCAATTGGTCTAAAGCTTTGATTGTTGCATCAGCATTTGCTTCATATTTCTCTTTATTGGCAGGATCTAAATCACCTAACTCATGAGCAATCTCATGAACCATTTCTTTAGCATTCATTGGATCTAACCAAATGTGAGCATCAAATTCACCATGTGCATGACCGTGGTCGTCGTGTCCACTGTGATCGTCATGATCATCATGATCGTCATGGTCGTCGTGATCGTCATGATCATCGTGATCATCGTGATCGTCATGGTCATCATGATCGTCATGATCATCGTGATCGTCATGATCGTCATGGTCATCATGATCGTCATGGTCGTCGTGATCTTCGTGATCGTCATGGTCGTCGTGATCGTCATGGTCGTCGTGATCGTCGTGATCATCGTGGTCACCAAATATAGATTCTTCTCTAAATTTTAATTTAGCAATTGTTTCAACTTCCATAAACTCTACGACTTCAGCACTTTTTGCTATTGACTCCAGAGGTTCTTCTAATGATGTCTCAATACTCTCACCAATCCAAAATACTATATCTGCTTCTTCAAGCATTTTTGCATGAGATGGTTTCATAGTAAAACTATGTGGAGATATGCTTCCTTCAATTATAAGTCCAGGTTCACCAATTCCATTCATAACATTAGCAATCAATGAATGAAGTGGTTTAATAGTCGTTACAACTTTTAGTTCTGCTCTAGCAGATGCAGTTGCAACAAGAATTCCTGAAAACAAGATAATTTTAAAAACATGTAGAAAAATATTCATTTGTTTCATAAAAGTATTCCTATTAGATTTAAGTGTGTTAAAGTATTGTAATGTTATAATATAACATTTTAAGTTGTAAATAATAAAATGGCAGAAAATAATAATTTATTGGTTAAACTAGATAACTGTGGTGTGTACAAGTCATCCAAGTGGATTGTACGAGGAATAAGCTTGGAAATTCACAAGGGGAAAATTGTTACTCTAATAGGGCCTAATGGTTCTGGAAAAACAACTTCAGCTAAAATGATACTTAAGATACTTAAGTCTGATGAAGGGCAAATAAAAAACTTTGCTTCTAAAATGGCTTACGTACCACAAAAAATTAATATTGATTGGACAATGCCTCTTCGTGTCGTTGATTTTATGAAATTAACAAGTCATATAAATAATCTTGAAATTGTTGATGCTTTAAAATTAACTGGAGTAGATAACCTTCTCTATAACGATATTCATAATTTATCTGGCGGAGAATTTCAAAGAGTCTTAATCGCCAGAGCAATCGCAAAAAAACCAGACTTACTTGTTTTGGATGAACCAGTTCAAGGTGTAGATTTTAATGGAGAAATTGCACTTTATAATCTTATTAAAAAAATTTGTTCAACACTTAATTGTGGAATATTACTGATATCACATGATCTTCATTTTGTTATGTCAGCTACAGATCATGTAATTTGCTTAAATGGTCATATATGTTGCTCTGGAACGCCAAGATCAATTGTAAAGAATTCGGCATACATAGAATTATTTGGTGAACATAACGCCACAACTCTATCACTTTATCAACATGATCATGATCATTCTCATGAAACAGATGGGAGAGTAACAAATAATGTTTGATGATTTTTTTACTAGAGCTCTCATAGCTGGCATTGGTATTGCAATAATTGCCGGACCTCTAGGATGTCTTGTAATTTGGAGAAGGTTATCCTATTTTGGAGATACGCTGTCTCACTCGGCATTATTGGGTGTAACTTTAGCTTATTCTTTTAGCTTTAATATTACATTTTCAGTTTTTATAATTTCAGCTGTTGTTGCTTTACTATTAATTAATTTACAAAAAAGAACAAAACTCGCAGGAGATTCATTACTCGGTCTACTTGCTCACTCTACACTTGCTATAGGTTTAGTATTAATTGGGTTTCTTACATCAATTAGATTTGACCTTATGGGTTTATTATTTGGAGATATACTTGCAGTTGATGTAGAAGATATAACTATAGTTTATTTAGGTGGTGCTACAATATTATTGATTTTGTACTTTATTTGGAAATCTTTATTTTCAGCAACGGTAAATTATGATTTGTCAGCAGCAGAAGGAATGCGACCAGAAGTTTCTAATTTTATATTCACACTCTTATTGGCAGGAGTAATTGCTTTATCTATTAAAATGATTGGCGCTTTATTGATAACTGGTTTACTTTTAATACCTGCAGCAATTGCAAGAAATATTAGCAGCAGTCCTCGTCAAATGGTTATAAGTGCAACTTTAGCTGGTGTCGTATCTGTAATTGCAGGATTGTTTGTTTCGCTTGAGATTAATACTTCTTCAGGGCCTTCTATAATTGTAGTTGCATTATTATTATTTATTATTTCACTTATTCCTCTGGAGATAAAGGGTCAGTTGCAAAAATGAAAACTATTTGTTAATTAAAATTATGGCATTAGCATCAGTAAATTTAACCAAAAACCAGAAAACAGTTCTTGATATTTTAGAAAACTCATCAGAACCTCTTAAAGCATATACAATCCTTTTTGATATTCAAAAAAAAGGAATTAAATCTCCTCTTCAAGTTTATAGAGCTTTAGATAAGCTTATAGAAATTGGTAAAGTACATAAAATAGAAAGTAGAAATTCATATGTTGCTTGTAAGCATGAAGGCTGTAATGCAAAAACTTCTACATCTTTTTTGATATGTGAAAACTGTGATAGTGTTACTGAGCTAACTGGAAATAATTTGATTTCTTATTTTTCAAAACAAGCAGAAAAGAATAACTTCAATTATAAAAAACATAATTTAGAAATATTTGGTTTGTGCGAAAATTGTAAACTAAAAAACTAATTTATTAAATTATCAATCTTATTCAGACATTTATTTAATCCAAGATCATATTTTGTTCGTATGAAATGCTCTTGTACTATTTCAACCCACTTAAATTTTTGTAACGTTTGATGAGATATGTAAAAGCAATTTAAAGGAAAAGACATATTAAACATTTTTAATATTTCTTGCCTTATTACATCGTTGGTCAACACTGCCAAAGATTCGTGAATGTATTTTTCTACAATTTTTTGATCACTTAAAGATGTTTTAGGTAAATTAAATAAACCTCTAAATCTAAAGTATCGATAAATTCTTAAGTAGTCTTCTTTTATTCTATCCTCTATTTCACCAATAAAACAAATTTTACTTTCATTTAAATCTGATTGGCCATTGTAATAATCATGTAGTTTATTATTGTTTCCAACATATAAAGCATTGAAAGTAAAATCTCTTCTGGCTGAGTCTTTTTTCCAACTATTGGTGTAAATTACATTTGTATGTCTTCCCATTTGATTAACATCTTCACGTAAAGTTGTAATTTGTATTTTTCGATTATGAGGATAAGCAATTATAGATCCATATTGAATAGCAAAATCATCGTATTCAATATTGTTCTCTTTTAGTAATGACAAAACATCTTGAGGCTCCAAAGTTGTTGCAGTATCAATATCTTTGATTTCTCTATCAAGAAGAGCATCTCGAATACACCCTCCTACTAATCGGATTTCAATATTATTTTCTTTAAAGATAGATATTAAAAACTTAACATGTTTCAGATTCAATAAATTCGTAATTTTATTTATTTCCATTATCTAGCTATTTCTTCAAAACAATTTATATTACAATAACAATGTCGACTTCTTCAAAAGAAAATGCTGCTGAAATATTTGAGGATATAAAGAAAAATTTAACTAGAGGAGTTAAAGATAGAAAACACGCATTTCATACGCCAGTCTTTAGTAATATTGATAGTGAAGGTGGAATAGATTCTAGAGTTGTAGTCTTAAGAAAATTTGATCCCAGTAGAATGACAATAAATTTTCACACAGACTTTAGGTCTCCAAAAGTACCTAATTTAAAAAACAATAATAGTTCTCAATTTGTGTTTTATGATCATAAATTAAAAATTCAAATGCGAATTAAAACAACTTCTTTGGTTAATAATCAAAATGATAAAGCTAAAGAAATGTGGGACAAAACAAGATTGTTTAGTAGAAAATGCTACCTAACATTGAAAGATCCAAGTTCAATCACTGAGTTTCCAGAAGACGGTATCCCTGAACATTTAACTGGCAAGGAGCCAAGTCATGAAGAAAGTGAAAAAGGATATAAAAATTTTACAGTAGTTGAAAATAAAATTAATGAAATTGATTGGCTTTATTTAGAAATTTCAGGTCATCGTAGATTAAAATTAACATTTAAAAATAATGAACCAGAATATAATTGGTTAATACCTTAATATAATTTAAAATTATCAATAATTCTAATTTCACCAATATATAAAGCAATAAATAATCTAGCTTCAGAATAATTTTTTGTTATTTCTAAATTATTTTCATTTCTTATCTCTAAATAGTCAATTTTATTTATATTATTTTGAAGAAACTCTATTTTTAATTGATCTAAATTATTAATTTCATTTTGTTTTAACAGATTAATATGTTCTTTAATTTTATTTCCTAATACATCAAAAATTTTTAATTGATCATTAGAAAATTTAGAGTTCCTTGAAGATAAACTCATACCTGTTTTATCTCGTACAGATGGGCATTGAATTATTTTAATATTGTGATGATTAATTTTTACTAAATCTTGTATTATTTTTACTTGCTGAAAATCCTTCTCACCAAAATAACTATTCGTTGGTTTAATCATATTAAAAAAAAGATCCACAACAGTAGTAACTCCATCAAAATGGCCAGGTCGAAATTTATCACATAAAATATTTCTAAAATTGTTTACAATTTTTTTCTTTGCCAATCCTTTAGGGTATATCTCTTGAACTTCAGGTAAGAAGAGTGCATTACAACCAATATTTTCTAATTTAGAAATATCTTCATCAATTGTCTTTGGATAAGAATTGAAATCATTTTCATTGTTAAATTGAGTAGGATTAATAAATATTGAACAGATCACAAATTCGTTATGTAATTGTGCTTCTCTAATGAGAGATAAATGTCCATCGTGTAAGTTTCCCATTGTTAAAACTAAACCAATAGACTGACCCTTGTCTTTGATTGAAACTAAATTTGGCTCTAATTCACTAGCTTTTCTTAAAATTTTCATCGATTACATAAGTAAATATTTGACTTATATATAATGAATTCGTATTAGGCCCAGAGATTTATTATGAAACGCACTTACCAACCTAGTAGAGTAATTAGAAAAAGAAGACACGGTTTTAGGGCTAGAATGGCAACTAAAGCAGGTCGTCAAATCATTAATAGAAGACGTGCAAAAGGAAGAGCTCAATTAAGCGCTTAAAAAGGCCAAATGGCCCAAACATTATTTACAATTAAGAAAAGATCGACTTTCGTTATGATACGAAACGAGGGAGAATTTATAAAAGGTAAAAATATGAATATCCAAATTTTACACAATCAAGATCTAGAAAATTCTATAGGTGTAGGATACACAGCTTCCAAAAAAATTGGCAACGCAGTAAAAAGAAATAGAGCAAAGAGAATAATGAGAGAATTAGCTAGAAAAATTATTATTAATGGTAAAATTAATTCATATTATGTGTTAATAGCTAAAACGTCATTGCTCGAAGAGAAATTTGATAAACTTTTATTAGAACTTAAGGGAAAGATAAATGGTTAGTAAATATATTTCATTACCTTTAATCATAATAATTAGATTATACCAGTTATTGATTTCACCAATACTTGGGCAGAATTGCCGATATTTACCAACCTGTTCTGAGTATTCTATTAAAGCATTAAAGGAACATGGGTTATTTAAAGGATCAATTTTATCGGTGAAAAGAATTTCAAAATGTCATCCCTGGGGTTCCCACGGATTTGATCCAGTACCAAAAAAATCTGAGTTAAATAAATGAACGAGCAAAGAAATTTATATTTGGCTATTGGTATTTCAATTGCGATAATTATTTTTTTTCAATTATTATTTCCAACTCAACCAATTCAAACAACATCCTTTGAAGAAGATGAAGTATTAGAGCCTGCAACATCTATTGACGGACAAAGCAGCCAAGCTGTTTCAGAAATACAAAGTAGAGATGAAGCTTTAATTCAAACCGATAGAGTTATTTTTGAAAATGCATCTATTAAAGGTTCTATAAATTTAAAAGGAGCAATTTTAGATGACCTCATATTATCAAAATATAAAACTAGCTTAGAACCTGATTCGAATAATATACAGCTTTTGTTACCGGATGGGACTGCTAATCCATATTATATTGAAACAGGTTGGAAAGAGCTAAAAAATTCTAACATTGAATTACCTAATTTAGAAACAAATTGGAAAACTAACTCTTCCACTCTAAGCCCCTCAAGCCCTGTTACACTTAGTTGGACGAATAATAAAAATATAACTTTCAAAATCAACTATCAAGTTGATGATGAGTATATGTTTACAATTACACAGGAAATAGAAAATAACAGTGGTGAAGATATTGAAGTTTTTCCATACAGATTAATCAAAAGAATAAACACACCAGATACAATTAATTTTTTTATACTTCACGAGGGTTTAATTAGTCTAATAAACGACGAATTATTGGAAAAAAATTATGATGATATTGCCGATGATTGTAATTCTTCAATGCAAACAAAAAAAGAGTTTTGCGATAATAAAACACAAGGAGGCTGGTTAGGTTTTACAGACAAATATTGGATGTCTGCTTTAATTCCTGACGCTGGTCAATCTATTAACGTCAATTATAGATATGGTAATAATGGACGTGATAGCTATAGAGCAGGTTATGTTGGTCAAATATATAAAATTAACTCGGGTGAAAATATATCTTATGGCGGAAAATTATTTGTGGGTGCAAAAAAATTAAATGTCTTAAGTGCTTATGACGAAAATCTCTCTATACCAAGATTTACTGATGCAATTGACTGGGGTTGGTTTAGCTTTTTAACTAAACCTGTTTCTTATGCTATTAATTGGTTTTTTGGTTATGCAGGTAATTTTGGTCTAGCAATAATTGCCTTTACCATTTTAATGCGTTTAATTTTATTTCCACTAGCGCAGGCATCTTTTAAATCTATGGCGAAGATGAAAAAACTTCAGCCTGATATGCAAAGACTAAAAGAAACCTATCCAAATGACAGACAAAAAATGCAGCAAGAACTAATGGCCTTGTATAAAAGAGAGGGTGCTAATCCTGTTGCGGGTTGTCTACCAATTTTAGTGCAAATACCAATTTTCTTCTCTTTGTATAAAGTGTTATTTGTTACGATAGAGATGTATCACGCTCCTTTTTATGGATGGATTCATGATCTATCTGCACCAGACCCATTAGGCTTAATGACAATATTTGGATTAGTTCCTTGGGATGTGCCTCCTATACTGTCAATAATTGATATTGGTATTCTTCCTATCATTATGGGTTTCACTATGTGGTTACAACAAAAACTAAATCCTGCTCCTGCTGATCCAACACAGGCAAGAATTTTTGCATTACTTCCATTTGTGTTTACTTTTGTACTAGCTGGTTTTGCAGCTGGTTTAGTTTTATATTGGTCAGTGAACAATATTTTATCAATTGCACAGCAATGGTATATTCAAAGAAGAATTTTAGCCAAAAATGGCTAACTTAAATAAAAATTTAAATAACTTTTTTAATAATAATAAGTTTTTAGGTTCCTTTCAGTCATTTAAAGACATTCCTTATTCAGATGTAAAAAAAGAATGTTGTTTTATAGGCAGATCTAATGTTGGAAAATCTAGTTTAATAAATTCATTAACTAAAACAAAAAAACTAGCAAAAACCAGTAAAACTCCAGGAAGAACACAGGCTATAAATGTTTTTTTAATTAGTGAAAAAATAAATATGATTGATTTACCCGGTTATGGTTTTGCCAAAGTATCAAAAGTTGCACGAGAAAACTTAATGATCTTGATTGAAGAATATATAGAAAATAGAGATACACTTGATCATGTTTTTTTACTCATTGACTCAAAAGTTGGTATCAAAAATTCTGATATTGATATGTTGGATTTATTGAGTGATTGCTCAAGAAAATTTTCCATAATTTTAACTAAAATAGATAAAATATCTAATAACCATTTAGAATATCAAAAAAAATCAATTTTAAGTTTAATGCAAAATTATAAAAAATCATTTATGAAAATATATCAATCTGAGACCAAAAAAAATAATGGTATTACAGAGATTCAAAGATCTATATACGGGTTATCACAATAAATATGAAATTTGATTTTTTATCAGAGAGTGATCAGGCTTATTTTATACATAAAGCCTCAACCTTAGTTGAAGCTCTTCCATACATTAGAGAACATAGTGGTGATACCATTGTAATAAAATACGGTGGACATGCAATGGGAGATAAAAAACTGTCTGAGAGTTTTTCAAGAGATATTGGATTATTAAAAGAAGTAGGTGTGTCACCAATTATTATTCATGGTGGAGGGCCTCAAATTGGCGAGAGACTTAAATCAAAAAATATATCAACACAATTTGTTGAAGGATTACGAGTTACTGATAAAGAAACAATTAAGGTAGTTGAGGAAGTTTTATCTAAAGATATCAATTCAGAAATAGTAGAATCTATAAGTGCCTCTGGAGGAAAAGCGATAGGAGTATCTGGTAATGATAACTTAGTCACTGCAACTAAATTGAATGTGGAAATTAAAGATAGTGATTCAAATATTGAAAAAATAGTTGATATTGGTTTTGTTGGACAACCAAAAAAATTAAACAAAGATATGCTAACTAGCTTTATAAAAAATGGTCAAATACCTGTCATATCTCCTTTAGGTAAGGATGAAAATAATTTTACATATAATATTAATGCTGACACTGTTGCGGGTTTTATAGCAGGTGAGTTACAGGCAAGTAAATTATTATTACTAACCGATGTACCTGGAATTTTAGACAAAGATGAAAAATTAATCTCATCAATAACTTTAGAAGAAGCTAAAAATATTGCCAATAAAGAATATATTTCTGGAGGTATGAAGCCGAAAATTAATACATGTATTGATGCAATGAAAAAAGGTGTTAAAAAATCTACTATTTTAGATGGAAGAATTCCTCATTCAGTAATATTAGAGTTATTCACTGAACATGGAATTGGTACACAAATAACAAGTAATTAAATGAGCTTTAAAGATAACATCAATACCTGGATATTTGATCTAGATAACACACTGTACTCTGCAGACAGTGGAATTTTTCAGCAAGTACATAAGTTAATTGGTGAGTTTGTGGCTAAAAATTTAAATATGGAATTAGCTGAAGCAAAAAAACTACAAGCAAAATATTACAAGCAACATGGCACTACATTAAGAGGTATGATGGATAATCATGGTATAGATCCTGATTATTTTTTAGAAGAAGTTCATAAGTTAGATTACTCAATTGTTGGTCCAAATCAAAATCTTAATGATGAATTATTTAAACTTGAGGGAAGAAAAATTATTTATACAAATGCAAATAAGCAACATGTCTTAGATGTGTTAGAAAAAATAAATCTAACAAACTTTTTTGATGAAATATATGATATTAAAATGGCTGATTATATTCCTAAGCCAGAAATTTCTCCCTATGAAAAAATTATCAACTTATTTGATATCGAAGCAAATAAATCCGCAATGTTTGATGATATTGCAAAGAATTTAGTTCCAGCAAAAAAAGTTGGTTTTACACCTGTCTGGGTTGATGCTGGTTATGAGAATTTTTCCGATGATATTGAAGCATCTAAAGAATATTTAGATTTTCAAACAAGAGATTTGAGTTTATTTTTAAAAGATGTAAATGAGGGTAAAATATGAGTGATCTGGAAAGAATTATAAATGATGCCTTTGAGGAGAGAGATAATATTAATGTCAATACTGCAGGTGATATTAGAAATGCAGTAGATGAAACTTTAAACAAACTTGATAGTGGAAGCTTAAGGGTTTGTGAAAAAATTAATAATGAATGGCAAGTTAATCAATGGATTAAAAAGGCAATTCTTTTAAGTTTCAGATTAAATGATAATGAAATCATTAAAGCATCGCATGCTACTTGGTTTGACAAAGTAGAAAGTAAAACTGCAAATTGGACTAAAGAAGATCATCTAAAAGCAGGATTTCGATATGTACCAGACGCTGTTGTAAGAAAATCTGCATTTATTGCTAAAGGTGTTGTTTTAATGCCTTCTTTTGTAAATCTTGGCGCATATGTTGATGAAGGAACAATGATTGATACTTGGGCAACAGTTGGATCGTGTGCGCAAATAGGTAAAAACTGTCATATTTCTGGAGGCGCTGGTATTGGCGGTGTACTTGAACCTCTCCAAGCAAATCCTGTGATTATTGAAGACAATTGTTTTATTGGAGCAAGAAGTGAAGTGGCTGAAGGTGTTATTGTTGGTGAAGGTGCGGTTTTATCAATGGGTGTATTTATTGGAGCGTCTACAAAAATAGTCGATCGATCAACTGGAGAAATTCATATGGGAAAAGTTCCGGCGTATTCAGTTGTGGTACCAGGTACGTTACCAGGAAAAAAAGAAGGGGATATTAATCCTTCTTTATACTGTGCTGTTATTGTTAAAAGAGTTGATGAAAAAACTAGAAGCAAAACATCAATCAATGATCTTTTAAGAGATTAATGTCAGAAATTAATTTTGATCCAGTTATTCTTACACAATCCTTAGTTAAATGTGCAAGTGTAACTCCAAAAGATGAGGGCGCTTTAACAGTCGTTGAAAATCATCTAAGTGCTATAGGATGTGACTGTCATCCATTAACTTTCTCTGGAAACAATTCTTATGAAGTTAAAAATTTATTTGCAACAATAGGAAATGAAGGAAAGCATTTTGCTTATGCTGGTCACACAGATGTAGTTCCAGTAGGAAATGAGAATTCTTGGAAATACCCTCCTTTTTCAGCAAAAATAGATGAAGGTAAACTTTATGGAAGAGGTAGTGAAGATATGAAAAGCAGTGTTGCTTGTTTCATCAGTGCCGCAAAAAGATTTGTAGATAAATATAAAAATATTCCAGGTAAGATTTCATTTATTATTACAGGAGATGAAGAAAGAGATTCTGTAAACGGCACACCAAGAATTCTAGAATGGGCAAGTAAACAAAATTATAAATTTGATCATTGTCTTGTTGGTGAGCCAACTTCTAAAAATGAGGTTGGCGATAAAGTAAAAATTGGAAGAAGAGGATCAGTTAGTTTCTTTTTTCAGGTAAAAGGTATTCAAGGACATACGGCGAATTCTCATTTAGCTGAAAATTCTTCACATCACTTAGTGAATTTATTAAATAGTATATTAGAAGAGCCGCTAGATGAAGGTAATGAAAATTTTTTACCAACATCAGTTCAAATCGCTACTATTGATATTGGTAATCCTGTTCAAAACGTAATTCCGGAATTAGCTAAAGCAACAGTTAATATTAGATTTAATGATATGCACTCATCTGACTCACTTATAAAATGGATCGATAATAAAATAGAAAAGATTTTCTCTAAACTGGAAAACGCTAGTTGCACTTATACATATGATGCAACAGCTGAGTCATTTTTGAATAAAGCCGGTGATTTATATAATATTATTTCAAAATCAATTTCTGATGTCACAGGAAGAAATAGCCCACCTGAGCAAGCTACCGATGGTGGTACTTCTGATGCAAGATATATAAAGAACTATTGTGAAGTAGTAGAGTTAGGTCTTAGAAATCAAACTCTTCATAAAGTAGATGAATTTGTTTTTGTTGAAGATATTATTAAATTGGAAAGTATTTATTTTAGAATTTTACAAAATTATTTTGATGTCAGTTAATATCCATCAGATGGATTAACATCTGATTTTACTTTTTTCTTTTTTCTTAGTTTTGTATATTTGGAGTACATATACTTAACAGATGGCTCTATAGCTGTTACACCTGCCACATGTGGAGTAATTGTTACATTTGGCAATCTCCAAAATTGACTACTTGATTTTAAAGGTTCATTTTTAAAGACATCCAAATAAGCATAAAAATTTTTGTTTTTCTTTAAATGATTTAGAAGATCTTTCTCTTCAATTGCATTTCCTCTGCCTATATTTATTAAACAAGAATTTTTTTTCATATTTTTTAAAAACTTTTTATCTATTATATTATTTGTTTGAGTTGTTGATGGTAGAATAGAAATGATAACATCAGAGCTTTTGATAAAACTTATAATATTTTTACCCATATATATTTTTACATTTTTTACTTTTACTCGATTTTTTTTATATGCAATAACATTATAATTTAATTTATTTAGTAATTTTGCAATATGATTACCAAGAAAGCCTAGACCTAAAATACCTACTGTTAAATTTTTATTATCAATTGGTGTCCTTTCTCCAGACCAGTATTGTTTGATTTGAGAATTTTGAAAAATTTTAAAATTTAATTGATAATTTAATATTTGAGCTAGAGAATAATTGGCAATTCTCTCCCCCATTTCTTCATCTTTTATTCTGATTATGGGAATTTTTTTATTATAATTTTTAAGTTTTAGAATGTGATCTACTCCAGCTCCCATAGAGAAAATAACTTGGAGATTTTTTAGTCTTGAAAGAATATTATCTGGTAGATTCCAAATAATTGCACAGTTTACATCATTAAAATTTTTATAATCTTTGATAGAAATTATTTTTTCATTTTTAAAATATTTTTTTATAGTTTTTTTCCAAACATCAATTTTATCAAAAGTGGTGTTATGAAATAAAATAGTCATTGAATATCGTCTATTAACTTATTGTATTTTACTACTTGTTTTTCCCAGATTAATTCATTTTCTGCTCTATTTTTTGCATTTTGTCCTAATTCAATTCTATTTTGTTTGTTCTCAACTAAATTCTTAATTGATTCATCTAATTCATTAAAATTATTAATAATTAAACCTGTTTTATTATGCAATACAGCTTCAGGAGTACCTCCGACATTTGAGGCAATTGAAGGAATTCCATATTGTGCCGCTTCAATATATGCGATTCCAAAACCTTCAATAGAATTTGCATGAGTTTCATCTATTGTCGGCATGATCATAATATCAGTCTTAGAAAAAATGAATTTTTTTTGATTTTCATTTATTGTTCCAACTAACTTTACATTTGGTTCTAGATTATAATTTTTTATTTCTTTCTTTATATTCTCTAACTGATCACCTTCGCCAGCAATTATATATTGAATATCTGGATAAATTTTTTTTAAATTAAAAATAGATTTAAGAATATACGAATGTCCTTTTCTTTTTTCTAGTCTGGCAAGAGTAAGCAACGTTGGATAACTATCATCTAAATCTATTGCTTGTTCTATAATATTCTTAGTAGATTTTACACCTGGATAGATAACCTCAATTTTTTTAAAGTTTTCACTTATTTTTGAAAGTAAGTTTTTAGTATATGATGAATTAACCACTAATGCGTTTGCTAATTCTAAAACTTTCTTTATTCGTTTATGATGATTATCGTTTTTGATTATTATTTCATTTCCATGAACAAGACTAATAATTGGGATTTTTTTCTCTTTTAAAAAATTAATTGGTAACTCAAGACTTTTCCAGCTATCAGTGATGACTGCTTCAATATTATTTGAAGAACAAATATTTTTTAGTTGATTAAATTTATTTCTTTTTCTTAAGAATTTTAGACCTTTAAATCTTAATATTGAAAAATTTTTATTGTTTTTATCAAATTCTAAATCTTTAGCACTGTCCTGTTGGTCAGCTAAGACTTTTACATTGTGTTTGATACTTAAATTTAATGCTATGTCATACATCAATGTTTCAATTCCCCCTACTCTAGATGGAAAACATTGTGTTAAAATAATTATCATTGAAAGTTATAATATTTTAAAATTTATGAAGTATTAATGCACAAAGTCAATCAGGAACAATTAATTTTAACCATTATTAAATAATTTAAGTACATTTAAATTTTTCATATATTTATATATGCATTTTTTGCATATTAAAATTCATATTTTTATACTTTGATTGCATAGAATAATTACTATTTTATTATTGAAAGGAATAAATAATGATTAATGTTTTTAACTTTTTTAATAAAGTTTACGAGGATTTAAGAGACAAAAACTACAATTATGATGAGGAATTAGTTAAATATTTCAAATCTGAATATGGAAAAGAGTGGAAAATTGAATTAGATAAGCACCTTCTAAAAACTGAATTTGATATTAATAAGAAAGCCGCATAATTGGCGGCTTTAGTTAAACTTCAGAAGTTACCTCTTTAAGCCAATCTTTCTCTTTTTTTTCAAGGTACGTCTCCAGTGTGTCATAAACCTTTTTATGATATGTATTTAACCAATGTCTTTCAATTTGATCAAGCATACTACTTTCAATGAGATCCAAATCTATTGGACACCAAGAAATGTTTTCAAAATATAATTTTTTATTATTATTCTCTTTGATAACGACTAAATTTTCTGTTCTTATGCCATATTCATTTTCTTTATAGTATCCAGGTTCATTGGATAAAATCATTCCTGGAAACAACTCAACGCTATCAAACATTGATTTTTTTGCAATACGTTGTGGAGCTTCATGAACACTCAAAAAACTTCCGATACCATGACCGGTACCATGATCATAATCTAAATTAATTTCTTGTAGACTTTTTCTTGCTAGATAATCAATATCAGTTCCTTTTGTTCCCTTTTCAAAAACATGATTTGATAATGCAATATGACCTTTAAGAACTCTCGTAAATCTATCTTTTTGTTCTGTTGTTGCTTTACCTAAAATTATAGTTCTTGTTATATCGGTTGTTCCATCAAAATATTGTCCTCCTGAGTCAACAAGGTAAATATTATTATCTGAGAAAGATGATTTTCCTTCTTCAGTAACACGGTAATGAGGAAGGGCTGCATTTTGATCAATTGCTGATATTGTATCAAAAGATAGAGAATGAAAAAATTCATTTTTTCTTCGCAGATTTTCTAAATGATGTGCAACACTTATTTCATCATTTGATTTAGGATCCATTATATTTTTTAACCAATAAATATATTTGGTAATACTAACACCATCTCTTATATGTGCTTTTTTTGCCCCATCTAGTTCAGTTTCATTTTTGATAGCTTTTAACAAAATACATGGATTTGCTAAATTTTTAGTATTTATTTTTTGTTTTCTTAGAAGATCTAAAAAATAATAAGTGGTGGAATTGAAATCTAAACCAATTGATACAGATGAATTAATGTTATTAAAAATTGATCCGATATTTTCAATATTATTAATATTTATTAGTGTTTGGATTTCTTTTTTTAGAATTTCTGGCATTGAAGACTCTTTAATATACAAAGAGTGTTTATTATTTTTTGAAATTAGAAGATAAGAATAAAGCAACGGTGTATATTTTATATCATCTGCTCTTAAATTTAATAGCCAAGCAATATTATCAAGCCCAGAAACAAAGTAATGATCAATTTCATTTTGATCTAAAAATTTTTTTAAAATATCTAGTTTCTCACTTCTGCTCTGACCAGCAAAACTTGTTGGATGATCAAATATATCTGTATACTGAGTTTTTGGTTGATTTGCCCATATTAAATCAACAAAATTTTTATCTATTAGTTTGAGTTGAGATTTTGAATTCTCTAACATTTTAACCACTTTTTCAATTTCTATAATTGAATGAAGAGTTGGATCTAATGCAATTTTATATTCTTCTTCTAATAAAATTTTTTCTAAATCTGTCCAAAAGCTATTTAAGTGTTTTGCTTGAATCTCTTTGACATTAATTTGAGTATTTGCTTGAAAAGTATATCTTCCATCAACATACAAGAAGGCATCTGTTGGTGTTATAATTGCTCTTCCTGCTGAACCAGAAAAATTTGTTATAAAATTTAATCTTTCTGCATTTGGGGAAATATACTCATTTAAATATTCATCACTTCTATTAATGATAAAAATATCAGTATCTTTTTCTTTTAATAGATTTTGTAATTTTTTTAAATTTGATTGATTCATTATAACTTATTAAATAAACTTAGATCAATATTACCACCAGAAATCATAACTATAATTTTTTTATTTTTAACATCAATTTTATTATTTAATGCTGCTGCAGCTGCAACTGCTCCTCCTGGCTCCACAACTATTTTAAGTTGTTCAGCTAGCAAAATTATAGTTTTTTTTACTTCTTCATCAGAAACACTTAGTCCTCCTTCAAGATTATTTGAATTAATTTGAAAAGTTATATTACCAGGTTGTGGTGCCAACAGTGCATCACAAAAAGATTTAGCATTTTTTTTATTTTCTATAAGTTTACCAGCTTCTAAAGATCTTTTTGTGTCATCAAATTCTTCAGGCTCTACAGAATATGATTTTATATTTGGGTAAATATGTTTTAAGTATGTTGATGTTCCTGCAATAAGCCCTCCACCTCCACAACAACATAAATACAGATCAGGTTCAATTGATTGCTCTTTCAAATCATTTACAATTTCGATAGCTGCAGTTCCCTGACCAGCAATTATATCTTCATCATCATAGGGTTTAATTAAAGCTCTATTATCCTTCTTTTGAATTTCATTTCCTATCTCTTCTCTATTTTGAAAGTAAGTGTCATATAATATTACCTCTGCTCCATATTTTTTTGTATTTTCGATTTTTATTTGAGGTGCAGTTTTAGGCATTATTATTTTTGCACTAATAGTATTAATCATAGATGCATAGGCAACAGCCTGTGCATGATTACCTGATGAATATGCTACTACACCTGAGTCTTTTACAGTTTCTATTAATTTTGTAATTTTATATGTAGCTCCACGTAGTTTAAATGATCCAGTATTTTGTAAATTCTCAAGTTTAAAATAAATTTCAGCTTCTAAAAGATTATTTATGTAATCATTAGTTACCAAAGGAGTTTTTGTTACCTTTTGGTTTATTAATTTATAAGCATTATCAACATTTAAATAGCTAAAATCACTCATAATTTTAAAGTTTTACATCGTTTTAATGGAATAAACTAAAAAAAAATATATGTATATTATCATGGAACAGAACAAATTAACTTCGCCTTGCATTAGCGTATGTAAAACTGACCCAATATCAGGGTATTGCTACGGTTGTGGAAGAACCAATGAAGAAAAAGATATTTGGAAAGATGAAAATACTTCTAATGAATGGAAACAAAATAATTTATCTGAACTAAAATCTAGATTTTCAGATTGGCAGTTAAAAGCATTTGAAGAATCATATAAATCAAAAGTTGAAACGGGTTTATCTCTTATCAAAAAAAAATTAGCAGAAAATCGTAAAAATTGAAAAGTTTAATAATATTTGTTTTTATTTTATTTTTTTCATTCAATCTTCAATCTCAGAATACAATGATACTTGATAACTTAGAAACACCCGGAATTTCTTCTCAAGGTCAAAATTGGGCCTTTTTTACTGATGGAGTAATGGGTGGATTATCTCAGGGTAAAGCGATCATATCAAAAGTTAATGATGTTAATTGTTATCATATGACAGGAGATGTCACGACTGAAAATAACGGTGGTTTTATTCAAATAAGAAATCAATTAAAACCTTCAATATCAACAGAAGAGTTTGAGGGTGTTTATTTTAAAGTGTTTGGTAATAATGAAGAGTATTCAATTCATGTAAGAACCGCTTTGACGATGGCTCCATGGCAATATTATAAATATAGTTTTAAAACTAATTCTGAGTGGACAGTAATAAAAGCACCCTTTAGTGAATTTAAAAAATCAAATGCTTATCAACCAAAAAAGTTAGTTGGTCAGAATATCAAAACATTAGGGCTAGTTGCTGGATTTAAAGATTTTCAAGCAGATATTTGTTTATCAGAAATTGGCTTTTATTAGTAATCTATTTTCAATAAATATAATCCTTCAGGTGGTGCAGTAACTCCTGCATATTCTCTTTTTTTGGATTGAATAATTTCTGAAATAGATTTTTCTATTTTACTAAGTCCTATATCAACCAGTGTACCGACCATGATTCTAACTTGAGAATGTAAAAAGGATTTAGCTGAAATTAAAAAATTTATTTCATCATGATTAAAATTTATATCTAGTGAATTAATAGATTTAATTGGTGATTTGGATTGGCAATTTATTGACCTAAAAGCAGACAAATCAAATTTGCCTATAAATTGTTGTGATTGTTTTATTATTTTTTCAGCATCTATTTTTTTATGTACACACCAAACTTTGTTTTGCTCTAACGTAATTGGTGATCTTCTATTTAAGATCTTGTATTCATACCATCTCAATTTTGCTGAAAATCTAGAATTAAAATCTTTATCCACTTCTTCAGCATGTAAAACAGATATTGGTTGAGGTCTAAGATAATGATTAATGCCATCTCTGATAGTATCAGTATCAAAATGCTGCTCTAATTCAAAATTAGCTACTTGTCCTCTTGCATGTACACCTGCATCTGTTCTACCAGCTCCAAAAAGTGTTATTTTTTGTTTAGATAGTTTTTCTATTGCGTCTTCAACCAATTGCTGAACAGAAGGACCATTTTCTTGACGTTGCCAACCTACATAATTAGTCCCGTCATATTCTAATATTATCTTATAGTTAGGCATTTATTATATCATTAATCTTAAAGCTATAACCCCGAAGAAAATCATCTTTAGAAATAGCATTTTTGCCTTCTCTTTGTAAAATTAGTGGCTCAATACTTCCATCATTGCACCCAATATCAAAGGTTTCGTTAAGAATTGTCGATGCATTACCAATAGAGTTTGATTTTGTTGCTTTAATAATTTTAATTCTTTCATTTTGTATAGTAAACCAAGCACCAGGTTTAGGTGAATGCGCTCTTATAAGATTTAAAACTTCATTTACAGATTTATTAAAATTAATTTTTCTGTTTAGTGAAGATATTTTATTTGCATATGTTGCATCATTATCATCCTGATCAGAATAAGAAATTTTTTTATCAAATATAAGAGGAATAGTTTCCACTAATAATTTGATTCCAACCTCTGTTAATTTTTGACTTAATTCATTTTTATTACAACCCTCTTCTATATCTATTTTTTTTTGATTAATAATTGGTCCAGCATCTAGTTTTTCGATTAGCTGTATTATTGATATACCCGTCTCTTTATCGCCATTTATTAAAGAATGCTCTATTGGCGCTGCACCCCTCCATCTAGGCAACAAAGAAACATGAATATTGATACAACCAAATGGTGGTAAATCTAAAATATCTTTTGGCAATATTTTACCGTATGCCATGACAATAATTAAATCAGGATTTAATTTTTTCACTGTCTCAATAGTATCTTTATCAAATATATTTGGACAAAAAACTTCTATGTTATTTTTATTTGCAAGTTGATGGACTTCAGATTCAATTTTTTTCATTCCTCTAGATTTCTTTTTTGGGGGTTGTGAAAATACTGCAGAAATATTGAAATTACTTTTAATCAAAGCCTCAAGATAGTCAGAGGCTATTTTTGGCGAACCCATAAAAATTATTTTCTTATTATTCATTATTTTTTGTTTTTTAAAAATTTTTGTACTTTTTTGATCATTATGTTCCTTTTTAATGAAGAAAGATAATCTACAAATAACTTTCCAGAAAGATGATCAATTTCATGTTGTAAAATTCTTGATTCCACTCCACTCACTTCTTTTGTTATTTGTTTGTTATTTTCATCTAAGTACTCGACTAATATATTTTGAGGTCTCTCTATTTCTGCAAATTGTTCAGGAAGAGATAGACAACCCTCTTCCATAACAATTTTTTCTTGAGAGTAAGAAATAATATTGGGGTTAAATAATGTATATTGAGTTTCTTTTTTAGTCTCTTGATCAACAAAAAATATAGTCACAATTTGTTTTAGAATCCCAATTTGATTTGCTGCTAAACCTACACCTGGTGCTTTTAACATTATTTGCATCATTTTTTTTGCAATTTCTTTTTCCTTAATTCCAACAGACTGAATTTTATTCGCTTTTTGGCGTAATAGTGGATTTGGAACGTAAAGTAATTTATCCATTTTTATTTATGTAATTTTTTTTCTAGATTGGAATGCTGTATTTAATGTGTTTTCATCTAAGTAGTGTACTTCTCCGCCCATAGGAATGCCTTGCGCAAGTCTTGTTACATTTAATTCTTTAAATTTTTCTAGCTTATCTGCAATAACAAAAGATGTTGTTTGTCCTTCCATAGTTGTACTTAAGGCAAGAATAATTTCTTTAACATTATTTGTTTCAATTCTGTTTAGTAGATGTTCTATTTTCAATTCATCAGTTCCTATACCTTGTATTGCTGATAATGAACCACCTAAAACATTATAGAGGCCACGATAAAATCCTACTTTTTCTAATGTCCACAAATCTGACACATCCTCAACAACACAAATAGTTGCTTTATCCCTTTTAGGATTTGCACAAATATTGCATGGATTTACCATGTCTATATTTCCACATTCTGAGCACTCAATAATTTTATTATAAGATAAGTTTAAACTCTCAATTAAAGGAGATAAATTTTTATCTTTATTTTTTAATAAAAAAAGAGCAATTCTTTGAGCTGATCTTCTTCCTAATCCTGGAAGTTTTGAAATATCGTTTATTAACTTATCTATTGGGGATTGCTCCATTTTTAGAAAGGAAGTTTCATTCCTGGAGGTAATGGTAGACCACCTGTGAGATTTTTCATTTCTTCTTGGGCTGCAGCTTCTCCTTTTTCTTTGGCATCATTTATTGCAGCTACAATCAGATCTTCAAGTATTTCTTTCTCCTCTTGCTTGATTAAGCTATCATCAATTGAAATTCTTTTAAAAATACCTTTTGCTGTAGCTGTTACTTTAATAAGACCTCCTCCAGAAGTACCTTCAACTTCAATATCATTTAATTTATTCTGTGCTTCAGCCATTTTCTTTTGCAACTGTTGAGCTTGCTTCATCATATTACCTAAATTAACCATTATTTCTCCTTTTTCATCTTTGGTTGATTTATATCTGTCTCATCATTATTTATTTCACCTAGTTCTGTAATAGCGTGAATTTTACTTTTAGGAAATTCTTTTAATATTTTTTTTACTTCTGGATGATTTTTCATTATTTCAATTTCTTTTTGCTGGTTAATAATATCCTCATCATGTAAACTTTTTCCAAGATTACTTGTAGATGAATGTATCTGCCATATTCTTCCTGTCCATTTAGAGATTAATTTTGCAACTGTTCTATTGAAGGCAGTGTCATTAATTTTAGATGTATTTAAAGTAACTTCTCCCTCTTTAAAAGAGACTAACTTCACATCATTGTACAATTTAGTGTGGAGTAATCCTTCTCTATTTTTAAAAAACATATCGACAAAATGTCTGAAGTCTTGAACATGCATTATGTCAGCATTTTCTTTTGGTAAAATTTCTTTTTTATTTTCATTAAAATTTAGAACTTTGCTACTTTCATTAGCTTCATTTTGTAGTTCAAGATTTTTTTCTAAGGGTTCTTTTTCAACGACTTCTCTGTCCATTTTTTTAATTAAATCTTCTGGGGTTGGACCATCATGTAAATAAATTATTCTTAAAATAATCATTTCCCCATGTTGATATAAATGAGAGCTATTTTGTAATTCTTGATAACCTTTGAATAAAATTTGCCATATAATATTTAAATTATTTAATGTCATTTTTGATGACAATTCAGCTCCCTTATTTCTTTCAAATTCAGGAATATAAATGTCATCTTTTAAATCTGGTGCTATTTTTATTTGAACAAGAAAATGTACTACGTTTAATAGTTCATCAAATATCATTGCTATATCTGCTCCTAATTCATACAATTCTTTATATTTGTTAATTGCACCAAGCGCATCTCCTTCTAAAATAATTTCAACTAAGTTAAATATTTTTTCTCTATCAGCTAATCCAAGCATGCTTATTACAGTTTGCGAGTCAACTTTTTCATTTGGGCTAGTTATTGCTTGATCTAATAAACTAAGACCATCTCTTACAGATCCATCTGCCGATCTAACAATTAACGAAATAGCGTCTAAATCAATATCAATATTTTCTAGTTTGGAAATTTTTATTAAATGATCTGATAAAATTTTATTCTCTATTCTATGTAAATCAAATCTCTGACACCTCGATAAAACAGTTATTGGTACTTTTTTGATTTCTGTTGTGGCAAAGATAAATTTAACATGTTCTGGTGGTTCTTCTAAAGTTTTTAGCAGTGCATTGAATGCACTTTTTGAAAGCATATGAACTTCATCAATTATAAATATTTTATAATCTCCAATAACGGGTTTATATTTTACATTGTCAATTATTTCTCTAATGTCATCAACTCCAGTATTCGATGCCGCATCAATCTCAATAACATCAAGATTGCTGTCTGAAGTTGTTGATTTGCATGAATCACAATTTCCGCATGGTTCACAATTTTTTTTATCCCTATTTTTGCAATTAATACTCATTGCTATAAGTCTAGCAGTTGTGGTTTTTCCAACACCTCTGACACCGGTTAGAATGTAAGCATGAGCCAGCCGGTCATTATTAATAGCGTTTGATAGAATTTTTACTAATAATTCTTGACCAATTAAATTTTCAAATTTTTGCGGTCTGTATTTTCTAGCTAAAACTTTGTATTTTTTTTCTTCTGTCATTATAATTAATGGAAGGAGTTGAGACCCAAACAAGATTGTTACAGCTGCTTCTTTTCAGATCTGACTGGATTAGCAATTTATTTGCCCTCAATCCTCCCTGTAGCAATATAACATTAATGTAAATAAAATATAAATAGACTTTTTAAAAAAACCTATTTTTTCCTGAATGAAGATTTCTCATATACTCCAAGGATTTCTATCTTCTTACAAAAAAATTTCATTTCTTCTAGTGCTAATTTTACAGATGTATTCTCAGGATGTCCCTCAAAATCTATATAAAATTGTGCAACATCAAAACCCTGTGGGTGAATGTAACTCTCAAGCTTAGTTATGTTAACACCATTACTAGCAAATCCACCAAGACATTTGTACAAAACTGCTGGAATACTTCTAACTGTAAATACTAATGTTGTAAGGATATCCTTTGTTTCTAGATTTATATCTGATAAATTTTTTTGCATAACAAGAAATCGAGTTACGTTATTTTGGGTATCTTGGAAATTTTTTTCCAATATATCAAGATCATATATATCAGCAGCAAGTTCAGATGCGATAGCTCCATCTTCAATATTATTTAACTCTGAAATTAATTTAGCAGATCCGGCTGTATCAGCTTCAACAATCATTTGCTTATCTAGTTTTAAAATTTTGTTTCGACATTGGGCAATTCCCTGTTCATGACTTCTTATTCTTTTGATATCTGAGATTTTTGCACCTCTAATTCCAAGTAAGTTATGATTTACTTCATGAAAATATTCATAAGTTATTTTTAAATCAGAGTCAGGTATCAATCTTTGAGTATCAGCTACTCTTCCTGCAAGAGAGTTTTCTATTGGAACCATTGCTGCTTCAGATTTTCCAGATCTAACATGTTCAAACATATCTTCAAAAGTTGCACACGGTATACTTGTTGCGTTTGGAAAAATATTTTTTCCAGCTTGTTCACTATAAGCACCATTTACACCTTGAAATGAAAAACTATTAACTTTTATCATTGTGCTCTCTTATATTAGTTTCAATATTTATTAAATCCTCTTTTGTATCCACACTCATTGGAACTTCAGGAACATACGTAACTCCAATTGGAATGTTAGAATCCATAGCTCTCATTTGTTCTAAACTTAGTTCTATTTCATTTTTAGATTTAGGTAGATTGATAAATGTATTTATTGAAACTGGAGTATAACTATAGATACCAACATGATGGTATAAGTTTTTATTTTCTATCTTAACTTCTCTGTAAAAACTTAAAGCCTGCGCTGTTTCATTTTTTTTAAAATCAACTTCAACTTTTGTTACATTGGGATTATTTAATTCATTATCATGTAAGTTTGTTGCGAGTGTGCCAATGGTAAAATTTCTTTTTATTGGGTTAATGACTTTAAGAATATGTTCTGGATTTATAAGAGGCATATCTCCTTGTAAATTGATTATTATATCAATATCTTGATTATTATTTATTTTTAAAAAAGCGGCATGAACTCTATCAGTTCCAGAGGGGAGATTTGGATCTGTCATAATAGCTTTGCCACCATTACTTACAATTAAGTCGTGCACTTCAATTTCAGAGCATGCAACAAACACTTCTCCAATATTTGACTCAATTGCTTGTTGCCATACTCGTTGTATCATTGGAATACCATCTATAGCTATTAATGGTTTGCCCGGCAGTCTATTTGAAGCCATTCGTGAAGGTATAATTACAACATTTTTCATAATTTATGCGACAATTAGGCAAGAGAATTTAAATTTCATACTTACGACAAATATATTCTTTCTTCTAAAAAATCTGTATATGTACTTATACATGTCTGGGCTTGAAGTTAATAAAATTTTAGCATCTATTATATTAGCAGTCTTAATTGTTACCCTTATCGGGCATTTTGGAGATTTAGTCATTAATATTGATCATGATGAAAAAAAAGAAACGGCTTATAAAATAGACGTTCCTGAGGATTCGACTGGCGTTGGAGTAGTAGAAAAAAAAGAAGAAGTAATTGAGCCAATTTCAATGTTATTAGCAAGTGCTTCTCTCGATAATGGAGAAAAATTATTCAAAAAATGTGCTACGTGCCATAATTACGAAAAAGGTAGTGCAAATAAAGTAGGTCCACACTTATGGAATATTATAAATAGACCAAAAGCAAATGTTGAAGGTTTTGCATACTCCAAAGCTTTAGCTGAATATGGTGGGGAATGGGGATATGAAGAATTAGCAGAATTTTTATATAAACCAAAAAAATATATAAAAGGTACAAAAATGAACTTTGCAGGTTTGAAAAAAGTAAAAGATAGAGCAGACTTAGTTTATTTCCTAAGAGAACACTCAGATAATCCAGCACCACTTCCATAAACTAAATTAATGACTATAGATACAGAAGAGTTTTCAAAATTTGCAAACTCTTTAGCCGATGATGCATCTAAAACTTCGATGCATTATTTTAGAAATAAAATTGAAATAGAAATTAAAGATGATGAAAGTCCTGTAACTTTAGCAGATAAAGAAACAGAACAAGTTTTAAGAGAAAGAATAAGAAAAGAATATCCTAATCATGGAATTTTGGGTGAAGAGTATGAAAATGAAAAAATTGAAGCTGAATTTATATGGGTACTAGATCCTATAGATGGCACAAGGAGCTACATAGCTGGCCATAAAGATTTTGGTAATTTAATTGCATTGCTTCATAACAAAAAACCAGTTTTAGGGATTATTAATTGTCCAGCACACAATGAGCGGTGGATAGGAGAAAAAAATCAACAGACAAAATGTAATGGAAAAGATGTTCAAACTAGTACTATTAAACAAATTAAAGATGCCTATCTTTTTACATCTGGATTATATTTTAATGAACCTCAAATCAGAAAAGGATTAGAATTACTAAAAGAAAAATCACGATACTATAGACTTGGTGGTGATTGTTATATGTATGGGATGTTAGCCTCAGGTTTAATTGATATTGTTTTAGAAGATACATTAAAAGTGCATGATTATATGGCTCTTGTAAATGTAATTGAAGGAGCTGGTGGAGTAATTACGGATAAGTTTGGACAAGATATATCTTTAGACTCAGATGGCAGTTTAGTTGCTTCCAGTACAAGCTCGCTTCATGATGAAATAATTAAATTAATAAACTAAAATTTATTTTAATTTTTAATAAATCGACATATATTATAAATATGAAAATACTCGCTTTGATCTTTACGTTTACTCTAATTTTTCAATTAAAAGCACAAGCAAATACTAATATATCACATGCAATTGCAATGCATGGTGAGCCAAAATACTCAAAAAATTTTGGAAATGTTGAATATATTAATCCAAATTCAATAAAAGGTGGATCAATAGTAAGAAGTGCCATTGGAACCTATGACAGTTTCAATCCATTTATTTTAAAAGGTACCTCTGCTGCTGGAATTGGAGGATTGTATGAAACATTAACAACGGGATCAAGTGATGAAGCATTTACGGAATACGGATTATTGGCAGAAACGATTGAATGGCCAGATGATAGATCTTGGGTTTCATTTACATTAAGAAATGAAGCGTATTGGCACGATGGGAAAAAAATTACAGCTGACGATGTTGTTTGGACATTTAATACCTTAATGGAAAAAGGCCACCCATTTTATAAATACTACTATGGAGATGTAAAAGAAGTAATTAAAGAACAAGAAAACAAAGTTAGATTTAATTTTACAACAAACACGAATAAAGAATTAGTGTTAATTGTTGGTCAACTACCTGTACTACCAAAACATTATTGGGAAAATAAAAACTTTGAAGAAACATCTCTGGAAATACCAATTGGAAGTGGTCCATATAAGATTAAATCATTTGATAGTGGAAGATCAATTACCTACGAACTAGATCAAAATTATTGGGGTTTTGATGCATCAATACCAATTAAAATTGGTAAAGATAACTTTGGCACAATTAGATATGATTATTACAAAGACAGAGGTATTGAAAGAGAAGCTTTTAAATCTGGTGAGATTGATTTCTTCTCTGAAAATTCATCAAAAGAGTGGGCAACTGCTTATGATATAAACGCAGTGAATGAAGGCTTAATTAAAAAAGAATTAATAAGTCATGAAAATCCACAAGGTATGCAAGGTTTTGCATTTAATATTAGAAAAGATAAATTTAAAGATAGAAGAGTAAGAAAAGCTCTTTCTTATGCTTTTGATTTTGAGTGGTCTAATAAAAATTTATTTTTTGATGCATATAAAAGAACAGATAGCTTTTTTGAAAATTCAGAACTTGCTTCCTCTGGTCTTCCTTCAAAAGAAGAATTAAATTATTTAAATCCATATTTTGATGTACTACCAAAAGAAGTATTTATAGAAGAGTATACAAATCCAGTTACAGATGGTTCGGGTTACATGAGGATGCAATTGCAAGAAGCTTCAAAACTTTTAGAAGAATCTGGATGGGAATTAGTTGATGGTAAACTTTTACATTCTAGTACAAAAGAACCTTTTGAATTTGAAATCTTATTACGATCACCAGCTTTTGAGAGAATAGTTTTTCCATTTAAAGATAATCTTGAAAAATTGGGAATAATTGCTGAGGTAAGAACAATCGATAGTGCTCAATATCAAAAAAGAATGGAAACTTTTGATTTTGATATGGTTGTGCAAACATTTGGACAATCATTATCACCGGGTAATGAACAAAGAAATTTTTGGGGTTCTGATGCTGCAGACACAGATGGTTCTAGAAATGTTGTTGGTATTAAAAATTATGCTGTAGATGGATTAATTGAAAGTCTAATTAATGCTAGTGATAGAGAAGAATTAATTACAATAACCAAAGCTCTTGATCGTGTTCTTCTATGGAATTACTATGTTATTCCTCAATGGCATATTTCATCATATAGAGTTTTATATTGGGATTTTTTTGATCAACCAAAAATAAAACCAAAATATTCTTTAGGCTTTGATACATGGTGGATTAATCAGAATAAATTTGAAACAATCCAGTCAAATAGAACATCAAACTAATTATTAAAGTTTATTAGAAATAATATAAAATAGCACAATATGGGTGCGTACTTAATAAAAAGGCTTCTTTTAATTATCCCCACTCTTTTTGGGATAATGGTTATAAATTTTGCAATAATTCAAATTGTTCCAGGTGGCCCAGTAGAACAAATGATTGCACAAATGACTGGTACAGCTGTTGAATCAACAGCTAGATTTTCTGGTGGTGGCGAGGGTGAAACTTTAGAGTTTAATCTAGATAATTCTACATCAGTTAATGATAGTAAATATAGAGGAGCACAAGGCCTTGATCCAGATATTATAAAAGAAATAGAAAAGATGTATGGAATGGACAAACCAGCACATCAACGTTTTATCAAAATGTTAAAAGATTATTTAACCTTTGATTTTGGAGAAAGTTTTTTTAGAGATCAAAAAGTTACTTCTATCGTTCTAGATAAAATGCCAGTTTCAATATCACTTGGTTTATGGACAACTTTATTAGTATATTTAATATCTATTCCTCTCGGTATAAGAAAAGCGATAAAGGATGGATCAAAGTTTGATATAGTATCAAGTTCGATTGTAACAATTGGTTATGCAATACCAAATTTTTTATTTGCAGTAATACTAATCGTATTTTTTGCAGGAGGAAGATTTTATGATATTTTTCCTCTAAGAGGTTTATTTTCTGAAAATTTTGATGATTTAACATTATTGCAAAAAATAATAGATTACTTCTGGCATTTAGCACTGCCTTTAACTGCAATGCTTGTAAGTGGTTTTGCTGGATTGACTTTTTTAACAAAAAATTCATTTCTTGATCAAGTAAATCAACAATATGTAATTACTGCACGGTCTAAAGGTTTAACTGAAAGAAAGGTTCTTTATGGTCATGTATTTAGAAATGCAATGTTAATAGTAATTGCTGGTTTTCCATCAGCATTTATTGGAATTCTTTTTTCAAGTTCTCTGTTCATTGAGGTTATTTTTTCTTTAGATGGTTTAGGTTTGCTAGGATACGAAGCTGCGCTGACTAGAGATTATCCAGTTATATTTGCAACACTGTATTTCTTCTCATTACTCGGTTTGGTTATGGGAATAATTGGAGATTTTATGTACTCAATTATTGATCCACGAATAGATTTTGAATCAAGACAATGAAGAAATTATCAAAATTAAATCAAAGAAGACTAAATAATTTTAAGAATAACAAAAGAGGTTATTATTCTTTTTGGATATTCAGTTTTTTATTTATTATTTCTTTGCTTGCTAATTTTATTGCAAATGAAAAACCCTTATTAGTAAAATATAATTCAAACTTTTATTATCCAATATTTTCTTTCTATTCAGAAACAACATTTGGAGGAGATTTTGAAACAGAAGCAGATTATAAAGATCCATATGTTAAAAACTTAATTGAGGAAAATGGATGGATGATTATGCCTATAATTCCTTATTCATATAATACTATTATAAGAGATTTATCTGCTCCAGCTCCTTCACCACCTTCAAATAAAAATTGGCTTGGCACTGATGATCAAGCAAGAGATGTACTATCAAGGTTAATTTATGGTTTCCGGATATCCGTATTATTTGGATTTACTTTAACATTTTTTTCAATGATTATAGGAGTCTCCGCTGGAGCAATACAAGGTTATTTTGGTGGAAAGACTGATTTATTCTTCCAAAGATTCATGGAAGTGTGGTCAGCAATACCAACATTATATGTCTTAATAATTTTAGCTAGTGTAATTCAACCAAATTTTTGGTGGCTATTGATTATCTTATTACTTTTTAGTTGGATGGGTTATGTTGGCGTAGTTCGCGCAGAATTTTTAAGAGCAAGAAATTTTGACTATATAAGAGCAGCAAGAGCGTTAGGAGTTTCTAATACAAAAATTATAATAAGACACATGTTACCTAATGCAACTATAGCTACTGTTACCTTTCTTCCATTTAGTTTAAGTGCATCAGTAACAGCATTATCAGGTCTTGATTTTTTAGGTTTTGGTTTACCCCCAGGATCTGCATCCTTAGGTGAAATGGTTAATCAAGGAAGAAATAATTTACAAGCTCCTTGGCTTGGAATTACAAGTTTTTTAACATTGGGGTTGATGTTAGGCTTGTTAGTTTTTGTTGGTGAAGCAATTAGAGACTCTTTAGACCCAAGAAAGACCTTCAATTAAAATGGATAAAATAGTTTCAATTAAAAATCTCACAATTGAATTTAATAAAAACCTTGAAGTAGTAAAAAATATAAATCTTGATGTTATAAAAGGAAAAACAACTGCTATCGTAGGCGAGTCTGGTTCAGGCAAAACTTTATCTGCATTAAGTATTTTAAAACTACTTCCTAGTGGTGCTAAAATAAAAAATGGTGATATATTTTTTAATAATGTCAATTTGTTAGAATTAAACAAAATTGAAATCCAAAAAATAAGAGGGAATAAAATATCTACAATTTTTCAAGAACCCATGACAAGCTT
Source organism: uncultured Alphaproteobacteria bacterium (assembly GCA_902582755.1). Classification (GTDB taxonomy): domain Bacteria; phylum Pseudomonadota; class Alphaproteobacteria; order HIMB59; genus CACPNW01. Next base: position 230,161 of record CACHSZ010000001.1, on the reverse strand, counting down.
AAATCCTTTGCACACTATTAACAAACAAATTGAAGAGATGATTACAACTCACAATGTAATTAGCAATAGTGAGGCTAAGAAAAAAACTATAAATTTATTAAAAGAAGTAGGTTTAGGTGATATTGCATCAAGACCAAAAATATATCCTTATGAATTATCAGGTGGGCAGAGACAAAGAGCTATGATCGCAATGAGCATTGCTAATAATCCAGAAGTTCTTATTGCTGATGAGCCAACAACAGCATTAGATGTTACAATTCAATTACAAATTTTAGAACTGCTAAAAGATATACAATCAAGACTAGGAATGTCTTTAGTTTTTATAAGTCATGATTTATCAGTAGTAAAAAAATTATCAGATTATATTTATGTAATGAAAAATGGTAAAATTGTTGAATTTGGTTCAAATGACGAAATATTTAATAATCCAAAAAATGAGTATACAAAAGAATTAGTTTCTTATCAGAGTATTATTAAAGAAAATAAAAATTTTGATTCAGATTCAATCTTAAAAGTTGAGAATTTAAATGTATGGTATCCAATAAAGAAAGGTCTTTTAAAAAGAACAATTGACTATGTAAAAGCAATTAAAAATGTAAGTTTTAATTTAAAAATTGGTGAAAGCATTGGTATTGTTGGAGAATCAGGTTCAGGAAAAACATCTCTTATTTTAGCAATTTTAAATTTAATAAAATCAAAAGGAAAAATAAAAATAAATAATAAAGATCTTAAACATTTAAATAAAAAAGAAGTATTAAATTTGAGAAAGGAAATTCAAATTGTCTTTCAAGATCCATTTTCATCATTAAGCCCAAGAATGAATGTTGAAGATATTATTTCTGAAGGTTTGTTAATTCATTATCCAAAAATAAATAAAAAAGAAAAAGAAGAAAAAATAAAAAATATATTAGATAAAGTTGGTTTAGAGTATGAGAACACTATTGAAAAATATCCCCATGAATTTTCAGGTGGTCAACGTCAGAGGATTGCAATTGCAAGAGCTCTTATATTGGAGCCAAAAATTTTAATTTTGGATGAACCTACATCAGCTTTAGATATAACTATTCAGAATCAAATAATTAATCTTCTAAATAAACTTCAAAAACAACTTAATCTTAGTTATATATTTATTAGTCATGATATGACAGTTATCAAAGCAATTTCAGATAGAATAATAGTATTAAAAGATGGACTAATTGTAGAAGAAAATATTAGTGTTAATTTATTTAATTCTCCTAAATCGGAGTATACTAAAAAACTCATTTCTTCAGTTGTATAGATGAAGCCTTTAGAACCTTCAGAAGTTGAAATAAAAAAATTAATATTGTTATTTGATAAAAAAAAATTTGATGAACTTTTGAGATTATCAAATGAGTTATTAAATGAATTTCCTAAATCTATTCTACTTCATAATATGCAGGGGGCAGTGTTTACAGAACTTAAAAACTATAAATTAGCAAAAAATTTATTTTTAAAAGTAGTAAATCTAAACCCTAAATATACTGATGGTTATTATAATTTGGCATATATTTTTAGCAAATTAGATCAGGAAGATAAAGCAATAGAAAATTATATTAAAGTCATAAAATTAGACAGTAATTATTTTAAAGCTCATAATAATCTTGGAAATATATATAGAAAAAAGGGTTTAAATAAAAAAGCTATTGAATGTTATTTATCAACTTTAGAAATCAATTCAAATTATAAAGTAGCATATTATAACTTAGCTGGAGTACTTCAGTTTCATATAATAAATAAAGAAAATAAATATATTAACAAGTATCTTTTGTCTCTTTTAAAAGAAAAAATTATTGTTAGACCAAATTCTATTGCTCCCAATGTCTTAAATAGTTTATATTTAAATACAGATCTGAAAAAGAATTTATCCTTAATTAAGAATAAAATAACTAATAGAGATTTTAATAATGTTTTAAATAATTTGCAAAAGAATTCTCTTCTTATGCAGTTTATGAAAGTTTGTCCCATTCCCGATTATTTTATTGAGAAAAATTTTGTAAAGATAAGAAAAGAAATTTTAAATCAGACATACAACTTGAAAATTGATAAAACTCAAATTGATTTTTTAATTTCTTTATCTTCGCAATGTTTGCTTAATGAATACATTTATGGTCAAACAAAAGATGAAAAAGAAAAAATTAAAAAAATTGATAAAAGAATTGAAAATAATTTAAAAGAAAATAAAAAAATTAGTGATTTAGACATATTGTGCCTATCGTGTTATGAACCTTTAACTAATTTTAGTTGGTCAAATAAAATTAAATTTTCAGATAAATTAAAAGAAATATTTGAATTACATCTAAATCAAAATGAAATTGAAAATCAAATATCTAAATCAATAAAGTCTATATCAAAAGTAAAGAATACCGTTTCTATTAAAGTAAAAAAACAATATGAGGAAAATCCCTATCCTAGATGGGAAAATCTAGGATTAAGTATTGAGCCTAGAAGTATTAAAGATGTCATAAATGATATTGGTTTAAATTTAGATCTAAGAAAAATAAGAAACTTTGATAGTCCAGAAATTCTTATTGCAGGCTGTGGCACTGGTCAGCATGCTCTAACTACTGCTACGAAATATAAAAAATCAAAAATACTTGCTCTGGATTTAAGTTTTAAGAGTTTATCTTATGCTAAAAGAAAGGCAGAAGAGCTCAATATTAATAATATAGATTTTATTCAAGGAGATATACTAGATTTAAAAACATTAGATAGAAAATTTGATATAATTGAATCAGTTGGAGTTCTGCATCATATGGATAATCCATTTGTCGGATTACAAATATTAACATCATGTTTAAAAAATGATTCTTTAATGCAAATTGGATTGTATAGTGAAAAAGCTAGACAACATATAAAACAAATTAAAAATAAAATTAATAAACTCAAACTTAATTCTAATTATAAAAACATCATTAATTTTAGAAAAGATTTAATTGAAAATAATAATAATCAATGGAATTTTATTAAATCAAGTCCAGATTTCTATACTGTTAGTGGAGTAAGAGATTTATTGTTTCATGTTCAGGAACATAGATTTACAATAAGTAAAATAAAAGAATATTTAGATAAATTAGGATTAATCTTTCTAGGATTTGATGGTCAATTGGTCAAAGAAAAATTTAAAGATAATTATACTAATAAAGATGATTTATATAATCTTAATAAATGGGAAGAATATGAAAATTCTAATCCTAGAATCTTTGCAGGAATGTATCAGTTTTGGTGCAAAAAAATTTGATTTTAAATTTTAGATTGTGGAAAGAGAGGAATTCGAACCCTTGATAATATTACTATACACACTCTTTCCAAGTGTGTTTATTAGACAAGAATTAAGAGACTACAAGGAGTATTTAAAATTAAATATTAATTTTTGATATAAATAGTGTGCCCTATATGTGTTTAACATTTTATATAGTATTCAAATGAAATTTCTTATAGGTATTTTTACTAATGAAAATATTTGTTAAAAATCTTATTCTTATTTTTATATTTTTCTTCTCTAATCAAAACATAGCTTATGGAGAGAAATATCTAGAGGTTTTAAAATTATATGATTTATATTCTCAAGAAATTTTGGGTATTGACCAACTAAATTCTGGTCTTGATAAAATGAATCTAAATAGTGAAAATATAAAAAATTTAATTTCTCTAAGAAAAAGTGATATTATTTCAGAAGATGATTTTATAAATGGAATAAAGAAAATTTTAGAAGAAGTTTCTAGTTTAGAAAATAATTTAAAAGAAAATAAAAGTGATTTTAGCAAACAAGATATATTGAACCATGAGTTTCAAGTAGAAATTACAAAAATACATGCCTATGTAATATCAGATTTTAATTACGGAGAAGTTTGGCAACATAAGTTTGAATTAGTTGATGGTAAAATTACTAAAATATCTTTTAAAGATGCTAAAAACATAGATTTATTAAAATTCTCAAAACCAAAAATCAAGTTTTTAAAAGATAATAAATTTACTATTCGATCTAGTGTTATTTATTTACCAGAACCTTCAGTAGGTATTAGATATGATTTTAAAGGCAAATTTGAAGAAAATGGCATTGTTGGAGAAGTAATAATTACTTACACAGGAAACGATGCAGCAGGAACAGTTTTATTAAAAGCAGAATCAATTTAAATATTTTACTTTAATTAAGAGTGTCGTATGTGTCGAGACAATATTTAATTTGGAATGTTCTTAGAAATTTATTTTTTTTATGGCGGAGAGAGAGGGATTCGAACCCTCGGTAGTATTGCTACTACACACGCTTTCCAAGCGTGCTGATTAAACCGCTCTCACATCTCTCCTCATGTTTTTTATTATTTTATTAGCTCTTCCAGTACAAGTTAATTCAATAAGTTTACGAGAGCGTAGAAAAATTGATTTGGGTATCCAAGGGCTTTCATTTTTAGAACAAGAATAATTTTTTATAGCATTTAACACATCAGGATCCACATTAATATCATCAATAATTTTTCTACGATATTTAAATCCTTTTTCATAATTCGCTTTTCCAGTTAAAATAGATAATGATAAAGAAACTAATGCGTATATAATAAAGAATATTAATGCCTGGTCGCCAAGTTTAACTATTTCCTTACTTGAAACACCTCGTGTCTTAAAACAATTTTGTACATGATTTTTAATTATTTTAAAATTGGATAATGGAAAATCACGACTTAATCCTTCAGATCGTGCAGTATTTAAATTTTCATTAGAATAATAACTATATAACTGTATACGTACATATTTCATATTATTTACGTATCCTAAAATGTCCCAAACAAAAGTTTCGTCCTCTAAATATCTTAATTCATTTTGAAAACTTAATTTGTTGTTAGTTATTATTGATTTTTTAATTAATTTACCATGAAGCCCAACTACTCCCTGCATATAATTTGGATCAAATAAACGCTTCTTAATTTCTTCAAGAATATTACTATAATTAAAAACTTTATCTTCAGAATAAACATAATTGTGTTCTCTTTTATTTTGTGAATCTTGTATTCTTTTTTTATCACAAAATACTAGATCAAAATCATTTTCTTTAGCGTTTTCATATAATGTTGAAAAAGTATTGTTTAGAATTGTATCATCTGCATCAAGAAAAAAAATATATTCCCCTTTTGCAATTTTTAAACCTGCATTTCTTGCTGCAGCGGGACCACTATTTTTTGGTAAAGAAATTAATTTTATCAAAGATGAATTTTGTTTCTTAATAATTTTTTTACTATTGTCTGTTGATGCATCATCAATCATAATTATTTCAAAAGTTTTTTCAAAATCTTGTTTCAATATTGAATTAATACATCTTTTGATACTAAGTTCAGAATTGTAAAATGGAACAATAACACTTATACAAAATTGATCTGTCATAATTTTTTTATAATATATTGTTTTGAATAAAAAAATTTATTATTTCTTATCAAGAAATTATATAAATTCTTTATAAGATATTGGTTTAGGAGCTTGAATACCAGGTTCTATCATACCTTTACCATCATATACTTTGGCAGTTGTAGGATCTTTTGGTCTGCCTACACAATAATCACACGCAGGGAAAAATGATTTCATATTAACTAATCTTTCAATCTTTTGTTTTAAATCTGGTGCATTAGAATGCAAATCAACATAATCAAAACGATTATTTGGGATTGCGTTTAACTCAACAGCATTTGCTATAAAAGGACAACTAAACAATTTACCGCTTAAAAGAGTATAAAGTTGTTTAGCACAACATTCATTAAATACTATTTCATTCTCCTTAGCCGTTCGGTTATGTTTCTTAATGCCACTACAGTCAACCCAATTATCAGCAGGCTTTCTAAAATAACTTATATTATATTTTTTTAAGCTTTCCTCTGTAACATCTATGTTTCGGGAAAGATTACCATAATCAGTAATATAGAAATTTACATCCTTACCATGAAAAGACTCTAATTGTTCGTCTTTAGGCTTAATTGTTCCATTAGTAAAAACAAATACTTTTCGCTTTATATCCTTTTCAATTATTCCATTAACAATATTTGCCCAATCTTTATTCATAAGTGGTTCGCCACCAATTACTCTATATTCTGAAATATCATCAACATTATCTGCGAGTATTTCTATGGATTTAAGAATTTCTGTATCCGTATTTTTTGCAGAAGTATAATATTGCATTAGATTAGAACAACTTTGACATTTTAAAGAACATTTTGTTGTAATTTGTACGTCTAGGCTTCTAAGGTATGTTATTGATTTATCAAAATATGATTCATGACTTTTATTTGTAACTGCTATTCTTGTTTCCATAAACAATTGTGTTACCCGGTGTTGGTACTTTTTTACATCATAATTCTTGAGTAGTTCAAGAGGTGAATAAAACTCATCATAACCTAAAGCAGATAATTGTTCAGCACTTTCTTGTAAATTGTGATATGCAATTATAAGTCTGGCTTTTGGAAAATACTTAGGTAGTGACGGAGTATGATATACTTTTACTCCACAGTAAAGATCGTCTAATTTTCTTGTTTCATTATCACAACATCCTGCAACTTCTATACCATATTCTTTACAAGCATTTAAAATTGCTTCTGCAATTTCTGGAAGAGTAACTATTATAATAGGAGCCCCAGGTTCTTTTAAAGAACTGATAGATTTATTATTTATATTTATTTCCATTATAAATTGTCAATATATTATTATATACCATAATCAACATATCTTCAAAAACTAATTAATACAAGAATACATGCAGCTAATTATTAACACAGCTAGAAATAATTATACCTAGCTTTAAATATGTATACCAACTTATGATAGATTAAATTGTTTAGAAAAATATTTGGAATCTATCAAGATTACAAAAAACAATCATGATTTTAAAGCTAGAAAAATAGTAAATAATTATAATTAAAAAATTTTTAATTATCTTTCATTTTGAGAGCATTTAAAAAAGTATTTTGTGGAATATCAACTTTTCCAAATTGTCTCATTCTTTTTTTACCCTTTTTTTGTTTATCTAATAGTTTATTCTTTCTTGTAACATCTCCACCGTAAAGTTTTTGTGTTACATCTTTTCTAAATGAAGCTACGGTTTCACGTGCAATTATTTTTCCTCCAATTGCAGCCTGAATTGCAACTCTAAATTGCTGTCTAGGTATTAAATCTTTTAATCTTTCACAGAGTGCTCTTCCTCTTTGCTCAGATCTATCTTTGTGGACAATTAAAGATAAAGCATCTACTGGATCTCCATTGATAAGAATCCCTACTTTAACTAAATTATTTACCTCATATCCGGTAATTTCATAATCAAAACTTGCATAACCTTTTGTTATTGATTTTAATCTGTCATAAAAATCAAAAACAACTTCATTAAGTGGAAGTTTGTACTCAACTAATGGTCTATTTCCGGCATAACTCATATTAATTTGTATACCTCTTTTTGAGGTACATAATTCTAACACTGATCCTAAAAATTCTTCAGGCACAATTATTGTAGCCTTTATCCAAGGTTCTGAAATATTTTCAACTTTTACTGGATCAGGCATATCTGTAGGATTATGAAGATTGATAGATGATCCATCTTTCATTAAAATTTTATAAACTACTGATGGTGCAGTTGTTACAAGTTCCAAATTAAATTCTCTTTCAAATCGATCTCTTATAATTTCTAAATGAAGTAAGCCTAGAAAACCACACCGAAAACCATAACCTAAGGCAGGACTTACTTCTGGTTCATAAGAAAAACTTGAATCATTTAATGCAAGTTTAGCCATACTATCACGCATATGTTCATAATCATCTGAGTCGACAGGAAACATTCCACAAAAAACTACTGGTTGTGATGGTTTAAAACCTGGAAGAACTTCTTCAGTTGGGAGTTTATCATCTGTTATCGTGTCACCAACTTTACAATCAGAAACACTTTTAATACCAGAGTTAATAAATCCAATTTCTCCAGGACCAAGTGTATCAACTTCAGTTGCCTTAGGAGAAAAGATCCCTACTCTATCAATTGTATATGTAGCACCTGTTGCCATAAATCTTATTTTCTGACCTTTTTTTAGCTCTCCATTTATCACTCTTACAAGTACCACAACACCGAGATAGCTGTCATACCAACTATCAACTAACATACATTTCAATTCTTTACTTATTTCACCAGATGGAGAAGGAAGAAGTGTTATAATTTTATTTAATAAATCTTCTATGCCTGTACCTGTTTTTGCTGAAACAAGAGAAGCATTATCTGTTTCAATACCAAGCACATCTTCAATTTGTGATTTTATTTTATCTGGTTCAGAAGAGGGAAGATCAATTTTATTTAGGACAGGTAAAATTTCATGATCATTATTAATGGCCTGATACGCATTGGCTAATGTTTGAGCCTCAACACCTTGAGTAGAATCAACTATTAACAAAGATCCCTCGCATGCCGCTAAAGATCTTGATACCTCATATGAGAAATCAACATGACCTGGAGTGTCCATAATATTAAGTATGTAAGTTTTGCCATCATTTGATTTGTAAGAAAGTCTAACTGTTTGAGCTTTTATTGTAATGCCTCTTTCTCTTTCTAACTCCATTGAGTCTAGAACCTGTTCTTTCATTTCTCTATCAGTTAAACCACCACAAAACTGTATTAGTCTATCGGCTAACGTTGATTTTCCATGATCTATGTGAGCAACAATTGAGAAATTACGAATAGAACTAAGTTCTGTCATTAGTTTCTTATAGATGCATCAAGCGATTTGGATATTTCGTCTATTATTTTATTTGATAATTCCTCAATTTCTTGATCATTGAATGTTTTATCTTGAGGTTGAAGTAAAACCCTGAAAGCAATACTTTTTTTATTTTCTGGAAGTTTATCTCCATCATAAACATCAAATATCGTTACGTTCTGAATTATATTTTTATCTATTTTTTTTACTTTTTTAATTATCTCACCTGCCTTTACTTCTTTTGGAAAAAGAAAGGCAAAATCTCTTTCAACCATTTGATAGGGATTGTTAGTAAAACCTCCTTTTGAAGAAGATTTATTCTCTTGAAATTGTGAAATATTCTCCAAATATATTTCAAAACCATATACCTTGAAATTAACATCCATTGTTTTTAATAGAACTGGATGTAATTCTCCAAAATCAGCTATTTTGTTTTTACCAAGCCTCAAAGAAGATGATTTTCCAGGATGATAAATTTTACCTTCTAATTTTTCATATAGCAAATTATCTATAGGTACATTTAAATCAGCTAAAATAGAAAATAAATCAGATTTTATATTAAAGACATCAATATTTTTTTTATTTGATAACCAATTTTGTTCATCTGATGAGCCATAAGCTATAGCAGTGGCAACATTTTCTTGTTGGCCAGCTAGTGATTTAGAAAAATTTGGACCTACTTCAAATATTTTTGCTCTTAGATACATTCTAGATTTATTTTGATTGATTGCTTCTAATAAATTTGGAATCGTAGATGGTCTCATCGTATTTAAATCGGTACTTATAGGATTTTTTAAAATAATTATTTCATCTGATATAATTTTTGCATTATTTTCATCCATAAACGACCAAGTTACGACTTCAGAATATCCATTCAGAGCCATAATTTTTTTACTTTTATAAAAAGTTTTTGTTTTGGTATTTAAAATCTGCTTTTTTTCTTCTTGATTAGTTACTTTTTTAAGAGGAATTTTATTATAACCATAAATTCTAATTACTTCCTCTACTATATCTGCCTCACCAACAATATCTGGTCTAAAAGTAGGGCTTTGAATTTCGAATTTTGATTTTTTTTTATTAACAGAAAAACCAAGTGAAACTAAAATTTTTTCTTGTTCCTCATTATTGATTTCTATTCCACCAAAAGTCTTCACTTTATTTGTATCAAACATAAATGGTTTACTTTTTTCTATGTTAATTTCTGAAGAAACGAACTCACCTACTTCACCTCCACATAATTCTAAAATCATTTGAGTTGCAGCATCTACACCCCAATAGATGGAATTAGTATCTATCCCTCTTTCAAAACGGTAACGTGCATCACTTTGAAGATTTAGTTTTCTTCCAGTTTTAGTGATAGAAACTGGATCAAATAACGCAACTTCTAGAAAAACATTTTTGGTCTCCATGCTACAACCACTATTAAGGCCACCCATGACCCCACCAATTCCATGAAGTCTATTTTCATCATCAGAAATTACAATCATATCACTGTCACATTTATAATTAACTTCATTTAATGCTAAACATTCCTCATTTTTGTTGGCTAATCGCATTGTTAAATTGCCTGAAACTTTATCAGCATCGTAAACATGAAGTGGTCTTCCTAAGTCAAAGGTAATATAATTTGTGATGTCAACAAGAGCTGAAATCGGTCTTAATCCGATTGCAGTTAATCTATCTTGAAGCCATTTAGGACTTTCTACATTTTTGATATTTTTGAAATATCGACCTGCTACTCCAGGACATAGATTATTATTTTGAAATTCTTTTTTCCAAGTAATTGGGCTTTTAAATGATTCTTTAACTTTTTTATAATTTATGTCTTTTAATTTACCAATTCCTGCTGCTGCTAAATCTCTTGCGATACCTCTGACCGATAAACAGTCAGATCTATTTGGTGTTAAATTAATTTCAATGACAGGTTCATCTATTTTAAAGATTTTACTAAATAAATCACCAATTTTATAATTATCTTTTATTTCAATAATTCCATCGTGTTCGTTAGAAATACCCATCTCTCTTTCTGATACAAGCATTCCACAAGACTCAACTCCTCTTATTTTGGTTTTTTTTAAATGTAAGTCTGTACCAGGAATATAGCTATTTTCAGGTGCAAAAATCCCTAGCATCCCCTGTCTTGCATTTGGAGCACCACACACAACTTGAAAATTTCCATTTATTGTTTCAACCTGACATACTTTAAGCTTATCTGCATCAGGATGTTTTTCTGCTTTTAAAATTTTAGCTACTGTAAAATTCTCAAATATTTCTGATTTATCTTCTACACTTTCAATCTCTAAACCGATATTGGTTAAAGTATCTGTTATGGTTTTTAAATTTTCAGAAGTATCTAAATGATCTTTTAGCCAGTCTAATGTAAATTTCATTTATAGCCCTGATCGTGTTTGATTATCTAAAATACTAAAACCATAATGATCCAACCATCTATAATTTGGGTCAAAAAAACTTCTTAAATCTGTAATACCATATTTAAGCATCGACAAACGCTCAATTCCCATACCAAAAGCAAAACCTTGATACTGTTTTGAGTCAATATTACAATTATCTAAAACTACAGGATTGACCATTCCACAACCCAATATTTCTAACCATTTATCTCCTTCACCAATTTTTATTTTATTATTTACTTTGGTATAAGCTACATCCATTTCTGCACTAGGCTCGGTAAAAGGAAAGTAACTAGGGCGAAAACGATATTGTAAGTTTTTTACTTCGAAAAATTCTTCTAAGAAGGAAACGAGTGTTGATTTTAAATCAACCATAGTAGAACTTGTATCAACGACTAAACCTTCTACCTGATGAAACATAGGTGCATGTGTAGCATCTGAGTCACTTCTATAAGTTCTGCCAGGTACAATAATTTTAATAGGTGGTTTTGTATTGAGCATAGTTCTCACTTGAACAGGGCTAGTATGGGTTCGAAGAACATTTTTGTCTCCGTTATCCTTAATATAAAAAGTATCCTGCATTTCTCTTGCTGGGTGATGTTCTGGTATATTTAAAGCTGTAAAATTATTAAAATCTGTTTCTATATCTGGACCTGTTTCCACTGCATAATTTAAATTTCCAAAAATTTCTATAATATTAAATATTGTTTGACTAATTGGGTGTATTTTTCCTTTTTCAGAAATATTGGGTGGTAGAGTAACATCAATTGATTCTAAATTAATCCTGTTTGAAATTTCAATATTTTCAATTTCTATTCTTTGGTTTTTAATACCTTCTTCAATTTCTTTTTTAATAATATTTAATTCCTGCCCTTTCGATTTTTTTTCTTCAATCGACAAAGAGCCTAATCCTTTTAAAGCTTCTGGTATTAATCCCTTTTTACCTAAATAATATAATCGAAGTTTTTCTAAATCTTCAAAGGAGTTTGAAGCTTTAATTTTTTTTAGAACATCAATTTTATTTTCAGCAAATGCCATCAATATCTATTATATTTTATTAATTAAAATTATCTAGCAGATTGAGCTTTATCAACTAAAGCTTTAAAAGCTTCTGGCTGGTTAACTGCAAGATCTGCTAAAATCTTTCTATCTATTTCAATAGATGATTTTTTAAGACCAGATATAAATTGCGAATATGTTAAACCATGAAGTCGAACACCAGCATTGATTCTTTGAATCCATAAACCCCTAAAATCACTTTTTCTTTTTTTACGATCTCTATAAGCATATTGCATGCCTCTTTCGACAGCCTGCACGGCAACACGAAAAACATTTTTTCTTCTACCGTAATAGCCTTTTGCTCTTTTAATTACTTTTTTGTGTCTAGCTCTTGCTGTAACACCTCGTGATACTCTTGCCATTGATTTCCCCTTACTTATTGTATGGTAACATATGATCAATCAAAGCAGAGTCACCTGGTGACATAATTGCAGATCTTTTAGTGTTACGAATAAATTTATTGGAACGTTTACTCATTCCATGTCTCTTTCCAGCAGGTTTAAATTTAATTTTACCAGTACCTGTTCTAGAAAATCTTTTTTTTAAACTACTTTTAGTTTTAAGCTTGGGCATTACTATCTCCTATATTATAAGTTTACCCGTTAGGCTGCCCCGCAGGCCATAACAAGTTTGAACGGCTTATACTGAAAATTGAGTTTTTTGCAATATGTAGAATTATTTAGCAACTTGAGGGACAAGTATCATCATTATTTGTCTTCCCTCAAACTTAGGAGCTACTTCAACTTTTGCATATTCTTCAACTTCAGAGGTTAGTTTTTTTAGAAGATCAAAGCCTAAATTTTGATGCTCCATTTCTCGTCCTCTGAAACGCATAGATACTTTAACTTTATTACCACCACCTATAAACTTCGAGAGTGCTTTAATTTTAACATTATAATCGTGAGTATCAATTCCAGGTCTCATTTTAATCTCTTTGACTTCAATTGTTTTTTGTTTCTTTTTTGCTTCTTTCTTACTTTTTTGCTCTCTATATTTTAATTTACCATAATCTATAATTTTACAAACTGGTGGATTAGCTTCTGGAGACACTTCAACTAAATCGAAACCTTCATCTTCTGCTTGAATTAAAGCTTCACGAATACTTAATATCCCCATTTGTTTACCACTACTAGATATTAGTCTGACTTCACTTGCAGTAATCTGCTCATTGATTCTTGGACCAGTATCTTTCTTTGTTTTGAAATTTACAGCCAAAATTATATATGGATTGAGTTAAAGCTATTATTTAATAGCATATTAGGAAATTAAGTCTTTTGTCATATTTTTTTAGGATATAATCTCAAATGAATTTAAATTCAAGGGCTGATTTTAAAAAATATAAACTGTTTTTTAAGTTATTAAATACACTTTATGAAAATTTGTTTTGTTAGAAACGATAAAATGGGAGATATGATCCTTACTCTTCCAGTTGTTCAAGGACTAAAAGAAGCTAATCAGGATTATAAAATTGATATTGTATGTTCTAAAAAAAATCAAAAAATATGTAAAAACTATAAATCTATTAACAAAATTTTTTTACTTCAAAATAAATTTTATAAAGTCTTAAAGATAATTTCAAAATTAAGAAATGAAAATTATGATTATATTTTCACATTTAGTCCTGGTATATATAGTATATTAATATCAATTTTTTCTAAAAGTAAAATAAAGTCATTGTTAATTTTTAAATCTCGATACAAAAAAAATTACATCAGTAAATTTTTTGATAGAATTTTAGGTAAAATCTTTTTTACTCACTGCTTAATTATCGATCGCCAAATAAGATATTCAAAAAAAATCCCAATTCATCAAACAGAAATTATGATGGAGTTGGTTACTAAAAATGGATTAAATTTTAATAATACTGCTGAGATTAAGAATGAAATTAGATTTAATAAAATAGAATTAAGTTCTAAAAAATTATGCCTGATTCATTTATCTTCAAAATGGATAAATAAATATTTTTCAGAAGAAAACTTTATTAATCTATTAGACAATCTTAAAAAATTGAAAATCAATATTGTAATGACAACTGATGGAACATCAAAAAATGTATTCTATGAAATATTTAAAAAATATGAGATTATTAATAATGAAGAGTTTGAAAATCTTAAAAGTATAAATAATGTTTTAATCTTAGATCAATTAAATTTTGAAAATTGGACATCAATAATAAATTCTTCAACATATGTAATTACACCTGAATGTGGATGCACACATATTGCATCACTGTCTGAAGCGAAACTTTGTGTTATTTATGATTCAGATAATGTTCCAAGTATGATTGCAGAAGAATATGCACCATGGAAGAAAAATTATAATAAACTATTTTCTAACAACCAAAATTTAGAAAAAGAATTAATTTCATTTATTGATTAATTTACTATCGTGTAAAAAATCTAAAACTTGTTTTACTGAAATAGAGTCCATTGTATCAGTAAGAATGGTATAAGCATTTTTATATTCAGACAAGTTTGATTTTGAGATAACATTATCTTTGGCTAAAAAAAGAATAGGTGAATTACTTAGAGCTGCTATATGACCTGGACCAGTATCGTTACTAATTATAAAATTACTTTTCTTAGCAACGGTATAAATGATTTCAGGAGGTGATTTATCGCTTAAATCAATAACCTTCTTACATTCATTATTAATCTTTTCTACTGTTTCTTTATCTGATTTTTGTCCAATAACATAAATATTATATCCTTTTTTTTCTAAAGTACTTGCGAGTATTGCAAATTTATCAGGTGACCATTGCTTGTCTTTACCTGATTTAGAAACACCAGGTATCATTAAGATTATTTTTTCTTCATTAATTGACGTAAAATCTTTGGAAAGCCAATCTACATTTTGATTAATTTCATTTACTCCAAGTAACTTTAGTTGATTGTACAAACCTTGTTGTGGAGATTCAGTGCCTTGAGGAGGAATTACATATTGAATATCACAATTAGAACGAGATCCGTTAACTTTTACTTTTGAAATAAATTTTAAGAATGACCAATAATTATTTGTTCTTTTAGAATTCTGTAAATCAATGATAAGATCATATTTATTTTGATTAATTTTTAATATTACCTTTAGTGTATCTATTATTCCTTTTCTGTTATCTTTAAAAATCGAATTAAAATAATTTGAATTGCTTAAAAAATTTACGTATTTTTCTTCAGTGAGTAGGTCAATAGTGGCATTTCTAAAAAATTGCTTAATTGATGCCATGGCAAGTATAGAAAATGCAATATCACCAAGTGATCCATGCTTTACAACTAGTATTTTGTTAAATTGATTGCTGTTCATATAAGTCTACGTAACTTTGTACCATTTGGTATTTTGAAAATGTTTTTGAAATGTAATCTTTACTATCTAAAGAAATATTAGAAAATTTTTCTTTATCTATTTTTATAATTTTTTGAAGTTTTATATCTATTTCATTATATTTATGAGGGTCTACTTTATAAATATCATCTAATTTATCAAGCTGATCTTTGACACCACCATAGTTAAAAGTCAGTATCTTTTTTTTCATTATTAATGCTTCGCTTATAGTTCTTCCAAACCCTTCAGCTTGTAAAGGAAAAGAGGTAATAATTGATGATAGGTAATATAAAGTTTTCAAATCATCTCTAAGTAAATTACCTATAATCTTACATTTATGACTAAGGTTAAAACTTTGAATTTTATTTTGTAATTTCTCTGTATAAGATTGATTTTTTGTATCACCTACAAAATAAAGTAAAAAATTATCATTTTGCATCTTATTAAATATATCTAAAAACTGAATTTGACCTTTCCAGTTTGTTAGCCTTGCAGGATATAGAATAATATTTTTTGAGGTATCAATTTGATAGTTATTTATTATATTTTCTATTTGAGAATCTAAAATTGGTTTTTCAAAATATTTAACATCAACTCCTCTATTGATCACTTTAATTTTATTTGAATCCAAATTATATTTTTTACTAATTTCATTTTTTACATAATTTGAAATCGCAACAATCTGATCAACTTTGGATAATTGCCTATTATAGATTTTTTTAAAATAAGAATTACCACTATATACATTATGAAATGTAGATATTGTTTTGAAGTTTCTATTTTTTATAAAACTTAAGATCCATGCTGGTGCTCTTGATCGTACATGAACAAGATTAATATTTTGATTAATAATTAATTTTTTTAATTGATTAGCAATTAATGGATAAATAAAAAAATTTTTTGAGTTAACTGGTAATTGAAAATGATCAGTATAATTTTTATCAATTTCCTTAATTAAACGCCCTCCATTTGAAATAATATTATTTTTTAAATTTAATTCAGATAAATAATTTGCAACTTCAATTGTACCTCTTTCGACACCACCAGAATCTAAAGAGGGAAGAATTTGAGCGACATTAAATGATGACATTTTATTAAAATATAAGTATTTGTATCAAATATGCCTTACTTTATTAATAAGAAAAAAGAAAGAATTCGCTATAAATCAATAAAAGGTAAGGGGCCAGGTATCATCTTTATCCATGGCCTTAACTCAGATATGAGTGGACAAAAAGCTTTGTCTTTAGAAAGATTTGCTCGAAAAAATAAATTGCGGTTTATCCGTTTTGAATGCCGTGGTCATGGAAAATCTGATGGAAAATTTGAAGATTTTACAATTTCAGATTGGAAGAAAGACTTAATTGACATCATTGATAATATTGCCAAAGGACCACAAATACTTGTTGGTAGTAGCATGGGTGGATGGTTAATGTTTTTAGCTGCCAAAGCAAGACCAAAAAGAATTGCTGGATTAATTGGCCTAGCAGCAGCACCTGATTATATCGATGAGTTTTATAAAAAACTCCCTTTAAAGAAAAAACACGAAATGAAGAAAAGGGGAATTATCAAATATTCCTCTTATGGGTTTAGTTATCTTATAAAAAAGAAATATATTGTTGACGGTAAAAAAAATAAAATTTTAGATAAAGAATTCAAATGGAATAAGCCTTTAATTTTAATACAAGGCCTAAAAGATAATGTTGTTACTCCAGATATTCCAGAAAAAATAGTAAAAAAAATTAAAGGAAATCAAATACAAATTAAATTATTAAAAAATAGCGATCATCGATTATCTGATCTATTTGATTTAAAAATAATAAATGATTCTATTCAATCAATAATAAAAAATTAAGCAGATTTTTCTTCTTGAATTGATACAGGTTGATCAAATTTATTGATCATTTCTTTTGGTACAATCTGCCAGAATAGTAATTTCTCATTTTCCCAATTTTCGAGTAAATTTTTTGCGTATATTGAATTTGTTTCCTTGATATGTTCTTCAATTTTTTGACATAAAATTTTTTCCCAATAATTTGTCATTTGTTGTTGATAGAAAATATCTTCAAGATTAATTCGAAGTGGAAGAGTTCCTTCTTTATCGTACACAAATGCCATACCTCCTGTCATTCCAGCTCCAAAATTATTTCCTACTTCGCCAAGGATGACTGCGCTTCCACCAGTCATATATTCACATCCATTATCACCACATCCTTCTATAACCGCATGTGCGCCAGAGTTTCTAACAGCAAATCTATCACCAGCAGTTCCAGCTGCAAAAAGTTTACCTCGTGTTGCTCCATATAGGACAGTATTCCCAATAATAACATTTTTGTTTGTTTTTAGTTGCGAAGATGAACTTGGTTTAATTACAATTTTACCTCCTGATAATCCTTTTGCAACATAATCGTTAGCATCACCAAAAACTTTAAGAGTAGTTCCTTGGACACTCCATGCTCCAAAAGATTGCCCAGCAGAACCATGAAAATTTACAGTAAAGAAATCCTCGGGAAGAGTGCTCATTCCTTTTGTAGTGGTAATTTCTGATGCAAGTCTTGTACCAATAGCCCTATCAGTATTTTTTATATTATAGTTTAGTTCAATTTTTTGATCTGTTTCAAAGAAAGACTTAGCATCCTTTATGATTTTAATATCAAGACTATCGTTAACTTTATTAATTGTATTTTTCTTTAAATCAAATTCTCCAACTGATGAATCAATGGTTTGAATAATTGGATTTAAATCTAAATCATCAAGATCAGAACTTCCTCTACTGACTTGATATAAAAGATCAGATCTTCCAACTACTTCATCAAGAGAAGAAAAGCCTAGTGATCCTAAAATTTCTCTAACTTCATCAGCAATAAAACTAAAAAGATTAATTACTTTTTCTGGTGTTCCCGTAAATTTTTCTCTAAGTTTTTCATCCTGTGAGCAAACTCCAACGGGACAAGTATTTGAATGACATTGTCTAACCATGATACAGCCCATAGCAACTAAACTTGCTGTTCCAATTCCATATTCTTCTGCCCCAAGCATAGCCGCAATAACAATATCTTTTCCTGTTTTCAAACCTCCGTCAGTTCTAAGAACAACTTTATCCCTTAAGTTATTTAGAGATAGAACTTGATGTACTTCACTTAATCCGAGTTCCCAAGGAAGTCCTGCATACTTGATGCTTGTTTGTGGGCTTGCTCCAGTTCCACCATTGTGACCAGAAATGAGTATCGTATCAGCTTTTGCTTTTGCTACACCAGCTGCAACTGTTCCAATACCTGACTGAGCAACTAACTTAACACATACTTTGGCTTTTGGATTTATTTGTTTCAAATCATAAATCAGTTGAGCTAAATCTTCGATAGAATAAATATCATGATGAGGAGGAGGGCTAATAAGCGTCACACCTTCAGTTGAATGTCTCAGTTTAGCAATTAATTCTGTAACTTTTCCTCCTGGCAATTGTCCACCCTCACCAGGTTTTGCACCTTGTGCTACTTTAATTTCAATTTCTTCACAATTATTTAAATACTCCGCTGTTACACCAAATCGTCCACTTGCAATTTGTTTGATTTTTGATGATGCGTTATCTCCATTTGGCTTGGGTTTAAATCTAATTGGATCTTCACCACCCTCACCTGAATCTGATTTAGCTCCTATTCTATTCATTGCTACAGAAAGAGTTTCGTGCGCTTCTGGACTTAAGGCTCCAAGGGATATCCCTGGTGCAACTAGTCTTTTTCTAATTTCTTGAGAAGGTTCTACCGTGTTTGAATTATTATTATCGTTATTCTTTTTAAAGTCTAAAAGATCACGAATATTTATAGGATCCATTTGATCAATTATTGAAGAATATTTTTTAAATAAGGAATAATTATTAGAAGTTACTGCAGTTTGAAGCATATGAATTGATCTTGCTTCAAAAGCATGTTTTTCACCACCAAATCTATAGCGATAGTTTCCTCCAATCGGCAGCGTAATAACACTTTCTTCATAAGCATTATCGTGAGCTAATCTTGATCTTCTTTCAATACCACTGATTCCAATACCAGATATTTTAGAACTCATAGAAGGGAAATATTTACTCATTAAATTTCTACTAAGGCCAATAGCTTCAAAATTACAACCACCTCGATATGAATTAATCACTGATATTCCCATCTTACTCATAGTCTTAAGCAAACCATTATTTATAGAATTAATGAATCTTTCTACACATTCTTCGTATGACAGATCTTTAAATAATCCCTTTTTATGTCTTTCCGCTATCGCTTGTTGTGCCATATACGCATTCACACTTGTTGCGCCTACTCCGATAAGCACAGCGAAATATTGTACATCTAAACATTCTGCAGATTGAACATTTAAGGAAATAAAAGTTCGAAGATTTTGTTTAATTAAATGATGATGAACAGAACTTGTAACTAATATCATAGGAAGAGCTATTCTTGTTTTAGACATTTCTTTGTCACTTAAAATTATATGAACATACCCTTCTCTAACAGCTTGTTCTGCTTCTCGGTTTATTCTTGAAATTTCTATCTCAAAATTATTTTCAAGATTTGTTTTATCCATTGTAGTGTCAATGATCTTCACGGTATCTTTCATATATCTACGCATAGATTTGAATTGCTCAATTGAAAGAACAGGGGAGTTCAATTGTAAATGATCGCATTGATCTTCATCTTCGTCAAGAATATTACTTAAGTTTCCAATTCTAGTTCGGAGACTCATAACAACTCTTTCTCTTAATGAATCAATTGGTGGATTTGTAACTTGACTAAAATTTTGTCTAAAAAAGTGATGGAGTCCTCTATATTTATTTGAGAGCACAGCTAGTGGAGTGTCATCTCCCATGGATCCTGTTGCTTCTTTTTTTTCGGCAATCATCGGATGAAGTATTAATTCGATGTCTTCTACTGACCAGGCAAAGCATGCCATTCTTTTTCGTAGATCTCCAGAGTCTAAATCTCTAAATTCCTCATCAACAGATTGAACAAGTTTATCAATATACGTAATTTTTTTAGTCCAATCACCAAATGGTTTAGTTTCTGCTAAATACTTTTTTATCTCATGATCTTTAAAAAATTTTTTCTCTTTAAAGTTGACTGCTATTAATTGACCTGGTCCTACCCTACCTCTTTTTACTATTTCATTTTCTTTAATATCAACCATTCCAGTTTCAGAACCCGCAATAAGAAGATTTTTTGTAAGTGTATATCTTATAGGTCTAAGGCCATTTCTGTCCATTCCAGCAATAGCCCAATCACCGTACGCACCACATATTGCTGCTGGACCATCCCATGGCTCCATAACTGCTCCACCATAAGCGTATAAATCTTTTATTTTTTTTGGAAAATCTCTTCTGTGGGACCAAGCCTCTGGAATTGTTATTATTTTAGCCATAGGTAAAGACCGATTAGCTTTAACTAATAACTCTATTGTTGAATCCAATGCAGCAGAGTCAGATGCTTTAGCATCAATAATAGGTTTTAAATCATCAACATTATTGCCAAAATTTATATGTTCCATTCTTGGCTCATGAGCAGCCATCCAATTTTTATTACCTTTTAGTGTATTTATTTCACCATTATGAGCAATCACTCTAAAAGGCTGTGCTAAAGACCATGTAGGAAATGTATTTGTTGAATAACGCTGGTGATAAACCGCATACCTAGAAATAAAATTTTCATTTTGTATATCTGGATAAAAATTGGAAAGTTGTTCTGCTAGAAACATACCTTTATAAACAATGGACTGACAAGATAGTGAACAAATATAAAAGTCAGAAATATTTTGATTTCTAATTTCTTTTTCTATTCTTTTTCTAATTATATAAAGTTTATTATCAAATTGCTTTTCATCTTCTAGTTCTTCATTACAAATTAGTATTTGTTCTATTTCAGGCCTTGTTGCTTTTGCTTTATCACCAATAATCGATGAATTAATTGGAACATGTCTCCAACCATATATTTTCAAACCTTCTTTAATTATTTCAGATTCAACAATTGTACGAGCGTTTTCTTGAGCGGCAAAATCTGTACGTGGTAAAAAAATCATACCAACCCCAAAAGGGAAATCATTAGGGGTGTGACCAGTTCTTTCTATTTGTTGAGTAAAAAAATTCTTTGGTATAGATAACTGTATTCCTGCACCATCACCTGTTTTACCATCAGCATCAACTGCTCCCCTGTGATACAAAACTCTTAAAGCTTGAACTCCTAACTCGACTATTTCTCTTGTCTCAGATCCATCTAAAGATGCTATTAATCCAACACCACATGATGAATGTTCATCTTGTTCATTATAAACATGATTTTCTTCTAAGAATTTTTTATCCTTTTTATACTTTTCAATAAAGTGATTAGGCATTTACCACTTTCTTATTTATATTCTTTTGATCGGAAAAATTGTTTTCTAAATATTCATTAATATTTTTTGCTGCATCACGACCATCTTTGATTCCCCAAACAACTAAACTTGCACCGCGAACTATATCTCCAGCAGCAAATACTCCATCAATTGATGTCATCATATTTTTATAATTAATTTTAAGTGTACCCCATCTTGTAACTGTCAGGTCATTATAATCAAAAAGCTTAGGTAAATTTTCAGGTTCAAAACCTAAAGCTTCAATAGCTAAATCAACATCTAGGTCTTTTTCCGTACCTTCTTTAGGCTCTGGCTTCCTTCTACCTGACTCATCTGGTTCTCCAAGTTGCATTAAAACGGTTCTGACATTTTTCAATGACCCGTTTCCCGAATATTCAGTTGGTAAAGTTAACCATTGAAAATCAACTCCCTCTTCTATTGCATTTTGAACTTCTCTTTGTGAACCAGGCATGTTTGTCTTATCACGTCTGTAAAGACACTTAACAGATTTAGCTCCTTGTCTTACAGCCGTTCTAACGCAATCCATAGCGGTATCACCACCACCAATGACAACTACATTTTTTCCATTTGCGTTTAATCTTCCATTTGTGAAATCTTCAACTTTATCTTTTAAACCAGTTTTGTTACTTGCTATTAGGAAATCTAAAGCTGGTACAACATTATTAAAATTGGATGTATTTAGATTTATTTCTCTAAATTTGTAAACCCCAGTTGCTATAAGAACTGCATCATGCTTATTTTTAATATCTTCAAAAGTAATGTCTTTGCCAATATCGCAGTTTAATTCAAACTTAATTCCACTTTCTTTAAGTCGATTTGTTCTTCTTATAACAATATCTTTTTCTAGTTTAAAATTTGGGATACCATAAATTAAAAGACCTCCTGGTCTATCGTAGCGATCATATATTGTAACTTGAAATCCTTTTTTACGAAGTTCTTCTGCTGCAGCTAATCCAGCAGGGCCAGAACCAATAATTCCAACGCTTTGATTTCTTTCTTCAACTGGTTCTATATTTTTAACCCAACCTTCTTCCCAAGCTTTATCCGTAATATATTTTTCTATCGATCCAATAGTAACAGTACCGTGGCCAGATTGTTCAATTACACAGTTACCTTCACACAAACGATCCTGGGGACATATACGACCACAAATTTCAGGCATGTTATTTGTAGAACTGGAAATTTCAAATGCCTCCTGCATTCTATCCTCAGCAGTTAGTTTTAACCAATCTGGAATATTATTATGTAAAGGACAATGAACTTGGCAGAAAGGAACACCGCATTGAGAACATCTGGAAGCTTGTTCTTCTGCCTTTTGTGAAGCATATTTAGCATAAATTTCATCAAATGATTTAACCCTCTCTTTGGCAGATATTTTACTAGGATTTTCCTTGTTTATTTTTGTAAATTTTAGCATTTAGTTATCATTTGTTTACTATTTTATCTAGATCGAACCAAATACACATTCAAGATGAAAAAAGAAACAATAATTTTGTAATAATAGTACCATCTATGTACTAAAACTGAGAAAACCCTTAATTTACAACAATTTTTTTAAGTATTTGTAGTGTATCCTGTGGATTAATATCAAGATTTTGAAACGATTTATCGACATTTACGAGAATATTATCCTTTTCAAATAATATTAACTGTTCTGAGGTAAGAGGAGAAATTGGAGTTTTTTCAGCAATATTTATCATAGGTTTCATAAATGCCATAGGAACAGGAACTAAAACTCGAGTTTTGTTTAAAAAACTAGAAATATGATTAAAAAATTCTTTGTAAGAATAAATCCTAGGACCAGCAAGTTCGTAAATATTTTTCCCCTCAATATTGGAATTAATTATTTCATCAACGGCTAAAGAAACATCATCAATAAATACGGGTTGGAATTTTGTTGAACCATCTCCAAAAAGTGGGACAAAAAATGAAGCTTTAAATATTGGCAAAAGTCTTTTCATGAAGATATCGCCACCACCTATAATAACACCAGGTCTAATAATAATTACATTATCTAGTTGTTTAAAAGCTTCCTTTTCAGATTTATGTACTGCAATACTTCTTGTTGAATTTTTATCAATATCTACACCGAGACCAGAAAAAAGAATGAATTGCTTTAGTTCCTTACTAGATTTTAAAATTCTAATAAGCTTCTGATTAAACTTATATATTGTATGATTAAAATCACCTTTCTTTTGATCGTATGTAGTTTTCAAATTAATACATACGTCGACATTATTTAAAACAGATTTGAGCCTTTTATCTCCTAATGAAGAATAACGAAATGGAATTACTTGTCCAGTTACACCTAAAAGTCGGATTTTAGCTTCTTGTACAGATCTTTGATATGGGACTATGATTTTATGGCCATTTTTTGTAAGACGTCTTATTAAATGTTTACCAACAAAACCTGAACCTCCAAAAATTACTATTGATTTCATGACCTTTAATTAAATTAGTGATATAGAGAAAAAATATAAATCATACAGGTAATAAAATCAAAATGAAAATAAACCTCTATCAAGGAGATCTGCCAGAAAGTTTTAAAGCCTCTAATATTATTGCATTGGACAGTGAAACAATGGGTTTAAATCCTAAAAGGGACAAATTATGCTTAGTTCAAATTTCAAATGGTGATGAAATATGTCATTTAGTAAAAATTGATATGTCTGTTCAAAAACCATTAAACTTAATTAAAATTCTTAAAAATAACAAAATTCAAAAAATATTTCATTATGCTAGATTTGATGTTGCTGTATTCAAAGAGAATTTCAAAATTAAAATTAAAAACATTTACTGCACTAAAATAGCATCAAAATTAGTCAGAACTTATACTGATAAGCATGGATACAAAGATCTTTGTAGTGAATTATTAGGAAAATCAATTTCAAAAACTGAACAATCTTCTGATTGGGGAGGAGAATTGACTAAAGATCAGCAAAATTATGCCGCAACTGATGTTTTATATTTACATAAAATAAAAAATAAGCTCGATAAAATGTTATTAAGAGAGAAAAGAAGCAAGCTTGCACATGCATGTTTTGATTTTATTCAATATAGAACTGATTTAGATTTAAGTGGTTGGTCGGAACAAGATATATTTAAACATTAATGAACAATAATAAAAAAATAATTAGTAGCGCTAAAAGAACATTATCTAGAGAAATAAATAGTATAAAAAATTTAACAACTGCTTTTAATAGTAATTTTTGCAAGGTAGTAAATTTAATTTATGACACTAAAGGTAAAGTGGTTATTACAGGAGTTGGTAAAAGCGCTCATATAGGAAATAAAATATCTGCAACTCTAACTTCAACAGGAACACCATCTTATTTTATTCATGCGACAGAAGCTAGTCACGGAGATTTAGGAAGTATAAAAAAAGATGATTGTGTAATAGCAATTTCAAATTCTGGTGAAACATCTGAACTGAATAACATAATTCAGTTTACCAGAAGATTTAATATAAAATTAATAAGTATAACTAGTAACTCAAAAAGTACTCTTCACAAAAATTCAACAGTAAGTATTTTATATAAAAAACCAATTGAAGCTTGCCCTTTAAATTTAGCACCAACAAGCTCCACTTCAATGTCTATGATTATTGGAGATTGTATTGCAATAGCTTTATTAGAATTAAGAGGATTTAAAAGTACTGAATTTAAAAGCCTTCATCCAGGAGGAAATATAGGTAAAGATTTAAAATACTTAAAAGAAATTATGCATATTGGTAAAGAACTCCCACTTGCTAAAATGGAAGAAAAGATGTCAAAAGCTTTACTTACTATGACTAAAAAAAGTTTTGGTTGTATTGGAGTAATTAATAATAAAAATCATATAGTTGGTATAATTACTGATGGAGATCTAAGAAGAAAATTAAATTCAAAATTTTTTGAAAAAAAAGCTTTTGAAATAATGACAAAAAACCCAACTTTAGCAAATAAGGAAATGCTAGTTGGAGAAGCAATAAATTTGATGAATACAAAAAAAATAACAAGTTTGTTCATCTGTGATAGAAAAAAACCTTTAGGAATAGTTCATATTCATGATTTATTAAGATTGACGAGTTAATTTGAATTTTTTTTTACATATAAATAGAAAATTAATAATTTTTTTTGGATTACTAATATTATTAATATTTCTAATGATAATATTTTCTAAGAGATTAAGCATGATTAATCTTGAGATATCTGATTCCAAAATAAATATACCTAATGCAGATATTTCTAAACCAAAATTTACAATTAACAATGAAACCAAAAAAATCTATGTCACAGCAAATAAAGGTAATTTTTTAAATAATAACGAAATATTACTAAAAGATAATGTAAGATTCAAATCCAATGAATTTAGTATTGAAACCGAAAAAGTTATTTTTAATAGAGATAATCAGACCGCTCAGAGCAAAACTAAATCATTATTTAAATCTAAAAATACAACAATTTCTTCAGATGGATTTGATATTTTTGATAGTGGAGACAGAATAGTTTTTTATGGTAAATCTTTTGTTATTTTAAAATGAGATTAATTCTAAAATTAATAATAATATTTATTTTTTCAACATCTGTATTAGCTTTAGAAAAAGGTGAGACTGAAATTACAACAGAAGACGGAATAGAAGTTTTTCAAAATGAGAAATACTATTTATTAAAAAAAAATGTAAAAATTTTATCAGATACTTTTAGTTTAAATGCTGATCTTGTTAAAATTGATTTTGATAAAAGTTTGTATGACATTGTCGAACTAAATGCTGAAGGAAATGTAGATTTTATTTCTCCAGAATTTAAATTAAATGGAAATGGAGAAAAATTGAGATTTGAGGTTAACATTGAGAAATTAAAGGTAGAGGGAATCAAATCTGAGTTAATTACGGAAGATATAGAAATGTTTTCTGATGGCTATATTGAAGTTAACAATATTAATGGAAATTTTTCTTTAATAGGACCAAACTCTAAATTAATCAATGAAACTATCCTTATTAAAGGAAATTCAATTAAAGGTATTTTCTCAAGCAAAGAAGATCAAAAAGAGGTAATTTTCTTAGATGTATTTGATGATAAAATTTCTTACGTTAAAAATAATGATACTGAAATGTTTGCAAAAAAAATAATTTTTAATAATGAAATTTCATTAATAGAATTGATAGATGATGTTACAATAATTCGAGATGGAGAAAAAATTACAGGTAATTATGGAACACTTGATACTAAAAATAATTCATATAAAATCAAATCTAACGATAAAACAAAAGTTAAAGTAATAATTCAAAATAATGAATAATAAATTTAAGATTCTAGATAACAGTTTATCTATAAATAAGATTTCAAAAACTTATGGTAAGAAACAAGTTGTAAGGGATATTACAATAAATATTAATAGGAGAGAAGTCGTTGGACTTTTAGGTCCAAATGGAGCGGGTAAAACAACAACCTTTTATATTATTGTTGGTTTAGTTAAACCTGATAGTGGGAGTATCATTCTGGATAAATTAGATGTTTCAAATCTTCCAATATACTTAAGAGGTAAACTTGGAATAAGCTATCTTCCGCAAGAAGCTTCAATCTTTAGAGGTATGAGCGTAGAAGATAACTTATTGTCAATTATTGAAATTAAGGAAAAAGACAAAAGTAAACAAAATATCTTATTAGAAAATCTTCTAAATGAATTTGATATAAATCATGTGAGGAAATCTAAATCTGTAGTTTTGTCAGGTGGAGAAAGAAGAAGGTTAGAAATTGCTAGAACTTTAGCAACAAATCCCAAGTATTTACTTCTAGACGAGCCACTAACGGGAATAGATCCTGTATCTATTGAAGAAATCAAACTAATTATCAAGAAATTAAAGAATAGAAATATTGGTATTTTAATAACAGATCACAATGTTAGAGAAACACTAAAGATAGTTGATAAAGTTTATATTGTTAACGAGGGTGCTATCTTCTATGAAGGCGACCCTATTTCAGCAGTGAACGATGAAAAAATAAAGAAATTTTATTTAGGTTCAAATTTTAAACTATAAAATGATAAGTCATTCCATTTCTAGTGGCATCAATGGAGAAGCTATTATACCTGGAGATAAATCTATATCTCATAGATCTATTATTATACCCTCAATTTCTAATGGTATTTGTGAGGTAAATAATATTTTAAAATCTGATGATGTTTTACATACACTAAAAGCATTTAAAGACATGGGTGTAAAAATTATAGAATCTAACAAAAAAATAATGATTTTTGGTAAAGGACTTAATTCCTTAAAAAAACCTAAAAATGAGATATATTTGGGTAATTCTGGAACAAGTGCTAGATTACTTACTGGTCTTTTAGCTGCTCAAAAATTTGATACCGTTCTAACCGGAGATAACTCTTTATCTAGAAGACCAATGGAAAGAATTTCTGAACCACTTAATAGAATGAATGCTAAAATATTTACTTCAAATGGAACTATGCCTTTAAAAATAATAGGTAATGATCTGATAGCAAAAAAATTCGATTTAAAGATACCTTCTGCTCAAATTAAATCAGGAATTTTGCTAGCAAGCTTAAACACAAAAGGAGAAACTTTAATTACTGAAAATAAAGTTACTAGAAATCATACAGAAATAATGCTTAAATCTTTTGGCGCACATATAAATATACAAAACACAGAAAATAGAAAATTAATAAAGATTACAGGTGAAAAAGAATTGTTTTCAAAAAATATTGATGTTCCTAATGATTTATCAAGCAGTGCTTTTTTCATAGTTGCGGCTCTAATAAATAAGAAGTCTCATCTTGTATTGAAAAACATCAATAATAATCCAACAAGGAATGGAATAATTTTAGCATTAAAAAAAATGGGTGCTAAAATAATTTTGTCAAATGAAAGATTTAGTAACAATGAAAAAGTTTGTGATATAGAAGTTAGAAGCTCTGAATTAAATGGATGCGAGTTTGGGCCAGAAATGGCAGATTTAATGATAGATGAATATCCGATTCTAGCAGTAGCTGCTTCATTTGCAAAATCCCCAAGTATTTTTAGAGGTTTAAAAGAATTAAGAGTTAAAGAGAGTGATAGACTAAAACTAATATTATTAAATTTGCAAAATTGTGGTGTTGATTGCCATACCAATAATGATGATTTATATATTAGTCCTTCAAAAAATTATAAAATTAATAAAAATATTATACAAACTGACTTTGATCACAGGATTGCAATGGCATTTGCAATAATGGGCACAAAAATTGGTCCTTTAAAAATAAAAGATTCTGAGTCTATAAACACAAGTTTTCCTTCATTTATAACTGAGATTAATAAATTAGGTGGCAAATTCATTTGAAACAGATAATTATTACAGTTGATGGACCCGCGGCTTCAGGTAAAGAAAAAATTTCGAAATATATTTGTAAAAAATATAAATTAAAACATTTAGATACAGGAATATTATATAGAAGATTAGCCTATATATTAATCAATGATAAAATTAACATTAATAACATAAGTAATATTAATAAAAAAATTAAGAAAATTAATTCTTTTTCATATCAAAAAAGTAAAAGAATTAGAACTCAAGAGATTAGTAATCTTGCCTCAAAAATTGCTGTTCATAAATGTGTACGAGATTTTATTAATAAATTACAACACGAATTTGTTTCTTGTAACAAAAAAGCTAGGGGTTTTGTTATTGATGGAAGAGATATAGGATCTGTAGTTTTTAAAAACGCAGATTTAAAACTATATATTGAAGTAAAACCTGAAATTAGAGCAAAAAGGAGATATAAACAGTTGATTGATAGTGGTGAAAAGTCTATATACCGAAAACTTTTAAAGGATATAAAATTGAGAGATTATAAAGATAAAAATAGAACAAATTCACCTTTAGTAATTCCTAAGGATGCCCATATAATAGATAATAATGTTAGTTTCTCTAGAACCGTTAAACAAATAAATGAAATAATTTTTAATCTTTAATATGAATAGTCAAACAAATACCAAAGTATCTAACTCTGAATATGACGAACTAATCACAAATTCTTTTAAAAATTCAACTGCTAAAGAAAAAAGTATTACTTCTGGTAAAATAATATCAATTGAAAATGATATAGTAACCATAGATGTTGGTTTAAAAAGTGAAGGCAGAGTTCCTCTAAGTGAATTTTCAAGACCAGGACAAAAATCTGAAATAGATGTAGGAGATGAAACAGAAGTTTTCATAGAAAATGTTGATAATGCAAATGGTGAAACACTATTATCAAGAGAAAAGGCAGTAAAACAAAAAGCATGGCAAAATCTTCAATTAAGCTTTAACGAAAATAAAGTAGTAACAGGGATCCCTTTTAATAGAGTAAAAGGTGGAATGAGTGTTGATCTAGATGGAGTGGTAGCATTTCTTCCTGGTAGTCAAATAGAAACTAGACAAATAATTAAAGATACAAAAGAACTGCTAAATAAACCTCTAGAATTAATGATTTTAAAAATGGATAAATATAGAGGAAACATAGTTGTATCAAGGAAAGCTATTACAGAAAACGAGTTAAAAGAGCAAAGATCTGAACTTTTAAAAAATATAAAAGAAGGATCAATTATTGAAGGAAAAGTTAAAAATATAACTGATTATGGTGCATTTATAGATCTAGGTGGCATCGATGGCTTGGTTCATGTAACTGATATATCTTGGACAAAAATAAACAATCCTAGCGATATTTTAGAATTAAATTCTACAATTAAGGTAAAAGTTTTAAAATTTGATGAAGAGTTATCGAGGTTGAGTTTAGGTATTAAACAATTGACTGAAAATCCATGGGATACTGTAAGAGATAATATAAAAGTAGAGGATAAAATTTTCTGTAAGGTAGTAAACCTAAATGACAACAACGTGAATGTTACAATCAAAGATTCTTTTGATGGTACAATTACACTTAATGAACTTAGTTGGCTAAAAAAACCACCTCATCCGTCTAAAGTTGTTAATATAAATGATGAAATTGAAGTCATTGTTTTAGAAATTGATGATGAAAAGAAAAGAATTAATTGCAGCTTAAAAAGAACAAAAGACAACCCATGGGACAAGCTTAAGGACAATTTTAATATTAATGACACTTTGGATACAGAAATAGTAAATATAGTTGATTTTGGTATATTTGTAAAAGTTGTAGATGAAATCGATGGTATGGTTCACATATCAGACCTTAGCTGGGATGAAAAAGAGTGTGAAAAAATTATCAAAGAATTTAGCAAAGGTGATAAGGTCAAAGTTAAAATTTTGGATATAAACGCAGAGAAAGAAAGAATAAGCCTCGGTATTAAACATTTAAAAAATGATCCAATTCAAGATTATATCAATGCAAATCCAATTAACTCAAAAGTAACAGGTAAGGTTATTAATATAGATGAAAAGGGCTTGAAAATTGAATTAGATCAAGAAAAACAAATTTATGGATATATTAAAAAATCAAACCTATCTAATGACAAAAATGAAAATAAAACCGATCGGTTTGCATTAGAAGAAAATATAGACTCCGTTATTTTATCGGTAGAAAACAAAAGTAGATCATTGAATCTTTCTATTAAAGAGCTTGAAATAAGAGATGAAAAAGAAGCATTAAGTAAATATGGTTCAAGCGCTTCTGGAGCTTCCTTAGGTGATATTCTAGGATCAGTTTTAAAAAAATAGGATTAATGTTAAAATCAGAAATCCTTGATAAGCTCAAAAAAAAAAATAGTAACTTAACAGAAGAAGACATTGAGTTATTATTTGATATTTTTATAAAAAAAATAAAAAATTCACTTAAGGATGGAAAAAATATTGAGATAAGAGGATTTGGAACTTTAAGTAGAAAAATCAATAAAGAAAAATATGTTAGAAATCCTAAGACAAATGAAAAAATATTTAAAAATCAAAATTATAAATTACATTTTAAAATAGGTAAAATTTTTCATAAAAAAATTAATCCCTCCTCTGATTTAGATAGAGAAGATGTATTCTAAAAAAATAATAGTTGCCTTAGATAGTAAAAATTTAAATAAAACTATTAAATTAGTAAAGATTTTAAAAAATGAGGTCCATGCTTTTAAAATAGGTTACCAATTTTTTTATAATTTTGGTTTAGAAGGTTATAAAAAAATTTATTCAATTTGTCCTAAAATATTTCTTGATTTAAAGTTACACGATATACCAAATACCGTTGAGAAAGGGTTAGAAGCATTAGTAAAAATAAGGCCAATCTATACCACAATTCATATAACTGGCGGTGACGATATGATGAAAGTTTTAAAATCAAATAAAAAAAATACTAAAATTTTAGGGGTGTCAGTTTTAACAAGCATGGACAGTAATCAAACTAAAAAATATTATAACCAAAAAAATGTATCAATATTAGTTAAGAAATATGCGCACGCTGCCAAAAAAAACAAATTAGATGGAATTGTTTGTAGTCCAAAAGAAATTAATTTTATTAGAAAAGAAGTTGGAAAGAATTTCTTAATTATTACACCAGGAATAAGAATAAATAATAAAATAAAAGGTGATGATCAAAAAAGAGTTGAAACACCAAAAAAAGCGATCGATTTAGGGGCAAATTTTTTAGTTATAGGTAGACCGATAACAGCTTCAAAAGATCCATTAAAAGTTTTAAAAGAAATTAATAAATCACTATAAAAAAAATGTTCATAAAAATTTGTGGAATTCAAAATGAAGATACACTTCTGTGCTGTGAAAAAAATAAGGTTAATTTTTTTGGTATGATTTTTTATCCTAAAAGTCCAAGAAATATTTCATTCAAAAAGGCAAGTGTACTGCAAAATATCTCCTCTGGTTTAAACATTAGTGGCGTTGGTGTTTTTGTTAATAAAGATATTAATGAATTAGAAGATATTATAAAAAACTTAAGATTAAGATTTATACAATTACATGGATCAGAAGATGATGAATATGTTAAAATTTTGAAAAATTTTGGTGTTAAGGTTATTAAATCTATTTCTATAAAAAACAAAAATGACTTAAATTTAATTGATAAATACAAAAATGTTGATTATTTTTTATTTGATTACAAGCCTTTAGAAGGAGAATTACCAGGTGGAAATTCTAAAAGTTTTGATTGGAGTATATTGAAGAATCTAGAAACTGACAAACAATGGTTTTTGTCTGGAGGTATTAACACTAACAATATAAGGCAAATTCTTGAAGATATAAATCCCTTAGGGATAGATTTGTCTTCTGGAGTTGAAAAAGAGCTTGGCATTAAAGATAATCACATTATAAATAATTTTATCGAAAAAATAAAAAATGCTTAAGAATACATATAAAAGTTATCCAAATGAAAAAGGATATTTTGGTCAATTTGGTGGAAGGTATGTTTCCGAAACTTTAATGCCTCTAATTCTTGAAGTAGAAGATGAATATGAAAAAATTAAAAATGACAAAAATTTTATTAATGAGTTTAATCATTATTTAAAAACATATGTCGGTAGACCAAGCCCTCTATTTCTAGCTGAGAGAATTACAAATGATCTTGGAGGTCCAAAAATTTATTTTAAAAGAGATGAGCTTAACCACACAGGCGCTCACAAAATTAATAATTGTATGGGTCAAATCTTACTAGCAAAAAAAATGGGTAAGACCAGAATTATAGCAGAAACAGGAGCAGGACAACACGGTGTTGCTACAGCAACAGTGTGTGCTTTATTTGGCTTACCTTGTATAGTTTATATGGGAGAAAAAGATATTGAAAGACAATCACCAAATGTCTTTAGGATGAAATTGCTAGGTGCAGAAATACGATCTGTCTCAACTGGTTCAAAATCCCTAAAAGACGCAATGAATGAAGCATTAAGAGACTGGGTAACAAATGTTAAAGATACTTTTTATATAATAGGAACAGCAGCAGGACCTCATCCATATCCAGCAATGGTGAGAGATTTTCAATCTGTAATTGGAAAAGAGGTACGTCAGCAACTTGAAGATGTGGAAGGAAAATCACCAGATTTATTAATGGCATGTATTGGTGGTGGTTCAAATGCTTTAGGGTTGTTTCATGAATTTTTAGATGATTCTAATATTGAAATGATTGCTGTTGAAGCAGCTGGTCATGGTATCAATACTGATAAGCATGCAGCTAGTTTAACTGGTGGGAAGCCTGGTGTCTTACATGGTAATAAAACCTATTTGCTACAATCAAATACAGGGCAAATTCAGGAAGCACATTCAATTTCTGCAGGATTAGATTATCCAGGAATTGGTCCAGAACATTCATTTTTATTCGAAGAAAAAAGAGTTAAATACATGTCAGCAACTGACAAAGAAGCATTAGAAGCATTTCAATATTGTTGCAGGTTAGAGGGTATAATTCCAGCTTTGGAACCAGCTCATGCATTAGCTGTATTAAAGAAAATAGCAAAAAACTATAGTAAAGATAAAATTATTGTCATGAACATGTGTGGCAGAGGTGATAAAGATATTTTTACAATAGCTGATGAATTAAATATAGAGATTTAAATGACTAATTTAATTAGTCAGTCATTTAAAAATAATGAAAAAAAACTAATAACTTTTATTACTGGAGGTGACCCAGATTTTAGTACCAGTTTAGAAATTATTAAGACAATAATTAATAACGGGGTTGATATAATGGAAATTGGAATGCCTTTTTCTGATCCAATGGCTGATGGTCCAACAATCCAGCTATCAAGTAACAGAGCTATAAGTAAAGGAATTGATTTAGAAAATATTTTTTCTTTATCCGCAGAGGCAAAAAAAATAAAAAATGATCTCCCTATTATTTTAATGGGTTACTACAACCTGATTCTTTATTTTGGAATTGAGAAGTTTGTAAAGAAATGCAAAGAAAATGGAGTTGATGGTTTAATTGTTGTTGATCTACAACCTGAAGAAGATGAAGATTTAATCAATGAACTAAAAAATAATCAAATTGATCTGATTAGATTGATTACTCCCACAACTAATGAGGAAAGACTGAAATTGATATTAAATAATGCTAGCGGTTTTTTATATTATGTTAGTGTTATGGGAATTACTGGGCAAAAATCAGCTGATCTTAATGATCTAAAAAAATCAGTAGCTTTTGTAAAAAAACATACAAACTTACCAGTTGTCCCTGGATTTGGTATTAAAAACTCAAGTGATGTAAATAATATATGCAAAATAGCTGATGGTGCAGTTGTTGGCTCAAGTATAATTAAAATTATTGAAGAAAATTTAACTAATAAAGAAAAAATGTTATCAGAAATTGATAAGTTTTCGAAAGATTTAAAAAATGGAACTAGAATATGAATTGGCTAACAAACTTTGTTAAACCTAAACTATCCTCACTTGTAAAAAGAAGAAATGTACCGGAAAAATTGTGGAATAATTGTGTTTCGTGTGGAAATATGATTCATCATAAAGATTTAAAACAAAATTTATATGTTTGTGTTAATTGCAATTATCATTTTAGAATGTCTGCAGAAGATAGAATAAAATTGTTTTTCGAAGATGGAGATTTTAGTGAAATTATTCCAGACAAAATTTCTGATGATCCACTAAAATTCAAAGATAAAAAAAAATATAAAGATAGATTAAGTGAATACAGAAAAAAAACAAATAGGGATGATGCTTTCATTCTTATTAAAGGAAAAATTAAAAATAAAGAAATTATATCAGGACTAATGAATTTTGAATTCATGGGTGGTTCTATGGGTAGAGCAGTTGGGGGAGCAATAGTTAAAGGAGCTAAGGTTGCAATAGAAAACAAATTACCTTACGTAATTGTTACCTCATCTGGTGGAGCAAGAATGCAGGAAGGAATTGTAAGCTTAATGCAAATGCCAAGAACAATAGCAGCCGTTGATTTGTTAAATGAAAATAATATTCCTTACATAGTAGTTCTTACCGAACCTACGACTGGTGGAGTGACAGCTTCTTTTGCGATGTTAGGCGATATAACAATAGCAGAACAGGGTGCTACTATAGGTTTTGCTGGTAAAAGAGTTATACAAGATACCATCAGAGAAGAATTGCCTATAGATTTTCAAAAAGCTGAATATCTAAAAGATCATGGAATGGTAGATATTGTTTCTCATAGGAAAGACCTCAAGGAAACTCTATACAAAGTATTAGATCATATAAGTTAATAAGTGAAATCTAAAACAGAAAAGTTGTTAGATGAGCTTGTCAAACTTCATCCCAAATATATTGATCTTTCATTAGACAGATTAAAATTATTATTAAAAAAATTAGATAATCCTCAAGATCATTTGCCAAAAACTATTCACATCGCAGGAACAAATGGCAAAGGCTCTGTACAAAGTTTTATAAGAAATATTTTGTTGAATAATGGATATAAATGTGATGCATATATTTCACCTCATTTATCTAGGTTTAATGAAAGAATAATTCTAAATAATCAGGAAGTAAGCACAAAGAAACTTTACGAAACCCTAAAATTTGTAAAAAAAATAAATAATAATAAACCAATAACTTTCTTTGAAATAACAACAGCCGCAGCCTTTATGTTATTTAAACAATCGAAATCCGACTTTCTTATATTAGAGACAGGATTAGGAGGTAGATTAGATGCAACCAACATAATACCAAAAAAGTTTTGTAGTATTTTAACACCAATTAGTTTTGATCATGAAGAATTTCTTGGAAAAACGCTTAAGAAAATTGCTAGTGAAAAATTGGGCATTGTTAAGAATTGTGAGTTTGTTTTAGTTGGTAAACAAAAAAAAGAATTAAAAGATTACATTCAAAAAAAATTAAATAAATTTGAAAATAAGTATTTTTATGGAAAAGAATTTCGAGTCATAAAATCATTAAAAAATAAGTTTGAGATAGAAATAGATAGGAAAAAATATTTCTATACTAAACCTTCATTGAATGGAAAACATCAAAACGAAAATGCATCGATATCTATATATTTTGCAAAAAAAATGAAAAATCTGGGATATAAATTAAATACAAAAAAAATTAATGCAGCAATAAAAAAAACACTTTGGCCAGGAAGATTGGAAGTTATTAATTATAAAAATAAAAAAATTATTCTTGATGGATCTCATAATATTGATGGGGCTGAAAAACTAAATGATTTTTTAAAAACTGAAAGAATAAAACCTATAGTCTTATTTGGAATGTTGAATAATAAGAAAGCAAGTTTATTTTTAGATAAAATAAAAAAAAGAATATCCAAAGTTTTAGCTATAAAAATTCCAGGTGAAAAAAATTCATTTAAAACTAAACAAATAAATAAAATTTGTGATTTGCATTCTATTAAATGTGAAAATGTAACTGATATAAATGATGCTTTAAAATATTTTAGAACTAATCAGGAAAAAGTATATTTAATTACTGGTTCATTGTATTTGATAGGAAAGATTAGAAGTAGATTAATCTAAATTCGACTGTATCCAGTTTTCTAACGCCGTTTTTGGAAGACTACCAACTTTAGTATCAATTAATTCACCTTTTTTAAATATCATTATTGTTGGAATTCCTCTTATACCATATTTTTGTGGCGTCATTGGGTTTTCATCAATATTCATTTTATATATTTTAACTTTGTCTTTATTCTCTGATGCTATTTCTTCTAAAATTGGATCAAGCACTTTACAAGGACCACACCATTCTGCACCAAAATCGACTACCACTGGTAATTCATTGGAAGAAATATCATTTTCAAAAGTTTGATCATTTGTTACTTTAGTGGACATATATATTATGTAAGAAATTTTTATCTATTATCAAGTTAAATTAAATCTAATTTTCTAAAATTGATTTTTTATCCCCAATATGTCTAATTTGGGAAGGAATTACATAACCTTTGATATGATTTTTTTTTATTAGATTTATCCAAATTTCATTCATTGCAAATATTTTTTTTTTATTATTGAAGATATTTTTAGATACGATCTGAAGGCCAGAATAATACAATTTCTCATTTTTATTATTCCAATTTGTGACTACATTTCTTTTTAAATTAAAGTCTCCATTTTCCTTTTTTAAACCTAAAAAATTATTATCTTTAGACAACAACATTTTACAATGTGCAACATTTTGATAATTTTTGAGAAAATATTTGATATGTGATTTATTTTCTTTAGTCCAAAAAATATCAGAATTAACAACACATATTTTTTTTCTTTTTGTATGATTAAAAATATTTTTTACTCCTCCGCCTGTACCAAGTATTGTTTTTTCATAGATAATGTGAATGGGATAATTTTTAAAATTTTTATCCAAATACTTTTTAATTTTATGATGTAAATAATGTGTATTTATTAAGATTTCATCACATCCAATATTATTAAAGAAATCAATTGTGTTCTTTAATAATACTTTATTTTTATATTTTAACAGAGGTTTTGGAGTGCTGCGTGTCAAATTCAGCATTCTTGATCCAAAACCTGCACATAAAATCATTAACGTAAAATTCTTCATAAATTATAAATACTTTTCATACATTGATCTTAGTTCATAATTTTTAATATTATTTAATGTCGCTATTGTTCTAGATTTAGTTATTTTTAAATAGTTTAGATATTTATTATCATTATTTGTGCTAAGTAATTTACTCCATCTACCAAGTAATCGAGTCTGTCTAGCTAAACTTAAAACATAATATTGTTCACGAAAAGTATTAAAATTTTCAATAATTGAAGTTTTATAATAAAAATATTCAATTAATTTATCATTGTAATCTCGTGTAAAATTAATTCTTGGATTTTCTAATAGTGATATTAGGTCCCATCCTATAAATCCCTTAAAAGCACTTTGAAAATCAATAATTCCACATTGTAAATGTGACTCACAATTTTCTAAAAAAAATAAATTAACAAATTCAAAGTCTTTGTGAACAAAATTTTTCATATTATAATTTTGAGAATAAAATATACTTTTCCATGATTCATAAAATTTTGAAGTTGGGAATTTTGAATTTTTGTTGTTAGGAATATAATAAGTAACAAATTCTTTAAGTTCAATTTTTAGATCTTCAAAAGTGTATTCTTTTAAATTTTTTAAATTA
Source organism: uncultured Alphaproteobacteria bacterium (assembly GCA_902582755.1). Taxonomy (GTDB): domain Bacteria; phylum Pseudomonadota; class Alphaproteobacteria; order HIMB59; genus CACPNW01. Next base: position 191,262 of record CACHSZ010000001.1, on the reverse strand, counting down.
TTTAAATTTGATTCATTTTGGATAACAATTATATTTTCTACAGCTAGTTTTAAAAGTTTATAAAGATTATCTTTATTGTATATTTTATTAAATCTATTTTTCCCAAAATCTTGCAAATATATTTTATATTGTTGTTGATTAACCTCATATATCTTAGGAATTGATATATTAATCTTTTGTAATATTTCATAAACAGTAAGGAAATTTTTAAACTCTAGTTTATCCCTAGAAAAATCAATTAGTATTTTGGTATTCTCTTTTTCATTAATTCTATAAATTAATTTGTTAGATAATCCGTCCTCAATTTTTTCTAAATCATTGTGTTCAGAATTCATTAGACTGTTATTTAAAACAAATATTAATTTTTCTTTTAGTTTCAGAAATCATATCTAAATTTATTAAATAATGATTTCTGTTTAGCGGTAAACTAATTAACATTTCAGGCCACTCTATAAATGTAATATTGTTATTTAAATTTTCGAAGAAATCTAATTCCTCTAACTCCTTTAAGCTCTTTACTCTGTAAAGATCATAATGATAGATTTGTGATGAATTCAATTCATAGGTTATCAAAATGGGGAATGTTGGACTATTAATGGAAGATGGTTTTGGTAAATTATTTAATACAAAAAGATTATTTATTAATAATCTTATAAATGTTGTTTTACCAGCGCCTAGCTCTCCTTGAAATAAGTAAATATCTCCAACAGATATGTCTTTACATAAATTAGTGGAGAGTTTTTCAAGTTCACGAAGATCTAAAATTTGATTACTTAATTTTTGCAAATTTTATTATGCAATACCTTTTAGAGCTTCCACTAAATCAGTTTTTTCCCAAGTAAAATGTCCCTTCTCACTTGGTTCTCTACCAAAATGGCCATAAGCAGAAGTTGGAACATAAATTGCATTTGTAAGTTTTAAATGTTCTCTTATTCCTCTTGGGCTTAGATCAAATAAATCTTGCACAGATTTTTCAATTTTCTGTTCATCAACTTTATTTGTTCCATTAGTATTTACATATACCGATAAAGGTTTTGATACTCCTATTGCATAAGATAACTGTATAGTACACTCATCAGCTAGATCCGCTGCAACGACATTTTTTGCTAAATATCTAGCTGCATATGCTGCAGATCTATCAACTTTCGATGGGTCCTTTCCTGAAAAAGCACCTCCACCATGGGGCGCTGCACCACCATATGTATCAACTATTATTTTACGGCCAGTTAAACCAGAATCGCCATCAGGGCCTCCAATTACAAAGTTTCCTGTGGGATTAACATAGAATTCTTCATCTTTAAGATCTTCTAATAATTCATTAGGTATACACTCATACACATAAGGTTTAACAATTTCTTTTACGTCTTTAGGAGATAAACCTTCTTTGTGTTGTGTAGAAATTACTAAAGATGTAACTTTGCTTGGTTTTCCGTTTTCATAAAGCATTGTAACTTGGCTTTTTGAATCAGGTTCTAGACCAGATGCAGATCCATCTTTACGGGCTTGTGCCATTTTATATAATATTTGATGAGAATAATGTATCGGTGCTGGCATTAATGATTCAGTGTCTTTACAAGCAAAACCAAACATGATTCCTTGATCGCCTGCGCCCTCATCTTTATTGCTACCAGAATCAACACCCATAGCAATATCAGCTGATTGTTCATGAAGAAAACTTTCAATATCACAATTCTGCCAATGAAAACCATCTTGTTCATAACCAATATCTTTAATACAATCCCTAACTTGAGATATAATCTGATCTTTAGAAACTGATGGCCCCCTAACTTCTCCAGCTAAAACTACTTTATTAGTGGTAGTCAAAGTCTCACAAGCTACGCGTGTTTGTGGGTCACCAGATGATAGATAAGTATCAACAACCATATCTGAAATTCTATCACAAACTTTATCTGGATGGCCTTCAGAAACTGATTCACTTGTAAATAAATAAGATCTTTTCATATTAACTCCTAATATCTGTAAGTATTATCTTTAAATGGACCCTGCTTACTAACACCAATATATTCTGCTTGTTTATCAGTTAATTCTGTAAGTTTTGCTCCAACTTTCTTTAAGTGTAATGATGCAACTTTTTCATCTAAATGTTTTGGTAAAACATAAACTTTATTTTCATAATTTTTAGAATTTTTCCAAAGTTCAAGTTGCGCTAAGACCTGATTAGTGAATGATGCGCTCATAACAAAACTTGGATGACCAGTAGCATTTCCTAGATTAACAAGTCTTCCCTCTGATAATAATAATATTTTCTTCCCATCTGGAAATTCTACTTCTCTTACTTGTGGTTTAATTTCATCAGACTTGTAATTTTGAAGAGCTTCTGTTTGTATTTCGTTATCAAAATGTCCAATATTACAAACGATAGCACGATCTCTCATTTGCCTCATATGATCTTGCGTAATAACATCAAGATTACCAGTGGCGGTAACAAATATATCGCCATATTTACAAGCATCATCCATTGTGACAACTTCGTAACCTTCCATTGCCGCTTGAAGTGCATTAATTGGATCTATTTCAGTCACACAAACACGTGCGCCTGCACCTCTTAAGCTAGCTGCTGAACCTTTACCAACATCTCCATACCCAGCAACAACGGCTATTTTACCAGCCATCATTACATCAGTACCTCTTCTTATTCCATCTACTAAACTTTCCTTACAACCATATAAGTTGTCAAATTTAGACTTAGTAACTGAGTCATTAACATTTATTGCTGGCACCTTTAATGTTCCATTTTTTTCCATTTCTTTCAAACGGTGGACACCTGTAGTTGTTTCTTCTGATAAACCTAAAATTTCTTCCAACATTTTTGGATACTTTTCATGAATTATTTTTGTAGCATCACCACCATCATCTAAAATCATATTTGGCTTCCAACCATCTGGACCTTCTAATGTTTTTTCAATACACCACCAAAACTCTTCCTCTGTCATTCCTTTCCAAGCAAATACTGGAATGCCTTTAGCAGCTATTGCTGCAGCAGCGTGATCTTGAGTGGAAAAAATATTACATGAGCTCCATCTAACAGTAGCACCTAAGAATACCAGAGTCTCAATCAAAACAGCAGTTTGTATTGTCATATGTAAACAACCTACAATTCTTGCCCCATCTAGGGGTTTAGAGTCACCATACTCTTCTCTTAATGCCATTAAACCAGGCATTTCCGTTTCAGCTATTGCAATTTCTTTATCACCAAAATCAGCTAAACTTATGTCTTTAACTTTAAAATCTTCACTCATGATTGTATCCTTTTATGATTATTTTAACTTTTTAATGGTAATTTAATCAGAAAACAAGCACCTCTAAAGTCTAATTTGTCACTTTCTGTTAATTCAATTGAACCATTGAATGAATTGATTATCTCGTAGGATATAGATAGTCCAAGACCTGAGTGCTTGTCCCGATCATCTATTCTATCAGTGTAAAATCTATCAAAAATTTTATTTTTTTCTTTGAAATCTATGCCTTTTCCTTGATCATAAATTTTAATTTCAACACAATTTTCATTTTTTTTATTTGATGTAATTAAAATATTTGAATTATTTTTGGCAATTGAAATACTATTATCTATTAAATTTAGTATTACCTGCAAAAATTTATCTTTGTTAAGAAGTACTAAATTTTTATTATTATCAGATTGAAGTAAAATTTTAATATTTTTCTTATTAGTTGATTTTTCAATAAAATTTTCTTTTAGAAATTTGTTTACATTAATTAGTTCAAAATTTTCTATTTCAATTTCTGCAATAGTTTTTGAAAAATGAGAAATGTCGGAGATCAATCTATTCATTCTGTCGATATCTTTATTAAAATTATTCATTACTTTGGTTCTATTTTCATTAGTTATGTTTTTGCTAGTTAATAATTCAAACGAAGATTTTATTGCTGTTAGTGGATTTTTTAGTTCATGTGCAACATCAGAGCTAAATTTTTCTAACTGATTGATTTGTGATTTCAATTCGTTTGACATAAGTTGTATTTGGTTAGATAAAATACCAATTTCATCAGATCTTAGAGGGTATATTAATTTTTTCTTATTTGTTTTATCTCTCTCAAGGACAGTGATTTTAGTTATTTGCTTTAATGGTGATATCAAACCTCTCAAAAAAATAAATGATAATAAAATTGTGACTAAAATAAATAATAGAAAAAAATTAAAGAAATTCAAAGATTGTCTAGCTAGTTCATTATTATTTAATAATAATTTATACTTTATTAGAACAACTCCATAGACGTTGTTATCTTGGATTATAGGTGATGTTAAAATTCTAGTTATATCATTATTTTCATCTTCGAAAGTTTTAACGAGTTTCTGCTTTTCTTTAATAGTGTCAATAATCAAAATAATTTCATGTACATTTTTGTCTAAATTTTTAGTAAATTTATTTTTAAGAATATAATTATTAATATAATTAAAATTATTAATATAAATTTTTTCAAATAAATTTAAGAAATCAGCTATATTTTCACGCGTTTCAGATAAATCTATTTCCTCAACATCTGTGCTCAGAAATAAATTTGATGAATCTGCAATTTTAATCCAATTTTCATTATAAATAACAGTGTTAAAATCTTTATCACCAAAGTTTTGAAATATAAATTGTTCAGTTGTAAACTTTTCTAATTCAGGTTCTGACAATTCTATAGGATTAATATTATCTGCCAAGTCACAACTCTCCTTGTATGCTTCAATATCTTGAAGATATCTGCAACGATAATCATACTGAAAAATTGGCACTCTTAATATGGAAGTTTTTTCTAAATATTTTGTTATATTTGATAAATTCAACCTTATTGATTGATCCCTATTATCTATGAATTTATTATTTTGAATTAAGTTGAAATTGAAATAAGATAAAAATACTAAACCTAAAAATACAATAATTAAGTTAATTATAATGAGTTGAAATGTTAGATTATAACTTGATAAGGTAAATAATCTCTTAATCACGCCAAGAATATCCAGAGCCATATCTTGTTCTTATTTGATCAAAAGAATTATCATAAGATCTGAATTTTTTTCTTAATCTCTTTATATGGCTGTCAATAGTCCTGTCATCAACATATATTGAATCACCATACATTGCGTCCATTAATTGATTTCTATCTTTTACTACCCCAGGATACTGAGCAAGAGATTTAATTAAATTAAACTCTGCAACCGTAAGTTCAATTTCTATACCTTTCCAAAAACATAATTGTTTATCTTCATCTAGTATCAAATCACCCTTAATAAAATTTTGTTTTTTTATATTATTATTTTTTTGTTCTTCATTTCTATTGTTATGAATTCTTAGCACTGTCCTTATGCGCTCATTTAATAATTTTTGTGAAAAAGGTTTTTTTATATAATCTGAAGCTCCCATTCTTAATCCAATTATCTCATCTTGTTCATGATCTTTTGACGTTAAAAAGATAATCGGAAGATCTTTTAGATTTTCAATTTTGCTCGAACGTACTTTTGAAAGAAGTTCATTTCCATCCATTTTTGGCATCTTAATATCAAACAATCCCAAATCATATGATTTGCTTTCAAGAGCCTCTAAGGCTTCAACTCCATTAAGAAATGTATCTACTGTAAATCCCTCACTTTGCAGAGAAAGAGATACTGATGTAAGAATCGACTGCTCGTCGTCAACTAATGCTATCTTTGGCATAGTACTTTTTATTAATAATTTATGGCAGATTTAAGTTCAAAGAAAAAATGACTCAGTTAACAAAATGTGACTTAAGTTGATAAGTAAATGTAAATATTTCAATAACTTGTTTGCCTCATAAAAATATGAATTATGTAAGGGATTGACATGATAAAAAAAATATTTATGTTCTTATTTTGTTCTTATTGCGATATTGAGCAAATGTTGTATTGTCCCTTTTCGGCGGCACTACATATTGTGTTTTTCGACAATAATTTTTAAAAATGGATAGAATTTAAATGGCAGACAATCTACAGGTATCAGCAAAAATCTCAGAAGAAAAAAGTGTAAATATTTTAACATTAAGTGTCGTGCGTCGTGACGGAGCTATTACTCCTTTCAAATCTGATAAAATTTCAAACGCTATAAAAAAAGCGTTCTTGGCACAAACAAAAATTAGAAATGATAAAAATAAGGAAAAAGAACAACAAGATGGAATTCATAAAACTGTTGAAGCTTTAACGCATAAAGTTGTCTCGGCTCTTACAAGAAGGATTGCTGACGGTGACATGATTCACATTGAGGATATACAAGACCAAGTGGAGTTAGCACTTATGAGGGATGAGCATCATAAAGTTGCTAGAGCGTATGTTTTGTATAGAGAACAAAGAGCGGCTTCAAGATATCACACAAAAAAACTAAAAGAACAAGTTGGAGAAAAAGCTTCTTCAATGATGGTAACTAAAAGAGATGGAAGTAAAGAGCCAATTTCACTGGATAAAATAACCAATAGAGTATCTGTTCTATCTACTGGCTTAAACATTGATCCAATTGTCGTTGTTCAAAAAGCTGTTCCAGGCTTATATAGTGATATTAGTTCCGTTGAAATTGATACTTATCTTGCTGAAACTGCTGCTGCTTTAACAGTTGAACATCCTGATTATTCTTATCTTGCAGCAAGAATAAAAGTAAACTCACTTCATAAAGAAACTCCGGGTTTCATCATAGCAACAAAAAATTTATACGACGATGGATTGTTAAGAGAAGATTATTATAAAAAGGTCATGGAGAATGCTGATTTAATTGAGTCCGTAATTGACTATGACAAAGATTATACTTTTGATTATTTTGCTCTCACAACTCTAATAAGAGCATATTTATTAAAGTTCGATAATAAAACAATTGAGAGACCTCAAGACCTTTGGATGAGAGTAACTTTAACAGTTACCGGTAATGAGTTTAATTTAGATAAAATAAAAGAAACTTATAAAAGTTTATCAACGGGTATGTATACACATGCTACCCCAACATTGTTTAATAGTGGATTAAAAATGCAGCAATTATCTTCATGCTTTTTAATAGGAATGGAAGATGACTCCATAGAAGGTATTTTTAATACTATAAAAGATTGTGCCCTAATTTCTAAAACAGCTGGTGGTATTGGCATGCACGCTCACAATATTAGAGGTAGTGGAAGTAGAATAAAATCAACAAACGGCAAATCTAATGGCCTTATTCCATTTTTGAAAATATTTAATGAGACTGCTAAATCAGTTGATCAAGGCGGCGGTAAAAGAAAAGGTTCTTTTGCAGTTTACTTAGAACCTTGGCATGCTGACATTGAGAAGTTTCTAGAACTTAGAAAAAATACAGGCGCCGAAGAATTTAGAGCAAGAGATTTGTTTTACGCTTTATGGATACCAGATTTATTCATGAAGAGAGTAGAAAATGATGAAGAGTGGACACTTATGAGTGAACATGAATGTCCAGGCCTTTCAGATGTTTATGGTGACGAGTTTGAAAAACTTTACACAAAGTATGAAAATGAAATGAAGCATTTAGAAAAAATTAAAGCGAGAGATTTAATGTCTAAAATCATTGAAGCACAAATAGAAACAGGACAACCTTATATGCTTTATAAAGATTCTATTAATAATAAGTCTAATCAAAAAAATATTGGTATCATTAAATCTTCAAACCTTTGTGCAGAGATAGTTGAATATTCAGATAAGAATGAAACGTCTGTATGTAACTTAGCTTCTATAGCTCTGCCAAAATTTGTAAAAAAATCAGATAAAAAATTAATATATGACTATGACGCCCTTTACGAAACTGCAAAATTGGCTACAAAAAACTTAGATGAAGTAATTGATATTAATTTCTATCCAACTGATAAAACAGAAAGATCTAATAGTAAACATAGGCCAATAGGTTTAGGAATACAGGGACTTGCAGATGTCTACTTTAAGATGGGAATAGCCTATGAATCAGAGGAAGCTAAAGAAATAAATAAATTAATTTTTGAGACAATTTATTTTGGAGCTTTAGAAGCTTCATGCGAATTAGCAAAAGAAAAAGGAGCCTACGAAACATTCAATAATTCACCCATCTCAGAAGGTAAGTTTCAATTTGATCTTTGGAATGTAAATCCTTCTTCAAAGTGGGATTGGGATTCACTTAGAGCTAAAATTAAAGAGCACGGTGTGAGAAATTCTTTAACCACAGCTTGCATGCCAACTGCGTCAACAGGTATTATATTAGGTAATACTGAAACATTCCAAATACAAACCTCTAATATATATAAAAGACAAACACTCTCTGGTGAGTTCCTACTCGTAAATAGATTTTTAGTGAATGAACTTTCTCAAAGAGGATTGTGGAATAAAGAAATGAGAGACAAAATAATTTTAGAAAATGGATCTGTAGAAAACATAAATGAAATTCCAACCGAACTTAAAGAAGTTTATAAAACAGTATGGGAAGTATCACAAAAAACTGTAATTGATATGTCAGCAGATAGAGCACCATTTATTGATCAGACCCAATCAATGAATCTTTGGCTTTCAACCCCTACATTTGGAAAAGTTAATTCAATGCATATGTATGCTTGGAAAAAAGGTCTTAAAACAGGAATGTATTATTTAAGAAGTAGATCAGCAGTTGATGCTGTAAAAGTTACAGTTTCATCAGAAAAAGCAGCTAAAGATGCTTATATAAATACTGCTATTAAACAAAACAATGAACCAGAAGATTGCGAAACTTGCAGTGCATAAGAAGGAGTAAAGAATGATATCAAAAGGCGTTAAATCAATATTTCCAATAAAAAACCAAGAAATTTGGGATAGGTACAAGCAACATATACAAGCCTTTTGGACAACCGAAGAAGTATCTTTGCAAGATGATTTAAGAGATCTTGAAACTTTAAATGATGGTGAAAAACATTTTATTAAGCATGTACTTGCATATTTTGCTAACTCCGAAGCAATGATTAACGAAAACCTAGCAAGTAGATTCTACAAAGAAATATTAATTCCTGAAGCAAGATGTTTCATATCAATGCAAATGTTGAATGAATCAATTCATGCAGAGATGTATGGTCTTCAAATTGAGGCTTATGTAAAAGATGCAAAAGAAAAGGATATGCTTTTTGATGCAATACAAAACGTACCATGTATTAACCACAAAGCACAATGGGTATCAAAATGGCTTAATGGTAGTCAAAACCTGCTAACAAGACTAATAGGTTTTGGATTAGTTGAAGGTTTGTTTTTTGCAGGCTCTTTCTGTGCTATTTATTATTTTAGAAAAAGAGGTTTACTGCCTGGTTTAGCTTTATCTAACGATTGGATTGCAAGAGATGAAGGAATGCACTTTAGCTTCTCATCGTTAATGTTCAGGACTTTAAGAGACAAGTTTAATAATAAAACATTAACTGATGCAGATATTAGTGATTTATCTTTGATTCCTTCTGACGTTCCTCAATCGCAATTTGAGGAAATTGTTAGAGAAGCGGTAGCATTTGAGAAAGAATTTGTAAGAGATGCTTTACCAGTAGATTTAATTGGTATGAATGCTGATTTAATGTGTCAGTATATTGAGGCTGTTGCAGACAGAATTGCAGACTTGTTTGAATTTGATAGAGTTTTTAAGACAGAAAATCCTTTTGATTTTATGAGAGCTTTAGATGTACAAAACGTTACAAACTTTTTTGAAAAAAGAGTATCTGAATATCAAAGACCTACAGATAGGGCTTTAAGTTTTGATGAAGCATTTTGATGGAAGCAGAGATATATTCTAAAACTAATTGTGGATACTGTGATAGAGCTAAATTACGGTTAGCTAAATATAATCCAAAAATTTATATGCTTGATACAGATTATACGAGGGACGATTTTTTTGAAAAGTTTCCGAACGCAAAAACTTTTCCTCAAATAATTTTAAATGGAGAAAAAATTGGAGGATATCATGAGCTTGAAAAATGGTTTGAAATGAATACCTTTAATGAGGAGTTCTAAATAACCTTTTTGTTTCCTTTTCTCGTGTAAGCTTTTTTACTTTTAACAATTCTTTGTTTGTACTTAGGTAATTTCAAATCTTGAGCAAAGGGGTTACGTTTTTTTATTTTTTTTTTAATTACCATAAATTAAGATCTAATGTGCCTGACCCCAATTATCCCCATCACCAAAATCAACTGTCAGTGGAACTGAAAAATCTTTATATTTTAAATGTATTGATTCCATAATTGTTTTTACATTGCTCACTAAATTATCATATTTTTTACTTTCCACTTCGAAAATCAGTTCGTCATGAACTTGTAAAAGCATTTTTGCCTCAATATTTTTAACTTTTATTTCTTTATGAATTTCAATCATTGCTAACTTAATTATATCTGCCGCACTACCCTGTATTGGAGCATTAATAGCTTGTCTTTCAGCAAACCCCCTTACAGCAAAATTCTTGTCTGAAATTCCCTTAATATTAATTTTCCTTTTAAAAATTGTTTCAACATATTGATTTGTTTTTGCAAAATCAATTTGATGGTCCATATATTTTTTAATATTCGGATATTTATTAAAATACTCATTTATATAATCTTTCGCTTCTGTATTTGAAATATCAAGTTGTTTAGCTAAGCCGTATGGACTGATACCATACAGAATACCAAAATTAATTGCTTTTGCTTTTCTTCTATAATCATTATTTATTTGATTATCTTTCAAATTAAATATTTCCTTAGCAGTTGATGCATGAATATCTTCATTGTTTTTAAAAGCTTTAATAAAATTTTTATCATTAGAAATTTCTGCAGCTAATCTAAGTTCTATTTGAGAATAATCAAAACTGACTAATTTTTTCCCTTTTCCACTAACAAAAGCTGTTCTTATTTTTTTTCCATTTTCAGTTCTAATTGGAATATTTTGAAGATTTGGATCTGTAGAGCTTAATCGGCCTGTTAATGTATTTGCTAAACCAAATGATGTATGAACTCTACTTTTATCATCTGTTAATCTAAATAAAGAATCTGTATAAGTTGATTTAAGTTTTGTTAATTCCCTCCAATCGAGAACGAGCTGTGCAATTTCAAACCCATCTGAGGCCAAATTGTTTAAAGTTGAAGAATCAGTGGAATATGTGCCTGATTTTGTCTTTTTACCACCAGGTATTTTAAGATTAACAAATAATATCTCTCCTAATTGTTTAGGTGAACCAATATTGAACTCTTCTTTTGAAAGTTTATAAATATTTTTTTCAAGTTTTTTACTTTCATTTTCAAACTCATTACTTAGACTTGTTAAAAACTTTTTATTTACCTCGATACCATTTGATTCAATTGAAGATAACACCTCTATAAGAGGTAAATCGATGTTTTGATAAACAAAATTAGCCTTCTCTTTTATTAATCGAGGATAAAGATTTTGAAAAAGTCTGAATGTTAATAGAGAATCTTCAGCAGCATAATTAATAGCATTATCTATAGATACCTTATCAAAAGTAATTTCATTTTTTCCTGTACCAACAACTTCTTTGTATTTAATTGTTGTATGGTTTAAATGATTAAATGATAGATCATCTAAATTATGTTTAAAAATCCCATTATCAATTGAATAGGAAATTAACATTGTGTCTGCAATAGAATTAAAAATTACTCCATACTTATTTAAAATTCTAATATCATACTTTATATTTTGACCAATTTTTAAGATTGATCCATTTTTACAAATCTTATTAATATGATTAATTACATAATTTTCCTCTAACTGGTTATCAATTAATTTTAACCCATCTGAAGTAGTATGGTTTATAGGAATATAGTAAGAAATGTTTTCACTATAACATATTGATATTCCAACTAATTTAGCTTTTTCAATATTGAGTGAGTTAGTTTCAGTATCAATAGCGCATATACCTTTTTTTTCTATTTCACTTAAAATCTTTTCAAAATTTTTCTTTGAATTAATTAATTGGTATTTTGGTTCTATTTCTTTTTTCTGAATAGTGTTATCAGTATCACTAGAAATGAAAGAATTTGATTTTAATCTTTCAGATGTAGATCTAAAGCCCTGCTTTTTAAGGAATTCAAAAATATTATTATTTTCATTTTTTAATTCATTATAAGTTCTTATTTTATTAATACTCTCAGATATTTGCACATCATTTTTTAATGTTACAAGTTCTAAACTTAATCTGATATCATTTGCTGCTTCTGTTAAAATATTTCTTCTTTTTTCTTGTTTAATTTTATTAAGATTTTTCATTAAACCATCAATGTCATTAAATTCATTTATTAACTGAGATGCTGTCTTAGGTCCAATACCAGGAGCACCTGGGATATTATCGACTTTGTCACCTGTTAAAGCTTGAATAAAAATAACCTTATCTGGCTTCACTCCAAATTTTTCCTCAACATCTTTTATTTCAATTTTTTTATTTTTCATTGGATCAAGCATTGAAACATTTTTGCTAACAAGCTGCATTAGATCTTTGTCTGAGGAAACTATGATAGTTTCAATTTTTTCTTTTTCTGCTAATTTGACATAAGTGGCAATTAAATCATCTGCTTCAAATCCCTCTATTTCTAATTGTGGTATATTAAAACTTTTTACACACTCTCTGATTAAAGGAAATTGTGGTATTAAATCCTCAGGAGCTTCTCCTCGATTAGCTTTATATTCTGGATAAATTTCATTTCTAAAATTTTCCCTAGCAGCATCAAATATTACAATCATTTTATCATCACTGTAGTCTTCTATCAACTTAACAAGCATATTTGTAAAACCGAAAACAGCATTGATTGGAGTGCCATCTGCACGATTCATAGGTGGTAACCCATAATAAGCTCTAAATATATAGGCAGAACCATCAACTAATATTAATCTACTCTTTGTATTCATTGTAAATTTAAATATATAAGATTCTAATAAAATGTCAGATTATAAATATTCAATAGAAGCTAAAAATGTAAATAAAACTTTCTTAAAAAAAAATCAGGGAGTTAGAGCTTTAATAGATTTTAGTATTTGTATCGAAAGAGGAACAATTCATGGCTTATTAGGCCCAAATGGTGCTGGAAAATCGACTTTTATTAATGTGCTTGGTGGTCTGGTTAAAAAAAATTCAGGTCACGTAAGTATTTGTGGAATTGATATAGATAAAAACATTAAGTTAAGTAAATTTAAAATTGGTATAGTTCCTCAAGAACTTAATATAGATCCCTTTTTTTCTCCTGCAGAATTATTAGAACTGCAAGCAGGTTTATATGGGGTACCAAAAAAGAAAAGAAAAACTGATGAGATTTTAGAAAATTTAAAATTAACTGATCAGAGAAATGCTTACGCAAGAACCTTATCAGGAGGTATGAGAAGAAGATTGCTAATTGGGAAAGCTTTAGTACACGATCCAGAAATCATTATTTTAGATGAACCAACTGCTGGAGTAGATATAGATATTAGATCATCAATATGGGATTATATAAAAAGAATAAGTAGAGAGGGAAAGACTATATGTCTAACTACTCATTATCTCGAAGAAGCAGAAATACTTTGTGATAATATTTCCATAATTAATCATGGTAAAAAAATTATTGAGGGATCGAAAAAAGAATTATTAAATATTATATCTACTAAAACAGTTTCATTTGTTCTAGACAACAAATTTATAATTCCTAATGAATTAAAAAAATATAAACCTATTCTTAATAAAAATATTTTAAAATTAAGTTATGACAAGAATGAAACTAATATAAAAAAAATTATTGATATCCTTATTGAAAATAAAATGAACTTCAGTGAAATAAATACATCTGAGGGAGATTTAGAAGATGTTTTTTTAAAAGTTACTAAAGATTTTTAAAATAATAATTTATTCTCTTGGAGCATGTTTGTTTAAAATTCTCTGTAAAGTACGTCTGTGCATCCTCAATCTTCTCGCAGTTTCAGAAACATTTCTGTTACACTGAATAAAAACCCTTTGTATATGTTCCCACCGTATTCTATCAGCCGTCATTGGATTTTCGGGAGGAGGAGGAAGAACTTCTTTTGAATTAGTTAGTGCATCATAGATTTGATCAATTTCAGCAGGCTTTGGTAGATAATCAATAGCTCCAGATTTAATTGCAGCAACAGCTGTAGCTATGTTACCATATCCGGTCAAAAGTAATGATTTAGTTTGAGGGCTTATCTTTTGTAGTTCTTTTACTAATTCTAATCCTGATCCATCTTCTAATCTCATATCAACGACTGCATAATCAAAATTATTCTCATTCACCTTTACTAATGAGTCTTTAAAACCAGGAGAAGATGTTACGTCAAACCCTTTTTTTTCCATTGATCTCGAAAGTCTTTCTCTAAAAGGAAGATCATCATCAACAATTAGTAATTTCATATTCATATACTTAAGATAGAGTTATCAAAATTAATTTCAACAACTGCATTTTCGTCTTTAGAATTATAAAAATTAATGTTTCCGCCCATATTTTCGATTAGGTTTTTTGCTATAAATATACCTAATCCCATTCCCTGATTATTTTTCGAAACGTATGGTTCTCCTAATTTGTCAATAATATCTTTAGAAAAACCTTTCCCATCATCAGATATAGTTATTTTAACAAATGTTTTTTCATAGCTTAATTCGACTTTAGTTATGTTGACAGAGTAAAATATTGCATTTTGGATAATATTACCTAAAGCATACATAATTTCATCTTTAAAAAGAATCTCAGGCTCAGAGACTGAGGGATTTATATTTAAAATTAGTTTTTTATTTATATTAAATTTATCAAAGTTTATTTTGATTAAATCAGATATTTTTACTTTATTTAAAAATTTATCTTTCAACTTGAGGGGATTTTTAGAAAAACCTTGTAATATTTCTTTACATCTTTCTGCTTGAGATTTTAACAATAAAATATCTTTAATAATATTTTTATCCTCAATTAATTTTTTTTCCTTCAACAAATCATTTAAAATTAAAAATATTGTATTAAGTGGAGTACCTAATTCATGTGCTGCCGCAGCACTAAGAGAGCCTACTTCGGTCATCTTCTTTTGATTTAAGATTTGTAGTTTAGAAGCTGAAAGTGCATTTGAAATTTTTCTTGACGAACTTGCAAACAAATATGCATAAATAGCAATAAAAATTACTGTTATAATTAATGCTGCAAGTAAACCAAAGCTATATAGATCTGGTAAAAAGAATTTAGGCCCAAGATCAAGTGGTATATAAATAAAATTTAAAATTATTATAATAATTATTGAAATAGTTGAGAGAATAACTGTCATTAACGCAGGTAAATACGAAGCAGAAGTGATCACTGGTGCTAAAATTAATATTGAAAAAGGATTAATTATTCCACCAGTCAAAAATAATAAAAAGCCTAATTGTATGGTATCAAAAAGTAAATATGAAAATGCTTTAGTGTTACTAATAGATTTATTTTTTCTTTCTTCAAAATAAGAATAAAAATTTACTACAACAGATAACAAGATTATTATCAGAGTTTCAAAAAATGGAATTTGGATTTTGATAATAAATGATACAAAAAAAATTGCTAAAATCTGGCCAAAGATTGCAATCCACCTAATTTTTATTAGGTTTCCAAGTAAAATTGTATTCATTAAAGTTTAAATATCAAGATTAGCTACCTTTAATGAATTTTCAGCTATAAATTTCTTCCTTGCATCTGTCTCTCCCCCCATGAGATCTTCAAACGCTTTATTAGCCGCATCAATCTCATTAATTTTTACAGATAACAATATTCTTTCATTTTGATCTAAAGTGGTTTCCCATAATTGATCAGGGTTCATCTCACCAAGGCCTTTATATCTGTTTATTTGAAGACCAGATTTTCCAATATCTAATATTTTATCAATTAGATTTAATGGCCCATAAATATTAAATTCTTCACCTTTGTAATTTAGTAATCCACAACCACTTTCTTTTAGACGATAAAAATTTTCCATTAGATCATCTTTAAGATCATTTAAAGCTTTCGCCTCAGGTGTAACTATAAAATTTTCATCTATTATATATTTTTCTGTAAAACCTCTAATAGTTCTTTCGAATAAAATATGATCATTTTTGTGCAATACTTTCCAATTTTTTTGAGAAATATTTGCAATTAAGTTTAATCTTTGTTGAAGATATTTAGCTATTTCCTGACCAATTGAATTATCTTTTAAGTTCCTTAAATCAAGTCCTCTTACAATAGCAGTATGCTCAATTATATCAGGATTATCAACTCTTCTTAATAATGGCATTACTAAATTTTTAGTTTTTTTAGACAGATGTATTATTTCTTTTAATTGTTCTCCAGCAACTTGAGATTGTTGAGTATTTATATAAAAAGTATTCTTTAATCCTTCTTCAATTAAATAATCTTCTAAATCAGTGTCATCTTTTTTGTAAACTGTAGAATTACCTTTTTTTAGTCTATATAAAGGAGGTTGTGCAATGTATAACCTTCCTGAATCAATAATTGGTTTCATATGTCTATAAAAAAAAGTTAGCAAAAGTGTTCTAATATGACTTCCATCAACATCTGCATCTGTCATTATAATTATTTTGTGATATCTCATTTTTGTTATATCAAATTTACCCTCTAATTTATTTTGGTCTAAATCTTCAGTTGGATTTCCAACCCCAGCTCCAATAGCTGTAATTAATGCCCCTATTTCATTACTTGTTAATACTTGTTTATTATTAGCTCTTTCAACATTTAAAATTTTACCTCTTAGTGGAAGAATTGCTTGATTCTTTCTATCTCTTCCCTGTTTTGCTGATCCTCCTGCTGAGTCACCTTCAACTATAAACAATTCTGATAATTCAGGATTTTTTTCTTGGCAATCTGCAAGCTTACCTGGGAGAGATGTGTTTTCTAAACCAGTCTTTCTTCTTGTTAATTCTCTTGCTTTTCTTGCAGCCTCTCTTGCATTTGAAGCCTCAATAATTTTATCAATTACTTTTTTTATTTCCGATGGATTTTCTTCTATCCATTGCTCCAATTTATTCAAACTGGTAGACTCTATAACTGGCCTTACTTCAGACGATACTAATTTATCTTTAGTTTGACTAGAAAATTTGGGATCTGGTAACTTTACTGATATTATGCAAGTTAATCCCTCCCTTGCATCCTCACCAGTAATGTTGTTAGAACTTTTTGTATTTTTATTTATATAATTAACAATTGATCTAGTAAGAGCACCTCTAAAACCTGCAAGGTGAGTTCCGCCATCTCTTTGAATAATATTATTTGTAAAACAAATTGTATTTTCATGATAACTATCAGTCCATTGCAATGAACATTCAATAGAAATGTTGTTTTTTTCGCCATAGAAGAATATCGGATTTGTATTAATGTGATTTTTTCCTTCATTTAAATACTTTACATATTCCTTAATTCCTCCATCGTATTTAAAATTTATATTCTTTTCTTTAGCCTGTCTCCTATCTGTTAAAGAAATACTTATACCTGTATTTAGAAATGCTAATTCTCTGAGTCTCTTTTCTATAACTTTGAAATTAAAATTAATATCTTTAAAAATTTTAGATGTAGGTAAAAATGTAATTTTAGTTCCTGTAAAATACTTGTTATTAAATTTTTCTGAATTACCAATTACATTTAATTCTTTGTTTACAATTCCATTTTCAAATTCAATATTATATATTTTTCCATCTCTATTAATTTCTAGAACTAAATTTTCAGATAATGCATTAACTACTGAAACTCCGACTCCATGCAAACCACCAGATACTTTATAACTATTTTGATCAAATTTACCGCCAGCATGTAATTCCGTCATTATTAATTGAGCTGCTGGTATTCTTTCAGTTTTGTGAATATCAACTGGTATTCCCCTTCCATTGTCGGTAATGGTTGCTGTGCCATCAGTATTCAAAATTACCTCTATTTTATCACAAAAACCTGCTAGTGCCTCATCAATTGAATTATCAAGAACCTCATATATCATTTGATGAAGGCCAGATCCGTCGTCAGTATCACCAATATACATACCAGGTCTTTTTCTTACAGCTTCGAGACCTTTTAGTACTTTAATTGAATCAGAGGAATATTCAGAATTCATAATTCTGTTATATTATAAAATTGTGCATTTGTTGATACAAAAGAAAATAAATTTTTATCAGTTCCAGTTAAAAAAAATTGTATATCAAACTTGTTTATCATATCTAATAATAACTGACGATTATTATTATCTAAGTGCGAACCAATTTCATCAAATAAAAGAATAGGATTAATATTTTTAAAATTTACTAAATAATTACATTGTGCTAATAAAATCATTAATACAACGGTTTTTTGTTGTCCTGTAGATAAAAGAGAGGCTTCAATATCATTATTAATTATAGAAATGATATCAGATCGATGTGGACCAAATTTTGTTCCCCCATATTGCTTATCATAAGAGCGAAAATCCTTTAAATTTTTTAAATAATCTTCAAAACTAATTTTGTTTTTATAAAATTCATCTTTGATTTTTAGCTCAACATCGAACTGAAACTGATGGTCTTTCTTAAGAGTATTTAACTCATTATTTATATGTTTTATTTGACTAATTCTTGAATTATATATGTCTAGTCCAAATGAACATATCTCTCTTTCTATATTATTTAACCAATCAGTGTCTAATTTATTAGTTTGAAGAATTTTTATTCTTTCAGTCAAAGATTTTTTATATTTGTTTATCAATCTATTGTAATCATTTTTACTAGAAAAAATTAATCTATCTATGAAATTTCTTCTATATGAAGGTGAAGCTTGAAATAACCTTTCCATTTCAGGTAAAAAAATAAGATAAGATATAGATTCATTTAAGAAATCTAAGGATTCTTTTGAAAGATCATCATTGACACTAATTATTTTCTTAAATTTATTATCTTTCTTCTCAGTGTATATGTTGATGTCAAAATTATTTTTTTGTATTTCTAAATTATTATTTATGAAAAAATTTTCTTCATTTTTTTTGATTAGATTAAATAGATTTGAATTCCTTATACCTCTTCCTTTTGCAATTAGGGAAATACCCTCTAAAATATTTGTTTTACCACAACCATTATCTCCAAATAAAATATTTAACTTATGATCAAATGAAGTTTTAAAATTGTTAAAATTTCTAAAATTTTTGAGTTCAATATTTTTAATTTTTGCCAAATTTTAGACTCTCATTGGCATTAGAACATAGACTAAATTACTATTGGAATTTTCTTGCGCAATAATTGGCGAGGTATTATCTTTTAGGTTTATTGAAATTTCTAAATCTTCTAAATTATTAACTATATCCATGATATATTTAGAGTTAAATCCTATTTCTATTTCATCTCCTTCATAATTAATGGTCAAATCTTCTGAAGCGGTGCTGCTTTCGTTATTTACTGTATTCAGATTAAGAACATTAGGTAATAATTTGAACTTGATTACAGGAGATTTTTCATTTGCAATAGTACTAACTCTATCAACAGCAGATAATAATTTATCTCTGTTAATTTTTAAAATGTTAGTATTATCGATTGGAATGACTCTTTTATAATCGGGAAAACTTCCATCAATTAATTTTGATATAAAGATTATATCCCCAATAGTAAATACTATTTTATTAGAGCTTATAGATATATTAATATTTACATCTATTTCAGATAGTAATTTAGATAGTTCATATATTGTTTTTTTTGGTATAATTACACCAGAGACTTGATCAACTTTTTCATCAATTTCATGACTAAATTTAGCAAGTCTATGACCATCTGTTCCAACTAAGGTTACTGTATTTTTATTAGTTTCGTTAGTAACATTAAAATATAAACCATTTAGAAAATATCTTGTTTCTTCAGTTGAAATAGCAAATTTTGTTTTATCAATTAATTTGTATAAAATTTTTGAGTTTAGAACAATATCGATACCAGTATTATCTTTTTCTATTAGAGGATAGTCTTCTTTTGGTAAACAAGCTAAAGAAAATCTTGATCCTTCTGACCTTAGGGTAAGTAATTTACCGTTGTTTGATATTATTTCTATTTCGCTATTATCATCAATTTTACGAACAATATCATATAAGATCTGTGCATTTATCGTTGTGGATCCATCTTCCATGACATCACAAGATATTTTTTCAATAATTGATATGTCCATATCAGTAGATGATAATATTAAGTTATTATTTTTAGCTTCTATTAAAATATTTGCTAAAATTGGTAGTGAATTTTTTTTATCGACAATGCCTTGTAGATGAGAGAGTGTTTTAAAAAAATCTGAACGTGATATTTTAAATTTCATATCTAAACATATGATAAAAATAATTAAGAATCTATAAGTCTTTTTAACAATTCAAGATCTTCATTAAAATTAACATCAGATAATTTAAGTTCTTCAATTTTTTTAACAGCGTGCATAACAGTCGTATGATCTCTACCTCCAAATTTTCTTCCAATTTCAGGTAGTGATCTAGAAGTAATAGATTTTGCTAAATACATGGCTATTTGTCTTGGGCGTGCAACTGAACGAGACCTTCTAGGAGAATGCATATCTGTAATCCTTATATTAAAGTGTTCAGCTACTTTCTTCTGAATTTCTTCAATAGTAATTTTCTTATTTGATGATTTCAAAAGATCCTGAAGAACTAATTGTGCAGTTTCCACAGTGATAGCAGTACCTACCAAAGTAGCGTGTGCTACCAATCTGTTTAAAGCACCTTCCATTTCTCTGACATTTGAAATAATTCTATGAGAAAGAAATTCTAAAACTTTTGGAGGTATTTCTACACCTCTTTTATGTGCCTTTTCGATCAATATACCTAATCTCAATTCATAAGTGGTTGGATGAATATCTGCAACTAAACCACAACCAAGTCTTGATTTTAATCTTTCTTGCACACCATCTAAATCGGTTGGAGTTTTGTCAGCAGAAATAACAATTTGCTTATTTTGTTCAATTAAGGCATTAAATGTATGAAAGAATTCTTCTTGTGTATTATCTTTTCCACTAATAAACTGAACATCATCTATCATAAGAACATCTATAGATCTAAACTGCTCTTTAAATGCTGATGTATCTTTATATCTTAAGGCTCTTACAAACTGATACATAAATTTTTCTGCTGAAAGATAGATAACCTTTCTATCTGGTTGTTGTTGTTTAATTTTCCATCCAATTGCATGCATTAAGTGAGTCTTACCTAAACCAACTCCTCCACACAAAAAAAGAGGGTTAAAAGTAATTTTGTTAGCTTCTGAAACTCTTTGTGAAGCGGCAAATGCAAGTTCATTGGGTTTTCCTACAACAAAGTTTTCAAATGTAAATCTAGGATCAAGTGGTGCACCAAATTCATTAGGATAATTGGAAGATTGGCTTGATCTAACATCCATAGTAGACTTCCAATGATTTTCGTTACTTTTAATTGTACGTGTAGTTCCTGGAACTATTCTTCCTCCAGAGGGCTTTACTACAAACTTAATTGTATCTACTTTATCTGAATGATTTTTTGCTTCAGTTTTAATCTTATCAGAGTAATTATTTACTATCCAATCTCTTAAAAATTTTGTTGGGACTGAAAAAGTAATGGTAGTGTCTTGAAATGATACGTAATTCAGATGTTTTAACCAATTGTTAAAAGCTGTATCACCAACATTTTTCTTAAGATTTTTTTTAAAGGATAACCACTTACTTTCGTCAAAAATAGTAGATGAATTATCCATTTTCCCCCAACAACGCGATTTTATAGCTTAATAAATTTTACGCAAAAAATCTAAAGTCGTAAAATTTAATCACCAAATTAATTTACTTAATCAACACCCTTTAAGTATTTTTAGCAAGAAGAAAAGTAAAAAAAATTAAAAAAAAATTATTTTTTTGAAATTTGTTTTGATAAAGAGGATAACTTTCTGGATATGTATTCTTTTTTAAAAATACCTTTTTTTGACGCTCTGGCCATTATTGAGTTGACATTGCTAAAGGATTTTTGAATTTCTTGCTCATTTTTTGCTTCAACAGAAGATTTAAATTTATTTAGAGCGTTTCTAAACTTAGATAGGTATTGAGAATTAACAGTATTTCTAGTTTTGTTCTGTCTTGATCTTTTTTTTGCCGATGCGTGGTTGGCCATATAAGTGCTATAAATTCAAAATAAATTAAGTCAATTAATATTTAATGTTTAATCACTTATTATTTTGAAGTTTGGGGCAATAAAATGTAGATCTGCCATACTGAACTATTTTTTTAACCTTGTCATTGCCAATCTTTTTTCCTTCTTGATTGTATACTTTAAAATTAGACTGAAAGTTTCCTAAAGTACCATCAATAGACCTATAATCTCGTATACTTGATCCCCCAAATTTAATCGCTTTCTTTAAAATTTTTCTGATAGACTTAATTAGTTTCATAATGAGACTAATTTTTAAATTTTTTCCTAGAGTAAGAGGTGAAATTTTAGCATCAAATAATATTTCTGAAGCATAAATGTTTCCTATTCCTGCAATTAATTTTTGATTAAGTAGAATCTGCTTAATGGGTACCTCAGATTTAGAAATTTTTTCAAATATCATTTGTGCAGTAAGCTCTGAACTCAAAGCATCTATACCCAAACTCATAAAATACTTTTGTTTTGTTAGATTTTTTGTTTTTACTATGTCTATAAACCCAAATTTCCTTGGATCATTGTAAATAAGTATCTTTTTACTAAAAAAGTATAGAACAAAATGATCATGTTTTATTCTTTTGTAATTTAATGATGCAGATTTTAATCTTCCTGACATTCCTAAATGTATTATTAGAGAATAATTAATATCTAAATCTATGATAATGAACTTTGCTATACGTCTTAGGTTGGATATCTTGGAGTTACGTAGTATATTAATTATATTATTAGGTATTTTAAAACGCAGTTTTGTTGTATGAATTTTGACATTAGATATTTTTTGTTTCAATATTACACTAAGTCCTTTAACTGTAGTTTCGACTTCAGGTAGTTCTGGCATAATGAAAAAAGATTATAATTTTGGTTATACAAAAGTAAATCCAAAACAAAAGACTAAACTTGTTCAGAATGTATTTTCACGTGTTGCTTCAAACTATGATGTAATGAATGATTTAATGAGTTTAGGAATGCATCGATTATGGAAAAAAAGATTTATAGAGGTTATGGATATAAAAAAAAATGAAATTATCTTGGATGTTGGTTCGGGTTCAGGTGATATTGCTAGTGAAATCTTAAAGGAAGATTTACCAACAAGACTTTATCTTTTAGATCTAAATAAAGAAATGTTATCAGAGGGAAGAAAAAGATTAAAAAAAGAAAAAAATATAAAATATTTTATTGGTAATGCTGAGAAGTTAAATTTTGAAAACAATTTTTTTGATAAATATACTATTTCATTTTGCTTAAGAAATGTTACTGAATATTTATTATCTATAAAAGAAGCTTACAGAGTTCTCAAACCTGGTGGTAAATATTGTTGCTTAGAATTCAGTACACCTAAATCATCTTTAATATCAAGTTCATATAAAATATATAAATCAAAAATTTTACCTCTTTTAGGAGAGATAATTGCAAAAGATAAAAATGCTTATGAGTATTTAAGTGAAAGTATTGATTTATTTCCATCACAAGAAGAGCTTAGCAAAAATCTTCGTGATTGTGGATTTACGAAAGTTGAGACTATTAATTTATTTAATGGAATTGTAGCCATACATACTGGCTATAAAATATAATGAATAAAATTTTATTAATAATAACTGGTTCTATAGCAGCGTCCAGATGTAGAGAAATTATTACTTTACTTAATAATAAAGAGGTTAATATTAGCTGCATACTAACTAAAGAAGCGAAAAAGTATGTAAAAATATCAGATATGAAAAAATTACTTAAAGATAGAATATTTACTGATGAAGATGAGACAAAAAATAAGATGCTTCATATTAATTTATCAAGAGATAATGATATAATAGTTGTGTGTCCAGCTACAGCTAATTCTATAGCTAAGTTTGCAAATGGATATGGAGATAATTTAGCCTCTAATACCTTACTTGCTTCAAATAAAAAAATTTTGTTTGTCCCCGCTATGAATAGCTTTATGTGGTACAATAAAATTAATCAAAAAAACGTGAGATTATTAAAAAACAGCGGTCATGAGTTTATTGGCCCAAAAGTTGGAAAACTAAAATGTGGAGAATTTGGTTTAGGTAGAATTGATAACTCAAAAAATATAGTAAATAGAATTTTAAGTAGATTAAAAAATATCAATTTATTAAAAAATAAAAAATGCTTAGTAACTGCAGGACCAACGATTGAAATGATTGACCCAGTTAGGTTTATTTCAAATCAATCTTCTGGAAAACAAGGCTATGAAATTGCTTCACAACTTGTTTTATATGGAGCGAATGTAACCTTGATATCTGGACCAACAAATTTAGACCCTCCACCGAATTTGAAATTTATTAAAATAAAATCAGCAAATGAAATGTATCAAAAAATTAGAAAAATTTCTAAAATTGATATAGGAATTTTTACTGCTGCAGTATCCGATTTTAAAAATAAAAATATCAATAAATCCAAGATAAAAAAAAATAAAAAATTAAATATTAATCTTTATAAGAATATTGATATTCTAGAAAAAATTGGAAAAAGTAAAACTCAAAGGCCTAAATTTTTAGTTGGTTTTGCAGCTGAAACTGGGGGCATTAATAATGCCAGAAAAAAATTAGTAGATAAACAATGTGATATGATGGTTTATAATAAAATTGATAGTAAAAATAAAGTTTTTGGCTCAGATTATAATCGAATATCGATAATTACAAAAAAACAGATAAAAAAGTTTAAGAAAATGACAAAGGTAAATTGTGCAAAGCAAATTATAAAACAAATCTATAATACTATATAGAGTTATGAATATTTACTCTGAGGAAGAATATAAAATTTTCAGCAGGTTATTTATTTTAAACGAATTTTCAGAAGAAAATCTAAAAAAATTATCTAATATAAAAATTGGTATTGTTGGTATGGGGGGTATAGGATGTCCATTAAGTCAATATTTAGTAAACTCTGGAATAAAAGAATTGCTAATAGTAGATGGAGACATTGTTGAAAAAAGTAATCTTAATAGACAAATTTTATATAATTTAAATGATATTGGAAAAAAAAAGGTTGATGTGGCAAAATATAAACTAAAATTAATCAATACTGAATGTAAAATAAATACAATTGATGAAAATATTAATTCTTTAAATTTAAATTATTTAAAAGAATGTTCTATAATTGTTGATGCAACTGATGATTGGTACAGTTCTAAATTATTAAATGAATACTGTCTTAAAAACTCAATCAACTTTTTATATTCCTCTGCATTAAGACACGATTTACAAATAATTCTTTTCAATAATTCAAATAAAAATAATCATCTATGTTTAAATTGTATATTTCCCAACAAAGATGATGTTGATCTTCCTAGGTGCAGTGTAGTTGGTATTTCAGGTATTTCAGCAGGGTTAGCCGGTTTGATTGCTGCTCAAAAAATAATTAATTTTTATTTAGATTTTAAGGATGAAACTAATATAATGACAATTTCTGATGGAAAAAAATTAAGCATTGATAATATTGTTATTAAAAGTAAACATGATTGTTATTTAAAATCAGTTTAAGTTAATTGATAAATACATAAAAAAAGTTTAATTAAAATTATGAAACAAAATTCATTTACCTATAATCAACTAATCGATTGTGCAAAAGGTGTCCTTTTTGGAAAAGGGAATGCTCAACTTCCAATGCCTCCTATGTTGATGTTTGATAGAATTACTTCAATAAATGAGACTGGTGGAGAATTTTCTAAAGGTGAGGTTATTGCAGAATTAGATATTAAAGAAGACTTATGGTTTTTTGAATGTCATTTTAAAGATGATCCTGTAATGCCAGGTTGTTTAGGTTTGGATGCAATGTGGCAATTACTTGGTTTTTATTTAGGATGGCTTGGCCAACCAGGAAAAGGTCGAGCTTTAGGAGTTGGTGAAGTTAAGTTTACCGGTCAGGTATTACAAAAAGTCAAAAAAGTAACTTACCATATATCTCTTAAAAGACTTATACTAAGAAAATTAATTTTAGGAGTTGGAGATGGAGTTTTAAAAGCTGACGGTGAAACAATTTATGAAGCTAAAGATATGAAAGTCGGTTTATTTTCACCTGAGAAATAAGTAATGAATAGAGTAGTAGTAACAGGCTTAGGTATAGTATCATGTATTGGTAATAATCAATCTGATGTTATAGACAGTCTTAAAAATTTGAAATCTGGTATAACAAGTGCAGAAGAGTATAAAGAGTTTTCTTTTAGAAGTCTTGTACACGGTAAACCAAATATAGATATTAGTAACGAAATTGATAGAAGATTACTAAGGTTTATGGGTGATGGAGCTGCCTACAACTATATTGCGATGAAAGATGCTATATCCGACTCTGGGCTGGAGGATAGTGATATTTCAAATGAAATGACTGGTATAATTGTTGGTTCAGGTGGTCCATCTACACAAAATTTATTCAAGTCTTCTGAAATTGGAAAGAGTTTAGGTTCAAAAAAAATTGGACCATTTATGGTGCCAAGAGCAATGTCTAGTACAAATTCTGCAACTCTTGCAACTCCTTTTAAAATTAAAGGAGTTAACTATTCAATTACTTCAGCATGTTCTACAAGTTCACATTGTATTGGTAATGCGTATGAACTAATTCAGATGGGAAAACAAAATATTGTTTTTGCTGGAGGAGGTGAAGAGCTTCATTGGACTTTATCAATTTTATTTGATGCAATGGGAGCTTTGTCATCAAAATATAATTCTACTCCAAACAAATCCTCAAGGGCATATGATGCAGATAGAGATGGTTTTGTAATTGCTGGAGGAGGTGGAACTTTAGTACTTGAAGAATTAGAGCATGCAAAGGCTAGAGGTGCTAAAATATATGGTGAAATAACAGGATATGGAGCAACCTCAGATGGATACGATATGGTGCAGCCTTCTGGAGAAGGAGCAGAAAGATGCATGAAGCAAGCACTAAAAAATATTAATGGTAAAATTGATTATATAAATACACATGGAACAAGTACTCCAATAGGAGATGTAAAAGAATTGGAAGCAATCAAAAATGTTTTTGGCTCTAATATTCCTAAAATGAGTTCAACAAAATCTTTGACTGGCCATTCTTTAGGTGCAACTGGTGTGCATGAAGCAATTTATAGTTTATTGATGATGAAAAATAATTTTATTAGTGGTTCTGCTAATATTGAAAATCTCGATGATAGTGCCAAAGATTGTAATATTCTTTTAAAAACGGAAAATGACGTTGAAATTGAGCATGTTATGTCAAATAGTTTTGGTTTTGGCGGTACAAATGCAACATTAGTATTTTCAAAATATCATGCTTAGAAATAAAAAAGGTTTAGTATTTGGTATTGCAAATAATCATTCAATTGCTTGGGGTATAGCAAAACAACTAGCTGAAAATGGTGCTGAAATAGCCATTGGTTATCAAAATGAAATATTATTGAAGAGAGTGAAACCACTTTCTGAAGAAATTAATTCAAAAATATTAATAGAATGTGATTTTAATAATGATGACTCAATAAACAAATCTGTAGAAATTATAAAAAGAGAATGGGGCACAATAGATTTTATAATTCATGCTGTTGCATTTGCAGATAAGTCAGAGTTAAATGGTAGGTATGTTGATACTACGAAGGATAATTTTATTAATTGTTTAGAAATATCATGTTTTTCTTTAACTAGTCTTGCAAGAAATTTTGAACCTATAATGAATGATGGAGGAAGTATTCTCACCCTTACTTTTTATGGGTCAAATAAAGTAATACCAAATTACAATTTAATGGGAGTTGCAAAAGCCGCTTTAGAAACAAGTGTAAAATACTTGAGTGTGGATTTAGGTACAAAAAATATTCGTGTTAATGCAATCTCGGCAGGACCTATGAGAACAATTGCTGGTGCAGCAATAAATAATGCTAGGGAGGTGTTTAAATTTACAGAAGAACATTCAGCATTGAAACGAAATGCAAAACTAGATGAAATTGGAAAATCTGCTTTATACTTTGTTAGTGATTTATCTTCTGCAGTTACTGGTGAAGTACATTATGTTGACTGTGGTTACAATATTATTGGAATGCCTAATAAGTTCTAAAATTTTCCCAATAAATCTAAGGGATTATCAACAAAAATACTATCAACACCTAGGGAGAAAATATCATTAGCACTAGTTAAATTTATATTTTTATCTGAATAAACAGTTATTGCTATATTGGATTGTTTAATTTTTTTTATAATATCAGCCGTAACAAGATCTATATTTAATCCACAAATTTTTAAATCATGATTAATTGATATGCTAATCAAATCATCAATATTATATTCTTTAAAATCATCTAATAAAAAACTACGTATAGATTGGGGGTAAAGTTTTGAAATTTCTAAAATAGACATCATATCAAATGAGGAGAAAAAAATATCTATTTGATTAATATTTTTTGTAATTTTATATATTTGATAAACATTTTCTTTTTCAAAATTTTTATTGGGTTTTAATTCGATATTTAAATTACCATTATTATTAGTACACAAACTAAGAATATCTTCTAACTTTGGAACAAAAATATTTGTATTTTCTTTATAAAAAAATTTTCCCGCATCAAGTTTTTTTATATTCTCATAATCATAATCAATTGCAAGCCCACTTCCATTAGTAGTTCTATCAAGTGTGTCATCATGTAATAAAATTGGAACTCTGTCTTTAGAGATCTTAACATCTATCTCTACAAAATTTAAGCCTATTTCAAATGCTCTAGAAATAGATTCTAAAGTGTTTTCTGGACACAGATCTTTTACACCTCTGTGCCCAATTAATTTAGGTAATTTAAGCGTTTTCTTCTGCGTCAACTGCTTTCATAGAAAGTTTTATTTTTCCTCTCGAATCGATATCCAGTACTTTTACTTTAACAATATCTCCTTCACTAATAACATCTTCAACTTTCTCTACTCTTTCATTTTTTAATTGACTAATATGAACTAGCCCATCTGTAGATCCCATGAAATTAACAAAAGCACCAAAATCCATTATCTTTATAACTTTACCATCATAAATTTTCCCAATCTCTGGCTCTTCCACAATACCTTTGATCCATTCTAACGCATCATTTCCAGATTTTTGATCTACAGCTGCAATACTCACTAAACCTTCATCATTAATTTCAATTTTAGCTCCAGTTGTTTCAGATATTTCTCTAATAACTGCTCCTCCTTTACCTATAACTTCTCTAATTTTATCTTTATTTATTTGAAGGTTAGTTATTGTTGGTGCGTATTGGGAAATTGATTGGTTTGGTTTATCAATTGCTTTAGCCATTTCACCTAGTATGTGGAATCTTCCATCCTTTGCTTGTGCTAATGCTTCTTCCATAATTTCAGCTGTAATACTGGTTATTTTAATATCCATTTGTAATGAAGTTATTCCCTCAGAAGTTCCAGCAACTTTAAAATCCATATCACCCAAGTGATCTTCATCACCTAATATGTCTGATAATATTACATATTTATCATTCTCTTTAATTAAGCCCATTGCAATACCTGCAACTGGTCTCTCTAAAGGCACTCCTGCGTCCATTAAAGACATAGATGTACCACAAACAGTTGCCATTGAACTAGAACCATTAGATTCTGTAATCTCAGATACAACTCTATAAGTATAAGGAAATTTCTCTTTGGAAGGTAACATTGGGTGAATTGCTCTCCATGCTAGTTTTCCATGTCCAATTTCTCTTCTACTTGTTGATCCGATTCTACCTACCTCACCAACAGAGTAAGGTGGAAAGTTGTAATGTAACATAAAATTCTCTGTGTATTCACCATCAATTGCATCAATTCTTTGCTCATCTTGTCCAGTTCCTAAAGTTGAAACTACAAGAGCTTGTGTTTCTCCTCTTGTAAATAAAGCAGAACCATGAGTTCTTTCTAAAACTCCAGTTTCGCACACAATTGGACGAACTGTTTTCGTATCCCTTCCGTCAATTCTATTACCTGTATTAATTAATTCTCCTCTAACTATATCTTTTTCAACATTTTTTATTGCATCTGAAACTAATACTGGTGAAAGTGTTTCACTTACAAATTTTTCAGAAATTTCGTTTCTTAATGAAGATAATTTTTCTGATCTCTTTTGTTTTTCAGTTATTTTATATGCATCTATAAACTCTTTGCCAAAGTCTTTGTCGATTTTAGATGGTAGACTTTTAATTTCTTCATCTTTTTCTTTAAGATCCCAAGGTTCTTTTGCAGCTTTTTTAGCTAAGGAAATTATTGCTTCAATCACTGTTTTATAATTTTCTTGACCAAGAACTACTGCATCTAGCATTTGTTTTTCTGAAAGCTCGTGAGCTTCAGACTCAATCATTAGTACACCTTCCTTAGTACCTGCCAACACTAATTCTAATTTAGAATTTGATAATTGACTCTTACTCGGGTTGATAACAAACTTATCATCTATAAAACCAATCTTTATTGCTCCTAGCGGGCCTAAAAATGGCAAGCCAGATAAAGTTAGTGCAGCACTTGCTGCTACCATTGCTACAACATCTGAGTCATTTTCTTGATCATGCGATAATACTGTACAAGTAACTTGAGTCTCATTTTTAAAATCTTTATGAAATAAAGGTCTAACAGGCCTATCAATTAATCGAGAAACTAAAGTTTCTTTTTCAGTTGGTCTAGCCTCCCTTTTAAAAAAACCACCAGGTATTTTTCCTACGGAATAATATTTTTCTTGATAATTTACTGTTAAGGGAAAAAAATCCATATCTGGATTTGCTTCTTTAGCGGCAACTACATTACACATAACTGTTGTACCACCATAAGTAGCTATAACTGTAGAGTCGGCTTGTCTTGCTATTTTTCCTGTTTCTAATTTAAGTTTTCTTCCTGCCCATTCAATTTCTATATTTTTCACATCAAACATAATTTTTATTTATCCTCTTTTTTAACCTCTAATATTTAATTTTTTTATTAAATCTGAATATTCAGATTTATTTTTTTTAGATAAGTAGTTTAGTAATTTTTTTCTTTTATTAACTAATGATACTAGTCCTCTTTTTGAATGATTATCTTTATTATGAGTCTTAAAATGCTCAGTCAAATTTTTAATTCTTTCTGTTAAAACTGCTATCTGAACACTTGCTGATCCAGTATCTTTTTCATTTTTTGAAAATTCATTAATAAGATTTTTTTTATTTTCTTTAGTTATCGACATCGGTTCTCCTATATTAATATTTTGTTTGGTTTAAACAAATTACCATCTAATTTGCCTATTGAGACAATGTCTCCTTTCTTAAATAAAAAAATGTTTTTTTTATCTAAGTTAATTGACGAAGAATTTATAATTTTTTTTTCATCAATTTTAATAGATCTCCCAAAAGATAGATTTTCAATATCTAATATTTCTTCAATTTCATAAGCCAAGATGTCGTCCAGCATAGAAATTGTAGTAGAGATACAATTAATTTCTCCGTGCGTTTGTCCTATTTTTAGTAGATCGTCCAGTAAAATCGAAGTTTTTTCACTGAATTTTCCAACTTTTGTCCTTTTCAATGAAGAAATGTGGCCATACGTTTTGAGATCTATAGCTAAATCACGAGCTAGACTTCTGACATAAAAGCCCTGCCCACATAAAATTTTAAATGACGTTTTGTTTATACTATGGTCAGTAATACATAAATTTTCGATAAAAACTTTTTTTGGTTGAATCGTAAATTTTTTATTTTCTCTAAATAATTTATAAGCTCTTTTACCATTAATTTTAACTGCAGAAACTTTTGGAGGTATCTGATTTATATAACCAATATATTTAATAATTTTTTTTTCTATTTCTTTTCTTTTAGGGAGGTAATTTGATTCAAATAAAATTTTACCTTCCGCATCATCTGTTGTTGTCTGAGTTCCCCAAGTTACTGTAAACTCATATTCTTTACTCATATTACTAATATATGGAATAAGTTTTGTTGCTTTCCCTATAGCAATTGGTAGGACACCTTCTGCCATAGGGTCTAAAGTACCTGAATGACCAATTTTATTAATTAAAAATTTTTTTTTAATAAAACTTATGGCTTTAAAAGATGTAATGTTCTTGGGTTTATATAAATTAATCCAACCTTGTTTTGAAATCATTACTTAATATCTCTGAGGACATTTTTGTTCAATAGTAGATTTTCAATTTTTTCTGCTTCATCAAATGTGTCATCTAAATAAAAAGAGAGTTTTGGAGTGAATTTTGAATTAATTTTTGCTTTTGATAAGAATTTTTGAAAAATATATTTTCTATCTTTCAAAACTTCTAAAATTTGTGTTTTGTCCTTACCACCAAGAGGCATAAAATATACATTGGCAATCTTTAAATCTTTAGACATTCTTACAAATGATATTGTAATTGATGAAGAGTTGATATTTTCATCAAAAAAATCTTCTTTTAGTAAACAATCACTCAGTAATGATCTAATGAGCTCACCGTATCTAATTTGCCTCTGTGTATCCATTGTAAAAAAACATTATAACTTTCTACTTGTAGAAACTTCCTCAAATGTTTCAATAATATCACCTACTTTTATATCACTATAATTGTCTAACATTACACCACACTCGAAACCAGACTTAACCTCAGATACTTCTTCCTTAAATCTTTTTAAACTACTAATTTGACCTTTATGAATTACAATGTTGTCTCTTAGAATTCTAATCTGTGATTTTCTAGAAATAAGACCATCTTTAACCATACAACCTGCAATATTTCCAATTTTGGAAATATTAAATACCTCTCTGATCTCTACATTACCTGTTATATTTTCAGAAATATCAGGTTTTAATAAACCAGTTAAAAGATTTTTTACATCATCAATAAGCTCATAAATAATTGAATAATATTTAATATCGACACCATCTCTTTTTGCTATATCTCTTGCATGAGGTAGCGCTCTAACATTAAATCCAACAATAAAACCTTTCCCAGAACCAGCTAACGTAACATCACTCTCAGTAATTGCACCCACACCTTTATAAATAACATTGACCTTAACTTCATCAGTTGAGAGTTTAGTTATTGAACTTTCAATTGCTTCTGCAGATCCTTGAACATCTGTTTTAATTACTACTGGAAGACTTGTTGCTTCACCTTTATTAATCTGCGCAAACATTTCTTCAACATTTGATTTAGCCACTGTATTTTTTTGAATTTGTAATTTACTTGTTCTAAATTCAGCAATTTTACGGGCAATTCCCTCATTTTCAACTACAATAAAATCATCACCAGCTAATGGATTAGAATCAAAACCCAAAACTTCAACTGGTACTGATGGTTCAGCCTGTTTTATATTTTTACCTTTGTCGTCAATTAAAGCTTTAACTTTTCCCCACTCAGATCCCGATACAAAAATATCACTTACTTTTAGAGTTCCTTTTTGTACTAGAATAGTTGCAACTGAACCTCTCCCTTTTTCTAGTTTAGATTCAATAACAGATCCTCTTGCTTTTCTATCAGGATTAGCTTTGAGATTAAGAAGGTCTGCTTGTAAATGAATTGCCTCTTCTAACTTATCTAAATTTGTTCCTTTAGTTGCTGATACTTCTATATCTAAAACTTCACCACTTAATTTTTCAACAATTACTTCATGACTAAGTAATTCATTTCTTACTTTATCAGGATCAGCTCCTGGGAGATCAATTTTGTTAATAGCAACTATTATAGGAACTTCTGCAGATTTTGCATGTGCAATAGATTCGATTGTTTGAGGTTTAATTCCATCATCAGCTGCCACAACAAGTATAACTATATCAGTTGTCTTAGATCCTCTTGCTCGCATATTTGAGAAAGCAGCATGACCTGGAGTATCGATAAATGTAATTTTTTTATTATTGTTATTGATTTGATAAGCACCAATATGTTGAGTGATACCCCCTGCTTCACCAGATACAACGTTACTTTGCCTAAAAGCATCGAGTAAGGAGGTCTTACCATGATCAACATGGCCCATGATTGTTACTACAGGAGCTCTTTTAATAAGACTATCTTTATGATCTTCAAAATCTTTAATTTCATTTAATACATCATCATCTTTAACAACAGTTACTTTATGACCTAATTCTTCTGCAACTAATTGAGCTGTATCAGATTCTAAAGATTGTGTTGCGTTTGCCATAACACCCATTTTCATAAGAACCTTAACTACGTCTGCAGTCTTTTCAGCCATTCTATTGGCTAGATCTTGAACCGTAATAAAATCAGGGATGGAAATTTCTCTAGAAATTTTACTCTCATCTTCTTCATTAACTGATTTAAGTCTTTCTTTTTCTCTAGCTCTTTTTATTTTTGCTAAACTAGGAAATTTATCAAATTCTTGTTCTTCTTGTTCTAGTATTTTTTTTGCATCAGATTTACTAAAATCATCTTCAATAGGTCTAAGAGTTGATTTTTTTTGTTGGGTTTTTTTATCTACACTCTTTTTATTTTTATTTTCAAAATTTCTGGTTTTATTAGGAGAAGAAAAATTTGGTTGAGGCGAGGAATTTATTCCTGGTCTTGGCGTTCTTAAACTAGACGATCCTCTAAAATTTGATTGAGTTGTGGATGAACTTTTCTGCTGGTTATTTTTATTTTTGAAGACAATCTGAATTGTTTTCTTATTACCACTTGTTCTCGCTTTGTCACCAGCTGGTCCAAGATTTTTTCTTATTTGTAATCTCCCTGATGAAGATAATTTTAGGGGTTTTTTCTTATTACCTTTATCTTTATCTTTATCCAATTTTAATCCTTATTTTGTTCTTCAGACCAGAAACTTCTTGCTTCCATTATCATGTTATTCGCAATTTCCTCATCAAGATCTAATTCTTTTAAAATTCCTTCTTCTTTGTCTATTAGTTCAAATGTTGCTAAATCAGCAAAATCATTAACATTAAAAATATTTGATTTTGCAAGTTCTGCCAGAATACTATTATTCATACCCTTTAAATTTTTTAATTTTTCATCATTAATATTTTCTTCTATAAGTTTTTTGTCAGACTCTTCTTTATCTTGTACAAAACTTTTAGATCTATCAATTATTTCTTGTGCTAAAGTAGTATCAAAACCTTCTATTTTCTCTAAATTTTCCAAAGTTTCTGAAGCTATAGACTCAACAGTGGTATAACCATCGGTGACAAGTAGCTGGGCAATAACATCTTCAACATCAAGAGTCTCGGCAAGTAAAACACTTTTTTCTTTAAATTCTTGTTGTCTTCTTTCTGATTCTTCATCCTCAGTTAAGATATCTATTTCTAAACTAGTTAAATTTGAAGCAAGTTTTACATTTTGTCCTTTTCTTCCTATCGCCAAACTTAACTGGTCATCAGGTATTACAACTTCAACTTTATTTTTTTCTTCATATAAAAAAATCTTACTTACTTCTGCAGGAGCAAGTGCATTTGCTAAAAAAGTAGCTTGATTATCTGACCAAGTTACAATATCTATTTTTTCACCTTGTAATTCATTAACTACAGCTTGTACTCTTGAGCCTCTCATTCCAACACAAGCACCAACCGGATCGATAGTTGAGTCTTCAGTGAAAACACTTATTTTAGCTCTTGAGCCAGGATCCCTAGCAACACTTTTAACAACAATAACACCTTCGTATATTTCAGGCACCTCTTGAAAAAATAGTTTTGATAAAAACTGAGGATGGGTTCTAGATAAAAAAACTTGATAGCCTTTGACGTCATTTTTTACCTCATATATGTAAGCTCTAACTCTATCTCCATTTTTAAATGTTTCTCTTGGAATGAGTTCTTCTCTTTTAATTATTGCTTCACTCTTACCTAAATCTATAATTAAATTTCCAAATTCAGTTCTTTTGACTATACCAATTGCTATTTCACCAACTTTATCTTTATATTCTTCA
The DNA here is from genome assembly GCA_902582755.1 of uncultured Alphaproteobacteria bacterium. GTDB lineage: Bacteria > Pseudomonadota > Alphaproteobacteria > HIMB59 > CACPNW01. Next base: position 155,371 of record CACHSZ010000001.1, on the reverse strand, counting down.
TATTGATTAGATTTATCGGCTTCTCTTACTTTTTGAATTATTACTCCTTTTGCGTTTTGTGCAGCTACTCTTCCTAATTCGATTGGTGGTAATTCCTTTACAATAAACTCTCCTATTTTAATTTCAGGATTAGTTTTTTTTGCATCTTCTAAAAGAATTTGCCTAGATTGTAATTCTTGTTCGATATTTTCAACTACTTCAAGGTACGAATTTAACTTTATATCACCCGTAGCTCTATCAATAGCAATCCTTATATCAATTTCTTGACCATATTTGACTCTTGCAGCTTTTTCTAATGCTTGCTCCATCGCTGAGAAAACTGAATCTTGATCAATATTTTTTTCTTGCGCTACATTAGAAGCAACCTGAAGCATTTCTTCTCTAATTACATTATATTTTTTTTTAGCCATAGTTATAAAAAAAAGGTGGGATAACCCACCTTAATAATATTGCGTATATTAATATTTTACAGAATTTCAAGCTTATAATTTTCTCAAAATGAATAAACATGGTTTTCTTTGAGAATTGATTGCTTTTTTATAATATTTTGTCTCAATATTAAAATAATCTTTTATGCCTAAATTAATTTTAGATTGGTTAACCCATAGAAAATAATCCTTACATTTATAAATTGAGTTTAAAATAAATCTAACATAAATTGCTGAATCTGTAGCTATATATATCTCACTATTTTCTTTCATGTTTTTATGAAGTTTTACTAAAAAATCACTTGTTACCAATCTACGTTTAGCGTGTCTATTTTTTGGCCAAGGATCAGGAAAAAAAATCCATACAAGCTTAAAATATTTCTTATTTACACTGTCTAAAATATTATAAACATTTCCATTATGTAATTGAATATTTTTTATCTTACTGTTTTCAATATTTTTAAGTAAGATTATATTTCCATCTATGTATTTTTCACAAGATATAATAACTTTATCTGGGAATTGCTTTGCAAGAAAGATGCTAGTTTCACCATAACCAGTACCTACATCAAGGATATATTCAGTTTCTTTATTAAAATTTTGAAACTTGTATTTATCAACTATTTCATAATAATTTTTTAAATTAATTTTTTTCTTACTTCTTCCTCTTGTTCTTCCAAATAATCGATTTGTATAATTGCTATTAAACATTTTTTCTAAAATAATAGAAAGTAATAAAAAGAAAAATAATTAAAAAGTAAATTTTGAGTATTAAATGTAAATTAACAAAATTGATATTTTCTTGAACATTTAATTTATATTTAAATTTTTCAGTTTTATTTAGCTCAGTGTTTTTAATTATACTGCCTTTATTGTCTATCACAGCAGATATACCATTATTAGATACACGTATTACTGGTTTATTAAACTCTGCAGCTCTAATTTTGGTTAAATAAAAATGCTGATATGGACCTATATATTTACCAAACCAAAAATCATTTGTTATATTTATAATAAAATTACTATTATAATTTAATTTGTTTAAGAGTTTCCAATAAAAAACTATCTCATAACAAATTACAGGAATAAAACTTATATTATTTGATAAATTAATTAATCTTTGTTCATTACCTTTTGAAAAATTATTTGGGCCAACAATTCTCTCTAAAAAATTAAGCAAATTTCTAAGAGGTAAGAATTCTCCGAAAGGAACAAGTATTTTTTTGTCAAAGTAATTTACCTTTGATGTGGTAATACTGATTAGACTATTATAATATTTATTATTGTCAAATCTTGTAGCACCAATGATTAATACTTGATTTTCTTTTAAAGTATTTTTTAAGATTTTTAGATCAAAATCGTCTAAAAGATAAGGGAAATTATTTTCACCAAATATCAACAAATCTGCAGTACTTTTTTGAATATTATTAATTATTATATTTAGTTTTTTTTCTGGAGTTAAGGATTTATCATTATTTTTAAAATTTAATTGAAAAATTTCTAAATCTATAGTTTTGGTTTTAAAATTATTATTTTGAGAATTAACATTTGAGATTAGTAAAAAAATTATTGGCAAAAAAATGAAAAGTGAAAGATATCTTATTTCCGTTTTCAAATTTACTTTGGAAATAAAAATAAAAGGTAAGCAGAATATTTGAATTATTAAATAACTTGAAATTAATGTTCCAAAAGATTTTAATGAAAAAAGTAGATATTCATTACTTGAGATAACCAAAGAAAATGTAAACCAAGGGAATCCATAAAAAATAATTGAAATTATAAATTCAGTAATAGTGAATATAAATGGAATCAAAAAAAATATTGGAATATTTTTCCCAAACTTTAAGATTATTGTAAATATTAAACTTAGAATTAAAGATAATAAGATTATTAATAATAGAAAAACTAAAAAAAAGTTTTTTGTTTCTTCAAAAACATAAAAAGGATTTTTAACCCAAATTAAATAGCTTATAAAAAACCCAAAACCAAAAACTGAAAAATTTTTAAAAATATTTAAATTAATATTATTTTTTCTATTTAAATCTAATAACAAACAAAGAGAGGGGAAAATTATAAAACCTAACGGTAAGAAAAAATATGGAGGAAATAAAAGTGATGTTAGAAGTCCTAGTGTTAAATAAATTAAAGTAATCAATTATTTTTATTTACTTCAACTATTTCAATTTTTCTGTTGTTTGATTTAATAATCTTAATCCTAAGTTCATGATTAAAATCTATTATTTCATTATTTTTTGGTATCCTATTAATTTTTTCATACACTAGACCTCCTACAGAAGAAGTTTCATCATCCTCATTTCTAGGAATGTTAATGGCAAAATATTCCTCTAAATCTTCCACTCTATAGCTAGCATTTACAGTTATTGAATTATCTGATTTTTTATAAACTAATTCTTCCTCATCCTCAGCATCATGTTCATCTTCTATCTCACCAACAATTTCTTCAACTAAATCTTCTATTGTAACCAGTCCGTCTACACCCCCAACTCCGTCAACAACAAGCCCTATATGTATCCTCGATGATCTCATTGTTTTTAGTAAATCTAAAATTGGTGATTTTGGTGCAACATATAAAACATCTCTTATAATTTCATTCATTTGAAAAGAATGTTGTGATGATTTAATAAAGTCTTTTATATGAAAGAAGCCGATTACGTTATCAATATTTTTTTTATATACAGGAAATCTAGAATGCCCCTCGTCTTTAATGACTTCTAGAATTTCATTGTATGATTTGTCATGATCTATAGCTATTATTTCACTTCTTGGTATCATTAAATCTTCAACACTTTTTTCATTCAAATTTACGATATTCTTAATTAGATTTTTTTCATTATTGTCATTTAGATTTTCAAGATCTTTATCGTCTTCATCATTAGCTATAAAATTTAAAATGTCTTCTTTTGTTGAATCATTGGATAATAATTTTTTAATTATCCAATTTTTCCAGCTCGATGATTTATCAGCGTTATTTGTGTTCATTAAATTGTGTAAGGATTGTTAATTCCTAATAATCCTAAAATTTTTATCTCCTCTCTTTTCATTTTTTTAAATTCTAAATTTTTTTTATGATTATATCCGTTAATATGCAATAAACTATGGATTAATAGATGGTTAAAATGATCATATATGCTAATTTTATTCCTAAGTATATATTTTTCAATAGTATCAATTGAGAAAAAAATATCACAATATAAAATTTTTCCAACATTTTTATTTGAGTTCTTTGTAATAAAAGTAAGAACATCAGTATCTGTTTGTTTATTTTTATACGTTTTATTAAGTTTAATCATTTTTGATTTATCTGTTAAAATTATATTCAGTTCAAATTTATGATCTCTTTTAAAATAAGAGCTCATTTTATTTATAGTCTTTTTTGTAATAGTCTTAATTTTAGGTATTCGCCTTGGCCATTTTTTTGATTCAGAAAAAAAATCAACTTTTATGTTTTTCATATGCATTAATAATTTTTTTGACTAAATCATGTCTAACGACATCCTTTTCTGATAATTCAATAAAACCTATATCGTTAACTTTATTTAATTTTTTTAATGCATCCTTAAGCCCGGAATCTTTTTCACTTACAAGATCGATTTGTGTAATATCTCCCACAACCACCATTTGACTATTTTTACCTAATCTAGTTAAAAACATTTTCATTTGTGTTTTTGTTGTATTTTGAGCTTCATCTAAAATTATAAAACAATCTTCAAGAGTTCTTCCTCTCATAAAGGCAATTGGTGCTATTTCTATTGTGTTGTTAAGCAATTTTTTTTCAACCTGTTCATAAGGTAGCATTGAATATAAAGCATCATAGATAGGTCTCAAAAAAGGATCTACTTTTTCTTTTAAATCTCCTGGAAGAAAACCTAATTTTTCTCCAGCTTCAACAGCTGGTCTGGATAAAATAATTTTATTTACTTTGCCATCTTGAAGGGCTGAAACTGCTTTAGCAACAGCAAGATAAGTCTTTCCTGTCCCAGCAGGACCAATAGCAAATGTAATATTTTTGGTATTTAGTAATTGAAGATATTTATTTTGTATTTCAGTTCTTGGTATAATTTTTCTTTTTTTAGTTTGAATAAATAAATCCATTTGTTTGTCTGACTTAATATTCATAGATATTAAACTTTTATTATCTCTAATTCTATCCTCATCTATTTCAGCACCATTTTGTGCTTCTTTAAATAAATTAAGAATAGTTTTCTTAGTTTCAAAAATTGATTTTTTATTACCTGATATTTTAATTTTGTTTCCACGGTATTGGATTTTAACTTGATTAATTTGTTCTATAAGAGATAAGTTTCTATCATTGATACCAAATAAGTTACTTAAAATTGTATTATCTTCTAATTCTAATTCTAAATTTTCGTTTTTATTTACTATATCTGACATTCAAGTGCAAAGTTAGTTGAGTTTGTAATTTTGACATTCATAATTTGATTTAAGAGATCTTTTTTAGAGTTAATAAATGTACTTTGATTGTAGATTGTACGACCTATAAATTGATCTTTATGCCTGCCTACCTTTTCAAATAATACTTCCATTCCTTTATTAACAAATGATTTATTAAAATTTATTTGTTGTTGTGTAAGTAACGATTGCAAAGCGCTTAACCGAGCTTTTTTATCTAACAAACTAATATTATCTTTGTTTTGAGCAGGTGTTCCTGGTCTTGGACTATAAATAAATGAATAAGCGATAACAAAATTTACTTTTTCAATAAATTTCATTGTATCTTCAAAATCATTATCTGTTTCTTCCGGGAAACCGACGATAAAGTCTGATGAAAGAGCAATATCAGGGCGAACATTTCTTATTTTTTCAACTATTCTTAAATAATCATCAACTGAATGTTTTCTATTCATTTTTTTTAAAATTTTATTTGAGCCAGATTGAATAGGTAGATGAAGAAAAGGCATAAGTTTTGAATTATCAGAATGGGCATTTATAAGGGAATCTTTCATATCTATAGGGTGAGATGTCATATATCTAATCCTTTTTATTTCTTCGATTTCACTGATTTTATTAATTAAGTAAGCTAGATCTTTTGATTTTCCATCTGATGCTAAACCGTGGTAAGCATTAACATTTTGACCTAGCAAAATTATTTCTTTAATACCATTTGATACATATTTTTTTGTTTCTTCTACTATATCATCAACTGGTCTAGAAAATTCAGGTCCTCTTGTATATGGCACTACACAAAAAGAACAAAACTTATCACACCCTTCTTGAATAGATAAAAATTCAGAAGATAAATTAGAAGAATTGAAAATTAAGTTTTTAAATTTTTCATTTTGTAAAAACTCACTATTTTCAACTTCATCAACTTTATCAATCATATCAGGTAATTTATGATAAGATTGAGGTCCAACGACATAATCGACTGAAGGAGATCTTTTTTTTATTTCAATACCTTCAGCTTGAGCTACACAACCGGCAACTACTAATTTCATATTTTGTTTTTTGTCTTTAATTTTTTTTACTCTGCCAATATCAGAATAAACTTTTTCAACTGCCTTTTCTCTAATATGACAAGTATTCAAAACAGTTAAATCTGCTTTAGAAATATCTTTTGTTATTTTATATCCCTTATTTGAAAACAAATCTTTAATACGATTACTATCATATACATTCATCTGACAGCCATAAGATTTTATATAAATATATTTATCACTCATTATTAATATTTTTTATGAAGCATTTAGCATGAATATTTTTGTCATTATACCTATAATAGTTATGTCTAAAATTTAAAAAGACAAAGTTGTTTTTTTGATAAAAATTTATTGCTTCTTCATTATCTTCAGCAACTTCAATGAAAATCTTTGAAAAATTAAGATTATTTGTTTCAATATAATTTAATAATTTTGTTGCAATTTTTTTTCTTCTTTGATGTTTTGATACAAATAAAATATGCAATTCTAAATCATATTCTTTATCATTTTTAATTGTATCACCAATTAAGACTCCTACAAGATTATTATCCTTAAAATATCCAAGAGAGTAATTATTATTTTTGCTAAAATGACTTTCAATATTTTTTATATTCCATCCTATGTTTTTAAAATAATTAAATTCATCACTATTATCATTTATAAAATTGATTATTGATAATAAGTGTTCTTTATTTATTAAGCTAATTCTATTCAATTTAGTAATTGATTATTTGATATATATATTGGTTCAATAGTAATATTTTTTTTAAACGTAAAATTATTGTAATTGTTGTAAAATTCTTCAAAAAAAGAAAACTTCATTTGTTCTAATTCATTTTTTTCATTTATTTTACTTTTGTTAAAAAGAATCAAATCAATATTTTTTGGAATTGAATATTTATTATTTTCAATTTTATAGTATTTCATGTTGTTATCTTTAATTTTATAACAAAAAAATTTCTGATTATTAGAAGAGGTTATAAAAACTCCCAAATTTTTTTTTGGATGTTTTATTGCTTTAAAGTTTAAAATATCCTCAATAGTTAGTGGGTAATAAGGAATATTACGGGAAATCATAAGACCAGAAATAAATGCTGAACCAACCCTTAAACTTGTGTAAGAACCAGGACCAATTGTTGTAGAAATTTTTTTGAGATTTTTAGTTAAATTTAATCGTTTATCTATTTCTATATAGGATTGTATTATATTATCACTTAACTTATCTGTTTCAGATTTAGTAATTTTCTGTTGTAATATTATTTTGTTGTCATCAATTACACAAAATTCTGGTATTGATGATATAATATCTAGAAATAACAACATATGAAATTACATAACTACATTCTATTGCTATTTTTAAAAAGTATTTCTTTAATTTTTTTACTAGTAAGTAGTACTTTTGCTAATGAAGTAAAAAACTCAGCAACTGTATTTATGTATCATAAATTTGGAGTTTCTAAATATCCCTCAACAAGTGTAACCATTGAGCAACTTAATAGTCATATTGAAGAATTAACTAAAGAAAAATATACTATTAAATCATTAGATTTTATTATTGATACAATTATTAATGATGGTGATCTTCCAGCAAATACTATTGGCATAAGTGTAGATGATGCTGATAAGTCTTTTTTAGAAGTTGGATGGCCTTTATTTAAAGAAAATAATATTCCTGTTACCTTATTTGTAACAACAGGGACGATTTCAAATAATAAAAAATATATTAACTGGGATCAAATAAGAAAACTTAAAGAAGAAGGTGTAGTAATTGGTGCACACTCTCATACACATGCCCACATGCCAGATATTAGTATTGAAGAAGTAAGAGATGAAATAGAAACATCCAATAGAATCTTCTTAAAAGAGCTTGGGGAGATACCAACTTTATTTGCATTTCCTTATGGTGAGACAACAGATGAAATAATTGAATTAGTAAAAGAATTTAAATTTAAGGTTGCTTTTGGACAGCATTCTGGAATAATTAATGAAACTTCTAACATGTATTATTTGCCAAGATTTTCATTAAATGAAAGGTATGGTGAAATAGATAGAGTAAAATTTGCTGCTTCTTCTAAAGGATTAGGAGTTTATGACTTTATTCCTCAAAATCCAACTATTAAACAAAACCCACCATTCATAGGTTTCTCTCTTCTAGATGATAAAAAAGTTAAATCTCTAGATTGTTTTATATTTGATAGCAAAGGTCAGGTTGATAGAGAAATTTATAAATTTAACGAAAGAATTGAAATAAGACTTTCACGAGAATTGTCACCTGGTAGATCTAGAATGAATTGTACTGTTAAAGATGGTGAAGGAAATTGGAGATGGTTTGGTCACCAATTTTATTTTTAATTAATAAGAAATAGTTTTTTGATCAAAGATACCAAAGTTATTAGTTTTAATAACTTGTCTTATTGTTTTAATATAATTTTCATCTTCTGCGTAAGTGTTTAATTTATTAACAAGTAAGTTAACATTGGAAAAATTATTTCGCTTTCTCATTATATTTCGGATTTCACGAAAATCTTCATATGCATAATGAGAGTTAATATTATCAAAATATGATTCAACACTATTACTATATGAGCTAAATGCTTTGATTAGATGAGTATCACCATTTTCTCTTTCAAGTGGGATTACTCCTTCCGAGTCATCATAAGTGTATTCCCCAAAAAGTGCGTTGTATTCCTTTGCAAATCTAGACTTACCCCATCCGCTTTCAATTGCTGCTTGGGCTAATACTATTGAATTAGGTATTACATCAACGTTTGAAAGTATTTCGTCAACTAAATCTAGTTTGTGTTTATTTTGATACTTAATATTATACTTTTGAGCAATATCATTAAGTTTTCTTATTTCATTATTATTGAGAGTTCTAAAAGTTTCTAACTTACCTTTGAGCTCATTAACGAAACTTCTAATCATTAAAATATTTTGATTTTCATTAATAATTATTGGTAAAACAGTTTTTACGAATTCTTTTTTATTTGAATCAAGGTAATCAAAGTCTTTATCTGATAATGTTAACTGCAAAATGGGATTGTTTTGCTCTTCAATCTTTGAAGTGATAATAGGATTGATTGGCTTTATTCTTACTTTAACAATTAATTTTTCATTCAATATTTCTGCTATAGGAGGACCTTTAAGAGTAATTTCTTTTTCAAATGGTGTAATTTCTTTTTCAGAATATAATTTGTTTATTTGATTTGCAGTTTGAATGTTATTCTTAGTATCAATAGTGTTATTTTCTACAAACCCAACAAATCCATTACTTATAAATATTAATCCGAGTAGTAATAAAGGGAAGCAAAAAAAATTATACAGTCTATCCATCAATAGGCCTTACTTCTTGTACTTCTGGCACATAGTGTTTAAGCATATTTTCAATACCCATTTTTAAAGTTGCAGTTGAACTTGGACACCCCGAACAAGCGCCTTGCATATGAAGATATACAACACCATCTTTAAAGCTATCGTAAATAATGTCTCCTCCATCCATGGCAACAGCAGGTCTTACTCGTGTATCCAATAATTCTTTAATTTGTTTTACAATATCGGTATCGTTTTCATCAATTTCTAAAGATTTATCTTCACCTTTTTTACTTGTATTAATTGTTGTATCCCCAGAATTATAATGATCCATTATTGATCCCAAGATTAAGGGTTTCATAACTTGCCAATCTAAAGATTGATTTTTTGTAATGGTAATAAAATCACTTCCAAAAAAAACTCCTTCAACTCCCTCGACATCAAATAAGCGTTTTGCAAACGGTGAGTTTGCTGCTTCACCAATATTTTGGAAAAAGGCCGTTCCATCATCCATTACAACCTTTCCGGGTAGAAATTTTAATGTTTGTGGATTAGGGGTTTGTTCAGTTTGTATAAACATATTCACTATATATAGTTATTAATATGTCTTTAGTATGAATTTTCTAAAAAAAAATTTAAAATTTGGGGGATTTTTTAGAATAAAAAACCAATAATTTCTTTGGTTTTTTGTAAAACAGGTTCTGCTACCGCTATAGCATTCTCTTTACCCTGATTTAAAATAGAATCGATGTAAGAAACATCACTCATAAGTTTATTCATCTCACTCGTAATTGGCTCTAATTTAGATACAGATAAATCTGCCAAATCTTTTTTAAAGGTGGAGAATTCTTTACCTGCATAATCCTTAATAACACTTTCAATTGATGTATCTTGTAAAGAAGCAAATATCGAGATTAAGTTTTCAGCTTCTGGTCTTTTTTCTAAACCAGTTTTATCTTGTGGTAATGGTTCAGGGTCTGTTTTTGCCTTTTTAATTTTTTGTATAATATTTTCTGCAGTATCAGTTAACATTATTCTCGAATAATCAGAAGGATCTGATTTACTCATTTTTTTTGAACCATCACGAAGACTCATCACTCTTGTAGCCTCTCCTAAAATTAATGGTTCAGGAATAGGAAAAAAATCTGTCTTAAAATCGTTATTAAATTTTTGGGCTATATCTCTAGTGAGCTCCAAATGTTGTTTTTGATCATCACCAACAGGAACGTGCGTTGCTAAATATATAAGTATATCTGCAGCCATTAATGTTGGATAAGAAAATAAACCAACTGAAACATTTTCACTATTCTTTCCTGCCTTATCTTTAAATTGCGTCATACGGTTTAACCATCCCATCCTTGCAACACAATTGAACAACCATCCAAGCTGTGCATGTTGAGGAACTTGTGATTGAACAAAAATATTATTTTTCTTTGGATCAATACCAGAAGCAATAAATGCAGCTGTTACTTCTCGTGTTTTATTTGCTAAAACTTTTGGATCTTGCCAAACGGTAATTGCATGCAAATCAACAACACAAAAAAAGCATTCGTATTCTTTTTGAAGAGAAACAAAATTTTTTATGGCTCCAAGATAATTTCCTAAATGAAGATCACCAGATGGTTGGACACCGGACAGTATTCTTTTTGTTGGCTTTTCCATATTATTTTTTTAAATATTCTCTTAGCTGATTTACCGATAGGACTTTTAACACAATTACTAATCCAAAATAAATAATTATAGCTAAAAAGATCATCAAAAGTAAAAGTGTTGAATTTAATAACACTGAATTACCACTAATATTTGTAAAGAATAGTCCATTTAATACGTAGATTCCTACAAATAATAGAAATGAACTTAGTAAAATTTTAATGGAATTCCTTACTAATAGATCATCAAATTTCATATGATTCCTAATAGCTAAAAAGAGGTACAGTAATAATACATTTACCCATGCACTAATTGCTGTTGCAACAGCAATTCCCATTTCTCTCATTGATCCAATTAAAAGAAGCGATAACACAACATTAGTAATCACACTGACAATAGATATATAGAGAGGTGTTTTGGTATCTTCTCTTGCAAAGAAACAAGAAACTAAAACTTTAATTATAATGTAAGCAGGTAAACCTAAGGCAAAGTAACTTAATACTTTAGCAGTATAAAAAGTATCTTCTTCTAGAAAAGCACCTCGTTCAAATAAAATGTGAATAATGGGTTCAGCTAAAATAAATAATCCTATGGCTGATGGTAAAGAAATTAATAACGAAAATTCAATAGATCTATTTTGAATATTATTTGTTGTTTCTTGATCTGATTGTTTAATTGCTTTTGATAAACTTGGTAAAAGAACTATGCCAAGTGCTATTCCAAAGATGGCAAGTGGCAATTGATTAAGACGATCTGCATAATAAATATGACTGATTGCACCAATGGGTAAAAAAGAAGCAATGATAGTGCCAATGACAATATTTAATTGAATTACTCCTGAACCTACAACGCCGGGTAAAAATAATTTGAAAAACTTTTTTAACTTTTCATTTAAAACCGGAAGAATAATACGTGGTCGATAAAAATTTAAAACCGCTCTGTATAAATATAAAAATTGTAAAACTCCTCCTATTAATACACCATACGATAATGCGTGACCCGCAGTTGTCACAAAAGGTGTTAAAAAGAATAATGATAGAATAAAACTTATATTTAAAATGGCAGGAGCAAATGCACCAGCGGCAAAACGTTCATGAACATTATTAATTGAGGCAAAGTGAGCAGCTAAGGAAATAAAAATAATATAGGGGAAAATTATTTTTCCAAAATGGACAGCAAGTTCATAGGCCTCTTTATTATCAGTAAATCCAGGTGCTAAAACTTGAATGATATAAGGCATCCCAAAGAAAAAAAGGATCGTTAAAACGACCGTAGCAAATAGTAACATTGAGGTCGTGTTTTCAACAAAATCAGAAGCCTCGCGTTCATCTTTTGGATTAAGAACAACACCAGAGAAAACTGGGATTAATGCAGCGCTGTATGCTCCTTCTGCTAGGACACGACGGAAAAAATTAGGAATACGAAATGCTACGAAGAATGCATCAGCAATGACTGTCGATCCAAGATATCTTGCTATTAATATGTCACGGATAAAACCTAATACTCGACTTAAAAATGTATAAAAGCTGACAGTAAAGAATGATCTAAAAAGACTCTTCATATGGTGGTTTTATAGTTTGGTAAGTGATTTGTATAAGTGAAATTTATGGCTTAATTACGAGCCAAAACAATATCCTGCTGATCTCACGGTTCTTATAAAATCTTCTTTTACGTCATTATTAATGGCCTTTCGCAGTCTTCTTATATGAACATCAACTGTTCGAGGCTCTACATAGGCATCATTTTTCCAAACATGATTTAGTAATTGTTCACGGCTAAAGACACGACCAATATTTTCCATGAAGAAAGCTAATAAATTAAATTCTGTTGGACCAAGATGAAGAGTTTCTCCATCTCGTGATGCCGAGTGAGATACAAGATCAATTACTATTCCTTTATAAGTTAAAACTTCATCTACAAACATTGGTCTAATTCGTCGAAGAACAGCTTTTACTCTTGCCACTAATTCGTTAACCGAAAAAGGTTTTGTTATGTAATCATCTGCTCCAGTTTCTAAGCCGCGAAGTTTATCTTCTTCTTCACCTTTTGCTGTTAACATTATGATAGGAATATTCTTATGTTCTTTATTTTTTCTAATTCTTCTACAAAGTTCAATTCCGGATAGTTTAGGTAACATCCAATCAAGAATAATTATGTCAGGTGGTTTATATAATATTTTTTCTAATGCAGTTTCACCGTCCGTTGCAGTATCTATTTTATATCCTTCTTTGTTAAAATTAAATTTAAGAAGATCTAGTAATGCTTCTTCATCTTCGACGATAAGCATTTTTAGTTTCATGAATCTTTACTATTAAATTTTTGTTACAATTCTATTACAATTTATTTTTTCTTTGGAAGAATTGCTTCCCAGGTTGGGTCTGGATTACTATCAAATAGGGGCTCACCAGAAACTGCATAATAAATATCTTCAGCTATATTTTGTACATAATCACCAATTCGCTCTAGGTCTTTAACCATATATAAAAGACTTGTACATGCTGTGATTCTTTTTGGTTCTTCCATCATGTAGGTTAATAGTTGTCTTAATATTCCAAGATATTCTTCATCAATTTGTCTATCCATTAACCAAACTTTTTTTGCGGCTTGATCTGAAAATTCTAAAAAAGCTTTTATTACTTCACTAATCATTATATTTACTTGTGCACCCATATTAATAATATCTCTCGAAGGTTTTTCTGGCAAAACTATTTCTGCTACTGCTACTCTTTTGGCAATATTTGTTGCATGATCTCCTATTCTTTCTAGATCTTTATTGATTTTAATTGCTGAAAAAATTGTTCGTAAGTCTGCAGCCATCGGTTGTCTTTTGCCAAGTATTTCAACTAAGCTTTGATCAAGAGTATTATATGCTTTATCAATTACATTATCGTTTTCTATAATTTTTTCGGCAAATTCTGTATCTTTATCCTTTAAACATTGAAGTGAGTCTTTTAGTTGATTTTCAACTAAACTTCCCATATCAACAATATTATTTTTAATGTCTCTAATTTCTTCATCATATGATTTTACAATGTGTCCTTCTTGTTTCATTATCCAAATCTCCCTGTAATGTAATCCTGTGTTTTTGTATTATCAGGATTTGTAAAAATTTTGTTTGTCTCACCCGTTTCTATTAATTCTCCTAAATGGAAGAAACATGTTTTCTGCGAAACCCTGGCTGCCTGTTGCATAGAATGAGTTACTATAATAATTGTATAGTTTAATCTTAACTCATCAATTAATTCTTCTATAATAGCAGTTGCTATTGGATCTAAAGCAGAGCAAGGTTCATCCATTAGGATTATTTCAGGATTAACAGCAATTGCTCTTGCAATACATAATCGTTGTTGTTGACCGCCTGATAAACTTGTTCCAGGTTCATTTAATCGATCTTTTACTTCATCAAATAGACCTGCCTTTTTTAATGATGAATGTACAATTTCTTCTAATTCATTTTTTGAGTCAACTAAACCATGTATAGTTGGGCCATAAGCAACATTATCAAAAATAGATTTAGGAAAAGGATTTGGTTTTTGAAATACCATTCCAATTTTAGATCTTAGACTTACAACATCGGTTTTTTCACTAATAATTTCTTCGTTATCTACTTTTATTGATCCCGATACTTTACATATTTCAATTAAATCATTCATTCTGTTTATACATCTTAAGAAAGTTGATTTACCACATCCTGAAGGACCGATTAATGCCGTAACTTCTTTCTCCTTGATATCCATTGAGATTCCAAAAAGGGCTTGTTTGGATCCATAATATACATCTACACCATTTGCCAATATTTTAGAGTTACTCATGTTTTACCACTTCCTTTCAAATCTATTTCTTAAGAACACTGCAATGGCATTCATCATAAACAAAAATATTAAAATTACCATTATGGCTGCAGCTGATTTTTCTTGAAAACCTCTTTCTGCACTTTCCACCCAAAGATATATTTGAACAGGTAGTGCTGCTGAAGGTTCTGTTAAACCAGTTGGAATATTAGGAATAAATGCAATCATGCCAATCATTATTAGTGGTGCTGTTTCTCCTAATGCTTGTGCTAATCCAATAATAGTCCCTGTTAAAGTCCCTGGTAGTGCAAGGGGTACGACATGATGAAATACCGCTTGTGTTTTTGTTGCTCCAACTGCAAGTGCTCCTTCTTTAATTGAAGGAGGAACAGCTTTCAATGAAGCTCGGCAGGCAATGATAATGGTTGGTAAAGTCATTAATGCTAATACGGACCCTCCAACTAACGGTGTACTCCTTGGAAGACCAAAAACATTAAGCAATACCCCCAACCCAAGTAGTCCAAAAACTATTGATGGGACTGCTGCTAGATTTGAAATATTTACTTCTATTAATTCAGTTATTCTATTTTTTGGAGCAAATTCCTCAAGATAAACAGACGCTCCTATAGCAATTGGAAAAGATAAAATAAAAACAGTAAAAAGAGTAAATAATGATCCCATAAATGAACCAGCTACACCAGCAATTTCAGGATGCCTTGAATCTGCTTTAGTAAAAAAGAAATTATTAAAAACTTGTTTAACTCTATTTTCTTCAACTAATTGATCAACATAACTTAATTGAATATCATTTAATTTTCTTCTATCTTCTGGCACATCCCTTCTTAAATTACCTTTTAATAGTTGATCCACATCACTATGGGCAGTTACCCAAATTTGTTGCTTAGTATTAATAACTTCAGGATTATCTAAGAAGTAGTCTTTAATTTCCTTATCTACATTTATAGAAAATAATTTTTTTACTAATTTAATATCTGATTTTGAGAGATCAGGGAAAAAATTTTCAATAGCCTGTTTTTTAACTCTAAAAAATTTTCCTTTTTCCATATCTTCATCTGAAGAGTCAGGTGTTAGTTTTAAAACCTCTTGATTATAATCAACTTCTAGGAGAACAATTGTTTTTTGAAAAGCAGTGTATCCTTTAGAAAATATTGTATACAAAAGAAAAACTAAAACTGCTAAAGATAAGCACATAGCTGTGAAGCCGTAATACTTAAATCGCATATCTTCTAAACTTCTCTTTTTTCTCAAAGAAATAATTTTTTCTTTAGCAATAGAATTATTCATAACGCTCCCTGTATCTCTTTACTATTTGTAGAGCTATAATGTTAAGAAATAATGTAATAACAAATAAAACTAATCCTAAAGCAAATGCTGATAATGTTCTTGGGTTATCAAATTCTTGATCACCTATTAAGGCCACAACAATTTGAACTGTAACTGTTGTTACATTTTCAAAAGGATTGCCCGTAAGATTGGGGGCTGTGCCTGCTGCAACTACAACAATCATAGTCTCCCCTATCGCTCTGGATATTGCTAATAAAAATGCTCCAACAATTCCAGGTAAAGCTGCTGGTAAAATTACTTTTTTAATAGTTTCTGCTTTATTAGCGCCAATACCAAGAGATGCTTCCCTTAGACTTTGTGGGACAGAGTTTATTACATCATCAGATAAAGAAGAAATAAAAGGAATAATCATAACCCCCATTACCATGCCGGCTGCAAGGGCGCTTGTTGGTGAAGCATCAATTCCAATTGATTGTCCAAATGCTTTAACGAAAGGTGCAACACTAACAAAAGCAAAGAACCCGTAGACTATTGTTGGTATTCCTGCCAAAATTTCGAGAAGAGGTTTAACTATTTTTCTAACTCTTTGACTTGCGTATTCTGCTAAATAAATTGCTGTTAATAATCCAAGAGGTACCGCAACACACATGGCTACTACCATTACTAAAAATGTTCCAGCAAATATTGGTACTGCACCAAAGGATCCCTCTGCAGCTGTTTGACCTTCTCTAATTGGAATAAAAGGATACCACTCAGTACTAAATAAAAATTCAAATATTGATACTTCTGCAAAAAAGCGAAGGCTTTCAAATATTAGTGAAAAAACTATTCCTATTGTTGTGAAAATAGCAACAGATGAACAAAATATAAGTATATATTGAATATATTTTTCAATTGTATGTTGAGCATGAAATTCTGGTTTTAATTTTTGTGAAGCGTATAAGGCTCCAAGTAACATTATAATGATTATTGAGGTATAAAAAGATATTTGACTTATTTGTCTTAAGGAAGAATAATGAGATGCAGCATTAATTATTTCTATAGATTTACCATCAGCAAAAGAAGGGTTATTAGCAACATTTCTAATCTCTGCTAACAATAATCCTTCGTTGTAAACTGCGCCCTCAATAAATTCAAAGTTACTAATAACTATGTTTTGAATAATCTGTTCTTGAAAAATAGCCCATGAAAAATAAACAATTAGTGCAGGAAACAAACACCACATTAAAACGTATTGTGCGTAATAATTGGGAAGAGATTTGCTTTTCGTACCTTGTTTTTTAGAATTTAATTTAATTCTTGATCTTCCGTATATAAAGGATGAGAAAATTCCGACTGCAATTAAAACTAAAGACCAAAAAAACATTTATAACTTAGTATTAAAAAAAAGGGGGCTTGTATGCCCCCATTTTATAAAAATTTAAGATTTTTATTTATAATTTGTTTGATTAGAAATAGCATCAAGAACAGTTGCTCTATCCTCAGGACTTAGTTGAACAAGTCCAGCATCTAGTAAGTAACCTTCTGTTGCTTCTTCACTTACAAACTCATTAACATAATCCATTAAACCAGGAATAACACCAATGTGTGCTTTTTTAATGTAGAAGAATAAAGGTCTTGCTATTGGATATGAATAATCTTGGATACCTTCCATAGAGATTTCAACACCGTTAATCATTGACGCTTTAACTTTATCAGAATTATTAGATACAAAACTATAACCAAAGATACCGAATGCACCTTGTTCTTTAGTTATATGCTCAACATACAGTTCATCATTTTCACCACCTTCAATAACATGGCCATCTTCACGATACGCTTGACAATCACCGTCAGCAACTAACATATCTTTAACACAACCCTTTTTCATTACAAGTGAGTCAAATGCATCTCTTGTTCCAGAAGTTGGAGGAGGTGCCATGATAGAAATTTCAACTTTTGGTAATCTTTTATCTATTTCATACCAAGTTGTTGGAGCATTTGTATTATCTCTAGCCATTGCCTGCCAGATTTCTTCTTTAGTTAAATCAATGCCACCTTTCATTGTAGCACCGTTAGTATATTTCCATTCATAATCTGCAGCGTATGCAAAAGCTATACCATCATTACCAACTCTAACTTCGATGATATCAGTTACACCGCCATCTTGGCAAAGTTTGAATTCTTTATCTTTTTGTGCTCTTGAAGAGTTAGTGATATCTGGATGTTCAACTCCAACACCTGCACAAAATAATTTGTGTCCTCCACCAGAACCAGTTGATTCAATTACGGGTGCTTTCATTCCTTCTGATGCCATTTTTTCAGCAACTAAAGTAGCGAAAGGATAAACTGTAGAAGATCCTACAATTGAAATATAGTCTCTTGCTGAAACTGAAGTAGTTCCAAATAAAGCAAGGACAGCAATTAATTTGATTACATTTTTCATATTAAGCCTCATTTAAAATAAGGTTGTCCTTACAGAATATATATTAAGTATTTATTACAGTTTGCTGAAATACTGGTAAAGAAATAGTAAATGTTGAACCCTTATCTACCTTGCTTTTTATCGATAATTTACCATTATGCCTATTAGTTATATGTTTAACAATAGATAAACCCAAACCCGTACCGCCTTGATTTCGAGATCTATTTTTATCTACTCTATAAAATCTTTCAGTAAGTCTAGTTAAATGCTCTTTCGATATGCCTTCTCCCTTATCTATAAAACTTATTTGGCAAAAGGTGGTATTGTCATCAATTACACTCTCAAGCTCAATTTCAATAGTAGAATTTTCTCTGCTATATTTAATTGCATTATCAGTTAGATTTAAAAAAACTTGGATCAAAGCATCTTTGTTTGCTGATATTGTAGACTTATCAAAATCATCCTTGATTTGAACTTCAATTTTTTTGGCCATTAACTTGTTTTGTAAATTATCTACTACGCCTTCAATTAATTGCCTTATATTCGCTTCTTGAAATTCTATAGGTTTATCTTCAGTCTCATATTTACTTAGTAATAATAAATCTTCAACTAGTCTAGTCATACGCCAAGCCTGATCTTCCATTGTGTCTAAAAATTTACCAACCGTTTTGTCATTGGTCTTATCTTCATTGAGTGAATTTTTAATTGTTTCAACATAGCCTAGAATTGAGGAAAGAGGAGTTCTCAATTCATGGCTTACATTAGCCACAAAATCTGTTCGCATTTGTTCGTAGTTTTTAAGAAGACTTTGATCATTTAGTGATATTAATAATTCTTCATAATCTTTTTCAACAAATATTAAGTCAGCAATAAAATACATATCACTAAAATTAGATGGGGTGAATTCAAACTTAAAATCTTCTTTCTCCCTAAAGGCTTTATCAATAAAAGTATTTAACTCTGTTGATCTAATAATATTATTGAGATCTCTTCCTTCATCGATAAATAAAAATTTTTGTTTAGCTGCATTATTGTAAAAAATTATTTCCTTATTTGTATCAATTGCAATAATAATCGAAGGTATCTTACTTAGACTTAGTCTTAGTTTTTTTTTCATATTTTTTTAGTTTAGGCCAATCATTATCACTTAAAATATAACCAACACAATTTCTAGAACCACACTTACAAATGTGATCCACAAAATCTGTATCAAAAGGATAACCATAGTTATAAAAAAGTTCGGCACCTTTTTTTATTCGTTTAATGGAAGAAATCCAAATTTCATTATCTATGATGTCTACTTCACAATTAGGATTACATGAGTGATTAATAAATTTTGCAAAATTATAATCAACATCACCGTCAATGTCGTATCGCTTGTTTAGTTCAAAAACATAGACCATGCCATTATTTTTATCTTTTTTTGCTTTACGGATTTGTTTATCTGCTCTTTTGTCACCCTCTCTTTTAGTAACTTTATCACCAATATATTGGATTATTTTCTGGCCTTTTTTAATATTAGTTTTTGCAAATAATCCAGAACCGTGAAGGGGTGATTTTTTTTTAAACCAAATTTTCTGCGTCATACTGTTATTTTTATACAATACACACATATAATAATAAATTGTATTATAAAATGATACTTTTATGTATAAGAACAAATCTTTAATTAATGAAATTTGAAAGTAATAAAAAATTTTACCGCACAATTTGGATTTCGGATACCCATCTAGGAACCAGTGGTTGTAAAAGCAAAATGCTTTTAGAATTCTTAGAAGAAACAGATTCAGAATATTTATTTTTAGTAGGCGACATTGTTGATGGATGGCGCATGCGTAAGAAAATGTATTGGCCTCAAGAACATAACGACGTGGTTCAAAAAGTTTTAAAAAAAGCGAAAAATGGAACTAAGGTAGTGCTTATCCCAGGAAATCATGATGAAGTATTAAAAGATTTTACAAATTTTTCCTTTGGAGAAATTTCAATCAAAAATGAAGATACGCATCAATTAGCTGATGGAAGGAAAGTACTGATTACACACGGAGATGAGTTTGATGCTGTGATCATTAATGCAAGATGGTTAGCCAAAGTGGGATCAGCACTTTATGAATATTTACTAAAGTTAAATAATGTATTTAATTTTATTCGAAGAAAGATGGGCTTATCTTACTGGTCACTGTCTCAATATTTAAAAAAGAAAACAAAGCATGCAACGAACTTTATTAGTAATTTTGAGTTTGCTGTATCTGATAGGGCAAGAAGAGAAAATGCCGATGTTGTTGTATGCGGGCATATACATAGACCTGAAATAAAAGAATTAAATGGTGTTCTCTATTGTAATGATGGTGACTGGATTGAAAGTTGCACAGCACTCGTTGAAGATGAAATTGGAAATTTATCTATTCTTAATTGGCCCGAAGAAAGAGAAAAATTAAAATTAATTTCTTTTGAAGAAAGACGAAAAATAAAAGAGGATGCAGCCTAAAAAAATCGCGTTAATTAGTGATGCGTGGGTTCCTCAGGTAAATGGCGTAGTTACGACATTTCAAAGCGTTATACCTATTCTAGAAAAAAAAGGTTTTGAAATTAAAATATTACATCCTGAGATGTTTAATAATTTTAGTTATCCTTGGTACAAAGAAATAAAAATTTCTTACAATACTAAAAAAGTTACTGAAAAATTTTTTAAAGAATTTAATCCAGATATTGTTCATATAATGACTGAAGGTCCGGTAGGTTTTGCTGGTCGTAAGTACTGTCTTAAAAATAAACTACAATACACTTCTTCCTTTCACACCCGTTTTCCTGACTACATTAAGCAAAGAGCTTTTATCCCAAAGAGATTTACATACTCCATATTAAGAAGACTACATAGTGATTCAGAAAGAGTTCTTGTTCCATCAGTTTCAATGCTAAATGAGTTAAAAAAATATAATTTTAAAAATTTAGTAGTTTGGAATAGAGGTGTTGATACAGAATTATTTAATCCAAATAAAAGAGACACAAACAGTAAAGATAGACAACTGACTTATGTTGGTAGAGTAGCAATTGAAAAAAATATTGAAGAATTTCTAAAACTTAAAGGAAATTATAATAAAACTGTTGTGGGTGATGGTCCCGAATTAGAAAAATATATTAATAAATATCCTGAAATAAATTTTGTCGGTGTAAAAACTGGAGATGAACTAGCGAAATATTATGCAAACGCAGATGTATTTGTCTTTCCTTCTAAAACAGACACTTTAGGAAATGTAATACTTGAAGCATTGGCTAGTGGAACACCAATTGCTGCATATCCAGTAACCGGGCCCATAGATGTATTAACAGATGAAAAGATTAACACTTTAGATAATGACTTGTTACAATCAGTTAAGAAGGCACTTAAAGTAAAAAGAGTTGATTGTAGAAATTTTACTCTTAAATTAACTTGGGACAAATGTGTGAATGAATTTTTAGAATTCATGGTAAAAGTTTAGTTATTTAAGGTAATTTTATAGTGACATTTTCTTTAAGACAAAAAATACTAGCAGAATTTATTGGGACATATTTTCTTGTACTAACAGTTGTAGGTAGTGGAATTATGGGAGAGTTAATGTCAAATGATCTTGGTATAATATTACTAGGAAACACTATCGCAACAGGTGCCATTTTATATGTAATTATTTCTATGTTTATTAATATCTCAGGAGCGTACTTTAATCCTGCTGTTGTATTAAGTGATATTATCCAAAAAAATATTCCTATTAATTACGGAATAATTTTTATTTTTACTCAGATTATTGCTGGTATATTTGGTTGTTTAACTGCAAATTGGTATTTTGAATATCCTATAATTGAATGGTCACTCAATGAAAGAGTTGGAGTATTTAAATTCTTTTCAGAAATAATTGCAACTGTTGGATTATTATTAACTATTTTTATATTAAAAGAGGTAAACAAGGAAAGAATAGCTATTGGTGTAGCTCTATTTATTACCGCAGGATATTGGTTTACTTCATCAACAAGTTTTGCAAATCCAGCAGTAACAATAGGAAGAATGTTTACAGATAGTTTTAGTGGAATAAGTCCATCAAGTGTTCTAGGTTTTATTTTAGCTCAGATTATTGGTGCTCTTATTGCTACATTTATTGTTAGATTGTTTTTTAAAAATTAGTTCAACATATCGTACAAGTAGCCTTCACGGATTCCATATCTTACAAAAATAATATTTTTAATGTTATAAAATGAAGCAAGGCTAAATAAAATATATGTAGATAATTTTAATTTATCTAATCGATTGGGTTGGACAACATTCAATTTTTGAATTTGTTTTTTTTCCATAGAGTATAATTTGTGATAAAATATTTCTAACTCTGAAAATGGTATCATGTACCCATGTAATTTATTTTTCTTGATTCCATTTAGGTGCAAATGAAGTTTTGCAAGGTTGCGCCACATGCCTCCAATAACATAAATATTTCCTACGTTTTTAGAAAATTTAAGAGATTGGTTTTTAAATTTAGAAAATAAAAAATTACCAAATTTAATTTTAGTAGTTTTGTACATCTCAGATTCACTTCTTAAGATGCCAATTTTTAAACTTTTAGTTTCAAGTATGTTTTCATTTTTTATAGTACTAAGTTCTAAACTTCCACCTCCCAAGTCAGCAACTAAACCGATTGGATTTTTTATTGAACTAATTACACCTAGAGATCCGCATTTAGCTTCATTTTTTGGTGAGAGCACTTCTACTCTAACTGACTTTTTTTTCTTGAAGGGTTCAATAATTTCTTTTCCATTTATTGTTTCACGAATTGCGGCCGTTGCAATTATATGAATATCTAAGGACTCATAATCTTTTGCAATCTTAATATATTCTTCTAAGCATTTTATAGCTTCTTTTATTTTTATCGATGGGAGTTTACCTATTTTAATACTTTCACCTAATTTTAAGAATTCTCTTTTTTGATAAAGTATTGGAAAAGGATGAATAGCTTGCGCATATATAACTAGTCTAAATGTGTTAGAGCCTAGATCAATCACTGTTATGGGATTTTTATTTTTCTTTTTAGCCATGGAAATGTATACATCTAAAGTATTAAACTCGAATGCTACAAGTCTATTTATTACGTCACGCCAAATCTAGTTGGGATAATTTAGAACTTGATGACATTGATAGGCCACTGAATAAAAGAGGTGTGAGAAACGCAAAACAATTTTCTAAAATATTAGATAAAAGAAAATTTCAAATTGGTCAGATAATATGTTCTCCTTCTAAAAGAACAACTAGCACATATGATATAATTTCTAATTCATTTGATCGCTCAGTAAAATTTACAATTGATAACGATATTTATGAATGCCCACCAAATATACTTGTAAGCAAAATTAAAAAATTAAAAAAAAATACTCTTATCATTGGACACAACCCTAGTTTGATAGATTCAATTAATATTTTATGTAATTCAAATATTAAACATTTTCCAACCTGTGCTTTTGCTATAATATCCTTTAAAAATAACTGGATTATTGATAAAATTTTAAAACCAAAAAATAAAAATTATTAAAGAAATATGAATTTTTTATGAACATGTTTTTTTTATACCTAAAAAATATAAAAAAAAATTATGTTAAAAAAAAATACTGCTTATAACTATGCAAACAGGGAATTGTCTTGGCTAAAATTCAATGAAAGAGTCTTAAGTCAGACATCTGATAGTAAAATTCCACTTTTAGAAAGGGTTAGATTTTTATCAATAGCATTCTCTAATTTAGATGAATTTTTTATGGTTAGAGTAGCAGGATTGAATGTTCAAAAATTTTCACGAAATAAAAGTTTTGATGGATTAACACCACAACAACAACTCAAGCTGATAGATAAAGAAACATCGAAGATGATTTCAAATATAAAATCAATATGGATAGATTTACTAAGAGAGCTTTCAGAAAACAAAATCCATATAGATGTAGAAAAAACACTGAAAACAAAAGATAAAACATTTATTAAAAATTATTTAGAAGAAAATAATTGGGGGGTTTTAACGCCAATTATTATTGATCCATCTCACCCATTTCCTTTTATACCAAATAAAGAAACAACCTTAGTATGTCGTTTAATAAATAATAAAAAAACTTTTTATGGAATACTGAGAGTGCCAGAGGGATTAGAAAAATTTATTAAATTACCTGGTAAAAAAACACGTTTTGTATCTATGGAGACAGCCCTACTTATTTCTTTAAAAGAAATTTTCCAGTGTGATAGGGTTTTGGATAAAGGTGTTTTTAGACCAATTAGGAATAGTGAATTAGAATTAGGAGGTGAAGGAGAAGATTTATTTTTAGTATTTCAAAAAGCTATTTTTGAGAGAAGAAGACAAGAGGTAATAAGAATTGATTTTGATGAAAGTATATCTAGTCACTTAATTAAATTCATAAATAAAAAACTTAACTATAAGGATGTAAATACATATAAACTGCCAATACCCGTTAATCTTTCGAGTGTAGAGTCAATTTTCTTGAAAGATTTTAAAAAATTATTTTTTCCAAAATTTAAGGTACGGTTTCCTGAAAGAATTAAAGATTTTAAAAATGATTATTTTAAAGCTATAGCAAATAAAGATATTGTTATTCATCACCCTTTTGAATCTTTTGAAGTAGTGACTCAGTTTATTGATCAAGCTGCAGATGATCCAAAAGTCTTATCAATAAAACATACTTTATATCGAACTACTGATGACTCACCAATAGAAGCAAGTTTAGTTAGAGCAGCACAAAAAGGAAAATTAGTAACTGTCATTATAGAGTTGCAAGCACGTTTTGATGAAGAGCGTAACTTAAAATGGGCAAAAGAATTAGAATTAGCTGGAGCGCAAGTTGTTTTTGGCAATATTGATATGAAAACTCATGCAAAAATTACACTTGTAACAAGGAAGCAAATGAATTCTGTTGTAAATTACGCACATTATGGAACAGGTAATTATCACCCGAGAAATGCAAGAGTTTATATGGATTTATCTTACTTCACCTGTGACAAAACATTAACAAATGATGCTGCAAAAATGTTTAATTATTTAACTAGTTATTCAGAACCAACCACAATAAAAAAAATAGTATATTCTCCAATAACTGCAAGAAACAAATTAAATGAACTAATTAGAAATGAAATTACAAATGCTGGAAAAAATAAACCATCTGGAATAGTTTGTAAGTGTAATTCTCTTGTTGATAAACAAATTATTGATGAATTTTATAAAGCATCTCAAAAAAATGTAAAAATTGAATTGTTAATAAGAGGAATTTGCTCTCTAATACCTGGTAAAGAAAATCTATCGGAAAATATAGTTGTTAAAAGTATAATTGGTCGTTTTTTAGAACATACGAGAATATATTGTTTTTATAACGGTCATAAATTCCCTCATAGAAAAAATATCTTGTTTATTTCTTCTGCCGATTTAATGCAAAGAAATCTAGATAGGCGGGTTGAAACATTTATTCCTATTGAAAATGAAACTGTACATGAACAAATATTAAATCAGATCTTAATTGCCAGTATGACAGATAATACAAATTCTTGGCAAATGTTAAGTAATGGCAATTATCAGAAAAAAGAAATATCAAGCAAAGAGAAAAAATTTTCCTCTCACAATTTTTTTATCAAAAATCCAAGCTTGTCTGGGAGGGGTTCAGCAAAACTCAAATCTAGAGCTAAGTCTAATTTAAAAATTGGAAAATAGAATTTAATCCCACTCACAATAATTGGACATAAGCAGGAAGAAATAATACTGTGAGTGGTAAAAAGTATTTAAATTTTATTTTTTACAGACGTATTAATAGAATATTAAATTTTTATAAATTAAACTAATATTTAAATTTATTAGTTTTCAAATAAATTTTTTAGTTCTTTCAATTTAATAAAAATTGAGTCTCTTACTTCTCTAAATTTATCTAATTGGTTTGAACTAAAATGATCTGATGCTGGATCATCAAATGGTATTGAAAATATCTGAGCTTTGGAATTTAAAACTGGACATACCTCTTCTTTACAAAGCGTAAAAACGGTATTTAATTCATCTCTAAATTTTTTGTCTAAACTTTCAAAATCTTTTGAATAATGTTTTGATATATCAATATCGATTTCACCCATAACCTCGATAGCATTGGGATTGACTTCTTTGGGCACTGATCCTGCACTTTGAATAATACAATTAGGATATAATTTTTTTGCAATTCCTTCAGCCATTTGACTTCTTGCTGAATTAGCAACACACATAAAAAGAATATTTTTATTTTTCATGAAAGCAAATAAATATATCCAAAAATAAATAGTGGGAGTTGTAAACCAAAGTTTGTGAGCAGAGCTCTATCTTTTGTCATATAACCAACAATTGACCAACCAACAGCACCTGTACCGTGAATAATTATGTTAATTGGATACGCATTTAAATTGGTTAATAATATTCCTGATAAAATTAACGCGGTGCTAAACCACTTAATTCTATTAATTGATAAATCTGTCATATCTTCTCCTAAATTCTATAGATTGCGAATATTACACTTTACTTAAAGATAAAGATATTAATCAAATTGTAACAAAAATTTAACATTTCTTTCTTTTTTTTTGAAAAGTTCTATAAGCACGTCATGTTTGGATTAAAAAGTGCATCATTATTTGGTGATACCAAAAAGCTTGAAAGAGAAATTGATGAGTTTGTTGATATTGTCTCTGAAGTGGGCTTAGTATTTAAATCGATAGTTCCAACTTATCTCAATCATTCCGCCAATGGTAAATTTGAGGAAATGGTTGAAAAAGTAAAAGAAATGGAAAGTAAGGCCGACAAAATTACGAAAGATGTTGAGCATACTCTTTATGAAGAAACACTAATCCCAGATGCAAGAAGTGATGTGCTACGACTTCTAGAACACATCGACGAATTAATTGGAATGTACCAAGGGAATTGTTATCACTTCTCTATTCAAAAACCTAATTTTCCAAAAGAGTTTCACCAAGATTTAATTGAGTTAACAGAGACTGTTGTAAATTGTGTTGAATCATTATGTTTAACTGTAAGATCATTTTTTAGAGATATTAAATCTGTTAGAGATAATGCACATAAAGTTACATTTTATGAAAAAGAATCTGATATAAAATTTAGTGCACTTGCAAGAAGAATTTTTGATTCTGAATTACCTCTAGATCAAAAAATGCATCTTCGATATTTTGTAGAGAAGATTGATCGTATTTGTGATCAAGCAGAAGACATAGCTGACGAGGTTCAAATTTACGCTATTAAACGCTCCGTTTAATTTTCAATGGAAATTACAATTCTAATTTTTTTATTTGGTGGTCTTTTTTTAGGTTGGTCACTTGGCGCCAATGATGCAGCAAATGTTTTTGGAACTGCTGTTGGAACACGAATGGTTAGTTTCACAAGTGCAGCAATTATTTGTAGTGTCTTTGTTATTCTAGGTGCAATTATTAGTGGAGCAGGAACAACAGAAACTTTAGGTAAGTTAGGTGCTATTAATGCATTACCTGGTGCCTTTGCAGCATGTGTGGCTGCAGGCATATCCGTTTATTTAATGACCAAAGTTGGCTTGCCTGTTTCTACAACGCAAGCGATCGTTGGAGCAATTGTTGGTTGGAATTTATACACGGGATCTTCAACTAATCTTCAAGTTTTAATTACTATTTTAGGAACATGGATACTCTGCCCTATCATTGCAGGAGTTATTGCAATGGGTTTATTTACTTTTACAAAAAGAGTTATACTCAATAGAAAGTTACATATTCTCAGACTTGATGCGTATACAAGAACAGCTTTACTTTTAGCGGGTGCTTTTGGTGCTTATAGTTTAGGCGCAAACAATATTGCTAATGTAATGGGTGTCTTCGTACCTATATCACCGTTTACTGATGTTACTATTGGAAATTTATTTGTCTTTTCTTCCAAAGAACAATTATTTCTGCTGGGTGGTTTAGCAATAGCTGTTGGTGTTTTTACTTACTCGAAAAGAGTTATGTTTACCGTGGGTAATGATCTCTTAAAAATGACACCAGTGGCAGCATTTATTGTTGTTATATCGCATTCTATTGTTTTATTTTTATTTGCATCCCAGGGTATAAGTGCTTTTTTACAATCTATAAATCTTCCCTCTATACCTTTGGTACCAGTATCAAGTTCCCAAGCTGTTGTTGGTGGCGTAATTGGAATTGGTCTTTTAAAAGGAGGAAAAGAGGTTCAATGGTCAATTGCAGGACGAATTTCTTTGGGTTGGATGACACTACCTATAATTGCAGCATTAATTTCTTTAATTGTTTTATTTATTTTAGAAAATATTTTTAATTTAACTGTTTCTTTTTGACCTTACATTGATGGAAGTGGGTCTTGAGGATTAATTTCGAATTTAAAAAAAACATTTTCTGGTTTTATTTGATTATTATCCCCTTTGTCTATCTGAGTTAGATTAACATCACGGACTCCATTTAGTTGAGACTTTTTAATTATTTGGTCTGTTAAATAATCACAGCCACTCCATAAGTTTTCACATTTATCTGACTTTCCTACATTTGAGTAATATATTTTTATGTCTTCAATGTTTAAACCAGCATCTGTTGCTTGCGTCATATGATGTCTGTAAGGTCCAAACTTAAATCTAATCCTATCAGCACCAGCAATCATGTCTCCGTAGTAACTAACTCTTAATTCATCATCAATCCACATATGTATAAACCCATCGGTATGCCATTTGGCATTTATAAGAATATTAATCCACTTTCCTTTATGCTTACCCTTATAAATAGAGTCTAATACAATTGCATAATGTTCAAAGCCATATAACTCTACACCCTCTCGATCTTCATAAGTTATATATTGAGACCCGTTAACAAAAAATGTAAATTCATTATTAACTAGGGTAAATGCTGGACCGACAGACATTTCTGTTTTGCCATAAATCATTTTAAAATCAAAAAAAGATATAGTGTGTTTCTCAGTATTGGTTTTTCCAGGAATAAATATTCCAACTCTGTACCATTTTTCTTTACCAGCTTTCGTTGTTTTTTTTAATGGTTCTCCAATCTGAAAACGCTGAGCGAATCCAGGTTGGTTCCATCTTAACCAGTCCATTTCGTCACCTACATCTTTATAGCTAAGATTTATTTCTACGGCTTTTTCACCTTCATAATTCTCATGAAATTTTAAAAGATTTTTTCTTTTGGGTACATTTCTTTCATTGTAGACCATATTTTTATCAGATTGGTCTTTCAAGACAAAATAATCAAAGTCTTTTCTTTCTTGCTTAGGTATTTTTTGAGCATGAGCAAAATTAAAAAATAAAATGGTAAAAATAAATACAAGGAAGATTTTAAACATAAGATTTTTTACTTAACAACATTGTAATTTTCAATAAAATTTTCTTGCACTTTTGATTCAATCGCTCCCTTCCTTTTTGATCTCACTAGATCAATAGCTTCTTGTTTTTCATAATTAAATTCAACAAGTAAAATCGCAGCTATAGTGCCAGCTCTTCCTTTTCCTCCACGGCAATGTAAAACTATATTTTTACCATCTATCAATTCGTTCTTTAATAAAACTTTTGTTGTTTCCCATTTATATTTAAAATCTTTATCTGGTGCTCCCATGTCATAAATGGGTAAATGGTACCAATGTAATTTATGTTCATAAATATTTTTGACAAACAAAGTTTTATCACACAATTTTTCAAATTCGCTATCTTCAACAAAAGAAGTAATAGAACTACAATTATTATTTTTAAATATTTCTAATTCGTTTGCTAAAATTGTTTCTTCAAATAAACCATTAGAGTTAAGACCTGGAAAAGAAGTTAATATAATTTTTCCTGCAAATGACTTAGAGTCAATAAAATCATAATTGCTAAATTGCATTTACGCTTGTTTAGCTAAAAAAGACTGTCTTGCTTCTTCTAAATAGGGGCGAAAATGTTCAACATCGGGAGTTTTTTTATCTAGAATTTTTGCTAGATCATCAAATCTTCTAAGCTCTACTGCCTCATCCATAAAAGGTTTACTTATAAACGCATCTGCTTCTTCTTTTGTGAAAGGACCGCCTTGAACTTTTAACGAAAGTTTCGATGCTTCTGATAGACTATCATAATAACCTTCTTCAACACTTGATAAATATCTTTTTGAATCAACATGTGCTCTTATTGGTAAAATAACATCTTCATTAAAATATTTTTTTAAAAAATCAGCACCTAAGTTTTCATGATGACCATCTTTCCCTTCATGAATGGGATCGCCGTCCTCATAAATAAGGTGGCCAACATCATGCAGTAATGCTGCAGCAATTGTTGGTCCTGGTAATTTATGTTTTTCAGCAAGTTCAGCACATTGGAGTGCGTGCTCAAGCTGGGTCACATCCTCATTACCATATTGAATATCAGCACCTTTTGTTTTCAAAAGATCTAAGAGATAATCTACAATATTTTCTTCCATTCTCATTTATAATTAACTTATTAGAAAATAAATTCAATTCCAACTTTAATAAGAT
This sequence comes from uncultured Alphaproteobacteria bacterium, assembly GCA_902582755.1. GTDB lineage: Bacteria > Pseudomonadota > Alphaproteobacteria > HIMB59 > CACPNW01. Next base: position 124,516 of record CACHSZ010000001.1, on the reverse strand, counting down.
TGATCAAATTTATAATAATATTTATTAAGTAAATATTTAATGGATAAAAAATTATTAACCCCTGGGCCTCTTACGACATCGATGTCAACAAAAGAGGCTATGCTTCATGATTGGGGTTCGAGAGATACAAAATTTATTGATCTCAATGCATCAATTAGAGATTCCCTTGTTAAATTAATAGATGGTGAAGATAAATATCAATGTGTTCCAATGCAGGGAAGTGGAACTTTTGCTGTAGAGTCGATGGTGAGCTCTCTTACTCAAAAAGATTCTAAAATTCTGATTCTGATCAATGGTGCTTACGGACAAAGAATGAAAAAAATGTGCACATATTTAGGGAGAGATTTTATTGAATATGAAGTTGCTGAACATGAAGTTCATGACATCAATAAAATTGAAGAGTTAATTGATAGCAACAGCTTAACACACGTCTTTGCCGTATATTGTGAAACAACATCGGGTATTTTAAATCCTATTGAAGACATTGCAAAATTGGTTGAAGAGAAAAATTTATCGTTATTCATCGATGCAATGAGTGCCTTTGGTGCATTACCCTTAAGTTCTAAAATAATTACTTTTGATGCTGTAGCCGCTTCATCAAACAAATGCTTAGAAGGTGTGCCAGGTGTTGGTTTCATTCTTGTTAAAAATGAAGTTATTCAAAATGCAAAAGGCAATAGTCACTCACTAAGTCTAGACTTATATGATCAATGGCAAGCAATGGAAAAAAATAAACAATGGCGATTTACACCTCCTACACACGTATTGGCTGCATTCAATCAAGCGATTGAGGAACATAAACAACAAGGCGGTGTAAAGGGAAGAGGTAAAAGATATAAAAAAAATTGTGAAATTATTTGTAATGGAATGAAAGAGTTGGGATTTGAACAACTACTTCCTGATAATTTGCAAGCACCAATTATTATTACTTTTAAACAACCTAATGATCCTAAATTTAACTTTGAGAAATTTTATAATGCTCTTAGTGAAAAAGATTTTTTAATTTATCCAGGAAAACTAACAGTGGCAGAAACTTTTAGAATTGGGTGTATTGGTAATTTAGATGAACAAGACATGATGGATACAATAAAAGCTGTAAAAGAAGTCGTTACTGAATTGGGATTAACATTAAACTAACAAAATAATGACAAAAGAAATTGAAATACCATTAGTTAAAGCAACAAATGAAAATCTTAAAGGATACGGATATTTAATCGATAGTTTTGAAAATAGTGATATTGAAATTGTTACTTGGCCAAAACAAGGATGGCGCGACATAGAAGAGGGAACTGGTAATGAAGGTGGAACTACCGAAGGTTCTTTTGATACCTGGTGGCAAGGTGATGTGCTTTATGGACAAAATAATGCTGTCCAACATAAGAGCGATTATGAAGTAGATGGAAAATATATACTGGGTTATGCCAATAACCCCGATCAAGAATTGCAAAAAGATAAATATTCAGATCCAACAAAAATATTTCTATGGCATGCAAATTATCATCCTGATGGAGGTCAGCTTTTTTTTCCTGCAGAAAATAAACCATTTATTTGTCCTTTAGCTTTACCAACAGACGACATCGAACCAGAACATTTCAAAGCATTTTATTGTGATGGATCAAAAGGTTTGTATATTCATCCAAACATTTGGCATGAAGGGGTGTTTCCAGTTAAAGAAAAACAATCATTTCATGGAAAACAAGGTAAAGTACATGCAAGAGTTAGCATCGACTTAAAAGAGGAATTTAATAAATATATTTATTTTAAAACTGCGATCTAATTATAAATTTATATTTAATAATGAAAATTATTCACCTTTCAGACCCCCATATTTATATAGATAAGATTCATGGCATAGATCCTGTCAGTAAATTTAAAAAAGCATTAAGTCATATAAAAAATAATCATGGTGATGCAGATTTATTTGCCATCACTGGTGATATTACAGACTTAGGTGATAAAGATTCTTATCAGTTATTTATAAAAATCATTGATGAAGCAGGCCTGCCAAAGAATTTAAATCCTCAACTCATTATAGGTAATCATGATAACAGAGATGAGTTTAAAATAAACTTTCCTAATATTGAAACCGATCCAAATGGATTTATTCAATACTTTAAGGATATAGATAATAAACGTTTAATTTTTATAGATACTAATCTGATTAATACTCACCAAGGACATTACTGTGAAGAGAGGCAAGAATGGTTAAATAATATTTTAGGTAAAACTAATACAGATACGTACATCTTTATGCATCATAATCCACTAGCATTAGTAAAAGAGGAAAGTGATGGAATAGGATTACAACAAAAAAAAGAGTTTCAACAAATTTTAACTAAAAATAATAAGATAATAAAACATATTTTTTTTGGTCATCAACACATTACAAGTTCTGGTTCTTATTGTGGTATTACTTTTTCCTCCCCAAGAAGTACTTGGTCTCCCCTAATTCCTAACTTTTCAAATGAATATCGTTTAGGGACAGCAAATACAGATACAAATTATAATGTTGCAATAATTCGATCTGACGCCTTAATTATTCATACAGAGGATTTTTTAAAAACAGAAGTTAATTGGTTTAAATAAAAAATTATTTTTTTTCGATTACAAATATTTCATTGTTAAAATAAAGACCTTTATTTTTAGCAACAATTTTTTGAACTACTTTTTCGTAATTTTTTGTTTTTTCTACTTTCATAACTTTATCATCATCCATTTGATTGACATATATAGAGGCATTCCAAGCAGAGAAAACTAATGATGTCGCTATACCTCCAGTGATTTCTGTTGGTAGAGCTCTCAGTTTACATTTAATAATTCTTTTTTCTCCAAAAGATAAACTGCTTAATAACTCTTTATCTAAATTTTTCTTAAGATAAGAAATGATACTATTCCCAAGAGAAGGAAAGGGGTCCTCTTTTGGCCAAATTTTACGAATTATTTCATTAGCAGGATCTTTTCCTGAAGCATGAATAGTTAATAATTTCCCTTTTGATTTTAACGCTCGAATCATTGGTTCGATGACATATTTTGATTTCTTTTCTGCTGAAATTCTTGAACGATAAGGCTGTGAAGCAATAATAAGATCAAATTTATTATCTGATTTTTTTTTGGTTGGTATTAATTCATTAACATTAAATTCTTGATCTTCACGGTAAATAACCATGACTGAAGGCTCCTTATAAGTATGGTTACCTGACTTTTTATTAATTTCTATATTCCATTTTTTTTCTAAAAATTCATTTTGTTTTCTTAATTGTTGGGCAAATTCAAGAGAGGTGTCACCTTTTAATTTAATAATATTCCAATTAATTTTTTTCTGTTTAACGTCATTTTTTGATTTTAGGTTTGCGGCTTCAGCGTAGTGTAAATTTGAAATTACAAAAACAGTATTCTTATGCTCAACAAACCTATCGGGTAATTTTTCCAAACCTAATCTTACATCTTCAATACTTATTTCTTTTGTGCAAACTAATAGAGGTACGTTAGGCCTGGCCTCGTGGCACTGACGCATAACATTCATAAGTAAGGAACCATCACCCATCCCAGCATCAAATATTTTTAAACCAGGTTTTTGCGGTTTAATTTTATTTACGTGAGGACGTATCGCATCAGCAATTTGATTTTTTTCATTTGTTGTTGTGACAAATAATAAATATTTTTGTCTGTTATCATAAAACCTGAAATTTTTTTTCATTACTAATAAAGTCCCATTGATTTAGCAGAAGAGATGAAGGCTTCTTTATTCCCAATAAAGTTTTTACCTCGTTCTCCTAAAAACGCGTCATCTACTATATTATTCCATTCTTGAACAGGAACTTTTATTTCATTTAAGTTCAGAGGAACTTCCAAAGAACGCATAAATTCACTCAGATGATTTGCGGCATTCTCTAGATTATCGTTAAAAATTAATTTTAGTCTTTCCTCAGCGACACTATCAATTCCAACCATACTTTTAGTAATCATGGGTAAAGTAAATGAACAAGCAATACCATGCTGAATACCGTAATTGAGTGTCACAGGGTATGATAGATTGTGCGCAATAGCAGTTTTCGTATTGGAAAACGCTAAGCCAGCATGAACGCATGCCAGTGCAATGTTTGAACGTAATACAACATTTCTTAAATCTTTAGTGAGAAGTGGTAAATTTTCTAATACTAATTTTGATGCTTGTATTGCATGAGAAGCAGAAATTGGGTTTGCATTAATATTCCAAATACTTTCCATTGAATGAGAGAGAGCATCTAAACCTGTTGAAATGGTCAAGCCTAAAGGCTTATCAACCATAATTGATGGATCGATAATTGCTTTTTCTGCATAAAGAGATTTATGCGCCAAAGATAATTTATTATTTTTTTCTTTATCCCATATTGTGGCCCAACACGTAAGCTCACTTGATGTTCCTGAAGTTGTAGGTATTGCAATAATCTTAATTGGATTTTCTACTCTTGGACTTTTCTTATTGCGAACAAAATCTGTTAGATATTCTTGTTTATCTTTAAATGCAGCAATTGCTTTAGCTGTGTCTGTAACAGAGCCACCACCTATAGCTAAAATATAATCTACCGATTCATTAATTGAAGAAAATTTATTTTGTAACTCTAAAATATCCTTATAATCTGGATTAGGCTGAACATCCGTCATGATGGATAAAGGTGGATTTGAAGAAGATTTTAATTCATCGCTATATTTTTTAAAAATTTCTTCTGGATGAGTGATTATGATGTACTTTTTATTTTTAACAGCATCATGTACTTCTTTAAATCTATTTTCTCCAAAGATAATTTCAACAGGGTTAAAATAATTCCACATTACCTTAAATTGATTTTGCCGCTTTAGTTAATATTGTCATTTTCTCAATTGCTTGTTCTCGGGTAAAAAAACCTAAACCACAATCTGGTGCAGCTATTAAACGGTGTTCATCAATATGTTCAAGTGAATCTTTGATACGAACTCTTACTTCTTCAACAGACTCCATTCTACTTTTTGCAATATCAATAAATCCAAAAATTACTTTTGTTTTAGTAAATTTTTCTAAAAGATTTAAATCATTATGCCTATGTGAATCTTCCAAAGATACTTCATCAATAGTTGAATCATCTACAAGTGATGCAATTCTATCATAAGCATCTAGATCAGCCTTTTTATACCCTTCTGAATCTAGTGAGTTGGGATAACCACAACAAATATGGCAAACGCGTTGCACTTCTTTAGGAATACCATGCATCATTCTTTCTAAATTTTCCATACCATATGAATGAGCTTCATCAGGCTTTCTAGCAAATACTGGTTCATCAATTTGAATATACTGACAACCTGCATCTACAAGTGCCTTGATTTCTTTATTGAGAGCTAATGCTAAATCAAAACCAAGTTTTTTCATGTCATCATAGTAGTTGTTAGCAATTGAATCTGTTATTGTCATTGGTCCAGGTAGGGTAATTTTAACTGGATTTTTTGTAAATTGTTGTGCACTCTTCCAGTCTAGATGCATACGTATTTCTTTACTTGAAATCGGTGCAACAATAGTTGGAAGATCAGCTTCGAACGCGCCTTGTCTTACTGACTTATGTGTAACTTCTTTAAAACTTACTCCATTTAAAAATCGACATTGATATAATACGTAACTCTCACGTCTGACTTCTCCATCTGTTGGAACATCAATACCCGCATTTACTTGATCAGTTATAACTTCTTTAATTGCTGCTAAAAATAATTTTTCAGCATCCGCACCTGCAGACTCTAATGCTTTTTCATATGCGCCAGGTGACCAATTTGATAATAATCCTTTTGATGCTTTTCTCTCTTCTTCTGATTTTGTCCCTAAAAACCAATCTTGAATGGGTGTTTGTTTCGGTTTTGGATAAGCACCTATTGTGGTTGTTTTAAGAGGCATCTATTTTTACTCCCATTAAAATTTAAAATAAAACAGCGGCTTTTATAAAGCCGCTGTAATAAAAAGTTAATAATAAATAATCTCAAATTACATAAGATCGTTTATTTCTTCCATCATTTCTTCTTGAAGATCTGCCATATCATCAGCGTCGCCTGTAGCAATTTCTTCCGTGTAATCATAGATTACCTGTGTAACAGCTAATCCATTTTCACCAGGATACGCAAACCAATCAGCAAGAAGTGGAAGTTGTTCAACAGCAGTAAGTTTATTAGGGTTTTGACTATAGAAATCACCTAATAAATCATTCGCTGCTTTGTTTGGTGGAACATATCCAGTTGTTTCAGCAACTAATGCAGCACCAATACCTGATGTTATGAACTTTAAGAAAGTCCATGCAGCATCAACTCTTGCTGGATCATCAGATGTAGACACTAACATTGCAGCGTTTCCACCTGCTGGTAATCTTGCTGGTGTTCCATTGTTTACTCCAGCCATTCCAGGGAATGGTGCAGTTTTTAAAACAAAGTCTGCCTTTGCAGCATTAACTGAACCCAAGCTTGAAGTAGACCAGAACATCATACCAATAGTACCTGCGTTAAACGCAGCTTGACCATCAGCAATTGAATAGTTTGGCATATTACATCCGCTCATGATTGATTTCATTTGCTCTAACGTTGCAAGTCCTGCATCTCCACCCATATTTACAGCTCCATCTTTAACCATTGGAACATTCTGAGTATGCATTAATGCTTGGTGGAACCAGTTACCTGTAATGTTCCAACCGAAGTATAGAGTTCCTTTACCTGCTGCTTCTAATTTATTACATGCTGCAATAACTTCGTCCCAGTTAGTTGGAATACTATCTACACCTGCTTCAGCTAATAAATCCATGTTATAATATCCAACTGGTGTTGATACAGAAAATGGTAATCCATAAACTTCACCACCGAATGTTGAAAGACTTAACATAGCAGAATGGTAACCATCTTTTTCAAAAGCTGCTTCTTTTGCGATAAATGGCTCTAAAGACTTAGCAATACCTTTGTCAACTAGAGGTGCCTGTCTGTTAAGACCTTGCATTGTTACATCTGGTAAATTACCTGAAGTAGACTCTCTGAAGATTGTTGCAGTTGCATCCTCATAGTTTTCATAAGTTGCTCTAAATTTAACTTGAATATCTGGATGTGCTTTTTCAAACTCTGGCATAATAGCTTGGAAAGTTACATCGAATAATCCTGAATAAGGATAAGCTACTTCTATTTCAATAGACTTAGCTGAATTAACAGAACCATAAAAACCAAAAGCTAATACGGCTGCAAATCCTGTAATTAATTTTTTCATTTAATCCCTCCGATTCAAATATAATATTAATCTAACACGTAGCCCCAAAGGGTTACAATTTTATTACGAAAATATTACTAAAAAATAAGCTTATTTTTCCACAGCATTAAGAAAAATTAGAGAAAAACTGGTTTATTTACCAAGGTAGCGAAAAGGTTTTTACATTAGTAAAACTTTTCATTGCTTCAATAACACCCTCTTTGTAACCAAGACCTGAATCTTTAATTCCTCCAAAAGGAGACATTTCAATTCTATAACCTGGAACTTCCCAAATATTTACCGTACCAACATTTAAACCTTGAATATATTTTTTTGCTCGCATGAAGTTATTTGTACATACACCAGATGATAATCCGAATGCGGTTGAATTAGATATTTTCATTACAGCTTCATCGTCATTAGGCACACGAATGATTGGGATAACTGGACCAAATGTCTCTTCTAAAACTAATTCACTTTTAGGATCAACGTGATCTACAACTATTGGAGGTAACAAAGCACCCTTTCTTCCAGGGTGATATAAAATTTTTGCACCGTCTTCTTCAGCCATAGAAACTCTTTTATCAAAAAGTTCTGCAGCTTGAGCATTAACAACTGTACCTAAGTCTGTTTCCATATTCATAGGATCACCAAATTTAATTTTCTTTGCACGCTCAAGAGCCATTTCAACAAATTGATCTGCAATGGATTCTTGAACAAGTATTCTTTTAACAGCTGTACAACGTTGACCAGAATTTTTCGTTGCTCCCGTAACAGCTAGCTCAACAGCTTTTTTAAGATCATCACCATCTAAGTCATTTAAAACAATTAATGGATCATTACCACCTAACTCAAGAACAGTTCTTTTGTATCCAGCTTGTTCAGCAATTAATTTTCCTACACCTACACTGCCTGTAAAAGTAATGAGATCGATATTTGGATTCTTGATCATTTCTGATCCGATATCTTGAGGCCATCCAGTTACAACTGAAAACATTTCTGGTGGCAGGCCTGCTTCATATAAAACATCAGCGAGTACCATTGCTGTTAAAGGTGTTAATTCTGTCTGCTTACATACTGTACAATTATTAGTTGCAATTGAAGGAGCAATTTTATGCGCTACCATATTCAAAGGATGATTAAATGGGGTGATTGCTGAGATTGCCGTTAAAGGTTCTCTTATGGTAAATATTTTTCTGGCTTTTCCATGCGGAGTTAAATCACAAGAAAATATTTCTCCATCATCATGAATACAAAGTTGAGCCGTTAATGAAAATACATCGAAAGCTCTTCCTACTTCGTATAAAGAATCTTGTTTTGAGATACCAAGTTCTAAAGTAATAATATCAGAAATTTCTTCTTTTCTTTTAACAAGTACTTCTGCAGCAGTTTGAAGAATTTTTTGTCTCTCATATCTTGTAAGTTTAGGCTGATAATTTGCAGCTATATCTAAAGCCTTTCTTGCATGCTCTGCGGTACCGGCTGGAACCGTTCCGATTACTTCACCTGTAAAAGGGTACTCAACATTTATTGTTTTATCTGAAGTAACTTTTTCTCCAGCAATACGCATTGCTTCATTAATCATTTTTTTGTGCATCATAGGGCTCCATTTATTGCATAATAAAATGCATCATAGTTATATAATTGTTTGCTAGTATCTAAGTTTTGTAATTTTAAATTTGATATGAATGGCACTTCTCTTTCATGGAGTCCTCCATGAGAACGTAAAGGTTCATTTAATCCAGAAAGATTGTGTTTATCTTCCGATGAACCAATAGTCATAAATTCTGAAGACATACATATAATATCCCCCATTCTATCAGGAGGTAAATTATAAGTAGAGCATCCTTCATCTTTTGTTAAAACAACTTCTATATCTTTTATTTCTTTAATAGCATTTACAACTGAATCTACCCTGCTCTTGTCTTCTAAATAAATTGTTGCAAAAGAACCAAGTGAACCATGATGAACGACATATGGATCTGTAATTGGTAGGATGACTTTAGCCATGTTTGGTTCAAATTTTTTATCTAAATAATCTTGTAAAAATATTGCATTAGGTGAACCATCTTCTTTTGATTTTGGTTTCATTCCGTGATCTGCTGTGATGATTATAGAAACATTCTCATTATTTAAAAGACCAATATATTTATCAAACATTGCATAAAATTTATTTGCTGTTTCATTTCCCGGTGCATATTTGTGTTGAATATAATCCGTAGTCGATAAATACATAATATTTGGTTTAAACTCTTCAAGAAGTTTTACACCTGCAGCCATTACAAATTCAGAGAGTCCTTCAGAATATACTTCTGGCACTGGCATCCCCAACCAATCGTTTACATTATCTATACCATTGAGATCTTTTGTTGCTTGATCAGATTTTTCAGCAGAAAAACAAATAGCTCTCTCATCATCAAAACTTAATCCGTTTCCTAAAAGTGTTCTCAACTTGTCTTTTGCAGTAACAAGAGCAATTTTAGAACCAGAATTGTAAAATTTTTCAAAAATAGTTGGTGCTCGCATATATTTTGGGTCATTCATCATAACTTCTTCACCAGTCTCAGGTGTATAAAAGAAGTTTCCGCATATACCGTGTACAGAACTTGGTTGGCCTGTTACAATCGAAATGTTATTTGGATTTGTAAAACTTGGAATAGCGCTGTGAACAAGTAGGTTTTCACCACTTGCAATTAATTTATCAAGATTTGGTGTAAGATTAGATTTTGATGCTTCTTCGAGATACTCTTTTTGACTACCATCAAGGCATATAACAATAGCAGTTTTTGAGAAAGAGCTTGGATATTCTCTTTTATTAATTTCTAAATTATCGGACACGAATTCAACTAATATATATTATTAAAAATACGAATTTATAGTTATCTGCTAGTTAAACTCAATCATAATTTGAATATTTGTTAATAAAATTGAAATAAAACTGAAATAAATAGATTTAAAATATTCTCAAATTTAATAAAATTTTGTAGATTAAAGTTAAGATACAGGGGGAATGAGTGGGGACAATATCACTTAAAAATATTTCAAAGTCATTTGGGTCTACACAAGTACTTAATAATTTGAATGTTGATATAAACGATGGAGAATTCTTAACGTTAGTTGGTCCATCTGGTTGTGGTAAATCTACATTACTTAGAATAATTGCAGGATTGGAACAGCAGACTTCAGGTGATGTATTAATAGATAATAAAAATGTAAATAGAGTTAGAGCCAGTGAAAGAGATTTGGCAATGGTCTTCCAATCATATGCTCTTTATCCTCATCTCACAGTAAGAAGAAATTTAGAAACTCCATTAAGACTAAGGGATTATAATGCATTTGAAAGACTGCCCTTGATTGGTAATTTTTCTCCAAGCAAAAAAGAGAAAACAGAATCTATAAATCAATTAGTAAATAAAACTTCTGAAACTCTAAAAATTTCAGAACTATTGGATAGAAAACCAGGACAATTGTCAGGTGGTCAAAGACAAAGAGTTGCTCTTGGTCGTGCTATGGTTAGAGAGCCTGTTGCCTTTTTAATGGATGAGCCTCTTTCAAATTTAGATGCAGCTTTGAGAGTTCACATGCGATCTGAACTATCTGAACTTCATAATTCACTTAAAACTACTTTTGTGTACGTAACACATGATCAAGCAGAAGCGTTAACTATGTCTTCTAGAATGGCAGTTATGATTGATGGAAATTTATTACAACTAGATACACCTCAAGAAGTATATGATAATCCTTCCTCATTAAGTGTAGCTCAGTTTGTTGGAAGTCCAAAAATAAATATATTTAAAGGAACTTCGGACTCAAGTGGGACAGTAAGTTTTCTCAACGTTAGTTTAAAAAGAAAAAGTTCTGAAAGTAATACAGATTTACATATTGGTATTCGACCAGAACATTTAGAAATTACAAATGAAAGTAATGAAAATACATTTAGTGGAACAGTTGCATATAGAGAAAATTTAGGTTCAGATATTTTCTTTCATGTAAATATTGAAGACGGTTCAAATAAAATAATTGTAAGGGGCTTACCACAATTTACTCACCAAATTTCAAACGGTTCAAGTGTAAATATAAAAAGAGTTTCAGATAAAGCATTACTATTTAATCAAGCAGGAATGAGGGTTCAATTTACTAATGCATAATTCAAAAGCTCACATATGGTTTATTGCTCCAGCAATCATACTGATGATAATTATTTTAATTTTTCCTCTTTTTCTTGCAGGAGGAATTTCTTTTACTGACTATAATTTAGGAAACAAAACATTCGAGTGGGTTGGACTAGAAAATTATGACAAGATGTTCAATAGAAAAACATATGTCAAAATGATTTGGGCCACAGCGACGTATGTTATTGTTGTCGTTCCAATTTCTGTTGTACTTGGATTATGTGCTGCAATGCTCTTAAATTCACTAAGGTTTGGCGCTGATATATATAAAACAATTTTCTTTCTTCCAGTTATGGCAACTCTTCTTGCAATGGCAATTGCATGGGAATTTACTCTTCATCCAACATTAGGAATTGTAAATAGTTTTTTAGCAAATGGGTGTGGAGGAGTTAGGGAATTCATTCTTGGTTTTCATTGGTTGCCGTGGGTAGACTCACAAGAAAGCTGGTATGCTGTAGCATGTGCAAACAACATGGATTTTCCATATTGGTTAAAACAAAAAAATACAGCGATTTGGACAGTATGTTTCATCGGAATTTGGCAGGCTTTTGGTTTTAACATGGTTTTATATTTAGCTGGCTTAACAAGTATACCGAGAGAGTTATACCAAGCAGCAGAAATGGATGGGGCTAAATCTACATGGGAACAATTTAAACTTGTTACATGGCCAATGCTTGGTCCAACAACGTTGTTTGTTGTGACTATTACTACCATTAGAACATTTCAGGTATTTGATACAATCGAAATACTGACCAAAGGTGGTCCATCAAAAACAACGTATGTCATGATGTATGCAATTTTTGAAAAAGCTATTCAACAAAACTTAACAAGTATCGGTGCAGCAATCACTGTTGTCTTTATTGGATTTATTCTTGTGTTAACGTTTTTCCAAAGATATGTCATTGAGAAGAGGGTTCATTATTAATGGAAGCTAAACAATATATTGGGGAAGGTTGGAAACATGCAATCTTAATTATTGGTGCTATTGTAGTGATGCTTCCTTTTTATATGATGGTTTCTATGTCATTAAAATCTCAGCAAGAAATCCAATCAATTTCTGGTGGTCTTATTGGTGCGCAAGAAACTCAAACGTTTCCCGTATGTGTTAAAACTGGTTATTCAGAAGAAACATGTACAATGAAGCCATATCAATACAACTATTGGTTTGCATTTGAAAAAGCCCCTATTCCTAGATACTTAATGAATGGTGTCATTGTTACTTTATCAATCTTCATTATTCAGGTTTTAGTCGCATTACCGTGCGCATATGCACTTGCCAAGTTACGGTTTTATGGACGAGAATTTGTTTTCTCGATGGTTTTATTTTGCTTGCTCATTCCTGTTCACGGAATTGCACTTCCATTATATGTTATGTTGGCCCAGGCAGGATTAGTTGACACTTATTCCGCCTTAATACTCCCCTGGACCATATCGGTGTTTGGAATCTTTTTAATGCGGCAATTCTTTATGACTGTTCCAGATGAATTAATTGATGCCGCCAGGATGGATGGCATGGGAGAGTACGCAATCGTATGGAAAGTAATGCTTCCAACTGCAATACCAGCGTTACTTGCTTTTGCAATATTCTCAGTTGTTGCACATTGGAATGATTATTTCTGGCCTCGTATGGTAATAACAGGAAATAGAGATCTCTTTACTCCACCACTTGGTATAAGAGAATTCAGAGGTGGGATTGATAGTGACGAATTTGGTCCTATGATGGCTTCAATAGTTACTGTAACTGTTCCTCTTATTGTTGCTTTTATAATCGCACAAAAACGATTTATTGAAGGAATTACTTTGACAGGCATGAAGTAAATTCTTATCTACTGATGACATTGTCAGTAAATTTTATTTTTATCTTAATTCTTGTTTCTGCTCTATGTCATGCAGTTTGGAGTGCTATAATAAAATCAAGCAAGAACCCTTTATCATTAATGGGTATAACGTCTGTCTTGGAAGTTACTATTTTTTTACCTTTAACATTTACTGTTCCATTCCCAACTTTAGAGGTTTGGTATTTTTTAATAGCAACCGTAATCATTCATGTCTTCTACAGACTAAATGTTATCTACTCATATAGGTACGGTGATCTCTCTTACATATATCCAATTTCTAGAGGAAGTTCATGTTTGTTTGTAGCGATCATTAGTATTTTATTTTTAAGTTCTGATATTAGTGTTGCTGGTTTTGTTGGAATATTAATTGTTTGTATTGGTTTATTTTTAATTTCTTATTCTAAAAATTTATCTTTTAACTTCAGAGGTTTTGCTCTCGCAATATCAACGGCTATTCTAATTACTGCTTACACTTTAGTTGACGGGGTCGGGGTTAGACTTTCTGAAAATGGTTTTTCCTATATTTACTGGCTCTTCACACTTAATGGAATACCTGTACTAATTATTGGTTTGATCTCGAAAGATGGTTTACGAAAAAGAGAAACGTACACTTTTAGATCTGGGATTGCTGCTGGTGTATTTGCAACAAGTAGTTACGCAATTGTTGTTTGGAGTATGCAATTTATAGAAATAGCTTATGTCTCTAGTATTAGAGAAATAAGCATTGTGTTTGCAGCAATTATTGGAATGTTTTTTTTATTTGAGAAGAATGCAAAATCTCGAATAATACCTTCTATTCTAATAGTGAGTGGTATTTCGGTTGTTTATTTTCAAATTCTATAAGGAAAAAATATAGACTTTTTGCACGAAAATTTTATATGACTTTTATGACTAAGGATATTGTGGAAGTAGATCCAAAAACCGAAACTATCTCTTGCGATGGTGGTGAAGATGGTTTAGGACATCCCGCAGTTTATTATACCTTTAATAATGAGAACAAAATTGTTTGTGGTTATTGCGGTAAAATATTTATAAAAAAAGAAGAGTAGAAATGTACAAAGAATCTTGGGGTTTAAAAAGAATTTGTCCAATGTGTAGTAAGCAATACTACGACTTAGGAAGAACGGAACTGGAATGTCCTGAGTGTGGTAAAGAAATTGAAGTTACTACCATGACTAGACCAAGACGTGGAAGAAAACCTGGAAGTACTAATGCTGCTCCTTTAACTAATCCTATCCCTCCAAAACCAAAAGAAAAAGATGATGATCTTGATATCGAGAATCTGGATTTGGATAACAACGAAGACAATCTTGAGGATGATACTGTTTTACTAGAAGATGAAACAGAAATTGATCCAATAGCCGAAGGTATTAAACCTAAAGAAGACGGCGAAGAAGAATACTAAAATTTCAATAAAAATTTAGAAGATGTTTAAGGTACTACAAAACACTTGGGCCCTTTTTTTTGGCTTTGCTTTAATTAGTCTTGGTCATGGTTTACAAGGAACACTTATCGGTGTTCGTTCTGTTTTAGAAGGTTTTAGTTTTTTTGCATCAGGACTTATTATAGCTGGTTATTACGTAGGATACTTAACTGGTGCGTTAACAATTCCCATTTTTTTACAACGTGTTGGTCACATAAGAGTTTTTGCTGCTTTAGCATCGCTTGCTTCTATCGCTATATTATTACACTCAGTATTTGTTCATCCGTATTCATGGATGTTTATTCGTATTTTAACAGGCATGAGTCTTGCAGGTATATATGTAATAATGGAAAGTTGGTTAAATGAAAAATCAACTAACGAAACTCGTGGACAATTACTTTCTATCTATATGATTTTTACATTTGTATTTGTTGGAGCAGGGCAATTTTTATTAAATTTAAGTGATCCAGCTAAAGTTGATTTATTTATTTTAGTATCAATCTTATTATCATTCGCGCTTCTTCCTATTCTTCTCTCTTCAACAGAACAACCTAATACAGAAAGTCCAAAATATTTTTCTTTAAGAGAATTTTATACTGTTTCACCTTTAGGTTTTGTTGGTGCGTTAGCAACTGGTTTATCGCATAGTGCAGTTTTTGGGTACGGTGCAATTTATGCATCATCTATTAATTTAAGCTTATTTGAAATTTCTCTGTATATGATGATTATAACATCAGCTGGCGCCTTATCCCAATGGCCTATTGGATATTTGTCAGATAGAATTGATAGACGTGTTATTCTTATTGCTGTTTCCTTTATGGCTTCAGGTTTGAGTTTATTTTTTGTTTTTGCAAACTTTATGCCACTAACATTGTTCTTAATTTTTACCGGTCTTTTTTCAGTTGCATGTTTACCAATGTATTCACTTACAGTTGCTCATACAAATGACTTCTTACAACCTAATGAGATAGTATCAGCAAGTGCAACCTTTGGTATACTTATTGGTATTGGATCAATTATCGGACCTTTGTTTGTTTCTGGATTCATGGAAATTTTGGGAGCGGTAGGTTTTTACATCTATTTATTTTTAATACACGGACTACTAGGACTGTTTGGTTTGTATAGAATGACACAAAGAACTAAACCACGTGATCTTGAATCACAATATAATCCTTTACCACGAAATATTAGTCCTGCCGGGATGGAAATGAACCCCGTTACTGAGCCAACTGAGGACGAGTAAGTCTTTTAAATATTCTGTGAAGTAACAAGAGGATAATTATTCCCATATAAATGACTGGTTCAGTTTTATCAGCACGAACTAAAACATAAAAATGCATACTAGCCAGAATGGCTACTGGGTAAATTAAATAATGAATTTTCTTCCATAATTTAAAACCTAATCGTTTAATCATATTGTTTGTTGAAGTGCTAGCGAGCGGGATTAAAAAAAGAAAACTTATAAAACCAAAAGTTATAAATGGTCTTTTTATAATATCTTGTATGATAAATTTCATATCTAAAAAATGATCTAAAACAATGTAAGTGGAGAAATGCAAACAAACATAATAGAAAGCAAAAAGTCCAATCATTCTTCGTAATACAACTATCGATTTTAAAGGTTTAATATTTGATAGAGTAGTAATCATAAGAGTTATTATTATTAATCTAAGTGCCATTAGACCTAACTCATCCATTAGTTTTTCAATTGGATTTACTCCAAGATTACCAGTAACAAATTGGTAAGCCCAGAGTAGACTAGGAAATAGAATTAAAATAAATAAAACAGGTTTACTGCGATTAAAATTTCTTGTTGAAAACATTCATTAATAAAATTTAGTCAAATCTAAATCTTTATAGAGATGTGCTACTTCTTTTTCATAGCCATTAAACATTAGTGTTTCTCTTCTTTTAAACTCTCCAATTCGTCTTTCTGTTCCTTGACTCCATCTTGGATGGTTTACGTTAGGATTAACATTGGCATAAAAACCATATTCCCAAGGAGCTAAAGTTTCCCAGGATGTTTCAGGTTGAGTATCTAAAAATCTAATTTCCACAATTGATTTAATTGATTTGAAACCATACTTCCATGGAACAACTAATCTTATGGGTGCACCATTTTGATTAGGCATTTCATGGCCATACAATCCAGTTGCTAATATTGTTAGAGGATTCATTGCTTCATCCATTCGAAGCCCTTCTCTATATGGCCAAATAATTGTTCTCTTTTGCTGACCTGGCATTTCTTCAGGTCTGAAGACAGTTACAAATTGAACATACTTTGCTGAACTTAAAGGTTCGGCCATTTTTATAAGTTCAGATAACTGAAAACCTTGCCAAGGAATAACCATGGACCATGCTTCAACACATCTTAATCTATAAACCCTATCTTCTATTGTTACATTTGATAAAATTTTTTCTAAGTCAAATGTTTGAGGCTTTTTCACAAGACCATCTATTTTTATTGTCCATGGCCTAGGTTTAAAATTTCCAGAATTTAAATGGGGATGTTTTTTATGAGTCCCAAACTCATAAAAATTATTGTACGTTGTGATTTCTTCGTAAGAATTAAGTTTGTCGTTTTCATTTAGATTTTTAGTATAAATTGAAAGATCACTATCGTGGTTTGCAAATGCTGATGAGGTAACCGTTGCTAGTATGGCGCTAGCTAAAGACCCCTTTATAAACTTACGTCTATTTAAATATGTCTTATAGGGTGTGATTTCAGATCCTAAAATTTTCATAATAATAATATATATCTTAAATATTAAAATTGAAGATTTGCTTCAATAATCTTAGCTTTTAAAATGGGAGTTATATTTATTTAGTATTTTTTCTGGCCATGTACTTTTGATAAATTCAAGAATAGACCAAACATCGTCATCTGATAACGCATCATTACCAAGCATTTTACCTTCATAATCAGGATTTGATTTTTTAAAACCATATTTAATGACATGAAATAATTGTGCAGGAGAGTGGTGCCAAGTATGCCCAGTGCCATTAAGGGGAGGTGCTCTTCTATGGCCATCTTCATCTAACGATTTATCCCACTCTTCATGACCTGCTAAATTACCCATATGACACCCTGCACAATTTTCAGCATATAGTTTCATACCTTTAAAAATATCAACTTCTGCTGCATGAATACTATGTCCAATACATAATATTATAAGTACCGAAATTAATTTAAGGGTTTGCATTCTATTTATATAATTTTTTAAATTTATATTTCATTACAAATCTGTCTTTTTTTTTGATAGGATATATCTATGAAAAAATTTCTAATCGCATTTGCCATTTTAACTTCAATAATTGCACTTAACAAACATGCGTACAGTGAAAAAGTTCACGGTATTGCAATGCATGGAACACCAAAGTATGCCAGTGATTTTGAAAATCTAGATTATGTAAACCCAAATGCACCTAAAGGTGGAACGGTAAAATTTGGATCATATGGTTCTTTTGATAATCTTAATAGAGTAGCATTTAAAGGTTCTAAAGCTGCTGGACTTGGGTATGTTAATGATACGTTAATGAGAAGAGTATGGGATGAAGCATTCTCTCTCTATGGTTTAATAGCTGAAAAAGTAGAATTGCCTGAAGATAGATCATCTATAACTTTTTATTTAAATGCAAATGCAACCTTTCATGATGGCTCACCAATAACACGCGATGATGTATTGTTTAGTCTAGAAACATTTCAAACAAAAGGTACTCCAAATCAGAAAAAAACATATGGCAAAGTTGTTGAAACTCAATTGATTGGAAATGATGGAATAAAAATGATTTTTGAAAATAATGAAGATAAAGAATTGCCTCTTATTATTGCGGGATTTCTTCCTATCATTCCAAAAAAGTTTTATGAAAATCTTGATGTTACAAAAACATTTTTAGATATCCCTCTAGGCAGTGGTCCATACCAAGTTGATAGTCTCGATCCAGGCCGTCAAATAAAATACAAACGCGTTGAAAATTATTGGGCAAAAGATTTACCAGTAAATAAAGGTCTCTATAATTTTGATACAATTGTTTATGATTATTACAAAGACTCAAATGTCTTAGTTGAAGCATTTAAGGTTGGTGAATACGACTTTAGAAGAGAGTACAATGTTAAACGTTGGTTATCAGAATATGATTTCAAAGCTGTTCAGAATGGAGAGGTAATACTGACAGAAATGAATAACGATAGACCTGTTGGAATGAATGGTCTTGTGATGAATACAAGACGTGACATATTTAATAATAGAAATGTAAGACTTGCTTTAAGTTATGCCTATGATCATGAATGGATTAATAAAACAATATATCAAAATGCTTATGTGAGAACAGATAGTTATTTTGATAATTCACCATTAGCCTCTTCAGGCTTACCGTCAAAAAATGAGTTAGAATTACTGAATGTATGGAAAGATGAAATTCCAGCAGAGGTATTTACGGAATCATTTACGCCACCTATTACGGATGGAAGTGGTAATGACCGTAAAAATTTATTGAAAGCAAAAGAAATACTTGAAAAAGAGGGATGGTTTGTTGAAAATGGAAAACTGGTAAAAGATGGAAAAGAATTCAAGTTTGAGTTCTTGATTGTCAGTCCATCTGATGAGAAAATTGCCTTAGCCTATCAAAGTAATTTAAAAAAACTTGGCATTACAATGGATGTAAGAACTGTTGATTCATCACAGTATCAAGAACGTTTGTTAAGTTATGATTTTGATATGATTAAAAGATATTGGGGTGTCAGTTTAAGCCCAGGAAATGAGCAACAATTTTATTGGGGATCAGAAGTTGGTCAAAAAGATGGAAGCAGAAATTATCCTGGTATCAATAGTCCAGCAGTTGATGCATTAATTGAAAAACTAATTAGTGCAACAAATAGAGAAGAATTAACAACGGCGATCCACGCACTTGATAGAGTATTGTTATGGGGTCACTATGTTGTTCCTCTTTATCATAGCAACAAAGACAGAATTGCTTATTGGGATTTTTTTGAATACCCAGACAAAATTCCACTTTACGGAATTGTAATTGAGTCTTGGTGGATTAATAAAGATAAACAATAAAATATAATCAAATATTTTTATGAGTCATACAAGAGCTAACATACTCATGTTAATTGCCTCACTTATATGGGGAACAGCTTTTGTCAGCCAAACTACTGGAATGGGAGCCATAGGTCCTTTTACTTTTAGCTTTGGAAGATTCCTTTTTGCTTTTTTAACAGTAATTCCATTTGCGATTTATCTAGAACAACAAAATATTGTTAAAATATTAAGTGATAGAAAAAAAGTTTATCTTTGTTTAGCTACAGGTTTTTTTCTTTTTGGTGGTATGGGTCTTCAACAATACGCTTTACAAAAATCATTAATATCAAATGCTGCTTTTCTTAGCACTCTTTACGTTCCCTTTGTTGGTATAATTTCAAGATTCATAATTAAAAAACAGGTACACTGGATTATCTGGATTGCTATTTTACTTTGTTTGTATGGATCATATCTTTTGTCCTCTAATCAATCAGTTGAAATTCAACAATCAGATTCACTCTTGTTTATTGCTGCTTTATTTTTTGCCTTACATATTATTTGTATCGATATTTTTATGAAAGAACTTAACAGTCCTTTTTTATTTGGAAGTATTCAGTACTTTATTGTTTTTATTTTATCTATGATCTTAGCTTTTATGTGGGAGGAACCAAAGCTGTCAAATATGCAAATTGAATGGTTTGAAATTTTATATACAGGTATTTTTTCTGCTGGCATTGGGTATACACTTCAAATTATTGCTCAACATAAAGCTAATCCTGCTCCTGCTGCTATCATTTTATCAATGGAGTCAGTCTTTGCTGCAATAGCAGGTTGGATACTTTTAAATCAAATTTTAGACACACAAAAAATACTTGGATGCCTTGCAATATTTGTTGGAGTCATTATAGTACAATTAGTACCTATAATAATTAAACAAAAATGAGTGATAAATTAGATGTAGTTGGAATTGGAAATGCTATGGTAGATGCCATAATTCCTTCCAATCAAAGTGAAATTGAAAAACATGAAATTAATAGAGATTCTATGAATCTTATTGATGAAAATTTGAAAAATAATTTGCATGAAAGTTATTCCATCAGAGAAATGGCAGGCGGAGGTTCCCTTGGTAACTCCATGTTTGGTATTACCTCTTTTGGCGGCAATGGAAGTTTTATTGGAAAAATTAAAAATGATGAAATTGGAGTATACCTTCAAAAAGATATGATCCGGGAAGGATTAAAATTTCCATTGGGATTTACATCTCCTGATATTTCAACTGGATGTTGTACAATTTTTGTTGAAGAAGATGGAACAAGAACAATGTGTACTTTTCTTGGCGCTGGTACACTAATAGGACCTGAAGATATAAAAGAGGATGATATTAAAAATCATAAGATAGCATATTTGGAAGGCTACTTGTGGGACAATGAGAATGCAAAAAAAGCTATGAAGAAAATGGTGGATATTTGCAAAGCTGATAATCAAAAAATTGCATTTACTTTATCTGATCTTTTTTGTGTTGATAGACACAGAGATTCTTTTAAAGAATTAATAACTGAGAATGTTGATATTCTTTTTGCTAACGAAGATGAAATCAAAGCAATGGCACAAACAGAAAGTTTTGAAGAAGGTCTAGAATATGCAAAATCATTAAATATAATTGCTGCTATTACTAAAGGAAGTAGTGGATCAGTTATTGTTTCTGGTAATAACATCACTGAAGTTGAAGCAAAAAAAGTAGAAAAAGTTGTAGATACAACAGGAGCTGGAGATTTATTTGCAGCTGGTTTTTTATTTGGTTACTCTAAAGGTAAAGCAATGGATGAATGTGGTAATTACGCATCAATTGCTTCCGCAGAAATTATTTCACATTATGGTGCAAGACCTTTAGTAAAATTATCTAGTTTAATTTAGCTAATAATTTATTTTTATTTTTTTCATCACAAAAAGAATATTTAATTGCGTTATGAGTAAGGGAGGTTAGTTCTTTTTCATTTAAACCTAAATCTTCCATAACTTTGTATTCACCGTTTATCGTAGCATTAAAAAAAGGAGGGTCATCCGAATTGACTGTTACTTTTACTCCTTGATCAAATAATGTTTTCACAGGATGATCTGCATAATCTTTGTAAATTTTAGTTGCAATATTACTTGTTGGACAAGTTTCTAGAATAATATCTTTCTCAATTATTTCTTTTACTAAATCAGGATCCTCTATTGATCGAACTCCGTGACCTAATCTTGTTGGATGCAGAAGGTTAATAGCATTTCTTATGTTTACAGGACCATCCCATTCACCTGCATGAACCGTAATTGGAAAATTTTCTTTTTTTAACATATCAAATGTTGCAACAAATAAGTTTGGAGGAAAATGCAATTCATCCCCAGCTAAACCAAAACCAACTAAACAAGGATGAGGATTATTTAAAACTTCCTCTGCAGTTCCTTGTACTGACTCTGGTCCTAAATGTCTGATCCCATTCATTATGTAACGTGAAACAATACCAAAATCTTCTTCAGCTTTTTTTGAAGCTTCATAGACTCCTTCAATAAAAGAATGATAGGTCATCCCTTTTTCTTTAGCATGAGTTGAGGAAATCATTGCTTCGACATAAAGAACATTGTTAGCCGCACAATCTTTTAAATATTCATACGTTAATTCAAAATAATCTTCTGGCGTATGTATGACAGAAGTAACGATGTCATATTTTTTTATAAAATCATAAAAATCATCCCATTGGTATGCGTACTTTGAGCCAAACATTTCTTCAGGTATTTCATAATTATTACGTTTGGCAAATTTCTTACATAAATCTGGCGTAATGGTTGCCTCTAAATGAACATGAATTTCTGCTTTTTTAACTGAATTAAAAATATTCATATAAATAAAATTACCTATATAATAATAATATGGAAGCAAGAATAAACAGAAGAAGCTTTGTTTTTGGCGCAAGTTGCTCTTTATGTGGTTCGATGATTTTACCTTCTTGTACACAAGTACCATTAACTAATCGAAGTCAGTTAAATTTATATGATAGCAATCTACCTATAATTTTAATGGGAGGTGGTGTTCTTGGTACTCCAAAAATTTATCCCAATGAAAGATCTTTAAATCAAGAAGTTGAGAAAACATATTCAAAATTTTTATCAAAAGCTAAAGAAGATAAAATTTTATTAGATAACACAGATGAATCTAAAAAAATTGAAGAAATTGGAAAAGAAATTTATACCTCTCTAGATACATTTTATCTTAATAAGCGTGAAAAAAATCCTGTAGAAAATTTTAATTGGCAATTTGCTTTAATTGAGTCTGAAACAAAAAATGCATGGTGTATGCCTGGTGGAAAAATTGCTTTCTACACTGGTATACTTCCTGTTTGTAAAAATGATGACGGGATTGCTGCAGTGATGGGCCATGAAATTGCGCATGCATTTGCTAGACACACTGTTGAAAAATTAACCCAAGCATCTATGATGCAAATGGCAACAATTGGAATATCGCGAAGTAAATACGCTGAACTTTTAAATAAATCTTTTAGAGTAGGAAATGTAGGAGGTAATGTTTACAACTCCGTTGTAAAGTATGGTATTTTTCTTCCATTTAGTAGAAAGATGGAAAGTGAAGCCGATTATTTAGGCATGGGATTTATGAATCTTGCTGGATTTAATATTAAAGAACCTGCTAAATTATGGCAAAGAATGATGGCAGGTCAAGAAGGGAGGGTACCTGAATTTATGGGATCACATCCAAGTCCTGATAATAGATCAAAAAAGTTTCTTGAATGGGAAAGTGAAATTTTAGATAAATTTCCCCAAGTTTAATTTTAGTGTAATAGGTATTTTATGATTGCTGTTGAAGTTAAAGATCTTACTCATTCGATTAATAATAAAAAAATTTTAAATAATATTAATTTTAATCTCAATAAAGATAGTATCTCTTGTATTTTGGGACCGTCAGGTAGTGGAAAAACTACTTTATTAAAGCTCATAGCAGGTCTTGAAAAAGTACAGTCAGGTAAAATTATTATTAATGGTGAAGAAGTAAGTAGTACTGCAAAACACTTACCTACAGAAAAAAGAAAAATTGGTTTTTTATTTCAAGATTACGCTTTATTCCCACATTTGACAGTAAAAGAAAATTTGAGATTTCCAACTAATGCTAAAAATTCATCTAATAATGTTGATGAAATTATTGAATTAATAAAATTACCTAATTCACTAGATAAATACCCACACGAGTTAAGTGGTGGTGAACAACAAAGAGTTGCACTTGCACGATCTATAATTTCACAACCTGATTTACTTTTATTAGATGAGCCTTTTTCAAGTTTAGATTTAAGCCTTCGAGAAGAGGTGAGAGATGATACGCTGCATCTATTACAAAAATCAAATGTGTCTGTAATTATAGTCACTCATGATCCTTTCGAAGCAATGTTTATCTCAAATCATATAAATATTTTTGATAAATCAGGTTCGATTGTACAGTCAGGAACTCCGAATGATCTCTATAACAATCCAAAAAATTCATATGTTACAGGTTTTTTTGGTGAAACAAATAAATTTGAAGGTGTTGTTAAAGAATCTCACATATACACACCGGTTGGGAAAATTAAAACACCTGGAAATTTAGAAGGTGAAAAAGTTGTAGTACACATAAGACCTCAAGGTATAAAACTCAACAAACAACCAACACCAGTTAATGGAATTAAGGGAACCGTTATGGCATCAAAATTAATGGGGTCATTTAGTTTTGTCCATTTATCTGTGCTAGATAATAATAATGAAATTGTTCATGTTCATAGCCACATGCCTGCTGACTTTAATCCAAAACAATCGTCTGCAGTAGAGATAGAAATTGATAATGATCAGGCGTACATATTTAAGAATTAAGTTTTAGTTTTTTATTGATTTAGTAATTGTTCTGTTAAGAAAAATTACCGGTCCTAATCCAGCAATAACGATAATTAGAGCTGCAAATGCTGACTCTTCCAACATTTCATCAGAGGCATATTGATAAACATAGGTTGCTAATGTCTCAAAATTAAATGGTCTTAATAAAAGTGTTATTGGAAGTTCTTTTAAGATATCTACAAAAACTAATATTCCTCCAACTAATAAATTTGTATACAGCAAGGGTAATATAATTTTTCTTATACTTTTGAAAAAACTAACACCCATTGTTCTTGATGCATCTAATAAGTTTGGATGAATTCTTGAAATACCTGATGTAATGGCTCCATTACCGACAGCTAAAAATCTTATACTATACGCAAATAATAAAATTATAAATCCGCCAACAGCATAACTCATACGAAAATAAATTAAATCATTAAGCCACCCAACAAATACCACTATTCCAACAGCAAGTATTGTTCCTGGAAAAGCATAACCAGAAGAAGCAAAAAATATTAAAATTTTTTGGAAATTATTTGATTTATATGCTCCAACTATAATCATTAATAAGGAGAGCAACATAATGAATGATGAAGAAATAAATGCTAAGGATATGCTTGAAAGTGTTATTTGAAAAATTTCAATAAAATTTATTATGGAATAACCTTTAATTACAAAATTCAATAAAATTGAAACAGGTATTATAAAGCCAAGACTTAAAGGTATTAGGCAAATTAAAAACAATAAAGAATTTTTAACACCAGAAACTGTTTGGGTTGGTGTGTAAGATGCACCACTATATTTTTCATGAAATTTTCTGCTACGCCTACCCAAATACTCTAAAGTTAAAAGTACTATAACAATCATAAATAAAATACTAGAAATCTGTGATGCGCCAGATAGACTATTCATCCCTAGCCAAACATTAAATACGCCTAAGGTTAATGTTTCAATTGCAAAATAATCAACTGTCCCAAAATCAGAAATTGTTTCCATTAGTACTAAGGCCAAGCCAGCAATTATACCTGGACGACCAAATGGAATAGCGACATTGAAGAAGGAATTCCTTCCGTAAATAGAACTAGTTTGAAAAAAAGATATAGGTGTCGTTATAAATGATGCTCTAGTCATTAAATATACGTATGGATACAATACAGAAGACATTACCAAAATTGCACCTCCCATTGATCGAACATTTGGAAACCAATAATCTTTCGTGCTCGTCCAACCAAATATGTCTCTTAGCAATGATTGAAGAGGACCAGCATATTCAAAAAAGTCGGTATAAGTATAGGCAATAATATAAGCTGGGACAGCAGCTGGTAATAATAACATCCATTCAAAAAATTTTTTCCCAAAAAAATTATATCTTGTCACTATCCAAGCAGTAGTCAAACCAAAGACTAAACTTAATCCTCCAACACCAAACATTAGAATTATTGTATTGGTAAGATATCTGGGCAATACAGTAGAAAATAGATGTGGCCATAGTGATGTATCACCTAAGATCGCGTAATAAAATATTGAAAAAATAGGGGCGATAATTACTAAAGCAATTATCGCCACAGAATTAGACCATAAATTAAAATTTATCAAAACAGTTAACCTATAATTTACCAGCCTACTCTATCAATGATTTTCTGAGCTATGGGAGCAAGTTCTGCTAGTTTTTCAACAGGCAGTTTATCTTCTTTAAATTCACCCCATGATTTTAACTCATCAGTTAATTGCATATCTGGATTAACCGGATATTCATAGTTTATAGAACTGTAGAGGACTTGAGCTTTTGGTTGAGTCAAAAATTCAAGTAGTGCGATCGCGTTGTCTTTATTTTTAGAATACTTAATTACACCTCCACCAGCAACATTTATGTGATTACCTCTGTCTTCTTGGTTAGTAAAAACTAACTCTATTGAGTTAGCCCATTCTTTTTGTTCTGGATTCTTTTCATTAAATTTCATTTTTCCAAAATAATAGGTATTCATTACAGCAATGTCACAAACACCTTCATAAATTGCTTTTGCTTGAGCTCTATCATTACCTTCAGGTTTTCGTGCTAAATTTGCAACGATGCCTGCTGCCCATTCTTCAGCTATAGCTTCTCCATTTGCAGCAATTATTGAAGCTAAAAGTGATCTATTGTAGTCATGGCTGCCAGGTCTTGTACAAATTTTATCTTTCCATTTTGGATCAGATAAATCTTCTATTCTTTTAATTGAGTCTGGAGATACTCTTTCTTTTGATATTGCAACAATTCTAGCTCTCTTTGAAAGTGCAAACCATTTATTATTACTGTCTCTTAAATGATTTGGAATATTCATATTCAAAATATCTGAGTTAATTGATTGCAAAATATCCTTTTCAACAAATTGGTTTAACCTTGCTATATCAACTGTTAATACTAAGTCAGCAGGTGTATCTTCACCTTCAGCTAAAACTCTTTCTAGCAATCCTTTTTTTGCATGTAAAACATTTACCTTTATGCCAGTCAATTTTGTAAATTCCTCAAAGAAAGGATCTATTAAAATTGGCTGCCTGTAAGAATAAACATTAACCTCTTTGGCAAATAAGTTTAGTGAAATGGTAGATGCAATTAGTATCAATAGTAATCTAAAAATAATTTTCATATAACCTTCTTTTTTTTTTGGAGATAATAAATATCTCCACGTTCTATGATTAAGAATCTTATTAAAAATTATCAGAATACGAATGTAGATCTATATGAATTTTTTTTTAATATCAGTGTTGTTAAAATTCATAAAATTAGATTTATTCTAAATTTAAAGTTAAAAATGTTGGGGCCACTTTGGGCCCCTATCCAAAACTACTTTATTGAAATTAGTCTAGCTTTTTTTTCTTCTGGAATAATTCTCTCCAAATCAATTGCTAAAAGTCCATTTTTCAGCTCAGCATCTTTAACTTTGATGTCTTCTGAAATTGTGAACGACCTTTCAAACTGTCTTGTTGAGATTCCTTTATGAATTACACCATTACCATTTTCATTAACCACTTTTTCTTTAGGTTTATTTCTAACAGTTAGGTTGTTTTCTTTTAATTCAATCTCAATATCCTCTTTACTATATCCAGCAAGAGCAACTTCAATTTTATAGTTATGCTCATCAACTCTATGAATATTGTAAGGTGGATAATTTGTATTGTATCGTTCCGTAGACTCCAACATTCTATCAAATTCATCAAAAATTGAATCAAATCCAACAGAGAATGGTCTTAGAGAATTCCAAACGGATAGGTTTCTAGTCATAATAACTCCTTTATTAAGCAAGTTTATTTCGCCCGCACCCACAATGGCATACAGACAAATATAATGTGGGGATGATTGTGTTTAATTCAAGTCTTTGTTATTTTTTTCTTATAAACGACAATCCATCAGATAATGGCAGAAGTGAGAATTCCACCCTTGTGTCATTTTGTATTTTTAAATTTAAATCACGGATAGTTTTTGTTTGAGAGTCTTGTTTAGTTTCATCTGCCACATCACCGTGCCAAAGCATATTATCAATAATTATTATTCCATTAGAAATTAATAAGTTTAGCGACAGTTCGTAATAATTTGGATAATTATTTTTATCAGCATCTATAAAAATTAAATCATAACTTTGTTGACGGTCTATCATGCTTTGCATTACCTCAACACCGTCTCCAATAATCGATTCAATTTTTGAGCTCATATTATCTAATTCCCAATATTTTTTTGCTAAGGATAAAAATTCATCTGAATTATCGACAGTTACAACTTTTCCTAACTCAGGTAGACCTCTAGCCAAAAACAAAGTGCTCATCCCTGTAAACCTACCAATTTCTAAACAGTTTTTAGCATTAGAAATTTTAGTTATCATTTCTAAAAACTGACCTTGTTCTTTTGCAATCTGCATTTGGGAAACACTACCAAGTTTTAAAGTTTCATTTTCTAGTTCAGTAATTATTTTATCTTCTCGGTAACCTACGCTTTGTAAGTATTGCACAAGTGCTTCATTAATTTCAGTTTGAGTGCTCATTAACTTATGGTTTCAAATATTTCAGATAGTTTTTGAGTTTTTTTATCTGAAATAATGAAACAGCCTTTTATTTTATTTATTATATTATCATCTATATTTTTACTTGAATATAAACTTAACAGAGGAGTTGAGGAATTTACTTCATCTCCTATATTGAGAACATTATCATATCCAACTCCATAATTTATTTTATCGGTAACCTGTTTTCTTCCACCTCCAAGTTCAATAAGTATAAGGCCTAATTCTCTGGTATAAATTTTTTCTATCCAGCCTTGTTCACTAGAAAATACATCTTTTCGAACGGAAGTATTTATTAAATCTTTTTCATATGAAGATAAAATATTTTTTGGTCCACCCAAGGCTGCAACCATCATTTCAAATTTTTCTGCAGCTAGTCCATTATTAATAACCTTATTAATTTTATTATAAGCTTCTTCTTTCGAAATTTTATAAATGTTTACTAATAGCGAAGATATTAATTCATTAGTGATCTTCTCTAATCGATGATCTTTAAAATCATTTTTAATATATTTTATGCATTCTAATATCTCTAGTGTATGGCCAGCACTTTTACCTAGGACCTGATTCATATCTGTTAATATAGCTTCGCAATGTAAACCTGCTCCTTTAGCGACTCTTACTAAGGAGTTGGATAAATCTCTTGCTATATCAATAGTACTATTAAAAGATCCATTACCAACTTTTACATCAAGTACTAAAGATGAAAGACCGCTTGCAATTTTTTTTGAAAGAATAGATGATGTTATTAAAGGTAAAGATTCTACTGTACCTACAATATCTCTTATAGAATATAATTTTTTATCAGCTGGTGCTAAGTTAGAGGTTTGACCAATAATTGCACAACCAACGTCTTTTACAACTTTTTTAAAAGTTTCTAAATCAGGCTTTGTATTGTACCCAGGTATTGAGTCAAATTTATCTAGAGTACCACCGGTATGACCCAAACCTCTACCTGAAATCATAGGCACATACAGTCCACAGGCTGCAAGTATTGGTGCTAATATAACGCTCGTCTTGTCTCCAACACCACCAGTTGAGTGCTTATCACATACCAACTCAGAGTCTACAATCTCAGACCAATTTAGTGTATCGCCTGAGTTCGTCATCGCTTCAGTTAAACAAACAGTTTCTTCAGGAGTCATTCCATTTGAAAATATTGCCATGCTCATTGCTGCAATTTGCGCATCTGAAAAAGATCCATTGGTTAAACCGTCTACAAAAAAATTGATATCTTCTTTTGACAGATCTTGGTTATCTCTTTTTTTTCTAATTATCTCTTGAGGTATCATCGAATTGAACTTCTTGTATAAATTGTTTAATTAAATTTAAAACATTGTTCTCTGCTAAACTTGCATTCTCTAAAGTTTCTTGATGACTTAATTTTGTTTTATTCATACCAGCAGCTAAGTTGGTAATTACACTGATGCCAATAACAGGAAGTCCGCAATGATTAGCAACTAAAACTTCTGGTACTGTAGACATTCCAACTGCATTTCCACCTATTACTTTTAAGGCATTGATTTCAGCAGGTGTTTCAAAATTTGGTCCTGAGTACATACAATAGATACCTTCATAAATTTTTTGATCTATTTTTTTAGCGACTTGTATTAACTGATCTCTGTAAAACTTGTGATACCCATCACTCATATCATGAAAACGAGGGCCATACTCTTCAGCATTGGGTCCAATAAGTGGATTGAAACCACTCCAGTTAATATGATCTTTAATTGCCATTAGACTGCCAGCCGGCATAGCTTCATCTAAACTACCTGCTGCATTTGTAACAACTAATAACTTGCACCCAATGTCCTTTAATACTCTTATGGGTGAAGCTAAACTTTGAGGATTATGCCCCTCATAAATATGTGATCTTCCATACATACAAACAACATTTAAAGTATTTATTTTTCCTAAAACTAATTTACCTGCGTGACCTTTGACAGTTGGCTGTGGAAAATCTGATAATTGTTCATATGAAATTGATTCCTGAATATCTTTTTCTTCAAAAAAATTAGTTAGTCCGCTTCCTAAAATTACAGCAATGTCTGGTGAAGTATTACTAGTAATTTCTAAAAATTTTTTGGCCGAAGGTAGCATTAAAGATTCTCTGGGCCAAAAGAATCAGGAAGTAATTCTTCGAGTGTAGATGTTTTCATATGACCATTTTCGTTACACATATGAATCTTAGTATCTAAAGTAGCAAATTCTCTTAACCTCTGTCTACAACCACCACAAGGTGAGCATAATAATTCACCTGAACCTATAACCACAACTTCTAAAATTTTTTTGTTTCCATTAGATATCATATTTCCAATTGCAGTTGCTTCGGCACACTGGGATTGAGGATAGGCAGCATTTTCAACATTACAACCAGTAATAATTTTACTATCTTCTGTTAGAAATGCTGCTCCTACTTTAAAATTTGAATAAGGCACATGAGCTTGCTCTCTAACTTTTTTTGCAGCCTTGAATAAATTATCAAAATTTTCTGAAACCATATTCTTGTTTAACATGAAATTACTAAAAAAATTATTTATTTCTAAATCTTAAACAATTCTTGAGACAAATCAGGAAGTTCGTCTCCCCAAAAAACTTCTTTACGTAAAAATTCTGGATCTTGATTAAAACAAATTGACATTGCAGAATTATAAACAGCCCTGGAATCAATAGTCGAATTTAGATCTCTTCCCTCAAACAATTCTTTCTTTTTTAGTCCAGGCCAATCTGTATAAACTTGAGATTTTTTTAACAAGCCTCCAGCCATTAGTATTGCACTTCCATATCCATGCTCAGTTCCATAGCCCCCATTTTGTTTTATAGTTCGGCCAAATTCAGTCAGAGTAAGAATTAGTGTATTATCAAACGCTTGGCCAAGATTTTCATGTAAAATAGTAACAATTTTATTTACTTCTTCTAGTTCATCAGCATGCGCTCCATCAACACCTCCTTGAGCAGCATGGGTATCAAAACCATCTAAATCAAATACAGCAACTCGAGGACCACTTTGATCTTTTAATTGTTTAGCAGCTTCAAGAGCAAGTTTTTTTCTATCATCAGAGTCAGTAGCTATTTGCATAGACAATGGTCTTTGTCTAATTGTATCAAGTGTAGATTTAATTAGCTCGTTATGCTCACCCTTAAATTCATTATAAATTTGATCTATTAACTTTGTTTCAACAAAATCTGGTGATGGGAAGAAATTATTATTCTGTGGCACACCTCTTAATAAAAGTGGCATTGGTAAAGATATTGCCAGACCTTTTCCTATAATATTTGACGCCAGTAATCCCCTACCAAGCCATCCTGTTTTTTCTTTATATGGAATGTGTGCTCCGGTTTCCATTAAATTTTGCCCATCAAAATGTGATCTGCCTGTGTAAGGAATATTTGTTGCATGAACAAATGCCGCTTGATTTTTTTGCCAGAGTTTATGGAAAATTTCTAATTTAGGGTGAAGACCAAAGTCACTGTTCAAATTAAGAACGTCTTCCAGAATAAGTTTTTTTCTCAATTTTTTTAGACGTTTATCTCCAATAACAGGAACAGCTGTTAAACCATCCATTCCCCCGCGAAGTGATATAATAATTAGATTTTTTTTCTGCATTGAAGCAAAACTTATTTTTGGAAAATATCCAGAAAGAAATAATGTTGTTGATCCTCCAATTAAAAAATTTCTTCTTGTGCAGTTCATATTTTTAATACTCCTGGCAAATTACAAATAACTCCATACTTTTGCCCTAAATCATAATTTGATGTTCCAAATCTAAAATTTTCAATAAGTGATGCCATATTTTCATGATCTTCGAAATTATTTTTAAGACAAGCTAAAATAAAATTATGGGATCTGTTTCCAGATTTAACAAGAATTGGAAGTTCAACTGAAGAAAACCAAAAGCGGCGTAATAATAATTCTGGTGATACCCAATCTACCTCCAAATCACTCCAACCGTTAGGTTGTTTGGCACGATAAGGTGAATGACCTATTTCTCTAAGTATCCATGATAATTGTCTTTGTCTATTATTTGGCTTTGACTTAAAAGTATAATTCATTTTTTCAAAAGAAAGCGGAATATTTAAATCAAACATTCTAGATAATTGCATTAACCATATTTCAGGTGGATGAAATTTATGTGTAATCTCATTATATTTATAAGCTTGCGTTATAACTGCTTTGTGAATTTCAATTAAGTTTCCATTGGATTTTTTCCATGCTTCTATTACTGGGTTTATCATTTCATCTGTTGGCTCATCTGTAATAAAATGCCTACATAATTTTGTTGAGACAAATTTGATACAGATTGGGTGTGTTGCTAAATCATGAATTACTTTTGCAAGTTCTCTTTTTGCATCGTTTTTGTATTTAACTCCTAAAACTATTTTATCTCCTTTTTGATGCATTTCTTGATCAAACCATATATCGCCGGTTTCTAAATTTTTTCTATCCCATTTGTGCGCCCAACCTGTCATAATATAGGCTAACTGAATAACATCTTCCTGAGTATATCCAGCATTAGGAGAAACTGTATGTAACTCTAATAATTCTCTTGCATGATTTTCGTTTATAGTCTCTCCCCACTCCATTCCTTTTTTAGAATTGGGGCCAAAAGATTCTGAATTATCAAGGTGATGAATCATACACCATGAAGTCGTTACTGACTGAACCATCTCTTCAAAAGTTTTAACCATGTTTGGTCTAATAATTTCACGTTGATAAGGTCCAGTACTAAACTCTGCTAGAAAATCTTTTTCACTTATTGCAAAATGATTTCCCCAAAAAAGCCAGAAACGCTCGAAAACAGGTTGTTTGGAATATTTTGTTTGAAAATGACGAATAGCATGTTCATTTAATTCAAAATATCTTTCACCAGTTTTTATTCTTAATTCATCTTTTGCTTTTCTATACGCATGTTTATCATTTTTAAATTTTTTTCTTAAAACTTCTCTATCTCCGTACACCCATTCACCATATTTTTTTCTTAAATTTTTTTCTGTTGGAATTGTTCCAGGCCACAAGAGATCAGGTATGATATCTAATTGATTTATTGCCCAATTAAGAGGATCTTTATCTGGTTTTTCATTTGGCGACAGGCCAAACGCTACTCGTCTATAAAAATTTAATGACATATATAAAAAAAAATAGTTTACATATATTTATAATTTTTAAAATAAAATTTAATGAAAAATATACCTCTAAAAATTTGTGGAATAACAAATATGAAATCTGTTGAAGTGGCACATAAAAATAAAATAAAATCATTGGGTTTTGCAAGTAAAAATTTAAATGGACCAAACACAGTTAGTGATAAAAAAATACAATCATTAATTAAAGAATGTAAAAATTATAAGATAGAATCAGTACTTCTGACTCGGTATGTATCTTTAGACAAGCTAATAGAGCAAATAGATTTTACAAAGCCAAAGACAATTTCATGTTCATATCATTTTCCCAAAAAAGATTTATTAAAAATAAAAAAAATATTTAGAAGATTAAAAATTGGGATTGCAATTAATCCAGAAAATTTTGATAAAAAATACATTGAATCAATTAGAAAAATTGTTGATGTTATTTATTTTGATATGAATGTTTATAGGAAAAAGAGTATTAAAAAGTATTCATTGAGAAAAAGTATTAAACAAATACAGTTTATAAAAAGTAAAAATATTCCAGTTTATATTGGTGGCGGTATAGACAAAAAAAATGTTTCCAACATTCTAAAACAAATAACACCTTTTGGATTAGATATTTCTAGAAGCTTGAAAAATCAGAGAAATTTAATTTCTAAATCAAAACTCAAAGATTTTTTAAATCAAATTTCGGTAGGATAATCGTTTAATAATATATTTATTTTGCAACTCTTTCGATAAGACTTTTATTGATTTTTTTTCAAGCGGATGTCTGAAAAATGGATCAATATCTAGTACTGGATATAACACAAAGTCTCTTTCAGCTGCTCTTGGGTGAGGTATTATTAAATTTTTTTTATTAAATATTTGTTTGCCAAAAAAAATAATATCCAAATCAATGTTTCTTGGACCATTGATAATTTTTTTATTTTTTTTTAATTTTTTTTCAATTTCATAAATATTATTTATTAATTCTAATGGTTGCTGGTTGGTTAATAGTTTTATTGCAGTATTAAAAAAATTACTTTGCGATTTGTATCCATAAGGAGAAGAAATATAAATATTTGCAAATTTTTTTATATTACCAATATTTTCTAATTCTCTAACGGCACAGCGTAAATTAAATATAGCATTACCTAGATTTGAGCCAAGTGCGATTATTGTTTCAGTTTGATACACTTAGAGATTCAGCTCCATATTTTTTTGCTACAGCTGTTTTATTAATTGTAATTTTAACTTTTTTTATTTTAAATTTTTTTTCAAGAGCATTGGATGTTTTTATTATTAAATGCTCAAGAGTATGTGATTGAGATTCCTTTATGAAAGTTTTTAAATATTTTGTAATAGATGAATAATCCTTAACATTATTTATATTGTTTAAATCTATTGAGTTTTTAACAGGATAACTAAATTCTAATGTTACCTTTAACAACTGTTTTTTCTTTCTCTCTTGAGCAGTGATACCTATATTTGCACTGATGGATAAGTTTTTAATTTCTACTTTGAACATAGTTTTTCAAAAATTTTTAATGATTGAGACGTTTCTTTTATGTCGTGAACTCTAAATATATCAACTCCCTTTTGATAACAATATAATGCAGAAGCGATAGAACCTCCCAATCTTTGATTTGTTTCACTTTTATCTATGAAGCTGATCCAGCTTTTTCTAGATGATCCTAATAATAATCCATATCCCTTAAACTTAAACTGATTAATTTTTTGCATGATTTCTATATTCTGTTTTAAATTTTTACCAAAACCAATACCTGGGTCAAACCATACTTTGGATGAAGGAATTTTTATTTTTTCTAATTGTTTAATTTTCTGAAGAAATATTTTTTTAATATCTTGTACAATATTATTATATGAGTGTATTTTCTTTTGCATCGTTTTGGGTGGTGCAGGTGTGTGCATTAAAATTAAACCAGTTTTAAATTTTTTAGTTAAAAAGAATAAATCTTCAGAACCACCGAATACATCATTTATAATATGTGCTCCCATATTTAATGCATATTCTTGTGTTTCAATTTTATTAGTATCAACTGATATGACAAATTTATTTTTTGGCAATTTTTTTAATATCGGGTCTAATCTTTTAACTTCTTCTTTGTGTGTTAATGGATCTGAGCCAGGTCTTGTACTTTCTGCTCCAATATCAATAATACTTGCTCCATTTTTTATCATTTCTTTGATATTTTTTAGTGCATCTGAACTTTTAAAGCTCTTTCCACCATCACTAAAAGAGTCGGGAGTAACATTACATATTCCCATTACCGTTGGACTAGATAGTTTAAAATTATAATTTCCTAATTTCATTTCAATAATATTTTTGCATATTTTTTTGATAACAAATTATAAATTTTCATTGAAGATCTATACCAATTAAATTGTTTAATAAAAGAAATACTAACCACACCTTTACCAGAACCAACTAAAAGTATTTCACTAAATTGATGTAGACTAGAAATATTAATATCTGTTCTATGAATTTTATAAGGTAGATTTTTAATTAAGTATTCTAGAGTAATTCCATAATAATAGTAATTTTTTGGAATGAATAATTTATTACTGTTTACAAAAATTAAATTGGTCGTAGAGCCCTCTAAAATTTTATTGTTAAAATAAAAAAGAATCTCTTCTTTTTGTAAATTAATTTTTTTTTGTAAAGAAATTATTTTTTTGTACTGTAAGTTTTTGAAGTTAGGTAAAGCCCGTTGGAATCTAAAAAATTTTGCAGTAAAATACTTATGATCTTTTTTTCGTTTACGTACAGATAATGAGATTATTTTTTTTGTGACTGCAATTCTTAATAGGTGGTCGTAATTTTTAATTTTAGAATATTTATTTAAAAAATTGGTTAAAAGATTTTTTGAAATTTTAATATCAATGCCAAAGTATCTTAAATCTTTATTTAGTTTTTTTAAATGCTGATCAACTAAGATAAAATTTGGCTCTTTGCCAAATAGTCTAATGGTTGTAAAGATGCCCTTGTATCCCCAAAGAGAATTGAACTTAAGTAATTTAAAATTCTTAGTGTGAAAGGATTTTTTTAATAAGATATTTTCCATTTGGAGTTAAAAATGAATCTGGGTGAAACTGTAATCCATAGACTTTATTAATATCATCTTCAACCGCCATTGCTACATTTGTTTTTACACAACGCATTGTAATTATCATTGATTGAGAAACAAATGGTTCAGCCATTTTTAAGGAATGATATCGACCTCCTAAAAAATTAAAATTTTTTTTAAAAATTGATTTATCGTTAGTAACTTTAATATGACTCTGATAACCATGAAGAATATTTTTTTGTTGAACTATTTTAGCTCCTTCACAAAAAACTATTTGTTGGAAACCTAAACATATTCCTAATATTTTTTTCTTTCCTTTATATTTATTATAAATCTTAGTTGTTAATGGATAATCTTTTGGTTCACCAGGGCCTGGCGAAAGAACAATGGTCGAAGATTTTTCTAGTTTTGTTTGATCTATTTCATAATAATTTGAAACAAATGTTGGCTCAATACTATCTAGTAGATGAGCTAAATTGTATGTGAATGAATCTTCGTGATCAATAAGATAAATCATTAGTTAAATAGATCTAAAAGTGATTTAGCTTTAATATAATTTTCATTATATTCTTTTTTTGCGGTACTGCCTAAGATCACACCACTAGCAACTGATAATTCGATATTATTTTTAAAATTAAGTAGTGTTCTAATCATTATGTTAAATCGCATATCACCATTTGAATGTATAATTCCAAAACTGCCTGTATAAATATTTCTGTCAAATTTTTCTTTTCTATTTAGAAGTTGAATAGTACTAATTTTTGGACAACCAATGACTGAACCACCTGGCATTAAAGAAGAAATTATATCATGGTTACTCATTTTATTTTTTATAACTCCCTTTATTGTCGTAACGTAATGAAAAAGATCTCGATATTCCTCGACTTTTTTTAGTTTATCTATTTTTACAGATCCAGTTTTACAAATTTTAGACAGATCATTTCTTTCCATATCAACAATCATATTATGTTCTTTAGTTTCTTTTTCACTTCTTCTAAAGAATGTGAGAGCTTTATTTTTATTTAACTGCTTTGTTTTTCTTAATGTTCCAGCAATAGGTTTTGTTCTAATTGTGTTATCTTTTTTCAATATGAGTGTCTCTGGTGAACAACTTATGATATTATAGTCTTTTTCCCTTATAAGAAAACTTTCAGGTGATTCATTCATTTTCATTAACTTCCAAAAAAGATCAATAGAATTGATATTGCCTTTTTTCGAATATGTTTGAGCTATTTTAATTTGATAAGTTTTTCCCTGTTTAATATTTTTAGAGAAATCATTAAATATCTTAGAGTACTGCTTTAAAGATAAATTGAGATTAAACTTTTTATTTAACTGTAA
This sequence comes from uncultured Alphaproteobacteria bacterium, assembly GCA_902582755.1. Lineage (GTDB taxonomy): Bacteria > Pseudomonadota > Alphaproteobacteria > HIMB59 > CACPNW01. The sequence continues at coordinate 86,377 of CACHSZ010000001.1, read as the reverse complement.
ATATTTTTTTGTATTTGTACTTATTTTTCTAAAATTGGGTTTAATGCTTTTGATTATTATTTTTTTACCAATACTAATTTTGGTTTGTGGCTTGTAAAATACACCGCTATGAAAATTTTTAGATCGCTGTTTTGGAAACTTTATTCCTATATTTTCACAAAGAAGTTTATAACCAAAGAAACCAACGTAACAATTCAATTCTTCAATCTTAGATTTTTTTGATTTTGATTGGATATTAAGAAAATATTTTAGATTTTTTTTATTAATAATAATTCTTCTAGAAAAATCAGTATAGATGTCATAACCCTTATCAGTTTTATAAATTATAAGAGGTTTATCTGATTGATATAGTCTATTTAGATATTCTTTATTGTTCAGCACTTGATTCTATTATAATTAGGATACTTATATGAAAAGTTTTTTTACTAAAATATTCTTTTTTTGCTTAACAGTCACATGGTCTTTAGGTCTTTTTGCACATGGAACTATCATTTTTCCAAATGTAGAACATGGTGATGGTTACATTGATGTTAAGATATATGACTCAAAAAAGAGCTTTTTGGATGAAGAATTAGCAATTGAGAGCGTTAGAAAAAGAGTTCAAAAGGGTGAGGTTATAGTTCCTTTGAGTAAGATCCATGAAGGAAAAATAGCAATTGTTGCCTATCACGATGAAGATTCAGATGGAAAATTAAAGACTGGATTATTCTGGAGACCAAAAGAAGGTTTTGCCTTTAGTAATAATTATCAACCAAAAGGTCCTCCGTCATTTGAAAAAGCCGCAATCATTTTAGTTCATGGCGAACCCGTGGTAATAGAACTTAATTATTAAAAATTATATTGATGTCATTACAGTTACAAAACACATTAAGTGGTAAAAAAGAATTTTTTAAACCAGTTAATCCAGATCATGTAAGAATATATGCTTGCGGTCCAACTGTTTACAATTTTGCACACATAGGTAATGCGCGTATGGCAGTTGTAAATGATTTATTAGTCCGTGTATTAAAAACACAATTTAAACAAGTGACCTATGTGTCTAATATCACTGATATTGATGACAAGATTATAGAAGCTTCTAAAGAAACAGGTGAGGACATAAGTGTTATCACAAATAAATATACAGAGATTTACAATAATGACATGAGTGCACTTGGCGTTAATCTTCCAGATATTCAACCAAGGGCGACTGATCATATTAAAGAAATGATCGAGTTAATAAAAAAATTAATTGATGAAAATAAAGCTTATGAAAAAGAGGGGCATGTTTTATTTCATGTGCCAAGTTTTGATAATTATGGAATTCTTTCAAAAAGAAATAGAGATGAACAAATAGCTGGAAGCCGTGTTGAAGTAGCACCGTTCAAAAAAGATCCAGCAGATTTTATTTTATGGAAACCATCTCCCTCACCCTTACCTGGTTGGGATTCACCTTGGGGATTTGGAAGACCAGGATGGCATTTAGAGTGCTCCGTTATGTCAGAAAAATCATTAGGTCTTCCTTTTGATATCCATAGCGGTGGTATTGACTTGGTGTTTCCGCATCATGAAAATGAAATAGCACAAACTTGTTCTATATCTGAAAATAAAGATCCTAAAGATTTTGCAACTTATTGGTTTCATAATGGATTTGTTAATGTTGAGGGAGAAAAAATGTCAAAGTCAATTGGCAATATTAGACTCGTTCATGATCTCAATAAAAAATACAAGGGAGAGGTTTTGCGATTAACATTGTTGTCAGCTCATTACAAACAGCCATTGAACTGGACAGAAGAAATCATTGAACAAAATAGCAAAATGATAGATCGACTTTATAGAGTTCTATTAGAGCTGTCAGAAGTTGAAATAGATTCTAACTTACCTTCTAATTCTATAATGGAATCATTTTTAGATGATTTGAATACACCTAAAGTCATTGCAAAACTTAATGAAGAAGCAAATGATGCTTCATCTGCATCTGATGAAAGAAAAAAAGAAATCAAAAAAAATCTTCTTTCTGCCGGTAAAATATTAGGTATTCTTGAAGATGATCCAGGAAATTGGTTAGGCTATAATCAAAAAGATACTGAAAATGCTGAAGAAATTGAAAGGTTGATAAATGAACGTAATGAAGCTAGACGCAGTAAAAATTTTAATTTGGCAGATACTATTAGGGACACATTAAAAGATAAAGGCATAGAAATAGAAGATACTGATAAAGGAACGATTTGGCGGAAATCTAGATGAGTGAAAAGATAATAATTACGTTTCCAGATGGAAATAAAAAAGAAGTTGATAAAGGCATCAGTGGTCTTGAATTGGCAACGCAAATTTCTAAATCTCTTGCCAAAGAATCAGTCGCTATAAAAATTAATAATGAGATAAAAGATATTAGTTTACCTATTAATGGTGATGCATCTGTAGCGATTTTAAAAAGAGATAGCGAGGAAGCACTTGAATTAATACGACATGATTGTGCTCATGTAATGGCAGAAGCTGTCCAGGAATTATTCCCTGGAACACAAGTTACAATTGGTCCAGCAATTGAAAATGGTTTTTATTATGATTTTGCAAGAGATGAACCTTTTACTGTTGCAGATCTTCCAAAAATTGAAAAGAAGATGCACGATATCATTCAAAGAAATAAAAATTTCATAAGAGAAGTGTGGTCTAAAGAGGAATCGATAAAATATTTTAAAGACAAAGGTGAAGACTATAAAGTTGAACTAATTAATGATCTGCCTGATAATGAGGAAATTAGTATTTACAAACAAGGTGATTGGTTAGACTTGTGCCGAGGTCCTCATATGGTTTCAACAAAACAAATTGGTAAAGCATTTAAATTAATGAAAGTTGCTGGCGCTTACTGGCGAGGTGATTCATCTAATACAATGCTAACAAGAATTTATGGAACGGCCTGGGCAACAGAAAAGGATCTTGAACAACACCTTTTACAAATTGAAGAAGCAGAAAAAAGAGATCACCGAAAACTAGGAAGAGAAATGGATTTATTTCATTTTCAGGAAGAGGCTCCTGGAGCGGTATTTTGGCATCCTAAGGGTTGGAAATTATTCCAGTCGCTAATAAATTATATGCGAAACAGACAAGACAAGGCAGGTTACGTAGAAACTAATACGCCAGATATGATGGATAAGTCTCTATGGGAAACGTCTGGTCACTGGGACAAATTTAGTGACATGATGTTTAGAACTGAAGCAAAAGACGATAAAATTTATGCTATCAAACCAATGAATTGCCCTGGTGCTGTAGAAATTTTTAAACAAGGATTAAAAAGTTATAGAGACTTACCATTTCTATTATCTGAATTCGGAAAAGTACATCGTTATGAACCATCAGGTGCTCTTCATGGATTAATGAGGGTGAGAGCATTCACACAAGATGATGCACATATATTTTGCACAGAAGATCAAATTACACAAGAGAGTAAAACGGTATGTGATTTGATACTTAGTATCTATAAGGACTTTGGTTTCGATAATGTTAGAATTAAATTTTCTGACCGTCCTGAAAAACGCGTAGGGGATGATGCTATTTGGGATAAAGCTGAGGCTGCATTAATGCAAGCCATGGAAGCAACAGGTCTTGAGTATACACTCAACCCAGGAGAAGGTGCATTTTACGGTCCAAAATTAGAGTTTGTTTTACGTGATGCAATTGGCAGAGACTGGCAATGCGGTACACTGCAAGTAGATTTAAATTTACCTGGAAGATTGGGAGCCACTTATATTGGAGAAGATGGTAATAAAAAAATACCAGTCATGTTGCATAGAGCTCTATTTGGTTCCTTAGAGAGATTCACTGGCATTCTAATTGAACATTATGCAGGCCATCTTCCGTTTTGGCTTTCACCATTGCAAGCAGTAGTTGCTACAATTACATCTGATACAGATGAGTATGCTTATGAGGTACAAAAAGCATTAGTATCAAAAGGAATTAGAGCTGAAATAGATACGCGTAATGAAAAAATTGGTTATAAAATACGTGAACACAGTAATAGCAAGGTGCCAGCAATTATCGCTGTTGGAAAAAAAGAAGCTGAAGATAAAACAGTATCTGTTAGAAGAATTGGATCCTCTGAAACAAAGACCTTTAAATTAGAAGATATTGTTACTAGCTTATCTAAAGAAGCAAAATCACCAATAGAATAAAAAATGAATAATATGCAAGGCAAGTTTCCAAGTACAAGACTTAGACGTAATAGAATGAAAGAATTTTCTCGTCGTTTAGTTGCTGAAAATACACTTAGTATTAATGATTTAATCTTGCCTCTATTTGTATGCGAGGGAAACAAGGTTGATGATCCTATTAATTCGATGCCTGGTGTAAGCAGATACTCTATTGATAAACTTTTAAGTGAAGTAGAAAAAGCTGTTAAACTTAAAATTCCTGCTATTGCAATCTTTCCTCAAATTGAAAGTGGTCTAAAAAACTCTGAGGGAAGTTTAGCTATAGATGAAAACAATTTGGTGTGCAGATCAATTAAAAGTATCAAAAAAGATTTTCCAAATATTGGCATTGTATGTGATGTTGCATTAGATCCATTTACTGATCACGGGCATGATGGTTTAGTTATAAATGATAAAATTGATAATGATAAAACTTTGGAGCTTTTGGAACAACAAGCTCTAATCCAAGCGAATGCTGGTTGTGATGTAATCGCCCCGTCGGATATGATGGATGGAAGAGTGGGAAGAATAAGAAGTGCATTAGATTCAAATAATTTAAGAGATACCCTTATACTTTCTTACGCTGCAAAATATGCTTCAGGTTTTTACGGTCCTTTTAGAGATGCTATAGGCTCTGGTTCTAATTTAGGTAAAGATGGTAAATTAACATATCAAATGGATCCATCAAACAGTGATGAAGCTATTAGAGAAGTTGGATTAGATATAAGTGAAGGTGCAGATATGGTAATGGTTAAGCCTGGTATGCCCTATCTTGATATTATTTCTAGAATAAAATCAGAATTTAAAGTTCCAACTTTTGCCTACCAAGTATCTGGTGAATATTCGATGATAAAAGAATCAATTAATAAAGGTTGGCTCAATGAAAAAGTTATAATGGAATCTCTTTTATCTTTTAAAAGAGCTGGGGCAAATGGTATACTAACTTACTTTGCATTAGAAGCTGCTGAAAAATTAAAAAATGAATAACATTCAATTTGAAAAAAGGAAATCTATAGAACAAGTTGAGGAGTCAAATGAGCTTGCTCCAAAATTTGACTCAAATGGGCTGATACCAGTTGTAACAACAGATTTTTCATCTGGTGAACTACTGATGCAAGGATATATGAATGAAGAAGCTTTTAAAAAAACTATAAGTTTGGGCGAAGCTGTTTATTTTTCAAGAAGTAGAAATACACTTTGGCATAAGGGTAAAACAAGTGGATTAACCCAGAAGATAAAAGAAATAAGAATTGATGATGATCAAGATTGTGTTTGGTTAAGGGTTGATGTCAAAGGTGGTGCTAGCTGTCATGTAGGATATAGATCATGTTTTTATAGAAGTATTCCATTGGATAATTCTAGCTCTAAAGTTGTTCTTAAATTTGAAGAGAAAGAAAAAGTTTTTGATCCTGAAGAAGTATATAAAGGTGCACCAAATCCTACTAAACTATAATGTCAGACAAATTAAAGTTTATTGAGACTAGTAAACTTCCCACAGACATGGGGGAGTTCACTGTACATGCCTTTACAGATGAAAATGAATCTAAAGATCATTTAGCAATATGTATGGGTGACTTGCTTACCAATGAGCCAGTTTTATCAAGAATTCATTCGCAGTGTATTACAGGGGAATCTTTTTTTAGTATGAGATGTGATTGTAGATTCCAACTAACTGAATCATTAAAACAAATTGCTCAAAACGGAAGAGGGGTTATTTTTTATCTTCAACAAGAAGGAAGAGGCATTGGTCTTTCAAACAAAATTAAAGCATATAGTTTACAAGATAAGGGACTAGATACCGTTGAAGCTAATCATCAATTGGGTTTCAAAGATGATGAGAGAACATATGAAAATATTGCTGGAATGGTAAAATATTTAGCAATCAAAAAATTAGATTTGATGACTAATAATCCAAAAAAAATAAAAGCGCTTGAAGATATGGGTATCAAAGTAAATCAAAGAATTCCTATTTTCTCAGACACCAATAAGTATAATGAAAAATATATCTCAACTAAGAAAAACAAACTTGGTCATTTTATCTAAGTGGAAGCAGATAATTTAATAAAAAAACTCAATATGATAAGTCATCCTGAAGGAGGACATTATGTTGAAAATTTTAAGAACGAAAATGTTAGTCAAATTTATTACTTGCTAAAAAAGGATGAAAAATCACATTGGCATCGATTAACTAAAAATGAAATATTACATTTTTATTCTGGAGATCCTCTAGAAGTTTTCACATCAAATGATGGGATAAATTATGAAGTTTTTTCTTTGGGGTCAGATCATAATTATATTTACACTGTCACAGCAAACACATGGTTTGCTATGAGATCTTCTGGTGCTTTCAGTTTAATTGGATGCACTGTCGCACCTGCTTTTGATTTTGACGATTTTGAACTTGCACCTGCGACGTGGCGACCTGAAAATTTCAGAATTGAGTTATAGTTTTCACTTTTCTTTAATTTAAATTCTTTATATATTAGTATTAAATAACGGAGGTTCTAAATGGATGCAGAGAGTAAATGCCCTGTAATGCACGGAGCAATTACAAAAAATATGGGAGAAGGTACATCTAACCGCGAATGGTGGCCTAATCAACTTAACTTAAACATACTTCATCAACATGATCGTAAATCAGATCCAATGGAAGCTGGATTCAACTATCGAGAAGAATTCAAAAAATTAGATTATGCTGCATTAAAAAAAGACCTCCATAATCTGATGACTGATTCTCAAGATTGGTGGCCAGCGGATTATGGTCATTATGGTGGTTTCTTTATTCGTATGACATGGCATGCTGCTGGAACGTATAGAACTGGTGATGGCCGTGGTGGTGGTGGAACAGGAGCTCAACGTTTTGCCCCTTTAAACAGTTGGCCGGATAATGGTAACTTAGATAAGGCAAGAAGACTTCTTTGGCCAATAAAGAAAAAATATGGAAATAAAATTAGTTGGGCTGATTTATTTATTTTAACAGGTAACGTTGCAATTGAATCTATGGGAGGTAAAACTTTTGGATTTAGTGGTGGACGTCCTGACATTTGGGCGCCAGAAGAAGATATTTACTGGGGCGTTGAAGAAGAATGGCTACAAAATAAAAGGTATACTGGTGATAGAATTTTAGATAATCCACTTGCAGCAGTGCAAATGGGATTAATTTACGTAAACCCTGAAGGACCAGATGGAAAAGCTGATCCGCTCGCTAGTGCAAAAGATATAAGAGAAACTTTTGCAAGAATGGCAATGAACGACACTGAAACTGTAGCACTAACTGCAGGTGGACATACTTTTGGTAAAGCACATGGTGCTGGTGATCCAGCTCTGGTAGGAGCAGAACCAGAAGGTGCTCCTTTAGAACAAATGGGTTTAGGTTGGAATAACTTGCACGGTTCAGGTGTTGGTCGTGATACCACAACAAGTGGTATAGAAGGTCCGTGGACACCTAATCCAACTCAGTGGGATAATGGATACTTTGATATGCTTCTTGGTTACGAATGGAAGTTAGTAAAAAGTCCAGCAGGTGCTCAAATCTGGCATGCTATTGATCAAAAAGAGGAACACATGGCACCTCAAGTTGATGATCCATCCGTAAAAGTTCCTACAATGATGACAACAGCAGATATGGCAATGCGTGAAGATCCTGAATACAGAAAAGTATCAGAAAAATTTCACAAAGACCCAGAATATTTTGCTGATCAATTTGCTAGAGCTTGGTTTAAACTTCTACATCGAGATATGGGTCCAAAAACTAGATATATGGGACCAGAAGTTCCAGAAGAGGAACTGATTTGGCAAGATCCTGTACCTCAAGGTCATTCAAACTATGATGTTGAAACAGTAAAAGCTAAAATTTTAAGTAGTGGTTTAACCACTCAAGAAATGGTTGAAACTGCTTGGGCAAGTGCTTCAACATTTAGAGGATCAGATATGAGAGGTGGGGCTAATGGAGCAAGAATTAGACTTTCTCCTCAAAAAGATTGGGAAGTCAATAAACCAGAACAATTAAAAAAAGTTCTTGGTATTCTTGAACCTATTGCAAAAGAGACAGGAGCTTCAGTGGCTGATGTAATCGTCCTTGCTGGTAATTTAGGTGTGGAACAAGCAACTGGAATGGAAGTACCTTTTACTCCGGGTAGAGGTGATACCACTCAAGAGAAAACTGATATTGATTCTTTTGGTGTTCTTGAACCTGAAGCAGATGCATTTCGTAATTATTTAAAAATGAATTATGATGTCACTGCTGAAGAATTAATGTTGGATAAGGCACAACTATTAGGACTTACTGCTCCTGAAATGACGGTACTTGTTGGTGGTATGAGATCTTTAGGTATTAGCTCAGATCAAAGAGGATTATTTGTTGATACAAAAGGTAAGTTAACAAATGATTTTTTTGATAAGCTTTTAGATATGGGTGTTAGTTGGAAACCTACTGGTAGCAATTCATATGAAGCTACAGATAAAATTACAGGAGAAAAAGTAAGAACTGCATCTAGAGTAGATCTTGTTTTTGGATCCAATTCTCAATTAAGAGCAATAGCAGAACTTTATGCAAGTGATGATAGTGAAGAAAAAATGAAAAAAGACTTCATCAAAGCTTGGAACAAAGTAATGAATGCTGATCGTTTCGATTTAGAACAATAAAAATAATTTAAATTAATTTAAAAGTGGAACTTAGAGTTCCACTTTTTTTATTTTGGCATATTGGTTGCCCCAGTTTCTAATGAAATTATTTTGCCATCTTTATATTTGTATACTGCCATCACAGCTTGTGTGTTGCCATCTTTAAAAGTAACGAAAGAGTGATGTATCCCAATCTCGTCATTTTCATATACAATTCTAGACCTATCATCATTAATGTCGTCACTCATAGCCCAGCCTATTACATCGGACTTTGATAAAACATTACCGCTAGAATGCATTGTAAATTTGAAATCATCATGGATAATTTCGTTCATTCCTGCTTCATCTTTTTCATTAAAAACCTTCATGTATTTTTCTAGTATTGACATATTTTCTCCTAGTAAAATAAAGTATATAGGAATTTTTTTAAAATAAGTATTTAATTATCTTTCTTTAATGTAAGGTTGTCCAATAGCATTTGGAGCAATCGCTTTACCGACAAAACCCGCAAGTAAAACAACTGTTAATACATATGGTATTGCTTGTATTAACTGTACTGGTATTTCACCTATCGCAGGTAATTCTACTCCCTGCAATCTAATTTGAAGAGCATCAGTAAATCCAAAAAGTAAACAAGCAACTAGTGCAGTTTTAGGATGCCACTTTCCAAAGATCATTGCTGCTAAAGCTAAGTATCCTCTTCCCGCTGACATTTCTCTAAAGAAATTTGCATTAACTGCTGTTGATAGGTGTGCGCCTGCAAAAGCAATTAAAACACCATTGATTGCTAGCGCTTTATATCTCATCGCAAAAACATTAATACCAGCTGTATCAACAGCACTTGGATTTTCTCCTACTGCTCTTAGTCTTAGTCCGAAACTAGTCTTAAAAACAACCCAAAACACTAAGGGGACTGAAAGATAAGCTAGATAAACAAAAATATAATGTCCACTTAATATATCACTATAAATTGTTCCTATTATTGGTACATCTCTTAAACTCTCAGCAAAAGGGAGGTTAACTTCTAAAAAACGCTGATCCTCGTTAAGCGTTGGTGTTAGACCTGCTTGTCCAAACCAAGCCGCTGCTAATGCTGTGGTTAAACCAATTATTAAAATATTGATTGCAACACAGGATACGACTTGATCGCCTTTATATGTAACAGATGCAAAACCATGTAACATAGATAAACTTATACATGCGATAATTGCTAGCAATAAACCTAACCAAGGATTACCTAAAAAATAAGAACCTACTGCTGCAACAAAAGCAGCCATAAGCATTTTTCCCTCTAAACTAAAATCAATAACACCTGATCGTTCTGCAAATATTCCAGCCATCGCGGCAAAAACTAAAGGCGTTGAAATTCTTAAAGTAGAATTAATCAAAGAAGCAATGTCAGATAAAAATTCCATTATGCACTCGCCTTTATGTTTAGTCTATTGACAAAGAAGCTTTCAATTTGTGGTCTGAATAAATTTTCTAAAGCTCCACTGAATAAAATAATCACTCCCTGAACAGCAACAAACATATATCTAGTTATGTTTGGCATATCAAAAGTAACTTCAGAACCTCCTTGGTATAATATACCAAATAAAAATGCAGCTGGGAAAATTCCTATTGGATGATTTCTTCCCATTAATGCAACTGCAATTCCAGTGAAACCATAACCAGCAGGAAATCCTGCCACTATTTTATGGTGAACCCCTAATATTTCATTAACACCTAGTAAACCCGCCAAGCCTCCAGAAATACACATTGCTATGATTATATTTTTATATGGAGAAATGCCGGCATAAATTGCTGCTTGCGTATTGTGCCCCACAGCCCTCATTTCATAACCCCATCTTGTTTTCCAAACTAAGAACCATACAAAAACTGAAGCTGCAATTGCTAGTAAAAAAGAAATGTTTAATGGAGAATATCTTATTTTAATTCCAAACAGACCAGCAAAATCTTTAAAACTTGGAAACCATTGTTCTTTCGGTAAAGCAACAGTATGTGGTCCCATTTGTGACGTGTCTCTTATTACATCTACTAATAAGAATACCATTAATGATGCTGCTATAAAATTAAACATGATGGTGGTAATTACTACGTGACTACCTCTAGTTGCCTGAAGATATGCAGGTATAAATGCCCAAGCTGCACCAAAAACAACAGCGCCGGCAATAGATAATAACCACACTATTGGCACAGGTAAAAAACTAAAATTTATCGCAACTAAGAAAACGCCAAGTCCACCAATATAGGCTTGGCCTTCTCCGCCTATATTGAAAAGCCTACAATGAAATGCGACAGCAAATGCCAAACCAGTAAATACAAAATTTGTAGTGTAGTAAAGTGTATACGCAAAACCTTCAATATAACCAAAAGAACCATAAATGATTAATCTTACTGCTTCATAGGGATTTTCTCCTGCGATGAATATAAACAGGCCCGAAACAAGTAATGCTAAAGTTAAATTTACAAGTGGAACAATAAGATTTGAAACCCACCAAGGTACTTTGGATTTATCAACTGGCGCCATTACACTACTCCTGCCATCAACAAACCTAACTCACGGTCGGTTACATTTTTATTATCTTTTTCACCTACAATCTTTCCATCAAACATTACAACAATTCTATCCGACAATGAAAGCACTTCGTCTAATTCAACAGATACCAAAAGTATTGCTGCCCCTCTGTCTCTCATATCTATCAATCTTTGATGAATAAATTCAATTGCACCAATGTCTACACCTCTTGTTGGCTGACCAACTAATAATACTTTTGGATTTTCATTTAGTTCTCTACTTAAAATTATCTTTTGTTGATTACCTCCAGAAAAATTGGATGTAATTAAGTTTGGTGATTGAGGCCTTACATCATACTCTTCCATTATTTTCTGAGAATGAGAAATAATATCTCTATGATTTAAAACTGATAACTTTGAAAAAGGTTGCTGATCGTGGTAACCAAAAATTAAATTTTCATAGGCTTTAAAATCTGTAACTAGACCCATCCTCTGTCTATCCTCAGGAACATGAGCCAGCCCCTTATCTTTTAACTCTCTTGGGTCCAAGAAATTTTGACTATCCGATACTTTTTTTCCTTCTAAATATATTTCTCCAGACTCAACTTTTCTTATACCAGAAAGCGCTTCTAATAATTCTGTTTGTCCGTTTCCAGTAACACCCGCTAAGCCTAATATTTCTCCTGATCGAATTTCTAAATCAACACTCTTTACTCTAGTTACATCTAGATCATCTTTAACTGTAAGATTCTTAACACTAAATAAAACCTCTCCTGCTTTTACTTCAGATTTATCAAGTCTTAGTAATACACTTCTACCAACCATCATTTCGGCCAATTGTTCTTTGCTTGTATTTTTAGTTTTGGTATGGCCCACCATTTCACCCTGGCGCATTACAGAAACTTCACTTGTTAAATCCATTATTTCAATTAATTTGTGTGTTATTAGAACTATTGTTTTGCCTTCTTCTTTTAATGACCGCAAAATTTTAAAAAGTTCATCAACTTCTTGAGGTGTTAAAACGCCTGTTGGTTCATCAAGTATAAGAATTTCTGCACCTCTATAAAGTGACTTTAAAATTTCAACTCTTTGACGGAAACCAACTGATAAATCAGAAATGGTAGAGTTAAGATCAATGTTTAATTTATATGTTTCACATAAATCTTTTAAATCTTTTTTTGCTTTTTCTAAATTTTTTCCAAATACGAGTTCGCCTTCAAATCCTAGAATAATATTTTCTAAAACTGTAAAATTTTCTACCAACATAAAATGTTGGTGCACCATACCAATGCCATTTATAATTGAATCTTTTGGTGATCTAAGATTTATTTCTTTACCATTTACTTTTATTGTTCCTGAGTTAGCTTGATAGAGGCCAAAAACGATGCTCATTAACGTTGATTTACCTGCGCCGTTTTCTCCAATTATTCCGTGGATTGTACCTTTATTAATTGTAAGATTTATATTCTTGTTGGCATGAACGTGGCCAAAAGATTTATTTATGTTTGTTAGTTCTAGGATAGGTGAGACCATAAAATTGTTTAGATCTTAGGTCTCACCTGATATTTAAAATAATTCTATTACTCTTGTGACCAGTCAGCTACTTCCATAGAGCCACTCACAATTTCTGCTGCTGCTGCTTCTACAGCTGATGCCATTTCAGAAGTTACCATTCCGTCTTCAGTAGCATAACCAACCATGCCTTCTGCTAAACCAAGAATGTGAATTCCTGATTCGAAAGTACCAGCTTCTGTCTTTTGCGCTTGTTCAAAAATTGTTAAGTCCAAACGCTTTAACATAGAAGTAAGCATGTTACCTGGGTGCATCCAGTTTTGGTTTGTGTCAACACCGATACCCATAATGCCTGCATCAGCTGCTGCTTGAAGAACACCAATACCTGTTCCGCCCGCTGCTTGATAAACAACATCTGCACCACCATCAATTTGTGCTTTTGTTAACTCAGCACCTTTAGTTGGGTTGTTCCATGCTTCTGGTGTTGTTCCAGTCATATTAGCTAAAACTGTAATGTTAGGATTAACATATTGAGCACCTTGCTCATAGCCTCCTTGGAACTTTCTAATTAGAGGAATATCCATTCCTCCAACAAATCCAATTGTTCCACTTTCAGATGCCATAGCCGCAATCATACCCACTAGGAATGAACCTTCGTGTTCCTTATAACAAGCTTGATAAATGTTGCTAGCTGGATCATCCACCCAACAAACATCAACTGCAACAAAGTTTGTATCCGGATAATCTGGAGCAACTGCTGCAACTGCATCTGCTTGCGCAAATCCCATTGCTACGATTAGTGATGCACCTCTATCTGCTATCTTACGCATACCTTGTTCAATTTGAGTGTTATTTGAAGCTTCAAATTCAACCATGTCCCAACCAAGTTCATTTTGAACTCTTAATGCGCTTTCGTAAGCTAGTTCGTTAAATGATTTATCGAACTTTCCTCCTGAGTCATATACAACTCCAATTTTGTTTGCAAACGCACTTGAAGAGAAGACAAGAGCGAAAGAAACTGTAAAAATACTTAAAATTTTCTTCATACCAAAAATCCCCCTTAAATATGAATTATAGATATCTCATTGATAACATTTTCTTGATAAAAAAATGCATTAAAAAATGAGATTATGGATAAATAATAGGATTTTTTATGGATAACTTCAAGTACCCATGTACCTATCGCCTGCGTCACCTAAGCCCGGTACAATGAACTTATTTTTATTCAACTTTGCATCGATATTACATGTAAATATATGAATGCCTTTTTGCTTTTTTTGGATATTTTTTATACCCTCAGGAGCAGCTAGCAAAGATACCAAAAATATATCTTTAATATTAACGCCTTTATTTTTTATTAAATTGATTGCAGCAATTGAAGAATTACCTGTGGCCAACATTGGGTCTAGAATTAACACTTTTTTATTTTTAACTCTTGGAAGTTTAAAGAGGTATTCTACAGGCTCATAAGTTTGTTCATCACGGTATAAACCTATGTGACCTTTTTCAGCTTCGGGTAAAAATTTTGCAAAGCCCTCCAGTAATCCTAGGCCGGCACGTAAAATTGGGACCAAAATTATGGGTTGACCCAAGGCTGTACCACTCATTTTTTTTAGAGGTGTTTCAATTGTTTGTTTTTTAAATGGAACGTATTGAAGAACATCAGAAGCAATGAGGTAGCTTATTTCATTCATAGTTTGTCTAAAAACAGTATTTGATGTTTTTTTATTTCGTAAAATTGTTAATTTGTATTGAACGAATGGTGATTTAATTACTGTAATCATATGCGATTACATATATAGAAATCCCACTAAGAGCAATGCGGTTATCAATTTATTTTTTAACATTAGTGTTTTTATCTAGCTGTACGACTATTGAAGTTGGAAGAGAAGTCGTTAAAGTTGGGGCGGTAGTAAAAGATAAAGTTGAAGAAACTATTATAAAAAAAGAACCAGAAATTATTGAAGATAAAACTATTGTTGAAGAACAACAAATTATCACTGAAGAAAAAGAAGAGGAAAAAACTATAGTTAAGGAGCAGCAAAAAATCGCAGAAATAAATTTCATGGGAAAACAACTTGCTGAGATCAAACAAAAACTAGGACAGCCTGATTTAGCACGATCTGATGGCTCGGTGCATATGATGCGATATGATAGTAGTTCATGTAGGTTGTTTATCTTCTTTAATATAAACTCAAATATTAAGAGAGTAGAATATTTTGAATTTCGAGACTCTTTAGGAGAGCTTATAAATACAAAAAACTCGATAGAAGAATGTTATAAAGAATACGACTTTACTAGCTAATTTCAACAAGCAAATCTTTGGTTTCCACATTATCACCTGATGCAACATTAATTGATTTTATTGTTCCACTTTTATCAGCGTTTATTGTAGTTTCCATTTTCATAGCCTCGATCACTAGTAACTTATCACCTTTAATCACCTTACTACCTGATTGAACAAATATTTTAGCAACTTGGCCTGGCAAAGGAGATCCAACATGATCCAAATTATTATCATCTGCTTTAGCTCTTTGAGTAATATTTTTTGAAAATTCTTTATTTTCTATATCTATTGTTCTTGGTTGTCCGTTAATTTCAAAAAACACGGAGCACTTTCCATTACTATTAACTTCACTTTTCGCTAAATATCTTAAGATAAGGTTTTTTCCTTTATCAATTTCTATCGTGTATTCTTTATCTTGTTGAGGACCATAAAAAAATAATTCTGTTGAAAGAATTGATGTATCACTAAACTCCTTAAAGTGATCGACATAATCTTTAAAAACTTTTGGATACATTAAGTAAGACGCTAGATGTGTTTGATTAATTTTCATTCCTATTTCATCTTCTAAATTTTTGGCTTCTTTATCTAAATCAACTGGTTCTAAAATTTCCCCAGGTCTTTTTGTTAAAGGTTTAGTATCGCCAAGAACTTTCTTTTGTAGTTCTTTTGGAAAGCCTCCTTGAGGTATACCAATCTCCCCTTTAAAAAATTCAATGACTGAAGCAGGAAAAGAAATTTCTTTTTTTGGGTCTAAAACATCTTCTTTGGATAAATCATTAGCGATCATATAGAGCGCCATATCACCTACAATTTTAGAAGAAGGTGTAACTTTAACAATATCACCAAAAAGTTGGTTTACCTCTGCATATTTATTAGCAACCATTCCCCACTTATCAGTTGTAATTCCCAATGATCTCGCTTGTTCTTTTAAATTTGTAAACTGACCACCAGGCATTTGGTGAAGATACACATCAGAGCTACCACCTTTGAAATCGGTTTCAAATGCATGATAATTTTGACGAACTTGTTCCCAATATAAAGATAGTGTTCTTATAGCCTCTTCATCAAGTTTTGGGTCTTGATGATTTTGTTTCATTATAGATACGATTGATCCAAGTGCAGGTTGTGATGTTAATCCACTCATCGAGTCAATTGCAAGATCCACGATATCTACCTTTTCTTCTATAGCAGCTAGAACTGAAGCTGATGAAGTACCAGATGTATCGTGAGTATGAAAATGAATTGGGAGATCAGTTGTTTGTTTTATTTCGTTAACTAATTTTTTTATAGCATTAGGTTTTGCTAATCCTGCCATATCTTTAATAGCGATGATATGTGCACCTGCTTTTTCTAAATCTCTAACAAGATCAATGTAATATTTTAATGTATATTTTTTCTCATTTGTATCAGTTACATCATTTGTATAACAGATAGTTCCTTCACAAATTTTATTTTGATTGCGTACTTCATCAATTGCAACACGCATATTATTAATTAGGTTTAATGAGTCAAAAACTCGGAATACATCAATTCCAGCTTGGGCTGATTGTTGAATGAAATGTCTAACAACATTATCTGGATAATTTTTATATCCAACAGCATTAGATCCTCTAAAGAGCATTTGTTTAAGAAGGTTAGGCGCCCTTTTGTTTAATCTTGCTAATCTATCCCAAGGATCCTCTTTTAAAAAACGCATCGATGTATCAAACGTTGCGCCTCCCCAACATTCTAATGAGAATAAGTTGCTTAGATTTTCACTATAATATTCAGCAATATTAACAAGATCATCAGTTCTCATTCTTGTAGCAAGAAGTGATTGATGAGCATCACGCATCGTAGTGTCAGTAATTAACGTGTAGGGTGTTTCTTTTATTTTTTTTGCAAATTTTTCTGGACCTAAAGTTTGTAGATCCTCTACAAAATTATTTTTTTCACTTTTAATATTTGAAATAGGAATTTGAACTTCTACAGTCTTATTACTACTGAATCTTCCAGATATATCATTGTGTCCATTCACAATTATATTTCCAAGATAAGATACAATTTTAGATGCTCTATCTTTTTGAGGATTGTAAGCATAGAGCTCTTTTTTAGTATCAACAAAATTTGTATTGTAATTTCCTTCAAGGAAATCTTTGTTATTTATAAGAGACTCAAGAAATACTAAATTTGTTTTAACACCTCTAATTCTAAATTCTCGCAAAGCCCTATCCATTCTTTTAATGCAGTCTTCTTGATGCTTTGCCCAAGTTGTTACTTTTACAAGTAAAGAATCATAATACGGTGTAATGATAGAACCAGCAGATGCATTTGCTGCATCTAGCCTCACTCCAAAACCAGCTGCCGAACGGTAAGTCATTATCTTTCCATAATCGGGCATAAAATTATTAAGCGGATCTTCGGTAGTAACTCTACATTGAATAGCAAATCCGTTTAGATGAATATCTTCTTGTTTAGGAAGTGC
This sequence comes from uncultured Alphaproteobacteria bacterium, assembly GCA_902582755.1. GTDB lineage: Bacteria > Pseudomonadota > Alphaproteobacteria > HIMB59 > CACPNW01. The sequence goes on along the minus strand of CACHSZ010000001.1, from coordinate 68,808 downwards.
TGGGTGACTACCAATTTTTTCACCTTCTGCAATTTTAATTTGGGCTTTTACAATATCAATACCTGTTACTTCTTCAGTTACGGTATGCTCAACTTGAATTCTTGGGTTAACCTCAATGAAATAAAATTCACCAGACTTTTTATCAAACAAAAATTCCACAGTGCCTGCGCCAAAGTATTTAACTTGTTTTGCAATTTTAATTGCAGCGTTACAAATTTCTTCTCGAGTTTTATTTTCAAGAAAATGTGCAGGCGCTCTTTCTATAATCTTTTGATGCCTTCTTTGAAGAGAACAATCTCTTTCAAAAAGATGTATAATATTTCCATGAGTATCACCTAGAATTTGTACTTCTATATGAGCCGCATCTTCTAAAAATTTTTCTATAAATACTTCATCTTTTCCAAAAGCTTTAAGTGACTCACTTTGAGCAGTTGTAATTTGATCTATTAACTCGCTGCTTGATCTAACAACGCGCATTCCTCGACCACCACCACCCCAACTAGCTTTGACAATTACTGGGTAACCAATTTTCTCAACTTCTTTTTCAACACTTTTTAAATTTTCATTTGTTACAAGAACAGACGGAACGGTGCCTACCTTTGCTTCTTCTGCAACTTTTTTAGCTTCTGTTTTATTTCCAAATCTTTTTAGTATTTCTTTACTAGGACCAATAAATGTTATGTCATTTTTTTCACACTGCTCAGCTAGTTCAGGACTCTCAGATAAAAATCCATAACCTGGATGGATAGCATCAACCTTTGCATCTTTAGCAATTTTAATAATCGAGTCAATGTCCAAATATGCTTGAATTGGACCTTTGCCTTCACCTACTAAATAGCTTTCATCTGTTTTAAATCGGTGAATAGCAAAACGATCTTCTTTAGAATAAATAGCAGCTGTTTTAATGCCAGACTCTTCGGCAGCTCTAAAAATTCGAATAGCAATTTCACTTCTGTTTGCTGCTAAAATTTTACTAATTTTTTTCATCAAGCCACCATTAAATAAGGATTATTACTTAATATTTTTTCGGGGATGCATCTATATGTTCCTTACTAAATTAGCAAGAGATCAAAGGAATTTAGCCATTTTTTAGGATTTGGAAGCAATTATAAATTGATAGTAAACTGTAAATTATCGATTTAATATCTGTGCACATATGTCCCTTTATCAGAAAGGTTATTTTATATTAATGTCAAATTATGAATTCACTAAATGAAAATATAAGACCTTATCAAAGCTGTTCTAAATCAGTCTTCTTAATTTTAGGAATTATATTTATTAGTTGGATTTCATTGTTCTCTATTTTTCTAATTATACAAGGTGCTTGGCCTGTATCTATATTTCTTGGACTTGAATACTTAGTTATTTTTTATTTAATCCGTTTATATTTCAAAGAGAAAAATATTAAGGATGAAATTAATATTGATCAAAAAGAGATATCTATAAAGAAATATAAAGGTGATAAACTTTTACATTCATCTAAATTCAGCACTTATTGGTCCAAAGTTTTTTTTACAAAATTTAAAAACACTTCCAAGTTATCAATAAGAGAATCAGATAAAGAAACTGAAGTTGCAACTTTCTTGCATGCTGATTTAAAGGAAAGTTTGTACTTAAGAATTAAAAGACAATTAAGTTATTATTAAAATAACAAATCATTCATATTGAAAAGACCTTTTTTCTTTTTAGAAATAAAGATTGCAGCTTCGATGGCTCCATCTACAAAAATTGATCGATTATTAGCTTTATGAACTAGATCAACTCTATCATTGGTACCAATAAAACTTACTGTATGTTCACCTGCAATTTCACCACCTCTTGTAACAGAAAAGCCGATGTCACCTTTTTTTCTAGATGATAGTTTTTTTGTACGATCTAAAACTTTTGATTTATTTAATTTAGTTTTTCTTCCCTCAGCTGCGTATTCACCCAGAGATAATGCAGTTCCAGAAGGTGCATCTTTTTTATGTTTATGATGAGTCTCAGCAATTTCAATATCATAATCAGTATCTTTTAAAGCTGATGCTGTTTGTTTTACTAAGTTAAATAATAAGTTAACGCCCAAACTCATATTAGAAGACATGAGTATAGGTATTTTTTTAGAATAACTTTTTACTTTCTTTTTTTGTACATCCGTCATTCCGGTTGTGCCAATAACAACTGCTGTTTTATTTGCGGAGGCGATCTTAAGATTATCTAAAGTAGACTCAGGTGTTGTAAAATCAATGATGACATTTGCTTCTTTGATTAACTGAGCTGCATTAGCTGTAACTAATTTTGTAGAGTGTATACTTGAAACTTTGTTTAAAGGTTTGTTTATATCTTTATGTTTTTTGTGTTCAAAACCACCGACAAATTCTAAATTTTTATTTTGTAAAATTTGTTTCGATATTTCCTGACCCATTCGGCCAAGACAACCTGCAACTGCTATTTTAATTTTTGCCATAAAAACTTCTTATACTTTGGTGATTGTAAGTTGAAAAGAAATTAAGTTAAATCTTCCCAGACTTCTTTTAATTTTGAGAAAAAACCTTGCGATTTTGGGCTATGTTTTTTTGATGTCCCACCTTCATTTTCAAACTCTCTCAAAATATCTTTTTGTTTGCTATTTAGGTTGACTGGTATTTCAACGTTTGCTTGCACATACATATCACCCCTTCTACTTTGTCGAAGTATACTCATTCCTTTGCCGCGAAGTCTAAATTGTGTCTCAGATTGAGTTCCTGCTGGAATATTAAGTCTAGCTTTTTTTCCTTCAATGGTTGGAACCTCTATTTCACCACCTAAAATAGCAGTAGTGATTGAAATTGGTATTTCACAAAATAAATTTTCTTCTTCTCTTTCAAAGAGTTTGTCCTTTTGAACTTCAACAAAAATATATAGATCCCCATTTCCAGCACCTCTTTCACCAGGTTCACCTTCACCGGCTATTCGAATTCTTGTACCTGTATCAACACCAGCAGGAATAGTAACAGAAATTGTTTTTTGCTTTTTTATATTCCCTGTTCCTGAACATTTAAGACATGGATTTTTTATACTTGAACCTTCTCCACCACATGTAGGACATGGTCTTTCAATTGAAAAGAATCCTTGTTGAGATCGAACTTTTCCTGCACCACCACAAGTGGAACAAGTACTTGGTCCAGATTTATCTGCACTTCCAGTTGCTGCACAAGCATCACAGCCAACGTATGTAGGAATTCTTATTTGTGGTTTCTTTCCAGTGAAAGCTTCGAATAGTGAAACGGACATATTATAACGAAGATCACTTCCTCTTTGAGGTCCTCGTCTTCTTGATGATTGTCCTCCAAAACCCCCACCAAAGAACTCTTCAAAGATATCAGAAAAGCCACCTGCAAAATCTCCAAAACCTTGAGCTCCACCCATTCCACCTTGTTTGAAAGCGTCATGTCCATATTGATCATAAGCTGATCTTTTTTCTGAATCTTTTAGAACTTCGTAAGCAGCAGCTGCTTCTTTGAATTTTCTTTCAGCTGTTTTGTCATCCTTGTTGCGATCAGGATGGTATTTCATGGCTTGTTTTCTATAAGCTTTTTTTATTTCATCTTCACTAGCATTTCGTTGAACACCTAGTATCTCATAGAAATCTTTATCAGCCACATCTCCTCCTTATAAAAATTATGGAGCGTTAATCTTTTTTATCTTCGTCTACTTCTTCAAATTCTGCATCTACAACCTTTTCATCTTTTGTATTATCAGCTGATGGTTCAGCACCAGATGGATCAGGTTGAGGTCCAGTACCTTGTGGGTTTTGTTTATAAATTGCTTCACCCATTTTAAGAGATGATTGAACAAGTGCTTCAGTTTTAGATTTTATAGCTTCTAAATCCTCACCGTCTTTAACTTTCTTAAGCTCTTCAATATCTTCTGTGATTTTATTTCTATCAGCTTCAGGAATTTTATCTCCGTGCTCTTTTAAGTTCTTTTCAGTTTCATTAATTAAACTATCAGCATGGTTTCTCGTATCAACAGCTTCTCTTTTCTTTTTGTCAGCTTCGGCATTTTCTTCTGCTTCTTTTACCATTTTTTCAATCTCTTCATCTGATAATCCACCAGAAGCCTGGATCTTGATTTGTTGTTCTTTACCAGTTGATTTGTCTTTAGCCGAAACGTTTACAATACCATTTGCATCAATATCAAAAGTTACTTCAATTTGAGGCATTCCTCTTGCAGCAGGTGGAATACCTACTAAATCAAACTGACCCAGTAATTTGTTATCAGCAGCCATTTCTCTTTCACCTTGAAATACTCTAATTGTTACTGCACTCTGATTATCTTCAGCTGTAGAAAATACCTGGCTCTTCTTTGTTGGGATAGTTGTGTTTTTATCAATTAGTTTTGTGAATACACCGCCAAGTGTTTCAATACCAAGTGATAAAGGTGTAACATCAAGTAATAATACATCTTTGACATCACCTTGTAATACACCTGCTTGAATAGCAGCACCAGATGCAACAACCTCATCGGGGTTAACACCTTTATTAGGCTCTTTACCAAAGAAGTTTTTTACTATCTCTGTTACTTTAGGCATTCTTGTCATACCACCAACTAAAATAACATCATCGATTTCAGCAGCTTGTAAACCAGCATCTTTGAGTGCCATTTCGCAAGGTTTTAAACTTTGGTTTAAAAGTTCGCCTACGATAGCTTCAAGTTTTGCTCTCGATAACTTAATCGTTAAATGTTTAGGGCCAGATTGATCAGCAGTAATGAATGGCAAGTTAACTTCTGTTTCAGTTGAACTTGATAATTCAATTTTTGCTTTCTCAGCAGCCTCTTTCAAACGTTGAAGAGCAAGTTTATCTGAGCGTAAATCAATACCATTATCTTTTTTGAATTCGTCAGCAAGGTAATCAATAATTTTAAGATCAAAATCTTCACCGCCAAGATGAGTATCACCGTTTGTTGACTTAACCTCAAAAACACCATCACCAATTTCTAAGATAGAAATATCAAATGTACCTCCACCAAGATCGTAAACAGCAACTGTACCTGTTTTCTTTTTATCTAAACCATATGCTAACGCTGCAGCAGTAGGCTCGTTAATAATTCTTAAAACTTCTAGTCCAGCTATTTTTCCAGCATCTTTTGTTGCTTGTCTTTGAGCATCATTAAAATATGCGGGAACTGTTATAACTGCTTGTGTAACAGTATCTCCTAAATAAGACTCTGCTGTCTCTTTCATTTTTTGTAAAATAAATGCACTAATTTGACTTGGACTATATTTATCTCCACGTGCTTCTACCCAAGCATCACCGTTATCACCTTTTACTATTTTATAAGGTACTAGTCCGCTGTCAGACTTAACGGCTTCATCCTCAAATGTTCTTCCGATTAATCTTTTTATGGCAAATAAAGTATTTTCAGAATTAGTTACTGCTTGTCTTTTAGCTGATTGTCCAACAAGTTTTTCTTTTGTGTCACTGAATGCTACCATTGACGGTGTTGTTCTTCCACCTTCTGAGTTTTCAATTACTTTTGCTTCCTTACCGTCCATTACTGCAACGCAGGAGTTTGTAGTACCTAAATCAATACCAATTACTTTTGCCATATTTTTTATCCTCTTTACTTAATTATTTACCAATCAACATTGGCTACATTAGATATGGGAAAAAAGTTTTAAAATACAAGGATCTTCATGATTTATATTAAAAAAAACAAGTAATTTAGGGCTTTTTATGACTTTTCTTTACTCTCATTTTCAAAATTGTCTTCTTCTTTTTCTTCTGCAGGTTCTTCTTTTGTAGCGACTGGTTTTTTGGATACTCCAACCATTGCTGCTCTTAGTAATCGATCATGCATTGTATAGCCAGATTGGACTTCCTGAACTACCGTTCCTTCTTCCACATCATTATTTTCAACTTCCATCATTGCCTGATGAAAATTATGATCAAATTTTTGATTTAAAGTTTCAATTTTTTTGACTCCATGTTTTTCAAGAGTACTTTTGTATTCTTTAAGCACCATTTTTAAACCATCGATAAGATTTTTTATACTTTCTGGATGATTTTCATCATCTGGTAAAGCATCTAGCGCTCTTTCTAAATTATCTCCTGGCGATAGAATATCTCTTGCTAAATTTACACTACCAAACTTTATCGTTTCAACTTTTTCTCGTTCAAATCTTTTTCTAAGATTTTCCATTTCAGCGAGTAGTCGAATTTTCTCTTCTTTAAGTGTTTCAATTTCCTTTTCTAGACTATCTTCTTCTGTATTTTCATCTTCACTTATCTCTTCTGTATCTGTGTTTTCTTGACTATCATTATTATCTTCTTCGTTGTCAATATTCTCAGAATTTGGTTCTTTAATTTCTTCTTGTTGGTTATCTTCTTCTTTTTTTTCAACCATTAATCAATCACCTTTCCAATAATTTTTGATGTATAATCAACAAGAGGAACTATTTTGGAGTAGTTTAGTCTTGTTGGCCCAACTACACCTATAGCTCCTATAATTTCTTGATCATTATTTTTATATGGGGCCATTACCATAGAAAGACCAGAGTGTTTAAATAAAAAATTTTTAGATCCAATAAAAATCTGAACCCCTTTCGCCTTTCCTGCAGTTTCTAATATATCTACAAAACTAGATTTTTTCTCAATGTCATCAAAGAGATTCCGAATTTGATCTAAATCTTTTGAAACTATTTCATCTTTGAGTAAATTTGATTGGCCATGTAAAAAAATATAGGGATTTTTGCTATTTGGCTGAGTTTCAATAATACCTTGTTGAATTAATTTTGAAGAAATTAATTCTAATTCGTTTTGGGTATTTTTTATTTCAATTTGAATTAACTTTTTAATTTGTGAAATATTTTTATTAGTAAATTTTGATGTAAGATAATTAGAAGCCTGGATAAGTAATGAACTATTATATTTTCCATTATCTTCAATGATTCGATTTTCTACTTCTCCATTCTCATAAGCAAGAATAAGCATTAATTGACTACTGTTTAATCTTATAAACTCAACATGCCTTAAGTTTTTTTGAAACTTTGGTGCAATAACTATTCCAGCATAACTTGATAGTCCTGAGATAGCTTTAGATGCAACATCAAGAGCCTCCTCATAAGATTTACCTTTGGTTAAACATTGCTGTTTAATATTTTCTTTTTCAATTTTTGAAATTCTTCCAAATTCTAAAAGACCGTCTACAAAAAACCTCATACCTTTTTCAGTAGGCATTCTGCCAGCTGATCTATGCGGAGCATAAAGAAGCCCTTCTTTTTGTAAATTTGATAAAATGGATCTAATTGATGCTGAGGAAAGATTTAAGCCTCCCATCTTCATAATTGTTTCTGATCCTGCTGGAGACCCAGTTTTCAGATATGACTCAACTAATTTTTTGAAAATTAATTTCGATCTATCATTAATTTGTGCATATACATTATCAGACATAAGAATTTTATTTAAAAATAATATTTATCTACTATTATTAAATTTATATGAGAAAAGATAGGTCCTTCAATCAAATGCGTGAAATTTCATTTGAGAAAAACGTAAATATTCACGCTGATGGTTCATGTTTAGTAAAATTTGGAAATACACATGTCCTTTGTCTTGCAACAATTGATGAAAAAGTTCCTCACTGGTTAAAGAACACTGGTAAGGGTTGGGTTACAGCGGAATATGGCATGCTACCAAGATCAACAAATACAAGAATGGACAGAGAGGCTGCAAAAGGAAAGCAGTCGGGTAGAACGCAAGAAATACAAAGATTAATTGGGCGTAGCTTAAGATCAATTGTGGATCTTACAAATCTTGGAGAGCGCCAAATAAAAATAGATTGTGATGTTATCCAGGCTGATGGTGGAACAAGGACTGCCTCAATAAGCGGAGGTTTTATTTCTTTATATTTAGCAATAGAGAAATTAAAAAATAATTACAATCTGCAAAAACCAATTATAAAAAATTTTATTGGAGCAGTATCAACAGGGATAGTAGAAAATAAAGCGGTATTGGACTTAGATTATAATGAAGATTCAGAGGCACAAGTAGATGCAAATTTTGTAATTTGTGACTCAGATGAAATATCTGAAATTCAAGTAACAGGTGAAGAGTTTTTTTTTAATGAAGGCCAATTTGAAGAAATGTTTAAGTTGGCAAAAATAGGAATTAAAGAAATAATCTTAAAACAAAAAGAGGCTTTGAAATAAATTGGGGCGATTATTATTTTTTTCGAATAATAAAAATAAAATAATTGAAATTAAAAAAATTTTTGACAAATTTAATTTGCAGCTTTTATCATTAACCGATGTAGGCATAAGTGATGAGCCTGCGGAAAGTGGTCAAACGTTTGAGGAAAATGCTAAAATAAAGTCAGACTATGGATATAATAAAACTGGCATACCTTGTTTTGCAGATGACTCAGGTATATGTATAGAAAGCCTAAATTGGAAACCTGGTGTTTATTCGAAAAGATTTTTAAATGATTTTAAAAAAAAAGAAGTGTGTTTTAATAGTATTATTAAAAGTATTAAAAAAAATGGCAAAAAAAATGCCTACTTTAAAACTTCAATTAGTTTAACAATTAATAACAATCAAAATATTATATTTAATGGAAAGATTAATGGAAAAATTTCAGGTCAAATCAAAGGAAGGTTTGGTTTTGGTTATGATCCAATATTTATTCCTCAACATTATAATAAAACATTAGCTGAATTAAGTACAAAAGAAAAAAATGAAATTAGCCATAGGTCTATAGCTGTAACAAAATTAATTAATTTTTTAGCTAATTAATTAAAAAAGAATTACCATTATTTATTTTTAATATGTCGAGATCTCTTTCAATTACATTATTTTTAAAATAAAAATTTCCATCAACACCATAGAATCTTTTATTTGGATTGTTTAGTAATTTTATCACTTCTCCAAGTTTGTATTCTTTTGTATAAATGAAATTTATTAAACCAACTAAATCGTAGGGTAATGTTGATATTCTTAAAAATTCTTCCTCATAAATATCTATGTAATCATTAATTAAGTTTATTCGTCTTGCTTCAGGGATTCCTGGAAATATCGCTCCTTGCAATGAAGGTTCATAAAAAAAAGTTTTATCATCTATTACTCCAGTACCCATAAACTGAACAATATTTGGATCTATGTCGTAATAAGGAAGAAGGGGTGCGACCTGTAATAAATTCAAACCATAATCAGCTATTAGTATGTGTGTAAAATCATAGTCACTCGTTGTTCTAAATTTTTCTAGTTTTTTTAGTCTTTTTTTTGATTTTTCATCTTTTTTAGAAGATAAAATTTGTTTTTGTCTGTTTAATTCATATTTTCTTAACTCATATTTACCTAATTCTTTTATTGATTCTCTTACGTTTGATAAATCGTCTTTATATGAAGATCTATTAACTAAAATAGCAGGACTTTCAAAAATTAAACTATCAATAAAACTATTAATTAAATATCCATATTCATTTTCAGGGTAAAGCAGGGCTACTTTAGCACCATCACTTAAATACAAAAGAAGTTGTGAGAGTTCATTTTTAGGGAAAAAATTCAATAAATAAATACAATCTTTTGCAAGAGAAGATTGTGAGGAAAATGAAAAGAAAACAACTTTATAATTACAATAATTGTTTAATATTTTTGTATACTTTGATTGGATCGGCCCTAGAAATACTCTCCCTGGTGACAGATTTGCTTCTACAATATTTTTTAGATCTTTATCAGTTTCAAAAAATTCTATCTGTAAATTAATATCTTTTGCTTCTAAGTTATATATTGCTAAACTAAAAGTATTTAAGAATTGCTTAGTTATTTTAGTATCATCATCTTTAGCGAATAAAGCAATTACTGTTTTATTTAATTCAACATTTTTTATACTGTTATCATCTGTATTTTTTTTATTCTCTTTATTCTCAATCTCTTTATTTTTAGTAATAACTGGTTTTTCGTAATTAGTATTTTCTTTAGTGGTTTTTGTAGCTTGTTTAGATAAATTTACTGGAGTACATGATATTATAAATATAAATATGAACAAAATGAAAAATATTATTAATGGTCTTTCAATTGTAGCAACCCCTATTGGTAATTTAGATGACATAACTTTTCGGGCCGTAAATATTATTAGAGAATGTGATGTTATTATTTGTGAAAATCCAAAACATTCACTTAAATTACTAAATAAATTAGGCATTAAAAAGAAATTAATAGCCTTACATGATTATAATGAACATAAAGTTATAAATCAGATTGATAGTTTGTTGAAAAGTAAAAAATGCGTTCTAATTTCTGATGCGGGGTCGCCGCTTATTTCTGATCCAGGCTTTAATTTAGTACAACATTGTATTGAGAAAAACATTAGAGTTACATCTATACCTGGGCCATCGTCAATTATATCTAGCTTACAGCTATCAGGAATGCCGTTGTCAGAATTTGCTTTTTTTGGTTTTGTGCCAAAGTCGAAAAAGAAGATAGAAGATCTTATCAAAAGTATATTGCAGGAAAAAAGAACATGCGTATTTTTTGTTTCAAGTCATAAATTAATTGTTTTTTTAGATTGTTTAGAAAATATTATGCCAGATAGGGCAATTTCAATTTGTAAAGAACTTACAAAAGTAAATGAGTTTGTTTTTAGGGGGAATTCTAATACGGTAAAAAAAAATATACTACAAAATAAAGAAAATATAAAAGGTGAATTTGTTGCGGTTATTGATAGAGATACTTTAAAAAATCAACATTTTGACGATATTAATTTGTATAAAGATGAGTTAAAAAAAATGGCTAAAAAATTTTCTTTGACCGACATCGTAGAAATAGTACATAAATTTACCAGAATAAATAAAAATAAAATCTATAAGTGGTTACTGCAACTAAAAAAATAAAAAATATTATAATAGCTTCAATTCTATTTACCTTAGCATTTATAAATTTTGGATGTTCACCAACAAATATTTTAGCAACTGGTGGAAGTGGCGCATTAGTTGTTGCGGAAGGAGAAAGATCGCTTGGTGTTGTAATTGATGATGCTACTATTAAAGTAAACATTGCAGCAAAATTTCTAAACGCAGGTGATAATCTTTTTGTCAATATTAATACAAGTGTTCTTGAGGGAAGGATATTGTTAACTGGACTTGTTGAAAACCAAGAACTAAGAATTGATGCTGTGCGATTAGTTTGGGAAGTTGAAGGAGTTAAAGAGATTATTAATGAAGTAGAGATTGGAAATAGATCTACATTAAAAGACTATGCAAGTGACTTATGGATTAACACTCAAGCAAGAGCAGTAGCAGCAAAAGTTGTTGGTTTAAAATCTGTAACTTTCAACTTTGAAACAATACAAGGTAAGATCTATGTTGCAGGTATATCTTCCAGACCAGATCTTTTATCTGATATGATAAGTGCTCTAAAAAATATAAAAGGTGTAAGCGAGATTGTAAACTACGTTATAATTAAAGAAAAAGATTAGTTTACCTTAGTGCTCCGATCTTTTCACCAGCTAAGATATGAATGTGAAAATGAGGTACTTCTTGTCCACCATCTTCACCTGAGTTTGTAATTAATCTATACCCACTTTCTTCTATATTTAGTTGATTTATAACAATCTGAACACTTTTAAAAAAAAATGAAATACTTTCGTTATCTGCATTCTTCAAAAAATCTGAAAAACTAGTGCATGGAAACTTTGGAATCCCTAAAATATGAATTTTAGCTTGAGGATTGATGTCTTTAAAAAATAGGCTGAACTCATCTTCATAAACTTTATCACATGGAATTTCTTTTCTTAAAATTTTCGCAAAAATATTGTTTTCATCATACATTGTAATTATCTTCTTTTATTTAACTCTTTATGAATATCATTCATGGTAATTTTTTTTGACTTCAGTAATACAAGGAGATGGTAAATTACATCTACAGCTTCTTCGGTTGTTCTTTTTTTTGAACCTTTTAAAAAATCAATTATTAACTCGGAGGCCTCCTCCCCAAACTTTTGAGCTATTTTTTTTGGACCTAACTTTAATAACTTATTTGTATATGAGCTTTTTTTTCCAGTTTTTACTCTTTCATTTATAATTTCATTTAAGTCCTCAATTTTCATAAAGTTTAATCTCTTATATTTATATTCTTACCCCTTAGGTATTTCTTTACTTCTTTAATGCTAATTTCATTAAAATGAAAGACTGAGGCTGCTAATAATGCATCAGCCTTGCCTTTAATTACACCTTCATAAAAATGATCTAAAGTGCCAACCCCTCCACTAGCTATAACTGGTATCTTTAAAAACTCTGATACTTTACTTAGTAAATCATTATCAAAACCTGATTTCGTACCATCTCTATCCATAGATGTTAAAAGAATTTCACCAGCACCAAGATTTTGAACTTTTTCAATCCAATTTAATGCTAGTAAATCTGTTTTTTTTGTTCCACCATGAGAATAAACAAACCAATCATTATTATATTTTTTGGCATCAACAGCCACAACGATGCATTGATTTCCAAAATACTCTGAGGCTTCTTTAATAATATTAGGATTTTTAATTGCTGCAGAATTTATAGACACTTTGTCAGCGCCAGCCTTAAGTAGTGCATGTATATTTTCTATTGATGAAATACCGCCGCCAACTGTTAAAGGAATAAAAACTTCATTTGCTGTCTTTTCGACTACATTTACCATAGTATCTCTATTTTCTAGTGATGCACTAATATCTAAGAAGCATATTTCATCAGCTCCATTATCAGAATAATGTTTTGCTTGTTCGACAGGGTCTCCTGCATCAATTAAATTTAAAAAATTTATTCCTTTTACTACTCTTCCATCTTTAACATCTAAGCATGGGATAATTCTTGTTTTTACCATTTTAGTTTAGAATTTTTTGCGCTTCTACTAAATCAATCTTTCCTTCATAAAAAGATTTACCTGAAATTATTCCTTCAATATTTTTTGGACTAAGCTTTTTTAGATTTATTAAATCAGAGTAGTTTGTTAAACCACCCGCAATGATAATTTTTTTATTAAAATTCTTGATTAGGTTAATTTTTTTTAGAAAATTTTTAACAAAATCTAAATTTAAACCTTTTAACATTCCATCATTTTGAATATCTGTAATTATATATCCTTTAATTTTTGAACTAGTATAAATATCAAGGATATCTTGTATTTTCTTTCCTGAATTTTCATCCCACCCTTTTATCATTACACTATCTTCAAGAATATCTAATGATATATATACTTTGTCTGAATACTGATTTGATAAAATTATTACTTCATTTGGTTTTTCAACAGACATTGACCCTATGATCAGATTATTTATTCCAACCTCAAAATATTTTTTTGCTAAATCTAAATTTCTAACCCCACCACCTAATTGTATTGGTATTGAAATTGATTTTCTAATTTTCTTTATTGTTTCAAAATTAACATTTGATCTACCAAATGCAGCGTCTAGGTCTATCAGATGTAATTTTTTACAACCAATTTGTTCAAAGTAGATTGCTTGTTTTGCTGGATCTTCGTTGTAAATTACGCTGGAGTTATCTTTACCTTTAGATAGTCTAACACATTTATTATCTTTTAAATCAATAGCTGGTATAATTTGCACTAGAGATTTTTATAGTAATAATAACCTTTAATAAAGCTACCATTAATATAAGCATAATATGGGTTTTCTCCCCACTTTGTATAATTTTTACCAGTAAATAGTTTTATTGCTGCGTCTTGGGTTTCTCTTACAGCTAACTGTAAAGATTTAATATTGTCTTCTTTTGCAATTTGTTCAGTATGATCAATCATTGTTTTAGCCAAACCATAGCCTCGAGCCCATGGAGCAACGAATTGTCTTCTTATACGTGCAATATTTTTCCTAGACTCAATATTAGGTGCCTCATATGCAAGTTGAAGGGTTCCGGCTATAACCCCATTTAGTCTTCCAACAATAAGTTTAATATATTTATCATTGGTTCTTTTTGTCCAGTAATCTATTAAAATATCTCTTGTAGGAACTCTTAACCAACCAAAACCTCCTCCAGCATTAATTGCTTGTTCAGTGATATTACAAAGATCTGCTAAATCTACATCTGTAAGTATTTCAATATTATCAACTGAAATATTAATTTTTTCTTTTAGTTGTGTAGACATGTTCATACTCCAATAAATTCTTTTAGTAAGTTTAATCCTTGGGAGGAACTTTTTTCAGGATGAAACTGAACGCCGTATATATTTTCTTTTCCAACTATTGAAGCAAAATTTGTTCCATACTTAGTTTCTGCCAAAATATTGTCCTTATTGGTACAATCGAAATAATATGAGTGAACGAAATAATAGTCATTTTTAATTGAGATTAAGTTATTGTATTTCGAATTTGTTGGTGTTGCCAAGTTCCATCCCATATGAGGAAGTTTTAAATTATCTCCTGGCAATAATTTAATTTGGCCGTCTATCCAACCTAAGCCTTCATGATCTCCATTTTCTTCACTCATCTTAGCTAACATTTGCATGCCAACACATATCCCCAAAAATGGTTTCTTTTTTATTAATGCAAACTCAGAAAGCTCATCAATCAATCCATCTGTTTTTTTTAAACCATTCATGCATGTAGAAAAGGCTCCTTGGCCTGGTAATACAATGTGGGTTGAGTTTTTTACATCGTTTAGTTTTTTTGAAATTAAAACTTCAACCTCAATATTATTATCTTTTGCTATTTTAATAAAAGATTTTTGTGCAGACAAAACATTGCCTGAGCCGTAATCGACAATAGTGATTTTTTTCATTAAAAATTAAAGAGTGCCTTTTGATGATGGTATGTTATCTTTTCTTCTGTTATCTATTTCAACAGCAAATCTTAAACTTTTAGCAAATGCTTTAAAGCATGATTCGATAATATGGTGATTGTTTTTTCCATACAAGTTTTCGATATGTAAATTACATTTAGATTCATTTGAAAAGGCTTTAAAAAATTCATGAAATAACTCTGTGTCCATTTCACCAATTTTTTTCAAACCAAGATTAACATTCCACACTAGTTCAGGCCTTCCACTTAAATCAATAACACACCTTGATAAACACTCATCCATTGGAACATATGAAAAGCCATATCTGTTTATTCCCTTCTTATCATCTAATGCCTTGTTTATAGCTAAAGCAATTGCGTAAGCCGTATCTTCAACTGAATGGTGAAGATCAACATTGGTATCTCCTTCACATTTTAAATCTATATCTATCAAGCTGTGATGAGATAATAATTCCAACATATGATCAAAAAAACCAATTTTTGTTGAAATTTTAGATTGACCAGTGCCATCTAAGTTAATTTCACAACTAATCTTAGTTTCTTTAGTGTTTCTCTCAACTTTACCTTTTCGCATTTTTGCCTAATATCAGTGAAATATGATTTATTCTAGGTAAATTACTTGATAAAAATAATTAAATAGCCATCTTATCAATGAATGGAAAAAAACATTATTAAATCAACAACTATTGTAGGAATTAGAAAAGATAATCTTGTCGTTATTGCGGGTGATGGTCAGGCTAGTCTTGGTAATACCGTAATGAAATCAAATGTTAAAAAAATTAGAAGGCTTGGTGCCGATGAAACTGTTATCTCTGGTTTTGCAGGATCAACTGCAGATGCGTTTGCTTTATTTGAAAGATTAGAGGGAAAGTTAGATCAATATAAGAACCAACTTAAAAGAGCTTGTGTGGAATTAGCTAAAGATTGGAGAACTGATAGATATCTAAGAAGACTAGAAGCAATGATGATCGTAGCTGATAAGGATGTAAGTTTGTTGTTATCTGGTACTGGTGACGTAATTGAATCTGACGATGGCATACTTGCTATAGGCTCCGGAGGCCCATACGCAAATAGTGCTGCTAAAGCATTGATGAAAAATACAAAAATGAATGCAAAAGAAATTGCTTTAGAATCACTTAATATAGCAGCAGATATTTGTATTTATACAAACCATAATATTATTTCAGAAACTATTGAGCTGTAGAATGGAATCTAGTTTTAGCCCAAGAGAAATTGTTTCTGAATTAGATAAGTTTATCATTGGTCAGAACAATGCAAAAAAAGCTGTTGCAGTTGCTTTAAGAAATAGATGGAGAAGAAAACAACTTGATGATTCTTTAAAAGAGGAAATTGTACCAAAAAATATTTTAATGGTTGGTCCAACAGGTTGCGGCAAAACAGAGATCTCACGAAGACTTGCTAAGTTAGCAAACGCACCTTTTGTAAAAGTTGAGGCGACTAAATTTACAGAAGTAGGATATGTTGGAAGAGATGTTGAGCAAATAATAAGAGACCTGGTTGAAATTAGTATTACAAAAACAAAAATACAAATGGGTCAAGAGGTGAAGGCAAAAGCAGAAAAAAATGCAGAAGAAAGAATTTTAGATGTTTTGGTTTCTAAAAGCTCAACGCCAGCTACTCGAGATAATTTTAGGAAAAAACTAAGGTCAGGTGAATTAAATGATAATGAAGTTGAAATTCCAGTTTCAGCTAATGCAAATTTCAGTTTGCCAACTATGGATATACCTGGTGTGCCTGGTTCTCAAATGGGTATGATTAATTTAGGTGATGTGTTTGGAAAAGGTTTTGGCAACCAAAAGAAAATGAAAAAAATGAGTGTCAAAGATTCTCATGCATATTTGTTAAACGAGGAAACTGATAAGCTTTTAGATAAAGATAAAATAAACTCAAGAGCATTGGATGATGTAGAGCAAAATGGTATAGTTTTTATTGATGAAATAGATAAAATTACTTCAAGAGCTGATAGAAGTGGTGCAGATGTTTCAAGAGAAGGTGTTCAAAGAGATTTATTACCACTTATTGAGGGAACTGCGGTTACTACAAAATATGGTGTAGTAAAAACAGATTATATTTTGTTCATTGCATCCGGGGCATTTCATTTATCAAAACCATCAGATATGCTTCCTGAACTTCAAGGTAGATTACCAATTAGAGTCGAGCTTGATAGTCTTAGTAAAAAAGATTTTAAGCTTATTCTTACTGAAACACAAAACAGCTTGATTAAGCAGTATCAGGGACTTCTTGGAACAGAGAAGGTTGATTTGAAGTTTGAAGAAGATGGAATTGATACCATAGCCTCTCTATCTACAGAGATAAATCAGAACGTAGAAAATATAGGCGCCAGAAGGCTCCATACTGTGATGGAAAAACTACTTGAAGAGGTTAGTTATACAGCGTCAGATATAGGCCCTACAGAAATAATAATTAACAAAGAATATGTTGAAAATAGCTTAGGAGAACTTATTAAAAGTCAGGACTTATCAAAGTTTATATTGTAAAGCTCATTTAATTTTTTAATAGTTGTAAAATGAGTATTTTTAAAAACATCAAATTTGAATTACTTATTTTAGTATTAATTACACTAAGTATTTTTGCTTCTTTTAATTTAGATCTTTTTTTTTATAAATATTTTATAAACTTAAGTGATTGGGTAAATGGGTTTTTTCTAAAAGAATTTTTTATAGAAATAACAAAACTTGGGAGTTCATCTTGGTATTTTTCTATTACAATAATAGGTTTTGTTATTTTTTATATAAACAACAAACTTAAAATCATAAAAACTAAATCAACAAAAAACCTTTCTAATTTTTTTATTTGTTCCTTTGTTTATATTTTGACAGTTGGGATAATTACTCAAATTATAAAACATGTAGTGGGAAGGCCCAGACCAAATCATGCTGATTTCGAAGACGTTTTTAGTTTTAAATATTTTACTTTGGAGTCAAATTTTCATTCTTTCCCCTCTGGACACTCTTCTACAATATTTATCGTTTGCTTTATTTTGGTTTCAGTTCTTCCAAAATTAAAATATTTTTTTTATTTTTTAGCTTCAATTGTTGCTTTTAGTCGAGTTATTGTAAGCGCACATTTTTTTACAGATATTGTTGCTGGAGCAATTTTAGCTTTAATATTATTTAAAGTTTTAAATAATTTAATAGAAAATAAATATAATAAATACAAATTATCAAATTTGATTCCTGAAAAAAATTCTGAGATTTTTTATTATATTCTAATTTTATTTTTTAGTTGTGTATTTGTGACTTCTGGCCCATCCTTAGATTTGTATATTTCAGATTTGTTTTATTATGGAGATTCACAGTTTGCTTTACAAAGTTTTGATTTAACCTCAATATTGTTTCGAGATATTTTGTTACCACTGATACTTATTTATATTTTAATATTACCAATAGTTGGGCGTTTCATTAAAATTGATAAAATTTTTTTTAATTATAGATTTTCTATCAAGGAAATAATTTTGTTGTGGAGTTCTCAAATTATTGGAGTGTTAATTTTTGTAAATCTGATACTTAAAAATTTATGGGGCAGAGCTAGACCAAAAGATATTTTAGAATTAGGTGGAAAAGAAAATTTTTCTCCGTGGTATGAAATTACTAATGTTTGTGGAAGTAATTGCTCTTTTGTTTCAGGTGATGCCTCTGTTGGGTTTTCAATTATAATTCTGTATTTAATTACAAAAAAAATAATTTTTCTCTATGGAAGCATTTTTTTTGGTTTTGTACTTGGTTCTATTAGAATAATGGCTGGCGGTCATTTTTTAAGTGACATTTTTTTTGCTGGTTTTTTTATCGTTATTTTAAATATAATTTTATTTGAATTGTATAAAAAATATTATGTTAAATAAAATTCTACTGCCGTCGGTTCTTGTTTTAGTTTTATTAAAGATAGTTGCCTTAAATTTTACTACTTTTAATTTATTTGGTGATGAAGCACAATATTGGTTATGGTCTAAAGATATTAACTTTGGTTATTTTTCGAAACCTCCTTTTTTGTCATGGATAATAAGAGTTTATACAGAAATCTTGGGTAGTAGTTTTGTTTCATTAAAGCTTCTCCCATCGTTTATTTATTTATTGATTGCTTGGAGTATTTATAATCTGTTAATTAACTCTGGACTAAATAAAAAAGATTCATTTGCGGGTAGTTTAGTTTTTTTATTTATACCTGCTGTTTCTTTTTCATCTTTTATAATTAGTACTGATCTTTTTTTATTATTATTTTGGACACTTTCACTTAATGAATTAATTAAAATTAATAGTGAACAAGGTTTAAAAAATTTTATATTATTAGGTATTTTTCTGGGACTGGGTTTTTTATCAAAATACGCAGCTATATATTTTGTAATCTGTTTATTTATCTTAATTCTACTTGATAAAAGATTTAGAAAAATTTTTTTAGAAAATTTATTAGGTTTTAGTCTTACGTTTTTATCTGTATTTATAATCATTGTACCAAATATTATTTGGAACTTTAATAATGATTGGATTACACTTCAACATACTTCGGATAATGCAAATTTTGAGAATATTGAAATAAATCTTATTCGGGGTCTGGAATTTTTGTTAATTCAAGTTTTAATGTTAGGTCCATTTATAGTTTTAGGTGGATTATTTGGGTTTAGTAAATGGAATTATATCCAAAAAATTTTTCTGATATTTTCTATGCCTATAATTTTAATTGTTTTAGTAGAAGCTATTATTGTAAGAGCTAATGCAAATTGGGCCGCCCCTGCTTTAATTTCCTTATTTATTTTTTTATATATTAGAACCAATATTTCTTTTTTTAAAATAGCAAATTTCATATTTAATTTTACTGTCTGTTTTGTTCTCTTTGTAATGATTGGAACAAGTTATCCTTCTAAAATTTTTGACAGAGTAAGTGGTATAAATGATTATGCGCTAAAAATTTACGGTTACTCTTCAAATAGGGCTATAAAAAATATTGTAGTTTCAGATCGACTTTTGTTTTCAAGCCTTAATTTTGAATTAAGGGATAAGGATATTAATTTCTATATGCCGCATAAAAAAGGTGATAAAATAACAAATCACTTTAAAATTATATCTCCTCTTAATAAAAATATAAATGAAAACTTTACTTTAATTGGAAATCCTTCGGATATAAATTATTTAGAGAATGAATATAAACTTCTTAAAATAAACTCACCTGATCAGAATTTTACAAAAAGAAAAATTGATGTTTATGAAGTTGTGTTTGAATAAATTTCTAGTTTTTTTTGTTATATTTGTAGTTAATACATCTTATGCAAATAACTTTAGTGCAAAATATAAGGTCAGCACAACAGGAATTAAAATTGGTCATTTTAATTGGTCATTAAATATTAATGATAATGTTTATCAAACAGAAATTAATTTGAAAAATTCTGGCATTTTTTCACCTCTATATAAATTTGAAGGAAGCTATCTTTCAATTGGTGTAATTGAAAACAATATATTTAAGACTCAAAATTATAAACAGTTTTGGAAAACAAAAAAGAAAACAAAAATAGTTAAAATGTCGTTTGATGATTATTTAATTGAATTAAAACAAGAACCTATAGAAGAAGAAATAGCTAGAGTAATCCTAGAAGACTTATATTTATATTTTGACCCAATCACTTCATTTATAAATATTTTAAATGGAGAAGATGAGGTAAACACTATTGATGGGAGAAGAATTTATAGACTTAAAAAAAATGAAGGTGAGGATGGAAATATAATTTTAAAAATTGAAAATTACACAAATATTTGGGCTGATCACAAAAGGAATGATTTAAAAAAGATTGAATTTTTTATTGAAGATGATTTTCTTCCATATGAAATTTTTATTCATTTTAAAGAAAGAGTGTTTAGGTTAGAAAGAATTTAAAACCTTTTTTTTCTTAAATAGACAAAAAGAGCTCCGTCGCCCCCATGTTCAAAACCTGCGTCTTGATATGTTAAGATATATTTCTTAAGATTTTCATCATTTATCCAGTTTATTATTGAGTTTTTAATCTTTCCATAGAAAAGTTTGGGGCTTGTGTCTTGCTCATTTTCAATTTTTTTATGAACACCCTTTCCAGTAATTATAAGCAAACATCTTTTATTCTTGCTATAATTTTTTTTTACCTCACTTATAAATTTTTCATGTGCTTCGACTAAACTGTAACCGTGAAGATCAATTCTTCTGTCTATATTAATTTTTCCCCGCTTAAGCTCCTTGTTAACCTCACCAAATGATAGTTTAAACTCGGGGCTACTAACTTTGTGATCAGTTGTTGTTTGTTTGTTTGTATTTTTAGTATTAGTTTTTTTATCTAATTTTACATTTTTTTTATTAGTTTTTTTCGTTTTAAATGTTGAGGTATCTTTTTTAAAAGGTTTTACACCCTTCATGTTTTTTAAAAAAAAATCTTCTTCCATTATTTTTTTGTATAGTTTTTAATTAAATTCTTTACTCTTTCAGGTGTTTGTAGATACCACAAGCTATCTAACATCTCTAGTGATGCCATGAATTTTTGTTTTTTATTTAGAAAATAAATCATTTTTTTAAATTTAGAGACACCTTTTGCTCCAAGCTGAAACAGCATTTCTATTAATAATTCTTTCTCTGAATTTGAATGATCTTTTTTAAAAAAATTTTTTTTGTATTGTTCGTGTGCTTTTTTAAAATCTATCTCAAACAATTTTTCAAAATATTTTTTTTTAAATTTTTTAATGTAATATTTATTTTCATTTTCTGTAATAAGATGACCATAACCAATAGTATAAAACCCTAATTGATCTTTATAAGGCTTATCAGAGTAACCCTCGTTTTTTTTAATTCGATCTTTAAGTTCTTTAAAGGACAAATATTAAGTTTGTGTTAATATCCATATAGGACTAGAAGAGTTTACTGGTTTTTCAAAAGTCCAAGTGTCTTTATTTTTAACAATAGAACCCTCATCATTATTTAACATCTGTTCACTAATAAAATTGACAGATATTGATATTTTGTCATTTTCTACTTTTGCATCTGCAATACCCTCTACAATTAGTGAATAAAATTGTGATTCTGGATTATTTGTTTTTTCATCAATCGCTTTTTCAAAAGCAGAATAAACATCCTTAGACACAAGGTTTTTTAGTGTTTTTTTATCTCCGTTGTTGAAAGATGAAATTATAATTTCAAAAGCTTTCTTTGCGCCATCGAGAAACTCTCTATGGTTAAAATTATTAACTTTTTTATATACAACTTCAAGCTTTGTCTCATTATCCATTAGTGATGGTATTTTTTGAACATCTTCTTGTTTTTTGGTTTCTTGAGGTTTTGGCTCTGAAATATTTTTTTGAAACCCTGTTCTTTTTCCTAGAACACTTCTTAATCTATAAATAATAAATCCAGCAATAGCTGCGAAAATTAGAATATCAAAAAATTGAAGGTCGCCGTAAATCATTTTATTTTAATATAATAACTTTTTTAAATATTAATAGTTAAATTTTTTCCAGAGGGGGTTTTTTAGTTTTTTTAACATTTCTTTGTGAGCAAGATAATCCTCTTTATTAACTTCTATTATTTTGGTTTTTGTTTCGTTTTTGTTGTTAATTTGTGTGTTTTTTTTATCAATGTTTGAGCTCAACTCCATAGAAAATTGCTTACCCCCTCTTAATTCTAAATAAACTGCGGCTAAAAGCTGGGAGTCAAGTAGGGCTCCGTGAAATGATCTATCTGATAAATCAATGTTAAATCTTCTACACAAATAGTCGAGGTTAGCTATTCTTGTATTTAAAACTTGTCTTGCAAGAGAAACTGTATCAACTACAGGATTATCTAGATGAGGTAATCCTAAGATTGATAACTCATTATTTATAAAACCTAAATCAAATGATGCATTGTGAATTATTAATGTGTCATTTTTCAAAAAATTCAAAAGCTCCTTGTGATTTTCTTCAAATGGTTTTTGTTGATTAAGAAAATCATCTGAAAGACCTACAATGTTTTTTGCTTCTTCGCTTATGCTTTTATCTGGTTTACAATAAAACTGAAGGGTGTTTCCTGTAGGAACATAGTTTCTGAGTTCCACGCAACCAACTTCTATTATTCTGTCGCCAGTCTTATAATCAAGGCCTGTGGTTTCTGTATCAATTACTATTTCTCTCATTGCTTTAACTAAAGTTTACTTATTAGTTTATTAATCTTAATTTTATAATCCCTTAATGTCGAGTTGTTATAAATAACATAATCAGACTTCTTTTTTCTTATAACGTCTGATGTTTGAGATCGGGTTATATTTTTAAACTGATTTTCAGTCATTTTTCTTGTTTTTTTTAATCTTTTTAATCTTACTTTTTTCGAGGCTATTATCGAAATTACTTTATTAAACTGTTTCTCTAAATTATTTTCAAACAATAATGGTATATCAATGAATATTAATCTGGTTTTTTTTTGTTTTTCTTGTTTTATAAAATCAGACCTCTTATTTCTAACTATTTTAAATATATATAATTCGAGTTTTTTTCTTATCTGTTTATTTTCAAAAATAATCTTGGATATAATTTTTTTATCTATCTTTTTTTTTGAAATTGACTTGGACAAGCCTATCTCACGTAAATAAATAACGAATTTTTTATCAGGGTTTTTATATATTTTGGCGACCTGCTCATCTGAACTGTGAATTTTAAAACCCTGTTCTTTTAATTTACTGCAAAAGGTAGATTTGCCTGATCCTATGCCGCCTGTTATTGCTATGATTTTTGTCATTAAATTTTTTTATTAATAGCGTTAAGCATTTTTTCATCTACAGATGGGTTTTTACCAAACCATATTTTAAAACACGGCTTAGCCTGTTCTATCAACATTGATATGCCATAAATTTTCTTATTCTTTGGAAACTGCTTTAAGAAAATGGTGTCTTTTGGGCTATAAACTATATCACTTATTATGGTGGATTTATCGACAAGTGTTAGGTGTTTCTTTAAAATTGGATTAATTGGTGTTGTGTTTATAATTAAAAAAGCACCACTAAGGTGTTTTTGTAAATCCTTGAATGTTTTTGTATATTTATTTTTTATTGAGTATTTTATTTTTATCTTAGTCCTGTTAAAAATTAATATTTCTTTAAATCCCTTTTTTTTTAGAACGTAGTGGATTGCGTGTGATGCACCGCCGTAACCCAGTATAATAATTTTTTTGTTTTGAGGTTTATTAATTTTTGGAAGAGTTTTATAATATCCTGTCCAGTCGGTATTAGTGCCAGTAATACTTTTTTTATTTGTTACACAATTTACAGCCCCAATTTTTTTGGCGTGCACGTCTAACTTATTGAGATATTTAATAATTCTTTTTTTAAAAGGTATGGTTATGTTTAGTCCCAGAGTGTCTTTTTTTTCTAAAACTTCTTTTATTTTGTTATGAAAATTTTTAGTTGTGGGTTGTATATAGCTATATTTTGCATTGATATTGTATTTTTTAAACCAATAGTTAAAAATCATTGGTGAAAGACTTTTGGATGATCTGTTCCCAACTACGTAAAGTTTTTTCATTTATTTGAATATAAATAATCTAGCAAATTAAATAAAGGCAAACCCATAACATTAAAATAGTCGCCTTTTATTCTTTCAATGATATGTGGTCCTAAGCTTTCAATTTGATAACAGCCGACAGAACTTAATATCTGTTTTCCTGTTTTTTTTAGATATGTGTTAACCTCTTTATTATTTAGCTTTCTTATTTTAACATGTGTTTTTTCATAATCTTCCCAAACCTTAAATCCATTAATACAAATGGTTAAACCCGAAACTATTATATGGGTCTTTCCTGATAAAGATTTAATTTTTTTCTTTGCTTTCTCAACCGAGCTTACTTTATCTAAAATTTTTCCATTATGATAAATTACAGTATCACATCCCAAAACTATTTTGTTGGTGTATTGCTTTAGTTTACTTACACTTTTTGCTTTTTCATATGAAAGTTTTTTTGCAAAGATTTCGGGCTTTGTTTTTCTATTAATGGTTTTTTTAATATCCTCTTCGTTGCAGTTTGGTTTTTTTTGTGTGAAGTTTAATCCTGCATTTTTTAATATTTTATATCTAGATTTGCTTGAACTGGCTAATATAAATTTTTGGTGCATAAGTGTGTTAATAAAAGTTATAGTTATAAACACTATTAAATATAATTTGAATTTAAGAAACAGTTCTTTTTTTTTAAAAGTGTGTTGTTAACAGCTTAATAAGTTATCTGAATGTTATAGACCGAGTGTTAATATATTTATTATACAAAATTAATAACAAGTTGTTAGAAATTAACTGATGTATAAATTATTTAAATATAATATTTTTTTTCAATATTCTTTAAATTAACATATTTCTAAGAGTTAATATTCAGATGTTAATAAATTAAGAATGATACAATAATAAAGCAATAATTAAGCTTTTTAACCTTACAACTAATACTACAATTAAATATATAAATTATATATTTATTATTATTTTGACTTTAACTTCAATTTTGATTATTAAAAACTTTCATTTCTAAACTACCCCAACAACATTATGAATTTACAAGAATTAAAAGGAAAAGAACCTCAAGAGCTTTTAAAACAGGCAGACAAGATTGGTATAGAAAACCCATCATCCCTTAGAAAACAAGATTTAATGTTTGCAATTTTAAAAACAATTGCTGAGGAAGGTGAAATTATTACTGGTCTAGGGGTTATTGAAATTATGCAAGATGGTTTCGGTTTTTTAAGGTCTTCAGAGTCAAATTATCTTCCAGGTCCAGATGATATCTATGTTTCTCCATCACAAATTAAAAAATTTAGCTTAAGAACTGGTGATAGCGTAGAAGGTGAAATTAGGTCTCCAAAGCAAGGTGAAAGATATTTTGCTATAACTAAAATCAACAAAATAAACGGTCAAGAAACTGAATTAGTAAAGAATAGGGTTAATTTTGAAGATTTAACACCACTATATCCTGAGGCAAGATTTAAACTTGAACAAGAAAAACCCATGCCGGATAATACAGAAAGAATAATTGATATTATTGCCCCTCTTGGAAAAGGACAAAGACAATTAATTGTTGCTCAGCCTTTCACTGGTAAAACAATAATTATGCAAAAAATTGCTAATGCTATAACTGCTAATAGTCCAGACGCTAAACTGATTGTTCTACTAATTGATGAAAGACCAGAAGAAGTTACAGATATGCAAAGATCAGTTAAGGGTGAGGTAATTAGTTCAACCTTTGATGAACCTGCTTCACGTCACGTTCAGGTTGCAGAAATGGTAATTGAAAAAGCTAAAAGACTCGTTGAATATAAACATGATGTTGTTATCCTTCTTGATTCAATCACCAGACTTGGAAGAGCTTATAATACTGTTGTTCCGTCTAGTGGAAAGGTATTAACAGGCGGTGTTGATGCCAATGCTTTACAAAGACCTAAAAGATTTTTTGGAGCTGCAAGGAATGTGGAAAAAGGCGGATCACTTACAATTATTGCCACTGCTTTAATAGATACAGGAAGCAGAATGGATGAAGTTATATTTGAAGAATTTAAAGGTACCGGCAATAGTGAAATGGTTCTAGACAGAAAACTAAGTCAAAAAAGAACCTACCCAGCTTTTGATATTGGAAAGTCAGGAACAAGAAAAGAGGAATTATTACTTGAAAAAGACGAGCTTGGAAAAATATTTATTTTAAGAAAAATACTAGCCCCAATGGGAAGCACAGAAGCCATGGAGTTCTTGTTAGATAAAATGAAAAATACAAAAACTAACAACGAATTCTTCCAAAGCATGGGAACTAAATAAATATAAATTTTTTTTTATAATCTTTCTTATTTACTTAATATCATCTTGGGTTTAATTCCCAAAAAATGAAAGCTTCCAAAGAGACAATTTTCGCTCTTGCTACGCAAAGAGGTAAATCAGGTATAGCTGTTTTTAGGGTATCGGGAAAAAGCTCTCATACAATAATTAAATCAATATCTTCTAAAAAAAAATTTAAAGCAAACTTTGCTACATTAAACGATTTATTAGACGGAAAGAGCATTGTAGATCAGACGATAACAACTTTTTTTAAATCACCAAAAAGCTATACAGGGGAGGATATGGTGGAAATATCATGTCATGGAAGTATTTCTGTAATCAACAAAATAACCAAAACCCTATTAAAAAAACAGATAAGACTTGCTGAGCCTGGAGAGTTTACCAAAAGAGCACTAATGAATGATAAGCTTAGTGCTTTAGAGGCTGAAACAATTAATGATTTAGTTAATGCAGAAACTGAAAATCAAAGAAAGATAGCCATTGGTAATTTAAGTGGAAATTTAGATAAATTAGTTAATGAAATATCAAATAAACAAAAAAAACTTCTAGCAGATATAGAGGCTATAATTGATTTTGCTGATGAAGATCTTCCCAAAGAAATATATAAAAACATAAGAGAACAAAATAAGAACATATATAAACAAATTGAAAATATTATCGAAAGATCAACTTTATCTAGAGAAATTCATAACGGTTTTAAAATAACTATTATTGGAAAGCCAAACACAGGAAAGTCTTCCTTTATTAATTATATTAATAACAAAGAGGTTTCTATAGTTACTAATATACCAGGAACTACAACAGATTTAGTAAGCTCCACTCTAGATATACAAGGTGATAAATACACATTTATTGATACAGCTGGAATAAGAAAATATAGAAATTTAATTGAAAAAATAGGTATCGAAAGATCCTTAGAGAGCGCCGAAAAGTCTGATTTAAATATAGTTTTTCTCAAAAACAATGAAAAGAAAAACTATAGTAAAATCAAATCAAAAATATTTGTTAAATCAAAATATGATACAAATAGAAAGAAAATTAGAGGAGTACATAGTATTTCATCCGTATCTGGTTATGGAATTGAGTCTCTTATTAAAACAATATCTTCAAAATTAAAGAAAAAACCAATTTCTGGACCAGTCTTTTCACGTGAAAGACACATGCAAAGCCTAAAGAAATCCCTCGTACTACTTAAAAGTTTAGATTTAAAAGAAATAGATATTGCTGCTGAAAATGTTAGAAGATCAATTATGTATATTGATGGAATTAATCAAAAATTTGATATTGAGAAAATTTTAGATATAATATTTAGTGATTTTTGTATAGGTAAGTAATTTCACGTGAAAAGAGATATGGACAATAAATTTGATGTAATTGTAATTGGCGGGGGACATGCAGGTGTAGAAGCAGCATGCTCATCTGCAAGAACTGGATCAAAAACAGCTTTAATTACTCATAAAGTTGATAAAATAGGAGAAATGTCATGCAATCCTGCAATTGGGGGTCTTGGAAAAGGACATCTTGTAAAGGAAATAGATGCTTTAGATGGAATTATGGCCAAAGCTACAGACAGATCCTGTATACAATTTAGAATGTTAAACTCCAGCAGAGGCGCTGCTGTAAGAGGTCCAAGAGCACAAACAGACCGTATTTTATATAAAAATGCCATAAATAAGCTTGTGTCTGAGCAAAAAAATCTTCAAATTATTGAGGGCTCAGTAGAAGATTTAATTGTTTTAAATAAACAGGTAAATGGAGTTGTTTTAGGTGATAATAAAAAAATATCATCCAAATCTGTGGTTTTAACCACAGGCACTTTCTTACAAGGGCTAATAAGAATAGGCTCTGAGAAGCAAGAAGCGGGAAGAGTTGGTGATAAGCCCTCAATAAAGCTTGCAAAAAGGCTTAAAGAGCTAAAGTTTTCAATAGGCAGATTGAAAACAGGTACACCCCCAAGATTACTTAAAAAAACTATAAATTTCAATAATTTAGATGAACAACTCCCAGATAAAAAGCCTGTTCCATTTTCTTTTATCAACAGAGATATCCACATTCCTCAAATATCTTGTTTTATTACTCATACTAATAAAAATACCCATGAAATAATCGCTCAGAACCTGAACCTATCACCAATGTATTCGGGTGAAATACAGTCAATGGGAGCTAGGTATTGCCCATCTATTGAAGATAAAATTCATAAATTCAAAAATAAGTCATCACATCAGATATTTCTTGAGCCAG
Organism: uncultured Alphaproteobacteria bacterium; assembly: GCA_902582755.1. GTDB lineage: Bacteria > Pseudomonadota > Alphaproteobacteria > HIMB59 > CACPNW01. Next base: position 39,988 of record CACHSZ010000001.1, on the reverse strand, counting down.
AAGGATTAGATAGTGATTTAATATATCCAAACGGAATATCCTCTTCACTTCCAACTGAAATTCAAGAGCAATTTGTTAAAACGATTAAAGGTTTAGAGAATGTTACAATTACACAACCTGCTTATGCAATTGAATATGATTTTGTTGACCCACAAGAGCTCACACACACGCTTGAAACAAAAAAAATTAAAAATTTATTTTTTGCAGGACAGATAAATGGAACAACTGGATACGAAGAAGCAGCTGCACAAGGTATAATGGCTGGGATAAATGCATCGCTTAAAACCACATCTAATAAAGAATTTATAATACCTAGGTCCTCCGGATATATAGGTGTTTTGATAGACGATTTGGTTACAAAAGGAACTAAAGAGCCATATAGAATGTTCACTTCAAGGTCCGAATATAGACTTTTACTTCGGGCTGATAATGCGGATTTAAGACTTACACCTTTTGGAATTGATATAGGCTGTGTTGATATAGATAGGCAAAGAGAATTTGAAAAAAAATCCAGAAGGATAAAAGAAGGGTTTAAGTTTGTAAAAAATCATAAATTCTCACCAGACGCACTACAAAAAAAGGGGATAAAAATTAACAAAGATGGAAAAAAAAGAAATATTATAGATCTGTTGTCGTTTTCTAACATTACAACTCCTAAGCTCAAAAAAATACTTCCGGAATTAAATGACTTTGAGGATGATGTAATGGAACAAATAGAAATTGAAGCCAAATATGCCGGTTATCTTGATAGACAAAGAATGGATATACAAGATTTTGAAAAGGAAGAAAATTTAAAAATTCCTAAATCAACTAATTATAAATTAGTTGGAAGTTTATCTAATGAGATAGTTGAAAAACTATCTAAAATTAAACCACCCACGATTGGAGCAGCCTCAAGAATATCCGGTGTGACGCCAGCAGCTACTATAGCCCTTCTTAGATATATTAAAAAAAATAAAAATAAAAAAGCAGCATAATTTGGATAAAGACACTGTAATAAAAAAATATAATCTAAGCAGAAAGCAAATTGATTTAATCGATAGCTACATACTAAAGTTAACAAAAAGCAACCAAACTCACAATTTGGTAGGCCCTTCTACTATTGATGTTGTTTGGGATAGACATATTAATGATTCATTACAATTGTCAGAGTTTATTTTGAAAAAAAATGCATCAATAATAGACCTTGGTACTGGTGCGGGGTTACCAGGGGTTATCTTACATATTTTTGGGCATTCAAACATATTATTGATTGACTCAAAGATGAAAAAAATAAACTTTATTAAAGAATTTGCGCACGAGCAGAATTTAGAAATAAAAACTATTTGCACAAGGGTTGAAAAAATCAAAAACCAAAAATTTGACTTTATTATCTGCCGAGCTTTTGCTCCATTAGCAAAATTATTAGATTATTCACGGTTTTTTACTAAAAAAAATACATCACTTCTTTTTCTAAAAGGAAGAAGTGTTAAGAAAGAAATATATGAAGCAAAAAAATCCTTTAGCTTTGAATACGATCTTTATACAAGTCAAAGTGAGGGTGGTGGATATGTGTTAAAAATAAACAAATATAAAAAACTGTGAAAAAAATTATTTCTATTTCCAATCAGAAGGGCGGTGTTGGCAAAACCACAACCACAATAAACTTAGCAACTTCATTAGCTGCAGTCAAAAAAAACGTTTTAATTGTTGATGCTGACCCACAAGGCAACGCAAGCACGGGGCTAGGAATCCCCTATGATTCAAGAAAACCAACAATTTATGAAATGATTCACGAAAAAAAACTTTTGGAAGAAGGTATAAAAGATACATTAATTCCTGGTCTTAAAATAATTGGATCTAATACAGACTTAGCTGCAGCGGAGGTCGAGCTTACAAATTTTGAACACAGAGAATTTGTGTTTAAATCAATTTTCTCTGAAATTAATAATTTTGATTTTATTTTTATAGATTGCCCACCTGCTCTTGGTCTACTAACTATTAACTCACTAGTAGCATCTGATACTACACTTATTCCTCTTCAATCTGAGTTCTTTGCACTTGAGGGACTCTCAGCCTTAATGCAAACAATCAAATTGATACAACAAAACTTTAATAATAATTTAAAAATTGAAGGAATATTATTAACTATGTTAGATAAAAGAAATTCGTTAAGCTCATTAGTAGAGAAAGATGTAAGGCAGCATTTTGGTAATCAAGTATACAAAACAACAATTCCAAGAAATGTTAAAATATCTGAAGCCCCAAGTCATGGCAAACCAGCGTTGGTATACGATACACAAGCTGCAGGTTCTTTAGCTTATATTGAGCTTGCAAAAGAAGTAATTTTAAATCAAAATAAAAACTATGAATAAAGAAAACAAACTAGGAATGGGATTAGGGGCGCTTCTGTCAACATCTAATAATAACAATAATGGAATTCAAAAAATCAACATTTCTCAAATCATACCTAATCCATCTCAACCAAGAAAAAATTTTAAAGACGGAGATCTTAAAGAACTTTCTTTATCAATAAAAAACCAAGGGTTAATTCAACCGATAATTGTTAAACCAACAACAGATAACCAATTCCAGATCATAGCTGGTGAAAGAAGGTGGAGAGCAAGCCAATTAAATGGAATGCACGAAATAGATTGTGTTGTTAAAGACCTTGATGACATAAATGTTTTAGAGGCGGCTTTAATTGAAAATATTCAAAGAGAAGACTTAAATGTTATTGAGGAAGCAAATGCCTATAAGGGGCTTATTGAGATCAAAGGAATTAATAACGAAAACCTTGCTAAATTAATTGGTAAAAGCTCAAGCTATGTATCAAATATTTTGCGTCTTTTAGAACTTGATATAGAAATACAAGATATGGTAATTAGCGGTGATTTATCTATGGGTCATGCAAGAGCTCTTATAGGGGTTCCTGATGCTATCAAAAAAGCAAAAGAAATTATTGAAAAAAAACTCAGTGTAAGACAAGTAGAAAAAATAACTTCTGAGTTTAAAAAAAACAAACCAAAGAAGATATCTAAAGACCCAAATATTATTGATCTTGAAAAAGAACTATCTGACAAAATAGGTCTTAGAACTTCAATTCAATTTAATGAGAGTGGATCATCTGGATCTTTAACCTTATATTATTCAGACTTAAATCAATTAGATGATTTAATGAAAAGGCTTAAGAAATAGTAATTTTTTTAATATTCAAAAAGAAACGAAGACCGCTAGCCAATGATAAACTATTTTGTTTCCTTAAAAGTTTTTCTGTAGACGACAAAAGCGATAAAAGCATTTTTTTCTTTTCTGAATTATATTTTTTGAAAACATCAATCAAAAAATTTTTTTCTTTAAACAAATATATTGGAATGTTTTTATTATAATCTTCTTGGTTTTTAGACTCAATAATTAATTGACAAAAAAATCTGCAGAAGTAAAAAAGCTCATTTACATCAGAATTTGTTGTTATTTTATCCCTATATACAGAAATAATTTCCTTGTTCTTTTTTAGTAAATAAAAAAATATTTTTTCTTTTCCTGTTTCGTCAATTGTTAAAATTTTGTTTATATTTTGAGATGTGATGCTCTCTTTATCTAATTCTAAAATTTTACTCAAACTGTTTTCAAGAAACATATATTTATCATCTAATTTTTCAACAAGCACCCAATAGATATCTTTGTCTATTTTTATTTTATTATTATTTAAAAAATTATTAAGAATCTTAATCTTGGAATTTTTATCCAATTCATAACAGTCAACTAGATAAGAATCTTTGTCTTTTAAAAAAATATTTTTAATTTTTTTTGTTTTCTGTGAGTTTTCTTGAATAAAAAGAAATATACCATTAAAACTTTTAAGTCTATTTAGGCTTTTTTCATCAATACCTTTACAATTTTTACCTATAAATAATGTCTCATTATCAAATAACCCTGTTTGTTCAACCAATCCATCTACTGTTTCTATATTCTTAATATTTGACTTTCTATTCTCTTTAAACTTAACTGTAATTAGATTTTTTATTTTTTCAATTAATGTTGTTTCATTTCCACTTATAAAGTAAATTTTTTTATCTAATACAAAATCCTTATTTATCAGGAATGTTAAAGGGTCTGATTTCATAAACAATCATTTACGTTTAAACTAGATACAACAGATATGAATTGATTTAAATTTTCTGTTATTGCTAATTCATATTTTTTTTCTAACGAAGCATCTGTTCCATAATTATATCCCCCAGATTTGGGTATAATAGAAAAGTTTGATAAAACCTCCTTTTCGTATGTTTTGCACTCTTTAGTATTTGAAAAAAGACTATACTGAAACCTTAATTCATACATCAAGTTTGATGTTGCTTGGTTTTTTTCCACAGAGGTTTTGGTCTTCTTCTCTTTAATATTAATAAACAAATTAAACTCATTAAATTTATTTTCTCCAAAAAGCATTGGTAAATAAGTATTAATGAAAACCAATTCTGTTCCAGAGATGTCGATATTGGTTTTTTCGTATAAAGGATTTGTAGTATTTTTTTTATCCTTGTATACAAAATCTATACTACTACAGGATATTAAAAATAAAAAAACAGAAATACAAATTATTTTTTTCATTATACCACTAAGTTTACAATTTTTCCTGGAACATAAATTTCTTTAATGACATTTTTACCTAATAAATTTTTCTTTATTTTATTGTTATTTCTTACAATATCTAAAATCATTTCTTTTGAAAGTTTTTCATCTATTTCAATCACATCTTTTGTCTTCCCATTAATTTGTATGGCTATTTTTAAATTTAATTTTTTCTTAACTTTTTCACTAAGCCAAACTTCATTAATACATAGTTTCTCACTAAAATTTGACCAAATTTCCTCACTAATATGTGGCACAAAGGGTTGTAAAATTATAGAAAGTTTTTTTAATGACCATTCAAATGAATTTTTAGATAATTTTTTTTTAGATAGCGCATCATTAAGAATGTTCACGTATTCATATATTTTAGCTACTGACTTATTAAATTGAAAAGCCTCAATGTTTTCAGATACTTCATTTATTATAGATTTTAAGTTTTCAATTATATGATCATCGTCTGTATTATTAGATTTATAATTATTAAATTTATCAATAAATTCATATAGTTTACTTATAAACTTAAATGAAGCTGCGATACCGGTATCACTCCATTGTAAATCTCTTTCTGGTGGACTATCAGATAACATAAACCATCTAGCTGTGTCAGCGCCATACAGCTCAATTATATCATTAGGATCGACAACATTTTTTTTAGACTTACTCATTTTTTCTACTTTACCTGTTTCAACTATTAACCCACTTTTATCTCTAAAGCCCTCTTTAAACTTTTCTACATCTTTTGGTTCAACCCACTCACCACTTTTGTTTCTATAGGTAATATGAGTCACCATCCCTTGTGTGAACAAACCCTTAAAAGGCTCGTCTAACTCAAAATATTCGAGATCTCTTAGTGCTTTAGTAAAAAATCTTGAATAAAGAAGATGCAGTATTGCGTGTTCAATACCTCCGATGTATTGATCAACTGGCAACCAGTATTTTATATCTTCCTTTTCAAACGGTTTTTCTAGTCTTGAATTGCAATATCTAAAATAATACCATGATGACTCAAAAAAGGTATCAAATGTATCAGTTTCCCTAAAAGCCTTCATGCCTGTTTTTGGACACACAGTTTCTTTCCACTCAAAAATGTTATTTAATTTACTTGATGTTTCATTAAAATTTTCAATATTAGGAAGTTTTACAGGAAGCTGATCTTCTTCAACTGCCAAGACTTCACCGTCTTCTCTATAGATAATTGGTATCGGACAACCCCAAAAACGCTGTCTTGAAATACCCCAGTCTCTCAACTTAAAATTAACTTTTCTTCTACCAATTTTTTTTTGCTCTATTTCGTTTATTATTTTTTCCTTTGCTTCTTCAATATCCAATCCATTCAAAAATTCAGAATTAAATATCACCCCTTCCTCAGTAAAGGCTTCTTTGACAATTTTGAAATCACCTTTAGTATTAGATGGCATAACAACAGGAATAACATCAAGATTGTATTGATTGGCAAAATCTAAATCTCTTTGATCATGTGCTGGACATCCAAATATTGCCCCAAGTCCGTATTCTTTTAAAACAAAATTAGCCACATAAATAGGTAATTTTTTTCCTTCTATAAAAGGGTGGTCGGCAGTTAAGCCAATATCAAATCCCATTTTAATTTTTTCATGATTCAAGTTTTTACAATCATTAATAAATTTTTTTAGATTATCGTTTTGATCTGAAACCCTAACTGCTAAATCATGATCAGTAGATATTGCAAGAAAGGTTGCACCAAAAATAGTGTCCGGCCTAGTAGTAAACACAGTAATGTGTGACTTATTCTCAGAAATTTTAAAATTTATTTCTGCACCAATAGATTTTCCAATCCAGTTTGACTGCATCGTCTTTACTTTATTTGGCCAATTTTCTAATTTATCTAAATCACTTAAAAGTTCATCAGAATATTTACTGATTTTTAAAAACCATTGAGAGAGTATTTTTTTTTCAACAACAGCACCCGATCTCCAACCCTTACCATCTATTACTTGTTCATTTGCTAAAACAGTTTTATCAACAGGATCCCAGTTTACCTCAGCTTCTTTTTTGTAAGCAAGACCAGCTTTAAACATATCTATAAAAAATTTTTGTTCATGCTTATAGTATTCAGGATGGCATGTTGCTATTTCTCTATTCCAATCTAAAGATAACCCCATCTGTAATAACTGATTTTTCATAGTTTTTATATTTTGGTAAGTCCATTTTTCTGGGTGTTTTTTTTCAGTGATAGCTGCATTTTCAGCTGGAAGGCCAAAGGCATCCCAGCCCATGGGATGAAGAACATTGTATCCTTTCATTCTTTTATATCTTGCTACAACATCACCAAGTGTATAGTTTCGAACATGACCCATGTGAATTTTACCTGAGGGATATGGAAACATTTCTAAAACATAATATTTTTTTTTATTTAAATCTTTTGATGTCTGAAAAATATCTTTGTCGGACCAAACATCCTGCCATTTTTTTTCTATAATTTTGTGATTGTATCTTGATGACACTTTTAGCTTGATTGGAGTCTTAATTTTTTTGCTTTATTCAAAATAGCATTTTCAATTTTAATACTCTTTTCTTCTTCGACGCTTTTGGCCACCCACATATTCTCTCTATATTCTTGACAAAAAGATGTTACTTTTAAGTTTTCTGTTTTAAGATCAATTCCTAATATAAATATATTAAGTTTACATCTTTCTTTTTGATTTTCAGTGGTAGAATACCAGTCAGTTATAATTGTTCCACCAATTGGATCGGCTGAATTTAAGGGCATAAAATTAATTGTTTCTAATGCACCCCTCCACAAATAAGGATTTACAGCCATGCCCATACTTATTGCAGAAGCACTTTTTTTGTTGTCCTTTTTATTATTACCTAATGCCTTTCCAAGCGTTAACCCGTCTTTTCCAAATAAACCACCCCCACTTTGAAGTCTTGTCTCAGCATCTTTCATAGCTAAATCCATATCTATAGCAGAGTTGAATTTGGTTCCTGATCTATCCAAAATTTGTTGTCTTGTTTGTGCTTTGGACCAAAGCTCTTCCATTTCTTTTTCACTTTTACCACTGTTGCATGAGAAAACAAAAAATAGTGAAAGTATAAGAATTATTCTAGTAATAATCATTAAAGGTTAATTATTGTATTGGCGACTAAATGTAAAACATAAAAAAAACGGCACTTATAAAAAGTGCCGTTTCTAAAGATATAAAATCTTTAATTAGAATGACATATTTGCACCGATGTACCATGCAGATCCATCATCAGTACCTGCACCTTCATCAGTTGATTCAGTGCTTGTGTATCCGATCATAGCAGTTACACCAGCAGCAACAGCGTAAGATACACTTGCTGAAGTTACATCTTGTGAGTCTTCATTTGTACCTTGGTCTTGACCATAAGCACGGTCGTTTGCTTCACCTGAAGCAATTCCAACATTAAATGTTAGATCACCAGATACATACTTCACACCAGCTTTTAAAACTTCACCATTGTATTCATCTGAACCGTTTAGTGAAACACCAGCAACTGATCCGTCTGCAGCACCAATAGCTACAGTTAAATCACCAGTTACAGCACTTATACCAACGTGAGCACCACCAGTATCATCAGATACTTGGTTACCAGTATTTGAACCTTCAGCCGCAGTATAACCAGCACCAACTGTTACAGCAGTATCACCGAAGTCAGTTACATATGTAGCACCAACAGCAATGTGACTGTCTACTCTGTAAGTAGCACCAGCAGCTGCACCAGTATCAGTTGAAGCTGAGATAGATGCAGATAAACCATCTGCAACAAAGTCAGCAGCAGTGTGATACTCAATACCTAATTTAGTAGCTGCAGTCATGAAGTCTAAACCAGTTGGAGCCATGTTTGTAGATGTATTTCTAACACCTTCAGAACCAGCTGAACCTGGAATAGAAACAGCATGTGACCCAGCTGCGTTACCAGCATTAATAACGTCAAGCTTAGAGCCATCAGTAAATGCTAAAGTAAAACCTGCATCTGCATCATATTTTGAATCTTCATCCATTACTTTAAAGCTAGATGAAATAGTGATACCACCATCAGTTGTTTCAGATAATGAAACTGTGAAGTTGTTATCTGTAGTCTGAGCATTTGTATCTGTTCCACCTGTAGGTGAATCAAATTCAATACCAGTTTGGTGGTTACCACTCATAGTAGCTGTTACAGCTTCAGCAACTGAAGCAGCACCAAGCGTAGAAACTAGAGCAGTTCCCATTAATAGTTCTTTTTTCATAATTACTCCTTTTGAGTTAATGAATATTCATTAAATACAAGAAACATACTTGTATTGGATTATGGTATTATTTAAAAATTGAATAAATTACAAAAAAAGCATAATGAATTATTATATTTTTTTAATTAGTGTTGTTAATTTACAACATACCAAATTATGTTTAATGCAAAAAAATTCAATGAAATCAATGATTTTTTGAAAAATAGCAGTAATTCTGCCAAAATTGTAGCTATATCTAAAAATCACCCAATAGAAAGTATTCTGGAAGCAATAAATTCTGGTGTCTATATATTTGGTGAAAATAGAGTTCAAGAAGCTGAAGATAAATTCCAGAAGATTAAGCAAAATAACCCAAAAATAGAATTACATTTGACGGGGCCGCTACAATCAAACAAAGTTAAGACCGCAATACATTTGTTTGATGTTTTTCATACCTTGGATAGAGAAAAAATAGCAAGAGAGTTTTCTAAACATCTAGATTTTCTCGAAAATAAGAAAATTTTTCTTCAAGTTAATACGGGTAAAGAAAAATCAAAAAGTGGAATTTTCCCAGAAGATGTAAAAGATTTTCTTTTTTTTTTAAAAGTTGAGATGAAATTAAAAATCCAAGGTTTGATGTGTATTCCACCTATTGATGAAGAACCATCATATCATTTTTCTAAACTTAAAATTTTAGCAAATGAAAATAATATTAATGAATTGAGTATCGGTATGAGTAATGATTATGAGAAGGCATTACAATTTGACCCAACATACATAAGGCTTGGAACTATATTATTTGGAAAAAGATAATGAAAAATAAATTAAATATATTTACAAACAATAATATTAATAGTTTTCTTTCAGAGTTCCTATCTAAATATGAATTAACTTTTCTAAAATTAGAAGATATTGATTATAAAGAACAAAGCACAAACGTAAACGTCGTTATTATTATTAATGATAAAGATGCTAATAAAATTAAATTTAAAAATCTAAATAATAATTATCTTATAATATCAAATTTACATTATAAAAAATTAGATTTAAATAACAGCTTTCAAACATTAAATATACCAACCTCAGCAAATAATATAAAAAATAAAATTGAAAATTTTATACAGAGCTTAAAATTCTATTTTCATGATATCGCTATAGATAATGAAAAATTAACAAATCTTAAAAATGATTATTTTTGTTATTTAACAAAAGTAGAGCTAGAAATACTAACATTGTTAATAAGAGAGAGGGAAACAAGCAAAACTATTATAAAAGAAAATATTCTAAAAATTAAATCCAATGTCGAAACCAATTCTCTTGAGAGTCACCTTACAAGAATAAGAAAAAAAATGAATGAAATTCAAACAAAAGTCAAAATACAAACTAAAAATGAAAAGTTACTGATCACAGTTTAATTCAAAAATCTGGGATTTATTAGTTTAAACAAATCTTTATTAAATTGTTCATTATAATTATGATTGTAAATTGATAAACTCAGAACTTCATTGTTAATCCAAAGATCTACTTTTCTTAAAACTAAAGGATTGTTTTCAAAGAAAACTCTTATGAAATATTCATTCTCACTTATATCAACCCCATTTTTTTCAAGAATTAATTGATTATCTTTAAACTCTATTTTAGCATTTTTAAAAAAAAGAGGATTTCTAAAAATATCATAAAAAAACCAAGCATTTGTATTTCTCGGATTAAAGAATTCATCCTCTTCAAGTTCATAATTATAGTACATAGCTTTATCTTCATCTAAAATAATTAAAATCCTTTCTGGTGATATATATTCAGCTCTTACTCTTTTTTCGCCAATAAAAACTTTTCCCTCACTTATATTATTACCATCGTTTTGTAAAAATGAAGCAGAAAAATTTTCTAGTGTGTCTAGATAATTTATAATCTTAATTTTATCATTTGATTCTGAGTGGACTTTGTAAGTAAATAAAAAAAAAATAACTGAGATAAAATAAAAAAAACTACTTTTATTTTTTAAGAACATGTCTTTTTCCTGCATTATTTGCCTCACTTATTATTCCATCTTCCTCCATCTTTTCTACAATTCTTGCAGCTCTATTATATCCAATTTGAAGATATCTCTGAATATAACTTGTAGACACTTTTTGCTGTTTAACTACAATTTCTACTGCTTTACTATAAAGATCATCAGTATTATTTGTAATTAAATCATCTCCAGATGATATATTTAAACTTTCTTCTGACAAAGATATCTCTTTTTTATAATCAAATGTTGCTTGATTTTTTATGTGATTAACAACTTTATCAACCTCATTTTCGGAAACATAGCCGCCGTGAAGTCTCTTAATTATTCCACCATTCTCTAAAAATAACATGTCACCACTTCCTAGTAGCTGTTCTGCACCCATTTCATTAAGGATTGTTCTGCTATCAAACTTGCTAGAAACTTTGTAACTTATTCTGCTTGGGAAATTTGCTTTTATTGTTCCAGTAATAACATCAACACTTGGTCTTTGAGTCGCTGTTATCAAATGTATACCTGATGCTCTTGCCATTTGAGCCAATCTCTGAACTAATGACTCAACTTCTTTACCAGCGACCATCATCAAGTCTGCCATTTCATCGATAACAACAACAATGAAGGGCATCTTTTCTAAATATATTTCTTGTTTTTCAATTATTGGCATTTTTGTATCATCATCTATACCTGTTTGAACCTCTCTAAAAAGTTTTCTTCCACTAGAAATAGTTTTTAAAACTTTATCATTATAAGAGTCTATATTTTTAACATTTAACGAACTCATTAATTTATAGCGATTTTCCATTTCTCTAACGACCCATTTAAGAGCAAACACAGCTTTCTTTGGGTCTGTCACAACTGGTGTTAACAAATGAGGTATATCTTCATAGATACTTAATTCTAACATTTTAGGATCAATCAATATTAATTTGCACTCATTAGGTTTAAATTTATAAAGTATGCTTAGTATCATTGTATTAATACCTACTGATTTGCCTGAACCGGTTGTTCCAGCAATTAGTAAATGTGGCATTCTTTCTAAATTTGCGAAAATACTTTTACCTGAGATATCTTTACCAAGAGCCAATATAAGAGAATCGTTCTCTATTTCAAATTCCTCCTCTTCGATTAAATCACCAAATAAAACACTATCTCTTTTAGTATTTGGTATTTCAATTCCTAGACTAGTTTTTCCTGGTTGAGTAGAAATTCTAGCTGAAAATGATGACATAGCTCTAGCAATATCATCTGATAAACCTATCACTTTACTTGATTTAATTCCAGCATTTGGAACAAACTCAAACAATGTTACAATAGGGCCGCTGCTAAAACCGATAATTTTCCCTTCTACACCATATTCAGATAACGTTTTTTCTAACTTAAGAGCAGCATCAGTATTTATTTTATCTATCTCTTTGCTTTTATTATTTTTTAAATTTGATTTTGAAAGTATATTTTTTGATGGAAGATTATAACTAAAATTATCTAATTCAAGCTGTTTATCTCGACTAGATTTTTCGATATTTTTCTTATTTAAATTAACATAGTTTCTTTTTTTTATTGTAGGTTCACTTCTTAAACTCTTTTTACTTAATTGTTTTTTCGATTTTATGTATTTTAGCAGTTTAAATATAGAAAATAGAAATTTAAAGTATTTAAGAACTTTTAAAAAAGAAAAGATTTTATTAATCCATGATAAATTTATTTTAAAAGAAAATAATATTAAAATTATCCCAAAAACTAAAAGTAGAAAATTTAAAAAAAAATAAAAAAAGATATTTTCTGCAAGTTTTATATTTAAATTTGTAAATAGGTCGATGCAGAACTGTGAAACCAAACCTGTCTTCACATAAGTAAGATTAATTGATTTTAAGGATACATTGATAATTATTATGCCTATTAGATTGGATAAAAATTTTAAAAATAATTTTCTACTAGCTATACCTAGAATTAATTTTCCACCCTCAATTGTTATAAAAAAAGCTAATAAATAACTTAATGTCCCAATAAAAATTAATGAGAAGCTAGATAAATGAGCCCCATAAAAACCTAAAAGATTTTCAATCCTATTATCATTAATTTTATAATTTAATTGATTAAAGCCCGGATCATTTGGGGAGTATGAATATAGGCTCGCAATAAAAATTGAACCAAATCCAAATAAAACTATTCCTATAAAAAATTTAACAATAAAATTTCTAAAAGAACCATACTTGAACATATAGTTAGATTGTAATACATTTAGATTATGGTAATTCGAAGAAAATTATGAAAGAAATTCAATCAAAGATTAATATTATAGGGGGAGGTTTGATTGGGGCCGCTGCAGCCTACTCTCTTTCAAAGCTTGGTAACAGTGTTGTTATTTTAGAGAAAAATGCTAAGTTTGATCACAAAAAAATTTTAGATAAAAGAACGACGGCAATTTCAGAGGGAACTAAAAAATATCTAGAAAATATAGATATTTGGAAGGAAATTAGAAACTATGCTGAACCAATAAATAAAATTCAAATAATTGACAGAAACCAGTCTAATAAAATTTATTTTGATAATCAAAGAAGGAGTTCCAATTTAGGATATATAGTTAGAAACGAATTTATACTTAAGAGTTTTTATAAAAAATTACAAAAGCAAAAAAATGTAAAAATTTTTAACAACGTATCTGTTAATGATATTTTTTATAAAGAAGATAGAATAATAACTAAACAAAAAGATTTTTCTATTAATTCAAATTTATTATTGGCATCTGATGGTAAAAACAGTTTTATTAGAAAAATATTCAAAACACCAATTTATAGTAAAGATTATAAAAAAAAAGCAATTGTTGTAAATTTTTATCATTCAAAAAATCATCAAAACACTGCTTACGAGTTTTTTTTAAAAAATGGTCCCCTTGCAATTTTGCCTATGCAAAATAATAAAAATGAGTTTCAAAGTTCAATAGTTTGGACAAATACCAGTGAATTTATAAACTCTTTAATTTCTTTAGATGACAAAAAAATTATTGATATTTTAAATTCAAAAACTCAAGGAAGTATTGGTAAGATTAAAAAAATAATCACGAAACAGACTTTTCCTTTAAGAGCTCATTTAAACTCCAAATTCTATGAAAAGAGAACAGTTTATATAGGAGACTCCGCACACTCATTTCATCCAATTGCAGGACAAGGTTGGAATCTAGGCATGCAAGATCTAGAAAGCTTATATATTCTTGTTAAAAAATATAATTCTCTAGGTTTGGAATTGGGAGATGACATATTTTGTAAAGAATTTCAAAAAAACAATTTTTTCAAGGCCTTTAGATTATATCAAATCACAGATAAAGTTGATAGCATCTTTAAATTAGATAATGAAATTTTTAATCAAGCAAGATTTTCAGCTATCAATGTAATAGAAAGAAGTAAAAAATTAAAAAATCAGATCAGTGATTTTGCGATGGGAGTTAATTAATAGTTTTGTTATTATTATCTTCAATAATTTGAAGTTCTAAAATTGATTGAAGTTTTTTATAAAAGTCACTTAAATTTTTTGTTTCTAGAAGAACTTGTTTTTCAACATCACTAAAAGGTGAAATCATTGCTATAAATTTAATTATTTGATTAAAATCTATGTTTTGAATTTCTTCAAGGTTTAGATTGATATTTTTAACTTTGATATATTGGCTATATTTTTCTAAAAGGTTGTTCTTTTGTTTTTCATTAATAAGATTCTTATCTTCCTCAAAATTCAACATTTCAGCCTCTATCAACCTAAAATTATGTTTTTTTTCTAACTCTTTTCTAATTTTAAAACAATTTGTCCCCTGTAAACTAATCAAATATCTGCCATCTGTTGTTTCACTAAAACTATGAATTTTTCCAATACAACCAATATTATAGAGTTTATTTTTTTCATCAGTTTGTATCATACCTATACACCTTTCCTTTGAAAGTGCGTAATCAACCATTTCAATATATCTTTTTTCAAATATGTTTAGAGGCAAGCTTGTACCTGGAAAAAGGACTGCACCATTTAAAGGAAAAATAGGTATTTCCATTTTAAGAAAACATTATTTGAGAAAGTTTTTTTCTGTAATTTATTGTAACCTGATCAGTATTCCCAAGCACACCAAAAAACTCCACCATTTTGTTTTTTACTTTATCTTTATTTTTTGGGTAATTTTTTAAGAGCAAGTCCATCCCAAGTTCATACTCTTTTATTGAAAAATATTTATCTGACAACTCAAGTACTAAATCAATATTTGCTGGCTCACTTTCAAGTCTACCAAGCAGTTCGTTAACATCAGGTCCAGATGAATTATTTTTTACAATTTCCATTTTTTTTAAAACTTGTTTAATCTCATCCTTTTTCTTTAGATCTTCATCCAATGAACCAATGAATCCCTCAACCTCTTCAAATTGTTTTAACTCAATCAAGCACTCTAAATAAAAACAAATACCTTTAATATCGTCTGAGTTTTTAGAAATAAATTCCAGGAGACTATCTTTAGCTTCTTCAAACTTACTTTCAGCCATTGTATTTTTTATATCGTTGTAGAATTCTGTAAAATCCTCATTAATTTTAGAACCCAAACATTTTTCTATAAATTCAACAATTTGATTTTCTGGAATAACACCTTGGAAAGCATTAACAATTTGTTTATCTTTAAACGCATACACTGTAGGAATTGACTGAATTCTTAACTGAGCAGCAATTTGTTGATTTTCATCAATATTAATTTTTACTAAAGTAATTTTATCTCCAGATTTTGATATGATTTTTTCTAAAATTGGTGTTAGTTGTTTGCAAGGACCACACCAAGGAGCCCAAAAATCAACAACAATTAATTTACTTTCACTTGCTTCAATAACCTTATCATTAAAATCAGTTTCATTGACATCAATTATATTGGTATTATCACTCATAAAACTTTAACTATACTATAACTATCTAAAGAAAAAATATTAATTTTTTTATTTTTTTCAAGAAGGAAGTTTATAAACTCTTTAGTTGAAATAGTTATAGTTGTTGTATTTATCAATGGATGGAAATTAATTACTTTACTATTATAAAGTTTTTCATCTAAATAAAATTTAACAATATTTTTCTCATCATTAAGTAGTGCAAATGGAGAGACTGATCCAGGTTTAATGCCTAAAAACTCTTCTAAATATCCAGCATTAGCAAAAGATAAATTTTTAGCATCGATTGATTTAGAGAAAAGTTTTAAGTCAACCTTTGCATTTTCATCACAACTAAATAGAAAAAAATTATTTTTTTTATTCTTTAAAAATAAATTTTTTGTATGAGCGCCTTTTATCTCGCCCCTTAAATTTTCAGAATCTTCAACTGTAAACAAAGGTTCATGATCATGAATTTGAAAATCTATATTTTTTACACTAAGTAATTCAAATAAATCTGTCTTTGTAAGCATAAATAATATTATATTTATTAAGAAATAAGGTATTTAAATACAATTACTAAATTAATAATGGGAAAAAAAGCAGTAGTTATAGGAAGTGGTTTTGGGGGGATAGCAATCAGTCTAAGATTAAAAAAACTTGGCTATGATACAACAATTATTGAAAAATTAGATGATATTGGAGGAAGAGCAAGAGTTTTTGAAGTTAATGGGTTTAAGCATGATGCTGGTCCAACAGTTATAACGGCACCATTTCTCTTTGATGAATTATTTAGCTTATTTGGAAAAAAAAGAGAAGATCATCTAAATTTTGTTCCTCTTGAACCATGGTATAGATATTATTTTCATGATGGTAAGACTTTTGATTATTGTTCAACGATTGAAAAAACCAACAACGAAATAAGTAAATTTGATAAGAAAGATATCAGAGGGTATTACAGGCTTTTAAATCAATCAAAAAAAATATTTGACGTAGGTTTCACACAGCTAGCAGACAAACCTTTTATATCTTTTTTTAAAATGTTAGGTGTTATCCCTAATTTAATAATCTTAAAAAGTTATTTTACTGTATCTCAACTTGTTAATAGCTATTTAAAAAATCCATATCTTAGAAAAGCCTTTTCAATTCACCCACTTTTAGTTGGAGGTGATCCCCATACAACTACATCGATTTACGCTTTAATTCATTATTTAGAGAGAAAATGGGGAGTGTTTTTTTGTATGGGTGGAACAGGAAAGATTGTATCTGAATTAAAAAAATTAATGATTAACTCTGGTATTAAGATTAAAACTAGCACTGAAGCAAAAGAGTTTATTGTTGAAAATAATAAAATAACAAAAATATTAACAAACAATGAAGAAATTAAAGACCTTGACTTAGTTGTTTGTAATGCTGATCCACCTATGGTTTATTCAAAACTTTTAAAAAAACAAAATTTAAGCAGGCCTGTGTATAGAGAAAAAAACTTGTTGTATTCGATGGGCCTCTTTGTTCTTTTTTTTGGTACAAAAAAACAATATCATAATGTTGCTCATCATACCATTTGGATGACAGAAAGATTTAAATCTCTATTAAATGATATATTTAAAAATAAAATTTTATCTGAAGATTTTTCTTTATATATACATAGACCTACTGCAACAGATAAGTCTTTCGCTCCAGAAGGTTGTGATAGTTTTTATGTTTTATGTCCAGTTCCTAATTTACAAGGTAACGTGGATTGGGATAGTGAATCAGAAAATCTTAAAGATAAAATAGTTAAAGAATTATCCAAAACTATCATGCCAGATTTAGAAAAGAATATCACTGATGTGTTTTGGATGAATCCCAAAGATTTTAAAAATGATTATAATTCAATGCATGGGGCAGGGTTTTCAATAGCTCCAATCTTTACTCAATCAGCTTGGTTTAGATACCACAATAAAGATAAAAAAATCAAAAACCTTTATTTTTCTGCAGCTGGCTCTCACCCAGGAGCAGGAATACCGGGAGTACTTTCCTCTGCTAAGGTTGTTGAAAATATAATTAAAGCTGAATTAAAAAAATTATGATTGATTTAGAGCTTAACTCAACTGCAGATCTTAAAAAAGAAGGTAAAAGTTTTTATTGGGCTAGTTTTTTTTTACCAAAAACTTCCAAAAAAAACGCAGGCATTCTTTATTCTATTTGTAGATATTTTGATGATATTGCTGATAAAAATAGTGAAGATAAAACTACTTATCTCAAAAACTCAATTAATGAAATTAGAAACAATCAAAATAATAAAGTAAATCTTTTTTTACAACAAAATAAAATTAACAACTTAATTCTAATTGATTTAATTGAGGGACTAATATTTGATCAGAAACAAATTAGAATTCAAAATAAAGAAGAGCTTATAAAATATTCATACCATGTTGCTGGTACTGTTGGATTAATGATGTCTAAAATCATTGGAGTAAAACATGAGAAGGCAGCACAATCTGCAATTGATTTAGGTATAGCAATGCAGTTAACCAATATAGCACGCGATGTTTATGAAGATTCAAAAATGAAAAGAATATATATACCTGCTAATTGGATCCCAAATATATCACTAAATAATTTAAATAATTCTAATGATATTAGTTTAGAAAAAGACGAAAGAATATCAAATGCAATTCATAAGTTAATAAGTCTATCTGATAAATTTTATGAAAACGGTTTTGCTGGCTTGAAATACATTCCTATATCTACCAGATTGGGAATATACATCGCAGCTAATGTTTATAGGGGTATCGGCACTAAGATAAAATCTAATAAAAAAAAATATCCTAGAGAAAGAATATATTTAAACACATTAGAAAAAATTTTAATCACAATAAAATCAGTTTTAATTTTTATTTTTATTCCATTGATGAACTATCAATATCAAAAAATAAGAGACAGTCTTCCAAATGAAAATTTATAAAGCTGCAATAATTGGTTTGGGACCAAGTGGTCTGGCTGTTAATAAAATTCTTTATGGAGATAGTTCTAGTGAAATTATTGCATTCGAAAATGAAGATATAAATAATAGAGATAATTTTTTTGGATTTTGGTTAACTGATTGGATGAAACCATTTGAAAATATTATTGAAAAAAAATGGTACAAATGGACTATTGGAGATAAAAAAATTAATATAACCCATGCTAGTAGTGATAAACCCTATTGTGTTATTAGTTTTAAAAAGTGGAAAAATTACTGCTTAGATACAAAAAATAAATTAGAAATAAAAAATAAAAAAGTTATTCAATATTTTTCTGAGAAAAATTATTTTAAAATAATTACTGCTGATAATAGTGAATATTATGCTGAAAAAATATATGATTCAAGATCTACAAAAGAAAAAAAAGGTGAGTTGATTCAACATTTCTTTGGAATTAATATCACTGTAGCAAACAACACATTTAACGAAAACAAACTAACTTTAATGCATTTTACTGAAGAAAAAAACCTTTTGCATTTTATTTATATTTTACCATTTAGTCACAATAAGGCTCTTGTAGAGTCTACAGTATTTTCAAAAGAGATTTTTAAAATCTCATGGTACAGAGAGAAAATAATGGACCATTTAAGTCTAAAAAAAATAAGTAAATTTGAAGAATGCAGCACAGAAAAGGGAATTATACCAATGTTTTTTGTAGAAGAAAAAAGACCATCAAGTCCAAATATTTTTAATATTGGAATTAGAGGAGGTGCTTGCAAACCTTCAACTGGATATGCTTTTTCGTTTCTCATAAAACAAATTCAATTATTAAAAAAATCAAAAAAAAATTATGTAAACACTCACAAATTTTTAGAAAGAA
Source organism: uncultured Alphaproteobacteria bacterium (assembly GCA_902582755.1). Taxonomy (GTDB): domain Bacteria; phylum Pseudomonadota; class Alphaproteobacteria; order HIMB59; genus CACPNW01. The sequence goes on along the minus strand of CACHSZ010000001.1, from coordinate 20,448 downwards.
AGATGGATAAAATTTTTATTAATTTTTTGAAAAACAATAATGAAAATGGACAATCTTTTATTAAACTTGCTTCTAATTTAAATGGAGATGAATTTCAAAGCTTTATGATGGGAGAGTCTAATTTAATTACCAAGTTAAAGATTATCAAAAGTATGCCTAAGTTACCATTTATAAAAGAATTATTTAAATAAGATGATTACTGATCTTACAATTTTAAATATCATTTCTTTTTTATTAATTTTTTTTATTGGACTACCTCATGGTTCATTTGATGGTGCAGTTGCTTCATTGGTTGGTTTTAATAATAGAATTCAATTTTTACAATTTCTTATTTATTACATTTCTTTATTTTTTATAGTCATAGTTTTTTGGTTATATTTTCCAATTGTTGCTTTATTAATTTTTATTATGATGACTATAGCCCACTTTGGATTATGTGATTGGACAAATTTTAGGATAAAGAAATACAAGTATCCAGTAAGCTTTACTTACGGAATGACTATTATTTTTGGAATAATATTTTTTAATGAACATCAATCTTTTTTAATATTTGAATATCTGACTAATGATAAAATTTATTTAATTCAAAAATATTTTTATATCCCATATTTTTTGACCTTAATATCTATAATTTATTTCATCTACATATCTATTTTTGAAAAGAAATTAAGAAAAGGTTTGGTTGAAATTTCATTTCTTTTATTCATTTTTTATTTTTTTGATCCACTTCTTAGTTTTGCAATATATTTTTGTTTTTTCCACACTTATAAGCATCTTAAACATTTGATTAAAAATATTTATTTAAACTTAAAAAATAAAAAATTTGTTATTTACTCAACATTAATCTTTACAGTAATTTCATGGGTTGGTGGTTTAGGAATTGTCTATTATTTAGTTCAAAATTTATCATTATATGAGTCGATATTAAAAGTAATTTTTATTGGACTTGCCGCACTAACTCTTCCTCATATGTTGCTTGTTGATATTGTGTACAGAAAGAGATTTAAATGAATAGTTTTCTCAAATATTGACTTATAAATTCAAAGTGGTAATTGTGTAATATAAGCGGGCGTAGCTCAGGGGTAGAGCGCAACCTTGCCAAGGTTGAAGTCGAGGGTTCGAATCCCTTCGCCCGCTCCAGAAAACCCCCAAAAAATGTAAAGTATATAAAACCAAGGGACACTTACGGGACACTAAAGTTAAATTTACTTAATTTTAAATTGATTAATGATACAAGATCCAAGATGTCTTTAAACATTAGACGAGGAATATATAGATTAATATTAGTTATATCAATTTTATGGCTCTTATTTTTTTTACTTGTAGCCTTCGCAAATGTCTCTTCACCTCGAACAAACACAACAATAGCCTTTATTCCATGTAACGAACTTGAGAAAGATGAACCTTCATCATCATCAATTTTTTCAAATTCAAATTGGAAGGTCGGAAAAAAAAGAATGGAACGCCTTAAAAATGAAGGTCGTTTAGTAAGATCTTATACTGTAGACGAGAGGTGCGATGGTATAATTAAAGTTTCATTCTTAAAAAGAATAAACAATCATGTAATAACTTATTTATTAGTCAGTTTGCTATCAATACCTTTTTATTTGACACTTATATTTATTTTAAACGGTTTTTATAAAAAAGATTAATATCAACTTTCTACTACCAACTTACAAGGCCGGTGCTTTCAACCGTTCAGCCATCTCACTTTGCGGGACAGTAGCGGGACACTTGGTTTACAAAATATTAAATTATGTTATTTAAAACTTAAGAAAAGGTTAAGGATATTCGTACTCGGCAACCTTGCCAAGGTTGAAGTCGAGGGTTCGAATCCCTTCGCCCGCTCCAATAAACCCCACAAATTTTTTGATATTTTAAATAAATATAATATAATAAATTATTAATAATGAGACTAGATAATCCGATATATAATCATAAATTCAAAAATTTACCTGATATTGCATCCCTTCCAGAACTAAAAGGGGAATATAGAAGTAAAAAAAAGATTGATTTATCTAATTTATATTTGTTTTTAAAACAACAAAATCTTAGCAAATTTAATAAGGAACTAGACTCCATTATTTATTCTACATATTCTGAGGCCCCTAAACTTAATGGGGAAGATGAAGAGACCAAAAAATGGAGATCTTATTTAAATAAATATTTTGTATTTTATAAAAACTTTAAACCTAAATCTCAAAAACTTAAAAATAATGATGTTTATGATGGTCTATACAATCAGGGGTTTAAGATAATAAAATTAGATACCAATAATCTTATTAATAAAGATATAGAAAAAAAATATAGATTACTCACTAGTAGAAAAGACTGGAGACCTCCTCCAGGAACTTTCGATAGGTGGAAAGATTTAAATAATTTATCAATCCAAAATGTTAATAATGCTTTTGTTGACAGAGGAATTATAAAAGCTTGTGAACATTATTATTCAAAAAAAAATATGAGAGTTTCCACTGTTAGGTTAACTGTTGGTAGATCCACTGATAATCACTGGAAGCAGTTTTTATATGATTGTAAAAAAATTACTAAGTATACTAACCTTCATATTGATCCTTCAGAAGGTGTAGTGAAAGCAATGATTTATTTAAATAAAGTTAACAAAGGAAATGGCGAAACTAGTTTTTTACCTAAATCCAATAGATTTGTTTATGATCCATTACAAAGTTTGTTTAGTAGAGCTATTGCAGTAGGTAGCTATTGTCACAATCCTATATCAAGAAGAAGTGTTTTTAGATTACCAAAAAAACTAAGAGTAACAACAAATATAGGTAGATTAGTTGATGATAAATCAAATTTAAAAAAATACTTAGATAAAAATCTAGTTAGCTTAACATCTAAAGTAGGTAACACATTAATTTTTGATCCTGGGGCAGGAATGCATAACGGGGGTGTTGTAAAAAAAGGTGAACGAATTGCACTTCAAGTAGTTATTGAATAATTAGTTTATTTTAATTTATATAAAAACTCCCTATATCTTCCAGAACCTCCCGTAAATGGAGTAATTTGTAAGCTTTTTAGAAAATATTTATCATTACTTATAGGAAATTTAGAACCTATAATCTCTAAGTGTCTTTCAGATTCTGGAAATAAAACAAAGTTACTATTTTCATGATATATATATTTTGTTTGTGAGTTATTTATAAAATTAAAATATAAATCTATCGTTTCTTCAGACATTTCGCTTAACGATCTAGAACTAAAAATTAAATCAACATTAGTATTAAGATTGCTTGATTTACTAAAAATCTCAAAAGGAAATAGATTTATTTCTCCATCAACTATTTTATTAATATCATTTAAGAGATTAACTTTAAGATCATTTTTTTTAAGATAATAATAGGTTGAAATAAGTCCTGGTAGTAAATCTATTCCAACATAAGTATAGTTAACTTTTTCATATTTATATAAAAAATTTGTTAGGCCTCCATACCCGCCTCCTATTTCAAAAATTTTAGGATCATTAATCTTTCTGCATATATTGTGTATTTTATGAGAATAATAATAGTGTCTTGGTGAATCTGGCAATATGTGTCCATTTCCATATTTAATTCCGTATGGTGCACCAATTTCATTTTTTGTTACTAACATTTCTAATGAATCTAAACCTGTAAATTCTACACATGTGTCAATATTGCAAAGAATATTTGATAAAACGTTTTTCCATAATCCTGAGCCATTTATATCTTGATAAGAAGGGCTTAAATAACCGTAGGTAACATCATTTCTAAACATATTACAAAATAATTCAGTCAATAGTTCTTCTTTGTGGTTAATTAAAGCTTCAAGATATTGAGTTCTTGCATTTTTTTCTAACCAATTCCATTCTCCTGTTCCGGTAAAAGTACTTAGATTATTTTCCTTTATAAACTCAAGAAGGTTTTGAACTATTTCAGTATCTTGATTAGAAGGTTTTAAATGTATGTCTTCAAATTTAGGGTTTATTCTTGATTCATCTAAATGATTTTTTTCCTCAATTGATGCATAAGATTTTCTAATTAAATTCATAATTTATGAATAATGATTTTCAGAACTAATGTAAAAAAAAAAATAAAAATTTATATTAATTTTGAGAATTAATAGTTTCATATACTATATTTCCAATTTCAAAGTACCCCTTTTCATTGTAATGCAAATCTGAACCCCTTAAATTGTTAGGGAAATATTCTAAAGGATTATCAGTTTTTTTAAAAACCTCTTCTATAATATCAATAAAATAAATGTCATTTTTATTTATTATATCTTTTATTTTTTTATAATTTTTGTTACTATATTTATTTTTAAATCTAGCGAATTCTGGCAAATAAACGAAATATAAATTGGCGCCAATTTTGTTGGAATTAATTTTCATTAGTTTGACTATCTTTGTAATTTCTTTTTCTGGTGTTTTTCTGTCAATTTCATTATTTGTATTATTTAACTGTCTTCTAATATATTCATAATATCCTCCTATAATAAAACGCACCTCATCAAGTTTTAGTATTTTTATTCTTTCAAATAGAATTTGTTTGGATTTTTCATTTTTCTTAACAATAAGCTCAGCAATTTCTTTTTTTCCCATTGTGTCAATAATATCATGCTTAGTTTTTAAATTTTGATTAAAATTATTTTCATAAAAATAATTCTTCAAAAATTTATTTTCAAGTTCAGAAAGTAAATTTTCATTATCATTACCCTCAAAATAAAACCAAACAATGTTTTTAGTTTGTCTTGGTAGATACTCCTTAATTGATGCATAACTTGCTAAAGGGCCATTTCCTCCATATCCAAGATTTAACACGGTGCTTTTTGAAATATTTTTAATTACTGAGCCTAAATCATTTGGCCTATTAACACATGATCCCCAAACAAAAGAGTCACCTATTAATGCATAATCAATATGATCTTTATCCCAAACTTCATCAGGGTTATTAAAACCGTATCTGTCAGTTTCAATAATAGAAAAATACCCATCTTCATTACAATCTAATGTGTTTGAATTGGAAATTCCAGATAATGGAAATACTTCAACATCCTTATTAAAGTAATTTGATGGAGTAACTGTAAGAACTAAATCAGTTATATTAGTTTTTTTATCTAAAAATGCTTGAAATTTTGTGCGAGTATCAAAATTGATGCCTTTTATAAAAAAAATTAAATATAATTCAAATAAATATAATCCAAATATTATACTAAACATAAATATTGCGATGTAAGTCTTGATTTCTTCAGAAAGGACAAAAGAAACAAATGATATTAATAACAATATACAACTAATAATATAATATTTTAAGTAATACTCTCTTATTTCTCCATTCCAAAAAATTTCAGATTTGAAAATAACATATAGAGAGAAAAGAATTGATATAATCGTTAAAACATAAGAAAAATAATTTTTAATCAAGTTCATAATTTTTTCTGTATTCTGATGCTCTATACTTACTTGATGCAGATTGTTTATCTTTACTAAAATAGAAGTTCTCGATAACTAGGGTATCCATTTCTGTTCCCATAAAACATTTAAATGCGTCGTTGGGTGTACAGACTATTGGCTCCCCCCTTATATTAAATGATGTATTCACAATTACTGGGCAACCAGTAACTTCTTTTACTTTTTTAATTAATTTATAATATCTTGGGTTTGTATCCATATGCACAGTTTGGATTCTTGCAGTATAATCGACATGAGTAACAGCAGGTATTCTTGATCTAATTACATTAAGTTTTTCGATACCAAATAATTTTTTTTGTTCATCACTCATACTAATTCTTTTGTTATTATTTATTTCAGCAACAAGAAGCATATACGGTGAATCTTTTTCAAGTAAAAACCAATCCTTTAAATCATCACTCAAAATACTTGGAGCAAAAGGGCGAAATGATTCTCTAAACTTAATTTTTAAATTTAAAATTTTTTGCATTTTTTTTGATTCGGCACTAGCTAAAATACTTCTACCCCCTAATGCCCTAGGACCGAATTCCATTCTTCCATTCATCCACCCAACTACTTTATCTTCACTTATGTCTTTTGCAACTTTCTCAATTATTTTTTCATCACTCAACTTTTCATAAACAGGTGATTTTTGTTTTATAAATATTTGGATATCATTCTCACTGAATTGTGGACCTAAATAAGACCCTTTCATTTGATCATTATTATTTTTAACAATTCTTTTTTTCCCTAATTTCAAATAATATAAAGCCAGTGCAGCTCCTATAGCTCCTCCTGCATCACCAGATGCTGGTTGTATCCAGATATCATTGAAAATTTTTTCTTTTAAAACTTTTCCATTTATTACACAATTCAAAGCAACTCCTCCAGCCAAACATAAGTTTTTATGATTGGTAATTTTTCTAATATGTCTTGTAATTTTTAAAACAATCTCTTCTGTCACATTTTGGATCGAAGAAGCTATATCTAAAATTTTTTGGTTTATTTTCTCTTCAGGTTTTCTTGGTGTTGAACCAAAAAGATTATTAAATTTATTGTTTGTCATCTTAAGACCAACACAATAATTAAAATAATCCATGTTAAGTTTAAAAGAACCATCATTTTTAATATCAATCAAGTTGTCTTTAATTAGATTAACGTATTTAGGCTCTCCATACGGAGCTAGACCCATGAGTTTATATTCTCCAGAATTAACTCTAAAGCCAGTAAAGTAAGTAAATGCTGAATATAACAAACCAATTGAATGTGGAAAATTTATTTCCTTTATTTTGTTTAATTTATTACCAATTCCTTCTGAGATAGACGTTGTGGACCATTCACCTACCCCATCTATTGTTAATACAGCCGCATTATTAAAAGGAGATGGGTAAAAAGCACTTGCAGCATGACTTAGATGATGCTCACTAAAAAATAATCGTTCATCTATATTAAAAATATTTTTTTCTATTTTTTTTAATTCTTTTGACAATAAAGATTTTAAAAACAATTTTTCTTTTAACCAGGAAGGCATTGACTTTAAAAAACTACTAAACCCTATTGGAGCAAATGCTAAGTAAGTTTCAAGAATTCTTTCAAATTTTGGAAAAGGTTTTTCATAAAAAACTATATATTCTATTTCTGATAAGTTTATTCCAGCATATTCTAAACAATATTTTATTGACTTAGCTGGAAATTTTTTGTCATGTTTAATTCTAGTAAACCTTTCTTCTTGTACTGCTGCCAATATTTCTCCATCTTTTACTAAACAAGCAGCACTATCATGATAAAATGCAGATATGCCAAGAATATACATTTAGAACAAAGTATATATGAAAGGTGCAACGATAGAGCCTTCTGCTAAAATTAATAATGATCCAAAAATCACCATTATAATTATAATTGGAAGTAACCAGAATTTTTTTCTAATTTTTAAAAAACTGATTAATTCTAATAGAAAATTCATTTTTAGTACTGCTTTTTGAATGATTCTGCATTTGCAACGTCCTTGTTTGACAGTATCCAATATGTTTTAACATTATTTTTTTTCAAAGTTAATTCATCAGATTTAAAAACATATCTTCTAATAACGCCAGTTGGGGTTATTAATAAAAAATAAATGAAACCTAATATGATTGGGCTTAAAATTATGTTTAAGACATATCCAGCAAACATCCAGGACTTGTTAAGAAAGTATAAGTAAGATGGTTTAAGTATAGCAATTATAAAAAAAAATGCAGATATAAAAAAAAATACAAAGTAAAACGATAACTCATTAAATAAACAATATAAGGCTATGATAGTAAATATTAATGAGAAAAGGAGTCCAAAACTTTTATTTGATGGAAGCTTTATATTTGAGAAAGACATCTTTTAATAAATGATATTAATAAATAATAAATTACATTAATTATTATATCAATTAATTTCAAAATTATTTATTTTTTATTTATTATTAGCAATAACTGCATTAATATAAGAATATTTTTTGCGTAGCCCACGTGTAGTAAATGCGTTTAAATATTGATACAATTATGTGTCGATAAATGTTTTAGATTCATTAAGAAAAGGCGCTTTGATTTTGGTAATGGCAACCTTGCTAAGGTTGAAGTCGAGGGTTCGAATCTCTTCGCACGCCCCAAATCCCAATCCCACCTTTAATTTTACAATCCGTTTGCAATGTACTTTAATATTAAGCAGTTTATGAAATTTATTATTATTATTCTTATATTTTTTTTATCATCTAGTGATATTTTTTAACCATCCATCAGAATAGGATGAAATAGAAAATTGTGTTAAACTAAATTCTCGATTGTATATATTCACCATGAATTTGAGGACGATAATATTGATTAAATATGTTATTGATTTCTACTTTAATCCTTTCTCTCTTTTTTATATCTTTATATTCATCAATAAAATTAAATAGTTCATCATTATTATTAAATAAAATTTCATCAATAATATTCTCGTATAGTGATGAGACAGAAAATTTTTTAAATCCATAATCAACAATTGGTAATTCTCCACATAATATAATCTCATTAAACCTCATAGTTAAATTGTCATAATTGCCACTTAGATCTAAACAAATCAGTGATGATTTTAATTTTTTGTAAAATTCTCTATTATTTAAGGGTACTGAACCATCACCTATTTTAAAGTGTTTTAAAAAAAAGTTATAACTTTTTATACGTTCATCTTTTTCTAATCTAGAAATCACATTCACTCTTATTTTCTTTGATTGACTAATAGATCCTGCAAAAAAAACATCATATTTTTTTTCATGTTTGTTATCAGATAATGGTAAATTCATAAATTTATTGGATACAGTATCATATCTAACCCCTAAATATCCAAGTCCTAAAAACGATGAATGCATTTTTTTTTCAATATTTGAGTCTAAATTATATTCATTTAAATCTTTTAGTAAGTTAGTAACAAATATTGCATCTATATTTAAATAATCATTTATTTTACTTACATTAAAACTTCTACTAAAGTTCCCATCAAAACTTATATATAAGATTATTTTTGCCCCACTTGAATTTAATAGATCTAGAGATTTAGATTTAACCTCAGAAAGAAAAAGTTTGAGGTCAATGCCAATTATTGCAAACCTATGTTCTGAGATTAATTTAATTGCATTTTCTTCACCAAAAACTACTGATAAGTTACCTATAGTTTTAAGAGAATTAATAAAAAAAGCATTTCCAGAATCCATAGATGAATTATTTACCATTTGAATAAATTTATTTTGTGATTGTTTAATTTTTGATAATGATCCCTTATATTTGAAATCACTAGCAATAAATAATATTTTTTCCATTAATTATGTAATTTTAGTTTTATATATTTTTTTAAATCATATTTAGAAGACCATCCTAATTTTTTGGTTTTAGAAACGTTAACTTTGCCATTCAGTCTATTACCCATTTTTTTTGGCATTAATTTATACGGTATATCTAAAATGTTTGCTAACTCAATTATAGTGTACGACTTATTTGATGCAATTCCGTAGCCATCACCATTTCCTTTCTCGGCAATCTTTACAAGACCAGAAACAATGTCTTTTATATGAGTAAAATTTCTCTTTTGTGTACCAGGTTTTGTAATTTCTATATATTTTGCATTTGTATTTTTTAATTTTAGAAATTTAGCAATCACTGTTGCATATTTGCCATCTTCTATTTCTCTATCTCCATAAACATTATAAAAATACGCAATTGCATATTTAATTTTATAATAGTTCGCAAAGTTTATTAAAAATTCAGTATTATTCTTTTTGGACCATGCGTAGGGGCTATGGTGATCATTTTTTTCATAAACTGCATATTTGGTGCTTGATCCACAATAAATCAATTTTGAATTAAAATGCATAGTAAGCTTTATTATTTCAAAAAAAGATCCTACATTATATTTCATCACTTTTTCTAAATCATTATAACTTTGTTCAACTCTTGAATATTCACCTAAGTGAAAAATATAATCTATAGATTTAAGACTTTTGAATAAACTAAAAGCATTTTCAGTCTCTCCATTTTTGTAAATTACACCTTTTATGTGATTTTTTTTACTACCAGTAAAATAGTTATCCAATACATATACTTTATTTTTTTTTGTTAAAAATTCAGATAAATGAGAACCAACAAAACCCGCCCCACCAGTTATAAGTATAATTTTATTTATCATTAAATTTTGTTAGTATCTTTCAATATTTAATATCTTGAAGAAACAAGTAACTTTAATTAATGGATAATAAAATTTATTTAAATAGTTTTTTTTCTGCTTCAATAGCAATTTTTGTTCCATTATTTATTTGGGGGAATACATTATCTCATATTCCTTGGATTTTTCAGAAATTAGAAATGAACAATTCTATACTTGGATATCTATTTATGATTTTCTCATTAGTTCAATTACTTTTTTCTCAATTATCAGGTAGATTAATTATTCCCAATCTAGGTTCTAGAACCTCTTTGGTATTAGGCTTGTTAGTATTTTCTTTTACCCCTATTTTTTTCGTTTTTTCAAATAGCATAACATTGTTTCTATTTGCCTCAATTCCTGCAGGTATCGGTTTTGGTATAATAAATACTACTGCTACTGCCGTAACAAGTGTTGCAGAAAATAAAACAAATAAGATTTTGCAAACATACTATAGCGCTTTTTTTAGTCTTGGTATTTTATGTGGTGGATTGTGTTCAGGGCTATATAGATTTTTGGAACTCAACTCATATATATTGTTTTTTATTCTTATTTTTTTTGGATTAATTTCAAGTATATTTGTTTTTGTACTTGGGTTAAAAAAACAATATGATGAAATTGAAAAAACTGAAAAATTTAGATTTCCTGAAAATAAACTATTAATCTATAGTTTGTATTTATTTGCTTTTTTTGCAACTGTAACTGCCATAGTTGATTGGGCGCCACTTTGGTTTGAGAAAGAACTATTAACCACCAGCTTAATTGCTAGCTTAACAATAGTGTGTTGGTTTAGTGGTGAAACAATATCTAAATTTCTTGGAGCTACCTTGATTGAAAAATTTAATGAAAGAATCATTGGTTGTTACTTACCTTTGTTTGGGGCTATTATTTACTTAATAATTGTTTTGTTTGGAAATTATTATTTTATCTTGGCAGGTCTGTTTATATTAGGAGTTACAACAGCGAATTTTGTACCAATAATTGTTAGATTGGCTCTAAAATCTACTAGTGAAAATGTTAATACTGCTTCAGCTAATTTGATTACGTTAGGTTTCTTAGGTTTTCTTTTAGGCCCTGCTATAATTGGATATACATCAGAAATTTATAGTATACACTTTAATGTAATTGCTATTTCATTTTTATGGATATTTATATTTTCTACCTTTATTATAATAGTAAGAAATTTTACAAAGCTTTAGTAAAAAAATAAATTAAATCAATTTAATTTTCCACTTCATTTATCCAGGAGTCAAAATTACCTTATGTCAAAAACTGTAACCAAAACTATAGATTTCACTTTTAAAATTATCTTCTACAAACTTCTAGTCTCATCGTCATAATATTTCTATTTATTTCCTTTTACAGAAATTAAATATTGTAATAATATTTTATAAATAATGAAAAAAAACGATCCAAATAATTTCGTATTTTTTTATCTAGAAAAACAAATTGAAAACTCTAAATTTGTTATTCATGATTATGATGAAGAGAATTTAAATTATTTTGTTTCTTCTATTAAAAAATTTCACCCGAACTCCAAGATTATACAATGTACAGATTTTAAAACACCAAAAGTAATAGGAGTTGATGAGGTTTTTAGAATTAATATTGATCAAAATAAAATAATGGAAGGACGTATTAATTCTTATGCAAAACTAAATTTTTTTGAACCAAGTATATTTCTCGATATTGATATGCTTATTACAAGAAAAATTCCTTTTGATTTATTATTAGATAAAGCTGATGTAATATTGTTAAAAAGATCTTTTAATAAGACTGCTAGATTACCTGTTCAATTCAGAGGGCAGACATTTGCAGAACACCAAAAAGGTAACTTAGGCGAAATATATCCCTATATAGGATGTTTTGTAATTACAAAAACTAATGATTTTTGGAATGATTGCCAATTATTATATAAAAAATTAAAAGATAATTATAAGTTTTGGTTTGGTGACCAGAAAGTTCTTAAAGATATAGTTAAAAATAAAAATTATAAATTTGCTTTTCTTGAAGAAGAAGATTTTGCATGTCCACCACAATTTATAAATGAAAAAAAACAACCTTTCACAATTCATTTTAAAGGAAAACAATCAAAAAGTTTAATTAAAGATTACTATAATTTTATTAAATAATTTTTTTGAAAGATTACTGATTTGTAAAGCCTAAACTTCTAGTAGGTAATAACACTGCACTAGTGCTTCTCTCTACAAGTTTAAATTTTGACAATGTTTCATTTTGAATTGGGTAAACTAATAAATATTTAAAATCTGAATTATTAAAGTTTTGAATAAATTGTATGTAATTAATAACACCTTTTTCCTTTCCTTCAAAATCATCTAAAATAAAAATTGTTTTATCACTAATATTTTTTTTTATTAATTCAAAATCTTCATTACCCAATCTCCCATCAATATGAACTAAATCAAAAGAATGTTTACCATCCAATTCTTTAAACATTTTTTGACTTTTAGTTTTATTAAATTGAGTGATTTTGTTTAACGATAATTTTGGAAGAGTAATATCATTTGACATATCACAACAAAAAATCTTACTTTCATACTCTTCTTTATAAGTGTCTGCACCAAGGGCCATGCTGATTATAGATTTTCCTATGAAGCTACCTACTTCAATTATAGTTACTGGTTTAAAATATATTGTTAGGGAATATAACAACCAAGAAGTTGTTGAGGTTATTGAACCAGTATTATAATCACTTGATACTCTTAGCTTATCTAAGCTATCGATTTTTGAAAAAAACTCTTCTTTATAAGTTTCAGATTTTAAATATGAATTTTCTAAAATTTTATTCCAAAAAATAACACTTAAATCACTCGGGTTTATATTTATATTTTGCATTTTATTAAATATTAAATAAATTATAATATAACCTACTTTTTTGTAACAAGTTTTTATGGAAAATAATAATAAAAATGTTTTTGAATACAAAATTAATGATTTTTATCAATCATCTAACTATGTTCTTAATTATCTGTTTGATCATTATGGTTCAGATAAAGGAACAATAAGTCAAGAAACCTCAAAACCGTATCAATGGAATGCTCATACTTACGGCAGTTATTATTCAAAATTATTTGATCATTGTAGAGGAGAGATTTTAAAATTATTTGAGTGTGGAATTGGCACAAATAATCCTGAATTAATTTCAAATATGGGCTTAACTGGTAAACCCGGCGCCAGTTTAAGAGCATGGAGAGATTATTTTGAAAATGCTGAAATTTATGGAGCTGATATTGATAAAAAAATATTATTTAGAGAAACGAGAATCAAAACATTTTATGTTGATCAGGCAGATAAAAAATCAGTTCTTCAAATGTGGAAAGAAATAGATGAAGAGAATTTTAATTTGATCATTGACGATGGACTTCATACTTTTTCCGCAGCTATAAATTTATTTGAACATTCTATCGATCGTCTTAAATCTGATGGTATTTACATAATTGAAGATGCACAAAGTAATGATTTATTAAGTTTTAAAAATTATTTTGATAAAAATTTAAGAAAATACAACTATAATGTTTTAACTTTAATTAGTAATAAATATCCTAAAACAAATAACAATTTGATCGAAATAAGAAAAATAAATGAAAGTCAAATTTAATCTAGTACCAAGCTATAATTTTAAGAAAAATATATATTTAAATAATTCAATTTACTTTATGCATGTTCCAAAAAGTGGGGGCACTACAATTGATCATATATTTGCAAAACTTTCTAGCATATTAAAGAATTTTGATTTTCATAGAATAAAATATAATAAAAGTTATAAAGAAAGATTATTGCCTTTTGATTCTATAAAACAAAAACCTAAATTTATATCCGGTCATTTAAATTATGATTTCTGTGATGATATTAAAAATTGTTTTAAGTTCACTATTGTCAGAGAACCAACTCAAAGAATGATCTCAAATTATAAATTTACTCTCCATAAAGATAAAAAAGATCCTTCTAAATTTCCTTTCGAATACTTTATAAAAAAAGAAGCTGAAAATTTCAGAGATAATCTAATAACCAGGCAATTTAGCGGTGAATATAGTAGTGGTAAATCTATATCAAGAAGAGCTTTAGATATTGCTATTCAGAATATTAATTATTTTGATATGGTAAATACTTTAGAAAATTGGGATATTTTTTTATCAAACATTTTATCACGGTTTGAACTACCTTCAGTTTTGTATTCGCGTTATCAGGAACATAATTATAATTTTAGTTTTACTCCTTCTAAAGAAAATTTAAATTTGTTAAAAAAATATTATGAATTAGATTACAATCTTTATGAAAAAATTAGTAAAAAAGAAAGTAATCAGTCTTATAAACAAATTAATGATAACTCCGAAAATATTTGTATTGTTTCACCTTATGTAAAATCTGAAAATAAATTATATTCTAAAGAAGAATTATCAAGATTTTTTAAATCAAATGATAATTTAGATTTATAAAATATAATTAACTTAGTTTAACTTTTAGGAATAGACTCTGTTAAAAGATTACTTAAATATTTTCTAGTGATTTCACTCTTTAACTCCTCATTTTCCCAATGTAAAAATGCAATTTTTTTAAGAAAATCCTCTCTATCAAGATTTTTTAGATTTTCTATGTCTGATAATTTATTTGATGCAGCAGTAAAACACGGGTTTGCCTTAGAAAGATTTATTACATTAACTCCATGAAATAAAGCTTCTACTGACCCTGAACTATTATAACTTATTACACATTTGATATTATCCCTTAAATCATCCTCTAAATTTTTATTATTTGAAACAATTAATCTGTTACTTTTTAAAAATATTTTTAACAAATAATTTAAAAAAACATCATTATTCGAGTTCATAGGATGGCCTCTTAAAACTATCTGCCTATCAGTAAATTTGAAAATTTCATTTATAGTTTTAATCATAAAATTTAAATATCCATCTTGATAAAAGTTTAAAACATTCAAAGATGAATCTGTAGGATTTTGTAAAAGAAACAATATTTTGTCCCCTTGAGGTTTATAGTCTTTAACAACTAAGTTATATTTTTTCTTAATTTCCAGCCATCTGTCATATTTTGAGTCAAATGGAAAATTCATCTTATTTGGCAAGATGCTGTTCCATGTAAATCTTGGATATTGATTAACATCTAATTTAGTCAATTTGGGTATAATTCTCAAATATGTTACATCTCTAATTAATCTAGGTTTTTTGGAAGATTGTAACTTAAGAAAAATATCAATCAAATTTTGATCTAACGCTATCTTAACATCTCCACAAGTAACAAAAGCATCATACTTTTCATAGTCATCATCTTGAACATTCCTACCTAGATATATAAATTTATTATTTTTATTTACTAAAAAAATTTCTTGTATGACCTTTAATTGATTCTGTATGCGTCTATATTTTTCACCCTCGAATAAATTTATGCCACAAATATTCATTATCCTTAATTAATAGCATTACATAGTTATAAATCAAACTTATTGATATTTATCTATTGGAACAATTAACCTTTTTTAATAAAAAAATTATTTTTAGAGATCTTACTTATAGTAAAAATCAAAAGTGTCATTTAATATCGAATTAACTTTAATGAATTCTAAATACTTAATTATACAAGTTGATATAGATAAAGGAACACAATGGGGTAACAACAATACCATTAATCCAATCAGAGAAATGTTTATTCCATCTGTAAAAGCTTACTGCAAAAAATTTAATTATGATTATTATTTAGTTGAGGAAAGTATATATGAAAAAAAATATGGAACTTTTGATTTCTTAGAAACAAAAAACAAACACTACTCATTTGATAGATATTTTCATTTTAATAACAATTATGATTATATTATTTATATAGACAATGATGTTTATATTTATCCTGATGCTGAAGAATTACCACTAATTAAAGGCTTGATGAATGTAAGAGAACCAGAAGGAAACTCTTCAAAGATATTTAGAACTGTTAATAATTTGAGTGATAATATAGGATATTTTAATTCGGGAGTTACATTTTGTGATAATCTTACTGCCAAAAAAATTTCTAAATATATGATTGAAAGATTAAATAAAAAATTAAAACCAAAAGGTAAAAATTCAGATAACATGTTGCTTAATGAATTTATTTTAGACAACACAGTTATATTTAATGAATTAGGAGCTGAATGGAATTATATGCCCTTTCTCCCAAATTCAGTGAAAATCAAAAAACCAAATTTTTTTCATTTTGTGGGCATTCATGGAAAAATGATAATAAACAAATTACAAGATAGCAATATAGAGATAACTAATTTTTTAAAAAATATCAAAAAATAACACCGAAATTACAAAAAAGTTAATTTTTATTTCATATAACCAATCACAATGTTATTAAGAAAGAATGAAAGCTTTAAATTTATTTCCATTAACAGTTGCACAAGATAAGATACTAATTGATGAAAATGAAAGAAAATTATTAGTTGATGAAATTATTCGTATGCAGGAAAATACTAATACAAATTCTGAGTACGCTTGGACAGGTGATACTAAAGGTTATGAGTTTTTGTTTGAAAATAAGATATTTAAAAGCATATCAAATAAAATTTCTAACACCATAATAAAATATCTTCAACTTTTAGAAATAAATACTAAGCTTCTTGATATATATTATCAAAGATCTTGGGCAACATATACTAAGAACAAACAAAGTATAAATTTTCATACACATGCACAATCAAATATAAGTTTTGCTTACTATCTTTTAAAACCTCCTAAATCAGGAGGAATTATTTTTAGATCAAACGAATTACAAAATGAAATTGCAAAAAATATTTTTACAAATAGTAAGCTAGATAAGTCTTTAATTAATAAGCCTAATGCTTACAATTCTGATAGATCAATGTTTGACCTAGAGCAAGATTCTATAATAATTTTTCCATCAAAAACACTACATGCAACCATGCCTAATCAATCAGGTGAACCTCGAATTTCTATTTCTGGAGACATAAGTATAATGTTAAAAGATAGTGATGGATTTGAACATTTAATGCCAAATTTTAAAAACTGGACTAAATTTTAAATTTAATTTTGATAAAACAATTACCTAATTAATTACCTTTTGAATTTATTCTTATATTAAAACTTATTACAATTCTTTCCTCATTAGATAAGTTTTTATTGACTGAATGATCTAAGTAACTAGGGAATAATACCAATACACCTTCTTTAGGACTAACACTATTTACTTGTGCATTTAATAAATTAGGGCTCTTAGCATTAGGATGAAAATAAACAGGAGCTGGTCTCGGATCGTAAAAAACAATATCACCGGAGTTCTTCGGAGCTCGAACATAATATGCGCCACTTATATTACTATTACCATGCTGATGTTGTGCATTAGATGATCCACCTGTATTTATTATTGCCCACATATTATTTATTTTAACAACTTGTTTTTCTTTATCCCAATTCATATCAGTCATTACTTGTTCAATGGATGAAGATATAAGTTTAATAAATTTCTTTGGCTCACTATGATCAAGATCAAAATCTTTTGAGTGCCAACCTTTAATATTGCTTTTATTTATTCCGTTACTATCACTTGCTTGTTCATTCTTTATATAATTATACATATCTTCATTAACAGATTTAAAATTTTCTAACTCCAATGTCCAAACTGGTGTTGGAAAAAGTAAATTTGGTTTTTTCATCATGTCTACTTACAACAAATTTTTGCCTCAGTAAACACACGAAACGTATTAAGAGAAACAATGAATTGACAATTTATTTTTTGTTAAAGTATTTTTTAATTAAATTAATTGTTTTTATAATTCTAATATGATGATCTTTGAAATTTTTTCTACCAGAATAAATCTTAGGATAATTTTTAATTAAAATCTTGATGTATTTGGGTAAAATATTTTTATTACTCAATGTTTAAATAATCTATTTTTAATAAAATATAATGATATATTATTTTTAATTGCAAAAGCTATATTTTTTTGATCATTTATAGATCCAAATGGTTGTGCAACAACAGAACAACCATTTCTATTTAATAAAGCTAAACTATCAGTAAATGGAAAAAAACCATCTGAAGCGCAAACAAATAACTTATTTTTAAAATAAATTTTTTTATTTTTAATTGCTGAATTTATAGCATCATATCTGTTTGTTTGGCCATGACCTAAACCAACTGTTTGTTTATTATTAACTAAAACAACTGCATTAGACTTTAAATGTTTTACAATTTTAATTGCAAATAATAAGTCTTCAATTGATTTTTTAGATCCTATTTTTTTTGAAACTAAATTAATAAATCTATTATTTATTAGTTTCAAATCCCTTGATTGATAAAGATCACCAAATAAAGTAGATTTAAATTCCATTTTTTGTTTTTTTGTCTTTGGAATTTTTAACAAAATTAAATTTTTTTTTGTTTTCAATAAATTTATAGCATCTATGTCAAAATTAGACGCAACAATCATTTCAAAAAAATTTTTAATAATTTTTTTAGCTAGTACAAAATTAACATTTCTATTTAAAAAAACTATACCCCCAAATGCACTCTTAGGATCACTTTCATATGATTTTTTAAAAGCAAGATTGATGTTTTTTGCAGAAGCTGCCCCACATGGGTTTGTATGTTTTACAATTATTGCTGTTGGTTCATTAAATTCAGCAAGACACTTAATTCCACTATCAACATCAATTATATTATTATAACTTATTTTTTTTCCACTTATTTGGTAATCAAAAATGGCTTTACCAGGAGCTTTGATCAAATAAGCATTTTGACTAGGGTTTTCACCATATCTTAATAACATTTTTTTATTTTTTATTTTCATTAAACCATTTAGTAATTAGTTTGTCATATTTTGAAGTTTCCTTAAATACTTTGGAAGCCATCATTTTTCTAAATTTAATATCAGTAACTCCATTATTTACCTTTATATTATTTATTAATTTATTGTAATCTTCAATAAACATAACAGGTGTTATGTAATTGAAATTTTTACTTGCAGCTCTTAATAAACTTGGTCCACCAATATCAATCATTTCTATAATTTTTTTACTTTCATTTTGTTTTACATACTTTTCAAATGGATACAAATTAACTACTACAATATCTATTTCTGGGATCTTTAAAGACAAAAACTGCTTTTTATGATTATTATTATCTCTTACATAAAGAAGAGAAGCATAAATTAAATGATTAAGTGTTTTAATTCTACCGTCAAACATTTGATTTATTTTTGTAACTTTAGCAATATCAAGACATTTAAAACCTAATGATCTAATTCTTTCTCCTGTTGAACCACTAGAAATAAAACTGTAATTATTTTCAGAGAGATTGGAACATAAATACTTTAATTTTTTTTTATCGTATACAGATATTAGAGCAAATTTTTTTTTTAAATTTTTTCTAGTGACCATTTTTTTATTAATTTATTTTCAGTTATTATACCCTTTAATACAATTTGTTTTATAGGTTTCGTTTGATTGTTATCAACCAATATACTATCTTCTACAACTAATTCTGTATCACTTTTAAATAACCAAATATTATTTAGTTTAGTCTTTAAAATTACATTTTTTTTACTGTTTGTAAAATTGAAAGACATTTCTTCTGCAAGGTGAAACCTTATATGAAAAATTAGTCTTTCATTATTATCTTTATAAGAAATAAATGAATCTTCACCAACTAATTTGTCTTTATTTGTTGGAATAATTAGTTTTCTTTTAACTATTTTGTTAAATTTTTTCAAATACCCATTATGTGATCCTTCTAATATTTCTTCATTATTTTTTATTTCTTTCCTGAAAACCACAGATTGTGGAAATTTTATATGAGGATTTCCTTCTTTAATTTCACTAATATTTGTATTTTGCAAAATAATTGTGGAATGTGCTGCACTATATCTTAGGTATTCTGGATTTTTGCCATAACTCTCTGAAGCTCCACAATTTGTAAAAATTTTTTCTCCATGACCACTTAATTCAATTGACAAAGTGCCTGCACTTAAATTTGAATTTATTTTATCTTTGGTTGGCTGAACTACATCAAAGAAAATTTTTTTATTTTTATCTTCATAAAAAGCTATTCCATTCTCAAAATTAGTGAATTTTCTCTTTATTAAGTAATTATCTTTATTAAGCGAATTAAAAATTATTTTTGTATAAATATTATTTGATCCATTAAAAAGAGGTAAACTACCATCAATATGAAAATATTGATTAAGTATAGAAGTCATTTTAAGTATTGTATCATCTAATAAATTTGATCTATTAACTTTATAGAAAAGCAAAATATTTTTTGTTTCATTTAAATTGTTAATAAAT